>JBJMHA010000015.1:0-174206 GCA_045807625.1 Thermoanaerobaculia bacterium | reverse complement strand
CTTGGCGTTTGCCGCCACGTCGCAACTCCTCGATGATCTTCTCCAACTGTCCGATCCGACGCTCCTGCTCCGCAATCCGGCCTCGGAGCTCAGAGTTCTCTTGAAGGAGTTCCTCGTAAGTCGGCATGTCTGAAAAAGATTAGACCATGCCTCCAGGGAAAGAACAAGTCTCTTCCAGACGTGCCGTCAAGGCGGAGAGTATGCTTCAGCACCCCGAAAGGGCGGTAAACAGATACGACGAATTCTTGGACAACGTCGCGGCGTATGAGCAGCAAGAGCCGCAGCCCTTATCGGACGCCCTGACCGCTTCGGGCGTCTCCCTTCCGCACCCTGATGAGCTCGACGATGCGCAGATCAAGACCAAATTGTGGGAGCTCATCAACACGCTCGCGCTGCTCGGAACCTTCCTCCACAACACCAACCATCTGAGCGATCGCGAGCTCTACGCCGAATTGTGGAGGGAGGAATTGCGCGAGCCGGCGGTCCTGATGCCGGAAAAGGCCGCCTACTCCTACCACATCGACATGATCGGGAGCGGCAGCGAGGAGCATCTGAATCTGTACATGAAATACTATGCGGACGAAAAAGAACGCCGGCGCTGGCTGAAAGACTGGCCCAACGATCAACTGCCCGCGCGTGAAGATCCGCCATACGACCGCGACCGGCTGCTGCCGCGGTCTGAAGACAGGAAGGACGGTCCGGTGATGTAGGACTTGGGCGACTCGCCGCCTCAAAGTGACGGCTCAGCGCGGAAGGGATTGACGATGGTGAGGTCTCCAATCCGCTGGCCGTGATTCAAGTCCTCAGTCAACAGCCGGTCGCAACGCTCTGTACGGGCGGCCTGGATGACCAGGGCATCCCAGAACGAAACCTTGAGCTCCGAGGCAAGGCGGATCCCCGCGAGGAGCAGGTCTCCCGTGTTCTCCACCACCCGCCAGGTAAGGTACTGCTCGACGATGGCGAGGGCCTCACTGGGGCGCAACGGCCGCGGCAGCTTACGCGTGACGGTGACGAAGAATTCCTGCAGTACCTGCACGCTCAGCACCCCATCGCCGGTACGCCAGAGGTCCGCCACCAAGTTCCGCGCGATGAGGTGCTTGTCGCCCGCATCGCGGTCTTCGGCGTAGATCAGGACGTTGGCGTCAACGAAGGTCGGCACGGTCGTGAAGCTCGTCTCTGGCGGGAAGGGGGCCGCCGCCCAGGTGGGTACCCCGTTCAAGACGCTTGAGCGCCGCTCGCTTCGCGGACTCGTAAGCGTCGCCTTCGGCCACGAGGCGGGACAGCTCGTCCCGCAGCAACGCTGAGACCGAGCGGTTACGGCGCGCCGCCAGCACCCTCGCTTTGCGAATGAGCTCTTCGTCGAGCGTCAGTGTGATATTCCGTTGCATCGCTGCTTACCTCATCACACGCGTCTCACGTGTGCCACTGGTTCTGCGTGATTCTAAGCAGGTGGAGACGCAGGGTCAACTTTGCCCGGGCGACGTCTCCCCGGGATCTTTTCCCCCGCTCCGGGTGTCTAATAGAAGAACGGCCCACCTCCCGCCCGAACGTCTTGCGGCGGGGCAGAGCCGGCAAGGGAGAGTCCATGGCCTCCGCGCGCGTCCTCTCCGTCGTCTCATTGACCCTGTTCCTCGCCGTCCTCCTGGGCACCGTGCCCCTCGTTCTCGGGGGACCGGCCCAGACCGGGCCGCTCGCCGAGGTCGCCGGCAGCTACTATAGAGGCGACGGCCTCGGCGTGAATCAGTCCCTGATGATCGAGCCCGGCGGGAGTTATGGGTTCAGTTGGCGCGGCTGCCTGGGCACCTATGCCTCCTCGACAGGGCAGGCCACTCTGCGAGACGGCGAGCTCGTCCTGACGGCGTCTTCGCGCAACAAGGAGAGCCGGAAGGCAGCGGAGGAATCCTACCTGCCGGTCCGCTGGGGCGGGCGCCTCTATCTGATCGAGAAAGAGGCGATGATGGGCTTCATCAACGAGGTCAATCTGGGGACCGAGCCGCGCAACGACGCTTACGGCCTCGTCTACCTGCGGCAGGAGGATTGGAAGGTCGCCGTCAGCGACCCTCCGGACCTGCCACCGAGCTATCAGCAATACCTTCTCAAAAAACCGGCTGAAGGCGCCGTCCTGCGCAAGATCGAGGCTTCCGGCGCTTTCAAGGTGGATTTCGGCCTTCAAAGCGGGCTGGCGCCCGGCATGGCGCTCGTGGCCGAGGGGGAGGAGGCCGAGTCCTTCTGCGAGCTCGAGGTGGTCTCGGCCGCCGAGACGACCCTGATCGCCAAACCGCTCATGAGCACCTGCGGTTTCCTGCGTCCGGGCAATCCCGTGACGACGGGCTTGTCGAGCCTGCCCTCCCCGATGTTCCAGCGCCGGGGACGCCGCTGGGTGCGGTGAGCGCTCAGCTCCTCCCCGGGAAGCTCTCCAGCACCGCCAGCACCGAATCGATGTCGTGCGGCGTATGGTCCGCCGAGACCTGGAAACGGATCGATTCGTCGCCGCGCGGCACCACGGGGTACTTGAGGCCGGTCGCCAGGATGCCGTGCTGCCGCAGATGGGCCACCAGGGCGGTGGTCTTCGCGGTGTCGCGCACCATCAGCGGCACCACCGGATGCTCGCCGGGAATGGTCTCGTAGCCGAGGCGGAGCAGCCCCTGCTCGAAGCGGGCGGTCATCGCCCGCAGGTGGTCGAGCAGGCGCAGCCCCTCCGGGCTGTCGACGATCTCCACCGACTTGAGCGCCGCCGCGCACTCCCCCATCGTGATCGGATTGGAATAGATATAGGTCGCCGCGGTCTCGCGCAGGAAATTCGTGAGCAATCGGCTTCCGGTCACATAACCGCCGTTGACGCCGAACGCCTTGCCCAGGGTGGCGACCAGGATGTCCACCGGCCCGGAGCCGGTATATTCCTCGGTGCCGCGGCCGGCGCGGCCGAAGGCGCCCACGCCGTGCGAGTCGTCCACGATCAGCACCGCGTCCTCCGCGAAGCGCCCGCTCCAGCGCCGGCAGATCGCCTGCAGCTCCGGCAGCGGCCCGTGATCCCCGCGCATGCTGAAGATGCCGTCCGTCACCACGATCGCCCGGCGGCAGCTCCCGGCAGCGGCCTCGAGCTTCGCCTCCAAGTCGGTGAGGTCGAGGTGCTTGTAGACGTGCTTTTCCTTCGGCCGCGCCAGGCGCATGGCGTTGATGATGCAGTTGTGGTTGAGCTCGTCGCTGATCAACGCCGTCTCGGGAGTGATCAATGGAACGATCACGCCCAGGGCCGTGGCATAGGCCGAGCTGAAGAGCATCGCCGACTCGCGGCCGTGGAAGGCGGCGAGGCGCGCCTCCAGGTCGACGTGGGCCTGATAGGTGCCGCTGATGAAGCGCACCGCGCCGGGGCCGACGCCGAGCTCCCGGCTCGCCGTCTCCTCGGCGTGGATGAGCTCGGGGCGCAGGGACATCCCCAGGTAATTATTTGAATTCATCTTGAGGAAGGGCTTGTCTCCCTCCCCCGCCAGCAGGTAGCGCGTGCCCCGCTCGCCCGACGCGGGGAGGACCCGGGCGATCACCGCTTCGGCCCCCTTCAGGGTGCCCCGCTCGCGCAGGGCGCCGAGCTCGGCGGAGAGGGCGGCTTCGAAACGGTCAATTGGCATTATGGACCTCCTCGGCGGCCAGCTTCTTTTCCAGGTTTTCGAGCATGTCACGGACCATCGCCGGGAGATCGTACTGGGGGTTCCACCCCCACTCCTGGCGCGCCGCGCCGTCGTCGAGCGAATTCGGCCAGGAGTCGGCGATCGCCTGCCGGACGGGATCGATCCGGTACTCCATCTTGAATTCGGGGATGTGCCGGGTGATCTCGGAGCACAGCTCCCTGGGCGTGAAATTCATGCCGGTGACGTTGAAGGCGTTACGGTGCGCGAGGCGCTCCGGCTCGGCCTCCATGACGTCGACCGCCGCCTTGACCGCGTCGGGCATGTACATCATGTCGAGCCGGGTGTCCGGCTTCAGGAAGCAGGTGTAGTGCCGGTGGCGAATCGCTTCCCAGAAGATCTCCACCGCGTAGTCGGTGGTGCCGCCGCCGGGCGGGGCGCCGTAGGAGATGATGCCGGGGAAGCGGACGCCGCGGGTGTCGATCCCGAAGCGCTGGTTGTAGTAGTCGCAGAGCAGCTCGCCGGCCACCTTGGTGACGCCGTAGATGGTGGTCGGCCGCTGGATGGTGTCCTGCGGCGTGTGGTCCCGGGGGGTGCCGGGCCCGAAGGCGCCGATCGAGCTGGGCACGAAGACCGCGCAGCCGTTGACCCGGGCCACCTCCAGCACGCGGTAGAGGCTCCCCATGTTGACGTCCCAGGCCACCTGCGGCTTGCTCTCGCCGACCGCGGAGAGGAGGGCCACCAGGTGGTAGATGGTCTGGATCTGGTGCCGCTGCACGACCTCCTGGACCTGGCGCTGGTTGGTGCAGTCGAGGAAATCGAAGGGGCCGTCCGTGCGCAGGAGCTCCTGGCGCGACATCATGCGGATGTCGGAGGCGATGACCTGATCGGCGCCATAGCGCTCGCGCAACGCGGGCACCAGCTCCGACCCGATCTGGCCGAGGGCTCCCGTGACGAGGATCTTCGTTTTCATGAATTCTTCCTCGGAAAGGTGCCGCCCCGGGGCGACGGAGGGGAATGGTATGCGGCTTCCGCGGCGGGGAGCAAGGGAACACGGACTATCACGGACTGACACGGACCCGCACGGACGAGCTCCGCAGACGGACCGGTGTCCACTTCCCTGTCCGTGAAAGTCTGTGCTAGTCCGTGTTCCCCACTCCCGCCCCCACCCCCGCCAAAAACCGCTCCAGAGCCCGGCAGAAGAGCGCCGGGACCTCCGCGTAGGGGAGGGCGCCGGTGCCCTCGAAGACGTCGAGGCTGGCGTCCGGGAGGTGGCGGAGCCAGAGGTCGGCCTGATCGACCGCGGGGCTCTTCGCCTCCCGCCCCCAGGCGAGCCAGACGGGGACGCGCAGCCGGTCGAGCTCCTCCGAGACGTCGTGCCAGAGGTCGCCGCGCAGGTAGGCGGCGAGCGCCGCGCGGCCTTGAGCGGTGTGGCTCGCCCGGTAGTGGTGCTCCAGCAGCGCCGCGTCCACCCGCTCGGGAGCGGCATAGACCTCGCGCCGGAGGTGGTGCTCCAGCGCCGCGCGGCCGGTCAGGAGGTCGAGGACGGGCGCGCCGACCACCGGCAGGCCGACCACGTGGCCCGCGAACCCCTGGAGGGCGCCGGTCTCCGCCGTCTCCCCCAATCCCAAGGGGGAGACCAGGGCGAGGGCGCGCACCCGGCTGGGGTGGTCTACCGCGGCCTGGACGGCGTAGGCCGCCGACAGCCCTGAGGCCACCAGGACCGCCTTCTCCCGCACCACGCCGGCCAGGAAGTCCTCCAGGAGCTGGAAATAGCGGTCCGGATGATGGGCGCCGGGGACCGCCCGCGTCCGTCCCCAACCGGGGAAGTCGGGCACGTAGACGCAGAAGCCGGCGGCCAGGATCTCGGCCGCCGCGCGCCACTGGTTGGCGTCGTAGCCGGGTCCGAAGGAGTGGAGCAGGACGATGGCCGGGCCGGTCCCCAGCTCCTGGAAGACCACCTCGCGGCCGGAGCGCCCCGTGTAGCGGTGGGCGCGCCCCCAGCGGGGAGGGGACGGCGGCTCGGCCCGGCGGCGCAGCAGGGCCGCCGCGAGGACCGGAAGGCCGACCGCCGCGCCCACGATCAGCAGGCGGGTGGCCACCTTCCGCCCGCGGTCGCTCTTCAGGAGCCGTCCCGTTCCTCTCGGCATGGAGCCGGAGCATACCATTTGCGGGCCCGCCGATTGTGGGCCGGTGAATCGCTCACGCTATAATCCACGCCCAGGAAAGGATCCCCTATGCCCGTCCTCCCCATCGTCCGCCTCGGTCACCCCTCTCTGCGCGCCCCGGCGCAGCCGCTCCCGCCCGCCCTTCTCGCGAGGCCGGAGATCCAGGGGCTGATCGACAGCATGGTGGAGACGATGCACGACGCGCACGGCGTGGGGCTCGCCGCCCCCCAGCTCGGCGAGGAGCTCCAGATCTTCGTCTACCAGGCGGCGGGGCCGCCGGAGATCCCGCTGCACGTGGTGGTCAATCCCCTGGTCACTCCCCAGGCCCGCGAGGTGGCGTACGACTGGGAAGGGTGCCTCTCGATCCCCGACTTGCGGGGGCTGGTGCCGCGCCACCCCAAGGTGCGGGTGCAGGGGCTCGACCGCGAGGGGCAGCCGCTCGACTACGTGGTGATGGGCTTCGAGGCGCGCATCGTCCAGCACGAGTACGACCACCTGAACGGCGTCGTCTTCCTCGACCGCATGCGCGATTTCAAAACCCTCGCCTACTTCGACGAGTGGGAGCAGTACCTGGTGGGGCGCTCGCAGCAGGACCTCGACGACACGGCGGTGGGATAAGGCCCCACCTGAGGTGCGCGAGCTCGTCGTCGTCTGGGCCGGCCGCCACCAGCGCTCCAACTGGGAGGAGATCTGCGCCTCGTACCGGAAGCGGATCGCCCGGCTGGCCACGGTGCGGGACGTGCCGGTGCGCGCCCGCGCCGCTCCCGACGATCCGCAGCGGATGAAGGCCGAGGGGGCCGCCCTCCTCGCCGCCGTCCCGCCGTCCGCCTGGACCTTCGCCCTCGACAGCCGCGGCGAGATGTTCTCCTCCGAGCAGCTCGCGGCCCGGCTCTCCAGGCTCAAGGAGGAGTGGCCCCACCCGGTCGCCTTCCTGATCGGCTCCGACCTCGGCCTCGACCGCGCCGTGCTGGACGGGGCCCGCGCCGTCCTCTCCTTCGGTCCTCTCACCCTCTCCCACGAGCTGGCACGGGTCGTGCTTTATGAGCAACTCTTCCGCGCGCTCTCCATTGAGGCCGGAATGAGCTATCATCGCGAGCCCTTGTGAGGCCGTCAGGCTGTATCATAGGGACCTTTTTTAAGCGCGCCTGTTCGAAAGGAGAAGCAAGCGTGGCCAAAACCGAAAAGGCCAAGGCGACTGTCGAGGTGCCCCAGGACCGTTATCAGGCCCTCCGCCAGCGGCTGCAGAATCAGCGGGACGAGATCCTCAACATGTACAAGCAGGACCTCCGGGCTGGGCAGGAGTCCGCGGACGACGGCACGGAAGACATCGTGGACCGGGCGAACAACGCCTACAACCGCGAGCTCATGTTCTCTCTTTCGGACACCGAGCGGAACACCCTGCTCCAGATCGAGAACGCGCTGCGCCGGATGGACGAGGGGACGTATGGGCGCTGCTCGAACTGCGGGCAGAACATCGCGTTGCCGCGTCTGGAGGCGCTCCCGTGGGCGCGCTTCTGCGTCGACTGCCAGGAGATGGCCGAGAAGGGGCTCCTGGAGCTGGAAGCTTCGTAATCCGTAGATAGAGGGCCGGTTGGCCGATCCCGTCGAGACCTTCCTCTCCCGGTTGACCCGTGGCGGGCAGACCCCTCAGGTCTGCCTGGTCCACGGCGACCTGGTGATGGCCGAGCCGGCCGCGCGCCGGGTCGCCGAGGCCTTGGCGCGCGCCGCCGGGCTCCCTCCTGCGGCGGTGGAGGTGCACCGGCGGCCACAGTCGCTCTCCCCCCTCCTCCAGGATCTCCGCACCTTCTCGCTCTTCGCCTCCGGCAAGGTACTGCTGGCGACGGCCTCGGCCGTCTTCGCCGACCGCGGCGCCGCCGGCGAGCTGATCGACGACGCCGCGGAGGTGGTGCCGGTCGCTCCGGACGGGCATGCCCTCTCGGGCCGTGAGCGGGAGGGGGCCTCCCGCCTGCTCCAGGCGCTCCACCTCTTCGACGTCGACCCCTACGCGGGCGAGCCCGAGCGGGCGCTCTCCGAGCTGCCGGTCTGGGTGCTCGAAGGGGGAAAGGCGCGCAAGTCGAAGCGGGGGAAGAAGCAGGTGGAGGAGCTCCGGGGCCAGCTCGTAGGGCTGCTCGCCGCCGCCCGGCAGGAGGGGATCCAGGGGACCGGCGAGGGGGATCTCGCCGAGCTCTCCGAGGTGGTGCGCGGCGGGCTTCCTCCGGGGCACGTGCTGGTGCTCGCCGAGAGCGCCGTGGCCTCGGACCACCCGCTGGTGAGGCTGCTGGAGGAGCGCGGCGCCTCCCTCGGCGTGGGGCGGGTGGAGTCGGACCGCGGGAGCTGGCAGGGGCTGGAGCTGCTCGCCGGAGAGCTGGAGCGGCAGACCGGGGTAGAGATCGCCTCCGACGCCCTCGCCGAGCTCGCCCGCCGCACCCTGCGCCAGGAGAGCGACAAGAGCGGCCGCACGACCGGCGGCGTGGAGGCCGACTCGACCGCCCGTTTCGCCGGGGAGTACCGCAAGCTCGCCAATCTTCTGGAAGGGCGGGCGGAGGGGAGAAGGATCGACCGCAAGCTCGTGGAGCAGACAGTGGAGGACCGCGGCGAGGAGGACGTCTGGCAGCTCCTCGACGCCATCGCGGCCGGCCGGGGGGGCGAGGCGCTCGACCGTCTCCACCGGCTGCTCGCCGCGGCCGAGGACCCGCTGGCCGCGCGGCTCTCCTTCTTCTCGCTGCTGGCCTCGTTCTGCCGCCAGCTCGTGGCCGTGCGCGGCATGATGCGGGTGGCGCGGGTCCCCGCGGGAGAGGGCAACTACGCCCGCTTCAAGACCCAGCACGCGCCGGGTCTGCAGTCAGAGATCCCCACCGGCGGCAAGAACCCGCTCGCCGGCCTCCACCCCTTCCGGCTCCACCGCGCCTACCTCGCCGCCTGCCGTCTCCCGGAGCCCTTCCTCGCCCGCCTCCCCGCCGACCTGCTGGAGACCGAGCTCCAGATCAAGGGGGAGAGCGGCGAGGCGGACGTGGCGCTGGCGCGGCTGGTGGCGCGGCTGAGCCAAGCGGCCCAGGCGGGCGGGCGGCGGTAGCTACCCCCGCCCCGCCACCCCGCGAGGAAACCCGCATTCCAGCCGCAGGCGCCGGAAGGTGGCCCGCAGGGGGGCCCGTTCGGCGCGGCGGAGGCCGGCGGTCTCGATCTCCACGTCGTGGATCTCCACCTCGCGAGCCTGCTCGAGGAAGTAGCGCATTTCTTCCTCACAATCGTCCTCGCAATCGGCCTTCGCCGGAACCAGCAGGAGGACGGTGGTGATCCCCTCGGCGGCGAGGTCGTGGGCGGCGCGGAGACGCGGGCCGGGGTCGAGGGTGGCGGGGAGCGGCGCGGTGATCCGCACGGTGACGGAATGCCGGCGGTCGAGCTCCGCCAGCAACTCCAGCTCCCCCAGTATGCGCGGGGTGGCGGTGGTGACCGCCACCTCCAGCCCGTCGGCCAAGGGGAGGAGGGCGCGCAGCGGGCTCTCCCCGCGCGCGGGCGGCTCATAGGGCATAGCGGCCGTGCCGAGCACGACCGGCTCGCGGCGGAGGGCCGCGCGGCGCACCCGCCGCTCGACCATCTCGGCAGGGTCCGATTGCAGGTTGGGAGAGAGGACGAAGAGGAGCGGGAGAGTGGCCTGGCGAATCATGTTGCGCCTTTTTTACGCCAATCGGGCCGGAGCTGTCAAGAGGGTAGAATCCCTCCATGCCCGAGCTCCCCGAGGTCGAAGTCCTGCGCCGCAGCCTGGAGCCCCACCTGCTGGGGGACCGGATCGAGCGCGTCGAGGTGCGGAACCCCTCCCTGCGGGAGCCGGTGGACGTGGCGCGCCTGCGGCGGGCGGCGCGGGGGCGGGAGGTCATCGCGCTCAGGCGGCGGTCCAAGTACCTGCTGATTGACCTCAAGGGCGGGTGGACGGTGGTCGTCCACCTGGGGATGAGCGGCCGGCTGACGCTGGCGCCGGGGGACGCGGAGGTCGAGCCGCACGAGCACGTGGCCTTCCACCTGCGGTCCGGCCGGCGGCTGCGGCTGCGCGATCCCCGGCGCTTCGGCGTCGTCTTCGCGGTGAAGACGGCGGAGCTGGCGGACGATCCCCACTTCGCGGCCCTGGGGCCCGAGCCGCTGGAGCCGGAGCTCTCGGGCGAGGTGCTCGCCCGCGCGGCGGCCGGGCGGCGGGGGCCGGTGAAGGCCTTCCTGATGGACGCCGGGGTGGTGGTGGGCGTGGGCAACATCTACGCCTCGGAGTCGCTCCACCGCGCCGGCATCCACCCCGGGCGGCCGGTCTCCCGCATCTCGCGCCGGAGCTGGGACCGGCTGGCGGAGTCGGCGGTGGCGGTGCTCCGGCAGGCGATCTCCCAGGGGGGGACGACGCTCAACGACTTCGCGGACGGCGAGGGACGGAGCGGCTACTTCCAGGTCTCGCTCACCGTCTACGACCGCGAGGGGGAGCCGTGCCTCGCCTGCGGCCGGGCGGTGCGCCGGATCGTCCAGGCCGGCCGCAGCACCTATTACTGTCCCGGCTGCCAGAGATGACCTCAGGGCGAGTACAATCCCCGCCCGACGCGCATCCTCGGCGTCTGAACGGAGCTTGAGCCCCTATGTCGATCCTGGAGACCGCGCCGCTGCTCGACCCGCTCCTCGCGGGCCTGAAATTCAAGCCCTGCGTCCTCGGCGTGGCCGGCGGGACCGGCTCGGGCAAGACCACCGTGGCCCGCTCCATCCTCGACGCCGTGGGCGAGGACCGCATCGCGCTGATCGAGCAGGACAGCTACTACCGCGACGTCGACTGGCGGAGCGAGACCGAGCTGCTCCACCACAACTTCGACCATCCGTCGGCGCTCGACAACGAGCTGCTGATCGCGCACATCGCCGCCCTCAAGGCGGGGCACCCCATCGAGGTGCCGATCTACGACTTCGTGCGCCACCGCCGGACGGCGCGCACGAAGCGGGTCGAGCCCCAGCCGGTGATCCTCCTCGAGGGGATCCTGATCTTCGTGGAGGCGGGCCTGCGCGAGCTGCTCGACTTCAAGATCTACGTCGACACCGACGCCGACCTGCGGCTGATCCGCCGGCTGGGCCGCGACATGGCCGAGCGCGGGCGCACGGTGCAGGACGTGCTGCGCCAATACCTGGAGACCGTCCGTCCCATGCACCTGGAGTTCGTCGAGCCGTCGAAGCGCTGGGCGGACATCATCATCCCCGAGGGGGGCGAGAACCGGGTGGCGCTGGAGATGGTGATCGCGCACGTCGAGCAGCTCCTCGAGGGGAAGTGAAGCCGTGCCGTCCTATTCCCTGCGGGTGATCGCCCGCTTCGAGGCCGCCCACCACCTGACCTCCTACAGGGGCAGGCCGGAGCCGGTCCACGGCCACTCCTGGCGGGTGGAGGCGGTGCTGGAGACGGCGGATCTGGACGCCGAGGGGATGGCCTGGGACTTCGTCGAGGTCCAGGGCGCGCTGCGGGAGCTGGCGGCGCGGCTCGACCACCGGGACGTCAACACCGTTCCCCCGTTCGACCGCGAGAGCCCGACCACCGAGCGGATCGCCGCCTGGTTCTTCGCGGAGCTCAAGACGCGGCTGCCGAGGGCGCCGCTCGCCGCCGTGACCCTGTGGGAGGGGCCGGACTGCTCCGCGACCTTCCGGCCTTGAAGCGCCGGCCTTGACAGCCGTCCCGCTCCCCCGGTAGCGTCTCCTCGCTTCTCTTCTTCCCCTATGAACATGAAAAAAGCCCTTCCGCTGATCGCGACCGCCGCCCTCGGGCTGGCTGCGTGCGGCAAGCCGGTCCCCGTGGCGCAGGTGGAGATCAATCCGCGCCAGACGCAGCTCCCGTTCTCGCAGGTGCAGACGGTCCACCTCACCTGGACGCCGTCCGCGTCGATCGGGGACGAGAAGCCGACGGTGTTCGTCCACCTGCTCGACTCCAAGCAGAAGGTGGCCCGCACCTTCGACCACCCGTTCCCGGAGCGCTGGCGCGAGGGGGCTCCGGTCGGCTACGACCTCAAGCTCTACCAGTCGGCCCTGGCGGAGCCGCTGGCGCCGGGCAAGTACCAGGTGACCCTGGGGCTCTACGGCAAGGACGGCAAGCGCTGGCCGCTCGACGGCCTCGGCCAGCCGGTGGGGCGCGACGAATACAACGCCTTCGAGGTCCAGGTGCCGAACTCGGACCCCCACCCCCGCTTCGCCTTCTCCCCCAACTGGATGGAGGCCGAGCCCGGCGGGGACCGCCAGGTGCTGGCCCGGCGGTGGATGGTGGACCGCGGCGCGATCCGCCTGGTCGACCAGCGCGCTCCGGGGGCGGTCTGGATGGTCGTCCAGATCCCGCCCGCCAACCCGCCGGATTACCGGATGGTCCTCGACCCGGCGGCGACCACGCCGTCGGTGACGATCCGCGGCAACTGCGGCTGCCCGGAGACGAGCATCACCGGGCCGGGCCTCCACGAGGTCGAGCTGAATCTGGAGGCGCCGGCGGAGGGGGACTTCTGCCACGTGCTGCTGGTCTCCAGCTTCGTCCTGGAGCCGCTCACCCCCGCCGGCAAGAAGCGCTCGGCCTCGCTGGAGAACCTCGCCTGGATCTCCGGGCGGAAGGCGCCGGACCAGCCGGCCGGGGCCGGCGGCGAGGCGGCGTCGCCGACCTCGCCACAATAGGGATCCCTATGAAGCACGGCCGGGCCTCCATCCTCCACCCCGAGCAGGAGGACTACCTCGACCGCCTGCTGCCGCCGCGCGATCCCCTCCTGCGGGAGATGGAGGAGCGGGCGCACCAGGAGGACATCCCGATCTCCGATCCGGAGGTGGGACGGCTCCTCTCCATCCTGGCGCGCGCGGCCGGGGCCCGCCGGATCCTGGAGATCGGCGCCGCCATCGGCTACGGCGCGGTCTGGCTGGCCCGCGGCGCGCCGGAGGCCCGGGTGCAGTCGGTCGACGTCGACCCGGAGCGGCTGGCGGCGGCCCGGCAGTACCTGGAGCGGGCGGGGCTGGCGGACCGGGTCGAGCTGATCGAGGGGAAGGCGCTGGAGGTGATCCAGCGGCTCGACGGGCCGTTCGACCTCGTCTACATGGACGCCGTGAAGACCGAGTACCGGCGCTACCTGGACCTCGTGCTCCCCAAGCTGCGGGTGGGCGGGATGATCGTCTGCGACAACCTGCTCTGGGGCGGGGAGGTCGCGGCGCCCGGCGAGGAGGAGAATCGCGACGCCGACGCCCTGCGCGCCTTCAACGGCTATCTGATGATGCACCCGCAGCTCCAGGCGGTCGTCCTCCCCCTGGGGGACGGCGTGGGGCTCGCCACCAAGACCAAGCCCACCATCTTCGAGATGGGCGGACCGTTCTAAACCCTCACCCGCACCTCTTCCAACCTCTCCCGCATCTCCTCGGCGTCGGCCGGGCGGCGGGCCGGCGAGCGGTGGAGCGCGGCGCGGAAGAAGTCCCCCAGGACCTCGTCGTGCTCCGGGAGCACCTGCGAGAAGTCCGGCACCAGCCCCGACCGGATGCGGGCCAGCACCTGCGCCTGGGGGCCGGTGAAGATCTTTCTTCCCAGCAGGCACTCGTAGAGCACCATGGCGAGCCCCCAGAGGTCGGAGGTCTGGGCCGCCGGCTCCCCCCGCGCCGTTTCCGGCGAGATATAGGAGAGCGTGCCGGCGAAGCGGAAGCGCACGGTCGGACGGGACTCGTCCTCCTCGGACCACGCCGGCAGCGGCGCGAGGACCGTGCCGTCCCCATCGCCGTCGAAGCCCTCGTCGTCCTCCTCGTCCAGATCGCCTCCGACCCGGGCGATGCCGAAGTCCATCAGCTTGGGGACGCCGTCGCGGGTGTAGCCGATGTTGCTCGGCTTGACGTCGCGGTGGAGAATGTCGGCCGCGTGGAGCCTCGCCAGGGAGCCGGCCATGGCGATGCCGAGATCCACGGTCTCGCGAGGCGAGAGCTTCTCGCGCAGGAGGCGCTGGGCGAGGGTCCCCCCCTCCAGGAGCTCCATGACCAGCAGCGGCGTCCCCTGCCAGGTCTCCAGGCCGTAGACGGGAGCGAGGTGCGGGTGGGAGACCGTGGCCGCCGCCTGCGCCTCGCGTAACAGCCGCAGGATGTCCTCGGGCGAGATGTGACGCAGGGTCTTGACCGCCACCCGCCGGCCGAGGGCGAGGTCGAACCCGCAGTAGACCACCCCCATGCCGCCGGTGCCGAGGCGCCGCTCGAAGCGGAGCTTCCCCGGCAGGACGTAGGGGACGAGCGAGGACTCCAGCTTCTTGCTGCAGCTGCCGCAGAAGACGGTGTAGGCGGCGTGGATCGCGCCGCACTTCAAACACTCCTTGGCGAGCTCGGCCGCCGCCGGCAGGAGAGGCTCCTTCGGAGTCGGGTCGTCGGGCTCCATGTGCCCCTGCGAGGACTGCGTGGCCGCGAGGGCCTGCTCGATCTCCAGCTCCAGCACCCAGGCGGCGCTGCTCGCGATGGCGTGGAGGAGCTGGCGGTCCTCCTTGAGGAAGGGGAGGCCGCTCTTCTTCTCGCCCAGCCCGAGGAGGCCCAGCAGCGAGCCGTCGCGCGACAGGATGGGCACCAGCAGGCGGAAGCCGCCGTCGGCCAGCCAGCGGCGGTCCCGCTCGGGGAGCTTGAGGAGCGGCGAGTGGGCGCCCTCGAGATCGACCTCCAGGGGGGCGCTGGCGTTCGACAACAGGAGCGCGAGGGCGGAGGACGAGTCCAGGCGCCGCGTCCGGTTGCGGGGATCGAGCAGGACCCCGGAGCAGGCGTCGAGCGCCAGCAGGGTGGTCCGCTCCAGGTGGAGCGCGAGGTCGATCTCCCGCGACACCAGGCTGGCCAGGCTGGCGGAGTCGCGGATCGAGCGGATGCGCTCGGCCAGCAGGCTCAGGATGTACCGGGCGTCGTACTGCTCGCGGAAGAAACGGTGGTCGACGGCGTCGAGGAGCGGCTTGCGGTAGCGCAGCGCCGCCGCGCCCACGAGGACGGCGGCGAGGAGGAGCGGCACCCGTGGACCCGAGACCAGATCGGCGACCGACTTTTCGCTGTGGATGGAGACATAGATGGCGAGCGCCACCGCGGGGATGGCCACCAGCCCGCTCGCCATGGAGCGGGCGAGGACGTACTGCAGGGCCCGGCGGGCGATCAGCCGCACGTCGAGCACCCGGTGGACGAGCACGGCATAGGGGACGGCGACCGGCAGCGCGAGCGTCGGCGCCAGGACGCAGGTGGCGATCCAGAACAGCAGGTGCTTGTGAGAGTCGAAGAAGTCCTTGGCGCCGGGGACCACCAGGTAGATCACCAGGAAGCCGAAGCCCGGCCCGAAGCACAGGGCCAGGAGCTGCAGGAAGACGCGCGCCCGCCGCTTCTCGGGCCCCTGGGCCTGCCGGGCCTTCCAGGGGAGGACGAGGAGCGCCGCCGCGGTGGCGAGGTTCACCACGTCGTAGAAGATCTCTTTGTGGTCGTCGGGAGCGAAGACGTCGAGCGCCTTGGCGGCGTCCGGGAGCCCGCCCTGAAGCAACCCGTATCGCAGCAGGTTGAGCGCGAAGAGCGCCAGGCCGGCGGCGGCGCTCCCGTGGACCATGAGCTGGTACCGGCGCCGGTCCGGAGGCGGGCTCGGGAACTCGCGGACGAAGACCCAGATGAAGTAGGGGACGAAGGCGGACACCTCCAGCGCGTCGACCAGCATGAGGAGGCCGTAGCGCGACGGGTCGCTCTTCCAGAGGCTCCGCAGCGGCCCATCGCTCCAGGAGGTCGCGATGGCCAGGAAGAAGCCGCCGAGCGCGAGCGCCCGGCGGTCCTCGCGCCCGCCCAGCAGCAGGAGAGCCCCCGTGGCCGCGAACGGGATGGAGAACAGCGCGTAGTAGCCGTAGGCGAAAGCCGGATTAGGCCCCGCGAAGCTCGCGTACGCTATCCAGAACGCGACGAGCCCCAGCGTCAGCTTGGCCGCCGCCAAAGGGGGCACCAGCCGCGCCGGCAGCGACAGCTTCAGCATGGGTCCACTCCCGCTCGGAGATCGGCTCCGGCTCGGGCGGACAGAGCGGCGTCAGCGACTGGGCCTGCACCTTGGACGCCGCCTCGTAGACGTACTCCGGCTTGATCACCGTCGATCCGTCCCGGGCCGCCAGGAACGCGGCGTGCCTGCCGATCGCGCGCATGCGGTCCAACACCTGGACGGCGTCGGTCTGCCACCGCTCGTGGATGATGTACGGCGTGATCTTGTCGTAATACCACTGGTAGAGCTCCAGTGCCGCGTCGTGGGAGACCCGGATGGCTCCGGCCCCCTGCCCGAACGCGATCCAGATCTGGGCCATGATTCCTTCTTGTGTATACGCCATGATCTCTCTCCTCGGGCAGAACCGCCCCTTGGTCGACCGCCGTGACATCGGAGAGCAGGTGATCAGCTCTTGAGTATAGACGATCAGGAATCAGATTTTCCCTGCTTGATCTATACGCGAGGATAGACCGCGAAAACGGCCACGCGGTTTAGGCCACGAGCCGCGGGCGCAGCGCCGTCAGGCGCTCCTTGAGCTCGCGGGCGCTCGCGGGGCGGCGCGTGACCGCCTTGTGGAGGGCCGAGCGGAAGAGGTCGCCGAGCAGCTCGTCGTGCTCCGGGCAGACCTGGGAGAAGTCGGGGACCCGGCCGTTGCGGATGCGGCTCATCAGCTGGTGCATGTCGCCGCCGGCGAAGATCTTGCGGCCGAGCAGGCACTCGTAGAGCACGATCGCGAGGCTCCAGAGGTCGAACGAGGTATCGGCCGGCTGGCCGTTGAGCGCCTCGGGCGAGAGATAGGAGAGGGTGCCCACGAGCTGCTTCGACATCGTGACCGTGCTGGGCGTGCGGTTCCACACCGAGGTCGGCGGCAGCAGGACCGAATCGTCGTCCAGGTTGGCCACGGGCGGGGTCTCGACGTCGCGGCGCAGGTCGAACATGACGCGGGCGATGCCGAAGTCCATCAGCTTGGGGGCGCCGTCGCGGGTGTAGCCGATGTTGCTCGGCTTGATGTCGCGGTGGAGGATGTCCGAGGCGTGGAGATGCTCCAGGGCCTCGGCCATGGCGATGCCGAGCTCCACGGTCTCGGCCGCGTCGAGCTTCCCCTTCTCGATCCGTTGCGAGAGCGTCCCCCCTTCGAGCAGCTCCATCACCAGCATGGGCGTCCCCTGCCAGGTCTCCATGCCGTAGACCGGCGCGAGGTGGGGGTGGGAGACGGCCGCCGCCGTGCGCGCCTCCCGCCGCAGCCGCATGGCGTCCTCGGGGGAGACCCGCCGCAGGGTCTTCACCGCCACCGGCCGGCCGAGAGAGAGGTCTACGCCGCGGTAGACCACCCCCATGCCGCCGGTGCCGATGCGCCGCTCGAAGCGGAACTTGCCCGGCAGCAGGTGGGGGACGTGCGAGGGCTCCAGCCGCCGGCTGCACGAGGTGCAGAAGACGGTGTACGGAGCGTAGAGCCGGCCGCAGTTGGGGCACTCCTTGGCGAGCTCGGCGCCGGCCGCCGCCTCGGAGGAGGGGAGCGAGGCGACCCCCTCCACCGGCTCCTGCCAGCTCCGGGAGGAGCCGAGCGAGCGGCTGAGCTCCACCTCCAGCACCCAGGCGGCGTTGCTCGCGATGGCGCGCAGGAGCTGGCGGTCCTCCTTGAAGAACGGCAACTCGCTCTTCTTCTCCCCCAGCCCGATCAGGCCGAGCAGCGAGCCGTCCCGCGCCAGGATGGGGACGATCAGCCGGAAGCCGCTGTCCACCAGCCAGTAGCGGTCCGGCTCCGGCAGCTTGGTGAGGGGGGAACGGGAGTCCTCGAGATCGATCAGCAGCGGATCGCTGGCGCTCCCGATCAGCGCGGCGAGCTGCGAGGAGGCGTCGAGCCGCCGGCCGCGGATCTTGGCATCAGCGAGCATCCCGGAGCGGGGCTCGAAGGAGAGGAGCGCCACGCTCTCCGGATGGAGGGCGAGGTCCACCTCGCGGCAGAGCAGGACCCCAAGCTCGGTCACGCCGTGGGTCGCCCGGATGCGCTCGATGAGCAGGGTGAGCGTCTGGCGGGCGTCGTACTGCTCGCGGAAGAAATGGCGGTCGATCGAGTCGAGCAGGGTGCGCCGGTAGCGCAGCGCCGCGCCCCCGACGATCACCGCCGCCACCAGGAGCGGCAGGCGGGGGCCCGAGAAGATCTCGCCGATCCTCTTGTCCCGGCTCTCGAACACGTAGAGGACGAGCGCTCCCAGCGGCACCACGGCAAGCCCGAGCGCCGAGTAGCGGGCCAGGGCGTACTGCAGCGCCTTGCGGGCGATCAGCCGCACGTTGAGCACCCGGTAGACCACCACGGCGTAGCTGGTGGTGAACGGGACCGAGCAGAAAAGGAGGAACAGGGTGTTGTAGATCGGATCGGGGAGGTCCGGCGACCGGCCCAGGATCTCCCGTACCGCCGCATCGATCAGGATATAGACGAGGAGCGGCGCCATGGCCGCGAGCCCCGCCACGAACACGCGCGCCCGGCGCTTCTCCGCCTCGGCGGTGTTGGAGATACGTGTCAGCAGGAAGGCGAGGGCCAGGACGGACAGGCTGAGCACGACGCTGTAGAACCCGTAGCTCGGCTTCTCCGGCGCGACCTTGCTCAGGCTGTCGACCGGATGGTCCCAGCTCCGCGCTCCCTTGACGAGGAGCTCGAGCAGCTTGTAGCCGAAGAGGACGCACCCCGAGATCAGCGAGACCAGCGTCCCGGCGGCGAGCACGCGGCGCGCCCGGAACGAGAGCACGGTGGTCGGGAACTCGCCCACGAAACGCCAGAAGAAATACGGCAGGAAGGCGTCGAAGCAGAGGCTGCTCAGCACCAGGGCCGGGTAGTCCAGGCCCAGCGTGCCGGCATGGACGAGCCGCAGGAGGGGACGGTTGGAGAACGGGGTCGCCAGCAGGAGGAAAGTGGTGCCGAGCAGCGTGGCCCGGCGGTCGCCGGAGCCGCCCAGGAGAAGGATCGCCCCCCCGAGCCCGTAGACGCACAGAGGCAGAACCAGCGTCAGGGGAGAGAGGATCGTGCCTTCGGCGTGGTCGGTGGGGGATGGCACCCCCAGGACCACCCCGAGAAGGGCGACGAAGAGCTTGGCGCCGACCAGCGCGAGCAGCAGTCGTTCCCAGAGATCACTCTTCACGTGCTGCGGACCTCGCGCTGGCGGCGGAGCGCCTAGATCGTCGGCGGATCCGGACAGTGCGGGCAGTCGGAAGCCGTCTCCACCGTGAGGCAGATAGCATCGCACTCTTCTTGGCTGAGGAGAAGCTTCTCATGCCCTTTCTTCAATTCTTGGCCGAGATACCGGAGCCGGTCTTGGATCGCCGATCCTTCCTTCTCGTTCCAGATCTCCTGCGGGGTCGTGGGAACCTTGTCCTTCTTCTTGACGATCCACGGGCGGTACCGGTGACGCAGAGCGGCTTCGACCGCGGGCGTCAGCGTCCCGCCGGCACCCTCGCGGACCAATTCGATAATGTGGGCCATGATCTCGTCCTGAGTTGCCATTGCAAAGAACCTCCCATGAGCAGATCGAAATTTGACGTTGTCCGGTAATACCCGGACGCGGTGGAACCGCGATTTTTCGGTGACTCGATAAAATTTTAGAGCAACAGGGAAGAACGGTCAACAAAGGCGGGAAATGAAGGCCAGGGGCGCGGGACCGGGCCGCGCCCCTGGCTGGAGCCTCCTCAGGCCCGGCGCCGCCGCAGCATCACGGCACCGCCCATCGCCAGCAGCAGGGCCAGCAGCAGGAGCCCCACCTCGTCGAGCGTCGGGATCGGCGCGGGCGCCTGCCCCACCGTGAAGGTGGTGGGATCGGCACCGCCGGCCGTGGCCGGGTTGTCGGTCACGCCGGAGGTCTCATTGGTGCCGTTGCCGTCGGTGTCGTACGAGAAGCTCGCCTGGTTGGAGACGGTCGTCCCCGGCGTGGCCCCGGCCGCGACGGTGGCCTGGATGGTGATCGTCACCGAGCCGCCGGCGGGGATCGAGCCGTTCCAGGTGACGGTGTTGGTCCCCACCGTGGCCACGGCCGTGCCGGAGGTGGCGCTCGCCGAGACCAGCGTGAGGCTGGCGGGGAGCACGTCGGTCAGCTCGTTGCCCGGATTGTCCGCCTGGGCGGCGGTGCCGGTGTTGCTGAGCACGATCGTGTAGGTCACGGCGCCGCCGGGCTGGAAGCTGCCGCTCACCGACTTGGTGCCGGAGACCGTGGCGCCGGCCGCGGCCGTCACCGTATCGGTGTCGGTCGCCGAGTTGTTGGCGGGGTTCGGGTCGGGCGGCCCGGTCGATATGCTCGCCGTCGCCGTGTTGGAGATCGTGCCGGTGGCCGTCGGCGAGACGGTGCAGCTCGCCGTGTAGGTCAAGCTGCCGCCGCTCGGCACGTTGACCGCGTCGTTGATGTTGCCCGAGCCGGAGGGCAGGCAGATGCCGCCGCCCGCGCCGGCGCAGGTCCAGGTGCAGGTGAGCGAGGCCGGGAAGGTGTCGGTGACGATGCCGCCGCCCGACGCGTCGCTCGGACCGGCGTTGCTGACGACGATCGTGTAGGTCAACGAGCCGCCCGCCGTGACCGTGGTCACGCCGTCCGTCTTGGTGACGCCCAGGTCCGCCTGGGGAGCGAACGTGTCGCTGTCGGTGGCCGAGTTGTTGCCCGGGTTGGGATCGGTGACGCTGCCCGGAGCCGTCACCGTCGCCGTGTTGGTGAGCAGGCCGCTCGCCGCGGACGAGATCGTGCAGCTCGCCGTATAGGTGACGCTGCCGCCCGCCGGCAGGTTGACCGTGTCGTTGAGGTTCCCGGAGCCGGAGGCCGTGCAGGTGCCGCCGCCCGCCCCCACACAGGTCCAGGTGCAGGTCAGCGACGCCGGGAAGGTGTCCGTCACCGTGGAGCCCGGCGCGTTGCTCGGACCCGCGTTGGAGGCGGTGATGGTGTAAGTGACCGAGCCGCCCGGGGTGGCCGTGGTCACGCCGTCGGTCTTGGTGATCGCGAGGTCGGCCGTCGCGCCGAGCCCGTCGATATCGGTGGCCGAGTTGTTGGCCGGGTTGGGATCGGTGACGCCGCCCGGAGCCGCCACCGTCGCCGTGTTGCTCAAGCTGCCGGTAGCCGAAGCCGAGATCGTGCAGCTCGCCGTGTAGGTCACGCTGCCGCCCACCGGCAGGTTGACCGTGTCGTTGACGTCACCCGAGCCGGAGGCCGTGCAGGTGCCGCCACCCGCGCCCACGCAGGTCCAGGTGCAGGTCAGCGAGGCCGGGAAGGTGTCCGCCACCGTGACGCCCGTGGCGTCGCTCGGACCGGCGTTGCTGGCCGTGATGGTGTAGGTCACCGAGCCGCCCGGCGTCGC
The DNA here is from genome assembly GCA_045807625.1 of Thermoanaerobaculia bacterium. Taxonomy (GTDB): domain Bacteria; phylum Acidobacteriota; class Thermoanaerobaculia; order Multivoradales; family UBA5704; genus DATARR01. The sequence goes on along the minus strand of JBJMHA010000015.1, from coordinate 153,123 downwards.
CGTGGTCACGCCGTCGGTCTTGGTGATCGCGAGGTCGGCCTGGGCTGCCAACGTGTCGCTGTCGGTGGCCGAGTTGTTGCCCGGGGTGGGATCGGTGACCCCGCCGGGAGCCGCCACCGTCGCCGTGTTGGAGAGCGTGCCGGTGGCCGAGGCCGAGACCGTGCAGCTCGCCGTGTAGGTGACGCTGCCGCCGGCCGGCAGGTTGACCACGTCGTTGAGGTTGCCCGAGCCCGAGGCCGTGCACGTGCCGCCGCCAGCTCCCACGCAGGTCCACGTGCAGGTCAAGGAGGCCGGGAAGGTATCCGCCACCGTCGAGCCCGTGGCAGTGCTCGGACCGGCGTTGGAGGCCGTGATGGTGTAGGTCACCGAGCCACCCGGAGTCGCCGTGGTCACGCCGTCGGTCTTCGTCACCGCCAGGTCCGCCTGCGGCGTCAGCGTGTCGGTGTCGGTGGCGCTGTTGTTGGCCGCGTTGGAGTCGCTGGCGCCGCCTCCCGAGACGGTCGCCGTATTGCTCAGCGTTCCGGTGGCCGAGGGGTCGATCGCGCAGCTCGCCGTGTAGGTGACGCTGCCGCCGGCCGGCAGGTTGACGGTGTCGTTGAGATTGCCCGAGCCCGACGCCGTGCAGGTGCCGCCGCCCGCTCCCACGCACGTCCAGGTGCAGGTGAGGGTCGCCGGGAAGGTGTCCGCCACCGTGGCGCCGGTCGCCGGGTCCGGGCCCGCGTTGGACGCCGTGACCGTATAGGTCACCGAGCCGCCGGGAGTGGCGGTGACCACGCCGTCGGTCTTGGTGATCGCGAGGTCGGCGACCAGGAACAGCCCGGCGAGCACGGGATCATGGTCGGAGGCCCGATAGGGCGAGGCCGGCTGGAACACGACGCGCGGCGGCACCAGGGCGGAGCCGTCCGGCTTCTCCTCGAAGGTGGCCTCCCCCGGGCTGTCGCGGACCTCGTCGTTGTAGTCGAACAGGTCCACCTCATCGGCGTTGATGTGCCAGGCGTCGGCGCCGGTGACCTGCGGCAGCAGCGAGGAGCTGGCGAAGCCGTAGTCGAGGTGGCCCAACTGGCCGTCGAAGAGATAGGAGTAGGTGCTCGCCCCGTGGAAGAGGGTCTCGAGATCCGTGTACCCGCCGGCGATCAGGGTGTTGATCGGGTCTTCCTTGGCGTAGGAGTTGAAGTCGCCGAGGAGCAGGACGTCCGGGTCGCCCGCGGCGGGGAGGACGGTGCTGGCGATCCAGGTGAGGAGGCGGCTGGCCTGCGCCGTCCGCGTGGCATTGGAGGCACCGGCGCCGTCCCCGATATCGGCGTCACCAGGCAAGCCGGCGCTCGAGCCCTTCGACTTGAAGTGGTTGACGATCACCGTGAAGCGCTGCCCGAAGGCCGGGTTGGCGGCGTCGACGACGTCATAGGTCTGGGCCGTCGGCGGCCGGCTATGGATGGGGTCGAGGTCGGAGAGCGGCGAGCCGACCGGCGACACGATGCCGGTGCGGTAGATCTGCTGCACCCGGATGGCGTCGGTGCCCAGCGTGCCGCCGGTGTTCACAAAGGTGTAGGGGTGCGCGCCGCCGCAACGCGCGTTGACCGCGCCGAGCAGGTCGGTGATCGAGTCGCTCGGCGTGGTGTTCTCGAGCTCCGCGAAGCCGTAGATATCGGCGTTCAGCGTGCAGATGACGATCGACGCCCGCTCGCGCTGGCGGTTGAGCTCGGCGACACTGTCGGCACCGCGGCAGTCCAGGGTTCCGCTCGGGGCGCAGGGGCCGGTGCTGTTGCTGGCGGTCGTGTCGATCGTCGTGAAGTAGTTGAGGAGGTTCATTCCCACCGCGTGGATGGCGCCGCCCACGTTCGGCGGCGTCACCGGCCGCGGATTGGCGACGGTGAAAGCCGCCGGGTTGGCGGCGGTGGGACGGATTCGCCAGGTGTTGGCGCCGAAGCCGGGGAACGACCAGTGCAGGACCCCGGTGAGCCCGTTCACCAGGTCGCCGCCGCGGAAGAAGTCGGTCCCCTGGGTGCCGACCGAGAACCCGCCGTTGGCGCGCGGGTAGTAGACGTATTGCAGGCCGTCCGCCGGCCCGGCCGGGGTGGACGAAGTCAGGTACCACTCCTGCGCGTTATTGTCGTCGTCGAGGATGACCTTGCGGCGCGAGAGGTTGTCGGCCCAGGCGGCGTTGCCGGCCACGCTCGGCGGGTTGGCCTCGGTGAACTGCTGCGGCCGGCCCCCTTGGTAGAGGATGATCTGGCCGTAGCGGCCGAGCTCGAAGTACTCCGACACCGTGAGGGTGTCGACGAAGGTCACCTTCATCCCCTCGCGCGCCTCGTAGTAGTCGTCGACGACGCCGGCGATCGGCAAGGAGATCACCGCCGGAGTCACCTCGGCGAGGTGGTTGCCGGCGTCGGTGACGACGACCGAGCCCGCCGAGCTCGCCGTGATCTCCGTCATGTTGGAGAACTCGGAGACCGTCCCCGTGGCCTTGACCCGCTGCCCTTCGGCGACCGGTGTTGGGCAGCCGCCGCAGAAGATGAAGATGCCTTCCGAAGTGTTCGGATCGGCGTCCCAGTCGGCGTCCTCTTCCTCAAGGAAGAAGCCCTGCAGCTTGTTGGCCCCCTGGAAGTTGGCGACGACGACCCCCTCGACCGTGACCGTGGCGCCCGGGATCGGTGTCGCGGCGCCGTTGCCCTGGACGTCATGGATCTTGGTGATGTCGTCGTTGACGATCGTGCCCAGGCCCTGCCCGTCCACCGTGACGGCGTTGATAACGTTGGTGAGGTTGACGAAGAACGTCTCGTCCCCCTCAGGGGTGGTGTCGCCGTTGACCAGCACGTCGAAGGTGTAGGTCGAGCTGCCGGCGGGGATCGTCTGCCCGGTCAGCGACTTGGCCGTGAAGTCCGAGGGCGCCGTGGCCGTATTGTTGGCCGTGGCGATATCGAACGTCACCCCGCCCGCTGGAGCCGGGGCCGAGAGGCTCACGGTGAAGGTGAAGGTCGTGGTGCCGGCGTTGCCCTCGTTCAGGGTGACGTCGTTGATCGTCAGGTTGGGCGCCGCGTCGTCGTTGACGATCGTCCCCTGCCCCTGGCCGTCGGTGACCACGGCGCCGGTGACGTTGGTGACGTTGACGAAGAACGTCTCGTTCCCCTCGGGGGCCGTATCGCCGTTGACCAGCACTGTGAAGCTGTAGGTCGAGCTCCCGGCGGGGATCGTCTGGCTGGTCAGCGTTTTCTGCGTATAGTCGCTGGGCTGGGTCGCCGTGCCGTCGGCGGTGGCGATGTCAAACGTCACCCCACCCGGTCCGGCCGGAGCAGAGAGGCTGACAGTGAAGGTGAAGCTGGTGGTGCCGGCGTTCCCCTCGTTGAGGGAGACGTCGTTGATCGTGAGGCCGGGTAGAGGGGAGACCGGGGCCATTGCGATACCCCGGAATGCCTTGTTGGCCCCGGCGGTGGCGACGATCGTCGTCACGCTGCCGGTGAGGTTGGCGCCGTACCCGCTCGCGTCAGCGATCGAGACGATCGGCGTGCCGGCGCCGCCGCCGGTCGCGAACAGTGTCACCGTCGAGCCGGAGACAGATCCGGTGAGCCCGCGTGCCGTGGGTAGCGCAACTGTGCCAAAAGCGGTCCACGACCCGCTGACTAGGCACCATTTCGAGATCACGCTGTTGGTTTCATCGGCGACGTAGAGCGTGTCGACGCCGGGGACCCCCGCATTGAGATCGGCGAAGAAATAGCCATTCACCGCGTTCGTCGTCGGGAAGCCGGGGAGTGCGGTCGTCGTGTTGCCTGTGGTGATCGGTGTGCCGCTGCCGACTGTGCCCATGCGCATCGTGCTGGCGCCGCTGCCGATGTAGAGCTGGTTCCCGAAGATGCCGATCTGGCGGAGATTGGTGAACGTGGTGCTGACGAGCGTCGCGGCGCCGCTGCCTCCGAGGGCGACGGTTCGGACGCCCTGGGTCGAGCCGCTGGCCCAGAAGCGCGAGCCGTCGACGCTTGCGACCGAGCGGATGTTGCCTGGGGTCGCCGCATCGACGTACGAGCTGGACGTGTCGATTGTGCCGCTGCTGTCAACGCGCCCCATGACGCGCGCGATGGTGGTGCTGGTCGTGATGTTGGCCGTGCCGGTATTCGCGTCGTACCCCGGTACGACGAGGTAGGCGCCGTCCTGCGACCGGCTAAGGAAGCCTTCGGTCGTTGCCGTGCCGCTCGCGGTGAGCCGGAGGTTTGACCCGGCCACGGCCGTCGGCATCGCGATCGACTGCACGAACACGCCGGCGGGAGTGTACTCGTCGAGAAAAACAGCCGTACCGTTGCTTACCAGGGGGACGCCACCGCCGTCAACGCGGTAGACGACGAGATTTCCGGGGGTGAAAGGCGCGCCGAACAGACTCGCTGCGAGCGAGAGCATGGCCAGCAGAAGGAGACTGACGCGACAGGCATGGCCGCGGCCTGGCGATGAAGGAGTCATGGAGCTCTCCTTGAGCTGATGATGGGGCAACGAGACGCGGCGAGCGAGGAGCATGCGGATTCCCTCCGGGGGTGAAGCTTTTGAAGCCAAACTTCTATAAGGACAGGGAAGTTTAACCGAATCCGGCCCGATTGGAGCGGCGGAGCCGCGACAGGCCCGTTTTTCCTCCCTGCCTGCACTCTGTTGGGTGAATCCCTGCATCCACCGTCTCCCACCCAAAGACGGGTGGGTACTTCTATGGAGGACATGAATCGTGAGGACACGGAAACTGCTTGCCTTCGCCCCCCTCGCCCTGAGCGCTCTGGTCGCGCTGGGCGCGGGCGCCCCCGCCCAGGCTCAGCCGGACCTGATCATCGACGTGCAGACCCTGCAGAACAACTGGCTGGTGCGGGACGAAAACCTGCCCGCCAGCTACTGCAGCGTCGTCGAAGGAGAGGTCACGCCGGGCAACCACCGGCTCATCCGCTTCACCGTGACGGCCCAGAACGTCGGCAACGCCGACATCCACGTCGGCAACCCGGCGGACCACGTGGCCGACGGCCTGTTCGAGTTCGCCACCTGCCATCAGCACTACCACTTCCGCAACTACGCCAAGTACGAGCTGATCGACCCGGCGACGGGCCGGGTCTGGAAGGCGGCCAAGCGCGGCTTCTGCATGCTTGACACGGACCCGAACCCGGCCTACCTGGGCGAGGCGCCCAAGGCCGGCCAGTACAAGAGCTGCGGCACCTACACGACCTCGGGTGACCAGGGGATCAGCCACGGCTGGTCGGACACCTACAAGTTCTACCTGGGCGGCCAGTACTTCGTGCTCGACGGCGGCGACGGCCAGCCGGTGGTCCCGCCGGGGCAGTACATCATTCGCATCACCGCCAATCCGCCGTTCAAGGGTGACAAGAACAGCCCCTGCCGGGTGCTCGATCCGGCCACCGGCCTCTGCCACAACTTCGTGGAGTCCGACTACACGAACAACGTCGGCGAGGTCCTGGTCACCATCCCCGACCACCCCGGCCGGTCCGGCTACGGTCCGCTGGCCGGCTCCTCCGTCTCCAACAGCGAGCCGGCGGAGCACTGACCCCTCCTCCCCCCAGGCGCCCGCCCTCTCGCCTGGGGGGTTTCCTCCCCGCTGGAGCCTCCGGCATCTGATTTGCAGCAGGAGCGCGGAAACCGCGCCTGCATGGTATGAGTACCTGCCGGCTAGATCCTGACCGGACATGAACGACAAAGATTTCAAGGGCTTCGCCAGAGCCTCCACCGGGATCGAAGGGCTCGACTACATCCTCGGCGGCGGCTTCCCCATCAATCGGATGTACCTGCTCGAGGGCGACCCGGGCGCCGGCAAGACCACCCTGGCCTTGCAGTTCCTGCTCGCCGGGGCCCGCAACGGCGAGCCAGCCGTCTATGCCACTCTCTCCGAGACCGAGGAGGAGCTCCGCGACGTCGCCGCCTCCCACGGCTGGTCGCTCGACGGCATCACGATCTGCGAGCTGCAGACTGCCGAGGAGAGCCTCAAGGCCGACTCGCAGTACACCCTGTTCCACCCTTCCGAGGTGGAGCTCTCGGAGACCACGCGGGCGGTGCTGGACACGGTCGAGCGGGTGAAGCCGATGCGAGTCGTTTTCGACTCGCTCTCCGAGATGCGGCTGCTGGCCCGCGACTCGCTGCGCTACCGGCGGCAGATCCTGGCGCTCAAGCACTACTTCACCGGCCAGAGCTGCACGGTGCTGCTGCTCGACTACACCGGCTCCGCCACGGGCGATTTCCAGCTCCAGAGCCTCACCCACGGCGTGATCTCCTTCGAGTATCTCGCCCCGGGGTACGGCGGGCAGCGGCGGCGCCTGCGGGTGCAGAAGGTGCGCGGGGTCCCCTTCCGCGACGGCTACCACGACTACCGGATCACCACCGGCGGCCTGGCGGTCTTCCCGCGGCTGGTGGCGGCGGCGCACCCCAACGAGCTCAAGCCGGGGTTGGTCTCGAGCGGCCTGCCGGAGCTGGACACCATGCTCGGCGGCAGCCTCGACCGCGGGACCAGCGCCATGCTCCTCGGGCCGGCCGGCGTCGGCAAGTCGACCCTGTCGGCGCAGTACGTCACGGCGGCCGCGGAGCGCGGCGACCGCGCCGCCATCTATACGTTCGACGAGTCGGCGGACAACTGGGTCGGCCGGGCCGAGCGGCTGGGTCTCCCCCTCCGCCGCCACGTCGAGGAGGGGCGCGTCGCCATCCGCCAGATCGATCCCGCCGAGCTGTCGCCGGGCGAGCTCGCCTTCGACATCCGCCGCGCGGTCGAGAACGGCACCCGCATCGTGGTGCTCGACAGCCTGAACGGCTACCGGCACGCCATGCCGGAGGAGCGTTTCCTCCTGCTCCACCTGCACGAGCTCCTCTCCTATCTCAACCAGCAGGGGGTGTTGACCCTGCTCGTCATGGCCCAGGCGGGTCTCGTGGGCGAGACCCTGGAGTCGCCGGTCGACCTCTCGTACCTGACCGATACGGTGATCCTGCTGCGCTACTTCGAGGCCTTCGGCGAGGTCCGCAAGGCGATCTCGCTGGTCAAGCGGCGGACGGGCGCCCACGAGAGCACCGTGCGCGAGCTGCGCGTCGGCGCCGGCGGGATCCGGATCGGGAGGGAGGTCAAGGAATTCCAGGGGGTGCTCAGCGGACGTCTCCAGTACTCGGGGGCCGCCGAGCCGCTCCTGCGCAACAGCCGCGCGGCCCAGGAGACCGAAGTTGAGTGAGGAGGAGATCCGCGAGCAGCGCGTGCTGGTCCTGGCGCCCACCGGCCGCGACGGGGTGCTCGCCTGCCAGCTCCTCGCCACGATGGAGGTGCCGGGCCACGCCTGCGCGAGCGCCGACGAGCTGTTCCGCGAGATCGCGGCCGGCGCGGGCGCCGTCATCCTCGCCGACGAGGCGCTCCACCCGGAGGTGGTGAACGGCCTGCTGACCGTGCTGGGGGAGCAGCCCCCCTGGTCGGACCTGCCGCTGATCGTGTTCACGCGCAGCGGCGAGAGCAGCGAGCACGTGCTCGAGACGCTGGTTCCCCGCGGCAACGCCACCATCCTCGAGCGGCCGGTGCGCCTGAGCACCCTGGTCAGCGCCGTCAAGGCGGCGCTGCGCGCCCGCCGCCGCCAGTACGAGGTGCGCGGCCTGCTCGAGCGCCAGGCCGACGCCGACCGCCGCAAGGACGAGTTCCTGGCCATGCTCGGCCACGAGCTGCGCAACCCCATGGCCGCCATCCGCAACGCCCTCTGGGTGCTGGACGAAGTGGGCTCGCAGGACGAGCGGGAGGTCCGCCAGCGGGAGATCATCCTGCGCCAGACCCGCCACCTGGTGCGCATGGTGGACGACCTGCTCGACGTCTCGCGCGTGACCCTCGGCAAGATCAGCCTTCAGCGCCGGGCGGTCGACCTCCGGGACGTCGTCGAGCGCTGCCTCTCCGAGCTCGGCATGACGTCGCTCGCCCGCGGCAACGACCTCGAGGTCACCGTCGACGCGCGGACCGCCCTGGTGATGGGCGATCCGGTGCGGCTGGAGCAGGTCGTCTGCAACCTGCTCCAGAACGCCATCAAGTACACCCCGCGCGGCGGTCGCCTCTGGGTCTCGGTGAATACCGAGGATACCGAGGCCGTCGCGCGGGTGCGCGACACCGGCGTCGGTCTCTCGCCCGGGATGCTGCAGACGATCTTCGAGCCCTTCACCCAGGTGGAGAGCTCGCGCCAGCGCTCCGAGGGGGGGTTGGGGCTGGGGCTGCCGCTGGTGCGCAGCCTGGTCGAGATGCACGGCGGCCAGGTGGAGGCCCGGAGCGAAGGACCGGGAATGGGGAGCGAATTCATCGTCCGCTTCCCCCTGCTCTCGGAGGACCGCCGGAAGCCCTCCTCCCGCCGCACCCCGCCGACCGGCTCCTTCCCTCTGATGAAGCCGGCGGCCGGGCTCCACATCCTGGTGGTGGAGGACAACGAGGACGGCCGCGAGTCGCTGCGCGAGCTGCTGGAGATCTGGGGGCACCGGGTGTCGGTCGCCGGCAGCGGGCCCGAGGGGGTGGAGATGGCCTTCTCCACCCGCCCCGAGGTGGCCCTGGTCGACATCGGCCTGCCGGGGATGGACGGCAACGAGGTGGCCCGCCGCATCCGCTCGCTCCTCGGTGGCAACGAGATCTCCCTCATCGCCATGACCGGCTACGGCCAGCCCGAGGACCGGCGGCGGGCGCTCCAGGCCGGCTTCGACCGCTATCTGGTCAAACCGGTCGATCCCGCCGTGCTGTCGCGGCTCCTCAGCGAGGCCGCCCACCGCGGCGAGGCGTCCCGCCAGGCCTCGATCGCTTGAGGCAGATCCCTACTAGAAGTTGAAGGTCTGGAGGCGGGCGAGCGTCACCAGCACGAACGGCAGCAGGTTGGTGTTGATGATGTCGTGCACGCTCGCCCCCAGGCTGTAGCCGTCCCGCAGGTCGAAGACCTCCAGGGTCAGCGAGACCACCAGCCCGGGGATCAGCGCCTGGTAGGACGACAGGCGCCGGCGGAAGACGATCAGCCCGATCAGCAGTCCCAGAAAGCCGATGTAGATGTGGATGGCGTCCTTGGTCAGCGGCAGGACGGCCAGCCACCAGAGCTTGAAGAGCTGGTAGGAGGACTTCATGGTCCGGTCAAGCCTATCGTATCCGGCCCTACAGCGCCTCCCGCCGCAGCGACGCCACGGCGCCGAACAGCCCGGCGGCGCCGCCCAGCAGGACCAGGAAGGCCACCTGCCGCGGGCCCAGGAAGCCGGCCGCCAGCACGGTCGAGAAGAGCGACCCCCGCCAGCGGGCGTGGAGGAGCTGGTAGCCCCCCCACAGAACGCCGTTCGCCAGCAGCCCGCCGATCAACCCCTGGAGCAGCCCCTCGACGTAGAACGGCCCGCGGATGAAGAGCTCCGTCGCCCCCACCAGGCGCATGATCCCCGTCTCCTCGGAGTGCAGGTAGGCGGTCAGCCGGATCACGCTGGCGATGGTGAAGATCGCCGCTCCCAGGAGGCCCGCGACCAGCGCCAGCCCCACCGCCCGCACCACCGCCACGGCGGTGGCGAGCTGGCCGAGCCACTCCCGGTCGTCGTCGATCAGCGACACCTCGGGGCGGGTCCGCCAGCCGGCGAGCCACGCCTCGCGCCCCGGCGCGCTCCCCGCCGCGCGCGGATCGAGGCCGATCTCCAGCGACGCCGGCAACGGCTCCTCCTGCCAGCCGGCGACCAGGCCGGAGAGGCTGGGGAAGACCTCCTGGAAGCGTCCGCGGGCCGCCGCCGCGGTGACCGGCTCGACCGAGCGCACCCCCGGCGCCCGCGCCGCCTCCGCCGCCAGCCGCCGCAGATCGGCCTCCGGGGTCTCCGGCTTGAGATAGATCACCACCCGCATCTCCCCCCGCCAGCGCTCGACCGACGACTCCAGGTTGTCGCTCACCAGCAGGAAGGCGCCGCCGATGAACAGGCTCACGGCGATGGTGAGGACCGCCAGCAGGCTGACCTTCCACCCCCGCAGGAGGTTCACCGCCGCCTCGCGGAAGAAGTAGCGGAGCGCCTTGAGGAGGCTCAACCGGCGGTCTCCTCGGCCGGCGGCTCGGGGGCGGGGATGAGCTCCTCCGGGACCTGTGGCGCTTCGGCCGCCAGGGGATCGAGGACGGGGGGATCGGTGCCCACGAGCTCCTGGTCGCCAGCCAGCCGGCCGTGGTCGAGCGTGAGCACCCGGCCGCCCACCCGCTGGATGGTGTCGCGGTCGTGAGTGGCGAGGATCACCGTCGTCCCCCGCAGGTTGACCTCCAGGAAGAGCCGCAGGATCTCCCGCGAGAGGTCCGGGTCGAGGTTGCCGGTCGGCTCGTCGGCGATCAGGATGTCCGGATCGTTGATCAGCGCCCGGGCGATGGCCACCCGCTGCTGCTCGCCGCCGGAGAGCTCGGGCGGGAAGGCGTTCAGGCGGTGGGCCAGCCCCACCCGGCGCAGCGCCTGGTAGGCCAGCTTCTTCTGCTCCTGGAGGTCGACCCCCAGCACCCGCGGCAGGTAGGTGACGTTCTCGAAGATCGTCTTGCGGGCGATCAGCCGGAAGTCCTGGAAGACCACGCCGATCGTCCGCCGCAGGTAGGGGATCTTGCTGCGCGGGATCGCCGCGACGTTGCGGCCATTGACCAGGATCTGCCCCGAGGTGGGGACCTCCTCGCGGAAGATCATCCGCAGCAGCGTGGTCTTGCCGGCGCCGCTGGCGCCGGTGAGGAAGACGAGCTCGCCCCGGGGGATGTCGAACGTCACCTCGTCGAGCGCCGCCTGGCCCCCGGGGTACCGCTTGCTGACGTGGAAGAACTGGATCAAGACGAAGGACCGGCGGCTACTCCCGGACCGGCTCCTGCTCCAGGGCCCGCCGCATGAGTTGCTGCACCGTCTTCGGCTCGGCGCGGCCGCCCGAGCGCTTCATCACCTGGCCGACCAGGAAGCCCACCACCTGCGCCTTGCCGGCGCGGTACTGCGCCACCTGCGTGGGATTCTGCTCCAGGACCTCCTCGATCCAGCGCTCGATCTGGGAGCTGTCCGAGACCTGCGCCAGCCCCAGGCGCTCGACCGCCGCGGCCGGGTCCTCGCCCGCCTCGCCAGCAGACGCCACCGCCGCGAAGACCTCCTTGGCGGCGCTGTTCGAGATCTTGCCCGCGTCCACCATGCCCACCAGGGCGGCGAGGCGCCCGGGCGGGATCGTCCCCGCGAGCTCCACCTTGCGCTCCTTGACGTCGCGCAGCACCTCCCCCTGCACCCAGTTGGCGATCCCCTTGGGCCCCCTGGGATTATCCGGCAGCGCCGCCACAGCGGCCTCGTAGTAGTCGGCCAGCTCGCGCGAGCCGGTGAGCACCTGGGCGTCCGCGGCCGGCAGGCCGTACTGGGAGGCGAGGCGCGCCCGCCGCTGCCACGGGAGCTCCGGCAGGGCGGCGCGGATCTCCGCGATCCGCTCCGGCGCCACCACCAGCGGCGGCAGGTCCGGCTCGGGGAAATAGCGGTAGTCGTGCGCCTCCTCCTTGCTGCGCATCAGCTTCGTCGCGCCGGTATCGGCATTGAAGCTCCGCGTCTCCTGGGCCACCCGGCCGCCGGCTTCGAGGATCGCGATCTGGCGCTCGATCTCGTGCTCGATCGCCCGGGCGACGTTGCGGAAGGAGTTGACGTTCTTGACCTCGGCCTTGGTGCCCAGCTTCGTCTCACCGCGCCGGCGGACGGAGACGTTGGCGTCGCAGCGCAGGCTCCCCTCCTCCATGTTGCCGTCGCTCGTCTCGGTGTAGAGGAGGAGCTGGTGGAGGGTCTGGAGGTAGTCCTGGGCCTCGGCGGCGCTCGCCATGTCGGGCCGGGAGACGATCTCGACCAGCGGCACGCCGCAGCGGTTGAAGTCGACCAGGCTCTGCCCCGGCAGCGCGCCGCCCCCCGGCGCCTCGTGGAGGAGCTTGCCGGCGTCCTCCTCCAGGTGCAGGCGCTCGATGCGCACACCCTTCTCGTGCTGCGAGAGCGGCAGCAGGCCGTCCTCGGCCAGGGGACGGTCGAACTGGCTGATCTGGTACCCCTTGGGGAGGTCCGGATAGAAATAGTTCTTGCGGGCGAAGACCGACGTGTGGCGCACCTCGCACCCGATCGCCAGCGCCAGCCGCGCCGCGAGGTCGACCGCGTGGCGGTTCGGTACCGGCAGCGTGCCGGGATATCCCAGGCAGACCGGGCAGACGAGCGTGTTCGGAGCCGCCCCGAAGCGGTTGGGGCAGCGGCAGAACATCTTGGTGGCGGTCAGGAGCTGGACGTGCACCTCCAGCCCGATCACCGCCTCGTAGTCGGCGTGCGCCATGCGGGCTGAGTTTACAGCAGGCGGGGAGATCTTAGACGGAGCGGCCTGCCCTCCGAAGCCTCACCCCCTGGCCCCCTCTCCACTTCGTGGAGAGGGGGAACGTAGCCGAGCCGATCTTGCCGGATCAGGAAGACTTCGATCTCTGGGCCCTCCCTCTCCACGAAGTGGAGAGGGACCGAGGGTGAGGCTTCGCAGGGCAGGCCGCCCCAGGAGGCACCGCGCCCTGGACGCGCTCACCCCACCGCCGGAGCCCGCTCGACCTCCACCCGCAGCGGCGGAACCCCCACGATCTCGTAGGTCCCGGAGGCGATCCCGATCCCCGCCGCGTCCAAGCCGTCGAGGATCTCCCGGCTCATCTTGTCTTTGAGCTCGCGGATCCCCCGCGTCTTCGCCACGAAGCGCACCGTCATCTCGATCCAGTTGTCGGTCAGACGGAAGTAGACCTTGGGCTCGAGGTTGACCGGGTCGACGAAGTAGCGCCGGCGCAGCTCCTCGAGATCCTTCTCGGCGATCTCCTGGATCTTCACAGTGTGCCGCTTCACCACCTCCAGGAGGATCTGCTCGGCCCGGTTGCGGTCGTCCTTGTAGGAGACGGGCAGGTGCATCTCGTCCCACAGATAGGGGAATTCGCCGCTGTAGTTGTAGACCGGCTGCTCGAAGATCTTGTCGTTGGTCACCGTCACGATGCGGCCGGTGTACTGGCGCGATTCGACCCACACCGCGGGCTCGTCCTGCTGCTCGCCCGGCGGCTGCCCCATCTCCATGATGGTCGTGCGCACGAAGCCGAGGGCGATCACGTCCCCCCGCACGCCGCTCATGGCGATGCGGTCGCCGATGTGGAAGACCTTGCCGCGCAGGATCACGAAGTAGGCCGCCACCGCCGTCACCACCCGCTGGAGCGCCACCGCCAGACCGGCCGACAGCAGGCCGGCCACGGTGGTCAGCCGGGCGGGGTTGTCGAACCAGATCGAGACCAGGCCGACCACCAGCACCAGCACCGCCAGGAGCTTGATGATCTGCTGGGTCCAGAACTGAATCCGCCGGTTCTGCCACTGGTGGAAGACCACCCCCGCGAGCGCCTGGAGCCCCCGGCTCAGCAGCAGGGAGACCGCCACGAAGATGAGCGTCAGCAGGAGCTTGCGCCCGTTCTCCGGGGTCAGGCCGACCAGCTTCACTCCGAGAATCTCGAAACCTATGGCATACCCCCTCCGGTGCCGGAGCACCTCCGGAGAGGGGAATGCAAGATTCCGTCCCGGGGGCTCTACCGGCCGAAGGGACCCAAAGGACACCAAGGACTGCAAGGACACTGAAGAAGCCAAGAACCCGGCGTTCTCGTCCTTGTCGTCCTTGCGGTCCTTTATGTCCTTTGCTTTACCTGCTCACACCCGATGGCGACGGTTGGAAAGGCGGCTCCTGTTTCAGGCCCGCAGTCATGAGAGATCAAGGGCGATTTTGGCAGCCTGGTTCAATTCCCTCACCTTCGCGGTGTCGCACGCCCCCATGAGCCGCCGCAAACGCTCGCGCGGAACCGTAAGAATGTTATCGAGATTGGCAACACACGGAACGGGTAATCCCTGCTGACGACCGAGCGCCACTTCGGTCGAGAGACCGCGGACGGTGCGGGTCACGAGCGTCACCACGATGGAGCCGATCGAGTGGAGCACGGCGTCTCGGGTCAGAACGACCACGGGCCGGCTGCCGACAGGCGGGGGGAGCTCAGCCCACCACACCTCGGCACGCTTCATTCACGGCCGCCGTTCCAACCTGGGATTTCACGCAACTCGCCAATGAGCGCGACCTGCGTCTCGGCGACCTCTGAGCTGTCCAGATCCGTGATGGCTGCTGCGTCGATATAGCCCTGAACGGCCTCTTCCACGATCAGGCTGATGTCCCGGCCTTGCTTCCCGGCAAGGTCCCGCAATTGCTCCTCCACGCTGCCTGTCAATGTGATGGTCATAAGGTAAGTTTACCCCAACCCCCAACGCCCCCAGACCCGCTACAATCCCCCTCCCATGGCCACCGCCCCCACCCTCCCGCTCCTCCAGGGCCCCACCCTCCAGGCGGACACCTGGGTGTGGCGGACCCGCCATGGGGACGTCGAGGTGCGGTTCACGGGGCGGGGACCGGGGGGCGAGCGGGAGGAGGTCCTGCGGCGGATCGAGCCCGGGGCTCCTCCGATGGCCTGGGCCAAGCAGGTCCATTCCGCCGTGGCGCTGCCGGCCCGGCCGGGGCTCTGCGGCGAGGGGGACGCCCTCTACACGGAGGAGAAGGGGCTCGCCCTCTCCGTGATGACCGCCGACTGCGTGCCCGTCCTGTTGGCCGGGCCCTCGGGGATCGCCGCGATCCATGCTGGATGGCGGGGAATCGTTTCCGGTATCATCCCGGCCACGCTGGAGAAGCTCAGAGGAAGGCCCTCGGAGTGGACCGCCTGGGTGGGGCCGGCGATCGGCGTCTGCTGCTATGAGGTGGGCGACGACGTCGCCTCGCAGGTGGTGGCCGCCAGCGGGCCGGAGATCGCGGTCCCCGGGCCGGCAGGAAGGCCCCATCTCGACCTCCCCGGCGCCGCCCGCCGGCAGCTCGCGCGGGCCGGCGTGGAGGACGTGATCGTCCTGACCCGCTGCACCCGCTGCGACGCGGAGACGCTGTGGAGCTACCGGCGGGAAGGCAAACAGGCGGGCCGGGACGTGGGATTCATCTGGAGACGCGTGGACGGCTGAGGCCGGCTCGTGACGTTTCCGACCCGGGGGTCCACGCTTCGGACCCGCGGGTCCAGAACGACGACCCGCGGGTCCGAAATCCCACAGATCGGGTCGGCGACGCCGCGGGTCGGGTCGGCAGAGGCGACCCGCGGGTCCAAAGCTTCACAGATCGGGTCGGCGGTGTCGCTGATCGGGTCGACGGAGCCGCCCCCCGGGTCGCGAACGCCACAGATCGGGTCCGGAGCGCCACGAGCCGGGTCGGAAGCTCCGACCCGCGGGTCCACGGAGCCACGACTCGGGTCGGAATCGTCTAAACCGACTTGCCGCGCGCCCGCACCCCTCGCGGATCGCGGCCGAAGGCGCGGAGCTGGCCGCAGGCGGCGCTGACGTCGTCGCCGCGGCGGCGGCGGACGGTGGCGATCCAGCCCCGCTGGCGCAGGCGCTCCTTGAAGGCCTCGACCGTGGCGTCGTCCGGCGGCACCATGCGGTCGCCGAGGACGGGGTCGGGGTTGACCGGGATCAGGTTGACCTTGGCGCGCAGGCCGGAGAGGAGCCGCGAGAGCCGGTCGGCGTCGCGGAGCGAGTCGTTCACCCCCTGGATCAGGATGTACTCGAAGGTGAGCTTGCGCCCCTTCTCCAGCGGATAGCGCTGGAGCGCCGCCATCAGCTCCGCCAGCGGATAGGTGCGGTTGACCGGCATGATCCGGCCGCGGCTCTCCTCGTCCGGCGCGTGGAGCGAGATCGCCAGGTTCGGCCGCCGCTCCCAGCGCGCCATCTCCTCCAGCCCCGGCAGGATGCCCACGGTCGAGACGGTGATCCGGTGCGGCGAGATCCACTCGGTCAGGATGTCCAGCGCCGCCTTGACGTTCGGCAGGTTGAGCAGCGGCTCGCCCATCCCCATGAACACCAGGTTCAGCCCCTCCATGGGCAGGTCGCGGTCGGCGCGGATGGCCAGCACCTGGCCCACGATCTCCCCCGCCGTCAGGTTGCGCCCGGCGCCCCAGTAGCCGGTGACGCAGAAGGCGCAGGCCAGCGCGCAGCCGGCCTGGCTGGAGATGCAGAAGGTGCGGCGGCCGCGGTCCGGGATGTCCACCGCCTCGATGGTGGCGCCGTCGCGCAGCCGGAAGAGGTATTTGCCGGTGCCGTCCGCCGAGAGGTGCCGCGAGGCGATCTCGGGGAGGCCGACGCGGAACCGCTCGTCCAGCCGCTCGCGCAGCTCGCGGGGGAGCTCGGTGATCTCCGAGAAGTCGCGCACCGCCCGCTCGTAGAGCGCCTGGTAGATCTGCCTGGCGCGGAACGGCCGGTCGATCAGCGGCGCGAGCGCCTGCGCCAACTCCTCGCGGGAGAGGCCGAGCAGGTCCGGACGCGCGTCGGGCACGGGCGTCTCGGCGGTGGGTAGGATCTCAGGGCTCGCGCTGTTGGGGATTGAATTCATGGCGCTCCCGGCGGAGCGGCTTGACACGGGGAGAGGGCCGTCAGCTCGTGACCTTGCGGCGGCGCAGGCGCCGCGTGGGGTCGATGCCGATCGACTTCAGGAAGTTGAGGTCCCGGATGTCGATCTGGAACGCGGGCTCGCCGGACGAGGGCCAGCGGGGCGCGGTGAGCCGGAGGGCCTCGGGATCGTCGAGCTCGCGCTTGCAGTCCACCAGAAGGTACAGGGAGTACCCCTCCTCGCGGATCTTGCGCAGCGTGCGGTTGATCTCCGGCGACTCCGAGATCGCTTCGGAGAGGGCCCGCCGCAGCTCGCGCAGCATCGAATGCAGCTTGTCGTCCAGCTTCGATCCCTCCAGGCGCTCCATCAGCGGAGACGAAGGCGATTATCCGCTTCGTCCCCCAGGGTGTCAAACCGTTCCGCCGCCTTCAACAAAGGGTGTAAACTCCCCATTCCCCCTGGGTTTGAGCGTGGTACTCTAACGGCTTTCCGTCGCGGCCTCACCGCAGGTCAGGAGGATGATGGATGACCCAGCCGGTCGCGTCCGGGCCGATCGCGTTCGAGGCCAATGAGCCGCGGCCCTGGCTCACTCTCGAGCCGCCCCCGCGCGAGATCCAGCCGCTGGCGGGGGACGTCTCCCCCCGCCGCTACTTCCGCGTCGTGCTCGCGGACGGCGCCACCGCCATCCTCGCCAACTACCCCGAGGAGGTGCGCCCGGCCTGCGGGCGGTTCCTGCGCACCAGCGCCATCCTGGAGAGCGCCGGCGTGCGGGTGCCGCGCGTGCTGGCCGGCGACTGCGCGGAGGGATGGATGCTGGTCGAGGACCTCGGCTTCCGCACGCTCGGCGAGTGGGGCCGGGGGCGCCCCTGGAACGAGCTCGCCGGGTACTTCGAGCACGCCCTGGAGATCGCCGCGCGGATCGCGCGCCTGCCCATGGACGGCCTGGCGGAGCTCAACCCGGTGCTGGGCGGCGAGCTGCTCACCCGCGAGTTGGCGCAGACCTGGGACCTCTACCTGGAGCCGCGGGGGCTGGTGGGCGACGCCGGCCTGGCCGCGGACCTCCGCGCGGCGCTCGACGCGCTCTGCGCGGCCCTGGGCGCCGAGACGCCGGTCCCCTGCCATCGCGACTTCATGGTGCGCAACCTGATGCCGCTCCCGGACGGCGGCCTCGCCGTGCTCGACCACCAGGACCTGCGCCTGGGGCCGCCGCTCTACGATCTGGCCTCGCTGCTCAACGACACGCTCTTCCCGCCGCCGGAGGCCGAGGAGGCGCTGCTCGCCGCCGCCGCGGGGGGGCCCGGCGACCGCGTCCGCTACCACCGGGCGGCGGCCCAGCGCACGCTGAAGGCGGTGGGGACCTACGCCAAGTTCGCCCTCCTGGGGGCGGACCGGCACCTGCCGCTGATCCCCCCCACCCTGGCCCACTTCGTGAAGCATTTCGCCCGCGTCCCGGAGGGAGAGGCGCTGGCGCCCCGTCTCCGGGAGGCCTGGAGTCACGCCCTGGAGGGCTCCCGGCACTCTTGATCTGTTACACTGGCCTTCGCCATAGAGGCGGCCCTTGAGGGGCGCAGGTACGCAGCGCCCCGGGAGAACGTTATGCCTTCCCTCGGTGTTCCTGAGCTCGCGATCATTTTCCTGATCATCATCGTCCTTTTCGGCGCCAACAAGATTCCGCAGATCGGCAAAGGTCTCGGTGAAGGGATCCGCAACTTCAAGAAGGGGATCAACGACGGCGACAAGGACGCCGCCCAGATCCCCGAGAAGACCGGCCCGAATCCGTAGAGCCCTTCCTGGCGTCCCTGTAGGGGCGGCCCTATGGGGCCGCCCTGGGCGGGGGATAATCCCGGCCGGACAAAGCCCACCCTCCCTGGGGGGCCACATAGGGCCGCCCCTACAACACGTCTGATTGTGTGGGTGCGTTCTACAGCCCCGATGCCGCTCTGGCAGCCAGCCCTGCCGCTTTGACGCCGCGCGCCTCCATCTTGCGGTTGTACTCGGCGTACCGGGCGAGCACGTCGCGCACGAAGCCGCGGGTCTCGGCATAGGGGGGGACCCCCTTGTAGCGGTCCACCACGCCGGGGCCGGCGTTGTAGGCGGCGAGCGCCCGCTCGAGATCCCCCTTGTAGTCCTTGAGCAGGCCGCGGAAGTAGCGGCTGCCCACCTCCACGTTGACGTAAGGGTCGAGGAGATCCCCCTCCACGCCGTAGTCCTGGGCCACGTCGGGGATCACCTGCATCAGGCCCATCGCCCCCTGGGGAGAGACGGCGCGGGCCGAGAAGTCGGACTCCACCTCCACGATGGCGGCCAGCAGCAGCCCGTCCACGTGGTGGCGCTCGGCGGCCACGGCGATCGCCGCGCCGTACGGCAGCCGGCGCAGGAACCGGCGCCGCGCCTCCAGCTCGTCCGGCCCCGGGTCGAGCAGCGACAGCCGGCGCGGCTCCGGAGCGGGAGCGGCGGCGGGGTCGACCGCGGCGGTCAGATCGGCGGACCGGATGGCGTGAAACTTCCCGTCGGACGTCCCGGCCCCCGCGGCCAGGAAGCTCGCGAGCTCCTGCGTCTCGGCGGGAGGGGGCGTCATGTTGGGATCGGAGGGCGCGGGATCGGAAGGAGTGGATGCGAGGGTGAGCGCCAGGAACAGGGTTGCCGCCGACAGGGTCAGCGGCGATCGGAGTCGCAAACGTCTCTTCATCGGCCGATGGTCCTCCCTTGCTCTCTGCGGGCGCCGACGCCGGAAAGGCGGACGGGCCCACGGCCGCATGACGATGTACGGAAAATGCGCGCACCCCGGCCTTCAGGCCGAGGTGGGCACCGGGTACGTTCTGGCTCCGAATCTATTGCGAAATCGATGCCATGTCCCGCCCTGGCGGGCGGGATTCAGGAGGTCGGGCCGTCGGGGAGGGCGGCGCCGTTGACCGGTCTCCCCCTGCGGCGCGGTTGGCGCCGGCCGGGCAGGTCGTAGTCCTCCGCCCCGATGCCGAGGTCGGAGACCTTGTTGCGCAGCGTGTTGCGGTGGACGCCGAGCGAGCGGGCGGAACGGCAGAAGTTGCCCCGGTTCGACTTCAGGGAGGCGACGATGAATTGCCGTTCAAACTCACGCCGGGCCTGCTCCAGCGTCACGCCGCGGCGCACCAGCTCGTCGACGATCTGATACAAGCGTCCATTGAGATTCTGTTCGGCCAAGAGCGTCTACCTCGGAAAAAAAGCGCGGAAGCAAACAGCTTAGCACAGGCGCTTGGGGTCCCCCAAGCGCCTGCGCGGTCACGACGCCGCTACTTCGGCTCGAGCCGGTCGCCGAGCCGGATCGGATACCGGGACTCGATGATCTTGGCGACCGAGAACCGCTTGTGGACAGAGAGCACGGCGAGCTCGCCCATGACGATCGGCGGCAGACCGGGATGCTGGTTCTCGCGGTAGATGGTGTAGATGTCCCCCGGCGTCGCGTCCTGCTCGCCGATCTCGACGTGGACAACGTGGTCCGCGCCCAGGGCGAGGATGTCGTCGCGCGAGAAGACGATCACCGGATCGTTGGCGACCTTCTCGGAGGCGGCGGGGAAGTTGACCGGCCGCATGGGGGTGCTGCGGCCGAGCGGCACCGGCTCGGGCTCGAAGGGCTGGAGCAGGGCGCCGACGGTCAGCGGATCGCAGGACTGCACGATCTCGGCGATGGCGGTGTGCTCCTGCACGGAGAGGATGCGGACGCGGCCGGCGTAGCGGTAGTAGCGGCCGACCACGTCCCTGGTGACCGGGTGCACCACCGGCTGGTCGGGCAGCACGGCCGTGAACTGCGTGCCCGGCAGGACCCCGCGGTCCTGGCCGCCGTCGACGTAGACGATGTCCCCCGTCGTGAGGCCGATCTTGGTGGTGTTCTTGCCGCTGCGGAAGGAGCCCACCCGCCAGCCGGTGGCGCCGCGGACATAGTTGTCGAGCGACAGGGAATCCGCCTCCGCGCCGATGACGGCGTAGGGGAACTCCTCGTAGAGGTCGCCGACGTACCCCTGGCAGTAGATGTCGGTCTCGGCGCCGAGCGGCACGGGCGCGCCGGTGGCCGACTCCGCGTTGGCGACGTTGGCCGGCGGCTCCGGGATGGGCGCGGTGGCCGACCCCGGCGTGCCGGTCTGGCCGCCGGTGCCCGCCGCGCCGTTCTGCGACAGGGTCTGGGCCGGGGCCACGTTCAGCCCCAGGACGAGCGGATCGCCGGGGTAGATCCAGTGGGCGTCCAGGACGTACTTGTTCTTCTCCCAGATCTGCGGCCAGAGGTAGGCGTTGCCGTAGTACTTGGCGGCAATGCCCCAGAGCGTATCGCCCTTGGCGACGACGTGCACCTGGTCGGTGGCCGCCGGAGCCGGCGGATTCCACGCCGTCCAGTGGTCGCCGACGAGATGCAGGCCACGGGGGGGACGATCCGCCGCGGGAGCGGAGACGGAGCCGGCCACAAGGACCACCGCGAGCACGAAACCGGTACGGCGCACTCTCATGAAGACCTCCTGCACACAGGGGAGGGCACAACTATAGTCGAGCTTCTATGGCTTAAAATAGAATGATCGGCTGGTCCTGTCAAGCTTTACCGGCTGGAAGCTCAGGCTCTGCTTGAGCTTTGCGAGCCCCGTAGGGGCGGCGGCATGTAGCCTGGGGCGTGAGCCCCAGGTCGCCGGGCGCCCTTCACGAACAGAGCCCTGTAGGGGCGACGGCCAACCTCCGCGTTCTGCCGCCCCTACGGGGCTCGGAATTCCATTCGGGCTCACCTACCTGGGGCTCACGCCCCAGGCTACATGCCTTCGCCCCTACGGGGCGGGAAAGAGATTACGGCAGCTTCGCCCGCCGCTCCTCCGCCACGGCGGCGGCGGCGGTGCCGGGGAAGCGGCGGTTGACCTCGCGGTAGGTCACGCGGGCCCCCTCGACGTCCCCCATGGCCTCCAGGCACTGGCCGGACTTGAGCATCGCGTCCGGCACCTTGTTCCCCTTGGGGAACTTCTCGACCACCGCGCGGAAGGCCGCCAGGGCCCCCTTGATGTCGTTGCGGGAGTAGCGGCACTCGCCGATCCAGTACTGGGCGTTGTCGGCCAGCTCGTTGCCGGGGTTCGCCTGCAGGAAGCGCTGGAAGCTCGCCTCGGCGTCCACGAAGCGCCCCTGGTTGAAGAGCGTGTAGCCGCGGTCGTAGAGCGCCTGGGTGGCCGGCGAGAGCCCATCCGGCGATGCCGAAGGCTCGGGGTTGGACGGCGCCGGGCCGGCCGGCGCCGCCGGCTTGGGCGCCGCCGGCTTGGGCGCCGAGGTGGCCGGCGCGCGCCGCGGCGGCGGCTGCGGGCCGGTCTCGGGCAACGCGATGTCCACCTCCTCGATCGGCTCGGCCGGCCGGGTGACCGGGCGCTCCGGCTCGGTCCGCCGGGTCTGGGCCGGAGCGGGGGTGGACGGCGCCGGCCTGATCGGAGCCGGAGCCGGCGCCAGGGGCCGGGGCGCCATCTTGGGATCCTCCTGTACGGCGCCGCTCCGCGGCAGCGGGGTGGGAGGGGGCGCCGGGCGGACGGTGGACGGGGGCGTCGCGGGGCGCGGAGCGCCGCCATTGCGGGCCTCCATCTCGGCCACCCGCTGGCGGAGCTGCGACAGCTCCACCTGGTTCATGGCCGCCTCGCGCTGCAGCTCGAGGATGCGCGTCTTGAGCGCCTGGATCTCCTGTTGCTGCGTGTCGTCCGGGCGCAGGGCCGATCCGGCGCAGCCGGCGGCGAGGCAGAGAGGGACGAGGAGGAGGGTGAGGCGCTTCATCGGGAGCTGCTCCTGCCGTCGGTCGTTTATTGTCCCGTCGAGGCTCCGGCCGCCCCCTTGGTGGCGGCCTTGGCGGGCTCCGCCGGCTTGGGGGGAGCGGGCTTGACGTCGGGGATCTGCTGGACATACGGGCTCTGGGGGAACTGCTTGCGCAGCAGGTCGAAGGTGGTGATGGCGTTGTTCGGCTCCCGGCTCTGCACGTAGGCGAGGCCGAGGTTGTACATCACCTTGTCGCGCTCCTTGTACTGCGGATAGGCCTGGAGCAGGTACTCGAAGCGCTCGACCGCCGCCAGCGGCGCGCCGAACCGGGAGTAGAAGCGGCCGACGGTGAATTCGTGCTCCGCGAGGTTGGCGAGCACGGCCTGCATCTGCGTCTGCGCCTGGGGGGCGTACTCGCTCGTCGGGTAGAGGCGGACGAGGTCCTGGTAGGCCTCCAGCGCCTTGCGGGTGACGTTCTGGTCGCGGTCCGGCTTCTCCATCCGCTTGGCCAGGCTGTTGGCGATCTGGAACTGCACGTACGCCGACTGCTCGCTGGTGGGGAAGCGGTTGAGGAAGTCGCGGTACTTGGCCTCGGCCTGGATGTAGTTGGGGTTGCCGCCCTGGAGGTAGTAGGTGTCGGCGGCGAGCAGCAGGGCCTCGCGACCGATGCTCGAGTTGGGCTCCACCTCGAAGGCATGGGTGAAGAAGGGGCGGGCCTTGTCGTACTTCTCCTTGACCAGCAGCTCCTTGCCCTGGGCGATCGACTCCTGGGCGGAGAGCCGCAGGATGGGGTCGGCCGGGGCACCGCTGCTCTTGCAGCCGGCGCCGGTGAGGATCAGGCCCGCCAGGGCCAGCAACGGAAGGATTCGCTTCATACCATCTCCCGCCGAGCGCGCTCGCGCAGCTCGGACATTTCGGCAATTATCGCCTGGGGGCCGCCGGCTCCGAAGATCGCGGACCCCGCCACGCACACGTCCACGCCGGCCGACACCACCTGGGCAATGTTATCGCGGTCGATGCCGCCATCCATCTCAATCTCCACGGGGAGCCCACTTATTTCGATCATCCGCCGCAGGCGGCGCGCCTTGTCGAGCGCGCGCGGCAGGAACGCCTGGCCGCCGAAGCCCGGATTGACCGACATCACCAGCACGTAGTCGAGCCGCGGCAGGACATCGGTGAGCAGCTCGACCGGCGTCGCCGGGTTGACGGCCACCCCCGCCTCGGCGCCCCCCTTGCGGATGCGCTCGAGCAGGCGGTCGAGGTGGGGGGCCGCCTCCCAGTGGACGATCACCCGCGACGCGCCGGCCGCCAGGTAGTCGTCGAGCAGCCGGTCCGGGTTCGACACCATCAGGTGGACGTCGACCGGCAGGCGGGTATGGGCCCGCGCCGCCTTGAGCACCGGGATGCCGAAGCTGAGGTTGGGCACGAAGTGGCCGTCCATGACGTCGAAATGGACGAGGTCGGCGCCCCCCTGCTCGCACAGGGCGAGGGCGCCCGCGATGTCGGCCAGGTCGGCGGCGAGGAGCGAGGGGGCGAGGCGCATCAGGGGGCTCCGTCCGCGGTGGCCACCACCAGCGAGACCGAGTCCTCGCGGCTCACCGGATGGCCGGGGAGCGGGAACTGGCGCAGGATCACGCCGGCCGCCACCCCTTCGTAGCGCTCGTACTTGACGTTGCCGAACTTGAAGCCGCGCTGCTCGAAGGCGGGGCGCACCTGATCGTAATTGCGGTAGACGAGGTCGGGCATCACGTAGCGCTCCTCCGGCACCGCCATGGCGAGCAGCAGGTCGACGCCGGTGGCCGGCGGCACGGAGGCGTTGGGCTCCGGGTCCTGCTCGATCACCGAGCTCGGCGCCTCGTGGTGGGGGGCCAGGGCCCCCAGGATGCGCCCGAGGGCGAGGCCGGTGCCCGAAAGCCCGAGCTGCGCGCTGGGCAGGTTCTTGCCGCGGAGGTCCGGCACCGCCACCCGGCGCGGCCCCAGCGAGAGGACCACGGTGACCGGGCTCCCCCGCTTGACGAACGACGTCGCGTCCGGGCTCTGCCGCGCCACCAAGTCGGCCGGCACCTTGTCGTCGTAGCGGCCGGTCCCCTTGGCGGCCCGCAGCACCAGCCCTTGATCCGCCAGGAGGTTGGCCGCGTCGGTCTGCGACATCCCCTCCACCGACGGCACGCGGGTGGTGCCGCTGCGCACGAACACGCTGAACGAGGTATAGGCGGCGAGGCCGAAGATCACGAAAATCAGGACGGCGTAGGCCAAGCATCCCATCCCACGGAGGAGCTTCGACGGCATGGCGGGCAGTCTACCAAAGGCGGGGGGTAGAATTCGCCGGATGTCTAAGCTCCCCCCTCTCGGCGCCCACTGCTCCGTGGCCGGCGGGATGCCGAACGCCATCGCGCGCGCCACCTCGCTCGGCTGCACGGCGGCGCAGGTGTTCGTGAAGAACGCCGCCCAGTGGCGCGGCAAGGAGCTCGGCGAGGAGGGTGTGGCAGCCTTCCGGGCCGCCCACGCGGCGAGCGCGGTGGGGCCGCTGGTGGCCCACGCGAGCTATCTGATCAACCTGTGCAGCGCCGATTCAGGGCTGCTCGCCCGCTCGCGCGAGGCCCTGGCGGACGAGCTCCGCCGCTGCGCCCGGCTGGGCGTGGGCGGGCTGGTGCTCCACCCCGGCGCCCACTTGGGAGCCGGCGAGGAGGCGGGGGTGGAGCGGGTGGCGGCGTCGATCGACGCGGTGCTGGCGGGGCTCCCCGGCGCCCCCGTGCGCGTGCTGCTGGAGAACACCGCCGGCCAGGGCTCCTGCCTGGGGCACCGCCTGGAGCACCTGGAGGCGATCCGCGCCCGGGTGGCCGAGCCGGAGCGGGTGGGGGTCTGCCTGGACACCTGCCACGCCTTCGCCGCCGGCTACGCCCTGCACGAGCCGGCCGGCTACGAGGAGATGTGGGCCGAATTCGCGGCGCGGATCGGCTTCGCGGCCCTCGGGTGCATGCACCTCAACGACTCGCTGCGCCCGTTCGGCTCCCGGCGCGACCGCCACGCCCACATCGGCGAGGGGGAGATCGGCCTCGGCGCCTTCGAGCGAATCCTCCACGACCCGCGCCTCGCCGGAGTCCCGATGATCATCGAGACCGAGACCGGCGAGGACCTGGAGGGGCACCGCAAGGATCTGGAGACGTTGAGAGGGCTCAGCCGCCCGGCTTCCCGAGGCTCGCGGGGAGGTTCTTCATCACGTCGAAGTAGATCACCACGAACATCAGCAGCAGGATCATCACGAAGCCGACCTGGCTGACGATCTCCTTGAGGCGCAGCGAGAGGTCGCGCCGGATCACCCCCTCGACCGCCAGGATGAAGATCTGGCCGCCGTCGAGGATGGGGATGGGCATCAGGTTCATCACCGCGATGCTGACGCTGATGAAGCCCATGAGCTGGAGGAGGTACTTGAAGCCCAGGCGAGCCGCCTCGCCGCTCTGCTTGGCGATCTCCAGCGGCCCCGCGAGGGCCCCGCGGGCGGGGATCTGGTGCTTGAAGAGCTTGCCCAGGATCTGGAAGATCTGCTCCACCGTCTGCACGCTGTAGCGCGCCCCCTCGACGAACGCCCGCGAGGGGCCGAAGCGCTGGTAGAAGCCGATCTTCACGCCGATGCGGCCGCTGCCGGCGTCGTTGCGCGGCACCACGGTCAGGGTCAGGGGACGGCCGTCGCGCAGCACCTGCACCCCGACCTGCTGGCCGGCGCGCGGCGAGATGGCGTCCACGAAGGCCTGGCTGTCGATCACCGGCCTGCCGTCCACGGCGCGGATCTCGTCGCCGGGGCGGAAGCCGGCGGTCTCGGCCGGCTGGCCCTTGATGATCTCGATGACCTGCGGCCGGACGCTGGGGATCATGCCGGCGAGGTCGCCCACTTCGTAGCGGGGGACCCGCTTGGGAGTCACCGTGGCCTGCAGGGTCTGCGGGCCGCGCCGGAAGGTGAGCGCCACCGGCTGCTCGGGCGAGCCCATCACCACCAGGAGGAGGTCCTGCCAGTTCTCGATCGCCTCCCCCTTGGCGGTGAGGACGCGGTCCCCGCGCCGCAACCCCGCCTGGGCGGCCGAGGATTTGGCCTCGACGCCGCCGACGATGGGCGGCATGTCGGGGAAGCTCATCACCTCGATGCCCACCATGAAGACGATGGCGAAAACCAGGATGGCGAGCAGGATGTTGGCCGCCGGCCCCGCCAGGTAGACCAGGATGCGCTGCCAGCGCGGCTTGTTGAGGAACTCGCGCGGATCGGCCGGATCGACCTCCTCGGGGCTCTCGCCTCCCAAACGGACGTAGCCGCCGAGGGGGACGGCGGAGACCCGATACTCGGTCTCGCCGCGCTTGAACCCCCACAGGCGCTTGCCGAAGCCCACGGAGAAGGTCATCACGCGGACGCCGAAGGCCTTGGCGACCAGCAGGTGCCCGGCCTCGTGGACGACGATGATCACGCCCAGGGCGAAGGCGAAGGAGAGAAGGGTATAGGCGAAGGAGAGAAGGGTATGAAAGCTGTTGATCAAGTAGGTCATGAGCTCAGGTCCGCTCCGGCGGCGCCGGTCCAAAGGTGGAGCCGTAGATTATATCCAACGACGGGAACGTTTCCGGGATTCCCGGCCCCTCACCGCCCCGGCGCGCTCACCCCGGCGAGCCAGAGGCCGAGGAGCAGGACGGGAGCGGCGAAGAGCATGGCGTCCATGCGGTCGAGCATGCCGCCGTGGCCGGGGAGGATGTGCCCCGAATCCTTCACCCCGGAGCCGCGCTTGACCATCGACTCCACCAGGTCGCCGATCTGCGCCGCCACGGCGGCCGCGGCGGCGGCGGCCAGCAACCCCGGCTCCAGGCTGCCGCGCCGCCAGACGTCCCACACCGCGGCGGCGGCCACCGCCACCACGAAGCTGGCCGCGGCCCCCTCCCAGCTCTTCTTGGGGCTGATCACCGGCGCCATCTTGTGGCGGCCCACCGCCGAGCCGACGTAGTAGGCCGCCGTGTCCCCCAGCCAGACGATCGCCATCAGCAGGAAGGCCAGCCAGGGGTCGGCCCGCTGCAAGAGGTGGATGCTGGAGGTGGCGGCGGCGAAGTAGGGGAGGCCGAAGCCGAAGGCCCCCAGGGCGGGCAGGGTCTCCTCCAGCGGCGTGCGGCTGAAGAGGAGCAGCGTGCCGAGGCCGACCGAGAGCAGCAGGACGGCGGCGAACAGCAGGTAGCGCAACGTCCCGGCATCGATGGGGTCGGTGAAGGCGTAGCTGACCCCCCAGGCGGCGAGCGGCGCCAGCAGGAGCAGCAGCCGCAGCGGCGCCCGCGGGGCGCGGACGCGGAGGATGGCCGTGAATTCCCACGCCGCCCCCTCGACGGCGAGGGCGATCGCGGCGAAGAACCACCACCCCTTGAGCAGGAACACCGCCGCCAGGACGAGCGGGACGCCGATGGCGGAGGTCAGGACGCGTTGCATGCGGGCCGGTTGGACGGGAGGCCTCAACCCTGGAGCCGGCCCGAGGCGAAGACGTCCGCCTCCTCGGGCTGGACGACGCCGCCGTAGCGGCGCTCCCGGCGTTGATAGTCGAGGATCGCCTCGTAGAGGTCGCGGCGCCGGAAGTCGGGCCAGAGGGTCTGCGTCACCCAGATCTCGGCGTAGGCGATCTGCCAGAGCAGGAAGTTGGAGACGCGCAGCTCGCCCGAGGTGCGGATCATCAGGTCGGGGTCGGGCTGGCCGGAGGTGTAGAGGTAGCGGCCGATCGTCTCCTCATCGATGTCGGCCCGCTTGCCGGCCGCCCAGTCGGCGACGATGCTGCGGCAGGCGTCCACGATCTCGCAGCGCCCCGAGTAGTTGAGGGCGATGTTGAAGCTCATGCCGCGGCAGTGGCTCGTCGCCTCCAGGGTGGCCTCCAGCTCGCGCACCACCGAGGGGTCGAGCTCGCGCCAGCGGCCGAGCACGTGGAAGCGGATGTCGTTGTCCACCAGCCCCTGGCGCTCCTTGCGGACGTACTCCTTGAGGAGGTTCATCAGGGTCCACACCTCGAAGCGGGGGCGCTTCCAGTTCTCCACCGAGAAGGCGTAGAGGGTGAGGGCCTGAAGGCCGAGGCGGGCGGAGGTCTCCACCGCCTCGCGCACCGAGGCGACGCCGGCGCGGTGCCCTTCGACGCGCGGCAGGCCGCGCGACTTGGCCCAGCGGCCGTTGCCGTCCATGATGATGGCCACGTGCCGCGGCAGCCGGTCCAGATCGAGCCGCCGGACCAGCATCTCTTCGGGTGAGCCCGGGTCGGCGAGTTTGGAGAGCTCTGCCATGATTGAGGTTCCCTAAAGTATCACAGGCGCTGCTGAGATCGTTGGATCGACTTCCGCCCACTCCGGCGGGTAGAGCACGCGTTCCAGCACCAGTCCGTGGGCGGGCGCGGTCGGGCCCGCCTCCCCGCGCGGACGGCCGGCGAGCAGGCCGGCGAAGCTCTCCGGGGTCCGTCTGCCCGTACCGACTTCGACCAAGGTCCCGACCAAAGCACGAACCATGCCGCGCAGGAAGCCCTCTCCCACCACCTGGAAGGCCCATTCGTCCCCCCGCTCCTCCCAACGCGCGGAGACGATACGCCGGAACGGCTGTCCATGCGAGCCCCCCGCCAGCGCGAAAGCGGAGAAATCGTGCCGTCCTGGCAGGCAAGACGCCGCTCTGGCCATGCGGTCGAGGTCGAGCCCGGCCGGCGCCGGCGCCACGAACAGGGAGTCGAGCGGCGGGATCACCGGCGCCCGGCTCAGCCGGTAGAGGTACTCCTTCCCCCAGGCGCTCTTGCGGGCGTGGAAGCCCGGCGGCACCATGGCGGCGGCGAGCACCCGCACGTCCTCGGGGAGGAACCGGTTGGTGCCGTGGACGAGGGCGCGCGGCGGGAAATCCCGTTCCAGCTCCAGGTGGGCCACCTGGCCGCGGGCGTGGACCCCGGCGTCCGTGCGGCTGGCCCCCACGGCGCGGACGGGCTGGCCGAGGAGCCGCTCGAGAGCCTCCTCGACGACCTGCTGGACGGCGACGGCGTTCTCCTGGCGCTGCCAGCCGGCGTAGGCGGCACCGCGGTAGGAGAGGGTGAGGCGGTAGAGATTCACTGTTTTTCTCCCCCTCTCCCGGTGAGGGAGGGCGGGAGGGGTCGGGAGAGGGGGCCGGGGGGTGAGGGTTCGGGGCGGGGGAGAAGGTAGAGCAGGAAGAACGGCCCCCAGATCCCCACATACACCCAAGGCCACAGTCCAATCCCCAAAAACTGAGGCAGGTACGACAGCAGAATCAGCCCCGACAACGCCAGCCACGCCCTCTCCCGCCGCAACGCCGCCCAGGGGAGCACCCAGAGGAGGTACCAGGGGTAGACGGTCGCCGAGCAGAGCAGCAGCCGTCCGAAGAGCCGCCCGGTCCCGGCCACCGGGTCCCGCTCCCGCAGGGAGAGGGCGACGGCGGCGGCCATCCCCAAGGCGAGGAGGAGCTTGGCCAGGAATTGGGGGTAGAGATACGGATAGAGGAAATTCAGCCCGTGCCAGATCTCCGTCGCCGCCTTGAGACGGTCGAGCCCCCGGGCCAGGGCCGGCGCGGCGTGGATCGCTGCCAGCAGCCGCCAGAGGGGCTCGAAGAGGGGCCCGTTGAACTCCCAGGAGACGCCGTAGGCCACCAGCCCCGGGGGGACCCCGCCGGTGGCGGCCACCACCGGCAGCGCCGCCACGGCGGTGAGCCCCAGGGCGGCGGTGAGGAAACGGCCGGGCCGTCCGCTCTGCCGCGCCCACATCGGCAGGGCCGCCAGGGGGACCAGCTTGGCCAGGGCTCCGGCCGCCGCCGCCGTCCCCGCCGGCAGGGGGCGGGCGCGGGGGAGCAGCAGGAGGACGGCGGCCACCACCGCCGCCACCCCCAGGGCGTCGACGTGCCCCATGCCCGCAACCTCAAGAGCCACAAGGGGATTCCACGCGTACCAGGCGGTCCGGCCGGGCGGCAGGCCGAGCCGGGCGGCGGCCAGGAGGAGCAGCCAGCAGGCCGCCAGATCGGCTCCGGTGGCGATCAGCTTCCAGGCAAGCATCGGAAACGGCAGCCGAATCGCTATACTGAAGGCCGCGAGCGAGAGAGGCGGGTAGACGGTGGGGACCTGCTGGTGAGGCAGACGCCGCCAGATCTCGTCGCGGAGGGGGGTGAGCTTCGCGGCCTCGGGCGCCAGCGCGTAGGGATTCATCCCGGCCGCCGCCACCTTTCCATCCCAGAGATAACGCAGCACGTCATCGGATAGAGTGGGCGGGAGCGGCAGGAGCGGGAGCCGCAGCATCAGGGCTCCCAGCAGGACCGCGCCCCCTATGGGACCGCGCGCGGCCTCGAGCCGCGGCGCCACGAACAGGAGCCCGAGGAACGCCGCCCCCAGGAGGGCCAGCGTCAAAGCCATATGATGAGCCAGATCGAAGACGAGCAGCAAACCGAGATTCGCCGCCACCAGCGGCAGCGCGAGGGCCGCCGGCGCCAGCCGGCGCCGGCCGGGCGTTGACGATGAGCTTCCCGTGGGCGCCGGCCCTGCTGGCACTCTATTACTCCGTCCTGGTGGTGCTGTCGTTCTTCGGCCTCCACCGGCTGATGCTGGTGCTCATCTACTTGCGGACCGGCGGCCGCCGCGCCACGCAGCCTCAGCCGCCGCTGCCGGACGACCCCCAGACCTGGCCCGTGGTCACGGTGCAGCTCCCACTCTACAACGAGATGTACGTGGCCGAGCGGCTGATCGACTCCGTCTGCCGGCTCGACTATCCGGCCGGCCGGCTGGAGATCCAGGTGCTCGACGACTCGACCGACGAGACGACCGAGATCGTCGCCCGCGCCGTGGCCGCCTGGCGGGAGCGGGGGGTGGACATCCACCACCTCCACCGCGCCGACCGCACCGGCTTCAAGGCCGGCGCGCTGGAGGCGGGGCTCGCCCAGGCGCGCGGGGAGCTCCTCGCCATCTTCGACGCCGACTTCGTGCCCGCCCCGGACTTCCTGCTGCGCTCGGTCCCCTACTTCCTGGCCGATCCCAGGCTGGGGCTGGTCCAGGGCCGGTGGGACCACATCAACCGCGCCTACTCGCTGCTCACCCGGGTGGAGGCCATCCTGCTCGACGGCCACTTCATGATCGAGCACTCGGCCCGCAACCGCAGCGGCCGGTTCTTCAACTTCAACGGCACGGCGGGCATCTGGCGGCGGGCCGCGATCGAGGGGTCCGGCGGCTGGGAGCACGACACGCTCACCGAGGACCTCGACCTCTCCTTCCGCGCCCAGCTCCAGGGGTGGCGCTTCCTCTACCTGCCCAAGCTCAAGGTCCCCTCGGAGCTGCCGGTGGACGTCAACGGCTTCAAGAGCCAGCAGTACCGATGGGCCAAGGGGGCGGTGCAGACCGGCCGCAAGCTGCTGGGCCGGGTCTGGCGGGCGCCGCTCCCCTGGAAGGTCAAGTTCGAGGCGCTGGTCCACCTCACCAATAACGCCAGCTACCCCCTCATGGTGCTGCTCTCGCTGCTGATCTTCCCCGCCATGATGCTGCGCCGGGGGACGTCGGTCGCCATGCTGCTGCTGGTCGACCTGCCGCTCTTCCTCTCGGCCACCGCCTCGGTGCTCACCTTCTACCTGATGAGCCAGGTGGCGGGCAACGAGGAGTGGACGGGGGAGATCCGCTACCTGCCGGCCCTGATGTCGGTGGGCATCGGCCTGTCGGTCAACAACGCCCGGGCGGTGATCTCCGGCCTCTTCCATGACGGCGGGGTCTTCCACCGCACGCCCAAGTACCGCATCGAGCAGGCCGGGCAGAGCTGGACCGCCAAGCGCTACCGGGTGGGCACCGATCCCACGCGGGTGATCGAGGCGCTCCTCGCGCTCTATTTCACGGGGATCACGGTCTACGCCGCGCTGGCGGGGATGTGGATGTCGATCCCCTTCCTCCTCCTCTTCGTGCAGGGGTACGGCTACATGGCCGTCCTCAGCTACCTGCCCTCGCTGCGCGACTGGTGGGCGCGCGGGCGGGCCGGAGGCGCGGCCACCGGCGCGGCCGGGGCTGGAGGCTGACGCGATCTTCTGAAATCACGGATGCTGCGGCTAAAATAATCTCATGGCCGTACCAGAGCGCCGACTGAGTAACCAGGTGACGTTGCGTCCGGCGGCGCCCCGGGACGCCGACCTCCTGCGCCAGTGGCGCGCCGAGACCAGCGTGCGCCGCTACCAGCCCCTCAACGAGCTGCCCACCGCGCAGCTCCGCGCCGACGTCGCCAGCCAGCGCATGGCCGACCTCTACCGCGGCCGGGGGGAAAAGTTCCAGTGGATCGTGCAGGTGGACGGCCAGCCGGCCGGCTGGATCACCCTGGTGGTGAGCAACTGGGAGCACGGCCTGGCCGAGGTCGGCTACGCGCTCTCGACGGTCTTCCAGAGCCGCGGCGTGATGAGCGAGGCGCTGGCTATCCTCCTCGACGACCTCTTCCACAACACCCTGCTGGAGCGGGTGGAGGCCCGCTGCGCGGTCGAGAACGTCGGCTCGCAGCGGGTGCTGGAGAAGAGCGGCTTCGAGCGGGAGGGCCGGCTGCGCGGCTACTTCAAGCTGCGCGGCCGGCGGGTGGACAACTTCCTCTACTCCCTGCTGCGCGAGGAGTACCTCGTCCGCCGGGCGCGGGGTTAAACCCTACCCGATCACGCTCCCCATCCCATCCTTTGGCAGGGTCCGGCCGGCCTCCCTCCGGTGTACAACCAGGCTGGAGGTGCCGTCATGCGAGCCAAGATGAAGGAGGGATTGCAGATGATCGCCTTCCTGGGCCTCGCGAGCCTGGCGGCGGCGTTGCCGCTCTCGCAGACCGCCGCGCCGGGCGGGTCCCAGGACCGGAGGGAATCGCGGGCCGAAGCCGGAGGCCGCGCGTACCGGGCCTACTGCGCGAGCTGTCACGGCGCCTCCGCCGAGGGGAACGGCCCCATGGTGGAGGTGCTCAAGGTCAAGCCCGCCGACCTCACCCGCATTCGCGAGCGCCACGGCGGAGCCTTCCCGGAGGCCCGGATCGCCGGCATCATCGACGGCCGCCTGGAGGTCCACGGCCACGGCCCGGGCAGCATGCCGGTCTGGGGGCTGACCTTCCGTGAGAACGGCCGCGATTCCGACCAGGAGGCCGAGGTCCGCGAGCGGATCAAGGACCTGGTGGCGTATCTGGAGTCGGTGCAGAAGTAGGGAGATCCAGGGCGGCGATGCCCTCGGGGCGGTCTGCCCTTCGAGGCCTCACCCCCTGGCCCCCTCTCCACTTCGTGGAGAGGGGGAACGTAGCTAAGACGCCTTGCCGAATCTGGAGAATTTCGCTCTCTGGGCCCTCCCTCTCCACGCAGTTTGTGGAGAGGGACCGAGGGTGAGGCTTCGGAGGGCAGGACACCCCAGAGGGCACGGTCCTGGCCCTACGGCACTTTCACGTCGGTCTCCGCCGTGGCGATCTTGCCGCTCAGCGGATCGTAGGCGGCCACCACCATGTGGTCGGCCTTGCCGCGCAGCTTGACCTTGGTCTCGTACTTCACCACCTTGCCGGGGGACGGCGGGTGGTCCGAGGTGAGGGTGACGGGGATCGTCGGGATCTCGGCCGTGTCGCCGCTGGCGTCCGAGGCGGCGAAGCGCAGCTCGAGCCGGGCGGTGTATTTGGCGCCCTCCGGCACCACCGTCATCAGGTCCACCGGCAGGCCGAGGGTGATCGGGATCTCGATCTCCCCCCGCTTCGAGCGCGTCACCTGGCCGACCTTGAGCGGCATGCGCAGCGCCCCCGGCGGGTTGCCGAAGAGCAGGGCGCTCTCCACCAGCATCGAGACCTCGGCCTTGCGCGAGAGGTCGAGGAAGCCGGAGCGGGTGCGCACCTGGAGGTCCCTGCGCCGCGTCTCGAGCTGGATCCGGTGCCCCTTGTCGTCCCGCTTCCAACTCGGCGAGAAGCCGAGCCAGTAGAAGGAGCGGGTGTCCTCGCGGGCGAGGCCGAGGGCCAGACCCCGGTTGCTGTTGAGGATCGGCTTGCCGCCGGTCTCCTGGGCGATGTATTTGAGCGACCCTTCGATCTCGTGCTCGGAGAGGTTGCCGAAGCCGCCCAGGAGCTGGCCCGGAGCGAGCAACCCGCCGCCGCCCTCGCCGCCGCCGCCCGCCGAGGTGGGAGGCGGCGTCGCGTTGACGTCCGCCGCCCCGCTCTGGACGCCCGGGACGTCGACCGGATAGAGGGTGTAGCCCAGGAGGTTGGCCGTGCTGGTGAGCGGCTTGTAGAGCTCCTCCCCCTCGGGTAGCTCCTTGGTGGGCATCCCGGCGCCGCGGCTGGCGTAGCTCTGCACCGAGAACGGCCAGCCCCCCGAGAGCAGCAGCATCACCTTGCGCCCGCGCGGCGCCGCGAAGGCGCGCAGGGCGCTCACCGCCGCCTGGACGTCCCCCTGGAGCTGGCGGATCAGGTCGGACGCGTAACGGCGCTGGATGTCGCTCAACCCCGGCTGCTGGGACGCGAGGTCGAGCGGAGCGCCGTCGGCCACGGACTGCTTCGAGAAGTCCTGCTCGTTGTCCGCGCTGGCCCGCTCGGCCTGCCGGCCCAGGGACCGCGTGCGGCGGGCCATGGCCTGGTCGAAGGCGCGCCCGAGGTCGGCGGGCGAGCCCGACCAGTTGGAGAGCATGGTGAGCCGGCCGCCGCCGTAGGCGACGATCGCCATGCGGTCGGCCGGCCCCAGGCGGCCGAGATCGTCCTTGAGCCCTTTGAGCACCGCGTTGCGCTGCGCCGGGATGGAGAAAAAGTCGTCGATGAACAGCAGATAGTAGGTGCCGATCCGCCCCTCGGCCACCCCCTGCACCGCGGCCTTGGCCGGGGCGGAGGGTTGCTCCGCCGGGGCCGCCGCCTCGGGAGCGGCCGGCAGGGCCTCGCCGTCGCGCACCTCGTTGAAGTACTCGACCGGCACCTCCCTGCCGTCGACGCGCAGGCGGAAGTCCTCCGGCTTGAGGCCGGAGACGCGGTTGCCCTGGCGGTCGGTCACCACCGCCTCGACGTTGACCACCCGGACGTCGATCGACTCGCCGAACGAGGGCGGGGTGTCCTCCGCCGCCCGGGCGCCGGGCGCCAGGGCGAGCAGGGACAGGAGCGGGACGAAGAGCCTTCTCATCACGGTCTCTTTCTCCTGAAGATCAAGGCATGGCGACGTCCACCCGGCCGGCGGCGACCTTGCCGCTCAGCGGGTCGACGATCATCGCCACCAGGCGGTTGGCCCGCCCGCGTAATACGATCTTGGTCTCGTAGCGCATCTTGGAGGTGGGGGACGGCTGGCGGGGGGAGACCAGCCGCAGCGGCACCACCGGCACGGTCGACTGGTTTCCCTGCTCGTCCAGGGCGGCGAGGTGCAGCTCCGCCTGGGTGGTGTAGCGCCCCCCCTGAGTCTGGTCCGGCAGCATGGTGAGCACGCTGGCCGGGATGTCGAGGGTGAGGGGGATCTCCGTGACCTTCGCCTTCTGCCCCTTGACCGGCGTGCCCAGGCGGATCGCCAGCGGCTCGGCCTCCGGCAGGTCGCCGAAGAGGAGCGCGCTCTCGACCTTCATCATCGTCTCGGCCTGCGGCGAGAGGTCGAGGTAGCCGCGGCGGGCCCGCACCTGCACCCCCGGACGCAGCGACTCGACCTCGATACGGTGGCCGTGGCTGTCGCGCTGCCAGGCCGGGGTGAAGCCCAGCCAGTAGTAGGAGCGGGTGTCCTCGTGGGCGTTCTCCAGGCCCTTCGTGCGGTTGCCGTTGAGCAGCGGCCGGCCGCCGGTCTCGCGGGCGAGGTACAGCAGCGTCGCCTCCAGCTCCTGGTCGCGCCGGATGGCGTTGTTGCGGGTGAGGGTGGCCGGGTACGGCGAGAGCGGGGGATCGACGCTCGTCGAGGTCGGGGTTTCGGCCCGCCCGGGATTGGCGGGGGCGAAGGCGCCCGCGTGGATCTCCAGGGGGTTGTCGCGGATGTCCCCGGTGGGCGCGCTGATGCCGGGCACGTCCATCGGGTAGATCGTATAGCCGAGCAGGTTGGCGGTGTTGGCCAGCGCCCGCAGGGAGAGCTGGGCCACCGGCAGCGCCTCGGCCAGGCTCACCGGCCGGCCGGCGTGCACGTACCCCTCGATGGTGAACGGCCAGCCGCCGGCCAGCAGCAGCAGCACCTTGCGGCCGGACGCGCCGCCGGAGCCCCGCATGGCGCTCGCCACCGCCATGGAGGCGTTGCCGATCTGCTGCGCGAGCGTGGAGCCGTAGGCGGTCTCGGAGAGGCTGAGGCCCGGCGTCACGCCGATCAGGTTGTCGAGCACCGGGTCGACCGTGTCGTTGACCTGCCCCTCCTGCCGCCACAGGGCCTGGGCCAGGAACTTGTCGTCCTCCAGGACCCGCTTGAGCCGCAGCTGCTCGCCCAGGCCCTTAGTCGGCCGCGCCATCGCCCGGTCCAGGGCCTGGGAGATCTCGTCGCGCGAGCTCGACCAGGAGGAGACGCGGATCAGCCGCCCCCCCTCCCAGGCGACGATCGACATGCTGTCCTGGGGGCCGAGGCGGGAGAGGTCCTTCTTGAGCGCCTTCAGCACGTCGTTGCGCTGCTTCTGGATCGAGAACAGGTCGTCGATGAAGACCAGGTAGCGGTTGCCGATGGCGCTCCCCGGCTCGACCCCCAGGGCCGGCGTGGCGGCGGCCGGAGCCGGAGCTCCCGGCGCGGCGGGGGCGGCGGCGGGGGCCACCGCCCGGCCGTCGCTCACCTCGGTGAAGTACTCGATCGGCACCGGCCTGCCGTCCACCTTCAGCCGCAGCTCCCCCGGCTTGAGGCCGGCCACCCGCTTGCCCCGCTTGTCGGTGGCCACCACCTCGACGTTGACCACCCGGACGTCGATCACCTCCCCCACCACCGGCAGCGGCTCGGTCGAGACGGTCGTCTGTGCCGCCGTCCCTTGAGCCTGTCCCTGGGCTCCCGCCGCGGCCGCGCAGGCGATCCAGGCGATCCCGGCGAGGCGGCTCCATCGCGCGTTCTTCATGACTGCTCCTCCTGTTGCGTGTCAACCACCCCGCCGCTCCCTGAACGTATTTGCGCTCGCGCCAGGATACGTTTCAGGGACCGGTGACGTCCACCCGGCCGGCGGCGACCTCGCCGGTCACCGGGTCGTAGAGGGCCGCCACGAGCCATTTATATCGGATCATGATTTTATCCTCTCCTCCGCACGCTGGAATGCCAAATCGCAAGGCGGATGCCAGGGGCGCCGGGAGAGACAAAGCTTTGTAGAAGAAGGAGTTGGGAATACAACGGGCGGCGGCGCGCACACCCCGGATGTCCCCCGGAGAGGACGCTCCGCCGTCTCCCAAAAAGAAAAGGCCCTCCCGGAGGAGGGCCCTCTCACCTCGCCCGAAGGGCGCGTCAGATGTTGTAGCGGGAGCGGAAGCGGTCGGAGCGGACGATCCGCTCGACCACCTGGGCGATCTGGCCGTCGCGCATGGCCCGGAAGTCGTGGTTCCACTGGGTCTCGTCGGCGGTGGTGTTGGTGAGCCCCAGCAGGGTCGAGTAGAGGGCGTTGAGCCGCTCGACCGGGGAGACCCCGCGGCCCGGGATGCTGATCCGGCTCTCGTTGCTGTTGGCGATGCCGATCGCCTGGTCCACCAGGGCGCTGTAGCCGCCGTTGCGGATGGCGTCCACGGTGCCGCGGGAGTCCGGGTCCGGCTCCCGCATCAGGATCCCCTGATAGAGGGCGCGGGTGAGGTCGCGAGCCCGGTCGTAGCTCCATGCGCCGCCGCCGTTGGAGTAGCCCGGCCGGTTGTCATAGGAGGAATTCCCGGAGGAGCCGCGGGTGGGCGGGGCGACCTGGATGCTGAAGCTCCCCGTCCGCATGCCCACCGGCACCCGGTTGTCGGTGATGGTGTAGCCGATCCGCTGGGTCCGGTTGGGGTTGCGCATCGGCAGGATCTCGAGGTCCACCGCCGCGTTCGCCGCGTTGCCGCGGGTGATGCGGATGCCGCCCCGGTTGAGGTCGGTGAACTCGGTCACCGGGTAGACCGGCGTCCGCGAGTCGTAGAGCTGGGCCTCGACGTTGACCCGCACGTGCGCCCCCTCGGCGACGGTGATCGTGCCACCGGACGGGATCCGGGCCGCGTCCGACTTGTCGTCGATGTTGCGGACCAGGATCGTGATCTCGGCAACGTCCTTCCTGTGGACGTTGCGCTGCGCCTCGGCGGGCCGAGCAGCCATCATGGGCAGGAGCAACGCCACGACGGCGGCTGACGCGATGGTTCTGCTGGCTATTCTCATGACTGTTCCCCTTCTCGTCGTTTTGGGTTCAGGGCGCGAGCCCTCAGCCCCCTAGAAAGCAAAAAGGGTGCCACAAGCCACCCGCTAGGCCAGCGCGTGCACCGCCGCCCAGGCCACGCCGCCGAGCAGGAGGAAGGGGAGGGCCAGGAGGGCTATCGCCAGCAGCACCGGCCCCAGCGCCACCAGGAGGGCCAGCCCCATCACCGCCCCCACGGCGACCACCACCAGCTTCAGCGCGACGAAGGCCAGCGCCACCGGGAAGAGGACGATCTTGAAGACCACCTTGAAGAGCACCGCCAGGACCGTGAACGCCACGCAGGCCGCCCCGGCGAGGACGATCAGAAAGAAGAGACCGGCGATCAGACCCATGGTTTCGTCACCTCCAGGGGTCACTACGGGGGCGGGCGGAGACGGGTTTCAGGGGAAGTGCCCTTGGTCCCTCCTGCCCTCCGAGGGCAAGGTACATGAGACGGGCCGCCTCAGATCCCCAACCTCGCCAGCGATACCTTCCGCCCCGCCACCTGCTCGAAGGTGCACTGCTCCGGCTTCTTCTCCGGCCGCCAGCGCAGGAACTTGGTGCCGTGGCGGAAGCGCCCGCCGGAGAAGTGGTCGTAGCGCACCTCGCAGACCAGGGCGGGGCGCAGCGGCTCCCACTCGGTCGACCGCCCCTGGCTCCAGCGGCTGGGGCCGCCCGGCGCCTTTCCCGTGAAGCCCGGGGGCTGGCGCAACGGCAGCAGGATCGGCTCCAGCTCTCTCCGCTCCTCCGCCGTGAAGCTCGACGAGAAGCCGACGTGGTCGAGCCTCCCCTGGGCGTCGTAGAGGCCGAGCAGCAGGGAGCCGATCTGCCCCTCGTTCTTGCTTCCCTCCTGGGCCCAGCGGAAGCCGCCCACCACGCAGTCGGCGGTGCGGATCCGCTTCACCTTGACCATCCCCTCCCGCTCGCCCGAGAGGTAGGGGGACTCCAGGAGCTTGGCGATTACCCCGTCGAGGCCGGCGCCCCCCAGCTCCTTCATCCAGCGCTCGGCGGTCTTGCGGTCCGGAGTGGCCGGCGAGAGGAGGACGCGCCCCTCGCCGCCGATCTTGCCGAACAGCCCCTCCAGCCGTTGCCGGCGGTCCGCGAGAGGGAGCTCGACCAGCGACTCCCCCCGCTCGTCCACCAGCAGGTCGAAGGCGTGGAAGCTGGCCGGGGTCTCGCGGGCGAGCTTGCGGATGCGGCTGGCGGCCGGGTGGATGCGCTGCAGCAGGGCGTCGAAGTCGAGCCCGCCGCCGGTCTCGATGACGATCTCGCCGTCGAGAACGAAGGTCTTGAGGGGGAGGGCGGCGAAGGCCTCGGCCATCTCCGGGAAGTAGCGGTCGAGCGGCTGGCCGCTCTTCGATTGCAGGGCGACCGTCTCGCCCTTGCGGAACGCGAGGCAGCGGAAGCCGTCCCACTTCGGCTCGTAGAGCCACCCCTCGCCGCCCGGCAGCCGGGAGGCGGGCCGGGCCTCCATCGGCGGGAACGGCGGGCGCACGGGGAGCCCGATCTCAGGAAACTCCCCCTCCAGCGCCTCGGCGGGCACGGCGGCGGCTTCGACGCGGTCTTTCCTCGCGGCCATGCCCGCGAGGCGTTGCAAAGGGCGGGCCTCAGTTCACCGCGTGCGGCACCGAGAGCGAGAACGGCGCGATCTCCGCCTGGAAGCGCTCGCCGTTCGCCAGCACCATGAGGTAGGAGCCGTGCATCGAGCCCACGGGGGTGGAGAGGGGGCAGACGGAGGTGTATTCGAACGACTCGCCCGGCGCCAGCACGGGCTGCTCGCCCACCACCCCGGGGCCCTGCACCCGCTGGGTCTCGCCGTTGCCGTCGGTGACGATCCACTCGCGGCTCACGAGCTGGGCCGGCTCCCCGCCCACGTTCGAGATCGTCACCCGGTAGGCGAAGAAGTAGTAATTCTCCGGCGGCGAGCTCCGTTCCTCGTCGTAGAAGCTCTGGACCTGGACCCGGATCCCCCGGGTCGTCGTATCACTCATAGGGCGGCATTATCGCACGGGCTTTCAAGGGGGCCGTGGGATAGAATCCCGCCCCGCCCGGCGGGCGCAAGGAGGCGCGGATGGAGTGGCTCACGAACCCCGAGAACTGGCTGGCGCTGGTGACCCTGACGGTGCTCGAGATCGTCCTCGGCATCGACAACATCATCTTCATCTCCATCCTGGTCGGAAAGCTGCCGGAGCGCCAGCAGCCGCGGGCGCGGCGGCTGGGGCTCTTCCTCGCCATGTTCCTGCGCATCGGCCTGCTCGCCTCCCTGGCCTGGATGGTCAAGCTGACCGCCCCCCTCTTCACCGTGCTCGGCCAAGGGATCTCCGGCCGCGACCTCATCCTGCTGATCGGCGGCGTCTTCCTGCTCTTCAAGTCCACCCGCGAGATCCACGAGCGGCTGGAGGGGGAGGAGGGGGAGGGCAACGCCCGCGTGGCGGCCGGCTTCGCCGCCGTGATCGTGCAGGTCCTCCTGCTCGACATCGTCTTCTCGCTCGACTCGGTGATCACCGCCGTGGGCATGGCGAACCACCTGGGGGTGATGATCACCGCCGTGGTGCTGGCGGTCGGAGTAATGATGTTCGCCGCGGGACCGATCGGCGGCTTCGTGGAGCGCCACCCCACGATCAAGATGCTGGCCCTCTCCTTCCTCCTGCTGATCGGAATGTCGCTGATCGCCGATGGGCTCGGCCGCCACATCCCCAAGGGGTACATCTACTTCGCGATGGCCTTCTCGGTCTTCGTCGAGATGCTCAACCTGTGGTCGAGGAAGAGAAAGACCCCGCCGGTGAAGCTGCGGGAGCCCTACACGGACTGACAGGGCGAGCACGTCCGTACGTGCTCGTGTTCCCACTTTTCGCTATCATCTCCCCCGCCATGGCACTCACCGTCGCCACCTGGAATGTCAACGGCATCCGCGCCCGCCAGGCGCAGTTCCTCGAATGGCTGGAGCGCGACCGGCCGGACGTGGTCTGCCTGCAGGAGATCAAGGCCTCCCCCGCCCAGCTCGCCGAGGAGCTCTGCGAGCTCAACGGCTACTGGTGCTACTGGCACGGAGCGGGGGGCTACTCGGGGGTGAGCCTGCACCTGCGGCGGGACGTCTTCCCGGAGGAGCCCCGCTTCGAGCACCCCGGGTTCGACCTCGAGACCCGCATCGTCACCGCCACGACTCCCACACCCGGCGGCGACCTCGTGCTGGCCTCGATCTACGTGCCCAACGGCGGCAAGGACTTCGCGGCCAAGATGGACTTCCTGCGCGCCCTGGAGCGCTGGACCGGCGAGATGAGCGCCGCCGGCCGCCGGCTCGTCCTCTGCGGCGACATGAACGTCACCCGCGCCGACCAGGACGTCCACCCCAAGGAGCGCAAGCCGTTCGTGATCGGCCAGCGCCCCGAGGAGCGGGAGCTGTTCGCGGGGCTCCTCAACCACGGCCTGGTCGACGTGGGCCGCGCGCTCGATCCCGACAACGAGGGCCTCTTCACCTGGTGGGCTCCCTGGCGCAACATGCGGCAACGCAACATCGGCTGGAGGATCGACTACATCCTAGCCAGCGGATCGCTGAATCCCACCTCCTGCAAGGTCCTGGCGGAGGTCGGAACCAGCGATCACGCCCCGGTCGTGGCCACCTTCGAAGCCTGATCCACGGTCCAGACCCCGGGGGTCTGGAGCGTGCACCGGAAGCGATATAGTCCGGGCGAGAGGACCCAACCCATGGCCGAACCGGTCGCAATGCCCGCTCCCGCTCCGAAGGCCGCGAAGCTCGCGGCGCGGCTCAAGAACCCCTTCCTGCTGCGCGGCTTCATGCTGGCCAAATTGCCGCTCGCCCTGGTGGCGGGCCTGCGCGTGCGGGACCTCGACCCGGAACGCTGCGTGGTTACCGTGCCCTACGGGTGGCGGACCACCAACCCGTTCCGCTCGACCTACTTCGCAGCCCTGGCCATGGCCGCCGAGATGTCCACCGGCGCCCTGGCCATGATGGCGACCGAGCTCGCCGCGGCCCCGGTGGCGCTGATCATCGTTAACCTCGAAGCGGGCTTCGAGAAGAAGGCGCAGTCCCTGACCACCTTCACCTGCGAGGACGGCCGAAAGGCCTTCGGCGCGGTGGCCGAGACGGTCCGCGCGGGAGAGCCCGCCACCGCCCGCCTGGAGACCGTGGGCCGCTCGCCCGACGGCACCGTGGTGGCCCGCTTCGCCTTCACCTGGTCGTTCAAGCGGCGGAGCAAGGGATAATCATGCGGATCGCCCTCGCCCAGCTCGCCGCCTCGCCGGACCGCGCCGCCAACCTCGCCCGCTGCCTGGAGACGATGACCGCCGCCCGCGAGGCCGGCGCGGAGCTGATCGCCTTCCCCGAGGTGATTTTAGACCCCTTCTTCCCCCAATATCCCGGAGACGAGAAAGCCCTGGACCTCGCCGAGACCATTCCCGGCCCCACGACCCGGCAGATCGCCCTGCGCGCCTGCGAGCTCGGGCTGGTGACCGTCTTCAACCTCTACGAGCTCGATGACCAGGGCCGCCGCTTCGACAGCTCGCCGGTGATCGACGCCGACGGCCGCCTGCTGGGCGTGACGCGGATGATCCACATCACCGACTACGAGGGGTTCCACGAGCGGGACTATTACCACCCGGGGGATCGCGGGGTCCCGGTCTACGAAACGAAGGTGGGAAGGGTCGGGGTGGCCATCTGCTACGACCGCCACTATCCGGAGGTGATGCGCGCCCTGGGGGTGGCCGGCGCCGAGCTGGTGGTGATCCCGCAGGCGGGGACGGTGGGCGAGTGGCCGGAAGGCCTCTACGAGGCCGAGGTCCGCACCGCCGCCTTCCAGAACGGCTACTTCACCGCCCTCGCCAACCGCGTCGGCCCCGAGGCCGGCCTCCATTTCGCGGGGGAGTCCTTCGTGGTCGATCCCGAGGGGAGGGTTCTGGCGCGGGGGAAGAGCCTGGAGGAGGACCTGGTGATCGCGGACGTCGATTTGAAGGCCTGCGAGACCTCCACGGCGCGGCGGCTGTTCTGGCGGGACCGGCGGCCGGAGCTGTATGGGGGGTGGTTGGGGTAGGGGGGCACGCCCGGAGCGTCTCTGCCCTCTGGGCCGCCTGCCCTTCGAGGCCTCACCCCCTGGCCCCCTCTCCACTTCGTGGAGAGGGGGAACGTAGCTGAGCCGATCTTGCCGAATCGGGGAAACTTCGAGCGCAGGGCCCTCCCTCTCCACGAAGTGGAGAGGGACCGAGGGTGAGGCTTCGGAGGGCAGGCCGGACCGAGGGCACCCCCTCCCTAGCCCCCATCCCCCGTCCCCGCCGCCGTCTCCGTGCCCTTCGGGCCCTGCACGTCGTCGCCGCGGTCCCGCTTCGGCGGCGCGGGGGTGGCGCCCCCCTTCCCTCTCTCGACCGTGTAGAGCAAGTCCACGCCGGTCGCCTGGCCCGTGCCGCTGATCGCCGCTCCCTGCTGGGCCTGAAGGCTCCACTGGCGGCTGAAGAGGTAGCGGATGTTGAAGGTGCTCACCGGCTGGAAGAGCCCCAGGCCGTAGCTCACGTAGAGCCGCGGCGAGAGGTATTTCCCCACCACCAGCGAGGCCTGCTTGATGCCGCCGGTCGACTCGATCCTCGCCTCCTCCAGACCGAAGCGCGCGGCGATCTTCTTCGCCACCAGGTTCCCCCCCTTCAGCCCCAGCGAGTTGGCGGCGTTCGCCAGCAGATCCCCCTCCTGGGCGGTGGACTGCCCCAGCGGATGCCCCAGCAGCAGGTAGGCCAGGGCGTTGCTCTCGTCCATCGCCGGATCGGAGTAGATCGTCGCCTGCGGCGCCTTGAGCGTCCCGGTGACGTTGATCCCCGCGATGGTGCCGTCGGTGGCCTTGCGGTAGGCCTTGAGGTCGAGCCCGGGGTTGTCGATGGGGCCGCCGGCGAAGATCACCCGGCCGTGGTCGAGGGTCAGGTCCTGCCCGTAGGACTTGTAGACGCCGTTCTGTACCTCCAGCTCGCCCACCGCCGTGACCGGCTTGTTCGGCTGCTCGAAGACCAGCAGGCTGCCGGTCAGCCCGCCGCTGAAGCCTTGGGCCTTGATCGTCACCTTGTCCCCCAGGATGGCGCGGACCCGGGCGTAGAGCTGCCGCGACGGCGCCGGGGTGGTGACGGTCGTCGCGGAGGCGGGAACGATGATCACGTCCTTCG
The DNA here is from genome assembly GCA_045807625.1 of Thermoanaerobaculia bacterium. GTDB lineage: Bacteria > Acidobacteriota > Thermoanaerobaculia > Multivoradales > UBA5704 > DATARR01. Next base: position 108,591 of record JBJMHA010000015.1, on the reverse strand, counting down.
AGACCTGCACCGCCCCCTTCCGCCGCTTCTCCTGGTTGACCGCCAGCTCGGGGATGGTGACGTCGCCGGTGACGTCCGTCCGCATGCCGTTGAGCGCCACCTGGAGCCGGGGGGAGACGAGCACCTTGAGGTCGTTGGTGTTGGAGGCGAGGAAATTCTTCCCTTCCAGGGTGAGCTTGCTCGGCGAGCCGTCGAGCGCCAAGCCTCCCGCCAGCGTCACCGTGCCGCTGCCGGAGCGAGCCGAGCCCTGGATCTGGATCGGCCCGGTGCCGGCGCTCTTCGCGGTGAGCGCCACCTGCCGGATCTGGAGGTTGTACTGGGGCACGTCGGCCTGCGCCTGCTGGAGCAGCACCGAGCCGTTGGCGGCCGGCTTCGCCACCGTGCCGCCGAGGGTGAGGTCGGAGCTCAGGGTCCCCTTGACGTTGTCGAGGTCGGGGACGAAGGCCTCCACCAGCCCCAGGCTGGAGAAGTTGGCCACGATGTGGCCGTTGAGCGTCTGGCTCTGGAGCGGAGCGCCGATCTTGTTGTATTGCGGCAGCCGCAGGTCGGCCCGCACCACGCCGGTGTTGATGAAGGTGAGGTCGGCGTGGCCGGTGAGGCCGTCCCCCCCCGCCACCACGCGGACCGTCCCCTGGTCGAAGCGGACGGCGACCGTCTCGCCGTTCCGGGCGGGATAGCGGATCTCGCCCGGGCCGGGCCGCAGGTCGACGTTGGCGGTGACCACGCCGGCCGGCGAGCCGGTGCCGGCGAAGGTGCCACCCACGGCGCCGGTGATCTGGACGTCCGGCGGCAGGAAGGGCTTGAGCAGCGAGAAAGGCACCTGGGCGACCGTGCCGTTGGCGGCCCAGGGGCCGTTCTTCACCCACTGGCCGTCGGCGCAGAGGCGGGCGTTGCCGGAGGTCCAGCAGAATCCCTTGAGCGCCGCCTGGGTGGTGCCCGCGGTCAGCCCGGCCGGGCCGGCGAGCGACCAGTTGCCGGCCTGCGGGTTGCGCAGGTCGAGCCGGCGGATCTCGCCGGTCCAGGAGGTGGTGCCGCGCAGGCCGCCGGCCAGGGTCAGGTCGAGCCCGTCCGCCCCCTGCCGCACGGCAAGGGCGATCTGGTGGGACGGCCGCGTTCCCTGGCTGGTGAGAGTCACGGTGTCGTACTTCTGGCCGTTGAGCCCCACGTTGGCGGCTTTGAGATTGACGGCGAGCGGACCGTTGGATCCCAGGTCCACGTCGGCCCGGAGGTCGACGTTGCCCGCCGAGTAGGTCTGGTAGACCAGCGAGGTCGCCGTGCCCTGGGCGGTGACCCGCGGCGCCTTCCACGGCCCGGCGAGGTGACCCTGGGCATTGACCGCGCCTCCCGCGTCGGGCAGGGCCTCGGCGAGGTTGGGCGCGGCGAGCTTCCAGTCGAGGTCGGCGGCGGTCTTGGTGAAGGCGCCGGAGGCGGAGACCTGGGCGGTGCCGGAGCGCAGGTCGAGCCCGGGCAGGCGGTAGCGGTCCCCCGCCATCTCCAGGTGGGCGGAGCCGGCGAGCGGGTTCCCCCGGAGCTGGCCGCTGACCTGGTTGAGGTCCACCCGGCCGTAGGGGACGCCGTCGCGCAGGCTCCCCTCGCTGGCGGCGGCGAAGGTGATCCGCCCCGGCCAGTCGGGCACCTTGCCGCTGGGATCGATGCCGTCGCCGTTGGCGGTCACCCGCCAGGCGATCTGCGGCTTCCAGGCGACCGTCCCCGCCATGGCGAGCTGGCCCGCCAGCACCTCGCCGCGCAGCGAGCGCACGTCCATCCGCTCCTGGTTGCCGCGGCCGGCGAGGACCCAGTGCCCGGGCGGGACGCTCGGCCCCGCGAGTTGGGCGTCCACCGCGAGCTGGTAGTCGTTCAGGGTGCCGGTGACGTGCCCGCGGCCCCCCTGGCTCACCACCACAGGGGCGCCCCCCTGGAGAGGCCAGGCGAGTCCCTTCCAGGTGGCCTCCACGTCCATCGGGCCGTTCTTGGCCAGGCTGGCCCGGCCGCGGGCGCTCAGGGTGGCCCCCTGGTCGGTCCGCAGATTCACCCGCTCGAAGGCAAAATTGTCCCCCTTGCGGATCACCCGGTAGTCGACCACCCCGGCGGCGAGGTTGGAGTAGGCCCCGGAGACCCGTCCCTGGGAGGTGAAGTCGCTGAGCCGCCCCTGGATCGCCACGTTGGCCTGGCGGATTCGGGCCGGCGGCCACTGCGGATTGATCGCCTGGGTGTCGATCCCCCGCGCCTCGGCGGTGAGGTCCAGCCCCAGCTCGCTCTTCGGCGTGGGGAGGCTCACGCGTCCGCGGGCGCTGATCGCCGCCCCCTTCTCCGTCTTGAGGTTCAGGTACTCGAAGTGGAAGTCGTCCCCCTTGCGGGCCAGCCGGTAGTCGGCGATCCCGGAGCCGTAATTCTCATAGGCCCCGGCGATCCGCCCCTGGGAGATGAAGTCGTTGAGCTCCCCCTTGATCGCCACATTGCCGTCGCGGATCACCGCCACCGGCCACTGCGGGTTGAGCGCCTTGGCGTTGAACCCGCGCACCTGGGCGGTGAGGTCCATCCCGATCGTGCGCATGGGGGTGAGGACGCTCCCTTGCACGTGGGCGTCGAACGGCTGGCTGAGGCGGGCGTCCACGCCCAGCTTCTCCAAAGTGCCATTGAGCTTCGCGCCGACCACGAACGGCGGCAGCTTCGGGTCGTCGTAGGTGGCCTGGGTCTGGAGGTTGACGGCGTAGTCCCCCACCGGGTTGAGGTCCCCGGCGGCGCGGAGCTGGAAGGTGGGCCCGTCCACCGCCAGGCTGCGCACGTGGAGGAGGTCGCGGGCCCGCTCGCTCCGGGCGTCGAGGGCGATGCGGTCGAGGCGGAAGGGGGGCTGCCCCTCCCGCGCGATCTCCAGGTCGCGGATCAGCGCGTCGCGCACGACGATGTTCACCGGCAGGTGGACGTCCACCAGCTTGCCGTTGGAGGTGGTGTCGCCGCTCTTCTTCAGGGCGACGCGGATCCCCTCGGCGTGGAGCTGGTCGACGTCGAGCATCCGCTGGCGCAGCCGCCCCGCCTTCCAGGCCAGGTGGAGGTGATTCAGCCGCAGGTCCATGGTGGCGTTCTTGTAGTGGACGTCCCGCAGGTCGAGGGGCCCGGTGAGCGGCCCCGTCTGGGTGCCGATGGTCAAGTCCCCCGGGATCATCGGGCTGATCCGGCCGATGAGGGTGCGCGTGCCGCTCTCGGTGGAAGCGGCGTACCAGACCAGCCCCACGGCCAGGAGGAGCAGGAGGACCAGGACGAGCAGCAGCCCGAGCGTCCAGCGCAGTAGCCGGCGCCGCTTGCGGGGCGGCTCGGGAGGAGGGGTAGGAGCGGGCTTGGTCTCGGGAGCAGTCTCTTCAGGCGTCATAGGTCAGGTCCGATGTTGAGGTGAAACACGATGGGGTGGCCGGCGCCGGAGAGGCCGAAGGCGACGTCGGCGCGCACGGGGCCGATCGGCGAGAGCCAGCGGATACCGACGCCCGCGCCCTGCGCCAGCTCGCCGCTGTTGAAACGGGGGAAGGCGTTGCCGGTGTCGTAGAAGACGGCGGCGCCCCACTTGGGGCGGAAGCGGTACTCGTACTCCAGGCTCGCCACGGCGAGCGCCTGGCCCCCGATCACGTTGCCGGCCTCGTCCTTGGGCCCCAGCGACTGGTAGCGGTACCCCCGCACGCTCTGGTCGCCGCCGGCGAAGAACCGGAAGCGGGGCGGGAGCTGGCGGAAGCTGTCGGTCTGGGTGTAGCCGATCTGGAGGCGGCCGATCAGGCGGTTGCGGGGCGCCACGGTGCGGATCACCTTGCCGTCGATCAGCCCCTGCACGAACGAGACGTCGGAGAGCGGGTTCTTCGCCGTCCCCTGAAGCGTGAAGCGGGCCCGGAAGCCGTTGGTGGTGTCGATGCGGTCGTCCGCCTGCACGCGCTCCAGCCCGCCGCTCGGCACCAGGAGGTTCGAGGTCCCCTTGTCGAGACCGACGGTGTAATTCTCCCGCTGGAAGCTGAGCCCGTACGTCTGCGTCCAGCCGCGCCGCAGGAAGGTGTACTGGGCGCCGGCCAGCCCTGCCGTGCTCTGGAGGGTGTGGGTGTCCTGCCGGTCGTACCCGAGGTTGAACGAGAGGGTGTCCGTGCGGGGGTAGGCTCCGGGGATTAGATAGCTCGACAGGAAATTCTGCTCGATCTGCGAGACGTTGGCCTCGACGTGGGCGCGGTGCCCGCGGCGGTTGATGCGCCGGAAGTCCCAGGCCCCCTTGACCCGCGGGCCGGTGTCGGTGCCGTAGCCCACGCCGCCGCTGAAGCGCAGCGGCTTGGCCGGCACCAGGTTGACCCGGATCGGCACCTCCAGCCCCTCGGCCTGATCCTGCCGGGTGATCACCTCGACGCGGCTCCAGTAGGGGCTGTCCGAGAGCGCGTTCTGGAGCTGGAGCACCTTGTTGACGTCGAGCGGCTCGCCGGGGTTGAAATTGACGTAGCCGGTGAGCAGGCCGCCGTCCACCACGTCCTGGCGGAAGTAGACCGGGCCGAAGAGGTAGCGCGGTCCGGTGTCGTAGTGGAGGACCACGTCGGCCCGGTAGCGCTCGAGGTCGACCCGGACCTGGTTCTCCTGGAAGGCGGCGTCGAGGTATCCGTTCTCCGCCGCCGCCTCGGTCAGCAGCTTCTTCGCCCCCTCGTAGCGCGGATGGATCAGCACGTCCCCCGTCTGCACGGGGAAGTGACTCAGAAGGCCTTGGAACGCCGGATCGTCCGCCCCCGCGCCGGTGATCCGCAGGTCGACGCTGGCGATCTTGATCGGCGGGCCGGCGTCGACGTCGAAGTGAGCGATCCAGGCCGTCCCCTCCTGGCGGAGCTCGGGGCGGACCTGGGACTTGTAGTAGCCGAACGGCTGGAGGGCCTCGCCGATCTCCTCCGGAGCCTGCTCGTAGAGCCGCCGGATGCGCTCCGGGGTCAGCTTGCCGTCGTTCTCCTTCTCCAGGCTGAGGAGCGAGAGGACGTTGGACTTCAGCTCGCGACGGAGGGTGTCGCCGTCCACCTTGACCTCCACCTTGACCTTGTCGGCGTGGAGGGGAGCGGCGAGGAAGGCCAGGCTGGCCCCGAGGGCCAGGGCACGGAGAGGAAGAGGTTCGGAGATCATCATCCCTTCACGGAAGAAACGGCAGGAGAGGTGGATTCCAGGGGCACCTGGACCGTGGCCACCCGCACGGCGCCCGGCGAGGCCGGGGCCCGCCCCTCGCGGTAGCGGCGCGAGTGGACGCGGGTGAATTCGGCGCCCAGCAGGAAGATCAGAGAGGAGTAGTAGATCCAGACCAGCGCGAGCACCAGCGAGCCGGCGGCGCCGTAGGTCGAGGTGACGCCCGTGCGCTGGAGATAGAAGCCGATCGCGTATTTGCCGAGGGTGAACAGCATGGAGGTCACGGCGGACCCCCAGGCCACCTCGCGCCAGCCGATCTCGACGTCCGGCAGCAGCCGGTAGACCATGGCGAGCAGGAGGGCCATGAGCAGCCAGGAGAGCACCACGTCCGCGCCGCCCACCAGCTTCGAGAGGCCGATCTGGAGCCGCGCCTCCAGGAAGTGTTGCAGGGCGGCGATGCCGGCGCTGGCGGCGAGCGAGAGGAGCAGGAGGGCGCCGGCGCCGAGGATCAGCCCGAAGCAGAGCAGCCGCTTCTTGAGCAGCCGCTTGAGGAAGAACCCCGGCTTGGGGGTGACCTCCCAGACGGTGTTGAGCGTGTCCTGGAGCTGCATGAGCACTCCGGTGGCGCTCAGCAGCAGGGTCGCCGTGCCGATGATGGCGGCGATGCGCCCCGTCCGCGGGCGGGCGCTGGCGGCCACGATCCCCTGCACCGCCGCCGCCGCGTCCGCGCCGATGAAGCGCCCGAGCTCCCGCTGCACCTCCCCCCGGGCCGCCTCGGCGCCGAAGGCCCAGCCCGACACCGCCACCACCAGGATCAGCAGCGGCGCCAGCGAGAACAGCGAGAGATAGGCGATCGCCGCGCTGTGCGTGGTGGCGTTGTGCTGGCTCCAGTTGGCGACCGTCTCACGGGCAACGTTCCAGAGATTCTGTGGCTTCGGCCGGTGCATCGGTACCCGGCCCCTCGACGGAGAGGGGAGCGGAACCGATGCTGTGTGCAAAAGGCTTGCCGGGGGTTGTGCCCTCTGGGGCGTCCTGCCCTCCGAGGCCTCACCCCCTGTCCCCCTCTCCACTCACGTGGAGAGGGGGAACGTAGCTGAGCCTCCTTGCCGAATCTGGAAGACTTCGCTCTCTGGGCCCTCCCTCTCCACGAAGTGGAGAGGGACCGAGGGTGAGGCCTCGGAGGGTAGGACGCCCCAGAGGGCAATGACGCCTTACGGCGCCTTCGCCTCCACATACACCGCCGCCCCCGGACACGCCGCCGTCCACGCGGCCTGCACCGCGAGCCTGCCGGGAATCCGGAGGCGCTTCTGGCCGTCCGTGGTGGTGAGCGCCTCCTCGCCGACCTTCCAGGGGCGGCTGCTCTGATCGTTGACGAAGCTGGCGCCCAGGAAGGAGTGCCCGGAGCGGGAGAAGACGCGGTCTCCGCGCTCGTAGACGCGGACCGTCCGGTTTTTGGGATCGGCCCCGGGCTCGGCCACGACCGCGATGGGACGCCCCCCGACCTCGTCGTCGATCACCCCCAGCTTCGCCACCAGGTCGACCGGATAGGCCTTCACGGCGCCGCCGACCATCACCCCGTAGACCCAGGGGCCCGCCGGCTCGGCCTCCGGCTTCGCCTCCGCGCCCTGGGGGGCCGTCTCCGGCGCCAGCACCCGGCTCTCCAGGTGAGACTGGAACCAGCGGGTCCACGTCGTCAGCACCACGGGGAACGGCTGGAGCTGGAGCCCCAAGCCGGCGAGCGGACCCTCCACCGGCGTGCCCGTGAGCTGCTTCCAGAGCGTCCCGGTCTGGCGGTCCACCAGGAGCGGCTCGCCGTCACGGACCTTCCCCGCAGCCGCCAGGATCAAGGTCCCCTTGGGAGTGTCCGTCCGGTAGGCGACCGCAGAGCCGCACGGCCGGCACCAGGCCAGGGCCACCGGGATCTTGTCGATGGTGTCGTTGGCCACCCCGTGCCGTTCGAGGATCGCCAGCGGATAGGCCCGCGCGTCCCCGCCGATCTCCACCCCGAAGACCAGATCGTCCGGCTTGAGATAGGTCGCCGCCCGCTCGCGCACGAGGGGGGCGTGATCGAGAGGCGGAGGGGCGGACAGGGCACTTACCGCGCTTACCAGGGAGACTGACAGGAGGAGGGCGGGGAGGCGGAGGGTACGCATGGGGGCATTCTACGACGCCGGTGCGTTGGCCCTCATCTTGATCCCCTCTAAACGGCCCGGCCTCCTCGGTTGAATCCGACGGATCGGTCGGATCCGTCCGATCCGTCGGATGAGAACGAGGGGTGGGGCTCGGGCGGCCCTAATCCTCCAACAACCCCTTCCCCCCCATCCAATCCTTGTTGAGCTTCGAGAGATACCGTTCCCCGGAGTCCGGGAAGAGCGTGACCACCAGGGAGTCCTCCCCCAGCCGCTGGGCGACCTGGCGGGCGCCGGCCGCGGCGGCTCCGCCGGAGGAGCCGGTGAAGATCGACTCCCGCCGCGCCAGCTCCATGGTGGCCCGGTAGGCGGTCTTGTCGTCGATCGTCACGATCTCGTCGATGTAGTCCCACCAGACGGTCGAGGGCATGAAGTCCTCGCCGATGCCGTCGATCAGGTACTGGTGGATCTGCTCCGCGGGGGGCAGCTCGCGGTGCTTGTGGTAGTAGGCGTAGACGCTGCCCACCGTGTCGACCCCGACCACGTGGACATCGGGGTTCTTCTCCTTCAGATACTTCGCCACGCCGCTGATCGTGCCGCCGGTACCGACGCCGACCACCCAGTGGGTGACCTTGCCGTCCGTCTGCCGCCAGATCTCCGGGCCCGTGGAGCGGTAGTGGGCCTCGGGGTTGTTCTGGTTGTAGTACTGGTAGGGCAGGAAGGCCCCCTCCTCGTCCCGGATGCGCTCGGCGACCTTGTAATACGAGCGCGGATCGTCCGCCTCGACGTTGGTCGGGCAGGGGAGGACGGTCGCTCCCATCGCCTCCAGCAGCGCGATCTTCTCCTTGGGGATCTTGTCGGCGCAGGTGCAGATCAGCCGGTAGCCGCGCAGGTTGGCCGCCATGGCCAGCCCCACGCCGGTGTTGCCGGAGGTCGGCTCGACGATGGTGCCGCCCGGCTTGAGCAGCCCCTCCCGCTCGGCCGCCTCGATCATGGCGATGCCGATGCGGTCCTTCACGCTGCCACCGGGATTGAAGGACTCGACCTTGCCCGCCAGCGTCGCCGGACCGGAGTGGAACCGGCCGAGCTTGACCAGGGGAGTGTTCCCCAAAGTTTCCAGAATGTTCTCGTAAATTTCCATGGGATCTCCGAAAGCGGCGGGATGCTAACACACCCGATGTTGGCCCCGGCCTTGCACCCCTCCAGAGTGCTGCGGATGCATTGAACGCGGACAACCACTCACCAGGAGGCACACCATGGACGAGAAGCACGGGACGACTGTAGTGGACCCGGAGACCAAGGTCACGGATCAGCCTCACGACAAGGTCCATCCGGTCGGCAGCGGGGTCGGCGCGGCGGCGGGGGCGGCCACGGGCGCGGCGGTCGGCACGGCCGTCGGCGGTCCGGTCGGGACCCTCGTGGGCGCGGCGGTCGGCGCGGTGGCCGGCGGCCTCGTGGGGCACGGCATCGCCGAGGGGGTCAACCCCACCGAGGAGGACGCCTACTGGCGCGAGAGCTACCGCACCCGGCCGTATGCGAGCTCGAATCGCAGCTACGAGGACTACCAGCCGGCCTACCGCTACGGCTGGGAGTCGCGGGCCCGCTACGGCAACCGCAACTGGGACGAGGTCGAGCCCGAGCTCGGCCGCAACTGGAACGAGTACAACCGGGGCGCCGCCCGCCAGACCTGGGACGAGGCCAAGATGGCCACCAAGGACGCCTGGCACCGCGTCGAGGATCGCCTCCCCGGCGACGCCGACCGCGACGGGCACTAAAACCCTCACCCCGGCCCCTCTCCCGACCCGGGAGAGGGGAACGGGAGTGGCCTAGCGCGCCGCCACCGACTCCTGGCTGCTGGGAGCTGTAACCGGTGCGGGCGCGGGAGCCGGCGTGAAGGCCACGCCGAGCAGCCCGAAGATCTTCTGGACGTAGCTCTGGGTCTCCTGGTACGGCGGAATGCCGCCGAACCGCTGGACCGCGCCCTCTCCGGCGTTGTAGGCCGCCAGGATCTTCTCGGCGTCGCCGCCGAACCGGTCGGCCAGCCACTTGAGATAGCGGACGCCCGCCTCCAGGTTCTTCTTGGGATCGAAAAGATCCTTTTTCTTGGTCAGCCCGAAGCGCCGCGCCGTCTCCGGCAGGAGCTGCATCAGGCCGTAGGCCCCCTTGGGGGAGACCGCCTTGGGATTGAAGGCCGACTCGACGTGGATCAGCGCCGCCACCAGGTGCGGGTTGATCGAGTGGCGGACCGCGATGTCATAGATGGCCTTGCCGTACGGGGACTGCGGCGTGCCGAGCGCCGCGTTCACCTTCACCAGCAGGTCGGCGGCCCTCTTCAGGCGCTCCACCTCGTCGTTCGGATCGGGAGCCGGGGGGGCCTGCGGGCGGGTCGCGGCGGGGGCGGGAGTCGGGGCCGGAGCGGGAGCCGGTGTCTCAGCCTTGGAGACCGCCGGGACCGGCTTGGGGGCCTCCTTGGGAGCTTCGGCTGTGGCGGCCGGTTTGACCGTCTCCGCCGGGGCCGGTTTCGCCGTCTGGACCGGAGTGGCGGCCGGAGGCGCGATCGGAGCTGGGGCCGGCGCGGGATGAGGCGCCGGCGCGGCGGCCAGGAGGGCGGGCGGAGCCGCCGGGGCGGCGGGCTGCTGCATCGGTTGCTGCCCGGCCGCGAGGTTGACGAGACTGAGCGCGAAGGCGCCCACGCAGAACGTATTGGACCCTCTCCCGAGCTGCCGGATCCGGGAGAGAATCGGGGCGATGACGGTGGGTACTGCTCGGTTCACACGTGCCTCCCGTCTGGGATCGCTCGAAAAAAACTTCTCTGGACGAGCAGGCGACGCTGCTCCTCGCCTTAGTGATGCCGGCTTTGGGCAACAGGATAGATACACAACCATCGATAGGGTTGTCAACTCTTCCGCCCCATGGCCGCCCCCTTGGGGCTTCAACCCCAGGCGGCGGCGTGTTAGCTTTCAAGCGGGGAGGAACCGTGATGAGCTCGAAGCGGATTCGGAGATCCAGCTACCCGCGCCGGCGGCGCCCGCGGGGGTTTCTCTGGACCCTGCTCGGCCTGTTCACGCTGGGGATGCTGACGGCGGTCCTCGCCACCCGGCGGCCGGTCTTCCCGGAGGACGCCGAGCCCGAGCCGCGGCGGCGCGGCGGCGGCCCGGAGCCCGAGCCCCCCGCGCCCGAGCCGGCCGTCGAGGTCCCGGGCGAATCGCTCTGGATCGCCGGCCCCGCCGGCAACCTCTACGTCCGCGACGGCGGCGGCGAGGAGTACCCGGACGCCCTGCCCGTCCTCTTCCTGCACAGCCTCGCGGGCAACGGCGGCCAGTGGGCCCTCCAGCTCGACCACCTGCGCCGGCACCGGCGGGCGGTGGCCCTCGACTTCCGCGGCCACGGCGAATCCGACCCGGCCGAGGACGGCGACTACTCCATCCCCGGCCTCGCCGCCGACGCCGCCGCGGTGGCCGACCAGCTCGGCCTGCGCCGCTTCGTCCTCGCCGGCCACAGCCTGGGATCGGCCGTGGCGATCGAATACGCCAGCCGCCACCCCGAGCGGGTCGCGGGGCTCCTGCTGGTCGATCCCAACGGCGACCAGAGCCAGGTGCCGGCCCAGGAGATGGCGCCATTCCTGGAGTCCCTGCGCGCCGATCCCCTGGGAGAGCTGGAGTCCTACTTCCGCCAGCTCGTGGTCGGCGGCGACCCCGACGCCGCCCACTGGGTGCTGGAGGATCTCCGCCTCACCCACGAGGACGCCGTCCTCGGCGCGCTCGCCGGCGTGGCCGAGTACAAGCCCCTCTCCGCCCTGGCGCGCTATCCGGGGCCGCGGCTGTCGATCATCAGCGACATGAACCGCCTCCCCTACAGCCTGCACAACCTCCTGCCGGACCTCCCCGTCCGCCTGATGACCGGCACCGGCCACTGGGTGATGATGGACCGGCCGGCCGTCTTCAACCACCTGCTGGACGAATTCGTGGCCGAGGCCGAGACCTACAGCCGCTCCGCCACGTAGACGATCGAGCTCAAGGACCCAAAGGACCGCAAGGACACCAAGGACGAGAACACCTTCGCCTGTCCCTGTCGTCCTTGCAGTCCTTGTCGTCCTTTGGGTCCTTCCTTAGGATCACATCATATGGCCGATCTCCCCACCCGCGCCCTGGCCGCGGCCGTGGCGGTGGCCCGCGCCCACGGCGTCCGCTCCACGGACCCCGCGATCCTCGCCGCGCGGAGCAACCTGATCGTCCACCTGCGGCCCGCGCCGGTGGTGGCGCGGGTGGCCTCGGCGACCGCGATCCTGCGCCCGGACGTCCGGGAGTGGTTCGGGCGCGAGGTGGCGGTGGCGGGGTTCCTGGCCGGGCAGGGGGTGGGAGTCGTGCCGCCCAGCGAGGAGATCCCGCCCGGACCGCACGAGCGGGATGGTCTCATCCTGAGCTTCTGGCGGCTCGTCCAGGCCGATCCCGAGCGGCAGACGTCCGTGGCGGAGGCCGCGCGGTCCTTGCAAGAGATGCATCGGGCGTTGCGAAATTTTCCCGGCGAGCTGCCCTATCTGGCCTCTCCGCTCGGCGAGGTCCCCCGCCTGCTCGACCGTATCGAGCGCCTGGGCGATCTGGCTCCGGCGGATCTGGCCCGCCTGCGGGACGCCCACGAACGGCTGGCCCCGATCCTGCGCTCCCCCTCCCGGCCGGCCCAGACGCTGCACGGCGACGCCCATCTCCGGAACCTGATCGCGACCGCCAACGGCCTGCTGTGGAACGACTTCGAGGATACCTGCTCCGGCCCGGTCGACTGGGACCTCGCCTGCTTCTGCCGCCAGCTCCCCGGGGGCCGGGAGGCGGCGCTCGCGGCCTACGGCGGCGAGGCCCCCATCCTGGAGGAGCTCGCGCCCTGGCTGGAGGCGCGGGATCTCCAGGGCACGGTCTGGCTGACGGCCCTGTCCCATTCCTTCCCGGACCGCCGCGCCCGCGCCGAGGAGATGCTCGCCCGCTGGCGCAAGCAGTATCCCTTCGACCCTTCCGAAGCACTGTACTAGGTAGGGAGCCTCTGGCTCCGCCGCACACGAATCCGGTGGATCGTGCGTACGGCTCCGGACCGGAGCCCGGGCCGCATCCACGTTGACCCAGAAAGGAGTGGGTATGAAGGCTTCAAAGCCATGGGTTCGCTGTATCTGCGGTGGTGCCCTGATCCTCGCGCTGGCGGCCGGAGCTCCCGTCTACGCCGCGGAGGCGATCCCCTCGGGGGTCGACCTCTGGGCGACGGCCGCGGGCCGCACGCACACGAGCTTCGCCTCGAATCCGATTCCGGCGGGCTTCTTCTGCGAAGGGTCCAAGCCGTTCACCGGCCGCATCGCCTTCCGCGGTGAGCCCCTGAAGGCCGAGCCGGCCGGCAGCCTGGACGGCGCGGACACCATCGTCCACCGCCTCGACAACGCCGCGTTCAACGGCAAGGGCGAGGCGGTCACCCGCATCCAGTTCATGGCGCTCTCGCTGGCCAGCGTGAAGCCGGTCGACACCGGTTGTGGGCTTTACAACGTCCAGGCCCGGCTCGACGGCGCGCAGCCGACCACCGACATGAAGATCGTGCGCGCGGCGGCCAACGGCGGCAGCTACGTCGCCCCCCTCGCCCTCAACGTGCGGCTGATCTTCACTCCGGCCAACGGCGATCGGGCGGGCCGCCGCACCCTGAGCCTGACGCGGAACGTCACCCTGGGACCGAGCAGCTCCGCGGTCTGGACCTACGCGTCGGCCCCCCGCTACAAGGGGCGCATCCTGGTGGACACGGACGGCGACGGCCAGCCGGACACCCTGCTCCCGAAGGCGTCCAACTTCGCCGCCGGCATCGCTCCGGCCGCCTCGGGGCAGGCGGTGACCGTCACCTCCTGCACCATGGGCACCAACGCCACCTCGTGCCCGCCGGGGTACTGCCTCCACCAGTCCTGCCACTGCAACGCCACCCAGAGCACCTGGGACCCCTACGACCCGGGCACGAACTGCACCTATCTCCATTGCCTCTGGGTCTGCGTCCGGTCAACCGGCGGGGCCGCCACCTCCGGCGGCAGCGGGGATTCGCTGGTCGCCACCCCGGTCTGCGCCGAAGCGACACAGTTCTGAAGTCCTCCAGCGGCGGTCCCGGCGCGGGCCGCCGCCCATTCCATCCTGGCACCTGGGACGATCTTTGCATATTAGGGGGGTCCCCTTCCTCGCAAGGGTGGTAAGATCCCCAGGTTGGACGTCCGGGTGATTCAGAGCGATAGACTCCGATACCAGATCCGATTCGTCGTCAGCGATCTTGGAGCGCCCGTACGGTACGCAGGAGAAGTCAGGTATTCACAGGGTCGGTACGACCGAATCGGACGAAGGTCCAAAGGAGTCTCGAATGGGTAGAAAGCTCTACGTCGGTAACCTGTCTTACAGCGTCCGCGACAGCGATTTGCAGGATCTCTTCGCCGCCCACGGCACCGTGGATTCCGCGCAGGTGATCATGGATCGTGACACCGGGCGCTCCAAGGGTTTCGGCTTCGTGGAGATGAGCAGTGACCAGGAGGCGCAGGCCGCCATCTCCGCCCTCAACGGGCGCGAGGTCGAGGGCCGCAGCCTCACCGTGAACGAGGCCCGTCCCCGGGAAGAGGGCGGCGGCGGCGGTGGCCGCGGCCGGGGCGGCTACGGTGGCGGTGGCGGCGGTGGCCGTGGCGGCTACGGTGGCGGCGGCGGCGGTGGCCGCGGCGGCGGCTACGGCGGCGGACGCGGCGGCTACTAGACCTCCCTCGGAGGGGGGCCACCCGGACTACCCGCCGCGCCCATGAAGAGGCTCATCCACAGCCTTTATCTGCAGGTCCTGGTCGCGGTAGCCCTCGGGGCCCTCCTCGGCGCCCTCCATCCATCGCTCGGCGCGGCCATGAAGCCGCTCGGCGACGGCTTCATCAAGCTGGTCAAGATGCTGATCGCTCCCATCGTCTTCACGACGGTGGTGACCGGCATCGCCAAGATGGGCGACCTCCGGCGGGTCGGTAGAATCGGCCTCAAAGGGATCGTCTATTTTGAAATTCTGACCACGTTCGCCCTCGCCCTCGGCCTGCTGGTGGGCGAGATCGCGCGGCCGGGCGCCGGCATGAACGTCGATCCGGCGGCGCTCGACACCAGCGCCATCGCCGGCTACACCACCTCCGGCCACGCCCTCAACACCACCGACTTCCTGCTCAACATCATTCCGAAGGACGTGGGGGACGCCTTCGCGCGGGGCGACATCCTCCAGGTCCTGCTCTTCTCGATCCTCTTCGGCGTGGCGCTCGCGGCCTTCAAGTCGGAAGAGTCGATCGTGCTGCGCTTCTTCGACGAGCTCTCCCACGTCCTCTTCCGCATCGTGGCGATCGTGATGCGGCTGGCGCCCCTGGGCGCCTTCGGCGCCATGGCGTTCACCGTCGGCAAGTACGGGATCAGGAGCCTGCTGAGCCTGGGCCAGCTCATGGCGACCTTCTACGCCACCAGCCTGCTGTTCGTGCTGATCGTCCTCGGCCTGGTGATGCGCTGGGCGGGCTTCAGCATTCTCCGTTTCCTGCGCTACATCCGCGAGGAGATCCTGATCGTTCTCGGCACCTCCTCCTCGGAGTCGGCGCTGCCGCTGCTGATGCGGAAGATGGAGAGGCTCGGCTGCCCGGAGTCGGTGGTGGGCCTGCTGGTGCCGATGGGATATTCGTTCAATCTCGACGGCACCTCGATCTATCTCACCCTCGCCACCCTGTTCATCGCCCAGGCGACGAACACGCACATCACACTCGGGCAGGAGCTCGAGATCCTGGCGGTCCTGCTGCTCACCTCCAAGGGGGCGGCCGCGGTGACCGGCGGCGGCTTCATCACGCTCGCGGCGACCCTCTCGGCGGTGGGCAACATCCCGGTGGCCGGCCTCGCCCTCCTCCTCGGCATCGACCGTTTCATGTCTGAGGCGCGGGCGATCACCAACCTGATCGGCAACGGGGTGGCGACCGTGGCCGTCTCGCGCTGGGAAGGCGAGCTCGACGTGGAGCGCGCCCGCCGCGTGCTGGCCAACACCGGCGAGGTGGAAGAGGAAGAGTACGAGGAAGGCCGCGTCGAGCCCGCCGCCTGAGCCCAGCGAGGAAAAAACGCTATGAGACGCTGCGTCCTCGCCTTCCTCCTGCTGATCTCCGTCCGCGCCGCGGCGGCGCCCCCTGGAGCTCCAAGGCCCTCGACACCCCATACCGGGAGAACCTCTCCGAGGATGAGAAGGTGGCGGGCCTCTCCAAATTCTGGGCGGAGGTCCGGTTCAACTTCGCCAATTTCGACCTCGTGCCGGACCTGGACTGGGACGCCCAGTATCTGGCCTATCTGCCGAAGGTGCGCCAGACGCGGTCGACGCGCGAGTACTACCAAGTGCTGCAGGAGCTGTGCGCCCGGCTGAAGGACGGCCACACGAACGTCGTCCCGCCCAAGGAGATCGACGGGACCTTCGACCGGCCGCCGATGCGTACGGAGCTCGTCGAGGGCAAGGTGCTGATCACCCGCGTGGCGAGCGATCGCCTGATAGGCGAGGGGGTGCGGGCCGGCCTCGAGATCGAGGCCGTCGACGGCATCCCCGTGCACCAATACGCGAAGGAGCGGGTGGCGCCCTACCAGAGCAGCTCCACGCCGCAGGACCTGGAGGTCCGCGCCTACAGCTACTTCTTCCTGATGGGCCCCGAGTCGCAGCCCGTGGAGCTCACCCTTCGCGACGAGCAGGGAAAGGTTTTCAAGAGGACCGTGCGGCGGAGCGGCTACGACGATATCAAGCCGTCCCGTCCCCTGCTGGAATTCAAGGTCCTGGAGGGGAACGTCGCCTACGTGGCGCTGAATTCGTTCGAGGACGAGAGCCTGGTGAAGCTCTTCGAGGACGCCCTCCCGAAGATCCGGAAGACCAGGGCGATGGTCCTGGACCTGCGCCAGAACGGCGGTGGCAACGGCTCGATCGGCGACCGCATCCTGGCCCATCTGACCGCTCGGAGCTTCAAGGGGTCACGGTGGCGGACGCGCGAGTACGTCCCCGCCTTCCGCGCCTGGGGGCGGGAGGAGGGATGGCACACCGAAGAGGGCGACGTGACTCAGGGGAGCCCGGGCAGCTTCTACGGCAAGCCCATCGTGCTGCTGATCGGCCCGCGCACTTCTCGGCGGGCGAGGACTTCGCCGTCTCCTTCGACGCCATGAAACGCGGCAAGATGGTGGGCGAGCCGACCGGAGGGAGCACCGGCCAGCCGCTCCCCTTCAACCTGCCCGGCGGCGGCTGGGCGCGGGTCTGCACGAAGCGGGACACCTATCCGGACGGCAAGGAATTCGTCGGCCGGGGCGTCCAGCCGCAAATCGTGGTCCATCCCACCGTGAGCGACGTCCGCGCCGGCCGGGACACCGTGCTGGAAGCCGCTTTGCACGAGCTGCGAAAACCTTGACGAGCGATCCGGAAAATGGCCTTGGAAGCAATTGTGGTAGCTTTTCTGGATGACCTCAAAGCGGAGCTTTCGTGGCGCCGTTCCGAGGAGTGGACGCGCCGCCCTGCTGGTGTTCCTGAGCACCCTCGGCCCGGCGTGGGCCGCGGCGGCACCGCCTCCCTCGTCTCCTGAGCTCGCCGTCACCGTGTCCCTGGAGCGGGAGGACCTCAAGGCTGGCGAGACGAACGTGCCGGTGCAGGTGTGGCTCTCCAACCCTTCGGACACCGGGATCGGTCCGGTCGAAGTCTGGTTGGCAGGCCCCGAGTCGATTCACCTCGCGGGACCTCCGAAACAACCGGGGCTCGACCACCTGACTCTGTTGCCGTCGCTGGCTCCCCATCAGGATTCCAGGGTACCGCTCCATCTCACTGTCGATGACAAGGTGCGCGAAGGGGATTACAACCTCCTGTTCGGCTTCCGCTATCACACCGGGACCGGCGTCGGTGTGGCGACCGTGGAGAAGAAGGTCCAACTGGGCGTGCTGGGCACCGAGAGCGTCGGCGGCTTCTCGCTCCGGCTGGTCGCCCTGCTGCTGCCGGGGCTGCTCTTCTGGATGGTGCTCCAATTGTTCCATGCCGGAACCGCGCTCCAGGCGGCGTTCGACAAAGGGGCCCTGGCGGTCCTCACCTCGCTGCTGCTGCTCGCGATCGTCACCTACCGTCCTCCCCCCTTCCTGGCGGGAGGGATGAGCCTTCTGGGGCTGCTCTTCCTCTGTGCCCTGGGGGCCGGGCTGGGGTTGGGGCTGGGGGGTCTGATCGTTCTTGCGCGGAGGACGCAACGCGAGAGGACCAAGGAGCGGACCGTGCAGCCGAGAGACAGCGACGAGGCGACGATGCGCAAGCTGCTGGCGCTCCCGGACGGCGACCTCCTGCTCAACGCGGAGATTCAGCTCAGGGACGGCCGGCGGCTCCAGGGCTCCCTGGCCGGTCCCACCCCCGAGGGGTTCGTCATCGTGGGCTCGTACCGCGTCACCGCTCGGGACGCGGCCCTCCGGAAGGAGCTGTCCGACCTCCAGAAGCAGGGGCAATGGACCCAGTTGCTGGACCGAGCGCGTGAAGCCGGGCTGACCTGGGATCTGGACCGCGCCGTCAAGGTCAATACCGGAAAACCGGGGGAGCCCTGGAGGGATCTGGGCCTGGTGTACCGCCTGTCTGAAAAAGATATCGCCAGCCAGAGCGCGGGAAAAAAGTCATGGCCGCCGGTGAGCGTCACCCCCTGAAAACACCAGTGCCAGCCTTGCGGCTGGCACAGCACATGAAGTCCCGAAGGACTCCTCTTCGAATGCGATGCATTCGCCCTTAGGCGAGATCGATCGTACGCCATCCGACATCCGTCGCGCAAGGACCACCGCCATGAGCTCTCCCACTGACGTTCTCAAGCAGCTCCGCATTCAGGTCTTCGACGTCCACCTTCACCTCCAGCAGGTGTGGGACACCACCCTGTTGCGGCCGGAGGTGGCCTTCCTGGTGAGCCGCCTCGACCATGCCAGAGCCTACGTGCGGGACGGCCTGCCGTCCTCGCCGGACTATGCCATCTCGCCGCTCGGCCGCGAGCTCCACGTCAGCCGCTTCTGGCGGCACTACAGGCGCCTCCTCCCGACCCGGCCCGGTCTGGCGGCGCCGCTCCCCTGGGAATGCCACCTCCCGTTCGTCTTCACCTGGCGTCGGCCGTCTCTGGAATACAAGCCGGCCCAGACGGGCCTCGCCGCCACGATCAATGCCTCGGCGCTGCTCTGGCCTTATGGCTGGTCCTCCAACCTGGAGATCAACCTGTCGGGCGAGATCACCCGGGACCAGGTTCCGGAGATCCTGGAGGAGGTCCGGTCCGGCACCCCCTTCGTCGTCGACGGGCAGCCTCTCGACCTGGCAGGAACGTTCAGAGCCCTGACAGGATGGCTCAAGAAGGCGCTCTACCAGCAGCCGGTGCAAGACAGCCTGCCGGTGAAGCGCCGGCTGGTGGTCTCCCTCCTCTGGGAAGGGGCAGGAAAACGGGAAGGCTGGGATGCCGACTGGGCGGTCCAGGCGTTCCCCTCTCCCGAGGAAGCGGCAGTGGCCACGGATCATATCCGCACACGGCTCAAAGGGTCGGATTTCGCGGTCACCTTCTTCCAACTCGGCTCCCTGGTGTCGCTCTCCCGCCGTCCGAGTCAGAGCGCCTCGACCTTGAGCTGCGCCTCCACCAACCTGCGATCCTTCCTGGGCACCGCCCACACGCTGCTCTATTTCTTGAAGCATGGTAAGCAGAAGACAGGGGAGAGTCCCGAGCTGGACGGTTTGCTGGAGTCCGGCCACGATGTCCTGCTAGCCCTGCCGGAGGGCTACCGAAACCCTCTCTGCGAGCATTTCCTGACCCATCACCGGCTGGCCAAGGATCTGACTGTCTAGGACCAAGGCGACGAGCAATAACCGGGTAGCGCCCCTTCCTGGCCCGCCGCTTGCTCGGGCTCCCAGCAGACGCGGCGGACCGCTTCCGCCGTCGAAAGGCCCCATGACCCACGAGCCCACGAGCCGCTCCCGGTCGATCTCTGGAAACCTTTCTCGCAGAGGAGCCCCATCATGGTCAAAACCTTCCATCAGCTCGTCCGCCTGATCCTTCTGACCCTGCTCGCCCTTCCCGCCCTGGCCCAGGCGCCCGGCGGTTTCGTCGAGAAATCGAGCTCGACCGCCATCCGACCCCGCCTCACCCCGGCGCAGATCCAGGCGCTGCTGCCCGCCCGCGGACCCTTCACCTTTCCCGCCCCCTACAACACCCGCGGCATCCGCCTGACCAACGGCAGCGACTGCGGCGGCACGGACTGCGTCAACTACGTCGGCTACTCCTACTGGCGCAACATCAACAATCACACGGGGAGCAACGACCTCTACGTCTTCCTCGGCCTGTCCCAGGGCTCCGGAGGGACCGGCCCCACCCTGTTCAAGGTGGACAAGACGACCCTCGCCGTCACCAAGGTGGGCCCGCTCTTCGATCCCGCGAGCCCCTTCTACTATGCCAGCGGCGAGGGGTGGTACTGGAGCGCCACCCAGCCTTCCAAGCTCTACGTCACCGACAACTTCGGGCCGCGCCTCTATCGCTACGACGTCTTCACCCATCAATTCACGCAGGTCTTCGACGCCTCGACGGTGTATGGAACGGACAAGTACATCTGGCAGGCCCACTCCTCGGACGACGACCGCGTCCACTCGGTGACCCTGCGCGACAAGAGCACCTACGAGATGCTGGGCTGCCTGGTCTACCGCGAGGACACGTCCCAGTTCTCCTGGTTCCCCAAGGTCGGCGATTTCGACGAGTGCCACATCGACAAGAGCGGCCGCTGGCTGGTCACCTTCGAGGACGTCGACGGCGCCTACAGCCTCGACAACCGGATCATCGATCTCGACAACAACAACGCGGAGACACGGATCCTCGACCAGGACGGCGCCGCCGGCCACATGGACACCGGCTTCGGCTACATGGTGGGACAGGACAACTGGAACAGCCTGCCCAACGCGAACCGCCTCTACACCTTCGGCCAGACGCCGGTCGCCGGTCCGGTGGTCAACCACGACAGCGACTGGTCCGCCCTCTCGTCGGATCACGTAGCGCACGGCAACGCCCGGCCCGGCGTGCCGGCGAGCCAGCAGCTCGCCTGCGGCAGCGGCGCCACGCGCAACAGCGTCCCGCGCGGCAACGAGCTGGTCTGCTTCAAGCTCGACACCTCGCTGGACGTCCTGGTCGTGGCGCCCACGATGATCGATCTCGACGCGCCCGGCGGCCGGGACGACTACGGCAAGTTTCCCAAGGCGAACCTCGACGTGACCGGCCGCTACATGATCTGGACCAGCAATCTGAGCGGAGACCGCCTCGACGCCTTCCTGGTCGAGGTCCCCTATGAGCTGCTGACCGGGACCACGGTACCTCCGGGCGGGAGCGTCACCTGGACGAGCCTGGTCAACGCCACGGCCTCCGGCGGCTCGCTCCAGAAGTCCGGCGGCTGTGATGGCTGCGCGGATGCCGGCGCGATCTCGCAACAGCAGATCGCCTCCGGCGACGGTGCCGTCTCCTTCACCGCCACCGAGACGAGCACCATCCGCTACGTGGGCCTGAGCCATGGCAATACGGACACCGGGGTCGCCGACATCGACTTCGCGATCCGCCTCGGTCCGGGATACGCCGAGGTGCGGGAGAACAACGTCTACCGCGCCGATACCCCGATCGCGGCCGGCGACCGCTTCAAGGTGGCGGTGGAGGGGGGCGTCGTGAAGTATTACAAGAACGGCGTCCTCTTCTACACCAGCACCGTCGCGCCCACCTATCCGCTCCTGGTCGACACCTCCCTGCTCGGGGCCGGAGCCACGGTGACCAACGCGACGATGCCGTAGGCGGGGATCAGGAACCGGGCTTGACGATCGTGATATTCGTCGAGCCCGTCACCGACGCCGGATCGGTGCCGGCGGTGATCGTCACCGGGCCGGGCGCGGCGCTTGGACCCGGCAGGTAGTCCGCGGTGGCGGTGCTGTCCGTGGCGCTCGTGCCCGGCTGGATCACGGTCACGTTCTCGAAGCCGCCGACGGCGTTGCCGTTGGCGTCCCGGGCACTGAACGTGGCCACCGCATTGGCGGAGACCTGGCCGATCGATCGCGTGAAGTGCGCCGTGACGTGGACCTTGCCGCCCGGCAGGACCTGCAGGTTGTCCACCTGCACGGTGATCACGTTCGGCAGGGCGGGATCGAACCGGATCGACGTCTGCCGGCTGAACCCGTTCCCGCCTCCCGGGGCATTCAGCGTCGCGGTGACCGTGGCCGCGCCGATCGTCTTCGGGCTGGTCAGCCCCGCCGTCGCCGTGTGATCGATTCCGATCGGCACCGGCGTCGACGGGAAGGTGCCGGCGCTGGAGGAAAAGGTTACGGTCCCCGTGCTCATCGCCGGGGAGACGGCCACCGTGAACAGGGTGACGGTGGCGCCGTCGGCCGGGGCCGCGCCCGGAGCCGTGACGAAGCGGAGGACGCCGTTCGGGTCCGGCGCCGTGAACTGGATCTGGATCTGCGCGGCGACGCTGGCCGCCCCCTTGACCACCGCCGAGACCACCGCCGTCTCGACCTTCTGCGAGCTCTGCAGGATGGCGAGCGCCCGGCCGTCCGAGCCGGCGTTGACGTCGATCGTGGTGCCGCCGCCCGCCGCGCCCACGAAGCTGCCGCTGGTGGTGGTGAACGTGACCGTCCGCTTGTCGCTGTCCGCGCCAGGGTCGATCGCGGCCACCAGGGTCACGCGGGAGAGCCCGTCGGCGACGATCGACCGGCTGCCGTCCGCGGTCGCCAGCGTCAGCGCTCCGGCGGTCTGCGGGGCCGAGGGCGAGTAGTTGCTATCCTTGTAGCAGCCTCCCACGGCCAGGAGGAGCGCCAGGAGCCAAGTCAGGTGCGAGCGCGCGGCGAGCTTCATGATGAGCCTTCCTGTAAATCAGTCGTCCCCGATCCCCAGCACGCAGCTATCCGGGATCTTGTTCCCCGACGAGTCGGTGATCGTCTGATCGATCTCGACCGACGTCATCGGCCCGGTCCCGGGGCCGGTCTGCAAGGTGATCCGGATGAGGACCTGCTGATCGGCCCGCGAGACCTCCAGGGTGCGCTGGATCGACTTGGCCGGTTTGCCGTCGCCGTCCTTGAACCAGACCTGGTGACCGGGGTCCATCTGATACACCACGTCGACGCTCTCCCCGTCCATGTTGCTGCGCAACGTCTGCCGGAAATCGATCCGGCGCGGCAGGCTCGTGGGATTGGGAGAGGCCGTGAGATGGGCGCGGATCTGGATCGCCATGAATGGATCTCCTCAGCCTCCGAACAGGTTGGCCAGGCCGCCCTTGAAGGCCTTCGCCACGTTGAGATCGAACGAGACGGAGAAATAGTAGGTGGTGGCGAGGGAATACTTGCTGACCAGGGGATTGCGGTTCTTCTTCTGGAAGACCACGGCCCCGGTCGCGAGGCGGAACGAATTGGTGACGCGCAGGCCGGCCCCCAGGATCAGCGACTGATTCCCGAACAGGTCCTGGCGGGTCTGGAGAGTGCCGCCGCCCCCGTCGGCGACGCTCTGCACCGTGAGCCCCAGGGTGACCGCGAAGCGGCGCGAGAAGCTCCCGAATTGCGAGAGGTCGGCGTCCTTGTTGACCGGACGGAAATAGAAGTTCATCCCCACGTAGCTCACGCCCTTGCTGAGTTGGGGCGCGAAGACGAACCCGGCGTCGGCGCTGATGTAATTGCTCTGCGTGGTCGCGAAGTTTCCCGTCGTCGAGCCGTCGACGACCTCGACGGCGGCGGCCTCGGCCTTCACCCGCTCGGCCAGCGCGTCGAGGGCCACCGAGCGCTCCACGAGACTGGTCTGGAGGTCCTGGGCGAGGCCGCTCAAGGTGAACGCGAGGTTGCCGGCCTTGGTGACCGGACCGGCGGGACCGATCAGCCCGCGGAGAGCCGCGACGTCGTCCGCGCTCAAGCCCGCGCGGAGGGTCGACGTGGGGGCCGCGGCCACCACCTTCCCGATCAGGCTGGCGAGATCGCCGAGCGCCGCGGACGTATCGTCGTAATGGCTCGCCAGGGCCGCGGCCTGGTCCGGGCTCAGGAGATCGGGAGCGGGCTCACCCGCCTCGCGCCCCTGGGCGATCAGGGAGAGCTGATCGTCGTCCGCGTGGAGCAGGGCCACGGCCGCCTTGAAATTCCGGCTCGCGAGCAGCTCCTCCAGAGTGGAGTCCGTCTGGGCGCTCTTCGCGAGCTGGTCGATCAGATGCGCCAGCTCACGCGCGGCGCGGACCCCCTTGAGCGCTTCCTTGAGATCGAGCTGGCGCTCGCTCAGGGACGGGAGCCCCTGCCGGGGATCTCCCGCGACGATCCGGTCCTCCCGCCGTTGCGGATTGAGGACCTTCGTCACCAGCTCGTGGAACTTCCCCGAGCCCCGCAACGCGTCATAGCCGGACTTGAGGTCGAAGACCGTGCCCTCCGTAAGGGCGAGGTCGTCGGCGCTGGCGGCGGCGGCCAGCCGGTTGTAGAGCTCGGTGCGGAGCTTCAGGCTCTGCTGGGTGCTCATATCGCCGGTGGTCACCTCCGCGAGCCCCCGGTCGAGGACTCCGCGGGCCTGGGCCTTGAATTTCGCCGCGAGGTCGTCCGGGATCATGGCCAAGCGCTGGAAGCAGAACGCGTAATAGCGCTCCGCTTCCAGAGGGGGCAGGATCACCCGGAAGGTGGTCCCGTCGAGCCGGCCCGGGATGGGCGTCGCGGGCTCCAGGCCGGCCCCGGGAGGCGAGAGCAGCCGGCATTTCGAGTCTATCGAGAGATCGGCGCGCCTCGACACGGCGTACTGGACCGAGACGCTGGCCGTGCCCGCCGGCACCGTGCCGCACACCCGCACGGGGACGTCGAACGGGAGCACCCGGTTGAACGTGCCCGCGTTGAGGTTGACGGCGACCTCGGCGAACCCCGTGTCCCCGGCCGGCGGAGCGCACGGGTCCTGCGCCGTGGCGGGGCCGGCCAGGAAGGCTCCCGCCACGGCGAGAGCGCCGCCGAGGCACAGGCCGCGCCGCAACGCGCGAAACCTGGAGCGCAGGCCGTCGCTATGTGGCGATCCTGCCATGGACGAGAAGCCCTCCCGAGAAAGAAGAAGCCGGTTGGGCTGGTAGCTTACAGAGGTTCGGTGCCTCCGGCAACACCGCTCAGGAATGGACGCCCGGAGAGGCTCCTGGTAGGCTCCCCTGCTGGATTCCATCTTCCCGCGGAGACCCCTATGCCTCGCTTCCCCCTCGTGGCCTCGCTCGCTCTCCTCTCCCTGCTCCGTGCCCTGCCTGGGGCCGCGGCCCCGGCTCCCAAGACCCTGCCGGCGGATCTCCGGGACTTCTATATCGACCTCCACCAACACCCGGAGCTCTCGCTGCACGAGGAGAAGACGGCCGCCAAGGTCGCCGCCCGGCTCCGCCAGGCGGGCTTCGAGGTGACGGCCGGGGTCGGCGGCACCGGGGTCGTGGGAGTGCTCAAGAACGGCTCCGGCCCCACCGTGATGCTGCGGACCGAGCTCGACGCCCTGCCGGTCGAGGAGAAGACCGGCCTTCCCTACGCCAGCACCGTGCGGGTCAAGGACGACGCGGGCGCCGAGGTGGCGGTGATGCACGCCTGCGGGCACGACGTCCACATGACGGCCCTGGTGGGGACCGCGGCCGAGATGGCGCGCCGCAAGGCCGACTGGCACGGCACCCTGGTCTTCATCGGCCAGCCGGCCGAGGAGAGGATCCGGGGCGCCCGGGCGATGCTCAAGGACGGGCTCTTCACCCGCTTCCCCAAGCCCGACTACGTGGTGGCGCTCCACGACACCCCCAACCTGCCGGCCGGCCAGCTCGGCGTCACCTCAGGGTTCGCCCTGGCGAGCTCCGACTCGGTCGACCTCACGATCTACGGCAAGGGAGGCCACGGCGCCTCGCCGCAGACCACCGTCGACCCCATCGTGATCGCCGCTCGCACGGTCCTGGCGCTCCAGACGATCGTCGCCCGCGAGAAGGACCCGCAGGACCCGGCGGTGGTCACGGTGGGCTCGATCCACGGCGGCAACAAGCACAACATCATTCCCGATGAGGTGAAGCTGCAGATCACCGTCCGCGCCTACAAGAAGGAGGTCCGTGATCACGTCCTGGCTGCCATCGAGCGCATCGCCAAGGCGGAGGCCGAGGCGGCGGGAGCGCCCAAGGCGCCGGCCTTCGCGGTGGTCGAGAGCTGCCCCGCGACCTACAACGACCCCAAGCTGACCGCCCGCATCGCGGCCACCCTCCGCCGGACCTTCGGGGACGGCAACGTCCTCGACACGCCGCCGCAGATGGCCTCCGAGGACTTCAGCGAATACGGCCTGGCGGGAGTCCCGGCGGTCCAGTGGAGCCTGGGCGCCGGCGATCCCGCGAAGCTCAAGGAGCTCGCCGCGGCCGGCCAGCAGCCCCCCTCCCTCCACTCCAGCCTCTTCGCCCCCGACCGCGACCCGACGATCGCGACCGGGGTAGAGGCGGAGGTGGCGGTGTTGATGGATCTGCTGGGGAAGCGGTAGGGAAGCTTCCCCGCAGAGCTTCAGTTGTCAAAGAACCCAGGGCCGGAGGGCAGCCCGCGAGCAACCCTCCGGGAACGGCTACGACTGAGGATTGGGATTGGCCGCCGGCTTGGCCTTCCGCGGACCGCGCGGGCCGGTCTTGCGGGGGCGGACTCCAAACTTCACCAGCTGGTCACTGGTGAACCCGAAGCTCCCCCGCAGATGCGACGCCGCCCGGCGGCGCAGGGACTCGCCCTCCTTCTCCACCGACTGGCGGCGATGGACGAGGTCCTCCCACTGTCCGCGCGCGGCCTCCTGCTGGCTGTCCACGCTCTTCGCCTCGGCGATGAGCGCGTCGAGCGCCGTGACGATCTCCTGGAGGTACGGCATCTCCTGAAGGTGCGGCTTGATGTTGGTGTTGAGCAGCTCCCACTCCGTGATCTTCTTCGCGAACGTCTGTGCCTTACGCATGGCTTTCTCCTTGAATCATCAGGGGTTGTACGGCTATTTCTTGGATGACGGACATCCCGGTCCGGCTTGGGCCTTCCCGCCGCCCTCCGGCGCCGGGTATACTTGGGCTCGCCTATCGGGCCTTCCCGGAGGCCCCCGGCTCTTTTTCATGCTGATACTCCTTTCCTGATCCCGAAGAGCTTCCTGCTCATCGGGTGAGTCAACGCCCCCTGTACCTGCATACGACAGCGGGTAGCCTACCCGGGCTCCGGCCGGATGTCAATACCTCGCCCTGTAATGCCGGAAAAAGGGCGGTCCCAACGAGAAACGCCCTCGGAATCCGCATGGCGCCTTTTCTCATTGTTCCTCGCGCTCCAACAATGTTCCGCGGCCTGAAACACTCTCCAAAGCCGAAAGACTTTGTTCCAAGGCCTGAAACAATGTTCAAAGCAGCCGAACAATGTTGTAGGCCGAAAATCAATGTCCAACCCCAAAAACCGATGTTCAAAGGGAATTTCGTCTGAAAGCGTCTCCGCGGCCTGGAAAGCGCAGCCGAAGATGAGATAAGGCCGCCGATCGAGATCACGGCGTCGCTGGAAGCACCTGTCTCCAGAGGATTACCGGGAGCGCGTCGCGAAGATGGGTGTCGAGATCGAGGAGGAAGCCGCCGCGGCGCGGAAACGCTGGCACCCAGTCCTCCCCCCAGGACGGCGTTGCACAAAACTTAACCCCTGGTTAATATCTGTGCGATGGCCACCCCAGCCGCGACCCACGCAGGCGCTCCAGACTGGGATGCGCTCTTCTCCGTCGCGCAAGCCTATAGTGGTTACTTCACGACCGTGCAGGCTGCCACGGCAGGCTACTCGTTGCCGCTGCTCCACAAGTACCTCGCGAACGGGAGAGTCCTCCGCGTGCGGCGGGGCATCTATCGCCTCGTTCACTTCCCAGCCAGCGAGCATGAAGATCTTGTCGTGCTCTGGCTCTGGGCCGATCAGGCCGGAGTCTTCTCTCACGAGACCGCGCTCGCACTGCACGACCTCTCCGACGTACTGCCCTCCAAAGTCCACATGACGGTCCCGGCGAGTTGGCGCCATCGACGGCTTCGGGTGCCCTCGGGCCTCGTCCTGCAGTATGACGACATCGGCGACGGCGACCGGACGGGGTTCTCGGCCGTACAGATCACCACGCCGAGAAGAACCCTGAGAGATTGTATCGAGGCCAACGTCTCCCCCGAGCTCGTGCGCCAGGCAATACTCCAGGCGCGACGGCGCGGGCTCATCTCAGAGAAGGATGGCGCCGAGCTCAACGCCTCGCTCGACCGTGCATCGGAGGGCGCCCGATGATCCGTCGCTACGCGACGCCTCTCGCCTTCAAGCAGGCGCTCGAGCAGCGGCTCAAGTCCTCGTCGACCAACGGCGTCGACTTTGCGCGCCGTCGCCAGTTGCTCGTTTTCGATCGGTTTCTCGCTCGCGTCGTCGCAGTCGTTGGCGACACGGTGACGCTCAAAGGTGGGCTGGTTCTTGAGATTCGCCTCGCCCGGGCTCGGACCACCAAGGACGTCGATCTGCGCATGATGGGATCCTCCGACGACATCCTCGACCGACTCCAAGCGTCCGGGCGCCTCGATCTCGGTGACTACATGCTCTTCGAGGTCCAGCCGGACTCAGATCATCCCGAGATCCGGAATGACGGGATGCGGTACGAAGGCTATCGCTATCGTGCCGAATGCCGGCTCGCGGGGGCGGTCTACGGCCGCCCGTTCGGCGTCGATGTGGCCTTCGGAGACCCTCTCATCGGCGAGCCCGACCGGGTAGTTGCCCGGGACATCCTCAGCTTCGCGGGCATTGCCCCTCCGACGCTGCGCCTGTACCCGGTTGTCTCCCACATCGCCGAGAAGCTACATGCCCTCACCATGCCGAGGAGCCGTCCGAGCTCTCGGGTGAGAGATCTACCCGATATCGCCTTGCTCGCCACAACCGGCCTTATCGAAGGGGAGGAGCTTCGCTTGGCACTCGACAGAACGTTCGGATTCCGCGGGACTCATTCCCTGCCGGCATCGGTTCCGGCTCCGCCGGCGTTCTGGGCGGAGCCCTACGCTGCGATGGCCTCCAGTGACGAGCTTACCTGGGCCTCGCTCGTCGACTTATCCAAGCGCCTGGCACCCTTCTACCTACCTGGAAACAGTCACCGCATCCGGAAACAACAATCCACTTCCCTGGCACAGCCAGTTGAACCAGGTCGGAACGAACCAGTTTGCCGTTTCACGATCGGACTTACTTCCGACGAAACAAGCTCAACCGTACGCTTAGAGAAGAGGCTCGTGGCTTCCAGCCCTGCAACTATCTGATGGGGTGCGAGCTTGCGTCCGCCCATTCTAATGACTACATGCCCATCGTGTTTGACTAGACGACCAAGAACCCGCCACATGTCAGCGATTAATCGCCAGTAGGAGTCAGGGTTCTCATGACGGTCATCCTTAGAGACTTTTCTGTACGTAGGGTGAGGCGGACCGCCCAGGAACCAGAGCCTAAGCCACTGATCCTCCTCAAAGTTGGTTACGTCCAAATAGGGAGGAGAGGTGATTACAAGTCCAATCGGACGTCGCTCGGCGGGAAGGAGTCTGGGCAAATCACGAAAATCAGCCTTGAAGACATTCGCGCTGTCCTCTGGGACAATGCTGGCGTATCTGTATTCTATCAATCTTCGCAGCAAAGCGAAGGTATCACGTACAGGTGCCTGGAAGCCGTGTTTGCGCCAGAAGCGCACCGAGTATTCAGGCTTTGTGCTGATTGTGCGCGGCATCTGGTTACTCAGATAGGCTGAAGAGCGCTTGCTCTCGCCGTGCAGGGCACCCAATACGAGAGCGGCCAGCATGCAATCTATATTCGAAGTCTGCCACTTCAACGCGGCTCGCAAAAACAGGATCTGGCTCAGTGTTCGGGGTACAAATGCTTGGTGAAAAAACTCGGCCAGGCGCTCTCGCTCTTCTTCCCACATGCCGGGCTCGAATCGTCCCTCCAACTGCGTCAGCCTTCGCAGCAAGGAAGATCGATTGGGAGCATTAGTTTTGGCTTTCGTCACGCAATAAGCTACAGGATTAATATCCCCACCGATGGCTTGGCGATCCATCAGGAGCGCTTGAAAGGGTGCAGTTCCCCTCCCACAGAAAGGATCCAGCACGAGATCTCTGGGCTTCGTGAGTCTCTCGATCCAAGTTGCCGCAAAGGACTCAGGAAACATGGCGAAATAGGGGCAGAGAGCGTGGAAGCGGTGCCTCATCGCGCGCCCTCCAAGGTGAGCACGTGCTGAGTCCAAGGCAAGATTTCGTTAGCCAGGCTTTCTGGGATCTCGGGCAAAAGCCAGCTAATACGACAGCGATCGAATATGATCCCTCCGTACACACTGGCCCTGCGCCACTCAAGGCGCTCCACGCGCCGCGGCAGGAAAAATGTTGACACTGGTGAAACCACCGGAGATTCTAGCAACCAAAGCTGACACCACTTTTCTGGTCTAAGCTCATGGATTTTCTGAAACCAGTGAACCCCTGTTGCGCATTGGCCAAACGCAATCATGTGACCCGGAGAGGGACCGGGAAATCTTCGCCAAGCAACAAGATCCAGGTGAGCATCTTTCTGATCATTAACCTCAGGAGCGCTCTTACATCGAATCCCCTCGCCAAGGGCCCGGCAAAGCTCGTCGACAGCCCCTCGGAAGCCCGAAGCTCCAATTCGCCGGGGGAAGCCAAAGACTCGGACTTCAAGACCTTCCTGAGCCGCGCCGAGATACGCCAGAAGCGCCGCTGCGCTGAGATCCTCGAAGATCCGATCTCCATAGCTGCCAGTGGGGCCTGCGCTTTTTCCGAACAGCGAAAGGAGAAGCTGAAAAACGTATACGGACGTAACGGCTTCCGGAAGGCAACGTAGGCCCAACTCCGTAATTTCAAAGGGATAGCTCTCGTTGCGGTTGCCGCAGGCCTCTCTGCGTTCAGAAACCTCCGTGATGATTGTGTCGATTATGGGCTCAAGATCCTCCTGCGGAGCGTCCTCGGATTCCTCTGGGCCGCTGATTCTGAGGTCTCTTTGATGGTCGGCCCAGGCTATATAGCGGTCGGAAGACGTAAGGCTCATAAGCTCAAGCCAGTCCGCATGGGCTTCGGGTGAATCGGCTACTGTGGGGAGCTGAGGACCTTCCATGGATGGAGCTCTCACATTTCATCTGGATCGGTGACCGAGATATCAGACATCTCTCGGCGGAGGCTTTTCGCAAGAGTCTCCACGTTACCACATGTTTCGAAGAGATGCTTTTCTCCGTGGTACCCAGTCGCGACAAAGCGTTTTGCTTCGCGGAGTTTTTGCTCTGCGTCGATCAGGGCATCCTGAAAGAGACGCTCGTCGCCAAGACTAGCCTCAAAGGCAGATTCGAGAGGAAGGTCGGCCCTCAGAATTTGAACACCTTTAGGATTACCGAGAGATTCTGCTAGCCGCCGGAGATCAGGATTTTGTCGGCCTACTTTGGGCTTGATATCCCTTTGCTGGCTGCCAAAAAGCCAAAGAAGAAAGGTCTGAAGGTCTTCCAGTTTCTGGGGCGGGACGGGATTAGGCTTGAGAAGGCGCTCGGAATCGACTCCGAGGAAAGACCGAACATTGGTGTACCCAAGAGCGGTCCAAAGATGTGAGAATGGAAGCTTCTTGCTATAGCAGTCATCAGGTTCGAAGAGATTGAGGTCTTGCGCCTGCTTGAGGACCAAATAGCCGCTGTAGAGGCGGGTTACCGTTTCATGCCGATCGCCGATGGTGCGGGCGATCGTCGGCAACTCGACTCCGAACTCTTGGCGGACCCGATAAATGTACTGGGCCTTGGCGATTGAGTCCCACTCCTGCGGGCCGTTGACGTGCTTGAAGCCAATGAACTCCCAAATCTCCCGGCGCGGACGGATTAGGACCGGCAGCTTCTCTAGGCTCACTTGGACTTCTGGAGTCAGGGGGCCGAAGTCTCGGACGCGAAGGCGCGTTCGGAGAGAAGCATCCGTCAATACTTTGACAGCAGCAAGCCTTCGATTGCCTTCTACAACTACAAGTCTGCCTTCTTCTCGGGCCGCGAAAAGCTCTTCGTGCTGCCAGAAGCCGCTCGCGACAATAGAGTCCACCAACTCGTTGACAGACTTGTTCTTCCAAAGCCATTCGAGAATACCGTCTTGATCCGCAAGAGCAAATTCATGTCCAGCGAGGCGAGGGTTCCCCGGATCCAGGAGAAGTTCGCCCGGGGACAACCACTCTGGCTGGGGTCGCGTAGGGGTAGGGTCAATCATTAGCGACAACGCCTCCCAGCGCCTCTGGGGAGATCAAGTAGGTAGGGGCTACGACTCCGTTGAAGTCGCGTGAACAAACAAAGTTGGTCTGCACCCGGGAAGTATAGCGGAAGGGAACGAGTCCACACCTCCGTTCAATTACCCCACCGCTCGCTTGATCCCACGCAGAGCGAGGCTTCCATCCGCAGCCCGCCCCTTGACACCCACCCCCCGCCCGCCATATCGTCCATATATGAACGAACCGCCCTCCCGCCCGGGAGGGCGGTTCTTCTTGCTCTCCGGGGCGGGTGAGCTGGGAGCGCGGGTGAGCCGCGTCCTCGAACCGATCCCAGGAACAGAGATCCTTGGAGTACCGGAGATTCCGGGCGGCGGCCCGTTTGGGGCTGGCCGTCCTTAGGAGAGTGATGATGAAGCTCTTATCTGTTGCAGGCCTTGGGGTTGTCTGCGCCACTATTGCCGGGTGCCACGGCAAGCCCGCGGCTCCTCCGCCGCAGGGACCGCCTTCGGTGGTCGTCACGCAGGTGGTCCAGCGGGACGTGCCGGTCTATCAGGAGTGGATCGGCACCACCGAGGGGAACGTCAACGCCGAGATCCGGCCGCGGGCCGAGGGATATCTGCTGCGGCGGGTCTATTCCGAGGGGAGCTTCGTGCGCCAGGGGGATCTGATGTTCGAGATCGATCCCCGGCAGGTCCAGGCCCAGCTTCAGCAGGCGCAGGGGGATCTCGCCCAGGCCCAGGCCCAGCTTTCCAAGGCCCAGCAGGACGTCAACCGCTTCCGCCCCCTCGCCGCCCAGAAGGCGGTCAGCCAGCAGGAGCTCGACAACGCCCTCTCGTCCGCGGCCGCCGCCAAGGCGGTGGTGGACGCCAAGCAGGCCGCCGTCCATCAGGCCCGCCTCAATCTCGGCTGGAGCCGCGTCACCGCTCCCATCAGCGGCATCGCCGGCACCGCCCAGGCGCAGGTGGGGAACCTCGTCAGCCCCTCCACCGTACTCGCCGTGGTCTCCCAGTGCGACCCCATCCGCGTGCTCTATCCGCTCAGCGAGCAGGAGTACCTCCACCTCCAGGAGCGGCTCCGGCGCAGCCCGTCGGCCCATGAGGACAACCTCGAGCTGATCCTGGCGGACGGCTCGACCTTCCCCCACAAGGGGCACCTGCTCTTCTCGGACCGGCAGGTGGACGTGAAGACGGGCACCATCGGCACGGTCGCCGTCTTCCCCAATCCGGGGAACCTCCTGCGGCCGGGGCAGTACGCCAAGGTCCGCGCCGTGACCGAGGTCAAGACCGCGGCGCTCCTGATTCCCCAGCGGGCCGTCAACCAGCTCCAGGGCAGCTTCCAGGTGGCGGTGGTGGGGAGCGGCGACAAGGCCGAGATCCGGCCCGTCGTGCCCGGCGTGCGGGTGGGCAAGCTGTGGGAGATCGATTCGGGGCTGCAACCCGGCGACCGCGTGGTGGTCGAGGGGTTCTCGAAGGTGAAGCCGGGGATCACCGTCCGCCCGCGGGAGGCCCCGGCGGAGGAGGCCGAGGCCTCGCCGTCCACCTCGCCCATGACGTCCCAGGCGGGGGGGAGGTAGCGCCATGGCCCGCTTCTTCATCGACCGGCCGATCGTCGCGATGGTCATCGCCGTGCTCACGGTCCTGCTCGGGGCCGTGGCGATGATCGGGCTGCCGGTCGCCCAGTACCCGGACATCATCCCGCCGCTGATCCAGATCCAGGGGAGCTTCCCCGGCGCCGACGCGGTCACCGTCGAGCAATCGGTGGCGACGCCGCTCGAGCAGCAGATGAACGGCGTCGAGGACGCGCTCTATCTGCAGTCGGTGAACGCCAACGACGGCACGATCACCCTGCGCGTGACCTTCGACGTGGGGACCGACCGCAACGCCGACCAGGTCAACGCCCAGAACCGGGTCTCGCAGGCGCTGCCCAGCCTGCCGCCGGACGTCAACGCGCTCGGCCTCACCTACCGCAAGACCCAGGGAACGCCGCTGATGCTGGTCTCGCTCTTCTCGCCCAAGGGGACCTACAACGGCCTGTTCCTCGGCAACTACGCGCTGATCAACGTCAACGACGCGCTCTACCGCGTGCCCGGGGTGGGCCAGGTGAACAACTTCGGCGCCTCGGAGTACGCGATGCGGGTGTGGGTGCGGCCGGACCAGCTCGCCAAGCTGAGCCTGACCGTCTCGGACCTGGTGAAGGCCGTGCAGCAGCAGAACGCGGTGAACCCCTCGGGGCAGATCGGCGCCGAGCCGGCGCCCAAAGGCCAGGAATTCACCTACGCCGTACGCGCTCAAGGGAGGCTCGCCACCCCCGAGGAGTTCGGCAACATCGTGGTGCGCCTGAATCCGGACGGCTCGGCGGTGCGCATGAAGGACGTCTCGCGGATCGAGATGGGCGCCCTGAGCTACAAGCAGATCGGACGCTTCAACGGCCAGCCGTCGAGCATCATCGGCATCTACCAGGCCCCCGGCTCGAACGCCCTCGCGGTGGCCGAGGGGGTGAAGAAGACGATGGCGGAGCTGAAGTCCCGGTTCCCCGGGGACCTCGACTACGCCATCTCGGTGGACACCACCCGGCCGGTGACCGAGGGGATCCGGGAGATCCTGAAGACCCTCGCCGAGGCGATGCTGCTGGTGATCCTGGTCGTCTTCCTCTTCCTCCAGAGCTGGCGGGCGACGATGATCCCGCTGGTCGCCGTGCCGGTGTCGCTGATCGGCACCTTCGCCGTCTTCCCGCTGCTGGGCTTTTCGATCAACGCGCTCTCGCTGTTCGGCCTGGTGCTGGCGATCGGCCTGGTGGTGGACGACGCCATCGTGGTGGTGGAGGCGGTGGAGCACCACATCGAGGAGGGGATGACGCCGCGCGCCGCCACCATCCAGGCGATGAAGGAGGTGTCGGGGCCGGTGGTCGCGATCGCCCTGATCCTCTCCTCGGTGTTCCTGCCGGCCGCCTTCCTGGGCGGCATCCAGGGGCGGCTCAACCGGCAGTTCGCCCTCACCATCGCCATCTCGGTGCTGATCTCGGCCTTCAACGCGCTGTCGCTCTCGCCGGCCCTCTCGGCGCTGCTGCTGCGCCCCCGCAAGGCCTCCCGCGGACCGCTCGCCCGCTTCTTCGGCCTCTTCAACCGGTCCTTCAACCGCGGGCGGGAGACCTACCTGAGCTTCTCCGGCTTCCTGATCCGCAAGGGGGTGCTGGCGGTGGCGATCCTGTTGGGGTTCGCCCTGCTGGCGGGGGGGCTCGGCAAGACCGTTCCCACCAGCTTCCTGCCGGACGAGGACTCGGGGTTCTTCTTCCTCAACGTGCAGCTCCCGGACGCCGCGTCGCTCCAGCGCACGGACGCCGTCTGCCGCAAGGTGGAGCAGATCCTGGCCCACACCAAGGGGGTGCGGTACTACAACACGGTGGCCGGCTTCAGCCTGCTCTCCTACGTGTCGTCCTCCTACAACGCCTTCTTCTTCGTCTCGCTCGACCCCTGGGACCAGCGGGACGGGCCCGGGCTCTCGGCCCGGGAGCTGGCGGACAAGCTGAACGGCGCCTTCCGGGCCCAGATCCCGGAGGCGACGGCGTTCGCCTTCCTGCCGCCGGCCATCCCCGGCCTCGGCACCTCGGGCGGCTTCTCGCTCTGGGTGCAGGACAGGAGCGGCGGCTCGGTCGACTTCCTGAACCAGAACCTCCAGAAGCTCCTGGAGGCGGCGCGCAAGCGGCCCGAGCTGCAGAACGTCAACAGCACCTTCCGCGCCGCGGTGCCGCAGGTGTTCGTGGACGTCGACCGCGACAAGGCGCTGAAGCAGGGGGTGCCGGTGGCCGACGTCTACCAGAGCTTGCAGGCGCTCCTCGGCGGCACGTTCGTCAACCAGTTCAACCGCTTCGGCAGGCAGTGGCGCGTCTACCTGCAAGGGGAGGGGGCGGAGCGCACGCGACCCGAGGATATCGGCCAGTTCTACGTGCGCAACAACGACGGGAACATGGTGCCGCTCTCCGCGCTCACCACGATCCGCTACACCAACGGCCCGGAGTACACGCAGCGCTTCAACCTGTTCCGGGCCGCCCAGGTCACCGGCGCGGCGGCCCCCGGCTACAGCTCGGGCCAGGCGCTCGACGCCCTGGAGCAGGTGGCGGCGCAGACCCTGCCGCGCGAGATGGGCTTCGACTGGTCCGACCTCTCCTACCAGGAGAAGAAGGCCTCGGGCAGCGCCAGCCGGGTGTTCATCCTGTCGCTGATCTTCGTCTTCCTGATCCTCGCCGCCCTCTACGAGAGCTGGACGCTGCCGTTCAGCGTGCTCCTCTCGGTGCCGGTGGCGGTCTTCGGGGCCTTCCTGGGGCTGCTGCTCCGGCGCTTCGACTTCGACGTCTTCGGCCAGATCGGGCTGGTGGTGCTGATCGGCCTGGCGGCCAAGAACGCCATCCTGATCGTCGAATTCGCCAAGGCCGAGTCCGAGAAGGGGCGGCCGCTGGCGGAGGCGGCGCTGGAGGGGGCGCGGCTGCGGCTGCGGCCGATCCTGATGACCTCGTTCGCCTTCATCCTGGGGTGCGTGCCGCTGTGGATCGCCCACGGCGCGGGCGCGGCGTCGCGCCAGATCCTGGGGACCGTGGTGGTGGCCGGGATGCTCGCCGCCACCATGCTCGCCGTGTTCCTCATCCCGGTCCTCTACGTGATCGTGGAGAGGATCGGCGGCGCGGAGAGAAAGAAGGTCCGGGAAGCCGCCCTGGTGCCGGCCGAGGAGGCCCATCCATGAGGCGGCTCCTGATCTTGTTGGCCCTGGCCCCTCTGGCCGGGTGCGCCACCAGCGCCGGCCACGACTATCAACGGCCGGCCCTGAATCCGCCAGCTCAACACAGAGGCCAGACCGGGGCCGCGGAGGCGGCCTCGCTCGCCGACCAGGCCTGGTGGGATGTCTTCCACGACGACGTCTTGAAGGGGCTGATCGCCGAGGCGCTCAAGAACGGCTACGACGTCCGGCTGGCGGCGTGGCGGGTGGAGGAGGCGCGGGCCAACGCCGGGATCATCCGCGCGCAGTCCTTCCCGGCCTTCGAGGGGCAGGTGGAAGTGGGACACGGCCGGCAGGGGGGGCGGGAAGGGACCCTGATCCAGCTCAACGTCAACGCCTCCTGGGAGATCGACCTCTGGGGGCGGATCCGGCGCTCGAACGAGGCGGCGCTCGCCCAGTACCTGGCCTCGGAGGAGGCGCGGCGCGGGGTCTACCTCTCGCTCGTCTCCGAGGTGGCCACGCGCTACTTCCAGCTCCGCGAGCTCGATCTTCAACTGGAGATCGCCCGGCGGACCACGGGCGCGTTCCAGGAGACCTACGACCTGTTCGACAAGCG
Source organism: Thermoanaerobaculia bacterium (assembly GCA_045807625.1). Lineage (GTDB taxonomy): Bacteria > Acidobacteriota > Thermoanaerobaculia > Multivoradales > UBA5704 > DATARR01. The sequence continues at coordinate 71,791 of JBJMHA010000015.1, read as the reverse complement.
GCTCCAGGGGGGGACCGCCTCGGCCCTGGAGACCCGCAGCGCCGAGGCCCTGCTCGCCGCGACGGCCGCCACCATCCCGGACCTCGAACGGCAGATCGTGGCGGAGGAGAACGAGCTCTCCTTCCTCCTCGGCCGCAATCCCGGGCCGATCGCCCGCGGTGCCGCCCTCAACGGGCAATTCCTGCCGCCGGATGTGCCGCCGGGCCTCCCCTCCGACCTCCTCCGCCGGCGCCCCGACCTGCGGGAGGCCGAGCAGAGCCTGATCGCGGCCAACGCCGAGGTGGGCGTCGCCCAGGCCGACTTCTTCCCCCGCATCAGCCTGACCGGGGCCCTCGGCAGCGTCTCGCCCCAGATCTCGCAGCTCTTCCCGGCGGGGCGGACCTGGACGATCGGCGGCGGGCTCCTCACCCCGGTCTTCCAGGGGCGGCGCCTGCGCTTCCAGTATCAGGCGGCGGTGGCCCGCTGGGAGCAGGCGAAGGCGGTCTACGAGCGGGACGTGACGAGCTCCTTCAACGAGGTCTCGACGGCGCTCGTGGCCTATCAGAAGTACGCCGACGTGGAGCGGGAGCGGGCCCGCGAGGTCAACGCCTACCAGGAGGCGGTCCGCCTCTCGAACACCCGCTACGTGGCCGGCCTCTCGAGCTACCTCGACGTGCTCCAGGCCCAGCAGCAGCTCTTCCCGGCCGAGATCCTGCTCGCCCAAGCCCGCTACAACCGGCTGGCGACCCTGGTCCAGCTCTACCAGGTGCTGGGCGGCGGGTGGAATCTCTCTGACATTCAATGGCCGGGGCAGGCGGGGCAGCCATGAAGGACGATCCGGTCATCCGGCTGTTCCTGCAGACCGCGCAGGCGATCGAGGAGCGCCTGGAGGCGGCGCTCGCCGGGGTGGACCTCTCGGTGGCGAAGTACAGCGCCCTGAAGCAGCTCGCGGCGGAGGGGGAGCCGCTCTCGCTGAGCGACATGGCGGCCCGGCTCGTCTGCGTGCGCTCGAACGTCTCGCAGCTCGTCGACCGGCTGGAGGCGGACGGCCTGGTGCGCCGGGTGGAGGACCCGAAGGACCGCCGCTGCGTGCGGGCCGCCCTCACCGGCCTCGGCCGCGAGCGCCAGGCCGCCGGCTCGCGGAGGCTGGAGTCGGTGCGGGACGAGATCGTGGAGATCCTCTCCGAGGTCGACCGCGGCGCCCTGGAGCGGGCGCTGGAAAGATTGCGGCCGCGCTCCGCGAACGGCTAAACTGTATCCACAGCACTGAGCCGGCCATCGCCGTCCCTGTCCCGGAGCTCGGAAGGAGCCTATGGAGCGCTATCACATCTATCCATGGGAAGTGATCCTCGTGATCGCCCTCGTGGCCGTCGTCCTCTATGTCCGCCGCCAGCAGGCCCTGAGGTCGGGGGCCGCCCCCGCCAGGAAGGGGGGGAAGGAGACGCCTGAGGAGGCCTACATGCGGCTCCGCTACCAGGCGCTCACCACCATCGCCGCCCGGCTGGGCCTGCCGGGCGAGCTGAAGCCGAACGACCCGTACGGCGCCCTGATGGAGATGGGGATCCCGAAGTCGGTGGTGACCCTCGCCGCCTTCGCCGACGGCGACGCCCGCCTCTACTACAAGACGGGAGGCGGGATGGTCGGCGGCATCAGCCATGAGAGCGTCCGCCGGGCCGCCCAGGAGTTCGTGGGCCACTCCCGGAAGGTCCTCGGCCGGATGACCAAGGTCACCGAGTACCCCGTCCCCGGACCGGACCGGGTGCGCTTCTACGTGCTGACGCCCCGCGGCGTCTTCACCACCGAGACCGACCGCCAGCGGCTGGGCGAGACCGCGAGCGACCTCTCGACCCTGTTCCGCAGCGGCCAGGAGGTGGTGACCCAGATGCGGCAGGTGCAGGAGACGCGGGAGGCGGCGCGCCCGCTCATGGTCCCCAGGCCTCCGGTGTTCGAGGACGAGGAGCCGGCGGCCGAGCCGGCCCCGCCCGCGGAGCCGGTGTGACGGAGCCGGGCCCGCCGATCCGCCGCGCCGGACCGGCCGATGCCGCGGCGCTGGCGGACTTCGCGGCCCGCGTCTTCGACGAGACCTTCGGCCCCGACAACCGTCCGGAGGACATGGCGGCGCATCTGGCGAACCGCTTCGGGGTCCGCCAGCAGACGGAGGAGATCCTCGATCCGGCCATCGTCACACTCCTGATGGAAGAGGACGGCCGGCTGATCGCCTACACCCAGGTGACGACCCTGCACCCCGCTCCACCCTGCGTGACCGGGGAGGCGCCGGTGGAGATCGGGCGCTTCTACGTCGACCGCTCCTGGCACGGGCGGGGCCTCGCGCAACGCCTGATGGACGCCGCCCGGGACGCGGCGCGGGGTCTCGGCGGCCGCACCGCCTGGCTGGCCGTCTGGGAGCGCAACCCCCGCGCCATCGCCTTCTACGAGAGGCAGGGGTTCCGCGACGTGGGGAGCCAGCCCTTCCTCCTGGGCGCGGACCTCCAGACCGACCGGGTGATGATGGCGGCGCTCTAGGAGCCCAGCTCGCGCAGCCGCGCGGGCAGGGCCGCCAGGAAGGGCCCGAGGTCGTCCGTATCCGGCAGAGTGATCTCGACCCGGCCGTTCCTCGTCCGCGCGACCTTCCCCTCCCCCTCCATGACGAGCGGCACCTGGACCGCCTCGCGGTCGAGAGGGATCTCGTCGGTGACCTCGAAGAGGCGGTTCATGATCTTTTGATCGATGACGCGCATGGCCGTTCGTTTTCCTGGACAGGGATGAGGCCGCCGCCGGGACGGCGGCGGGCCCTTGAGTCCGCTAGACCTGATTGTACGGCACGCAGCCGGTGGCGCACGCCGCGTCGGCGAAGCACTGGTTGCTGTAGACCTGGCCGTTGCTGCAGATCACCGGGCTGTAGATCTCGGGGCAGATCGCGTTCGGGTTCGGCTTGCACTTGGGAGCGGCGGAAGAGACGGAGCTCGCGCCGATGGCGCCCGTCAGGGCGATGGCGAAAGCGACCTTGGGAATGAGCTTGGCTCGGATCATCGGGTACTCCTTTTCAACGTGAGACCCGCCACCGCGGCGGGCCGAGCACGGGGCGTACTGTAGCGGACCGGACGCCAGAGCTCAACTTGATTTCTATATCCGAATAAGATAATGGCAGCGCCTTCTGATCGTCACATGGCGCTGTCTACATTTAAGCAGCTCCCCGCACTTATCCCTATACCGGCCCAACCGGAAGCTAGAGGTGTCCGTCCAGCAGGAATCCCAAACCCGAAAAGGAGGGGACATGTTGAGAAGCACTGCCAGAGTCGCCGTCCTCAGCCTCCTCGCGGCCGCCGTGACGCTCCCGGCCGCGTGGGGGACCACGGCCGTGGAACGCACGGAAGGCGACATGATCCAGGAGTCGGCGCTCATCGTCACGGGGCACTGCACGCAGTTGCAGAGCCAGTGGGTGGGGCGCACCCTGGTGACGCTCGCCACGGTCCAGGTCACCGAGGCGCTCAAGGGAAGCGCGGGCTCGACCGTGACCGTGGTCCTGCCCGGAGGCGTCGACTCCAACCGCAAGATCCCGGTGGCCATGAGCTACCCCGCGGCCCCGCAGATCTATCGGCAGGAAGACGTGCTGCTCTTCCTGGTCCCCGAGGACCTGGTGGCGGGCGGCTACTCGATCGCCGGCTTCTCGCAGGGGAAATTCACTCTCGCCCAGGGCCCGCAGGGGAAGCAGGTGGCCACGCAGGATCTGAGCGCGCTCAATCTCCAGGGCCGTAGCGGATCGCTCCGGCGCGGTGCGGCGAAGACCATCCAGCTCGACGAGCTCCGCCAGCGCATCCGGCAGACTCCGGCCGCGGAGCGGGAGCGGTGAGGTCCAACGGCTCACGCATGAGCATGAAGAGGAAAGACGCCATGAGAATCGCTTTCGCCAAGATCTCCGCGGCCGCCCTGCTCGCGGCCGCCGTCGGCTCGGCCCCGGCCCTCGCCGGCGGCTTCCTGGAGAGCCTCGACATCACCGGCTTCGTGCCGTCGCCGGTCCCCGGCCAGGTCAACGCCAGGCTGGTCCGCATCTTCCACGACCCGCGCTGCATCCCGGTGCCGTGGCACGTCAACAACACGATCGACCCGGTCCCCAATCCGCTCGGCGCGCCGTTCCTGTCCCTGGCCGGCGCCACGACCGCCTTCAACAAGTCGTTCGATTCCTGGAACAACATCCAGACCTCCTACATCAACGAGAAGATCGTCGGGACGACCGCCAACTCAGGGCTTGCGGGCTTCGACATGGTCAACGAGCTGACCTTCCGCACCTCCTCCGGCTTCGGGGCGATCGCCTCCACCCCCTCGATCACCCTGATCGCGGACTCCCAGCTCGTCGACGGCGACGACATCGACGGGGACGGCACCTCCGACGTCTCCAGCGCCATCACCACCTGCGCCGTGGCCCCAGACGGCCACACCATCTTCCCGGCCGGGTTCTACAAGGCGGGCACCATCCTGGACGTCGACGTGCAATTCAACGTCAAGGCCAGCAACGGTTTCCGCTTCACGGTGAACGACGCCGACGCCGATACGGTCACCCGCTCGGTGGACCTCCAGGCGACCGCCACCCATGAATTCGGCCATTCCCTCGGCCTGTCGCACGTGCTCAACAACCAGAAGAGCTCCTCGGACGGCACCGCGACGACGATGTTCCCGTTCATCGACACCGGAGACCCGGCCGCCGAGCTCGCCCAGCGCTCGCTCGACAGCGACGATGTAGCCTTCGCCTCCTTCTACTATCCGGAGGGGACGGCGGCCTCCGGACCGCCGGCGCTGCAGCCGGGGGACATTCCCTTCGGCCTCGTCTACGGCACGATCAAGGGGTCGGTCACCCACGGCGTGCTCAACCAGCCGGTGGCGGGGGCCAGCGTCTCGGCCACCAACACGCTGACCGGCGAGCTCTTCGCGACCGCCTTCAGCGGCACCACCCAGCTCTCCTTCAACCCGAGCACGGGCGGCATTTTCCTGGTCAGCCCGTCCTACAACATCCTCGACGGCAACTACACGATTCCGGTCAAGCTCGGCCTCTACAACCTCGCGGTGTCGCCGGTCGACGGCGCGCCGGTGCCGGCCAGCTCGGTCAGCCTCAACGCCCAGATCGGCTCGATCTTCGGCCAGCAGAATTTCAACGAGGAGCAGTGGAGCGGCCTGGGCCCGCTGGAGACCGCGGTCGAGGTCGATCCCGGCTTCGCCCTGCCGGTGGCGGGAGTCCCCGGCCTGAGCGTCCCCCACATCGACTTCATCACCAACAACCAGGTCAACCTCAGCAACTTCGGCTCGCGGGACTTCATCGGCTTCACCGGCCAGGCGGCGGGGAGCTACTACGCCGTGCGCATCCCGGCGAGCCAGATCTCGGCGGTCAACCCCGGGGGTGACCTCTACATCCAGGAGGCGCTCTACGACACCTTCGTGGTCGACGCCTCGGTGGTCCCGGTGTTCGCCGAGGCGACCCTCACGACCGGCACGGTCAGCGGCGGCACGGCCACCCTCGACCTCGCCCATCCTCTGGCCCGGGTGACCCGCTTCATCGGCCGGGACAACGACTTCGCGCCGTTCTACTTCCCCCTGCCGAACGTGCTGGGCAGGCAGGTCCGCCGCGGGATCGACCGCGGCGACATCCAGAGCCTCTTCCTGGTCCTGCGCCTGCCGACCACCACGCCGTTCCCGGGGGTCTCGGCGACGCCGCTCACCATCGGCCTCGACGGCGGTGTGGCCACCAACGACGTGCCGATCTTCGGCTTCTCCTATCTCTCCGCGGACGGTGTCACGTGGAGCCAGGTGACCAACTTCAACTTCCGTTTCTCGCTGGTGGTGACCAGACAGAACTGACCTTTTCAGGGGGCGGGGAATACCTCCCCGCCCCCGTTTTGCTACATTGGCGGCATGCAGGACCACGCCGCCCCCGAAACCGACCTCTTCCTCTCCCTGACCCCCGAGAAGGTGCTGGCCGCCGTCGAGGCTGGGGGGCTCGAGTGCAACGCCGTCTGCTACCCCCTCAACTCGTTCGAGAACCGGGTCTACGAGGTGGAGCTGGCCGACCGCTCCCGGGTGGTGGCCAAGTTCTACCGCCCCGGCCGCTGGAGCGAGGAGCAGATCCTGGAGGAGCACCTGTTCCTCAAGGACCTCGCCTGGCAGGAGATCCCGGTCTGCACCATGCGGCCGTTCCCCGGCGGCGGCACGCTGCGGCGGGTCGACAACATCTTCTACTGCCTCTCCGACCGCAGCGGCGGCCGCGCCCCCGACGAGCTCGACGAGGCCGGGGCCCGCCGGCTCGGCATGTTGGTGGGGCGGATGCACAACGTTGGCGCCCGCCGCGACGCCGAGCACCGGCTGCGGATCAACGCGGACACCTACATCCGCGAGAACATCGACTGGCTGGAGGCGCACGAGGTGGTCCCCCCGCACCTGCGGGACCGCTACTTCGATACCGCCCTCTCCATCGCCGCCATCGCCGACCGCCGGCTGGCCGGGGTGCCCGTCCACCGCATCCACGGCGACCTCCACCTGGGGAACATCCTCTTCCGCGACGGCCTGCTGCGGGTGCTCGACTTCGACGACATGGTAATAGGGCCGGCCGTGCAGGACCTCTGGCTGGCCCTCCCCGGCCGCGACGCTTACACTCAAGGCCTGCGCGAGCGCTTCCTCGAGGGGTATATCCAGTTCCGCGACTTCGACCGCTCGACGCTGCCGCTGATCGAGCCGCTGCGCGGGATGCGGATCATCCACTATGCCGCCTGGATCGCCCGCCGCTGGCACGACCCCGCCTTCCCCGCCGCCTGGCCGCACTTCGGCACCCCGGACTACTGGGAGCGCGAGACCCAGGACCTCGAGGAGCAGCTCGCCGTGATCCGCGGCGAGACCACTCCCGAGGAGGCCGAGGCCCGGCTGACCGAGGAGGAGGCCGGCCGCGTGGAAGAGGAGGCGCTCACGAACAAGGACTTCTTCTGGGATTGGGAGGGGGAGTAAAAACGCCCCTCCCGCCGCAACTTTCTCCGCTCCCCCCCGTATCCCACCCAGGCTCCTCCAGGCGCCTGCGACAGCTTTTGTCCTGACGTCTCATTCCGACGGGAGATCTCAATGCGCAAACCGGTCCTGCTCGCCCTCGCCCTCGTCCTGCTCGCCTCGTCCGCCCGCGCCGCCATCGATCCCGGCCTGCTCGCCGGGATGAGCGCGCGGTCGATCGGGCCAGCAGGCATGAGCGGCCGGGTGCCCGCCGTCTCGGCGGCCGAATCGAATCCCAACATCGTCTATATCGGCGCCGCCGCCGGGGGCGTCTGGAAGTCCACCAACGGCGGCATCACCTGGACCCCGGTCTTCGACGATCAGCGGGGCTCCTCGATCGGCGCCGTCGCGGTCGCCCCCTCCAATCCGGACGTGGTCTGGGTGGGGACCGGCGAGGGGAACCCGCGCAACAGCGTCTCGGTGGGCGACGGCGTCTACCGTTCTCTCGACGGCGGCAAGACCTGGGCCCATCTGGGGCTGGAGAAGACCGAGCGCATCACCCGTATCGTGGTCCACCCCACCAATCCCGACGTCGCCTGGGTGGCGGCCCTCGGCCAGGAGTGGGGGGAGAACCCGGAGCGCGGGATCTACAAGACCGAGGACGGCGGCAAGACCTGGAGCCGCGTGCTCCACGTCGACCCGCGCACCGGCGCCGCCGACCTGGTGATCGACCCGCGCAACCCCAACAAGCTGTTCGCCTCGATGTGGCAGTACCGCCGCTGGCCGTACTACTTCAAGTCGGGAGGCCCGGGCTCGGGGCTGTACGTGACCTACGACGGCGGCCGGGCCTGGAAGCGCTACGCCGAGTCCGAGGGCATGCCGAAGGGGGATCTCGGGCGGATCGGCATCGCCATCTCGCGCTCGAATCCGGACGTGGTCTATGCGACGGTCGAGGCCGCCAAGAGCGCCGTGATCCGCTCGGACGACGGCGGCCGGAGCTGGCAGACGGTCAACGAGCGCTACGACGCCAACCCGCGGCCGTTCTACTTCGCCCACCTCCGGGTCGACCCCGCGCTGCCGAACCGGGTCTACGCCATCGACTTCAATATCCGGCTCTCCGAGGACGGCGGCAAGACCTTCGACAACCTGGCCGGGGTCTCCGGGATCCACGGCGACTTCCACGACATGTGGATCGACCCCAACGACCCGAGCTGGATCTACTTCACCAACGACGGCGGCGTGGCGGTGAGCCACGACCGGGGGAAGACCGCGCGGTTCGCCGCCACCCTGCCCCTCGGCCAGTTTTATCACGTGGCCGTCGACAACGAGACCCCCTACAACGTCTACGGCGGCCTGCAGGACAACAGCTCCTGGCGAGGGCCGAACACCGTCTGGCAGCAGGGGGGCATCCGCAGCCACGAGTGGAAGCCGCTGGTGGGCGGCGACGGCTTCGAGACCCGGCCGGACATCGCCGACTCCAACCTCACCTACACCATGTCCCAGGGGGGCGAGATCATCCGCTACGACCTGCGGACGGGGGAGACGCGGGCCATCAAACCGGCCCCGCCCGAGGGGACCAAGCTCCGCTTCAACTGGAACGCCGGCTTCGCCACCGATCCGCTGGAGGCCGGCACGATCTACATCGGCAGCCAGCTCGTCCACAAGTCTACTGATCGAGGCGAGACCTGGACCGCGATCAGCCCGGACCTGACGACCAACAACCCCGACTGGCAGCACCAGGAGGTGAGCGGCGGCCTCACCCGAGACGTCAGCAACGCCGAGAACTACACCACCATCCTCGCCATCGCCCCCAGCCCGCTGCAGAAGGGGGTGATCTGGGTGGGGACCGACGATGGCCGCCTGCACGTGACGCGCGACGGCGGCAAGACCTGGACGAGCCTGGAGAAGAACGTCCCGGGCGTGCCGGCCAACACCTGGATCCCCAACATCCTGGCCTCGAAATTCGACGCCGCCTCGGCCTTCGTGGTCTTCGACAACCACCGGCGGGAGGACTTCAAGACCTACGTCTACCGCACCGACGACTGGGGGAAGACCTGGAAGAGCGTGGCGACCGCGGACCTGCGGGGCTACGCCCACGTCATCGAGCAGGACCCGGGGGACAAGAACCTCCTCTTCCTCGGCACCGAATTCGGCCTCTGGATCTCCAACGACGGCGGCGCCCGCTGGATGCGGTGGACCCACGGCGTGCCGCCCGCGCCGGTGATGGGCCTCGCCATCCAGCCGCGGGAGCTCGACCTGGTGATCGGCACCCACGGGCGCTCGGTCTACGTGATCGACGACATCCGTCCCCTGCGGACGCTCAGCGAGAAGACAGTATCGGAGCCGGTCCATCTTTACGACTCCGGCCCCGCCCAGCAGCACTGGTTCGCCGGCGAGCCCGGCGGCTTCGGGCTCGGCTCGGGCGAGTACCGGGGGGACAACGAGCCGTACGGCGCCATCCTCACCTACTCGCTGAGCGCGCCAGGGCTCCCCTATCCCGACGAGAAGAAGGAGCGGGAGCGCAAGGAGGAGGAGCGGCAGGCCCACCTGCGCGAGGAGCAGGGGCGGCCGGTGACAGGGATTCCGCAGACCCCCCAGGAGCTGAGGGAGAGCGAGACCCCCGGCAAGACCACGCCCGCGGAGAAGGCCGGAGCCGCGGGAAAGACCTCTGGAAAGGCTCCGGAGAAGACCCCGGAGAAGCCGAAAGCGGAGGAGCCCAAGGAGGTCGAGATCCGCATCGCCGACACCTCCGGCAAGACCCTCCGCACCTTCACCGCCCCGGCCCGGCAGGGGGTGAGCCGCGCCGTCTGGGACCTCACCACCGACTCTCCCAAGCAGTTCCCCAGCGACCGGCCGGCGATGCCCCACCCCTCCTCCGGGGTCGAGGTGATCCCGGGCACCTACACCGCGACGATCAAGATGGGGGACCACGAGGCCAAGGGGACGGTCCAGGTGGTGGCCGATCCGCGGTCGAAAAATACCGAGGAGGGCTGGAAGGCCCGCGACGCGGCCGTCCAGCGCTGCGAGGCCCTGCTGGGAGCCCTGGCCGAGGCCGCCGAGCGCATCCGCAATACCAAGGCGGACGTGGACACGGTGGTCGCGCGGGTGCAGGCTCAGAAGAAGGACAAGGAGAAGGACCAGCCCCCGGCGAAGGACGCCAAGCCGGACCCGCTGGCCGAATCGGCCAACAAGCTGAAGGAGGGGCTCGACAAGTTGGAGACGCGGCTGTGGACCCCCTACGACGCCGTGGGCATCCAGCCGGGAACGGACGCGGCGACCCGGGTCTTCTACGCCTTCGGCTACACCCTCTCCTCGATGGCGCCGCCGAGCCCGACCCACCTGGAGTACCTCCGCCAGGCGGAGAAGACCGTCAACGACACCCTGGCCGACGTCAACCGCTTCTTCGAGACCGACGTCGCCGCCTTCCGCAAGCAGGCGGACGCGGCGGGGGCGCGGCTGCTGCCGGATCTGGGGAAGGTGGAGGTGAAACGGCCGTAGGGCCCTACCGCGTAGCGCACACCTCCACCTCGGTTTCTGCCTCCATCAAGGCCGGCTCGGGCTCCCGGGCCGGCTTTTCCTTTTTCTCACTCTTCCCCTGCGCGCTGGAGATCAGGGCCACCCCGGCCAGGATCACCGCCGCGGCGATCAGGGTGACGCGGGTGAGCGGCTCGCCGGCCACCGCCCAGCCGAGGAAGACGGCGACCAGCGGATTCACGTAGGCGTAGGTCGAGACCAGCACCGGCGGTGCCACCCGCAGCAGCCAGACGTAGGCGGTGAAGGCGATCAGGGCGCCGAAGACCACCAGGTAGCCGAGCGAGAGGAGCGATCGCGCCGAGACCGCGGCCAGATGGAAGCGCGCCGGCTCGCCCGTGATCGCCGAGGCCAGGAGCAGCAGGCCACCACCACCCAGCATCTGCATCGCCGTCCCCAGAAGCGGCGAGGACGGCAGCTTCGCCCGTTGGCCGTGAAGCGATCCCCAGGCCCAGGCCGCCGAGGCCACCATCATGGCGGCAACGCCGAGCAGGTCGATTCCTCCCGTGGCGGAGCCCGGGCGCACCAGCATCACCAGCCCGGCGAGCCCGAGGAGCATCCCCAGCAGGACCTGCCCCGCCGGCCGGACGCGGTCGCGCGTCCAGACGAACAGCACGATCCAGAGTGGCTCGGTGCAGATGAGCAACGCCGCCATGCCGGAGGTCAACCGCTGCTCGGCCCACACCACGCCGCCGTTCCCCAACAGCAGCAGCAGGCCGCCGAGGACCACCGCCGAGCGCCAGTGGATCAACCGGGGCCGGGGCGCCCCGCGCAACCGGCTCCAGGCGTAGAGCATCGCGCCGGCGGTGAGATAGCGGGCGGCGGCCATCAGGAAGGGCGGGATCGTCTCGATCGCGAAGCGGATCGCGAGGTAGGTCGATCCCCAGATCAGGTAGACGGCGCCGAGGGCCGCCGCCACCTGGAGCACGGGCGCGCGCAGCGCCCCCTTGGAATCATGCATCGAGCACCTCCTCCAGCACCGGACGGGATAGGTCCAGAGGGAGACGGCTCTCCTCGCGGATCGTCTCCAGCACGATCGTGGTGCGGGTCGACTGCACCGAGTTGGTCGAGCCGATGCGTTCGCGCAGCAGCCGCCCCAGGGTCTTGGCATCGGGCGAGCGCACCTTGAGCAGGAAGCAGTCCTCGCCCGCGATGTCGTGCACCTCCAGCACCTCCGGGATGCCGGCCAGCAGCTCGGCGGTCTTCGCCTCCCCATCGAAACCGGTGGAGCGCACGAAGACGAAGGCGAGCAGGTTGAGCCCCAGCGCCTCCGGGTTGATCCGCGCCTCGTACCCCTGGATCACCCCGCGGGCCTCCAGCCGGCGGATGCGCTCCAGCACGGCCGAAGGCGCCATGTCCACCTGCCGGGCGATCTCGGCGTTGGAGGTCCGGGCGTTCTGCTGAAGGATATTCAGGATCTGGCGGTCGGTCTCGTCGATCATTCGGAGATTCCTCCCCTGACGAGAACGAGCTTACTCCTGTGGGACCCTCACTGCAAGAAGGATCGGCGGTGAATTGACAGCTTCGCCGATGTTCGTTCGGCGAAACGAGCTTTCCTCAGATCGGAATCCGGCTCTCCGCCTCCGCCGCGAAAGGATCGTCCGCGATCCCCCGGCGCTGCCGGAGCAGGGCGGCGTGGGCGATCATGGCGGCGTTGTCCCCGGAGTAGACGAGGGGGACGAGGCGGAGGTCGACGCCGTGGCGGGCGGCCCAGGCGGGGAGCTCGCGCCGCAGGAGGCGGTTGGCGGCGGCGCCTCCCGAGACGGCGAGCAGCGAGAAGGCGCGCCGCCCGTGGAGCCGCTCCAGGCGGTCGAGCACCTGCCCCACGGCGGACTCGCGGAAGGCGGCGAGGAGGTCGAGGACCGGCTGCGGCGGCTCGCCGCCCGCCCCGAGGTCGATCGGCCCCAGGGTGCGCTCCAGGCGCTCGATCTCCAGGAGGGCCTGGCTCTTCAATCCCGAATAGGAGAAGTCGAGGGTCTCGCCGGGGCGGGAGACCGGGAAGCGCCGCGCTCCCGGGGTGCCCCGCTCGGCCAGCTCGTCCACCTTCGGCCCTTGAGGATAAGGAAGGCCGAGCCGCTTCCCCACCTTGTCGAAGACCTCGCCGATGGCGTCGTCCCGGGTCTCGGCCAGGGTCGAGACGGCGCCCCCCTCGACCGCGAAGAGAGAGCTGTGGCCGCCGGAGAGGACGAGGCCGAGGAAGCGGTCCGGCGGCGGCGCGGGGGGATCGGGATCGCCCGGCGGCCGCAGGAACGGGGAGTAGAGGTGCCCCTCCAGGTGGTGGACGGCGTGGAAGGGGCGCCCGCCGGCGAAGGCGATCGCCTTGCCGATCGAGAGCCCCACGAGAAGCGCGCCCACCAACCCCGGGCCGCGCGTGGCCGCCACCACCTCCACGTCGCGCAGCGCGACCCCGGCCCGCGCCAGCGCCTCCCCGCCCACCGCCGGCCAGTTGGCCAGGTGCTCCCGCGAGGCGATCTCGGGCACCACCCCGCCATACGGCCGGTGCGCCGCGAGCTGGCTCGACACCACCGACGACAGCACCCGTCCCTCGCCGTCGAGCACGGCGCAGGCGGTGTCGTCGCAGGAGGTCTCGATGCCGAGGACGAGGGGGTGGGTCATGCGGGGGAGCATACCGCCCCCAACTAGGCCCGCGCGAACAGCGCCTCGTGGTGGGGCCGCCCCTTGCGGACGGAGCGGAGCTGGCCGGCGTCGAGCAGGCGGCGCAGGTTGACCGAGACCAGGCGCTCGGAGACGGGGCGGCGGAGGCGGTCCTGGTAGCGCCGGTTCAGCTCCTCGGTCACCGCCTTGGGGCCGAACACCTGCTCGGGTCCCAAGGCCTCGACGACCCGGGTCACCATCCGCATCAGCGAGAGGCGGCGGCCGGCGTCCGGGTCCGGCGGGGGAGGAGCGGGAGCGGACGGCAGGGACCGGCTCGCCAGGCTGGCCGCCGTGGCCCCGACGGCTTTCAGGGACTCCAGGCTCCGCGTCAGCGTCTCGAGCTCGGCCGCGTGGCGCGCTCTCTCCTCCCGATGGGCCACCTCCTGCGCGGCGTGAAAATCTTCCCGCTCCCGGTGGAAGGCGATCTGGCTTTCGAGCCTGGATACGATTTCGTTCAGGGACAAGGGTGACGGCATGCTCCCTCCCGTGTGTTGAGACCCGGAGGTCCCGGATCTCCCGGCCTGAGCTCGCGGCCTCTCGCGCCCGTCCATTCTCAACAGGCCCCCGAATCGCCCGGGGTGGACCCGGTCAACTTACAACAGCATAGACGGCGGTTGTTGACAAAATCCAGCCGCTCCGAGGTCCAGAGGATTCGCAGCCTGGCCCGGAGAGCTCGCGTGTTGCAGGACCCGGGGAGTATGTTGCTTGCCCCGGTCAATACTCAGCTGGACCCCTTCGACAGGAAACACCAGAGAGGCAAGAGAGGCCTGACTCTGCTCGAGTCGCGACACCGAGGACTACGGAAAGCAACGACCGAAGAGTTGAGGCAACATTTTGGCGCCAATTGACAACATCGCACTGGGGTCCTTGGGAGAGCTTCAAATCTTTGGCAACACCCGGCTTGGGCGGAAGCTTTCACGGTCGATGACTCACAACAAATTGGCGTCAACAGGAGGGCTCATGGAGCTGACTCACAGCTCGCGATCAGGGCCGGAAGTCTTGACCCTGGCGGGTCGCAACAGCCGTGCTCCGTCACCGAAGCTCGTGTCCCCCTCTCCTTTCCAGGAGAAGGGGACAGGGGATAGGTCGTAGGCCACGGGCTTTGAGAAGCCCGGTGCGAAGTGAGGGACGTCTTACTACGCCGGGGTCTCAGCCGGCTGCTCGACGCGCTTGATCTCGATCGGCTCGTAGACCGGGATCTCGAAGGCCAGCGTCTCGTGGCAGAACCGCTTCCAGTCGTCCGTCACATTGTCGAAGATGATGTGCTCGTCCTTGAAGATGCCGTCGGTGACGACGTAATTCTCCTGGAGGTAGAGGATCGAGTCGTCCTCCAGCTTGCGGTCGACCTCGACCTCCTTGCCGTCGACCTCCTTCTTGTCCTTCCTCACGTTGGCGGCGTTCTCGCTCCACCCGGGGTACTGCCGGAAGCTCTTGAGCTCATAAGCCTTACAATAATTTCCCATTTCCATCGGCGAAACCTCCTGCTTTTCGTATCAGCGCTTGAACAGAGATCAAGCCTGGGAAGAGATAGGGTACTCCACCACAGAAGAAGTGCCATAAATACCCCAGGCGGGACACCCTTGATAGACTAGCACCCCCGGCCACGGCTTCCGGACCGCTCCCGAGACCTCGAACGACCATGCCCATCCGCTTTGGCATCAACGGCTTCGGCCGCATCGGCCGCGCCCTGCTGCGGGCCGCCCGCGGCCGGGAGGAGATCGAGCTGGCGGCGGTCAACGACGTGGTGCCCGCCCACGTGCTGGCCCGGTTGCTCGCCCGCGACACCGTCCATGGCCCCTGGCCCGGCGAGGTGCGGGCCCGCGAGGGAGGGCTGGAGGTCGACGGCCGCTTCGTGCCGGTCTCCCAGCAGGCCGACCCTTCCCAGGTGGACTGGGAGAGCCACGGGGTCTCCGTGGTGGTGGAGGCCACGGGGCGGTTCCTCGGCCGGAGCCAGGCCGCGGCTCACCTCCGGGGCTCCGTGCGCCGGGTGGTGATCTCGGCCAACGCCGATCCCCACGACCCCGCGGACGCCACGCTGGCGCTCGGGATCAACGAGGACGCTTTCGATCCCGGCCGCCACGCGGTGCTCAGCAACGCCTCTTGCACCACCAACGCCCTGGCGCTGGTGGCAAAGGTGTTGCACGACCGCTTTGGGCTTCGCCGGGCCCTGATGAGCACGGTCCACAGCTACACGGAGAACCAGCGGTTGCTCGACCTGCCCCACCCCGATCCGCGGCGCTCGCGGGCGGCGGCGGTCAACATCATCCCCACCTCGACCACGGCGGCCGAGGCGCTCGGGCTCCTGATCCCGGAGCTGGCCGGCCGGGTCACCGGCTTCGCGGTGCGGGTGCCGACGCCGGTGGTGGCCATGCTGGACCTGGTGGCCGACCTGGAGCGGGGGCCCCAAGCCACAGAGGTGCGGCAGGCCTTCCGCGACGCCGCCGAGGGCCCGCTCGCGGGGTGGCTCGGCGCCACGGACGAGGAGCTGGTCTCCTCCGATTTCGTCAACGATCCGCGCTCGGCGGTGGCCGACCTGCCGCTGGTCCAGGTGACGGGCAACCTGGCGCGGGTCGTCGCCTGGTACGACAACGAATGGGGCTACGCCCACCGGCTGGCGGACCTGCTGGAGCGCCTGGCCCGGATTCCATAGTACGAGAGGGAGCGACGATGGCAGACCTGTTGACCCTGGATGACCTCGATCTCGAAGCCCTGAACGGCAAGCGCGTCTTCGTGCGCGTCGACTTCAACGTGCCGCTCTCCGAGGACCACAGGGTCCTCGACGCCACGCGGCTGGAGGAGGCGGTCCCCACGATCCGGGAGCTCACCGCCGCCGGGGCCCGGGTGATCCTCGCCTCGCACCTCGGCCGCCCCAAGGGCAAGCGCGATCCGCGCTACACCCTGCGGCCGGTGGCCGACGCGCTGGTGCCGCTGCTCGACCAGGCGGTCCGCTTCGCGGACGACTGCGTGGGCCCGGAGGTCGAGAGGCTGATCGCCGACATGGACACCGGGGAGGTGATGCTGCTGGAGAACCTCCGCTTCCACGCCGGGGAGGAGAAGAACGGCCCCGCCTTCGCCGGGCAGCTCGCGGCCCTGGCCGACGCCTACGTGGACGACGCCTTCGGCAGCGCCCACCGCGCCCACGCCTCGGTGACCGGGGTGCCCGAGCGGCTCTCCGTCAAGGCGGCGGGCCGGCTGCTGGCGCGCGAGGTGGAGGCCCTCGGCAAGCTGCTGGGGGAGCCCGAGCGGCCGTTCGCCGCCCTGCTCGGCGGCGCCAAGATCGAGGGGAAGATCGACACCCTGGAGAACCTCCTCTCCCGCCTCGACCTGCTGCTGCTGGGCGGCGGCATGGCCAACACCTTCCTGGCCGCCGAGGGGCGCGAGCTCGGCTCCTCGCTCTTCGAGCCCGACCGGCTCGACCTCGCCCGCGAGATCCTCTCCCGCGCCAAGGCCCGGGGGACGGAGGTGCTGCTGCCGCGCGACCTGGTGGTGACCGACAGCCTCGACTCTCCCGGACGGATCGAGACCGTGCCCGCCGACCGGATTCCGGCCGGGATGAAGGCGGTGGACGTGGGGCCGGAGACTCAGCGCGCCTTCGCGGCGGCGGTCGGCCGCGCCCGCACCCTGTTCTGGAACGGCCCGCTGGGGGTGTTCGAGAAGCCCCCGTTCGACGAGGGGACCCGCGCGGTGGCCCTGGCCCTGGCCGCCTGCCCGGGCTTCTCGGTGATCGGCGGCGGCGAGACGGTGGCGGCGGCCAAGGCGGCCGGCGTGGCGGAGAAGATCGGCCACGTCTCGACCGGCGGCGGCGCCTCGCTCGAATTCCTCGCCGGCAAGACCCTGCCCGGGGTGGCTGTGCTGGAGAAGCAGCCGTGAGCGCCGAGCGGCGCCGGCCGCTGATCGCCGCCAACTGGAAGATGAACCTGCTGAAGGCCGACGCGGCGGAATACTGCCGCGACCTGCGGCGGGGGCTCGCCGCGGCGGCCGCGACAGGGGCGGTGGACGCGCGGGTGGTGATCTTCCCCTCCTTCCCGCTGATCCCGGTGGTGGCCCGCGAGCTGGTGGACAGCGAGGTCGAGGTGGGCGGCCAGGACCTCCACCCCGAGGAGCGGGGGGCGCACACCGGGGACGTCTCGGCCCTCCAGCTCGCCGACGCCGGCTGCACCTGGGTGCTCTGCGGCCACAGCGAGCGGCGGCAGAGCCACGGCGAGAGCGACGAGTGGGTCGGCCTCAAGGTCGGGGCGGCGGCCCGCCACCGCCAGCTCACGCCGTTGATCTGCGTCGGCGAGACGCGCGCCGAGCGCAAGGAGGGGCGGACCTTCGAGGTGCTGGCGCGCCAGCTCCTCGCCGCCCTGGCCGGCGGCCCCGGCCCGTTCGCCCTCGCCTACGAGCCGGTCTGGGCGATCGGCACCGGCGAGACCGCCACCCCCGAGATCGCCCAGGAGGCCCACCGCTTCCTGCGCGAGCGGATGGCCGAGGAGCTGGGAGAGGCGGCCGCCGCCGCGGTGCCGATCCTCTACGGCGGCTCGGTGACGCCGGACAACGCCGCCCGGCTCATCGTCCAGCTCGACCTCGACGGCTTCCTGGTGGGGGGCGCCAGTCTTGACCCACAGAAATTTCTCGCTATCATTCGGGGTTCCGGCTAGAGGTCGGAGACTTTTCGCGCCCGTTTGGAGGCCCTGTGATCTATCTGTTGTACGTCATTCACGTGCTGGTCTGCGTATTCCTGATCCTCGTCGTTCTGCTCCAGCAGGGCAAGGGCGCGGATCTTTCGGTCTTCGGCGGCGGCAGCACCCAGACCGCCTTCGGCGCCCGCGGCGCCACGACGCTGTTGCACAAGCTGACCGTGGCCTCCTTCGTGGTGTTCATCCTGACCACCGTCTCGATCGCCCTCTTCAAGGGCGGGCAGCGCACCGGCAGCACGGTGATGGCGGGACAGGGGAAGGGCAAGGCCGCGCAGACGGCGCCGGCCAAGCCCGGCAAGCCGGCCGCTCCCGCGCCGGCCGCGCCAGGAAACACTCCGCGCTAGATTCGCGGTAGAATCAGCGACCCGCCGGGGTCCCTCTCCCGGCGGACCGGATAGAGCAGGTTCTTTGAGCCCAAGTGGCGGAATTGGTAGACGCGCACGTTTGAGGGGCGTGTGGGGCAACCCGTGCCGGTTCGAGTCCGGCCTTGGGCACCATCCTTCCTGGATCCATTCCAGATCCATACCTTCCCGGCGGCGTTGAGCCAGCGCTTGATTTTTCTCTGCGCTGGTGAGACGATCCTTTCAAATTACCGACTGACGAAATCAACGCCCCACGCGTGGCGAGTGATAGACCTGCGGCAGAGAGATCCCGTCGTGCTTGCTTCCCGCGTTGACGTCCGGGTCCTGAAGCACCGGATTCGGGTTTTTCAGGGAAAGGAGTAGAAGCAGATGGCTCAGCAGGGAACGGTCAAGTGGTTCAACAATGCCAAGGGATACGGGTTCATCCAGCCCGAGACAGGAGGGGAGGACGTCTTCGTCCACCACACGGCCATCGTCTCCGACGGATTCCGGACGCTCAACCAGGGTGAGAAGGTGAGCTTCGAGATCGTGCAGGGTCCCAAGGGGCTCCAGGCCCGGAACGTCCTGCGCGGCTGAGCCGCCCGCGCTGGGGGGCGGGACGAGCCCGCCCCCGCGATACCGTCTCTTCGCCGAAGGCCTCAGGCCTCCGCCGGTTGTACCGTCGCCTTCTGGATCATCACGGCCTCGGCCGGCACGTCGTCGTGGGGGCCGCGGCGGGCGGTCTTCACCCTGGCGATGGCGTCCACCACGTCCATCCCCTCGATCACCCGGCCGAACACGGTGTACCCCCACCCCTGCGGGTTCTTGCCCGTGTGGTTGAGGAAGCCGTTGTCCTTCAGGTTGATGAAGAACTGGGCCGTGGCGCTGTGGGGATCGTTGGTGCGCGCCATGGCGGCCGTCCCGCGCTGGTTGGTGAGGCCGTTGTCCGCCTCGTTCGGGACCGGCGGCCGCGTCGGCTTCTGCCGCATCTGGGCGTCGAACCCACCCCCCTGGATCATGAAATTGGGGATGACGCGATGGAAGATCGTGCCGTCGTAGAACCCCGCGTTGGCGTACTGGAGGAAGCTCTCCACGGTCTTGGGAGCCTCCGCGGCGAGCAGCTCCAGGACGATCGTGCCGTGATTGGTGTCCAGAGCGATGGTCGGGTTCGCCATGACTTTGCCTCCTTCTCGCGTCTCGGTCATTTCGCTTTGGCGGCGGGCACGACCGTGGCCTTCTGGATCACCACCGGCTGCACGGGCACGTCGCCGTAGGGCCCCTTGGTGGTCGTCGGCACCTGCACGATCGCATCCACCACGTCCATCCCCTCGATCACGTTGCCGAACACCGCGTACCCCCACCCCTCGGGGGTCTTGCCGCGGAAGTTGAGGGAGTTGTTGTTGGCCACGTTGATGAAGAACTGGGCGCCGGCGCTGTTCGGATCGGAGGTGCGGGCCATGGCGAGGGTGCCGCGCTGGTTCTGCAGGCCGTTGTCCGCCTCGTTCTGGATCGGCGGCCGGGTCTGCTTCTCGGTCATGTCGGGGGTGAAGCCGCCCCCCTGGACCATGAAGCCGGGGATCACCCGGTGGAAGATGGTGCCGTTGTAGAAGCCGGCCTTGACGTAGTCGAGGAAGTTTTTGACGGTCTTGGGGGCCTTGTCGGCGTAGAGCTCGATCACGATGCGGCCCTTGGTGGTCTGGAGGGCCACCCGCGGGTTGCCGGCGGGGACCGCGGCCGCGCTCTTCGGCGGCGTGGCCGGGTGCGGATGCTGGCTCTTCTTCGGCGGCGCGGCCGGGACGAGGAGCGCCAGCAGGCAGACCAGAGGGGCTATGCTCACGTTCATGGGGAAAAGTCTCCTTTGGCAATGAAAACCGGGTCGGATGGTAGCACGGGGGGGCTTTTGGCCGAGCCGGTCGGCGTGGTGCTGGCCGGCGGCTCGTCGAGCCGCATGGGGCGCGACAAGACCCTGCTGGCGGCCGGCGGCGAGAGCCTGCCGGCGCTGGCGGCGCGGCGGCTCGCCGGGGTCTGCTCCGAGGTGGTGGTGGCCGACCGCGGCCGGGGGCTCCTTCCGGGGCTCCTCTCGTTGCCGGACGGGCCGGGGCGCGGGCCGGCGGCGGGCATCCTGGGCGCCGCGGCGGCCTGCCCGGACCGGCGGCTGCTGGTGCTCGCCTGCGATCTCCCCTGGGTGCCGGCGGGGCTCCTGGCCGAGCTCGCCCGCCCGGCGGCGGCCGACTGGGTGGTCCCCCGCTGGCGGGAGGGGCTGGAGCCGCTCTGCGCCCTCTACGGGCCGGCGGCCCTCGCCGCGCTCGCCCGCCGGATCGAGCGCGGCCTCTTCGCCCTCCACCGGCTGGCCGAGGAGGACCTCGCCGTGCGCATCCTCGAAGGGGAGGAGCTCGCCCGCTTCGGCGAGCCGGAGGAGGTCTTCCTCAACCTCAACACCCCCGGGGACTGGGAGCGCTACCTGGCGAGCGAGGCGATCTCGCGCAGGAAGTCGTAGCGGTAGATGCCGGTGCCGTGGCCGTCGGAGAAGGCGAACGAGAGGGCGTAGTTGCCGACCGGCTGGATCGACTCGATGGTGACCGGCTTCCCCGTGGGCTGGTAGCGGAGGGTCAGGCCGGTGTGCCCCTGGCAGCCGGCGCAGGGGCACCAGCCGCGCAGGACGTCGTACTCGTATTCGGCCACGTGGCCGTCGCTCCAGGTCAGCCGCAGCCGGCGCTCCTCGGGCAGACGGCGGGCTTCGGTGAGAACGGGCTCCATGGGGGGGATGGTAGCACCGGCCGTGGCTTCGGAACGTCCTGCCCTTCGAAGCCTCACCCCCTGGCCCCCTCTCCACTTCGTGGAGAGGGGGAAAACAACTTCCCGATTTCGCTGATGCAGATCTCTGGGCCCTCCCTCTCCCCGCAGTGGAGAGGGACCGAGGGTGAGGCTTCGGAGGGCAGGCGGCTCCGAGGGCAAAGCCGCATGTGGGGTTGAGCTCAGGCCACCCGCGGGAACACCCGGTTGCGCCCCGCGTTCTTGGCCGCGTAGAGGGAGCGGTCGGCGGCGGCGATCAGGTCGCGGCCGGTGACCTTCCCCGGGCTTGGACCGGCGACGGCGTCCAGGGAGGCGAGGCCGATCGAGACCGTCACGTGCACCGGCGTGCCGTCGTCCAGGGGGACCAGCGTCCCCTGCACGCGGTCGCGGATCTTCTCGGCCACGGCGGCGGCCCCCTCCATGCCGGTCTCGGGGAGGACCAGCAGGAACTCCTCGCCGCCGTAGCGGCCGATCCAGTCGGTGCTGCGCAGGCCGCCGGCCAGGATCTGCGCCAGCCGCCGCAGCAGCGAGTCCCCCGCCAGATGGCCGTGGCGGTCGTTGACCTCCTTGAAGTGGTCGAGGTCGGCCATGGCGATGGTCAGCGGCCGGCCGTAGCGCGCGGCCCGCTCGAGCTCGCGGTCGAGCTGCTCGAGGATCGCCTCGCGGCGGAGCAGGCCGGTGAGCCCCTCGTAGGTGGCCGACTCGAACAGGCGGGCGTTCTCGAACACGGTCGCCACGTGGTGGGCGAGCAGGCTCATCAGGTCGAGCTCCTCGGCCGGCCAGGCCCGGCTCCCCTCCTTGCGCCCCACCACCAGGACGCCGATCAGCCGCTCCTGGCCGAGCAGCGGCACCGCCAGGCCATCCGGCTCGGGGCCGTGATGGGCGAAGGCGGGGCTGCGGAAGGCGAGCTGCTCGACCGGCAGCGGGCGCCCTACCCGCCGCAGGTGCTCGACGCCGGGGTCGTCCAGGGGGAAGAGGACGCCGGTCTCCATCGCTCCGCGCATCGAGGAGAGGACGCTCAGCAGGCCGGTCTCCGGATTGGCGATCAGCAGCGTGGCCGAGCGGGCGTGGAAGATCGACGTCAGCCGCTCCACCAGGTGCTTGCCCATGCGCGGCAGCTTGCCGAGGGCCGGCAGCTCCCCGGCCAGCGCGATCAGTTGCTGCCGCAGCGCGTAGCGCTCGGGGAAGAAGCGGTGGTCGATCAGCCGGTGGAGCGCCCGGCGCAACGGGGCGAACAGCAGCCCCAGCAGCAGCGTCGCGGCGGCGACGGCCCACACCGATTCCCGCCCCTCGACCCAGTGGGAGAAGACCGCCCCTCCGGCCCCCAGGGCGGCGTAGAAGACGAGCACCAGGGCGCTGGTCAGCAGGGTGTAGATCAGCCCCCGCCGCACCGCCAGCTCGATGTCGAACAGGTGGTAGCGGAAGATGGCGGCGAAGAAGGCGACCGGATAGCAGAGCAGGATCAGCGTCTCGAGCGGGTTGGCCCAGACCGGCAGCGTGCGCCCCATCAGGTCGCTCGCCGCGACCACGGCAATGGAGAGCATCCAGGGGATCGTCGCCGCGAGCACCAGGGCGGCCTGCTGGCGCTTCCGCGGCTCGGTCTGGCGGAGCGCCTGGGAGGCGAGGAGCAGGGTAACCGCGAGGGACCAGAGCGGGAAGACGGCGTCCTGCAGCAGGTGCTCGGCCTGCTCGACGGTCCAGGGGAAGACCCGGCGGCCGAGGACCTGCTCGCTCAGATAGGTGGCGCAGCTCAGGATCCCCACCCCGCAGCCGGCGATGTAGTAGAGCGGCACGATCCAGGGGCGGCGGCGCAGCCAGCCGGGCCGCTCGGGGATCAGCGAGGTGAGATGCATCTCGACCCCGATCTGGAGCCCGGTCAGCAGGTAGTACGCCGAGAGGGCGAGGGCGAGCAGGACCGGCCGGCCGATGACGTTGACCGGCAGCGCGATCTCCACCGCCACGGCGGCGCAGAAGGCGAACAGCAGGCCGACCCTCAAGTCCCCCTCCTGGGTCAGGGCGAGGAGCGCCACCGCGAGGAAGCCCAGGGCCGTCAGGATGTCCAGCAGGAGCGGCAGCCAGGCGAGCGGGCTTCCGGGTACGACCGTGACGTCCCGGGTCCGGCCGGCCCGCGCGACCCGCAGCAGGACCGGCTGGCCGCGCTCGAACCGCCGGGCCGCGTCCCCGTAGTCCAGCATCCCCCCGACATGCCGGCCGCCGGCGGCGAGGATCTCGTCGCCGGCCCGCAGCCCGCCACGGTCCGCCGGCCCTCCGGGGTTGACCGCGTTGACGTGGACCCCCAGCTTCCCCTGGACCGGCAGGAAGCCGAGGCGCCGGCCGGCGCTACGCACCGCCTCCTGCCCCTGGAGGAAGAGGAGGCTTGTGACCGCGAGGGCGGTCGCCCAGGCGAGCACGGCGCGGGATAGCTTGTTAGCGCGCAAAAATACTCTCGGGGTGCTGGATGAGAAATATTACCGCATGCGAGGTCAAATTTCCCACAGGGTGCCGTAAAGAAGTGCTCGCTTCGCAGCTTTGACAAATCCGGGGCTCCATCCCGGGCATTGATCCCACGGACGGCCGGGGGATACCATCTCCAGACCCGACCGGAGACTCCGATGCCGCGCCACCCCCACTTCTCCCCCTCCGTCCACGACATCGCCGATTCGGTCTATTCAGGGCTGGCCCACCGGCTCGCCACCTACCCGGGGGAGGTCTTCCCGCTCCACGTGGGGGACACCTGGATGGAGCCGCCGGCCGGCTGCCGCATGGAGGACCTGCGGGTCGCCGAGCACCCCGGCATGCACCGCTACGCCGCCCCCCAGGGGATGCCGGCGCTGCTCGACGCCATCGTCGAGCGGGTGCGGGCGCGCACGGGAGTGGCCACGGAGCGCGACAACGTGCTGGTGGCGACCGGGGCCACCGGGGCCCTGGGGGCGGTGGCCGGGGCGATCCTGGCCCCCGGGGACGAGGTGCTGCTGCTCGCCCCGCACTGGCCGCTGATCACCGGCATCGTCCGCTCCTTCGGCGGCGTGCCGGTCGACGTCCCCTTCTTCGGCACCGCCGACTCCCCCGAGACGGCGGTCGACCTGGTGCGAGATCGGCGGGCGGAGCGCACCGCCGCCCTCTACCTGAATACGCCGAGCAACCCCGCGGGTCAGATCATCCCCCGCGCCTGGATCGAGGCGCTCGTCGAATGGGCCCGCCGCGAGGATCTCTGGATCATCGCCGACGAGGTTTACGAGGACTACGTCTACGCGGGGGAGCACACCTACACCCGCCCGTTCGCCCCGGAGCGCACCTTCGCGGCCCACTCCTTCTCCAAGGCCTACGGCATGGCGGGGAACCGCTGCGGCTATGTGGTCGGGCCGAAGGAGGCCGTGCGCGAGCTGCGCAAGATCGGCATGCACAGCTTCTACAGCACGCCGACCGCCTCGCAGATCGCCGCCAGGCGGGTGCTGGAAGGCCCGGGGGACGCCTGGGTTGCCCAGGCGCGGGAGCAATACAAGGCGACCGGCGACCGGGTGGCCGCCCGGCTGGGGCTGCCGGCGCCGCTGGGGAGCACCTTCCTCTTCTTCGACGTCGCCCCTTTCCTGGACGAGAAGGGGCTCGGCGGGTTCCTGGAGCGCTGCGTCGACCGCGGCCTCTTTCTGGCCCCGGGCCCGAGCTTCGGCCCCTATCCCACCCACGTCCGGCTCTGCTTCACCGCCGCGCCGCCGGACGCCGTCGACCGGGGGGTGGAGGCGCTGGCGCCGCTGCTGGGCCGGTAGGGCGAACCCTCACCCCCGGCCCCCTCTCCCGTCCCCTCACCCCTCCCTCCCCGGGCGAGGGGGAGCAAAAGAAGGATGAGGAGGATCAGGGAGACCCCGAAGGCCACACAGCCGGCGACCAGCCCGGGGGGCCGGAAGCGGAGCTCCACCCGGGAGGCGTCCCCTGGCACCCGCACCCCCACGAAGGCGCCGTTCACCTTCAGCACCGGCAGGGGCCTGTCTCCAGCCCGGGCCGACCACCCCTTCGACCAGACGATCGAGGTGGCGAGCAGCCGCTCTCCTCCGGGAGTGATCTCCAGAATGATGTGGCCGGGCTGGGTGAGGAGGGGACGCGGCGGCGGGCTCTCCCCTCCGGCCGGACGCCAGGAGCCGGCCTCGTCCGCGAAGAGCGCCACCCGGCGGGCGTCCTGGAGCCCGGTGATCCAGCGGTCGATCTCCGCGGGACGGATCACGTCCACCCCCCGCGGGAAGAACCAGCGCGGCAGGGCGTCCGGGTTGCGCAGGAGGGTGAAGGGGGCGAAGCGGCCGGGCTCGATCTCCTCCAGGGTGCGGCTGGGGGGGACGGCCGGGCTGCCGGCGACGATCCGCACCCCCAGGAAGTCGAGCAGGGGGTGGTCGATGCTCCCCACCGGGGCGAAATAATGGTTCATTGTGGGGTGGAAGCCGAAGGCCGCGTCCAGCACCCGCAGATAGCGCGCCGGGGCGAGCGGGTTGTGCGGCCGGAAGTCCGCGGCGCCGTAGACGGGGAGCAGGTTGGGATAGATCAGGAGGTCCGCTCCCACCGCCCGCGAGACCGCCGGATCGCCCGCCTCGCGGACCATGAGGTCCATGAATTCCGTCTTGGGATAGAAGAGCGAGGGGTGCCCTTCCGGCAGGAAGCTCCGCGCCCAGGGCACGAGGTCGGTCACCAGGACCGCGGCGAGAGCCACCGCCCCCCAGCGCGGGCGCCACCGCGCCACCAGGACGGCGGCCCCGAGGAGCCCCCAGAGGGTGAGCGTCCAGGCGTCCGCCGCCAGGGCGAGGCTTGAGGCCGCGGCGAGGGCGAGCCCCACCCAGGCCCCCCACCGCAGGCGCGCCCGCGAGAACAGGAGGTCGGTGCCGAAGGCGCCGGCCACGCAGAGGGCCAGGGCTCCCGGCATCAGGCAGCGCGACCACGCGGGGACCCGCAGCGGCGGCACCAGGTGCAGGAGGTGCGCGAGGGGGAGGAAGCGCGAGGCGAGCAGCAGGCTGGCCACCGCGAACCCCAGGAAGGGCCAGGCACGGCGGTCCCGGGCCCCCAGGAGGGCCATCAGCGCCGCCGCGAACGCCACCAGCCCGGCGTAGCCGGCCTCCGAGTCCGCCCAGTTGAAGGGACCCCGGAACGGCCCGTGGTACGGCTCGCCAAAGGCGTGGGGGCTGACGGGGGAGAGGATGAAACCCCCGAATCCCGGCTCGAACCAGGAGAGCGGATCCCGGAGACGCACCGGCGCGGAGCCGACCCCTTGCGCCAGCATGTCCCCGGCGCGCTGCGACTCCGGCACCGCCTCCAGGAACGGCAGGAGGTGGGGGGCCGCGAGGCCGAAGCCCAGGAGGGCGGCCAGGGCGGCGGCGCCGAAGCCGCGCGTGAGCCCCGTCCACTGGCGGCGCAGGCCGAGGCCGCAGATGGCGGCGAGCAGGCCGCCGAAGGCCGCGCTCTCCGGGTGCCCCGAGAGCAGGAGCGCGGCGGTGATCAGCCCCGTGGTGGCGATCACCCGCGGTCGGGGGTGGCGGAAGAGCCGGATCACCCCGGCCACCAGCCAGGGCACCCAGGCCACCGTGGCAGTGACCGGGAAGAGGGCCCAGGAGAAGAGGCCGCCCCCCAGGGTGAACCCCGCCGCCGCCAGGAGCGAGGAGGCGCGGCGGCGGCCGGCCAGGCGGGCGAGAGCCCAAGTCCCCTGGAAGGCCACCAGCAGCTTGAAGGCGAGCTCCGCCAGCAGGTGGTGCTGAATGGGGACGGCGCGCGCCGCCATCTGGAGCGGCGAGAGGACGCCCGCCTGGGGGTTCGCCCACGGGGAGCTCCCCCCCTCCAGGCTGTCCGACCAGAACGGCAGCCGCCGGCTCGCCAGGGCGTGCCGGACCTCCAGGTCCCAGGGCAGGATCTGGTAGACGGTGTCGTTCAGCAGGTCATGGGTGCGGGGGCGCTCGATCGTGGGGGCTCCGGGGACGTTCGCCAGGATGTCGCACGGCACGAGGAGCTCGCGGCCGGAGAGCCAGGGGGCGAGCACTACCAGCGGCGCCAGCCATCCGCAGACGATGGCGCTCCGCTCCAGCCGCAGCCTTAAGCCCTTCGCCAGCAGCCAGCAGACGGCCTGGAGCCCCAGCATCACCGCCACCATCGTGCCGGTCAGCCGGGCGTCGATCCAGGGCAAGCCCTACTCCCCCGCCGGCCGGGCCCGGGCCGCGGGCGCCTCTTCGTTCTGGTACAGCAGATTGATCACGTGCTCCAGCAGCGCCAGGTCGGCCATCCGCTGCTCGAACCCCTTCTTGAGGAGGAGCACCGAGACGCCGGCCTCGCGCGCGATGCCCAGGGAGAGGAAGGCGTCGACCGCCGTGAGCCCCTCCTCGATCGCGTCCTCGGTCCGCCCCCGGCGCAGCAGCACCGCCCCCAGCTCCAGCCCCGCCAGCGCCGCCTTGTAGCCGAGGCCGGCCTCGCCGAAGCCCTGCCTCACCTCCCGCAGCGCCAGCTCGGCGCGGTCCAGCTCGCCCAGGCCCGCGTTGATCTGCGCCTCCAGCCAGCGGATCTTCAGCTCGTTGATCCGTCCTCCCACGTCGAGCCGGCGGGCCTTGATGCTCCAGAGGGCGATGCGGGCGTCCCGCAGGCGGCCGTGCTCCATGAGGGCGCGGGCTTGGTTGTGAAGCGCCACGTAGAGCAGCCGGGGGTCGCGGTCCGGATCGATCAGCTCCAGCCCCTGCTCGATCAGGCGGACCGACTCCTCCGCTTGCCCCTGATAGCCGGCGTACAACCCCTTGCTGAGCAGCGCCCGGCCGGCCAGGTGCAGGTCGCCGCGCCGCCGGTGGATGGCGAAGACGAGGTCGAGCGCGCTCTCGGCGAGATCGAAGCGCCGGCAGTCGCCCAGCAGGGAGGCCTGGACGTCGAAGAGGCGGGCCGCGAGCAGCTCGTCCTGGGTGCCCTGGACGAAGAGCTCGGTGGCCCGGCCCAGCGCCTGCTCGGCCTGGCTCAGGCGGTCCGCCACACGGTAGGCGTTCCCCAGCTCCACCCAGGCCCGGCATTTCAGATCGGAAGAGCGCCGGGGGTCCGGCTCCCCGGGATCGCTCCGCTCGGCGAGGTCCCGGGCCTCCTCGGTGAGCCGCACCATCTCCGCGGGATCCTGGTGGCGGATGGCCCAGCTCCGCTCGAGCAGCGCCTCGAATGAGGGGAGGTCCCGTGGACGGGCGAGATCCCCGGGGGCCTCTTCAGACGAGGGGTCCAGGGAGACGGCGAGCGCCTCCCGCCTCTTCTCCTCCCAGGGGCTCGCGGCCTTCAGGACCGCGGCGAAGGCCCGGTCGATGGCGGCGTCGTACTCGGCGTCCTCCGCGGCGGAGAGCGCCGGCTCGGGAGGCTCCACGAGACCCAGCAGCCCCGCGATGTGGGGGGCCAACGCGCTCATGCAGGGCTCGCAGCCGCCGAGCAGGTGCAGGACGACCGCGCGCGCGCGCTCGGCGGGGAGACGGTTCCAGACGAAACCGTCGAGCTCCGACGAAGTGGGATGATCGTTCACGCGCGCGCCTCCTTGGATCGGGGGCATTCTCTCACAGACGCCCTCATTTGGTTCCGTTGGGATCGACGCCGCTCCCCTGGTTCGTCGTGGAGCCGGGGGCCGGGGAGGTCGAGGGGGAAACGCTCCCGTTGGGATCGACCCCGGAGCCCTGCTTGACCCCATTCGCCCTCCGCGGGACCGGCAGCCACCCCTCCAGCCAGGTCCGGACGCGCGCCGCGATCCCCGGCGTCAGGACGGGGACCTCCCAGAAGCCGGCGGCCCGCGAGGGCGCCGGAGCCGCGAAGAGCAGGGCCGCCATCAGGCCGAGGGCGGCTACGATGCGTCGAGCTTGCTGCGACATCGGGACCTCCTGATACGTCAGCGGGGCGAGCCGGGACCGGAATGGCCCAGGCGCCCGCGAGCAACTCCTCTGGAGAGAGACGGTCTCGCAGGGAAATATATCCCGGGCCGCTCAGGGCCCGGGACGTGGAAGGGAGATACCGGGGTCAGTCGTCGACGTGGACCGCCGTGCCGCTCGGGCCGAACGAGAAGGCGGGCTTCTCCTTCTGCCAGAAGAAGGGCTCGCGCTTGTGGGGATTGGGCGCGAGCTGGTCGAGCGTCAGCGAGTCGTAGACCCGGCCGTTCTGGATCACGAAACGGATGTGGTCCGAATTGCGGATGTCGGCCAACAGGTTGTCGTCGAGCACCACGAGGTCGGCGAGCTTGCCGCTCTCGATCGAGCCGAGGTCGCGGTCGAGCCCGAGGTAGCGGGCGCCGGCGATGGTGGCCGAGCGCAGCACCTCCATCGGCGTCATGCCCCCCTGGGCGAGCATCCACATCTCCCAGTGGGCCCCCAGCCCCTCGCGCTGGCCGTGGGCGCCGATCTGCACCCCCACCCCGTCGCGCGCCAGCTCGGCGGCGACGCGGGCGTTGTTGAAGTGGTTGTACTCCTCGTCCGGAGCCATGAACGGCCGGCGCGCCCGCTCGTCGACCACCTCCCGCGGCACGAAGCGGAGCAGGCGGTCGTTCTGCCAGACCGGGGTCTTGGCGTACCAGTAGTTCTCCCCCCAGATGCCGCCATAGCCCACGATCAGCGTCGGGGTGTAGCCCACCTGGGTCCCCTTCCAGAGCTGGTGCACGTCGGCGTAGGCACGGGCGACCGGGATCGAGTGCTCGATGCCCGTGTGGCCGTCGACCACCTCGCTCATGTTGTGCTCGAAGAGCGAGCCCCCCTCGGGCACCACCATCATGTTGAGCTCGCGGGCCGCCGCGATCACCTGCTGGCGCTGGTCGCGGCGCGGCTGGTTGTAGCTCTTGACGCTGAACGCCCCCACCGCCTTCATGCGGCGCAGGTGGGAGCGGGCGTCCTCAATACCGTCGATGGTGGCGGTGAACGGGGCGTTGGCGCCGTAGAGAATGGTGCCGGTCGAGAAGATCCGGGGTCCGGTGATCAGGCCGGCCCGCTGGAGCTCGGAGGCGGCGAAGACGGTCGCCGTGTCGTTCGAGGGGTCATGGAGGGTAGTCACGCCGAACGTCAGGGTGGCGTAGGTGACCCAGTTCCGCTGCGGCACGATGCCGTCCGAGCCGAAAGGCCCATGCCAGTGGACGTCGATCAGGCCGGGGATGACCGTCTTGCCCTTGGCGTCCACCACGTAGGCGCCGGCCGGCACGCTGACGCTCCCCCGCGGGCCGACCGCCTTGATGCGGTTCCCCTCGACGATCACCGTGCCGTCCTCGATCACCTCGTCGCCGCGCATGGTGACGACCCGCCCGCCGACCAGGGCCACCGTTCCCTTCGGCACGTCGCTCTCGGCCTGGAAGCCGATGTCCATCCCGTGGGCCGGCGGATCGGGGAGGGTGTCGGGCGCCCCCTCCAGGAAAGTGAAGGCGTTCTTGAGGTCGAGGGTGTAGAGCTCGGGGCCGAGCGACCAGTGGAGGCTCCGGGAGTCGCCGGACCAGTGGAGGTACTCGCCGGCGTCGCGGGTGACCCGGCGCAGGGGGAGGTTGGAGGCCTTCGGCCCCACGTCCACCGCCTGGCCGGTGGGGACGAACGGCATCACGTAGGCGTGGAAGCGCTCGACGAAGGCCACCCAGCGGCCGTCCGGCGAGACCTGGAACTCGGTCGCGTTCTCGCTCGTCAGGTGGGGGCGCTCGTCCTTGCCGTCGAGGCCGACCGAGACAAGCTGGCGCTTCCCCTCGCCGGCCGCCTTGAGCAGGTAGACGCGGTCGCTCTCGGCGCCGAAGCGGGGCTGCTCGCCGTCCTCGGTGATCAGCGCCGGCTCGCCGCCGGCCGCGGGGACCCGGTAGACCCCCGGCTCCAGCGACCAGGCCGCGGTGCGGATGAATCCCCCTTCGATCTTGCGGTAGACGATCTGCTTGCCGTCCGGCGAGAAGGCCGGCTCCACGTACTGCCCCGGCTGCTTGACCACGGTCCGCCCCTCGCCGCCGCCGGCCGGGACCACCCGCACAGTGCCGAGCTTGTCGTCGTCCCAGGTGGTGTAGACCACCTCGCGGCCGTCGCGCGAGAAGGAGGGGAAATTCTCCCAGTGGTCGGTCTGCCGGGTCAGCCGCCGCGGCGTGCCGTTGGGAAGGTCGCGGATCCAGAGGTGGCCGAGGGCCTGGTAGACCACGCGGTCCCCCTTGGGCGAGACGTTCACCCAGCGGAGCATCCGGGTCTCGAAGGTCTTCGGCGCCACGTCCACGGGGAAGCGCAGCGCCTGGGAGACCCGCCGCGTGGTGTGCACGTGGAAGGGGATGTCGGAGACCTTGCGGCTGGCCACGTCGAGGCGGTGGATCTTGCCCCCCGCCCAGAAAATGAGCGATCTGTTGTCCGGGGTCCAGGCCATCGACGGATAGACGCCGTGGATCGACCAGGTCTCCTGCATGTCGCGGTCGAGGCCGTCGTAGACCGGCCAGGTCTCGCCGGAGCGCAGGTCCATCAGGTGGATCACGGTCTTGTTGCGCACCCGGCGGATGAAGGCGAGCGTCTTGCCGTCCGGCGACGGGGTGGGGCGGATCGAGCCCCCCGCCCCGGTGACGAAGCGCTGGGCCTGGCCGGTCCGGCGGTCGAGCCGCTGGATGACGAAGATCTCGGTGTTGGGGTCCTTGTTGTACTCGAAGATGGGGCCCGGCGTGATGTCCTGGCTGTAGTAGAGATAGCGGCCGTTGGGCGAGAAGACGGGCTCGCCGGCATCCTTCTGGTCGTTGGGCTTCTTGGTGAGCTGCAAGCCGTCGCCGCCGCTCCTGTGGTAGAGCCACATCTCGCCGGCGCCGAGGGAACGCTGGGCGGTGAAGTGCTTGCGGGCCACGATGTACTGGCCGTCCGGCGACCAGGCCGGGCTGTTGAGCAGGCGGAACGACTCCTTGGTGACCTGCCGCGGATTGGAGCCGTCGCGGTTGACGATCCAGATGTTGTCGCCACCCCCCTGGTCGCTGGTGAAGGCGATGGCCTTGCCGTCCGGGCTGTAGCGGGGCTGCATCTGCCAGGCGACGTCATGGGTGAGCGCGCGGGCCTCGCCGCCGCCGATCGGCACCGTGTAGAGGTCGCCCAGGAGATCGAAGGCGACCTCCTTGCCGTCCGGGCTGACGTCGACGCTCAGCCAGGTCCCCTCGGTGACGTCGACCGGCACCTCCGCTGAGGGTCCCGGGGGGTTGTTGACGTCCCACTTCTCCTCCTTCTTGGCGGAGATCTCCTGGGGCGCGCCCTTGCCCCCCTCCTTCTGCTCCTTCTTGAGCTCGGTCGCGTTCTCCTCCGGCTCCTGCTCGCGCTTCTGCTTGTCCTTGAGCTGCTCGTCCGGCGGCTTCTGCTGGGGAGCGGGCGCGGGAGCCGGAACCGGGGGCTGCTGGGCCACCACCAGGCCGGAGGCGGCGAGCAGCAGGCTGAAGAGAAGGGGGCGGATCGCTTTCATCAGTCTCTTTCCTGTCGAAAATGAGGTGGAACGGCCCAGGCGAGCCAGAGGCTCCTACGCGGAACCCGGCCGGAGGTTGCGGGTAGGCAGGGTACGGAGAGGGGGGCGGGGGTGTCAAGGACATAAAGGACCCAAAGGACAGCAAGGAAGGACAGCAAGGACCATAAGGACGGACAGGTTTAGTCCTTGTCGTCCTTTGGGTCCTTGTCGTCCTTTATGTCCTTCCAGCGAAAGCAGCCGAAGGCTTAGGCGGCGGCAAGAGCGATGTCCGCTCGCACCTGGGAAAGGCCGCGCCAGGACCGGAAAAGGTCTCCGAGCCACGAACCGCGAACCTGCACCATCTCTTCCGGCGTGCTGCTCGAATATAGGTCCCAGAACCTCTGCGGCGCCCGGGGGAGGCCCTGGAACGGCTTGTTGCCTTTGGAGAGATCAATGATGATCTGCAAACGCAACTGCGAGACAAGCTTGCGGGTGAGCTCCCGGCGGTCCCTGGCCGAGGTGCAGAGGTCGTACTCGAGGCACCGGGCTATCCACCGGCCACTCTCCTGAAAGACGACGGCTCGGATTGACAACGACTCAACCATGGCATCTCTCCATGGAACTTATCCTAGCGCACCTGCGGGGGCGTCAGAGGGTTGGCTGTCCCCCGCACCCACCCTGCCTCCACCGCCAGAGCACCAGCCGGAAGCTCCTCGGGTGAGCCTGGGGGGAGGCTGGGAGCCGGACCTCGGCATCCCCGGTGGCGGCGTAGTGGAAGCGTGGCGTCAGGTACCGGAGCCTCTGGCCTCGTCCGCCGACGTAGATCAACGGCAGGCCCTCTCCCCCGAGCTGAAGCTTCTCCACGGGAGTGCCATCGACTTCGGGCCACAGGAGCTCGAGCGACAGCACGTCCCCCACGGTGACGGGAACCGGCAGGCGCGCGGTCAGCGTTCCCGGCGCGGCGCGCTGGAGGTCGACCGGCACCGGGTCCCCGGCCGGCGTCCAGGGGTGGAGCAGGAGGAGGAGCGACGGGCCCTGACTGCGGAAGAGGCTCGCGTGGATCTCGCGCGCGCAGCCCTGGGCCTTCCGCCGCCGGTCCTGGTAGAAGGCCGCCTGGGGGCCGCTGGCCCGCGCGAGCGGGAACACCTCGGCGTCCGTGAGGTCGAGCACTGCGGGCGGCAGGGCAGCCAGGCTCGGTACCGCCGTCACGGCCGTGCGCTGGCCTCTCTTCATGAGCCCGAGCCGGGCGTCCTCGGGCTCATAGGCCACGTGACGGAGCTCCAGTGCCCCAAGCTCTCCGCGCAGAACGGTCTCCGCCATTCTCCAGTTGCTGGGAGTGAGTTGGCCGTAGGCGTAGGCGAACGGCCGCGCCAGCAGGTAGACGCCGGCCAGGGTCCCGGCGAGAAGGACCACCGTCCGCGAACGAGTCAGGGCCGTCCGCCCGAGGAGCCACTGGGCGGAGCGGACCATCCCGCAGGCGCAGACCAGCGCCGTGCCGCCGAGGGCCGGCAGCAGGTTGTGCGGATAGAAGAGGGTCATGCCCAGGGCGTGGACCACCGGGTAGACGAACGCCAGGCTCAACGGCAGGACCGCCGCCGCGCGGTCCTCCCCCGGGGACCGGAGCCGGCGGATCAGGAGGAAGAGGCCGAGGAGCAGGCAGGCTCCCAGGAACCAGCCGTGCTGATACATCAGGAACTCGAGCTCGCCGCGCACCACCTCCGGCTTGCCGCTCTCCTCCTGCTGGGCGTGCTGGCTGTAATACCAGACCAGCCGGAAGCCGAAGTGGAGCACCTCGCCGAAGAAGGGATTCAACACCAGGAACGTGGCGAGCGAAGCCAGGCCCGCGAGCACCAGCCAACCCCAGAGGCGCCGGTCGCGGAGCCCCGCCCATAAGGACCACACCGTCAGCGGCAGGCAGGAGGCGAGCCCGATGTACTTGGCCGACGCCGCCAGGCCCACCCCCACCCCCGAGCGCAGGAATCGGGAGAGCCGCGGCGTCCTCACGGCCTCCACCGTCCAGTAGAGCGTGATCAGGGTGAGCATCAACGCCAGCATGTCGGGCTTGAGCTGGATCGAGCTCCTCACGTGCTGCGGGTAGGCGGCGAGCACCGCCGCCGCGGCCAGCCCCACCGCCGGTGAGAACAGGCGCCGCCCCACGAGATAGATCGTCCTGAGGCTCACCAGGGCGTAGAGGACCACGAACATCCGCAGGATCCGAAAGGCGCCGAGGGTGAAGCCCTCGAATCGCGTTCCGCGCACCGCCAGCGCCTCCAGGCCGGTCCGGGCATGCAGGAGGTCGCAAACCTTGAGGAAGAGCGCCTGCGGAAGCCAGGAGAGGGTGCCGTAGTAGGAGTGCCGGGGGCGCAGGGAGCCGTTCAGGAACGGCAGGATGTTGTTGAGCACATAGTGGTCGTCGAAGAAGCGCGGCGCCGTCAGGGCCATCCAGAGCCGCACCCCGAACGCCGCCGCCAGCACCACGGCCAGGAGCCAGGCGTAAACGCGCTCGGAGTTCTCGGCGGGGATCGATGAATCAGGCGCCATGAGGAGTCTTCACAGTATTTTATACGTGAAGACTCCTCACGCGGGAAGCCGGTCAGGAGGCGGTCACCAGCACGACGATGGCCTCGTTCGATCCCGTGGTCTTGGAGGTGCCGACCACGATCGTCTCCCCCTCCTTGACTCCGAAGGAGGTGTCGATGAGGGAGCCACCCGGGCGGATCTCCGGCGTCCCCGGGATCTTGAAGGGCTCCGCCCGCAGGCGGAAGACGTCCACGAACACGGAGCGGTTCGCCGCCGACCCGGCGTCATGGAACTGCAGGATGACCTGATATCCGGCGCCCTGGCGGTCGACCAGCTTCGCCTCCATGCCCCGGTCCTGGGTGCCGCTCAGCCAGGCCGTGTCCATGACCTCATAGCTTTTGTAGGGGAGGAACCCCTTGAGGTCCGCCAGGGCCTTCTGAACGTTGGCGGGTACCTCCGAGCCGCCGCCGCCGGGCTTGAGGTTGGCGGCCAGGAGCAGGATCTGGAAGCCGTGGGTACGCGGCTGCGTGTCCTGCCGTACCAGGGCGCGGGCGATCTTCTCCTGCACGGCCGGCTCGGCCCCCACCTCCAGGTACTTGTGCCCCGTGATCTCCACGGCCGCCACCCGGCAACGCTCCTTCTGCGCGCACTGATCCCAGGCGAGAACCTCGGCGTCGTGAAGACCCATGGACTGGATCTCGTAGCGGATGGTCTGCTTGTCTCCGGAGGACGCCGCCGGCGGCTCCGGCTGCTTCTCCGGCTGCTTCGCCGCCAGGGAGCCCGGCAGCAGAGCCAGCAGGAGGATTGAACGGACGGTGAGTTTCCACATGGTCTATCTCCTTTTAACGGGAAGCCTTTCCCGATTTGAGAATCCAGATGATCCGCGTCCCCCCCGGAGTGGAGAACTGGACCTGACGCTCCGAGCCCGCGGTCTCCAGGGCGGCCAGAGTGTCCAGGGCTTCCCGGGCCGTCGGGACCGTGGGACGGTGTTGGTGGTGCCGCTGGTGCCTGCGCGGGACCGGGCGTCTCTCCTCCGCCTTCTGGGCAGGGGGCGCGGGCTCAGCCGGGGCCTGGACGGCCGGCGGGGCCGGCGGCGCGGATACCACGGCGATCCGGGGCGCCGGCGCCGGAGCCTTGACCGGCTCCGGCCTCAGAAGGAGGACCGCGATCAGCACCGCCGTGGCCACCGCTCCAGCCAGCGCGAAAATCGGCAGGAGCCGCCGCTTCCTCTCCGGGACCGCCGTCAGCACGGTCCGGCGCATCTCGCGGGCCTCCTCCAGGGTCATGCCGTCCCCTCCGGCGGGGTCCCCCTGGCGCAGGATCTGGCGCAGCCGTTCGTCGTTCATCTCCGCTCCTCCTTTGAATCCAGCAGCCGGGCGAGCTCGCGCCGGGCCGCCATCAGGTGCCAGCGCACGGTGACCTCGCCGATCCCCAGCAGGCGAGCCACCTCGCGCGCCGGCAGTCCATCCAATTCGTGCAGCACGATCACGGCGCGCCGCCGGGGGGCGAGCCGGCCGAGGGCGCTCCGCACCGTGGCCCGGACCACCGCCGCCTCCTCCGGGTGCTCCGTCTCCCGCTCCTCCCGCAGCGACTCGTGGACCCGCGCCCGCACCCCCAGCCGGCGGTAGCGGTCGCGGCAGAGGTTGACCAGCGTGCGGACCAGCCAGGCCTCCTCGGCGCCGTCCGGCACCGCTCCGGGTTTGCGGGCCGCCCTGAGGAACGCCTCCTGGACCAGGTCCCGCGCCTCCTCCCGGTCGGCCGACAGACGGAGCGCGAGGCGGAAGAGGCGCTGGTGATGGGCGTCGAAGAGACCGGCCAACCGCTCCGTGGCCCGTTTCTGGGTCGTGTCCAAGATCGCGCTCCTGGTCAGTAATGCGCTCACGACAGGTAGACGCGCCAGCCTGGAAAAGCGTTGGGCCCGTCTTTTGCTTTGACTCCGGGTCAGGAGGTACACCGATGAAAGACAACCGAGAAGCGTTGCGCCCCTACATCGCCGACATGGCCGGAGTCGAGAAGCACATTCTGGAGGCGGTCGAGCGACAGCGCAACGACGACGACATCAAGCAGTTTCCGGACGCCCTGCAGCTCGTGGGGCGGATCGAGAGCGTCCTGAAGAGTCACGTCCAGTCGCTGGACAGCCATCTCCAGGGCTACTCGGGCGGCGGCGCCGCCGGCGCCGTGAAGGAGGCCGTCACCGGCGTGCTGGGCGCCATCGCCGGCGTCTACGACAAGGTCCGCAAGGACACCGCGAGCCGGGCCCTGCGCGACGACTACACCGCCCTCTCCCTCGCCTCGGTCAGCTACGGCATGCTCCACGCCACCGCCCTCGGCCTCACCCAGGCGACGGTGGCCGAGCTCGCCCGGCACCACCTGGAGGAGATCAACTCGCTGATCATGGAGCTGGGGCTGGCCCTCCCCCGGATCGTGCTCAAGGAGCTCGCCTTCGAGGGGTATCCGGTCGAGACCGGCGCCGCGGACCGCGCCGTAAAGAACATCGAGGAGAGCTGGCGCAGCAGCGCCCAGCGCGAGAAGGCCGGCGTGACCGCGGGCGCCGCCTCGGCCGGCGGCTCCACCGGCGGCTCGTTCAGCCACTGACGGATGAAGCAGGGCGCCCCGCTGCGGGGGCGCCCTCGCCCTTCTCTACCGCTCCGCGGCGATCGCTTCCCTCGCCTCCTGGAGCAGCGCGCCGGCCGAGATCGGCTCCCCCACGGCGCCGCGGATCCAGGCGTCCGGGGTGAGGCGGCCCAGGCGGGTGATGCGCTCCACCTCGGCGCCGAAGTCCCCCTCCCAGAGCCGCTGGGCGATCTGGAAGGCGAGGACGTGGCCGATCGCGTAGTCCGGCAGGTAGAGCCCGTAGACGATCATGTGCGAGTAGATCGCCAGGATCTCCGAGTCGCGGACGCCGAAGACCGGCGCGAAATAGCGGTTCCACACGTCCCGGGCGAGGGCGAGCGTGGCCTCCCTCAGCTCGGCGGGCGTGGCCTCCGGGTGCCGGTACATCCAATTCCAGACCCCCATGTCGACCAGCGACACCCCGGCGATCTCATAGGTGTTCCAGAGGATCGCCAGCGCCTCCTTGCGCCGGGCCTCGGCGTCGAACGGCCGCAACCCGAGCATCTCCAGGTCGCGGTGCTGGAAGACGAAGGCGAACGCCTCGGTGCACGCGTTGTTGGGCACCCCCGCCAGCGGCCAGAGGTCGATCCCGTTCAGCGAGAAGACCTGCTCGACGTTGTGGCCGAGCTCGTGCATCGCCACGTTGTAACCCTTGTAGTCCATCCCCCCCTTGGGGACCCGGGTCCGCAGATGGGCCTTGTCCTCCCGCCGCAGCGCCTGGGTGGCATGGCCGGCCCCCCGCGCCGGATCGATGGCGATCCGCTCGGCGAGCCAGCGCGACTTTTCCCCGGTAAACCCCAGCCGCTCCAGCAGGTCGGGCAGGCCGGCCGCGAAGGCGTTGAGATCGGGATAACGCTCGCGCGCCGCCCGGTCGAGCTCCTCCTCCGGATACTCGGCCCGCGACTTGAAGCCGGAGTACCAGATGTCGAACGGCTCCAGCGGCCGGCCCAGCCGCCGCTCGATCAGCTTCCCGAGCTCGGCCACGGCGGGCGCGGTGAGGATGGAGACCAGCAGCTCCTCCACCTCCCGCTCGGGGATCTGCCGCTCCCGCTCGAACCGGCGGGCCAGGAAGGTCGGCTCCGAGGGGCTGTAGGGGTCGATCGTCCGCATGGCGTGGAAGATCCGGAGCAGCGTGGCGTAGCGGGTGTCGGGCTCGCGGACGGCGCGCTCCCCCTCGACCGGCGCTCCCTCCAGGGTGAAGACCTCGTTCGTCTCCGGGTTCCAGAGCAGCTCGGGATTGTCGATCACCGCCGCCGGGACCTCCTGCCGGACGACGCGCTCCATCACCTTCAGGATCAGCCGCTGGCGGCCGGGTCCCGCATTGCCTGGATGGGAATAGCCGGGATCGGAGTAGTAGGAGGAGAGCTCGTCGCGCAGCCCCCAGTGGCTGATCAGCCGCAGGCCCTCGCGGAACGGGCGCTCGCCGGAGGAATCGATCAGCCGGTCCACCCGGATATTGTAGCCCGAGATGTACTCCTCGGCCGCGGTCAACACGCGGGTGATCTCCTGCTGTACCGTGGCGGGGACCCGCAGGACGAAGCGGTCCATCAGGCGGGAGCGGGCCCAGGTCTCGCGGTCCCAGCCCGGCCCCTCGGCCAGCCGCTCGGCCAGGGTATGGACCGGGAAATTGAGCAGGGCCAGGAAGGCCACCCTGGTTCGGAAGAGGTCCTCGTCCACGTGGGCGGCGAGGTCGAGATTGGCCAGCAGGCGGTCGGCGGTGCCGACCGGGCCGGTGTCCACGTCGAGGGGCCAGGTCAGCTCGCGGCGCACCTCGTGGAGATGGCCGTCGATCTGCTCCAGCACCCCCTCCAGACGGCGGAAGGTGGCGCCGAGCTCCTCGGGATCGGCCAGGAAGTGGGACTCGCAGAAGGCGGCGAAGTCCTCGGCGCCGCCATCTTCCGCCCACCAGCGCTGGGCCACCTGCTCGACGCCGCGCCGGACGCGGTCCGCCTGCCCGGGGCCGTGCCGCTCGACGAGGCGGTCGATCGTAGGTTGAACGGTTTCGGGGTCGATGATGAGAGACATCATGGCGGGGATTCTATAGGCGATTTTACGGGTAAAGTGATGCCGCCCGGAGGGCCCTCGACCGGCCCGCTTCCACCGGCAGGGGGACACGCATGGATCCGAAGTGGGCCGCTTTCGACCTCCAGGACGTCGACCGGCGCCGCCGCGAGGAGGGAGGGGACATCTGGCGCGAATTCCTGCGGGTCCCCGCCCTGCGGACCGGCCTCTACGCCCTCCCCGCCGGCTCGACCGATCCCCAGACCCCGCACGAGGAGGACGAGGTCTACCACGTCGTCCGCGGGAAGGGCCGCTTCATCGCGGACGGCCACGACATGGCCGTGGGTCCGGGCACCCTGCTCTACGTGGCCGCCCACGTCGAGCACCGGTTCCATACGATCGAGGAGGATCTGGAGATTCTGGTGGTTTTCGCGGGGCGGTGATCACACCGCCGGCTTCAAAGCCTCCGACACCAGCTTGTCGTCGATCACCAGCCGGTACGGCCCGCCGTCGCCGTTGAGCGGTTTCACCTCCTCGCGGGAGAAGGGATCGAACTCGAACGGCTTGATGATCCGGCCGTAGACCGACTTCAGGGCGCGGGCGCCGATGCGGCTGCTCTTCGAAGCCTCCTCGGCGATCTTCTGCACGGCGTCGTCGGTGATCTCGAGCTGGATGTTGTACTTCTGGAAGAAGCTCTGCGACGTCCGCAGCACCCCCTCGGCCGGCTCCTTGAAGATGCGGGTGAGGGTGCCGGAGCTCAGGTCCTCCAGGATCACGGCGTTGTCGAAGCGCGAGAGGAACTGCGGCTGCATGCCGTACTCGAAGAGGTCCTCCGGCCGGAAGTGGTGGCGGAGGGTGAAATACTCCCGGATGGTGATCTTGCCGTTGACGTAGGTGGTCGTGGTGGGGAGCTTGATGCCGCTCTTCGGCGAGACGACCCGCTGGAAGACCTGGTCGTAGAGGGTCTCGAAGGCGCCGGCGCAGAGGAAGAGCATCTTGCCCGTGTTGATCCAGACGGTGCTCGACTCCAGGACGCCGTCCTTGTTGGGGGCGGTGATCCGGTAGGGCACCCGCTCCCCCTCGATCAGGGTCAGCACGGCCTGCTGGATGTTGATGCCGGTCACGTAGGGCTTGCCGCCGATCATTCCGGAGACCTTGTCGATCTCGTCGAGGCAGACGGTGGCCTTCTCCATGGCGCGGCCGATCTGCTCGGCGGTGGCCTTCTCGCCGAGCACCTGGCGGGTGCGCTCCTCCAGCCGCGCGAACAGGCGGCTGGTGTCGACCGCCCCCTCCTCGGTCGCGAAGGTGTTCGCGTTCATGATGAGGACGACCCGGTACTCTTCGAATTCCTCGTGGGCGTTGTAGAGCGACTCGATCCCCCGCATGATGGTCGTCTTGCCCGTCCCCGAGTTGCCGATGAGCAGGAGGTTGCCGTACTTCTCCCCCTGGAGATGCTTGAAGATGGCCACGGAGACGTAGCGCAGCGTCTCCTCCTGGCCGATGACGCTCTGGGACAGGAGCTCATGGATCTCGACAGGCTTCATGGACATGGAGCTTTCCTCTCGAATTTGGCCGTCCCAGTAGTCCCTATCAATGCGACGCGGCACTGTTTCTAGAACCAGAG
This sequence comes from Thermoanaerobaculia bacterium, assembly GCA_045807625.1. Taxonomy (GTDB): domain Bacteria; phylum Acidobacteriota; class Thermoanaerobaculia; order Multivoradales; family UBA5704; genus DATARR01. Next base: position 30,728 of record JBJMHA010000015.1, on the reverse strand, counting down.
CCGGACAGGCCCGTACCTTCTTCTATCGTAAGTGAATTGGAGGGGCGGGCATTCCCAGCCAGCTAGACAGGGCGTAAGAGCCTCTTGTCCGCAGGAAGCCGGGCAAGGACGTCTGGCACTTCGGCGGCGGCGAGCTCTTCCGGAGCCTCCTCGACGCCGGGCTGGTGGCCCCCCGGCGTACCTCGTTCGGCCGGGATCACCCGGCCCAGACCGAGGCCTTCTTCGCCCAGGTGCTCTCGGCGAAGCGCGTCTTGAAGGCCTGGCCGGTCTCGGCCAGCGCGCCAGGCTCGCCAGTCGCCTTGTACTTCGAGACGCCCGCCCAGTAGAGTGCCTCGGGCGCCACCTCGCCCGCCGTGGGGTTGTCCGCCAGCTCGCGATAGAGGCGCTCGGCCCGGGACCAGTCGCCGCGGGCCCTGGCCTCGTGGGCCAGACCGAGCCTCAGCTGCGCCAGGAAATCGGGCACGGGCAGGTAGCCCTCGAAGCGATGCCGCTCGGCGCCGCTCGGATCGAGGATGAGGACGGTCGGCGTCCACTGCACGCCGAAACGCTCGAACGCCTCGGGTTGCTCCTTCGCGTGGGCCCGGGCCGGAATGAAGCTCTGTATAATGAAGGTCGCGATGTTGGGATCGGGGTAGACCTCGGCTTCCAGCCGAGCGCATGCCCCTCACATCGGGGCGGCGGTAAAGTCGAGGAGCAACGGCCGGCCGGCCTGGCTCGCCTCACGAAGCGCTGCGTCGATATCTCGATGCCAGTTGATCTCCATTGGGGCCTCCTTGGATTCCAGCGGACGGGAGCGTCCGCGCTCCCGAGTGGCTGCCTGGGCAGAGCAGCAATTCGCGTGCCTCGATCTCCACCGAAGGTCCGGCACTGATCGCCGGGAGCTCTGGACGCCGGGCCGCTCGTTCGTGACGCTTCCGACCCGGGGGTCAAAATCGTGGACCCGCGGGGCGCCGGTTCGGACCCGCGGGTCGGAGCCGACGACCCGATCTGTGACGGTCTCGACCCGATCTACGGCGATTCCGACCCGATCTGTGGCAATGTCGACCCGCGGGTCGTAACTTTGGACCCCCGGGTCGTCGCCGCCGCTACTCGGGTCGAAAGCTCCACAGATCGGGTCGGAATTCTCGACCCCCGGGTCGGAAGCGTGGACCCGAGCAACGGCGATGTCGACCCGCGGGTCGGAAACGTGCCGAGACTCACGCAGGAGAGGGCTGGCCGGGTCAGGTCTCCGGCGCCAAGGGGCGGGAGTCTCAAGGAGAGTGGCCTGAGCCCCACGGAGCTCCGGCACCTTCGCAAACAGGAGGCCCCATGAGACGCATCCGCTATTCCGTCGCCGCCAGCCTCGACGGCTACATCGCGGGGCCGAACGGTGAATTCGACTGGATCATCCAGGACCCCGAGATCGACTTCAGCGCTATGTTCGCGCAGTTCGACACGTTCCTCGTCGGACGCCGGACGTTTGAGACCATGTCCGGCGGGCCGAAGCTTGATGGCAAGGTGATCGTCTTCTCCCGCACGCTCCGGCAGGAGGACCATCCGGATGTTACGATCGTGGCCGGGAATGAGAGGGAGATCCTGGACGCCCTCCGCAAGGAGCCGGGCAAGGATATCTGGCTGTTCGGCGGCGGCGAGCTCTTCCGCAGCCTCCTCGACGCCGGGCTCGTGGATACGGTGGAGGTCGCCATCATCCCGGTCCTCCTCGGCGGCGGGCTTCCGCTGTTACCGTCCCCAGCCCAGACGGCGAAGCTGAAGCTGACGGGGCACAGGGTGTATGAGGCTACGGGGATCGTCTCGCTGCGGTATGAGGTCGTGGGCCGGTGAGCCTCGCGCGGTCCGCGCCATTCACGCAAAACATCTGAGCTGGTCTTGCGTATACAGAGTATCGCTGCCCTTGACCCCAGGACTCAGTCCCAAGGAGGTTCTCTCGCCATGCACCCAACGTCTCGCTTCGAGCAACGTGCCCACAGAGCCGTGACCGGCAGGATCTTCCAGCGGGTCGTCTGCGTCTGCCTGCTGGCTTTCGCCGCGGCTGCCGCCTGGGCGGAGGCACCTCCCCTCATCGACCGGCAGCTCTTCTTCGGTGACCCCGAGATCGCCCGCGGCCAGCTCTCGCCCGACGGCAAATTCATCGCGTTCATCAAGCCTCTCGACGGCACCCGCAACGTCTGGGTCAAGCGTACGGGGGAGCCTTTCGAAAAGGCCCGGCCCCTCTCCGCCGAAACCAAGCGCCCGATCGGCGGCTACTTCTGGAGCCGGGACGGCAAGTTCATCCTCTTCGCCAAGGATCAGGGCGGCGACGAGAACTTCAACGTCTACGCCGTGGACCCGGCGGCCCCCCCGGCCCCGGGGCAGAAGGTGCCCGCGGCGCGCAACCTGACCGAGGCGAAAAAGGTGCGCGCCTTCATCTACGAAGTGCCCAAGACCGACCCGGACACGATCTACGTCGGGCTGAACGACCGCGATCCGGCCTGGCACGATCTCTACAAGGTGAGGATCTCGACCGGCGAGCGGACGCTCCTGCGCAAGAACACCGAGCGGCTGACGGGCTGGGTCTTCGACCGCAAGGGGCAGCTCCGGCTGGCCACACGCTCCGCCGAGAACGGCGACACGGAGGTGCTGCGCGTGGACGCCGACGGGTTCAAGAAGATCTACTCGTGCAACGTCTTCGAGACCTGTTATCCGGCGCGGTTCCACAAGGACGGCCGGCGCGCCTACATGGTGACCAACAAGGGGGACGTGGACCTGACCCGCCTCGTGCTGCTCGACCCCGCCGCCGGGAGTGAGGAGCTGGTCGAGGCCGACCCCATGAGCCGGGTGGACTTCGAGTTTCCCGTGTTCTCCGAGCGCACCGACGAGCTCCTCGCCACCGCCTATCAGGACGACAAGACGCGAATATATTGGAAGGACAAAGCCTTCGCGGCCGATTATGCGCTCCTGCAGAAGCGGCTGCCGGGCAAGGAGATCTTCTTCGGCTCGGGGACGGACGACGAGCGCCTCTTCCTCGTCTCCGCCGCGAGCGACACCGAGCCCGGCGAGACCTATCTCTTCGACCGTACGAGCAAGAAGCTGACGCTCCAATACCGGGTCTTCGAAAAGCTGCCGCGCCAGCATCTGGCGGAGATAAAGGTGGTCCATTACAAGTCGTCCGACGGCCTCGAGATCCCCGCCTACCTGACCCTGCCGAGGGGCGTGCCCGCCAAGGACCTGCCGCTCATCGCCAACCCGCACGGCGGCCCCTGGGGGCGTAACTCGTGGGGGTATGATCCCCTCGCCCAGTTTCTCGCCAACCGCGGCTACGCCGTCCTGCAGCCGAACTTCCGCGCCTCGACCGGCTACGGCAAGAAGTTCCTCAACGCCGGCAACCACGAGTGGGGCCAGAAGATGCAGGACGACATCACCTGGGGGGTCAAATACCTGATCGCGGAAGGTATCGCCGACCCCAAGCGCGTCGGCATCCTGGGCGGCTCCTACGGCGGCTACGCCACGCTGGCGGGCCTGGCTTTCACGCCCGACGTCTATGCCGCGGGCGTCTCGATCGTCGGCCCGTCGAACCTGATCACGCTGATGAGCTCGATCCCGCCCTATTGGGAGGCGATCCGCAAGATCTTCATCGAGCGGATGGGCGATCCCGCGACGCCGGAGGGGAAGGCCCAGCTCGAGCGGCAGTCCCCCTTGAATTCGGCCGACAAGATCAAGGCGCCGCTGCTGGTCGCCCAGGGGAAGAACGATCCGCGCGTGAACAAGGCCGAGAGCGATCAGATCGTCGTCGCCCTGCGCGAGCGGGGCTTCCCCGTCGAGTACCTCGTCGCGCCCGACGAGGGGCACGGCTTCGCCCGGCCGGTGAACAGCATGGCGATGTTCGCCTCCGCGGAGAAGTTCCTCGCCAAGCATCTCGGCGGGCGCTATCAGGAGGACATGACCCCCGAGGTGGCCACGCGCCTCCAGGAGATCACCGTCGATCCGAAGACGGTCGAGGCGCCGAAGCGGGCCGCGGAGCCCTCCAAGCCGTAAGAAGCCAAAGGACTGCAAGGACCTCAAGGACAGAAAAGGTCCTTGCGGTCTTTTATGTCCTTGCTACGCCGCCGTCCAGCGCCCGGGGTCCGCGAACAGGAGCAGCGGCTCCTCGGCCACCCGGAAGGTCGCGACGGCGCCGAAGGGGAAATGGGTGGCCATGCGGGCGCCGTCGACGAAGAGCCAGCCCGCCTGCATGGCCGACTCGATCTCCAACTCCTGGCCGTCCTTCACGAAGCCGGACTCCAGCGCCACGCTCCGCCCCTTGACCCGGTAGAGCTCCCGGGCGCGGAGCTGGAGCCGGCGCTCGCTGAGCCGCATCGGCTGGCCGCCCGCGGAGCGGATGCCGGCGGTTGAGCCCGTGGGCGTCGACACCCAGAGCCCGGAGCTGCGGTGGTCCTCCGCCCGGCGGCCGAGCCGCACCCGGTAGCGGCTGGTGGCCGCCGGCTGCTCGTGGGCGACGAGGACGTCGTTGAGTGCCGGGGGGAGCTTCTTTCCCCCGATCTCCACCTCGACGCGGGCGACCGCCTGCGGCAGCAGGTCCCCCCGAGCGATCCGCGCGAGGTCGCGCGCCACGCTGGTCGCCCGGGTGGAGGTCAGATATCCCACGCTCGACTTGGGAGCGGAGTTGACGCCGAGCAGGGCCGCCCGGGTCACCCAGTGGGAGGTGGCGAGGAGGGTGCCGTCGCCGCCCACCGTGATCACGAACCGGGCGCGGGCGAGCGCCCGGCGCGCCGGAGCGGCGAAGACGTCGGCCGAGATCACGGTGGGCGTGACACCCAGACCCGCGAGGGCCTCTTGCACGGCCGTGAGCGTGAGCTCCTGCTCACGCGCCGCGTCCTCCACCTGTCCGGCGAGGCGCTCTCCGGTGTGGACCAGCCGGCCGGCCATCCCCTTGCGCGAAACGATCGGCGTCTTGACCACCAGGACGCAGGGGGAGAGGAGGCTGTCGGAGGGTGGGCTCGGCACGGGGGGAGAGTATCGCAGTCCTGCCATTCCATACGTCTTTGCCCTCGGTCCCGCCTGCCCTCCGAATCCTCACCCTCGGTCCCTCTCCACTTCGTGGAGAGGGAGGGCCCAAAGATCGAAATCTTCCAGATTCGGCAAGGTCGGCTCGGCTACGTTCCCCCTCTCCACGAAGTGGAGAGGGGGCCAGGGGGTGAGGCTTCGGAGGGCAGGACGCCCAGAGGCGCCAGCACCTTCAAAAACGTCGCCTTCCCATCCCCCGGAGCGTAGAAGTCCACCAGGTCGGAGACCAGCTCGTAGCCGCAGGCGAGATAGAAGGCGCGGGTGGGAAGGTATTGCGGGCGGGTGGAGGTCTCGACGTAGACGCGGGTGCGGCCGGCCGAGGCCATCCAGTCCTCGGCGGCGCGGAGGAGGGCGGCGCCGGTCCCCTTCCCCTGGAATTCGGGGTGGACCACGATCCAGTAGAGGTCGGCCGAGGCGACCGTGCCCGGGATCGGCCCCCAGCAGGCGTAGCCCGCCACTTGGGCCTCCAGCTCTCCGACCAGGAAGCGGTAGTGGCTGGAGTCGCCGTTCGCCAGCCGGTCGTCCACCAGCTCCAGGGCGACGTCGATCTCCTCGGGATTGAAGAAGCCGGTGGCGCGGATCAGCGCTTCCAGGGGCTCGCGGTCGGCGGGCTCCAGGGAGCGGCGGACCGCGAGGCTCATTGCGAAGCCTTTTGTGGAATCACGGCGTCGCGAAGAATCCTTTCCACCACCTCCCGGGCCGTCAGGCCGGCCCGGGTCGCGGCGGCCATGAAGCCGCCGTCTGCGGAGAGGCAGGGGTTGGCGTTGACCTCCAGGATGTGCGGCTCGCCGGCCTCGTCGAGCCGGAGGTCGACCCGGGCATACCCTTTCAATCCGAAGATCCGCCAGGCGGCGCGGGCGAGCTCCCCCGCGCGGGCGAGCAGCGCCGCGTCGCACGGGCAGTCCGGAAAGCGGCGGGGGGTGTGGATGTAGGCGAACGACTCCTCGTGCCACTTCGCGTCGTAGCCCAGGACGCGGCTCATGCCGGGGGGAAAACCCTCGTAGACGATCTCGGCCACCGGCAGCACCTCGACGCAGCCATCGCGGGCGAGGAGCGAGACGTTCAGCTCCCGGCCGGGGAGGAAGGTCTCGGCGACCACCCCCTGGCCGGGAAAGCGCGCCGCCAGCTCCCGGGCGCGGGCGACGGCCGCCTCGCGGGTGGCACAGAGCGGGTCCCCCTCCAGGCCGAGGGAGGCGTCCTCGCAGGCGGGCTTGAGGATCCACGGCCCCGGAATCCGGTCGAGCAGGTCCGGACGGTCCGGATCGAGACGGCCACCGGGGGGGACCGGCAGCCCCTCGGCGGCGAGGACCGCCCGGGTCGCCAGCTTGTCCGTGGTCACCCAGAGGACGCCGGAGGACGAGCCGGTAAACGGCAGCCCCAGCAGCTCCAACGCCGCCGCGGCGCCCAGCAGGGCCTCCGGCCGGCCGGCCGGCGCTTCCATCAGATTGAAGACGGTGAGGTCCGGCCCCGGAGCCAACCGGAGCCAGGGTTGCCAGTCCGGCACCGGGACCGTCTCATAGGAGAGGCCGAGGGACTCCAGGCCCGCCGAGACCAGCGCCACCTGGGCCAGCACGTCCGAGGTCGAGGGGTCGGCCGCCGCCTCCACCGGGTTGTGGGCGATGACGACTCGCGACTTCAACTCCGGTTTTCTTACGTCCATAATCCCCACCGCCGCGCGGCGGCCTCGATGACCAGGCCGAGGAGCTCGGCGTAGGGGATTCCGGCCCGGTCCGCCAGGATCGGCAGGTCCGAGTAGGTGGGGTGCAGGCCGGGGAGCGGATTGATCTCCAGGAACTGGGGCTCGCCCGCGGCGTCGCAGCGGATGTCGACCCGGGCGAGGTCGCGGCAGCCGAGGGCCTCGTAGGCGGCGAGGGCGAGCTGCCGCGCCTTCTGGGCCACGGGCTCGCCGTCGAGCATCGAGTAGTCGATCCAGGTCGCGTATTCCTTTTTATTGTGCGCGGTGTAGGCGGGCTCGGCGCCGGCGCGGAAGGCGACCTCCATCACTCCCAGCACGCGGGCGTCCCGGCCGTTGCCGACGATGCCGACCGTCATCTCCCGGCCCGGCAGGAAGCTCTCCACCAGCACCGGCTGCTGGAAGGTGTCGAGGAGCTCGGCGCAGGCCTCGACCAGCTCCTCGCGGGTCTCGACCTGAGAGCGCCGCGTCACCCCCTTGCTGCTCCCCTCGGCCAGCGGCTTGACGAAGAGCGGCGGCGGCAGGTCCACGGCCGCCGCATCCTCCGGCCGGTCCACCAGCGCGAACGGCGCCGTGGGCAGGCCGTGGTCCCGCACCACCCGCTTGGCGAGCGACTTGTCGAGGGTGACGGCGCAGGTCAGCGGGTCGGAGAAGGTGTAGGGCTGATCGAACATCTCGCAGACGGCCGGCACCTGGGCCTCCCGCGAGCGCCCGCGCACCCCCTCGGCGAAATTGAACACGAGGTCCCACCGCTCCCCCGCGGCGAGCCGGCGGGCCAGCTCGACCCCGCGCCCCACCCGTTCCGGATGGTGGCCGAGCTGGCACAGGGCCCCAACGAGCGCGGCGATCGTCTCCTCCTCGTCGAATTCCATGACGTCCGCGGGCGCGAAGCCCGCGGCGAGATAGTCCGCCTTGAGGTCGTAGCAGAGCGCGATCCGCAACGGTTTCATCCGCGGGTACCCGGTCACCGCTCGGCGGGGTCGACGTAGGAGTACGTCTTCCCCTCCCAGTTGCGGATCCGCCAGACCCCGTCCTCGTGGCCGAGGAGGGTCTCCCGCTGCACCGGCACCTTGCCGCCACCGCCGGGGGCGTCGATCACATAGGTGGGCACCGCGTAGCCGGTGGTGTGGCCGCGAAGCTGGGCCATCAGCTCGAGGCCCTTCTCGACCGAGGTGCGCAGGTGGCCGGTGCCGAGCACGGGGTCGCACTGGTAGAGATAGTACGGGCGCACCCGGTTCTTCAGCAGGCCGTGGAAGAGGTCGCGCAGCGCCTCCACCGAATCGTTGACCCCCTTGAGCAGCACGGTCTGGCAGCCGAGCGGGATGCCGCCGTCGGCCAGCCGGTCGCAGGCCTCGGCCACCTCGGGGGTGAGCTCCTTGGCGTGGCAGAAGTGGACAGAGAGCCAGACCCGGTGCTTGCGCAGCACGGCCACCAGCTCCGGCGTGATGCGCTGGGGCAGGAAGCTCGGGATGCGGGTGCCGATGCGCAGGAATTCCAGATGGGGGATCGCCCGCAGCCGGCCGAGCAGCTTGTCGAGCACGGAGTCGGCCATCAGCAGCGGATCGCCCCCGGAGAGGAGGATGTCGCGCACCTCGGTGTGCTCTTCGAGATAGGCGATCGCCGACTCCAGCCGGCGGCCGATCGGATCGAGCTCCCCCTGGCTCACCAGCCGGCTGCGCGTGCAGTAGCGGCAGTAGGCGGCGCAGGTGTCGAGCGCGAGGAAGAGCACGCGGTCGGGATAGCGGTGGACCAGCCCCTCGACGACGCTCGCGCCGTCCTCGCCGCAGGGATCGGTCATGTCCCCCCGGCTCACCACGAGCTCGCTCTCCTGTGGCACCACCTGGAGGCGGATCGGGCAGTGGGGGTCGTGCGGATCGATCAGCGACGCGAAGTGGGGCGTGACCGCGACCGAAAACTTTTCACTCGCCAGCAGGAGCCCTCGCCGCTCCGCGTCCGTCAGGTCGAGCAGGCGCTCGAGCTGATCGAGACGGGTGAGACGATGGCGCATCTGCCAGCGCCAGTCGTTCCAGTGATCGGGATCGTAGGGCGCGTCGAAGATCGCGCAGATCTCCTCGCGCCGGGAAGACTCGATCGCAACCGAGGCGAACGCCGCCTGCTTCATTTTGAGAATCCTCCGTTGAGGGGGGATAAAATTTGAGCGGTAAGGTCTCGGCGTTGTGTGCCGACAACCCACCCGGATCGATCACCCGGCGGGAAAGCCCCAGGGGGCTCCGTGATCATGATCGGTTAGTACGTCAACCCGGAAGGGGTGACACCGCAGCCGGGACTGGCTACGGAAACCTGCGCTGGCGATGGGCCGGAAGAAGGGAGACGACCGGGAGCGTGGGAAGCGATGGCGATGCCGGTGGCAGACAGCCCGAGCCGGGAAGCTCTGGACGGGCTGTCCACGGTACTCGGAGGTTGGTCGGGGGGCACGTTCGCGTCCACGCTTTTAACAATAGCGGACTTCTCTCCCCTGTCAAGGGGATTGGACACTTTGTTTGCCATCTCGGACGCGGAAGGCTTCATTCCCCACCCGGACAGGCGGTACGCCCGCCGCCAGCCCGCGCTGAGCGGACCGCCGTGGGACACGGGACGGAAACCTCCGGAGGGGAAACCTGCTCTCTTCACAACCGCGCGTCAATGCAAGGGCGGGGCCAGGTTAGGGGCCCGGGCTCACTCCCCCGAACACCGCATGCCCCGCCTTCATCCAGCACACGTCCACCCCGGTGATCCCCGCCTCCTCCAGCCAGCGGAGCTGGTCGAGGAGGGGAGAGGGCTGATCGATCGGGTCGGGCTCGGGGTCGGCCCAGAGATTCCAACGCTCATCGCGAAATTTTTCATAGGGGCCGAGCCCCCCCGACAGCTCCAGGGAGCGCCGGCGGACGGCGTCGTCCCAGGCCTTCGCCGCCAGGGCGTGGGCCGCCGGGGTCGCCGGGAGGACGAGATCCGCGATCACCAGCGCACCCCCGGGAGCGAGGGCGGCGGCGAGGTCCTGGAAGAGCTGGCGCTTGGCCATGCCATCCAGGTGATGGATGGCGAGCGAGCTGACGAAAGCGCGCACCGGCTCGGGGAAGGTGCGCCAGGAGCGGTCCGCGAGGTCGAAAGGGCGCGTGTCGAAACGGCCCGGCCCGCCGGTCTCCCCAGAAAGGGCGGCGCAGGTGGCGCGGGTCTGCGCCAGCATGGCGGGCGAGAGGTCCAGGGCCAGCACCCGGGCGCGCGGGAAGCGCTCGAGCAGGGCCCGCGAGAGGAGCCCCTCGCCGCAGCAGAGGTCCACCAGGAGCCCGTCGCCGGGATCGGGGATCAGGTCCAGCACGGCCGCGGTCTGCTCCTCGCGCTCCGGCACGAAGAAGCGGCCGAGGTCGATGAAGTCGCGGCTGTCGGTCTCGTCCCATCCGGGTTGGCGGTCCATGGCCTATAGAATACGGCCTCATGAGCGACCACCAGCCCACGATCTTCGACAAGATCCTCTCGGGGGAGATCCCGAGCTACAAGGTGTACGAGGACGACCACGTCTTCGCCTTCCTCGACATCGGCCCGCTCTCGGAGGGCCATACCCTGGTCATCCCCAAGGAGCGCAAGGCCCAGCTCCACCAGCTCTCGGACGAGTCGGCCGCCGCCCTCGGCCGGGTGCTGCCGCGCCTCTGCCGCGCCGTGATGCAGGCGACCGGCGCCACCGCCTACAACGTCCTCCAGAACAACGGCTCGGCGGCCCACCAGGTGGTGATGCACGTGCACTTCCACATCATCCCGAAATTCGGCAGCCAGGGGCTCGGCATCGGCTGGAACGCGGGGCAGCTCGACGCCTCGGCCGCCCGCGGGCTCCTCGACAAGATGCGCCGGGCGCTGGAGGGCTGACGCCGTGCGCGCGGTGGAGATCCGCGAAGCCTTCGGCCTCGGCAACCTCGCCCTGGTGGAGCGCCCCGATCCCAGCCCCGGGCCCGGGCAGGTGCTGGTCCGCCTGCGCGCCGCCTCGCTCAACTACCGGGACCTGCTGACGGTGGAGGGGAAGTACAACCCGAAGCAGAAGCTCCCCCTGATCCCCTGCTCGGACGGCGCGGGTGAGGTGATCGAGACGGGCGAGGGGGTCACCCGCTTCAAGACGGGCGACCGGGTCTGCACCGTCTTCGCCCAGAAGTGGATCGCCGGCCGCCCCACCCGCGAGCGGCTGCGCTCGACGCTCGACGGCACGCTGGCCGAGCTCGCCGTCTTCGACCAGGAGGGGCTGGTGAGGACCCCGGGCTCCCTCACCGACGAGGAGGCCGCCACCCTCCCCTGCGCCGCGGTGACCGCCTGGAGCGCCCTGGTGACCGAGGGGGGGATCACGGCCGGGGACACGGTGCTCGTCCAAGGGACCGGCGGCGTCTCGCTGTTCGCCCTGCAGATCGCCAAGCTCCTCGGCGCGCGGGTGATCGCCACCTCCAGCCGCGACGAGAAGCTCGCCCGGGTCCGCGAGATGGGGGCCGACGAGACGATCAACTACCGCGAGGTCCCCAACTGGGGGGTGCGGGCCAAGGAGCTCACCGGGGGCGTGGGAGTAGACCTCGTGGTCGAGGTAGGGGGCGCCGGCACCCTCCAGCAGTCGCTCCAGGCGGTCCGCTTCGGCGGCACCGTGAGCCTGATCGGCAACCTGGCGGGGACCAAGGCCGAGATCCTCCTTACCCACATCTTCATGCAGGCGATCCGCGTCCAGGGCATCCTGGTCGGGGACCGCGAGAGCTTCGAGGCGATGAACCGGGCGATCGCCCTGAACGGCCTGAAGCCGGTGATCGACCGCGTCTTCCCGCTGGAAGAGGCCCCCGCCGCCTTCGAGCACATGGCGGCGGGGGAGCACTTCGGGAAGATCGTGATCCGGATCTGACTCCGTTCTACTGTTTCACCTCGATCGGTCCGGGGACCGGCACCAGCTCCAGCTTGGCGTCGGCCACCTTCTTCTGGAAGGCGGGGACGTCCTCGGCGTAGAGCTTGTTGACGTCGGCGAGGGCGGCCCGGGTGGCCGTCTCGGCCTCCTGAATGTAGGCCCTCTCCGTGGCGCTCGGCGTCTGCCAGGAGGAGCCGATGGCGCGGCGGGCGCTCTCGACCCGGCTGAGAGCGGTCGTGTCGTCCTCGACCAGGCCCTTGGTGTCCGGCGACACGTAGAGCCGCCGCTCGACCGTCGAGAGCCTCTTCTGGAGATCGCGCGCCGCCTGCCGCAGGGCCTTGCCGACGTCGTCCTTCCCCCTCGTCTCGCCGTCCCGCTCCCGCTCCTTGTCCCGCTCGTCGAGCCGGGCCAGCGCCTGGTTGACGTCCTTGCGCGTGGCGCTGATCCGGTTGATCGCGTCCGCCACCGCGTTCTGGAGCTCGCCGACGTGGTTGACGGCCGCGTCCCAGGCCCGCCAGTCGGCGTCCGAGGCCTTGAGGGCGGGATCGGGCTCGACCTTCACCGTCCCCCGGGCCTCATGGCCGCCGTACTTCACCACCACCCCGTAGGTGCCGGGGGTCACGTTGGGCCCGCTGTCGTTGCCGAGGAAGGCGGCGCGATCCGGGTCCTGGCTCTCCGGATTGCGGAACGCCTCGCGGCCCAGATCCCAGGCCACCCGGTTGAGCCCCAGCTTGACCGGCTCCCGCAGCTTGCGGATCACCTTGCCGGAGGCGTCCGTGATCTGGATCTCGGCCCGGGGTCCGCGGTCCCGCCCACGGCCGCGCCCGCCGCCGCTTCCACCCTCCTCCTCGGCGGCCTCCTCGCGGGAGGGCTGATCCTCGCGCGGCGTGCCCACCGGCTGGTCGGTCGCCGGTTTGCCGGTCTCCGCCTGGGCACGGGTCCTGCCGCGCTCTTCCTCCTTGCGCTTGCGTTCCCTCTCCTCGTCGGGCAGCGGCAGGCCCGGGGCGTTGAGCGAGAAGGTGATCAGGGCGCCGTAGGGGCGGTTCTGCCCCATGAATTCCCCGGCCCCGCCGCCGCGCACCCCGCCCCGCCCCCGGCTGTAACGGTAGAGGAGGGCCGGCTGGTTGGGATAGACGTGCACCGGCTCGGCGAGCGTGGCGGCCGAGACCTCCCGCAGAGGGGTGATGTCGTCCAGCACCCAGATCGCCCGCCCGTGGGTGCCGACCACCAGGTCGAAGTCCCGCGGGTGGATCTTGAGCGCCATCATCGAGGTCGTCGGCAGGCCGTGCTTGAGCTGTATCCAGCGGGCGCCGCCGTCGGTGGAGGCGTAGAGGCCGAATTCGGTGCCGAGGAAGAGGAGGCTCTTGTCCCCCGGGTCCTGCTCGACGTCCAGGGCGTAGCCTCGGAGGTCCTTGGTGGACAGGCTCTTCCAGGTCTTCCCCCAGTCGTCGGTGCGGTAGACGTAGGGGGTGAAGTCCGCCCGGCGGTGGTTATCGAAGACCACGAAGGCCGAGGCGGCGTCGAATTTCGACGGCCGGATGTTGGGGATCCAGGTGTTGGCCGGCACGCCGGGGACATTCTTCTCGACGCTGGCCCAGGTCTGGCCGCCGTCCCGGGTCACGTGCAGGCGGCCGTCGTCCGTCCCTACCCAGATCACCCCCTTCTGCACCGTGCTGGGGGCGATCGAGAGGATGGTGGTGAAGTTCTCGGCGGCGCTGACGTCGAGGGTGATGCCGCCGCTCTTCTGCTGCCGCTGCCACTCGGGGTTGTTGGTGGTCAGGTCCGGGCTGATCACCGTCCAGGTCGCGCCGCGGTCGGTCGACTTATGGACGAGCTGGCTGCCGTGGTAGATCGTGGCGGGATCGAACGGGTCCTGTGCCAGGGCGGCGTTCCAGTTGAAACGGAGCCGCGTGCCCGGGGCGGCCGCGGGCGGCTTGATGAAGCGGTTGTCGCGGGTGCGCAGGTTCCAGCGCACCAGCGAGCCGCCCTGCGATTCCGAATAGCCCGTCATCGAGTCCTCGGGGTCGGGCCGCGCCTCGAAGCCGTCGCCGCCGCCGATCGGGCTCCAGTCCCAATTCGGGATCCCGCTCAGGGCCCAGTCGCTGGCCGGCCCCCGCCAGGAGCCGTTGTCCTGCAGGCCGCCGTAGACGTGGTAGGGGCGGTCCATGTCCACGTTCACGTGGTAGAGCTGGCCGATCGGCAGGGTGCTCACGAACTGCCAGGTCTCGCCGCGGTCGTGGCTGATCGCCATACCGCCGTCGCTGCCCGTCACGATGTGCTCGGGGTCGCGCGGGTTGATCCACATCGCGTGGTAGTCGCCGTGGACCTCGCGCGAGCGGCCCAAGGTCTCGAAGCTGGCGCCGCTGTTCTCGGAGACCCGGAGGCGGGCGGTGAGGTTGTAGATCCGGTTCGGCCACTGGGGGTCGACCTTGATGTCGGAGTAGTAGAACGGCCGCTCGGCCGTCTTCTGGTTGTCGTTGACCGTCTTCCAGGTCCGGCCGCCGTCGGTGGAGCGCAGGAGCGCGCTCTTCTCGGCCTCGACGAGGGCGTAGACGATGTTGGGGCTCGAGCGCGAGATGGCGACGCCGATCCGCCCCAGGTTCCCCTTGGGAATCCCGTCGTCCTCGGTATAGCGCTTCCAGCTCTCGCCGCCGTCATAGCTGACGTAGAAGCCGGAGCCGGGGCCGCCGGAGCGGAACCCCCAGGGCCAGCGCCGGTAGTCCCACATCGCGGCGAACAGCTTGTTGGGATTGCTGGGATCGATCACCAGGTCGGCCGCGCCGGTGCGCGGATCGACGTAGAGCACCCGGCGCCAGGTCTTGCCGCCGTCGGTGGTCTTGAACACCCCGCGCTCGGGATTCTCCCCCCAGACCTGGCCCAGCGCCGCCACCCAGGCGACGTTCGGATCGGTGGGGTGGAGCACGACGCGGGGGATGTGCTCCGTCTTCTCCAGCCCCAGATGGGTCCAGGTCTGGCCGCCGTCGATCGACTTGTAGATCCCGTTGCCGATCGAGACGCTGTTGCGCGGGTTCCCCTCGCCCGTGCCCACCCAGACGACGTCCGGGTTGGCCTGGTTGATGGCGATGGCGCCGATCGAGGCCACCGGCTGGTCGTCGAAGACCGGCGTCCAGGTGAGCCCCCCGTTGACCGACTTCCAGACGCCGCCGGCGGCGCCGCCGGCATACAGGAGGTCGGGGTTCGACTCGGCGACGTCGAGGGCCGGCAGGCGGCCGCTCATGGTGGCCGGACCGATCGACCGTGGCGCGAGGCCGGCGAGCAGGTCCGGATCGATCGTCTCGGCAGCCCGGGCCGGCCCCAGGCCGAGGGTGAGAACGGCAATTCCGCAGATCAAAAATCGACGCATGGATTCCCCCATTTGGCGAAGATGAACGAACGGCAGATGGGACTTGGCGTCCCCACCGCGATATAGCGCAGCGGTGACGGGGCCGTCAAATGTAAGAGATGTAAGGAAAGGGCCGTCCGGCGGGAAGCCGGACGGCCGGGGAGAGAGGGAAGGGCGGGCGGCTAGACGGTGATCGTCGAGCCGTCGAACTTGGTGAAGGTGAAGCCGTCGAACTTCTCGTTGTAGCAAGCCTTCTGGTCGCGCAGGATGCTGATCGCGAGCGCCTCGCCGACCTTCATCGACTCGCGGGCGTCGGAGCGCCAGTGGACGCCGGCGATGTCGCGGCCGGTGGCCACGTTGGAGGCGATCTTGTGGAGCTCGCTGCGCACCGTCAGCTCCGGGCCGGTGTAGGGCTGCAGCGAGAGGCCGTCCGCCGTCGGCACCACCGGGTGCTGGATGACGAAATTCTCGTCGAACAGCGCCTTGAGGATCGTCACGCACGCGCCGGCGACGGTGGCGTGGCCCGCGGTGTAGGACGGGTGCGTCGGGCTGCCCTCGGGGAACGCCATCGGCATGAGATAGGTGCCGTACTTGCCGTGCACCCGGTCGAGCACCGGCGAATTGAGCTGGCGGGCGTCGAGGACGCCGGGGTACCGGTTGCTGGTCTTCTGGTGGTGCACCAAGCCTCCCCAGGCTTCCGGACGCAGCCGCCGGTTGATCTGCCACTTCTTGTGCCAGGTCACCTTGAGGGCGCGCGAGGCGACTTCGGTCAGCAGCGCCGCGAAGTACGGTCCACCGAAGGTGGTGAAGCCGGCCTGCGTCTTGCTGGTGAGGTACGGGTTGCCCGGGTTGAGCGGCGCGCCGATGCCGCCGGAGTGCGGGTCCGCCGCGTTGGGCGGCGTGGCCATGATCAGGAAGGCGTTGAAATAGGCCTGGTAGAGGACGTCGATGTGCACCCACTGCGAAAGGTCGCGGCCGGTGCGGACATAGCGGCGGACCGGATCGAAATCGCTGGCGGCCGACTCCAGGATGTGCCCGTTCTGCGCCGCCAGCCAGTTGTCGTAGCTGGTGAGGTGGTTGGTACCCGGCAGCAGCGTGCGCATCTTCCGCTCGACGAACTCGACGCCGAACGGCGTGTTCATCCACATGAACTGGGAGATGTACGGACCGACCTTGGTGCCCGGCAGGACGTCGCGGAAGAGGGTCTGCGGCGTCACCTTGCCGCCGTTCTTCGGGCCCTTGAAGTCGTCCCCGAAACGGTTGAGGTCGGCGCAGGCCGCCGCCACCTCGGAGCTCGTGCCGTAATCCAGGAAGCTCACGTCGCGCAGCCACGCCATCCAGTAGTTCTCGACGCCCTCGCTCCCCATCTCGCCGGAGGTGATGGACGGCGGAGCGGGCACCGTGAGGGCCATGGCGTCCGCGCCCTGGAGGTCGAACGCCAGACCGCCCTGGGGAGAGGTCAGCTTGGTCGGGCCGTCCAGGATGATGTTTTCGTAGTCGTCCGGATCGCCACTCTCGATGGCGTCGAGGAGGCTCTGGTACGCCGCCGGGTCCACCTCGCCGAAGCTGTTGTGCGGCATACTCTTCGAGTAGTTGCCGATCCGGTTCGCGAATTTGGCCTCGTCGCCGTTGTTGGCATGGACGCCCGGCGTCAGCTTCGCCCAGTAGTCGGCGGTGTCCTTGCGGTTCTTCCAGGAGGCGTTGCGCCGCAGCCGGCCGGCCCCGCCCGTGCCGGATTCGGCCGTCAGGTCGAGGTCGATCCCGGCGGCGGCGGGGGCAAGGGCGGCGCCGAGGCCGCCGGCCGTCATCGCGGCGGCCGCCGCTCCACCGAGGCCGCCGAGGAACTTGCGGCGGCTCACCCCGGGAGAATCCGCTTCCGGGGTCTGATCCGTAGAACTGTTGAGACGGTCATTGGCTGTCGTTGACATCGGACTGCTCTCCTCTGGCTGGTGAAAGTTCAGTTCCCTGGACGTCTGTAAGCGCTAAAAGCAGGCGTCCTCCCCCCTGACGAGATCCTGGCCGATCTCTCCCGGGGGTTTCGCTATTCCCAGACTGCTAGAAAAAGCGCTGGCTCATCCTAACCCATGGGTGCGCTATCCGGAAGAAAGTGGGACACGCCGAAGAGAGCTAACTGCTTGTACCGTAAAAAACATCGCGACACGATCTCAACGATCTCTCAGACCGGTCCGCCGATCGCGCCTGGGATTGCCGTAGAATCGAGCCTGCTGTTTTTGCAGCCTGCCGTCAGCCGGAGGATCGGGACAGGAGGGCTCTTCGGAAAGGAGCCTGCTCATGGCTCGGAAGCCCCGCGCCGCGACGGTCCTCTGCCTGGCCCTCGCGGTCTCCGCCTTTCCCGCCGCCCTGAGGGCCCATGTCGAGCCGATGAGCGTCCGCGATCTCGCGGCGGCCTCGCCTCACATCGTGGTCGCCACGGTCGAGGAGGGCCGGAGCCGCTGGAACGGGTTCCACACCCTGATCCTCACCGACTACACGCTGCGCGTGGAGGAGCGCCTGCGGGGGGAGGCCCCGGACCGGATCACCATCACCGTGCCCGGCGGCACCGTGGGGAAGATCGCGGACGACACCTGCATCTCGGTCCATCTGGAGACCGGAGCCCGCTACCTCCTCTTCCTGGGCGACCTCGGCCGTCCCACCCTGATGCCGGTCACCGGCGCCAATCAGGGAGTCTTCCGCGAAGAGCCTGGCACCCGGAGTGGCGCGTTCCAGGATCTCGTGGCCACCGCGCGCTCCCTGGCGGCGCGGGTCCCCCTGGAGACGCCGCGCCCTCTGCCGCCCGCCGCGGCCGGGCTGCCTTCGAAGGCCTGGATACCCGGCGCGCCGCCCGCTCCGATCGCCGGATCGCTGCCGCCGCGGGCCGCCCCCGAAGCCGCGCTTCCTCCGGCCCCTGAAGAGAGCGCCGCGGAGACCGTCGAGATCGCCGGGGCCGTGTCGACGCCCCCGAGGCCGGCCGCCGGCAAGTTCCTCTACGAGGAGCTGGCGCCGCGGCCGGTGGTGGTCAATCCGCTGACCGACGCGACGTTCGCGCCGTGGGACCAGTACGAGATGGCCTACTGGAACCGCTACAGCGGCGACCTGTTCCGGGTCTCGGCCTCGCCGACCCCCACCTGGGCCTACGGCAACGGCGTCTCGGACATCGTCGGATTCCTCGACGACGCCCCCATGAAGCAGCATTTCGAATACGACTGGAACGACCTGGGTAAGGGGGTCCTGGCCGTCACCTTCGCGCGCTACGAGGAGGGCGCCGTCGTCGAGGCCGACGTCGTGCTCAATCCCCACAAGAGCTGGACGCTCGACGACCTGGAGGCGACGGGTAGTGAGCCTATCTACGCGTTCAAGGAGGTCGTCCTCCACGAGCTCGGCCACGTCTGGGGGCTGCTGCACCCCTGGGACGACGAAGTGACGTGGGTCACCTGGGACTCGGTGATGAACTACAAGCCCCGGCAGTTTTACGTATGGGAGCTCTTCGCGGACGACACCGCCGCCGTGCGCCACGCCTTCCCGCCCGGGGTCCCGCTCCGCGACGGGGTGATCAGCTCCTACGTCACCGTCCGGAACCCGAGGCTCATCATCCCGAATTACCAGACGGCCCTCCCCTCGCCCTCGACCGTGCGGGCCGGAGGCGCCTTCGGCCTCGCCGGGCCGGTCAAGATCGAGAACGTCGGCACCGTGCCGCTGATCGATCCCATCGTGGAGATCTACCTGGCGCCGGCCCGGCTCAGCTTCGACGGCGCGGTGCTGCTCCAGCGGGCCAAGGTGCGCGGCAAGATCCCGTCCGGCGGCACCCTGCAGGTGAAGCTGAAAGGGCTCAAGGTCCCCCGCGGGACGCCCCCCGGGACCTACTACCCCGCCTACCTCCTGCGCGATCCCAAGGACGCCTACCAGGACAACAACGCCGCCTGGGGGCTGGAGGAGGCCGCGGTGACGGTGGCGCCGTAGAGAACCCTCAAGGACAGCAAGGACCCAGGGACAAAAAAGCGCCGTGTCCTTGCCGTCCCTTTCTGTTTCTGCTTCCTTTACTCTCTTCTCGCATGAAACGCGCCGCCTCCGGCATCGTCCCCCTCCTGGCGCTCGACCGCGCGGCGGCCAAGCCGCTCTACCGCCAGCTCTACGAGGGATTCCGCGAGGCCATCCTGGCGGGGCGCCTGGGCGCGGGGCAGCGGCTCCCCTCCACGCGCGGCCTGGCGGAGGAGCTCCAGGTCTCGCGCCTGCCGGTGCTGACCGCCTTCGAGCAGTTGCTGGCGGAGGGGTACTTCGAGAGCCGGGCCGGCGCCGGGACCTTCGTGGCCCGCTCGCTGGCCGACCCGCGACCGGCCACCGGATGCCGGGACGCCGGCAGGACGCCGCCGGGTCCCCGGGCGGTCGCCGCCAATCCCGGGCTGCCGCTCGGGAGGCACGAGCCGTGGCTCCAGGGGTGGGGCGCGTTCCGGGTCAGCCAGATCGCGATCGACCATTTCCCGCTCCAGGTCTGGTCGGGCCTGGTCGCCCGCCACGGGCGGAACCCGCGCGCCAGCCAGATGCTCTATGGCGACCCGATGGGAGACCGCCGCTTCCGCGAGACGCTGGCCGCCTACCTGCGGACCTCCCGCGGCGTCCTCTGCACGCCTGAGCAGATCCTGGTGACGAGCGGCTCCCAGCAGGCCCTGGCGATCGCGGCCCGCGTCCTGCTGGACCCGGGCGACGAGGCCTGGGTCGAGGAGCCGGGCTATCAGGGAGCGCGCGATGCGCTGGCGACCGCCGGCGCCCGCCTGATCCCCGTGCCGGTCGACGAGGAGGGCCTGGACGCCGCGGCCGGCATCTCCCTCGGCCCGCGGGCGCGGGCCGCCTACGTCACCCCGTCGCACCAGTACCCCCTGGGAGCGACCCTGACGGCCTCGCGGCGGCTGCAGCTCCTCGATTGGGCGCAGCGGAGCGGCGCCTGGATCCTGGAGGACGACTACGACAGCGAGTACCGCTACGAGAGCCAGCCGATCGCGGCCCTCCAAGGGCTCGACCGCGACTCCCGCGTCCTCTATATAGGGACCTTCAGCAAGGTCCTGTTCCCGGCGCTGCGCGTCGGCTATCTGGTGGTCCCCACCGACCTGGTGGACCGCTTCGCCGCCCTGCGCGCGGCGCTCGACGATTTCCCGTCCACCCTGTATCAGGCCATGCTCACCGACTTCCTGGCCGAGGGGCACTTCGCCCGCCACCTGCGAAAGATGCGGTCGCTCTACCGCGAGCGGCGAGGCGCCCTGGTCGAGGCGCTCCGGAGCGAGCTCGGGCTCCAGGTGCTCGGTGAGAAGGCGGGCATGCACCTGACGGCCCTCCTGGAGCCGGGGGCCGACGACCGCCGGATCTCCGATCAGGCCGCCCGGCAGGGACTCTGGGCGATGCCGCTCTCGGCCTGCCATCTCGGCGAGCCCGCCCGGCCGGGCTTGGTGCTCGGCTATGGGGGGACCGGTATTCCGGAGATTCACGAGGGCGTCCGCCGGTTGGGGAGGTTGATCGCGGCGGGGTAAAGGCGGGGCGATGTCCCCGATCCAACCGGAAGGACGCATCTATGGATAGGAGAAGCACGTCAACCCACGAATCCTGAGTGGAGGTCGCGCCGTGAGAAGGATTCTCTTCGTATCATTTGCGCTTGCCCTTATCCCGTCTCTCGCGGCCGCTGCCGAGCCGTTCGGAAAGCCCCTTCAGAAGATCTGCGCCGAGCTCCAGAGCGACGGGTGGACGGCACCGGCCAACCCGCTGACGCAGAAGCGGGGGAAGGCGGAGATGAGCATCCCCGGCAAGCTGTACATCTGCATGCTCGCCCGTGAGATGAAGCCGGCGGGCTCCGGCCACGCGCCGGACCTCCAGGCGTTGCTGAGCGAGACCCGTGAGGAGCGCAGCATCATTCTCTCGGCTCACATCTGGTGCGCGGCGGACCGCGCCGCGACGTTCGACGCCCTGGCGAAGCAGCTCGAGCGCGTTGCCGGCAACGTCCCGGCTCCCATCTCCTCGGCCCTTCGCGCGGGCAAGGAGGCCAAGGCCACCGCGGGTGGGCTGGCCTTCGAGGTCGAGCCCGTGGAGGTCGACGAAGCGGCCTGCGAGCATGTGCCTGCCGGACAGCTCGGGCCGGTGCTCATGGAGCTCGGCGTCGCGGTCAAGCCGGCCGCCCCTACCCCTTGATCCGCGCCCCGCCCTCCTCCGTCCCCAAAATCCACCCCACCACCTTCCCCGGCTGGATGACGTCGACCTTGTGCCAGAAGCGGCGGTTGCGGAGGTAGCGGCTGGAGGTGTCGTCGGCGGGGAGGGCGGAGACCTCCTCGTGGATCTTCTGGAAGCGCTCCACCCACCTGGCGCAGTTGGCGAGGCGCAGGTCGACCCAGCCGTCGCGCACCCAGGATTCCAGCTTCTCGGGAGTGACCGCCTCGTTCGCGGCATCGGGGGGGACGATCACGTGGACGCCGCGGATGACCTCCCCCGAGTCGAGGAGGATGGGGATGCCCACCGAAACCACCCGGTTCGCCACCTCCGGATCCTGGCGCACCAGCCGGTCGAGGGCGTCGCGGATCTGCTCCGGGGTCGAGGTCCGGACGGCCGCCATGTTCGGAAAGGCCAGGCGCAGCAGGTGGGCCTCGAAGAGGAGCTTCGAGTTGCGCGGCGGGCCCAGCATCTCGAAAGCGACGCTGTGGACCTTGTGCTCCCGCTCCATCTCGTTGAGCTGCTCCAAGGCCCAGTGGCGCAGAATGCCCGCCCGGTAGGTGGGGCCGAGCACGGCGCTGTCCAGGGCATTCACGATGTCATAGCCGGTGTTGCGACCCTCGATCTCGAAGACCAGATAGCTGGCGATCTCCTCGGGGGTGACGAATTCCATCTGCTCGTAGCTGGTCACCGTCGAGAACTCCTCCAGGCTGAAGACCCCGTTCTCGCCGGTGTCGATGAAGACGTTCTGGTAGGGCTCCTCGCGCGCTTGGGCCGCCGCGGGGTCCTCGGTCGAGAAGGTCGCCCCGAGAGGGAGCGGCCGGGCGTCCATCATCTGGAGGGGCTTGCCGCCGCGGACGATGGGGCCGAAGCCCATCCGCTTCCAGGCGATCACCGCCGCCGGCTTGATCTCCTTGGTGATCGGGGCGCCCGGGGTGCGGGCCATCAGGAAAAGGAGCATCGACTGGGCGCCGGCCATCGCCGTCTTGGACAACAGGACCCGGCTAGGCCGCTCCTCGGAGTGGGTGTAGGGGACGTTGAGCCCCATGCCGCCGGTGCCGGTGGTGCCGACCTTGATGTAGAGACGGGTGTGGACGTCGATCATGCCCCGGTAGAGGAGCTGGACGTGGCGGATGAGGCGCGGCATGTAGAGGGCGTCGAGCAGGCGCTCGGCGCTGCCGTCCCGGACCTCCCCCCCTTCGAGCTGGGCCAGGACGTCCTCGGCCGAGCGGAAGATGTCTCCGTAGGCGATGCCGGTCGAGGTGTTGACGCAGTCGACGACGATGTCGGGCTGCGACTTGGCCAGGACGTCGTAGAGGACGAAGGAGCCGAGGTCCTCGTCGTCGAGGCGGCGGAGCTCGGCCCGGATCAGGTCGCGCTTGGAGCCCCCCTGGAGGAGGCCGAAGAGGTTGCCGGCCGAGGTGGAGAGCACGGTCGAGCCGGCTTCCGGCTGGAGCTCCTCGGCGGCCTTTTGCGACTCCTCGATGCGCAGGCTGTGGATCTGGATCTCGCGCGGCCGGCGCGCCAGCAGCTCCCGGCAGACGGCCATGCCGACCAGGCCGTACCCTCCGAGCACAAGGATCTTCCGGTTCTCGATATTCAACGCAGCTCTCCTCTGAAAGGGAATGGATGCCGGACGTGAGAAACGTGCTGGCGGAGGGAGATTCTATCCCAGAGGCCCCCATTGGCACGCCTTCGTCACCCCGCTGTGAGAAAGTCGCCGTCTGGGTATAAGATCGGCAGGTTTTCATGCGCGCCGCGCACCGGCGACGGCTGGGCCGCGGTTTGTTTCCTTGTCCTGGAGGACGACATGCCCCGCTGTTGGAAAACGGCTTGCTTGGCCACCGTCGCGCTCGCCCTGGGGTCCGCGGCTCTCGCGGCGCCCCCGGCGTCCAAAGCGGGCGGGCTCGACGCCCGCATCGACCAGGAAGTTGAGAAGGTGGCGCCGAAGATGATCGAGCTGCGCCACCGCATCCACCAGAACCCGGAGCTCTCCAACCGGGAGACCCAGACCGCCGCCCTGGTGGCCGAGCAGCTCCGCAGCCTCGGCTTCGAGCCCCGCACCGGCGTCGCCAAGACCGGGGTCATCGCCCTGCTCAAGGGGGGCAAGCCGGGCCCGCTGATCGCCGTCCGCGCCGACATGGACGCCCTGCCGGTGGTCGAGCAGACCGATTTCCCGTTCAAGTCCACCAAGAAGGACACCTTCCTGGGCCAGGAGGTGGGCGTCGCCCACGCCTGCGGCCACGACATCCACACCACGGTGCAGCTCGGCGTCGCCGCCGTGCTCTCCTCGCTGAAGGCGGACATCCCCGGCAGCATCCTGTTCATCTTCCAGCCCGCCGAGGAGGGGCCGCCGCCGGGCGAGAAGGCAGGCGCCAGCCTGATGCTGGAGGAGGGGCTGTTCAAGGAGTACCACCCCCAGGCGGCCTTCGCCCTCCACTCCTTCCCGGACCTGACCGTCGGCCAGGTCGGCTTCAACCCCGGGCCGACCATGGCCGCCGTCGACCAGTTCCGGATCACCATCAAGGGCAAGCAGGCGCACGGCGCCCAGCCCAATCTCGGGATCGACCCGATCGTGACCGGCGCCGAGGCGGTGGTGGCGTTGCAGACGATCCGCTCCCGCACCCTGTCGCCGCTGGAGCCGAGCGTGATCACGGTCGGCATCTTCCGCGGCGGCGAGCGCTTCAACATCATCCCCGGCGAGGTGAATCTCGAGGGGACGGTACGTACCTACAGCCAAGAGGCCCGCGCCACGGTCCAGCGCCGCATGCGGGAGATCCTGGACGGCGTCACCCGCGCCAACGGCGCCTCCTTCGAGATGGAGTACAAGGAGAACGCGCCCGCGACCATCAACAACCCGGCGCTCACCCAGGAGGTCCAGCCTTTGATGGAACGCATCGTGGGCGCCGGCAACGTCAAGATCGTGGAGCCCACCATGGGGGGCGAGGACTTCGGGTACTTCGCAGCCCAAGTCCCCGGCTTCTATTACCGGCTCGGCGTCCTCAAGCCGGGCACGGAGTCGGGCGGCCTGCACACCCCCACCTTCCGGGGGGACGACAGCGCGGTGCCGGTGGGCATCCGCACCATGTCGCGGCTCCTGGTGGACTATCTGACTTCTCAAAAATCACACTGATTCTTGTTTCCGAGGTGCGGAATGAAAAATGAAGGGCCGGCAGTGAGCAGCTTTGGCATCGACAGGCAAGGGATCACTGACGCGGGCACGGTGTACTGGAACCTCCCGCCGGCGCGCTTGGTCGAGTTGGCGGTGCGGCGCGGCGAGGCGTACCTCGCCGCCGAGGGTCCCCTGGTCTGCGTGACGGGTCAGCACACCGGCCGGTCGCCGAACGACAAGTTCGTGGTCAAGGACCCGGCGACCGACGGCGACATCTGGTGGGGGGACGTCAACCGTCCGTTCGAGCGGGAGCGGTTCGAGGCCCTGCTCGCCCGGGCGAAGGAGCACATGAAGGGGAAGGACCTCTTCGTCTTCGACGGCTACGCCGGAGCCGATCCCGCGTACCGCATCAACGTCCGGGTGATCACCGACGACGCCTGGCGCAACCTCTTCGCCCGCAACATGTTCATCCGCGAGGAGGACCCCGCCGTCCTGGCGGGCTTCGAGCCCAATTTCACCGTGGTCAACGTGGCCAACTTCGACGCCGATCCCCAGCGCGACGGCACCCGCACCTCGACCTTCATCCTGGTCGATCTGGCGAAGCGGATGGTGCTGATCGGCGGCACCCGCTACGCGGGGGAGATCAAGAAGAGCATCTTCAGCGTGATGAACTACTACCTCCCCAAGCAGGGGGTGCTGTCGATGCACTGCAGCGCCAATTATGGGCCTAATAATGGCGCCACCAAAGATGACGTGGCCCTCTTCTTCGGCCTCTCCGGCACCGGCAAGACGACCCTCTCGTCCGACCCCAACCGGACGCTGATCGGCGACGACGAGCACGGCTGGAGCGACGCCGGGGTGTTCAACATCGAGGGGGGGTGCTACGCCAAGGTGATCCGCCTCAGCCTCGAGGGGGAGCCGGAGATCTACGCCACCACCCGCACCTTCGGCACGATCCTGGAGAACGTGGTCTGCGACCCCGAGACCCGCCGGCTCGACCTCGACAGCGACCGGCTGACCGAGAATACCCGCTCGAGCTATCCGCTCACGCAGCTCCATCACGTCGACCTTGGGGGGATGGCGGGGCACCCGCGCAACGTGGTCTTCCTCACCTGTGACGCCTTCGGGGTGCTGCCGCCGATCAGCCGGCTGACCGGAGAGCAGGCGATGTACCACTTCCTTTCCGGCTACACGGCGAAGGTGGCGGGCACGGAGCGCGGGGTTACCGAGCCCAAGGTGACCTTCAGCACCTGCTTCGGCTCCCCCTTCCTGCCGCTCCACCCCGGCGTCTACGCCAGGATGCTGGGCGAGAAGCTCGCCGCGCACGGCTCCCGGGTCTGGCTGCTCAACACCGGCTGGACGGGCGGCCCCTACGGCGTGGGGCAGCGGATGAAGCTCGGCTTCACCCGCCGCATGGTGACCGCCGCGCTGACTGGCGAGCTCGACCACGTCGAGACCCGGACCGACCCGATCTTCGGCCTCGCCGTGCCGGCGCGCATCGACGGCGTCCCCGACCGGCTCCTCCACCCCCGCGACACCTGGCAGAGCGCCGCCGACTACGACGCCCAGGCGAGCAGGCTCGCCGACATGTTCGCCGACAACTTCAAGAAGTACGAGAGCGAGGTCGACGAGGCGGTGAAGGCGGCGGGGCCGAGCCGGGTGCGGGTGTAGGCCCTCATCACCCCAGCCCTCTTCTCCCGACCCCTCCCACCCTCCCGCCACCGGGAGAAGAGGGAGGAACCCCTTTGGGGTTG
Source organism: Thermoanaerobaculia bacterium (assembly GCA_045807625.1). Taxonomy (GTDB): domain Bacteria; phylum Acidobacteriota; class Thermoanaerobaculia; order Multivoradales; family UBA5704; genus DATARR01. Next base: position 4,742 of record JBJMHA010000015.1, on the reverse strand, counting down.
TTTTGGACGGGCGGTTCCCCTCTCCCGGTGAGGGAGGGGGGAGGGGACGGGAGAGGGGCCAGGGGTGAGGGTTCGAGGAGATCTATGAGCGCAAGCGACAAGGCCCGTCATATTGAGCCGATCACCGTCCGCTGGGGTGATGTCGACTCGATGGGGCACGTCAACAACGCCAAGTACTTCACCTACTGCGAGTCGGCCCGCATGACCTACTTCGCGGCGGTGGGGATGAAAGAGCACCGGGAGACCGAGCGCCACGGCCCGGCCCTGGCCGCGGCCAATCTCAACTTCCGCCGGCAGGTGCGCTGGCCCGCCGAGCTCGAGGTCGCTACCCGCGTCAGCGAGATCGGCCGCAGCAGCTTCAAGATGGAGTATGAGATCTTCCACCGCGGCACCGACGAGCGGGTCGCCGACGGCACCGGGGTGATCGTCTGGGTGGATTATGGGACCGGGAAATCGTCGCCGTTGCCGGAGGGGCTCAAGGAGGCGATCCGGCGGTTCGAGGGGATGGGGTAGGACGTCTTCACCCTTCGCGGTGGGCGGGACGGTCTGCCCTTCGAGGCCTCACCCCCTGGCCCCCTCTCCACTTCGTGGAGAGGGGGAACGTAGCCGAACCGACCTTGCCAGTCTCGAAAAACGTTGATCTCTGGGCCCTCCCTCTCCACGAAGTGGAGAGGGACCGAGGGTGAGGCTTCGGAGGGCAGGACGCTCCGAGGGGTAGGCAGGATCTACCGGAACATCTCCGCCGCCGCCGTCGCCAAATACTCGGTATCCGTATCCGAGCGGTTCGAGAGCACCATCACCGCCAGGCCGTCCTGCGGGAAGTGGAGGTAGTAGGCGGTGAAGCCCAGCCAGTTTCCCGAGTGGCCGTAGTAGGGCTCGCCATGGGCGTCGGTCTGGAGGGACCAGCCGAAGCCGTAGGGGACGGTGGTGCCGTCCTTGAGCTCGCCCGGCTGGAGCATCGCGGCCAGGGAGGCGGGACGGAGGAGCTGGCCGCCGAAGAGGGCGCGGTCGTAGCGCGCCAGGTCGGCCACCGTGGAGTAGACGCCCCCGGAGCCGTAGAGCAGGTTGAGCGGGCTGTCGTCGTCCAGGATCCACCAGCCGCCGAACCCCCGGTCGTAGCCCAGGGCCCGCTTGGCCGTCTTCAGGCGCTCACGGTCGTAGACGAAGGTGTCCTTCATGCCCGCCGGACGGAAGATCCGCTCCTCCAGGAATTGCGGATAGCTGCGGCCGGAGATCCGATGGATCAGCGTCCCCAGGATGTCGTACCCCGAGTCGCTGTAGGCGAACTGGGTGCCAGGCGAAAAGTCGAGCCGGTGCCAGCGGGCCAGGAGCTTCAGGGCGTCCGTGCCGGTGGGCACGCCCCCCCGCTCCTTGAGCGCCTCGTAGGTGTCCGGAATGCCGGCCGTGTGGTGGAGCAACTGGCGGAGGGTGACCTTCCGGCCCCAGCCATGCATCTCTGGGAGGTACTTCGCGGCGGGCTTGTCGAGGTCGAGCTTCCCCTCCTCGACCAGCAGGAGGACGGCCACCGCCGTCATCTCCTTGCCGCAGGAGGCGATGTGGAAGGCGGTGTCCGGAGCGATCGGGGTCTGGTTGTCAAGATCGGCGAGGCCGTAGCCCTTCTGGAAGAGCACCTCGCCGTTGCGGGCCACGCCGACCGCCAGGCCCGGGGCCTCGCGCGCGAAATCCGAGAAGAGCTCGTCCAGCCGCTCCCGCCGGGTCATCCCCGCCACCGCCGCGAAGCCGATCTTGTGGACCGCGAGCGCCTCCAGGCTGAGGCAGACGGCGAGGATGCTCCAGGAGAGGAACGCGCGCACGATGAGGTGTTTCCAGGACAAGAGCGGCTCCGGCTGGAGAGTATCCCACGACCCGGCGGGTAGGCTAAGCTAGGGCCATGGTCCGTATGACGATCGAAGTTCCCGAAGGCGCCCTGGCCGCCCTCCACGAAGATCCGCAGGGATTCGCGCGGGAGATGCGCCTCGCCGCAGCCGTAAAGTGGCTTGAGATGGGGATCGTCTCTCAGGGCCGGGCGGCCGAGATCGCCGGCCTGTCCCGGAGCGAGCTCATCGACGCCCTCGGGCGTTTCGGGGTCTCGCCGTTCCAGTACGGAGTCGAGGAGATCATCGCGGAAGCCGGCGGTGAGTGAGATCTGGATCCTCAATGCCTCGCCCGTCATTACCATGGCGAAGGCGGGGTACCTCCATCTCTTCGACGAGCTCGCGACAAAACGTCTGATTCCTGAGCCCGTCGCCAGGGAGATTCTGGCCGCACCACCATCCGACCCTGCCCGCAAAGCCTTGGAGAGTGGTTGGGGCGATAGGATTTCTCCCCGGGAAGTGCCTTCGACTGTCCTCGAATGGGGCCTTGGCAGCGGCGAGTCTGGCGTTCTGGCCCTATCCCTGGAAAATCCGGGATGTACCGCCGTGCTTGATGATGCCGCCGCCCGGCGCTGCGCTCGCGCTCTCCGCATCCCTCTGATCGGGACTCTTGGGGCCATCCTCCGGGCCAAACGCCTGGGGTTGATCGCGTCGGCGGCCCAAGCCATCGTGGCACTCCGCGCGGCGGGGCTTCGCCTGGATGACAACACCATCCGCATCTCCCTCCAACGAGCCGTTGGGGAAGACTGGCCGACTATTGAGTAGCTACAGCCGGGAGCGGGCGAACTGGGTGCCCGGCGAAAAGTCGCCGATCTTGTGAACCGCGAGCGCCTCCAGGCTGAGGCAGACGGCGAGAGCGGCCCAGGAGAGGAACGCGCGCACGATGAGGTGTTTCCAGGACAAAAGCGGCTCCGGCTGGAGAGTATCCCATCGTCCGACCCGACTCGTGGCGCTTCCGACCCGGCTCGTGACGCCGCCGACCCGAGCCGTGGCGCTTCCGACCCGATCTGGGACGATTACGACCCGACCGGCGACGCCGTCGACCCGATCAGCGGCTCTTTCGACCCGATCTGTGCGGCCTTGGACCCGACTCGTGACGCTTCCGACCCGATCTGTCGAGCTTCCGACCCGATCTGCGCCGCCACCGACCCGATCTGGGACGCCGTCGACCCGATCAGCGGCGCTTCCGACCCGCGGGTCCGACAGCCCACGAGGAATGCCGGGCCGCCGGTCCTGTCCCGGCTCCGGTCACGATCCGGGTCGCCTTCCTGGATGGCCGGCCGCCCGCGTACGTAGGAGATGCGAGATGAGATCTCTATCGCGCAGCCTTCTCCGCATCCTCGCGGCCACCTCCGCGGCGCTCGCGGTCCTCCTCGGCCTTGCCGCGGCGGCCGTCACCCAGCCCACCTTCCGCGCTCTGCCAGTTGTCAAAGGGCTCTCCGCCGATCCGGACCGCCTGCGGCGGCACGTCGAGACCCTGGCCGGAATCTTGCCCCGCGACGGCGACCACCCGGAAGGCCTCGAAAGAGCGGCGGCGTATATCCGGGGAGTCTACGGCCGGACCGGAGCGCGCGTCCAGGATCAGGCCTTCACGGTCCGGGGGCGGACCTACCGCAACCTCATCGCCTCCTTCGGCCCGGAGACCGGCCCCCTCCTGGTGGTCGGCGCCCACTACGACGCCTTCGGAGATTTCGGGCCCAACCCGGGAGCGGACGACAATGCCAGCGGCGTCGCCGGCCTCCTGGAGCTCGCGCGCCTCCTCGACGGCCGCCGTCTTCTATCACGCGTGGAGCTCGTTGCCTACCCCAACGAGGAGCCTCCCTGGTTCGGATCGCCCTGGATGGGGAGCGCCGTCCACGCGAGATCCCTGAAGGGGCGGGACGTGCGGGGGATGATCTGCCTGGAGATGATCGGCTACTTCACCGAGACCCAGCCCGCGCCCAACGCCCTCTTCCGCCTCCTCTACCCGAAGCGGGGGAACTTCATCGCCGTCGCCGGCCGCTGGAGCGACCGCGCCCTGACCCGTTACGTCAAACGGGCGATCCTGGCCACCGGCTTCCCCGCCCGCAGCTTCACCGCGCCCCGGGACGCCGGCATAGACGCCTCCGACCAGCGGAGCTATTGGGATCAGGGAATTCCGGCGGTGATGGTGACCGACACGGCGGACATCCGGAACCCCCACTACCACGCCCCGGAGGATACGGCCGGGACGCTGGATTATGGGCGGATGGCGGGAGTGGTGGGTGGGGTGGCGAATGCGGTGGTTTCGGCGGTGGCTTTCAGTCACCACTCCTAGTTGAAGACTCCGACTCCTCCAATGACACCCCACCGAAAATCCTTGACAGTAAGCGTGAAGTGGTAAATCTTGAAAGATCTGTCCTCACGCTCTACATTGTCAGATTCTCTTTCCAGCTTCGCCGCATATCCCTTTACCCAGACCCTCTGACCCTTGGTTAAATCGGCCGCAACAGGGTTGCTCGACTTGAAATTTATAAACAAATAATAGAGATCGTCCTCGTACCTGGAGCTACTCACGCCCAAGAGAACGGAGTACCCGCCGTCGCCATCTCGAGTAACATCAACAACCTTATTGGAAAAACAAAACAAGCGGCCCTTAATTCTACTTTGTCAGACTGACTCGCTAAGAGAAGCGTCGCTAGTCGTAATCCAGGCGTAGGATGGTTCGCGACGCTTCGTTCCCCCCTCAGTTCACCCCAGTGACTCCTTTCATCACGCGCCCAAGGGGGATTCCCGCGCCTTTATGGTCGTACAGAGACAGAGAGGCTCGCACTCGGGGCTTGACTCCCCGCTCGTCGACTTCCCCTAAAACTCTCCCTGAACCGAGGCTCTCGATGGCGCCTCCTACCT
>JBJMHA010000014.1:0-357238 GCA_045807625.1 Thermoanaerobaculia bacterium | reverse complement strand
GTGATCTGCGCGATCGATGAGGTGCCGGCGGCCACGCTGCTGCTGCCCTACTTCGCCGTGGATTACACGTCCCCCGACGGGAGCGGGCAGAACACCCTGTTCTCGATCAACAACGCCTCGGCCACCGCGGTCCTGGCCCACGTCGTGGTCTGGTCCGACCTCTCGGTGCCGGTCCTCGACTTCAACGTCTACCTGACCGGCTACGACGTCCAGACGATCAACCTGTGGGACATCCTGGGGCGGGGCAACCTGCCCCAGACCGCGTCCGCGGGCCAGGATCCGACCGACACGATCAGCCCGAAGGGCACGTTCTCGCAGGACATCAACTTCGCGTCCTGCTCCGGCCTGCTGCCGCCGCCGCAGCTTCCGGCCGACTTCGTCGCCCACCTTCAGAACTCTCTGAGCGGCCGGGCCTCGACGGTGTTCGGCGGCCTGTGCGCCGGCCGTAACCTGGGCGACAACATCGCCCGCGGCTACATCACGGTCGACACGGTCAACAACTGCACCCTGCGGTTCCCCGGCGATCCGGGCTACTTCGGTGGTGACGCGACCAACCAGAACGTCCTCTGGGGCGACTACTACTACGTGAACTCGGCGGCCAACTTCGCCGACGGCAACTCGCTGGTCCACATCGAGGCTTCGGCGACGAACCCGGAGACCTCGATCGCGGGTGACTACACGTTCTACGGCCGGTACGACAACCCGGCGTGGAGCGCGGCTGACAACCGTGAGCCGCTGGCGACGAACTTCGCCGCCCGCTACCTCAACGGTGGTCCGTTCAGCGGTGGTACCGACTTCATCGTCTGGCGCGACTCGAAGGTCAACCAGGGTCCGTTCACCTGCTCGGCTCAGACCGGCCGTCCGTTCTGGTTCCCGCTGGGTCAGGAAGGGATCGTGATCTTCGACGAGCAGGAGCACCCGCAGGTGCCGCAGACCTTCCCGGTGTCTCCGCAGCCGCAGAGCTCGACGCTGGTGCCGTTCCCGGCCGAGTCGCAGTCGACGCACGTCGGTGGCTCGTCGCTGCCGGTGCCGTTCAACTTCGGCTGGATCTACCTCGACCTGAACACGACGGTCACGGGTGCGACCAACAACCCGCGCGACCCCGCCGCCGCTCAGGCCTTCGTGACGATCCGTGCGACCTCGCAGGGCCGTTACAGCGTCGGTTATGACGCCCTCCACCTCGACAGCGCCTGCTCGGCTGGGTCCTACACCCTGACGCTGCCCGGCGCCAACCACACGGTGCCTCCGGGCATCATCAAACCGGCTCCGTAAGCGGGTTGATCTCCAGGGGTGGGTCCGCTTCGCGGGCCCACCCTTTTCCCCACTCCAATCTTTTCCCCACTACAATCCGGGTGATGCGTGAAGCCACCGTCCAGGCCGAGGGGCTGACCAAGGTCTACCGGACGTACGCCACCCCCTGGGACCGCCTCCTCGAGGGGATCACCCGCCGGCCGCGCCACCGCGAATTCCGCGCCCTGGAGGACGTCGGCTTCGCGCTGCCCCGCGGCGAGGGGCTGGCGCTGATCGGCGAGAACGGCGCCGGCAAGAGCACCCTGCTGAAGATCCTGGCAGGCATCACCGCCCCGACCTCCGGCGCCTTCCGGGTGAGCGGCAAGATCGCCTCGATCCTCGAGCTGGGCTCGGGGTTCCACCCGGAATTCACCGGCCGCCAGAACATCGTGCTCAACGCCGCCATGCTCGGCCTCTCCCAGGAGGAGCTGCGGCGGAAGATGCCCGGCATCATCTCCTTCAGCGAGCTCGGCGACTTCATCGACCAGCCGGTCAAGACCTATTCGACCGGCATGGCCATGCGGCTCGGCTTCTCGATCGCCACCCAGGTGGAGCCGGACGTGCTGATCATCGACGAGGCGCTGTCGGTGGGGGACGGCTACTTCCAGAAGAAGTGCATGGACCGCCTGCGGCTGTTCGTCGGCGGCGGCGGGACGCTCCTTTTCTGCTCGCACGCCATGTACTACGTCTCGGCCTTCTGCCAGCGCGCCCTCTGGCTGCGGCGGGGGAGGGTCGAGGCGCTGGGCCCGACGGAGGAGGTGGTGCGGGAGTACGAGAATTTCCTGGTGGCCAAGAGCGCGCGCGCCGCCGAGGGCGCCGCGGCCCCGCCGCCCCCCTCCGCCCTGCCGGCGCGCATCGTCTCGGCGCGGCTGCTGGGCGCGGAGACCCTCTACAACCAGGGGGACCCCTGGGAGCTGGAGGTGGCCTGGGAGTCGGAGGACCCCCGGCTGGCCTTCCACGTGGGGGTGGGCGTCAACCGCGCCGACGGCGTCGAGGTCTGCTCCTTCGCCACCCACGTGGACGGCCTGGCGCCGGTGGCCGGGGCGCGCTCCTACACCGCGCGGCTCGCCATCCCCAGCCTCCCTTTGGTGAAGGGGGAGTTCACCCTGTATATTTTCCTCCTGGACGAGGAGGGGCTCCACATCTACGACCAGCGGGTGATCCCCGGCTCCTTCCAGGTCCGCAGCCCCGCCTACGTTTTCGGCCTCGTCCGGGTGGAGCACGCCTGGGAGCTGGACGCGGAGAGCGGCTCGTCCGTACAACGGAGCGTAGCCGGACGCTGACTTCCCGAAAGACAGATTTTTGATGAAGACCGCCAGCCAGCCCATCCTCACCGAGCCCGTGGCCGCGCCCCCACTGGGGATCGATCTCCAGGTCAATCCGTTCCTCCACGTGGGGGACGACCGGGTCTACAACCCCCTGACCGACCGCACCCTGCTGCGTGGCGAGCCGGGATACGAGCCCCTGCGGGGTATCCTGAGCGGCGCGCTCGCGCTCGACCGGCTCTCCCCCGCGGACCGCGCCCACCTGTCCGCCGAAGGGATGCTCCTGCCGGGGGACGCGGAGCCGGCGCGGGCCTTCCGGCTGAAGTACGTCTCGCTGGAGGCGCACACGGTGTGCAACCAGTCCTGCTACTTCTGCCCGGTGTCGATCGCCCCCCGCGAGGACTACTTCATGCCGACCCCCCTCTACGAGCGGATCGTGGGGGAGCTCGCGGCCTACAGGGACACGATCGAGGCGGTCTTCATGATCAACTACAACGAGCCCACGGCCGACAAGCGGTTCGTCGATCAGGTGCGGGCGATCAAGGCGGCGGGGCTGCCGCCGGCCGTGCTCACCAACGGCTCGGGGCTTAACCCCGACCGCGTCGACGCCCTGCTCGCGATGGGGGGGCTCCGCTTCCTCTCGATCAACCTCTCGACCCTGGACCGCGAGCGCTACCAGCGCGACCGCGGCGGCGACCATCTTCCGGTGGTGCTGCGCAACCTGGACTACCTGCGCGACAAGCCGCTCGCCGAGGTCATGGACATGGCCGTGCTCGGCACCGGCGACGACGACCACAAGAGGGATTTCGAGGAGATCTCGCAACGCTTCGCCGGCAGCCGCTTCGACGTCAAGTACTACGAGGTGATGGACCGCGCGGGGTACCTGCAGATCGGCCACCGGCCGGCCTCGCGGGAGCGGCGCCTCTGCGGCTGCGAGAACGTCGGCTCGCGCCCCCTCCAGCACCTGCACATCACCCCGCGGGGGACGTGCGTGCTCTGCTGCGAGGACTACGACGGCAAGTACGTGGTGGGGGACCTCACCCGGGAGTCGGTCGCCGAGGTGCTCACCGGGCCGGCCATGGCCCTGATGCGGCGCTGGGCGTATGGCATCGAGCGGGCTCCTGAAGACTTCCTCTGCTACGGCTGCACCTTCGCCCTCACCCAGCCCGCGTAAGGTGCCATGCGCCTGGCGGTGATCCTGGTCCACTATCACACGCCGGAGCTGGCGGCGGCCGCTGTTGAGGCCCTCCGGGCCGACGTGGCGGGGACGGGGGTCGAGGTGGAGTGGCTGCTGGTCGACAACGGCAGCGACGAGGCCGGCCGCGCCCGGCTCGCGGCGCTGCCCGTCGAGCGGATCGATCCCGGGACGAACCTCGGCTACGCCGGGGGGTTAAGCCTGGGGGCGGAGCGGTCCACCGCCGAGGTGATGGTGCTGATGAACCCCGACGTGATCGTCCAGCCCGGCTGCCTGCCGGCCCTCCTCGACGCCTTGGCCGCGGGCGCCGACGTGGCCGGGCCCCGCTTCTGGTGGGACCGCGGGCGGCGCCTGCTCCAGCCCCCTTCCGAGGTCCGCACCCGGCGCGAGGAGCTGGCGCGGATGCTGGCGGGGAAGAGCCACGGTTGCGCCGAGCGGGCCCGGCGGCGCTGGCGGCGGCACGCCCGCCGGCACTGGGAGGCGCGCGAGCCGCTGCCGAGCTTCTCCCTGAGCGGCAGCCTGCTGGCCCTCCGCCGCTCGGCCTGGGAGGCGGTGGGGCCGTTCGACGCGGGGTATCGCCTCTATTTCGAGGAGACCGACTGGCTGCTGCGGGCCGAGCGCCGGGGGCTCGCCGGCCGCTACGTGCCGGCGGCCGGGGCGGTCCACCTCTACGGCCAGAGCGCGGACCGCGAGCCGCGGGCGGCGGGGTGGTTCGAGGAGTCGGCGCGCCGCTTCCGCCGCCGCTGGTACGGGCCCCGCTTCGCCGGTCTGCTCGAGGGGCTCGACCGCCGGCTCCCCGGCCGCGCCGCCGCGGCGCCCTCCGGCATCCCGGAGGGCGGCCTGCGCCTCCCCGCCGCGCCGTCCGCCTATCCTCTGTGGGTCGAGGTGTCCCCCAATCCCCTGGGTTTCCCGGCGGCGGCCGAGCGGATCGTTGCGCCGCCGGAGGAGCCCTGGAATCTCCCGGCGGAGATCCTGGAGCGGCTCCCCGCGGCCGCGCTGACCGTAGGGGTGGCGGCCTGAGCCATGCGGATCTCCTACGTCCTCTCCCATCCCGAGCTGAACGGGGGCAACAAGGTCATCTTCCAGCACGCCAATCTCCTCCAGGACCACGGCCACGAGGTCACCCTCCTGGGGGAGGGGCCGAAGCCGGAGTGGATGGCGATCCATGCCACCTGGATCGACTACGCCTCTGCGGTCTCCCACATACCGGAGCAGGACCTGGTGGTCGCCACCTACTGGACGACCCTGCGGCTCGCCCGCCAGCTCTCTCTGGGCCCCGTGGCGCACTTCTGCCAGGGGTACGAGGGGGGGCTCGCCCATCTGCGGCCGGTGCTCGGGGAGATCGAGGCGGTCTACTCCTGGAACGTCCCCACCCTCACGGTGGCGCCGCACCTGGGCGAGCTCCTGCGCCAGCGCTTCGGGCGGGAGAGCCGGGTGGTGCCGCCCCCCCTCGACCCGCTGTTCCGCCCCGCCTGGCGGCTGGGGCCGCGGCGGCGGCCATGGATCGCCATCCCCGGCATCTTCGAGGCCGAGGTCAAGGGGATTCCGGCCGGGCTGGCGGCGGTCCGCCGGCTGCGCGAGGGAGGGATCCCCTGCCGGGTGCTGCGCTTTTCCATCTTTCCCTTGAGCGTAGCGGAGCGGGAGCTGCTGGCGCCGGACCGCTATCTCCAGAGCGTGCCCCCGGCGGAGATCGCGCGGGCCCTGCGGGGATGCGACCTCCTGCTCCTCCCCTCGCGCGCGGAGGAGGGGTTCGGCCTCCCCCTGCTGGAGGCCATGGTGTCCAAGGTCCCCGCCGTGGCCACGCGCATCCCGTCCACGCCGTTCGTCGCCGGCGGCGCGGTGCCGCTGGTGGAGCCCGAGGATCTCGCCGCGGCCGCGCGGGAGCTGCTCACCTCCCGGCGGTCCTGGCGCCGGGCGCGGGAGCTCGGATACGAGGCCGCCCAGCGGTTCCGTCCGGAGGCGGTGGTCCCGCGCCTCCTGGAGGGGATACGATGGGCGCGGGAACAATCTTTGCAGATCTCCGCCCCGTCGTTTTGACCGTGGTCCCAGGCTCCGCATGAGTGAGAACGGTATCGAGCTTTCCGTCATAGTCCCGGCCTACAACGAGGAACGGCGCCTCGCGCCGGGCCTCCGCCAGGCCCTGGAGTACCTCGCCCGCCGGGGCGAGCCCTTCGAGCTGCTGGTGGTCGACGACGGCAGCCGCGACGCCACCGCGCGGGTGGCCGAGGCCTTCGCGCCCCAAGGGGTGCGGGTGGTGCGCCACGAGCGCAACCGCGGCAAGGGAGCGGCGGTGCGCACCGGCCTGCTGGCCAGCCGCGGCCGCAAGGTGCTGGTCTCGGATGCCGATTTCTCGACGCCGATCGAGGAGATCGAGAAGCTCGAGCGCTTCCTCCAGGACGGCACCCCCCTGGTGATCGGCAGCCGGGGGCTCGCCGACTCGCAGGTCCGCCAGCGGCAGCCGTTCTACCGCGAGATGATGGGGCGGATCTTCAACCGGCTGATCCGCATGTTCGGCGTGCGCGGCATCCGCGACACCCAGTGCGGCTTCAAGCTGGCGCGCGGCGAGGAGGGGCGGCGGATCGCCTCGGAGCTGAAGATCGAGGGGTTCGCCTGGGACGTCGAGATGATCTGGCTCGCCCGCCGCCGGGGATACAAGATCGCGGAGGTGGGAGTGATCTGGGTCAACTCCCCCGATTCCCGGGTGGACCCCATCCGCTCCTCCTTCTCGATGCTCCGCGACGTGATCACCATGCGGCTCCGCCACCGGGGCGAGCGGTGACGGCGGCCGCCTGCCGTCCCACCAGCCCCGAGGACCTCCCCGCGCTGGCGGCTTTCTTCGCCGAGCGCTTCGGCCGCCCCTGGACCCCTGAGGAGCACGCCTGGAAGTATCGCGCGTTCCCCGGCGAGGCGCGGAGCTGGCTGGCCGCGGACGCGGGAGGGGAGGTCCTGGCCCACGCCGGAGCGCTCCGCCTGCCGGCCCGCTGGCGCGGGGGCGACACCGGCATCTGGACGCTCGTCGACTGGGCCGGCGCCAGCCGGCGGGGGTTGCGGCCCCCCCTGGTCGACCTCGGCCGGCGCCTGCTGGCCGGCCTTCCCCGCGAGGGGGACGCCCCCTGGATCTTCGGCTTCCCCAGCGAGCGCCACTTCCGGCTGGGGGAGCGGGTGTTCGGCTACAAGCCGCTGGCGGATTTCACGGAGCTCACCGGCGACATCCCGGAAGGGACGGGGGGCACCCTTGGAACCGGCGATTCGGCCGGCGACTGGGCCGGGGCGGTCTGGGAGGCCTGCGGGGTCGAGGGGGTCCGGCGTTCGGCCGCCTTCCTCAACTGGCGCTATCACGCGCGCCCCCACCGCTACTACCGGTTCTACCGGCTGGCGTCGAGGGACGCCGAGGGGCTCGCCGTCTTCGCCTTCGTGGGCGAGGAGGCCTGGGCCGCGGAGCTGTGGCTGCCGCCAGGAGGCGAGTGGTACCCTTACCTGCTCGCGGTGGCCGCCGACCTGCGCGCCGCCGGGCTCCGGCGCTGGCGCTTCTGGCCCCCGCCGCCGGAGCTCCGGCTGGAGGAGACCCTCGCCGGGCTCGGCCTGCGGGCCGCGGGCGAACGCCGCTTCATCGGCTGCCGCGGACGGGAGGGCGGCGCCGGTCCCACGGTTGATCCCGTCGAAGCGGCGCGCGGCTTCCACTACGCGATGGGCGATTACGACCTGGTCTGAAACGGCTGGCGGCCGGCCGCGGCGATGGTGGTCGCCGGCAGCCAGAGCTGGCGGTCCTTCCAGGCGGCGGGGAGCTGGCGGTCGAGCTTCTCGCCGATCAGCTCCAGGGAGAAGGCGCTGGAGTAGGGGAGGGGCGTCACGCCGTCGAGGCCGGCGCGGGTGAGCAGCGCCCCGAGGGTCCGCTGGTCGAAGTAGGTGACGTGCTCGGGGACCTTGAAGAACGGCCAGCGGCGGCGCATCAGGGGGCGCCAGAAGCCCCCCATGTCGGGGGTCGCGAGCAGCAGCCAGCCGCCGGGGCGCAGGTGCTTGGTGAGCGAGCGCAGGAAGGCGACGGGGTCGTAGATGTGCTCGATGACGTGGATGCAGGCGATGCAGTCGAAGGTCTCGCCGAGGGGGATCTGCTCGGTGCCGCCCAGGATGAGGCGGTCGGCCCGGCCGCGGGCCTTCTCCAGCGCGCCGGGCGAGTAGTCGGTGCCGGTGCGGTGGCTGAAGTAGTCTTTCGCCTCTTCGAGGAAGAAACCGTAGGCGCACCCCACCTCGAGGAGCCGGCCGCCGGTCATGCCGCGGCGGGCGATCTCGCGGAGGAAGCGCCGGAAGGTGTGCCGCAGGGTCGCCTCCTGGGCCTGGTAGCTGGAGTAGCCGCCTTCGCCCCCCTCGAAGTAGTGGTCGTCCTCGTAGCTGGCGTGCATCAGGGATTCGGTGAGGCGGGGGCAGAGGTACCAGAGGCCGCAGCTCTTGCAGCGCGCGACGGCGTAGGGCGGGAGCTCGTAAACGTTCTCGTGCCGCTCCGCGCTCGCGCAGAGCGGGCAGGCGGGTTGCTCGAGCGTCTCGGGTGCGCTGCTGAGGGAAGGAGTTTGTACGGGAAGCATGACCATGTCCCCCTGGGGTAAAGGTTAGTCTACTCTCTGGAATCGTTCCGCGTGAATCCCGTGCTCGCGATCCTCGCAATTCTTACACTCGCCGGTCTGCTGCTCTTGAATCGGCGGGAGATCGGCATCCCCTGGGCCGCTTGCGGGATCGCCGGCATCGCCCTGCTCTGGCCGGCGTTACGAATCCCGGGCGGTGTTCCAAGCCCCGCCGCCACCCTGGCTATGCAAACTCCGTGGCAGGGAGCCCTTGGCGCGGTCTCTCCCGCGGCGGGCAATCCCAACCTGCGGGACGTCACGTATCAGGTCGAGCCCTGGCTCCTCTTCCTGCGCCACGAGATGCGCGCCGGCCGGCTGCCGTTCTGGGACCCGCACCAGCTCTCGGGGGAGCCCTACTGGAGCAACGGCTCGGGGGCCCCCTTCTTTCCCCTCCATCTCCTCTTCGCCCTGCTGCCGCTGCGGCTCGGCTGGGTCCTGCTCCCCTGGCTGCGCATCGTCCTCGGCGGCTGCGGCGCCTGGTGCCTGGCCCGCGAGCTGGGCGCCAGCCGTCCGGCGGCGCTGCTGGCGGCGCTGATCTACCCCCTCTCGGGGATGATCACCAGCTTCCTCCTCTTCCCCATGGGGAACACCCACGCCCTGGTCCCCTGGGTGCTCCTGGCCGTGGAGCGGCTGGCGAACGGCCGGGGGGGCTGGCCCGCCCTCGCCGCCGCGGGGGGGCTGCAGATGCTCGGCGGCCATCCGGAGACCCCCGTGTTCACCGCCATGCTCGCCGGGGTCTACCTGCTGGCGCGGGGGAGCGCCCGGCCGCTGGCGGCGTGGGCCCGGTTCCTCGCCGGCTGGGCGGTGGCGGCGGCGATCTCCGCGGTCCAGATCCTGCCGCTCTACCGGACCCTCACCGGCACGGGGAAGTGGCTGCACTCCGAGCTCGCGCAGCCCGTCCCGTTCGCCGTCCGGAGCGCCCTCCTGCTGCGGCTGGTCCTGCCCGACCTCTTCGGCAACCCCGCGGACGGCACCTGGTGGGGGCCGTTCAACTTCGCCGCCACGGCGATCTACGCCGGTGCCCTGACCCTGCCGCTCGCCGCCGCCGGCCTCGCCGCCGCCCGCAAGGACCGGCGCTGGCTGGGGGTGGCCGTGATGACCCTCTTCGCCCTCGCGGGCGCCTACCATCTCTTCGGCCTGCGGCAGGTGCTGACCGCCCTGCCGGTGGTCAGCCGGGGGCTCCATCACTACCTGAAGCTCGGGGCCGAGCTGGGGCTCGCCCTCCTCGCCGCCGCCGGCTGCGACCGCTGGCTGGCCGGCCGGGGGCGCGGCCTGCTCTACGGCGCGGGTGCGGTGCTCGTCCTCCTGGCCGCCGCCTGGATCTGGCTGGGGGACGGCTTCCGGGAGCACGGCCTCGCCGGCACCGAGGCGGCCTGGACGGCGTGGATCGCCCTCCTGGCGGTCCTGCTCGCGGCCTCCCTCCTGCTGCCCGCGGAGCGGCGCTGGACCGTCCTGCCCCTGCTGCCGGCCCTCCTCCTGATCGACCTGGTGGCCGCCCACGCCCGCACCAACCCGGGGCTCCCCCTCGACCGGCTCTACCCGGTCACCGGCGCCGTCCGCTTCCTCCAGGGGCGGCCGGAACGGGTGGCGGGGACGGGCGACGCCCTCCACCCCGACGCGGCCATGGTCTACGGCCTCTACGACGTGCGGGGGGACAGCCCGGTGAAGCTCCAGCGCTACGACGAGGTCTACGGCACCTTCGGCACCTCCCACCCGGTCTACTTCTATCCCATCCGCGACTGGTCCAGCCCCTGGCTCGACCGGCTGGGGGTGCGCTGGGTGATGGCGGGGCCGGCGGAGACGCCGCCGCCGGGCTCAAGCTGGCGGCTCGCCTACCAGGGGAACGACGCGCGGGTGTTCGAGCGCCCCGCAGCGCTCCCCCTGGTCCGGCTCGAAGGAGGCGGGGAGGCGCGGGTCACGCGCCGGGCTCCCGGCGCATGGCGGGTCGCCTTCCGGTCCCCCGCCCCCGGCCGGCTGGTGGTGGCCGAGACCTGGGACCCCGGCTGGCGGGCCTGGGTCGACGGCCGGCCGGCGAAGGTCGAGCGTCTCCAGGGGATCCTGATGGGCATACCCGTGGCGCCCGGAGCAGGGTCGGTCGAGCTGAGATACCATCCCGACGGTTTCGTCCCGGGATTGCTGCTGAGCCTCGTGGGCCTGGGCGCCGCGGCCGGCGGCGCCCTCGCGGGACGGGGACGCCGGGAAGAAGGCACGCTCGCTTGATCGACCTCCGCCGACTGATTCCGCTGATCCTGGCCGCCCTGGCCACGATGGCCGCGATAGCCGCGCTGGGGTGCCACCGCTCCCTCCCCCGGAGCCTCGCCCTGCGCGAGGACGTCGCCACCAGGCGCTACGCCACCCGCGGCCGGCCGGCGGGCTCCGGGCTCTGGTTCTACCAGGCGCCGGACGTCGTCACCCACACCTTCGACGGCGAGCGCCGCACCGTGGTGCTCACCTCGGTCGACCCCTGGCGCTGGACCGGCGCCGTGCCGAAGGGCTCCGAGCTGCACGTGGGGGCACAGATCCTCCCGGAGGCCTGGAAGGTGATCCGGGCCTTGAGAGTCTGGGTGGTGGCGCGGAGCGGGGACGAGCGCGAGGTGCTCGACGTGGCGGGCACGGCTGACCGCCGCCGCCCCCGCTGGCTCGACCTCACCGCCGACCTCTCCCGCTGGGCCGGCCGCGAGATCACCCTGGAATTCCACGCCGCCCTCGAGGGCCTGCCGCCGGCCAACCTCCACACCAACGTGGTGGCCTGGGGGCCGGTCCGGCTCTCGGGGCCGCTGGAGAAACAGGGTAAGCCGAACGTCCTCTTCATCCTGGTCGACACCCTGCGCGCCGACCACCTCACCCCCTACGGCTACCGGCGCGACACCTCGCCCGAGATCGCCCGCGCGCTGGCGGACCCCGGGGCGGTGGTGGAGTCCGCCTACTCGCAGGCGCCCTGGACCCTCCCCTCGGTGGTCTCCTTCCTCACCAGCCGCCAGCCGGGGGAGGTGCTCGGAGACAATTTCGCGGCCTACGGCGTGCCGCCGGGGGTGCCGTCGCTGGCCGAGGCGATGTCGAAGCGGGGGTACGAGACCGGCGGCTTCTTCGGCAACCGGCTCCTCCACGCCGGCAACGGCTTCGCCCGCGGCTTCGACACCTTCTTCAGCCCGCCCCCCGAGATGACGGTGGACGACAACCACCCCGACGCGGCGGAATTGACCGAGCGGGTCCTCCCCTGGGTGGAGGCCCACCGCCGCCAGCCGTTCTTCCTCTACGTCCATTATATCGATCCGCACGATCCGTACGACGATCCGGAGATCGTGGACAACCGCTCCCCCTTCGAGGCCGCCCCGTGCCCCACCTGCGTCCCCGGCCGCTGGATGCAGGGGGTCTACGCGGGGAAGGTCCCGCTGGCGAACGGCGAGCGCGACGTCGAGCACCTGAAGGCCCTCTACGACAGCGAGGTCCATTACGTGGACCGCTTCATCGGCCGGCTGCTCGGCTCCCTGCCGCCGGAGGTGCTGCGCGACACCCTGATCGTGCTGACCGCCGACCATGGCGAGGAATTCCACGAGCACGGCGGCTGGAAGCACGGCTTCACCCTCTACGAGGAGCAGATCCACGTCCCCCTGATCGTCCGCTGGGACGGCCACGTCCCCGCCGGCTCCCGCCTGCGCGGCACCGTGCGGCTCCTCGACCTCGCCCCCACCCTGCTGGCGGCCGCGGGCGGCAGGCCGGACCCCTCCTGGGAGGGGGTGGACCTGCTGCCGGCGCTCGAGAGGAAGGCGGCGCTGCCGCGCCTGGCCGCCTTCGCCCAGCACATGATGATCGGCCCCCTGCGCGCCGCCGCCGTGCTCGACGGCCGCAAGCTCATCCTGTTCAACCCGCGCACCCCCTACACCCCCCACAACGAGCTGGAGGCCTATCTCTGGACCCAGGACCTCCACCGCCTGAAGCGCGCCGAGCTGTACGATCTCTCGCGGGACCCGCGAGAGCGCAACGATCTCGCCCCCGCCTCCCCGGGAGAGGTGGCGAGGCTCCAGCCGGTGATCCACCGCCAGCTCGACCGCGAGCTGCCGGGCCTGCGGGTGTTCGCCACGGGGTTCCCGGCCGGCGCCCGCCTTGAAGGGTCGCTCACGCTGGAGCGCCCCGCCACCGGCTGGGACTCCTACTTCCTGGCCGAAGGGGACCGCGTCGAGCTCGCCGGCAACCGGGTGAGCTTCGAGCTGGGCGGGGAGACGCTGCTCAAGGGATTCCGGCTGGAAGGGGATTCCGGCGCCGTCCGGTCGGTCGAGGCCCGCCTCGACGGCCGGCCGCTCCCGGCGCCCCAAGTGCGCTCCGGCCGCGGTACCCTCCCCGATGCCAAGGGGCCCGCGCTCCTCCTCTGGCTCCCCGCCGCCCGGCGCGCGCCGAGCGTCGGCGCGGTCGACCCCGAAACCGAGAAACGGCTGCGCGCCCTGGGATACATCCAATGAACGGAGCCCTGCAACCCCCCGGCTGGACCGAGCGCGTGCGCGCCGCGAGCGCCCTCGTGCTCGCCCCTCATCAAGATGATGAAGCACTGGGCTGCGGCGGCCTCGTGGCCCAGCTCGCCGCGGCGGGCGGCGCCGTGCGCGTCCTCTTCCTCACCGACGGCGGCGGGGGAGCGGAGGAGGCCGCCGGCCGCGACGCCTACCGCCAGCGGCGGCGGGAGGAGTCCGGCAAGGCCTGCGAGATCCTGGGGCTCGCCGGCTGCGATCACCTCGGCCTCCCCGACGGCGCCCTGGAGCACCACCTGGACGCGGCGGTGGAGGGGATCCGGCGGGCGGTCCTGACCCAGCGCCCCGAGCTGCTGCTCGTCCCCTCGCCGCTGGAGGTCTCGCGCGACCACCGCGCCGCCTTCGCCGCCCTCCACCGGCTGCTCCACCCCCTGCGCGACGGCCATCCGGACCAGGAGCCGCTCCGCGGCGCGCGCGTCCTCCTCTACGAGGTCAACCACCCCGCCTATCCCGACCTGCTGGTGGACGTCGGCCCGGAGCGCGAGACGCTGGAGCGGGCCATGGCCGCCTATGCCAGCCAGGAGGAGCGCCATCCGTATTGGAACGCCGGCCTCGGCCTCCGCCGCTTCCGCACCTTGAGCCTGCCGCCGGGGGTGGAGATGGCCGAGGGGTACCGCCGCCTGCGGGTGGAGGACTTCACCACCCGCACCCTGGCCCAGCTCGTGCGCCACCTCGGCGGCTGGCCCGAGATCCACGAGATCCGCGAGGGGCCGCGCGTCTCGGTGGTCGTGCGCACCCGCGACCGCCCGCGCCTCCTGGCCGAGGCCCTGGAGAGCCTCGCCGCCGGGTCCTACCGCCGGGCCGAGGTCGTGCTGGTCAACGACGGCGGCGCGCCGCCGGCCGTCCCCGACGGCTTCCCGCTGCCAGTGGCGCGCGTCGACCTCGCCGAGAGCCGGGGAAGAGCCGGCGCCGCCGAAGCGGGGATCGCCGCCGCCACCGGCGACTACGTGGCCTTCCTGGACGACGACGACCTCGCCGCCCCCGAGCACCTGGCGACCCTGGCCGGGCTGGTCTCGGCGGCCGGAGTGCGCGTGGCCTACACCGACGCGGCGGTGGCCCTCTATGAGCTGGCTTCTGAGGGCGGAACCGAGGGCTGGGTCTGCCGCGAGCGCCGCCTCCCCTACAGCCGCGACTTCGACCGCGACGTCCTGCTGGTCGACAACTACATCCCCTTCAACACCCTGCTGATCGAGCGCGCCCTGTTCGCCGCGGCCGGCCCCTTCGACCCCTCGCTGCCGTTCTTCGAGGACTGGGACTTCCTGATCCGCCTCGCCGGCATCACCCCCTTCCACCATCTGGCGCAGGTGACCTGCGAGTACCGGCATTTCCGGGGGGGCGCGCATCACGTCTTCGGCGAGAGGCCCCGCGAGCGCGCCGACTTCCTGGAGGTCAAGGCGCGGGTGCTCGCGAAGCACGCCGGAAGCCTCACCCCCGGCCTGCTGGCCCGCGCGGTCGATACCCTGCGGGCGGAGCTGGTGGCCGAGCGCGAGGCCCGGGCGGGCGCCCGCCAGGATCTCGCCGCCCTGCGGGCCGATCTCGCCGGGTTGCAGGGAGACCTCGCCGCCCTCGCCCGGGATCAGCAGGCGCTCTCCCGCGAGCGCTTCCTCTGGGAGGAGCGCTACCACGCCCTGAACGGCGAGCTGTCGATCCTCAAGGACGAGCACGCCCGGCTCCAGGAGGACAGCCGGCGGGAGATCCAGCGCCTCTATGGCGAGGAGGGGAAGCTCCGCGCCGCCGTCGAGGACCAGACGGCGCACCTCGCCCGCACGTATGCGGAGATCGAGCGTCTCAACGGGATCCTCCGGGAGATGGAAGCGACCCGCGCGTGGCGGTTGCGCCAGTGGTGGGGACGAAGGCTCTCGTGAGGATTCAGAGCCTCTTGCACGGCGAGGCGGCATGCCCTCCGAGGCCTCACCCCCCGGCCCCCTCTCCACAGCGTGGAGAGGGGGAAAACACCGTCCCGAGAATCTCGCTTTTCCGGATCGCGCCCCCCCTCTCCACGAAGTGGAGAGGGGCCGGGGGTGAGGCTTCGGAGGGCAGGCCGCTCCGAAGGGCAGGCCGCTCATGACCCGCGTCGCCCTCCTCTCCAGCGAGCCCATCCGCCCCCTGATGGCGGGGATCGGCATCCGCTATCTCGAATTCGCGCGCCGGCTGCCGGCGTACGGGATCGAGGTGGCGCTGGTCTCCCCCGGGGCGCCGGAGGAGACGGCGGGGCTGGGGCTCGAAGGGGTCGAGATCCGCCGCTTCGAACGCGGGCGGCTCGCGGCGGTCCTCGGGGACTGCCACGCCGCCGTGGCCCAGGGGCAGCTCGCCAACGACCTCGTCCTGGAGATGCCGAGCCTGCCGGTGGCGATCGACCTCTACGATCCCTGGCTGATCGAGAACTTCGCCTATCACGAGACGCTGGGGCTCGACCCCTACCGCAACGACCACGCGACCTGGGTGCTCCAGATGTCGCGGGGGGACTTCTTCCTCTGCTCCTCCGAGGAGCAGCGGACCTTCTACCTGGGATTCCTGGCCGCCGTGGGCCGGGTCAACCCCGAGCGGATCGCGGGGGACCCCGACCTCGCCACCCTGATCGCTCCCGTCCCCTTCGGAGTGCCGGACGAGCTCCCGCCGCACCGTCCCGTGCTGTCGCCCCGCGCGGCCGGCGAGCGCAGGCTCCTCTTCGGCGGCCTCTACGACTGGTACGACCCCTGGACCCTGCTCGACGCGCTGGCGTCGCTCGACCGGCCGTGGACCCTGTTGCTGATCCGCAACCCCAACCCGGAGAGCACGCCCCAGCGCCTGTTCGCCGCGGTCGAGGCCCGCTGCCGCGCCCTCGGCTGGTGGGGGAGCCGCGTCCAGGTCCAGGACTGGGTGCCGGCCGAGCGGCGCTACGACCTGCTGCGCGACGTCGACCTCCTGGTGGCGCCCCACCGGCCCAGTCTGGAGACGCGCCTCTCCCTCCGCACCCGCTTCCTCGACGCCCTCGCCGCCGGCTGCCCGGTGGTGACCAGCGAGGGGGGAGCCATGAGCCGCCTCCTGACCGAGCACCGCGCCGGCTGGATCGCCCCGCCCGGCGACGCCCCGGCCCTGGCGCGCACCCTCGCCGAGGCCCTCGACGATCCCGCCGCCCGCCGGGACGGCGCCCGCGAGCTGGTCGCCGCCTTCCACTGGGACCGGGTGCTGGCGCCGCTCGTCCGCTTCTGCCGCGAGCCGTGGGTGGACGCCACCAAGGACCGCTTCGGCCAGCGACCCGCGACCGTGGCGCCGCCGGACCGCCTCGCCTTCCGCCTGCGCCGCAAGCTCCGCGTCTGGCGGGGGCGCTTCTGGCAGGGGAGGCCGGCATGATCCGGAAGGTCACCGTCGCCATCCTCTCCTGGAACGGCCGCCAGCACCTGGAGACCTGCCTCGACGCGCTGGCCGCTCAGCAGGACCCGGGCGTCCCCTGGGAGATCCTGGTCCTCGACAACGGCTCGACCGACGGCACCGCCGCCTGGATGCGCGAGCGCTGGGGGAGCGACCGCCGCCTCCGCCTGATCGAGAGCCCGGTCAATCTCGGCTTCTGCGGTGGCAACAACCGGCTGGTCCAGGAGGCGGAGGGGGACGCCCTGGCCTTGCTCAACAACGACACCCGTCCCGAGCCGGCCTGGCTCGGCTCGCTCGTGGAGCCACTGGCCTCAGGCCCGCCGGACGTGGCCGCCGTCTCCGGCAAGATCGTCGACTGGAAGGGGGAGCGCCTCGACTTCGGCCGCGGCCTGATGACCTTCGACGGCCACGCCTTCCAGCTCGACTTCCGCCGTCCGCTCAAAACCGCGCGGGTGCCGGCGGCGGGGGAGGAGCTCCCCTTCGCCTGCGGCGGCAACCTGCTGGTCCGCCGCGACTCCTTCCTGGCGGCCGGCGGCTTCGACGAGAGCTACTTCGCCTATCTGGAGGACGTCGACCTCGGCTGGCGCCTCTGGTCCGGGGGCGAGCGCATCGTCTTCGCCCCGGGGGCGGTGGTGCGCCACCGCTCCAGCGCCACGAGCGACCTGCTGGGGCTCTACAACCGCGGCTTCCTCTTCGAGCGCAACGCCTTTCTCACCGCCTACAAGAACTACGAGGACGGGCTGTGGGAGAAGATCCTGCCGGCCGTGATGCTCACCCTGCTCTCCCGTACCCAGGCGCTGCTCCTCGCCAATCCCGGCATGGACACCCTGCGGATCGACCCCTACGCCGGCCACATCGCCAACACCGGGCCAGCCTCAAGGCCCGTGGTCGAGCTGCCGCCGGCTACAACCTGGGAAGGATTCAAGGTCCGCTGGCGGGGCTACGGCCCGAGGGATTTTTTACGCCGGGGCCTGCGCAAGCTGGGGATCGCTTCGTCACCCCCCGCCGCCACGTCCGACGGCGGTCCCCGTCTCACCGACGAGCGGACGATCGCCCAGCTCCGCGCTCTCCACTGGCTCACCGGTCACCTGGACGGCGCCGCCGCGACCCGCGCCTCGGCTCAGAGACGCCGGAAGCGGCCCGATCGTGAAATTTTCGAGCGCTTCCCGGCCTATCTCGTCCCCACCTATCCGGGGGACCGGGAGCTGTTCGCCAGCCCGGGGTTCCAGGCGTGGCTGCCGGAGCCGGAGGAGATGCCGTTGCGGCGGGCGGAGTTGGGGGAGATCATGGAGATGGGGTGAAGGGCGGTGGCGTCATTGCCGTCTGTGGAATCGGGTCGTCCTGCCCTTCGAGGCCTCACCCCCTGGCCCCCTCTCCACTTCGTGGAGAGGGGGAATGTAGAGGAACGGTATTGCCCAGCCGGTATGGATTTCGATAAAAATAGGGGGTATGGAGAGGAAAATGCGGCGGGGTCCGATACCGGTCCGGACGGTGAAGTCCCGCGCTCAGATCCTTCGGGGGTCACCGACGCCGGCGGAACGGGAGATGTGGGAGATCCTGCGGGATCGCCGGCTGGCGGGGATCAAGTTCCGCCGGCAGTCCCCGATCAGCATCTTCGTCGTTGACTTCTACTGTGCCCGGTTGAAGCTGGTCGTCGAGCTGGACGGCGAGGTCCATTCGGAACGGCACCAAGCCGCCCACGACGAAAATCGAGACTTCTACCTGCGCTCCCTCGGCTGCACCATCCTGAGGTTCCCCAACCGCGATCTCTTCCAAAACCGTGAAGCCGTTCTAACCAGAATTCTCGAGGTCGCCACCAATCTCCAAGCGCAAGAAGACCCTTCCGGACCGATCTCCCCCTCTCCACGAAGTGGAGAGGGGGCCGGGGGGTGAGGCCTCGAAGGGCATACCGCCCCGAATGCAACCATCCTACGAGACCACCCCCACCGCCTCCTCCCGCACCACCCCCACCTCCCCATCCGCCTCCTCCGGCCCCTCCGTCTTGATCCAGCAGCGCAGCACCTCGGCCACGCTCCAGGCCTGGGCGACGCAGCCTCGGGGGGTGTAGGGCTCCTCGGCGTCGAAGACCTCGCTGATCGAGCCCAGGCAGGCCTCCCCGAGATGCGGCACGAAGCCTTCCAGGAATTGCCTCGCCTTCCGAGCCTCCCCGGGGTGGACCCGCAGCCAGGCGTCCACGTAGGGACCGATCAGCCAGGCCCAGACCGTCCCCTGGTGATAGGCGGCGTCGCGGGACCGGAGGTCGCCGTCATAGGTCGGCTTGTAGTCGGGGTGGCCGGGGGCCAGCGAGCGCAGGCCGACCGGGGTGAGGAGTCTCTCCGTCACCACGCTCAGCACCGGCCCCCAGCGCGATGGATCGAGCACCGGGTGGTCCAGCGAGATCGCGAAGACCTGGTTGGGACGGCAGGCGGGGTCGTCGCCGGGCTGGCCGTTCACCACGCCGTCCACCACGTCGTAGAGGTAGCCCCCCTCGGCGTACCAGAAGCGGCGGTTGAACGACTCGCGGCAGCGCTCCGCGTGATGGGCGAGGTGGTCCGCCGTCTCCTCCCGGCTCGCGAGCGCCTCCTGGCGCACCCAGGCCTCCAGAAGGCGCAGGGCGTTGTACCAGAGGGCGTTGAGCTCCACCGCCTTGCCCCGCCGCGGAGTCACCACCCAGTCCTCCACCTTGGCGTCCATCCAGGTGAGCTGATACCCCTCCGCGCCCTGGCGGAGCAGTCCGTCCTCCGGGTCGACGCCGATGCCGAAGTGGGTCCCCTGGAGATGGTGATTCACGATATCAATCAGCTTTGGCAGCAGGAGCCGCAGCGTCTCGCGGTCGTCCGTGGCCTGGAGATAGCGGTGGAGGGCGTGGAAGAACCAGAGCGTGGCGTCCGCCGTGTGGTAGAGCCCCTCGCGGTCCCCCTCGGGGAAGAGGTTGGGGATCAGCCCGTCCTGGATGTAGCGGGAGAAGGTGCGCAGGATGTACCCCGCCTCGAGCTGCCGGCCGGTGGTGAGCGTCAGCCCCTCGAGGCTGATCATCGTGTCCCGCCCCCAGTCGGTGAACCAGTGGTAGCCGGCGATGATGCTGCGCGCCTCGTCGCCGGAGGCGTGGGCGCGGGCGGCGTCCTCGGCGCGGCCGGGGGTGACCACGAAGGTGTCCGCGGCCAGCACCAGCTCGGCGGCGGTCCCCTGATGGGAGCGGCGGTCGGCGATGTAGATCAGCCGCCGGCGGCGCTCCATCTCGGCCGACAGCGCCTCGTGGGACTTGAGCGCCTTCACCACCTCCCAGGGCTCGGTCGAGGCGATCAGCGAGGCCTCGTCCTCGCCGGCCTCCAGGTCGACGCCGAAGAAGCCGGGGCACCAGAGGTCGCCCACCGATTCGTAGCCGCGGCGGTCCTCGACCAGAAAATAGACCTCGTCGATCGTGCGCGGCGCCACGGTGAAGGAGGGGTGGGTCCCCTGGATCGACACCCGTAGCGAGGGGAGGCTCGGCCAGGGGGAGCAGAACTCGTAGCGGTGCTCGACCGCGCTCATCGAGTAGGCGCCGCCGAGCGGCGTCGAGACCGGCGCGTCGTGCGGCCGGAAATGCAGGGTCGGATGGAGCTCCAGGCGCAGGTGCCCGTCCCCGCCGGCAAGCCGGTACATCACGTGGACGGTGTTCTGGAGATGCCCGAGGAAGACCCGCTTCTCCAGGCGGAAGCCGCCGGCCTCGTAAGTCCAGAGGGGCAGCCCCCAGTCGAGGCGGAATTCCCGCAGGTGCCCGGCGCCCGGCACGCAGGGGGGCTCTCCCGCCTTCTGCTCGCCGCCCAGGCGGACGATGGTGCCGTCCGGCAGGCGGAGCACCTCCTCGATCTGGCCGAGCATGAAGGTGCGCCCCACCGGCGCGGGCAGGCCCGCCACCAGCAGGCCGTGATAGCGCCGGGTGGGCACGCCCGAGATCGTCCCGGAGGCGTACCCCCCGAGCCCGTTCGCGATCAGCCACTCGCGGGTCAGCAGCGACTCCGGTTGCGGCTCGGGCGGATTCTCGGTCTCACCCGGAGCGTCCCGCTCGGGCCAGGGCATGGATCGGGCCAGCTCGATCATCTCTTCGTACCTCCTCCTGCGGCGACCAGCCGCATCACCACCGCCGCCTGTCCGGGCAGCCGCCAGCACCCTTCCTCGTCCTCCGGCGGCGGCGCGCCGCCGCCGTCGTAGCGCGGGTCCTCGCTCGACCAGAGCACCTCCCAGCAGAGACCGGTGAGCGGCGCCAGGAGCGGCTCGGGGACCGGCTCCAGGTCGAGGTCCACCCCTAAGTTCACCAGCAGCAGGCGGTCTCCCGCAGCCTCTCCGAAAAAGCGGAGGACGAAGGCTTCCGTCCCGAGCACCGCGCCGTCGAGCCACCCCTTGCCCTGCGTCCGGAAGGCCGGGTCCTCCCGGCGCAGCCGCAGCAGGTCGCGGTGCAGGGCGTAGCACGGAGCGTGCCGCTCGCGCTCGGCGAGGTCGAGCTTGCAGCGCTCGAAGGTCTCCGGGGATTCGGGGTCGGGCACCCCCGCCCGCGTCTCGGGGAGGGCCAGGCTGGGGAACTGCGAGAGGAGCTCCAGCCGCCCCTCGCGCACCGCCGCCGCCAGCTCCGGGTTGTGGTCCGCGAAGTAGAGGAAGGGGCTCGACGCGCAGAATTCCTGCCCCTGGAAGAGCATCGGCGTCCCCGGCCCGAGCAGCAGCAGGGCCGTGAACGCGCGGAAGCGGCCGGGGGAGGCGAGCTTGTGGCAGCGCTCGCCGCGGGCCGAGTTGGCCACCTGATCGTGGTTCTGGAGGAAGCTGACGAAAGCCGACGCCGGCAGGCCCAGCGCCGAGGTCCCCCGGCGCTGCTCCTGCCAGGAGTAGCGCTGCCCCTGGTAGAGATAGCCGTGCTTGGCCAGCGAGATCATCTCCTGGGGGGATCCCTTGTAGTCCGTGTAGTAGGCCTCGTTGCGGCCGGTGAGGGCCACCTGCGCCGAGTGATGGAAGTCGTCGTTCCACAGCGCGTCGACGCCGTAGCCCCCCTCCTCGGGCGGGCGCGCCAGCTTCGTCTCCTGCGGCTCGTTCTCGGCCACGATGTAGATCGACCGCTTTCCCCCCGCCTCGCGCGCCCGGCGGACCACGGCGGCCAGGAGGTGGTCCCGCGAGGCGTCCTTGACGTCCTGGGTGGCGTCGAGCCGCAGGCCGTCGAGATGGAATTCCGCGATCCAGTAGCCGGCGTTGGCGATGTAGAGCTCGCGCACCGGCCCCGCGTCCTCGCCGTCGAAGTTGATCGCCTCTCCCCAGTCGTTCGTGTAGCGGTCGGTGAAATAACTCTCGGAAAACTGCTTGAGATAGTTGCCGTCCGGCCCGAGGTGGTTGTAGACCACGTCGAGGATCACGGCGAGCCCCGCGGCGTGGGCGCGGTCGACGAAGCGGCGGAAGTCGTCCGGCTCGCCATAGAGATGGTAGGGGGCGAAGAGGTCGACGCCGTCGTACCCCCAGCCGAAGCGGCCGGGAAACTCGGCGACCGGCATCACCTCCAGCACGGTGATCCCGAGCTCCGCCAGCTCGGGGAGCTCCCGCGCGGCGGCTTCCCAGGTCCCCTCCGGGGTGAAGGTGCCGATATGCATCTCATAGATCACCTGCCCCTCGCGGCCGGCGCCGGGCCAATCGCCGTCGGTCCATTGGAACGTGGAGGGGTCGACCACCTGGGACGGCCCGTGCGGCCCCTGGGGCTGGAAGCGGGAGGCGGGATCGGGGAAGGCGTCGCCGCCGTCGAGGCGATATTTATAGAGGGCCCCCGCGCCGGCCCCCTTCACCAGCCCGGAGAACCAGCCGTCCTTCTCGGGCGTCAGCTCGCAGTCGACCTCCCACTCCGCGGCGGCATCTTCCTCGAACACCACCTCGACCCGCTCGCGCGCGGGGGCCCAGACCCGGAAGTGAACGCCTTCGGGTGTCACCTCGGCGCCGACGGGGAGGTTCCTGGTCTTCACGGCGCGGGGGAAATGCAGAGGGCGTGCCGGGGGGCGGTGCAGGCCGCTCCGTCTGACTCTTCCGACCCCCCTCACGGCTCTCCCGACCCGCGGGTCCACGCTCCCGACCCGATCTGTGCCGTTCTGGACCCGATCTGTGGCGCTTCCGACCCGGTCCGCCACGCTCCGGACCCGATCTGTGACGCCAGCGACCCACGGGTCGCCGATTCCGACCCGGCTCGTGAGACTTCCGACCCGATCTGGAACGTCTCCGACCCGATCTGGCCCGTTTTGGACCCGCGGGTCCACGGCGGCGACCCGCGGGTCGGAATCGTCACGAGCCGGGTCGGCTACCCCGCGCTTCCCCGCGACGGCGCGCCGAGCTGCACGGGCACCACCACGCGCCGGTTGCCGCGGAGCACCTCCACCCGCACGGTGTCGCCGGCCTTCTTGCCCTCGATCGCGACGAGGAGCGCGTCGTTGGAGGTCACCGGCTGGCCTTCCACGGCCAGCACGACGTCGCCCAGCGCCACGCGGCCGAAGCCGGCGCGCCGCAGCCCCTGGAGCCCGGCGCGGGCGGCGCCGCTGCCGGGGTCGACCCGCGAGACCACCGCGCCGTCGATCCCCAGCCGTTGCGCCAGCCCCTGGGTGACGTTGAATCCCAGCGACGGGCGCTGCACCCTAC
Source organism: Thermoanaerobaculia bacterium (assembly GCA_045807625.1). Taxonomy (GTDB): domain Bacteria; phylum Acidobacteriota; class Thermoanaerobaculia; order Multivoradales; family UBA5704; genus DATARR01. Next base: position 334,368 of record JBJMHA010000014.1, on the reverse strand, counting down.
CATAACGGATCAGGTCCGGCACCACCCAGGCCACGTCGTGCTCCGGGATGGCGAAGCCGATCCCCGCCGAGCCGCCCGAGGGGCTGTAGATCGCCGTGTTCACCCCGATCAGCCGGCCGGAGCTGTCGAGCAGCGGCCCCCCCGAGTTGCCCGGGTTGATCGCCGCGTCGGTCTGGATCACCTCGCGGATCGGCGCTCCGGACTGCGACTGGATCTCGCGGCCGAGCGCGCTCACCACGCCGGTGGTCAGGCTCTGGTCGAGGCCGAACGGGTTGCCGATGGCGAAGACGCTCTGCCCCACCTTCAGCGTCTCGGAGCTGCCGAGGGGGAGCGGCGTCAGCTTGTCCGCGGGGGCCTCGATCTTGAGCACCGCCAGGTCCTTCTCGGGCGCGGCGCCCACCAGCTTCGCGTCCCAGGTCGACTGGTCGGCCAGCGTCACCTTGGCGGCGTCGGCGCCGGAGATCACATGGAAGTTGGTGACCACGTGCCCCTGGCGGTCCCACACGAAGCCGGAGCCGGAGCCGCGCGGGATCTCCGTCTCGTTGAGGTTGAAGAGGCTCTGCTGCACGGCGAGCGAGGTGATGAACACCGCCGCCGGCGAGGCGTGCTCGAACAGGGCGATGGTCGCCTTCTCCTGCTCCTGGAGCTGCGGCTGCGGTTGCGGCGCGATCGCCCCCCGGCTGCCGTTCTGGGCCGGAGCGGGCGCCTCCTGCCGGGCCGGGGAGGCGGCGGGCGCCGCGATTCCCCGCGCGGACCACGACTTGCCGGCGTAGAACGCCACCGCGGCGGTGAGCAGGATGACGATCAGGGAGGAGAGCGGGGAGCGGTTCATGAGGGGGCTCCTGGGCCGGGAGGTGGCGCGCCGGACGGGGGAGATATCGTAGCAAGAGGCGGGCCGGGGGGAGCCGGTTACCCACACCTTGCCCTCTGGGGCGACCTGCCCTCCGAAGCCTCACCCTCGGTCCCTCTCCACTGCGTGGAGAGGGAGGGCCCAGAGATCGAGGTTTTCCAGATTCGGCAAGGCCGCCGAGCTATGTTCCCCCTCTCCATGCAGTGGAGAGGGGGCCAGGGGGTGAGGCTTCGGAGGGCAGGTCGCCCCAGAGGGCAAAGATCTGCGGAACCGGGTATTGAGCCCTCCCTCCCCGGCACGCCCCTTGCTTTGCCCCGGCGGAGGAGACAGGGGAGGGTATGAGCAAACCATCCGACGTGGGAGAGACAATGGGCGCCGCCCAGGATCTGCGGGCCCTGCTGGAGGCCGGCGAGGGGTTCCGGCTGATCGTCGACGCGGTCGAGGACTACGCGATCCTCACCATGGACCCCGAGGGCAAGGTGGCGAGCTGGAATTCCGGGGCGCAACGCCTCCTGGGTTATGAGGCGGAGGAGATCCTCGGCTACGATGGCGCCTGCTTCTTCACCCCGGAGGACGCGCAGAAGGGGGTCCCCGAGCAGGAGCTCCGGAAGGCGGCGGAGACCGGCCGCGCCGCCGACGACCGCTGGCACGTGCGCAAGAACGGCTCCTACTTCTTCGCCAGCGGCATCACCACCTCCCTGCGCGACGCCCAGGGCGCCCTGCTCGGTTTCGTCAAGATCATGCGCGACCGCACCGACCGCAAGCGGCTCGACGAGGAGCTGCGCAACCGGGCCGACGCGCTGGCGCGGGCGGACACGGAAAAGGACGAGTTCCTGGCCGTGCTCGCCCACGAGCTGCGCAACCCCCTCGCCCCCGTCTTCTACGCCCTCCGGCTGCTCGACGAGAAGCCGCTCGACGATCCCAACCGCTGGTACATCCGGCGCATCGTCGACCGCCAGATGCGCCGGCTGGCCCGCCTGATCGACGACCTGCTCGACGTCAGCCGCATCCGCACCGGCAAGGTCGAGCTGCGCAAGTCGCGGGTCGACCTGAATTCCGTCGTCGGCCACGCCGTCGAGGTCGCCCGCCCGCTGGCCGAGGACCGCGGGCACACGCTGGACGTCTCCCTCCCGCCGGAGCCGGTCTGGCTGGAGGCGGACCCCGTCCGGCTGGAGCAGGTCTTCACCAACCTGCTGAGCAATGCCGTCAAGTTCACCGAGGACGGCGGCAGTATCTCGCTCGGCGCCGAGCGCCAGGGGCAGGAGGTGGTCGTGCGGGTGAAGGACACCGGGGTGGGCATCCCCCCCGACCTCCTCCCCCGCATCTTCGACCTCTTCACCCAGGGGGACCGCTCGATCGACCGCTCCCGCGACGGCCTGGGGATCGGCCTGACGCTCTCCCGGCGGCTGGTCGAGCTGCACGGCGGCATGATCGAGGCGCACAGCGATGGGGTGGGGAGGGGGAGCGAGCTCGTCGTCCGCCTCCCCGCGTTCCTGTATCACACGGCGCCGCCGGACGAGGAGCCGGTCCCGGAGCAGGCCGCGGAGCGGTCCTCCCGCCCGCTGCGGGTGCTGGTGGTGGACGACAGCGAGGACACCACGGAGCTGCTGGGCACCCTCCTGGAGATGGCCGGCCACTCCATCCAGGTGGCCCACACCGGCCCCTCGGCACTGGAGGCCGCGGCCGCCTTCCGGCCCGACGCGATCATCCTGGACATCGGCCTGCCGGGCCTCGACGGCTATCAGGTGGCCCAGCGCCTGCGCGAGGACCCCGCCCTCAAGAGCGTGACGCTGATCGCCGCCACCGGCTACGGCCTGGAGGAGGACCTCCGCCGCTCCCGCGAGGTCGGCTTCGACCAGCACCTGGTGAAGCCGATCGACCCGGGGGAATTGCAGAGGCTGTTGGCGGAGCTGGCGGGGCGGGTGGGGTAGAGGGGCTCCAGGCTTCCGTGCCCTCGGTTCGTCCTGCCCTCCGAAGCCTCACCCTCGGTCCCTCTCCACTTCGTGGAGAGGAGGGCCCAGAGATCGAAGTCTTACAAATTCGGCAATTCGGCTCAGCCACGTTCCCCCTCTCCACGTAGTGGAGAGGGGGCCAGGGGGTGAGGCTTCGGAGGGCAGGACGAACCGAGGGCAAAGAGGCGTATAACGGGTAGATCCCCCCTACCCGTGATTCGCCTCGTCGAGCTCCAGCGTCCCCTGCTGGAGCATCGAGCGCAGCAACCCGGCGTGCTGATCGGCCTCGCGGGCGCGCTGCTGGTAGCGCTGGCAGGCCGGGAGGTTGTCGTGTTCGCGGGCCCGTTTCTCCATGCGCCGGGCGAGGGAGGCGGTCTCCTCCAGCGAGCGCAGGGCCGCCCAGAGGGCCGCGTCCAGGGTTTCGGTCTGGTCGGCGGCCAGGCTCTCCGGCGAGTAGGCGTGCCCGGTGCGGCAGCGGAAGTGGACGGGTTGCTCGCCGGGCTTCTCGAAGAGGGCGCCGCCGCAGGCCGGGCAGGTCAGGCCCGAGGGGTTGCCGGTCAGGCTGCCGTCCTCGTCTTCTCGTTCGTTCATGGCATCGGGCTCCTCCGGGCGATAGTCTTCCGGCTTCGGCGCCTCGTAGACCAGGCGCTGGATCGTGGAGGCGACGTCGCCGAGCGGCACTACGTGATCGACCGCGACGTTGGCGATGGCGCTTTCGGGCATGCTCGGGTAGTCGGCCTCCTTCGGATTCTGGACTACCGCCTTGCCGCCGAAGCGCTTGATCATCGCGAGACCCGCGGTGCCGTCGTCCAGGTTGCCGGTGAGCACCACCCCCACGACGCGCGGGCCGAAGGACCGGGCCGCGGTGCGGAACAGGACGTCCACCGCGGGGCGGTGGCCGTTCTCGCTCGCCCGGCGCGAGAGCTGGATGCGGCTGTTCTCGATCGCCAGGTGCCGGTCCGGAGGGGCCACGTAGACCCGTCCCGGCTGGATCTCCTCGCCGTCCACCGGGTGGGAGGCGGGCAGGCATCCCAGGCGGGAGAGGATGGCCGGCAGCGCGCTGTGCCCATGGGGCGCGATGTGCAGCACCACGAACACCGCGGCCGGCAGGTTCGGCGGCAGGCCGTCCATCACCTCGCGGAGGGCCTGGACTCCGCCGGCCGAGGCGCCGATGACGACGATGTCGTGCCCGGCGGCGGGGACCGCCGCCGGAGCGTTGCGGAGGCGGGTATCGGCCGGCGTCACTTCCCCACCGCCGCGCCCGCGCGTCCATCCAGCACCTCGCGCACCTTCTCCAGGAACTGCCCCGGCGGGAAGGGCTTCTGCAGGAAGTGCTGCTCCGGATTCAGGACCCCGTGGTGGGAGATCGAATCCTCGGGATAGCCCGAGATGTAGAGCACCCGCAGCCCCGGCAGGCGCTGGGTGAGCTGGCCGGCGAGCTGGCTGCCGCTCATGCCCGGCATCACCACGTCGGTGACCAGGATGTGGATGGGGCCGGCGTGCTCCTCCGCCACGGCGAGCGCCTGCGCGGCGTCGCGGGCCGCGAGCACGTCGTAGCCGCGGCTCTCCAGGATCTCCACCGCCGGCTCGCGGATGTTGTCCTCGTCCTCCACCAGCAGCACGGTCTCCGAGCCGCGCCGGGTCTTGCGCCCGGTCCGCGGGGCGGGCGGCGCCGTCCCCCCGGACCCCTCGCCCTCGGCCCGGGGGAGGAGGACCGTGAAGCGCGCCCCCTCGCCCGGCGCGCTCTCGGCCTGGATCCGGCCGCCGGTCTGGTGGACGATGCCGTGGACGGTCGCCAGCCCCAGCCCCGTGCCCTTGCCGCGCTCCTTGGTAGTGAAGAACGGCTCGAACAGGCGCTCCACCACCTCGGGCTCCATGCCGGCGCCGGTGTCGGCCACGGTGAGCTGGACGTACCGCCCGGGCGGCAGCTCGCCGGCCGGATCGTCCGCCGCGGTGCCGGCGGCGACCTCCACCTCGCCGGTGGCGAGCTGGAGCGAGCCCCCTTCCGGCATCGCGTCGCGGGCGTTGACGACCAGGTTGAGCACCACCTGCTCGATCTGCCCGAGGTCGGCGAGGATCTCGCAACCGGCCGGGGCCGGCCGGATCTCCAGCCGGATGTTCTCGCCGATCAGCCGGCGCAGCATCGGCTCCATCTCGCGGAGCAGGCTGTTGAGGCTCAGCCGCTGCGGCTGCAGCACCTGCCGGCGGCCGAAGGCGAGGAGCTGGCGGGCCAGGGAGGCGGCGCGCTCGCCGGCCTTCTGGATCTCGTCGACGTGCTTGCGGCGGGGGTCCGCGGGCTCCAGCTCCTCGCAGAGGATCTCGCACTGGAAGGCGATGGCGGCGAGCAGGTTGTTGAAGGAGTGGGCGATGCCGCCGGCGAGGCGGCCCACGGCCTCCATGCGCTGCGAGTGGCGGAGCCGCTCCTCGCTCGCCCGCAGGGCCTCCGCCGCCGCCTTGGCTTCCGAGACGTCGCGCACGGCCCAGCGCAGCCGCACCTTCCCCTGCTCGCCGTCGAGGTCGCGCACCGCCGTCAGCACGCCCGGGAAGGTCGTGCCGTCGCGGCGCCGGAGCGTCACCTCCGCCTCCACGGTCCCCGTGCCCTCGCGGACCCGCGGGAGGAGATCGCGGAAGCGGCTGCGGTCCTCGCCGTCGAGGAACATGGTGAACGGCTTGCCGGAGGAGAAGTGCGGGTGGACGCCGAGCAGCCGGACGGCCGTCTGGTTCGCCTCCTCGACGGCGCCGTAGCCGTCGGTCACCAGGTAGGCGAAGGGCGCCTGGTCGAAGAGCTGGAGGTAGCGGTGGCGCTGGGCTTCCAACTGCTCGCGGGTGGTGAGCAGCTCCTGGTTCTGCTGCTCGAGCTCCTCGTAGGCCACCTCCAGCTCGGCGAGGTGGTCCTGGAGCGCGGCGAGCTCCGTCGCGAAGACCTCCGGCGAGCGCAGGCGGGCCGCCTCGCTCCGCAAGGACTTGAGCCGCCGTTGCGCCGAGGACAGCTTGGCCAGGGACGACTCCGTGGGCATCAACGATCTCCTTCAGCCCTGGGGCGGCTCCGCCGCCGTGCCTCCAGGCATCTCTTCCATCAGCAGGATCACGCCGGCGGGGCCGGGGCCGACGATCAGCGGCGTGCAGGTGATCATGCAAGTAAGGGGCCGGCCGCGGCGGTTGACGCCGTCGAGCGTCACCTGGATGCCGTGCGCCCGCCCGTTGGCCAGCGTGTCGCGGATCGGGTCGCGCAGGCTTTCGACCGGCAGGCCGATGTCGAGCCCCAGGAACGGCTGCCCCTGGACCTCGCCGTCGCGCAGCCCCCAGAGCTCCTGGGCCTTCTCGCTCCACACCTCGACCTCGAGCTCGGCGTTGAGCACCACCACCGCCGCCCGCAGGCTGCCGAGGATCGAGTGAAGGTGCGCGTTGACCCGCCGCAGCTCCTCGGAGCGCGCCTGGATCTGGTCGTTCATCGAGCGCAGCTCCTCGTTGGTGGACTGGAGCTCCTCGTTCATCGTCTCCAGCTCCTCGTTGGCCGACTGCAGCTCCTCGTTGGTGGTCTCCAGCTCCTCGATCGTCGACTGCAGCTCCTCGTTGGTGGTCTCCAGCTCCTCGTTGGCCGACTGCAGCTCCTCGTAGGCCGTCTCCAGCTCCTGGTTGGCGCGCTCGAGCTGGCCGCGGAGCTGGTTCTGCACCGTCTGGTCCTGGAACGCGATGCTGGCCCCGAGCAGCGCGCCGCCGTCCAGCAGGGGGAGCACCTGGATCTCGAAGGTGCGCGCCTCGCCGCCGGCCGGCCGCCATTCGACCTCTCGTAGCGTCACGCCCGCCCGCGACGTGCTGGCCGCTTCGATGTGCGAGCGCAGCTCGACCGGCCGGTAGGAGATCTCCAGGTCCTGGAGCGGCCGGCCGAGGTCGGTGGGGGCGAGGTTGAACATCCGCCGGGCCTTCTCGTTGGCGAGCGCCAGTTGCCCCTTGCGGTCGACGGCGATCTGGGCCACCGGCCCCGCCTCGAAGGCCGCCTCGCGCACGCGCACCGGGCGCCCCGGGGCCGCCGCGTGGCCTTCGCCAGGGGTGACCGCCGGGGTGAGCGCCAGCATGCGGTCGCGCAGGTTGCTGGTCGGCGCCCGCTGGAAGATCCGGCTCTTCAGGTCCTCCGGCCGGAAGCTGGTGCTGTGGCTGAGCAGCGTCTCGGCCCTGCCGAGGAAGAGGTAGCCGGTGCGGTTGAGGGCGAAGTGGAAGCGGGCGAGGATCTTCGCCTGGGTCTCCGAGTTGAAATACATCAGCGTGTTGCGGCAGACCAGCAGGTCGAGCCGCGAGATGGCGGCGTCCTGCACCAGGTCGTGCCGGCCGAAGATCAGCGAGCGGCGCAGGTCGGTCCGGAAGACCCGGCGGTCCCCCGCCCTCTCGAAGTAGCGCTCGACCAGCTCCTCGGGGATCTCCGCGAGCTGGGCGGCGGGGTAGCTCCCCTGGCGCGCCTGGGCGAGCGCCTCGTCGTCCACGTCGGTGGCGTAGATCTTCACCCGCCGCCGGAGCTCCTGCTCGCCCACGGCCTCGGCGAGCAGGACGGCGAGCGTGTAGGCCTCCTCCCCCGAGGCGCAGCCGGCGCTCCAGCAACGGATGGGCAGGTCCTCCCCCTTCTCCTCCAGGATGCGCGGCAGGATCCGCTCCTTCAGCGCCTGCCAGGCCGGCGGGTCGCGGAAGAACGCCGTGACGTTGATCAGGACCGTGTTGAAGAGGGGGGTGAGCTCGTCGGGATGGACCTCGAGATAGTCGATGTATTCGGTGTGCGAGGCGACGCCGACCTGCTGCATGCGTTTCTGCACGCGGCGCATGAGGCTCGGCAGCTTGTAGCCGGAGAAGTCGAAGCCCCGGGTGCTCTTGAGGTACTCGAGGAGCTTGACGAAGTCGTGCCCTCGCGGCTCCTCCCTGCGCTCGTGCTGCCGTTCTCCCGGGGTCACCTGGGCCTCCCGCCGGTCAATTCAATCAATACCGCCGCGATGCCGTCGAGCGGCAGGATCTGGTCGGCTACTCCGGTGAGGATGGCTGCATTCGGCATGCCAGTGAACTCGGCGCTCGCCTCGTCCTGCACGATCACCGTGCCGCCGCGGCGCTTGATCGCGCGCACCCCGTCGGCGCCGTCCAGGCCCCTCCCCGAGAGCACCACCGCGATGGCGCCCGCGCCCCAGCTCTCCGCGAGCGAGGCGAAGAGCACGTCGGCCGACGGGCGCGAGAACTGGACGCGGTCGGTGTCCGCCAGCGCCAGCACGCCGTCCGGCCCTACCAGCAGGTGGTGATCCGGCGGCGCGATGAGCGCCGTCCCGGCGGCGAGCGGCTCTCCCGCCCGCGCCTGGGCGACCCGCAGCCCGGTGCGCCGGCCGAGGATATCGGCCATCCAACTGCGGTGGTTGGGGTCGACGTGTTGAACGACGAGGAGGGGGGCCGGGAAGTCGGCGGGGAGGGCGGAGAGGATCCGGCTCAGCGCCGCGAGCCCCCCCGAGGACGCGGCGAGGGCCACGACATGCCGGGGCCGGGCGCCGGCGTCCGGCGGAGCGTCAACCTGTGGCTGCAGACGTGGCACCATGCCCTCCAACCCTCAATTCACAGATGAGATCATAGGACCACCTACCGAATCGAGCACATCGCAACTGCGGGGGGGGGGGGGGTGAATCCCCATGGGTTTTCCCAGGCTACTGTAGCTTGGCAAATAACACAAGGCCTTTCGTTCTGCCCTGATTATGCCCCTCTTTCGAGATTCCGCCACAAAAAAGCGCCAATCGGTTTTCCGGGACCCTCACCCCGGCGCCCGCCGCCTCCCTTCTGGCCTCTCCCGTCCTCCCGGGATATAGTGCCCGGCCGAATGAACGAAACGACCGACGGAACCTTCCAGAAACTGCACGAGCTCGCCCAGAACCTCTGGTGGTCCTGGCAGCCCGACATCCGCGCCATCTTCCGCGAGATCGATCCCGAGACCTGGAGCCTCGTCTACCACAACCCCGTCGCCCTCCTGCAGCGGGTCTCTCAGGAGGAGATCGGCCGCCGGGTGAACGATCTGGAGATGCAGACCCGCATCAACCAGGCCCACCGGCGCCTCCAGAGCTATCTGCACGGCGGCGAGAGCTGGGGCATGGTCCACGCCGGGCCGATCCTCGCCCGGCCGGTGGCCTACTTCTCGGCCGAATTCGGCCTCCATCAATCCCTGCCCATCTACTCGGGCGGCCTCGGCGTGCTGGCGGGGGACCACCTCAAGAGCATGAGCGACCTGGGAGCGCCGGTGGCCGGCGTGGGGCTGCTCTACCACGAGGGGTACGTCCACCAGCTCATCGACGAGAACGGCTGGCAGCAGGACCTCTACGAGCCGATCGCGGCGGCCGAGCTCCCCGTCGAGCCGGTGACGGGCAAGGACGGGGCGCAGGCGCGCTTCAGCGTCGAGCTCCCCGGCCGCGACGTCTTCCTCAAGATCTGGCGCGTGCGCGTGGGCCGCAGCGATCTCTTCCTGCTCGACGCCCGCGACGACGCCAACTTGCCCGAGGACCAGGCGCTCACCGCCCGCCTCTACGGCGGCGACCAGGAGACCCGCATCCAGCAGGAGATCCTGCTCGGCGTCGGCGGCCACCGGGCGCTCGGCGTGGTGGGGATCAAGCCCGCGGTGCTCCATCTGAACGAGGGGCACTCCGCCTTCGCCCTGCTGGAGCGGGGGCGGGAGCTGGTGCAGGAGCAGGGATTGGAGCCCGCCGAGGCGCTGCGCGAGGTGGCGGCGATGAGCTGCTTCACCACCCACACCCCGGTCGAGGCGGGTCACGACCGCTTCCGGGCCGACCTCGCCAGCTCCCACCTGGAGGCGCTCGCCCGCGGGCTCAAGATGCCGATCCACGAGGTGATGGCCCTCGGCTCCGAGCATCCGGGGGACCCCAACGCGCCGTTCTGCCCCACGGTGCTGGCGCTCAAGCTCACCCGGCGCTCAAACGGCGTCTCGGCCCTCCACGGCCGGGTGTCGCGCCAGATGTGGCAGGGGCTCTACCCCGGCAAGAGCGAGGAGGAGGTGCCGATCGGCCACATCACCAACGGCGTCCACGTGCGCACCTGGATGTCGGCGGACATGTACTCGCTCCTGCTCCAGCAACTGGGCCCCCGCTGGCTCGACCGCATCTCCCACGCCGACCTCTGGACGCGCATCGACAAGGTGCGCGACGCCGAGCTCTGGGAGGTCCACCAGGTGCTCAAGGCGCGGCTGTTCGCCTTCGCCCGCCGCCGCCTGGCCGACCGCCGGGAGCGGCTGGGGCTGCCCACGCCGGAGCGGGAGCCGCTCGACCCCGAGGCGCTCACCCTCGGCTTCGCCCGCCGCTTCGCCACCTACAAGCGGGCCGACCTGCTGTTCCAGGACCTCGACCGCCTCGACCGGCTGATCAACCACCCCGAGCGGCCGGTGCAGATCGTCTACGCCGGCAAGGCCCATCCGCGCGACACCGGCGGCAAGGCGCTCGCCCAGCGGGTGGCGAACCTGGAGAAGGACCCCCGTTTCGCGGGCAAGATCGTCTTCATCGAGAACTACACCATGCACGTCGGCCGGCAGCTCGTGCAGGGAGTGGACGTCTGGCTCAACACCCCGCGGCGCCCGCTGGAGGCGTGCGGCACGAGCGGCCAGAAGTGCATCCTGAACGGCGTGCTCAACTGCTCGATCCTCGACGGCTGGTGGGCCGAGGCCTACGACGGCGGCAACGGCTTCGCCATCGGCAACGGCGAGATCCACGCCAACCCGGAGGTCCAGGACGAGCGGGACGCCCAGGCCCTGTTCGACGTGCTGGAGCGCGAGGTGGTGCCGCTCTACTACGACCGCGACGCGGACCGCACCGGCTCGCAGAGCGTCCCTCACGGCTGGATGGCCCGCGTCAAGCGCGCCATGCGCACCCTCGCCTGGCGCTACAACGCCGACCGCATGGTGATGGACTACGTCCGGGAGTGCTACCTGCCGGCGGCCGGCGGGGATACGTGCCGGATGCCGCGGATGTAGGGCCTCACCCCTGACCCCTCTCCCATCGCCCTCCCGCCGGCCGGGAGAGGGGGACGATTCTGAGTCCGTAGTGCCTGTAGGTTGCGCTGTGCGCAACAGAAACGGTGATGGTGCGCACAGCGTACCCTACGAGCACCGCCGCTTCCGTCAGGTCCCCCTCTCCCGGACGGTGGGAGGGCGATGGGAGAGGGGCTAGGGGTGAGGTTTCGGGGTGGGGGCCGGCTCCGTGTCCACGGCCACCTTCTTCCACCGGGCCCGGTCGAGATCTTCCCAGGAGACCTTCCACCGCCCGCGATCGCCGGAGTGGGCGGCCAGGTAGAGCGCGTCGCGGCCGGCGGCCATGGTCGCGTTCCCGGTCAGGTCGAGGCCGAGCTGCACGCGCTCGAGCGACGGCTCGGTGGGGTCGTAGCGGTCGAGCGCCACCCCCTTCTCGCCTTGGACGAGGAGGTAGATCCGGTGGTCCGGCCCCTCGGTCAGGTCGGAGATCCTCTGGACGGCGAGGAACGGCCGGAAACGCGTCCGGTCCTCGGCCCGGACCTCCGCGGGAACGGTGGCGGACTTGGCGTCCCGGTGGGCCACCTTCCCCTTGTCCACCTCCACCCGTTCCAGGCGGCGCCCCGCCGGGCTGTAGCGGTCCAGCACGTAGGCGTAGTTGCGGGCCGTCCAGAGCTTTCCCGCGCGGTCGCCGAGAACGGTCCGGGCGCAGCCTTCGACGGCGGAGTTGCCGTCCTGCCCGGCCGGCCGGGCGTCCTCGACCAGAACGGACCAGCGATCGCCGGAGAGCTCCATCACGGCGGGGGCCGTGGACGGCGCCTCCTCGCCCTGGTGGCGGATCTCCATCCCATTCATGGGCGCCGGCTGGGGCAGGACGCTGACCACGGGCGTGCCGCGGACGTAGCCGACGCTCCACGGCTTCCAGGGGAGCGGCGGCAGGACCTTCTCCTTGCCGTCCACGAACCACCGCACCTCGAGCGGCAGGCGGAGCAGCCAGTCGCCCGGTCCGGGCCCCATGGCGGCGTCGATCACCGGACCGTTCAGAGAGTGGGAGGCTTCCAGCTTCACGGGCTTGCCGAGGGCCGCGGTCTTCAGCACCGGATAGACCTCGAGGGTCTCGCCGCGCAGGAGGAAGACGTTGCCCTTGGCGTCCGCCTGCACCTTCTGGGGCCCCTGCCAGGCGGGAGCCGCTCCGAACCGCTCGACGTGGAGGCCGGGCTCACCGGCGGCGGCCAGGGTGAGCCAGCCCCCCAGCAGCAGGGCCGCCCCGGCGGTCCGGCCTCCGGATCTCATACCGCCCCGCCGCGGGTGCCGTCACCGCAATTCGTGACCTCTCCCTGCCAGGAGCCGTCGACGTTGCTATAGATGTTGCAGTCCTTGCACTGCGTGGTGTAGCCGTTGGGATAGACGTTGACCACGTCGATGCACACCGTATAAGCGCCCGCCGCCACGGGAAAGCCGAGCAGCAACGCGCCGGCGAAGAACCCCCTCCAAGCTCTCCGGCTCATGGGTATACCCCTCCCTTATCGAGATTGGACAAAATTGCCCCTCAATAGGGAATGGGTGTTTGAGAGGCACAAAACGAGACAGGCGGGACGCGGGGACCTGAAGACGGATGAGTGACGACCGCCTCCCGGCCTTCCGTCGACGCGAAAAAATCGGCCGTCTCTTCTCCTGGAGCCAAGGAGGCTGGGCCCAGGTCCGGGGACGCCGGACCTTGGGCTTGGGGCTCGGCCCTACGCCGTCTCGTCCGCCTTCGCAGCCAGGATGAAGTCGTTCTCGCTCAGGCCCCCCACGGAGTGGGTCCAGAGGGTCACCTTCACCCGCCCCCAGGTGAGAAAGATGTCGGGGTGGTGCCCCTCACGCTCGGCGATCTCCCCCAAGCGGTTGACGAAGTCGAGAGCTTCGCGGAAGTCCTTGAAGCGGTATTCCTTCTCCAGGTGATGCTCGTTAGGCATCGTCCAGCCGAACTGGAGCTGGCCGAAGAGCTTGCGGAGCTCCTCCCCCTTCAAGGCGCCCCCTTCGGCCGGCTTGCAGGTCTTGTCCAGCAGATCGTTCATCTCGTTCACCTCCACACTCCCTGCCCTCCTCCGAAGGACGACTGCAACCTCAATGCCGAGAATGGCTGGCACATAGCTTGCCACATCTCAAGGCGAGCGGCGGCAACATCTCCGGAATCGACTCGACGCCGCCGGGAGCAGATCATGCAGCCACAGTACGCCTTCCGCCGGCCCCGGCGCGAATTCCCCGAGATGACCCCTGCGCGCCGGCGCCTGGTGATCGCCGGCCTCGCCGCCTCCGTCCTTCTGTTCCTCGGCGGCTTCGTGCTCGCCGGCTATCTCTGGAAGCTCTCCCGGAAGTTCCCGGAGGCGCCCTTCAAACAGCCCTCCCGGCTCTACGCCAGCGCCACCGTGCTCTCGCCGGGGGAGGTCTTCTCGCCGGCCGAGATGGTGGAGGAGGTCAAGGACGCCGGCTATCGCGAGGCCCCCCCGGGAGCGCCCATCACGCCCGGCACCTGGCGCCGCCTGGGCGACCGCGTGGTGGTGAGCCTGCGCCATTTCCCCACGCCCGACGGCGAGGCCGGCGGCGCGGCGGTGGGGGCCGCCTTCCGCGGCAACCGGGTGGCCGGAGTCTGGGTGGCCGGCCGGCCGGCGAAGAGCGCCGCGCTGGAGCCGCCTCTCCTCGCTTCGTTCTACGACAAGGGGCTGGAGGAGCGCCGGCCGGTCGTCCTCGACCGGCTGCCGGACGAGACGGTGAAGGCCGTGCTCGCCGCCGAGGACTCGGGCTTCTACACCCATCCCGGCGTCTCGCCGACCGGCGTCGCCCGCGCCCTCCTGGTCGACCTGCGCGGCGGCGAGGTGCAGCAGGGGGGGAGCACGATCACCCAGCAGCTCGTCAAGAACGTCTATCTCTCCAGCCGGCGGACGTTCAAGCGCAAGGCCGAGGAGGCGCTGATCGCCATGTTCATGGAGCTGCGCCACGGCAAGCAGGCGATCCTGGAGGCCTATCTGAACGAGATCTACCTCGGCCGCAGCGGCCCGGCCAACCTGATCGGCCTCGGCGCCGCCTCCCGCGCCTACTTCAACTGCGACGCCGCCGAGCTGACGCTGGCCCAGGCGGCGACCCTGGCGGGGATGATCCAGTCGCCGGGCGGCACCTCGCCCATCGAGCACCCGGACCGCGCTCTCGAGCGCCGCAACTGGGTGCTCCAGCGCCTGGGCGAGCTCGGCTGGGTGAAGCCCGACCGGGTGAAGCAGGCGCAGGCCGAGCCGCTCGGGATCGATCTCCATCCGGTCGAGACGCGGCCGATCGCCCCCTATTTCGCCAACGAGGCCGGGTCCGAGGCCAAGGACCGTTTCGACGCCGAGGAGCTGGGGGGCAAGGGGTATCTCCTCTTCTCGACCCTGCGCTGGGCCGACCAGCGGCGGGCCGAGACGGCGGTGGCGCAGGGGCTCGACGGGCTGGACGGCGGCGGCAAGAAGGGGAGCAAGCACCGCCTTCAGGCGGCGCTCGTCTCGGTCGATCCGGGGGACGGCTCGATTTTCGCCTGGGTGGGAGGGCGCGACTACGAGAAGAGCCAGTTCGACCGCGTGGTGCAGGCGAGACGCCAGGTGGGGAGCGCCTTCAAGCCGGTGGTCTACGCGGCGGCGCTCACCGAGGGGGTGGTCAACCCCGCCTCGCTGATCAACGACTCGCCGATCCAGGTGCGCATGGGCAAGGCGAGCTGGCAGCCGCAGAACTACGACCGCGCCTTCCGCGGCTGGGTGACGGCGCGCACGGCGCTGGAGCAGAGCCTCAACATCCCCACCGTGCGGGTGGCGTTGCAGGTGGGGATGCCGCGGGTGATCGAGCTGGCGCGCGATATGGGGCTGAGCGCGGAGCTCCAACCGCGGCCGTCGCTGGCCCTCGGCGCCTTCGAGGCGAGCCCGTTCGAGATGGCCGAGGTCTACGCGACTCTGGCCGCCGGGGGGCTGCGCCCGCCGCTCCACGCCCTCGCCGCCGTGATCGACCCCAAGGGGGAGCGGATCACGGGGGACGACCTGCCGGCTCTCCGGCGGGTGATGCCGGTGGAGTCCGCCTACCTGGTGACCTCGATTCTCCAGGGGGTGGTCGATCACGGCACGGCCGCTTCCGCCCGGACCTTAGGGGTGGACGGGCCGCTCGCCGGCAAGACCGGCACCACGAACGACCGCCGGGACAGTTGGTTCGCCGGCTACTCGCCGGACCGCGTGAGCATCGTCTGGGTGGGCTACGACGACAACTCTCCCACGACGCTCTCCGGCGCGCGGGCGGCGCTGCCGATCTGGAGCCGCTTCACCGCCGCGGTGCGTCCGGCCCGGGGGTACGCGGATTTCCCGCGCCCCGCCGGAGTGGTGCAGGCCACGGTCGATCCCACCACCGGGCAGCTCGCGACCGAGTACTGCCCCTACCGGGTCACCGAGCTCTTCCCCTCGTGGGCGGCGCCGGTCGAATTCTGCCAGCGCCACTCGCCGAACGGTCTCGACCAGACCGCCGACCTCACCCTCGGCCAGATGCCGATCGATCCGGAGACCGGCCAGCCGATCGACCCCTCCTCCTCGGAGGAGCCGCGCTACTCGATCACCGACGACGGCCTGCAGATCAAGGACCCGGGCGGGGACGGGCCGATCACGATCTCCCCCGCCCGAACCTTCCCGCCGCACCCGGTGACCGTGCCCGCGGCCGGAGCCCCGCTCGACGGGGCCGCTCCCGCCGGGGAGGGCTCGGGGGAGAGCTCGATCCTGATCCGTCCCACCACCCGCGAGCATCCGGACCATCCCGCGAAGCCCGCGCCGCCCCAGGACCTGGCGCTGACCGGGCCGGTGGGGATGGTGCAGGGGAACGGCGTGGTCCCCCCCGGAAACCAGGCGATCGGGAAGAAGCCGGAGCCGAAGGCGGAGGAGAAGCCGGCGGCGGAGGATCAGAGCGGGGAGGGGGAGGATACTTCGACGGAGACCAGCCCGCCGCCGGTGTAGCCCCATCACACTCGTGCCCTCTGGGGCCTCCTGCCCTCCGAAGCCTCACCCTCGGTCCCTCTCCACTTCGTGGAGAGGGAGGGCCCTGAGGCCTCGAAGGGCAGGACGCCCCAGAGGGCAAGACGCTCTCTAGGCTCCGCCGCAACTCACCCGCAACCGCCGCTTGTTCGTCCGCGACTCCGCCAGCGCGATCTCCTTGAGGGCCGGGAAGGCGGCGGGATCGATCCAGCGCTGGCGCAGCTCGGTGCCGCGCTCCAGGGTCAGCTCGCGCCCCTGGATGGCCACCTTCTGGTGGAAGGCGCCGAAGTCGTTTTGCACCGCCACGTCCTGCCCCTCGTTCTTGCAGGCGTCGCGAGGAAGGGTCACGCGCCAGGTGACGCGGCTGGCGAAGGGGGTATCCACCACCGGCAGGGTGCGGCCGTCGAGCAGGCCGGAGGAGGGGAGGTCGATCATCGAGGGGACCGGCAGCGGCGGCAGGGCCCCCTCGCTGGCCGTGCCCAGCGGCGGGATGCTGACCTTGGCCTCCAGGGTCACGCCGGGAATGCCGCCGTCCACCTTCCGCCAATGGATGTCCGAGAGGGTGGCCCCGGCGGGGAGGAGGGTGGCGAAGACGCGGCGGATCACCCGGTCCACTTCCTGGGGGTTGGCGCCGCCGTCGAAGTGGAGGAAGGCGGCGCCGCTCTCTCCCGAGAGCTCCAGGCGGGCGGTGCCGGCGGCGTCCCCCTGGGGCTTGAGGGTGAGCGCGACGTCCAGCCGCCGCCCCTCCTGGGCATTGCGGACGGGCGTGCGCACGAGCTCCCCCCGGCCGTTGCGCACCACCAGCACCTCCTGGTCCTGCGCCGCCGGCTGGAGCCAGGCGATGCCGCCGGTCTCCTGGGTGGCGTCGAGGAAGAGGTAACCCCCGGCGACCGGCGCGTCCGGGTCCAGGCCGAGCCCGTCCGCCGGCACGGCGACGATCATGTGATTGAACTGGAAGGGGGAGGGGAAGCCAGAGTCCACGCGGCCGTCGGGATCGAGCCGGGCGAGCGCCGGATAGGCCTCGATGCCCGCCTCCTTCAGCAGGTCGACGAGCAGCAGCGCCTTGTCCTTGCAGTCCCCCCAGAGCCGCTCCATCACCAGTTGCGGCGTGTGCGGGCGGTAGCCGCCGATGCCGACCTCCACGGCCACGTAGCGCACCTGGCGGCGGGCGAAGTCGGCCAGCGTCTCGATGCGCCGCCGCTTGTCCGTGACGCCGGCCACCAGCTCACGCGCCTTGGCCACCACCGGCCCGGCGCCGCGGGGGACCTGGGTGAGGAGCCCCTCGTACCAGCGGCCCACCGCGTCCCAGCTCCCCGCGTCCCCCCAGGCGTAGCGCAGCATGGCGCCCTCGGCGGCGAGGCCCGGGGCCTTCTCGGGCGGGTTGAGGCCCGGGAGCTTCGCGCCGGTCACCGTCACGCCGCCGGGGGATTCCTGGACGGTGATCCCCGGCAGCGTCCCGTCCAGGCGATAGCGCCAGCCGGCGCCGCCGCCGTGGATGGTGACGCGCAGCGAATCCACCGGCCTGGAGGAGCCGAGGGCGATCTGCCCGGCCGGGAAGTAGGGGCGCTCGCGCACCTCGTAGTCGAGGGCCAGCACGGAGCCCACGGGGACGGCGGGGAAGGTGACGGTGCGCACGGCGAGCGAGGAGTGGAGAGTGCCCTCGCCCGCTATCTGGTGGGTGTCGAGGTCGCGGCGCGAGACCTTGAGGGCCTTGCCGTCCGGCTGGATCGCCGAGGCGGTGAGGTCCCCGATCTCACGGTTCTCGTCGAGCAGGATGGGGTAGGGGGACCACTCGGAGAAGTCGTGCGCGTTGTCGAGCCGCACCCGCAGGTGGGTCCGCTCGGTCACCACGTCCGGCCGGATCTCGACGTCGATCGATCTCTCCAGGAGGGTGGCGGCGGGGAGGGGGGCGGCTCCCGTCAGGAGGGCGAGCCCGCTAGCGATGGACCAAAACCAGCTTCTGCGCATCGTTCTTCTCCACCTCGGCGTACAGATTGCGGACGCTCTCATACTCCTGGGACGTGCCGATCTGCCGCTGGCTGACGTCGAAGCGGCGTTTGTAGACCAGCGTGCGCTTGTCGGCGTCGGCCTCCACGTGGGCGGAGACCGAGACGACCTTCGCCGTCAGGTTCCTCTCCGCGGGCTTCGACTCCACCCTCCACCCCTCGGGCCAGCGCAGCCTCAACTCGACCTCGTCCCGGTAGAGCTCGCCGAAGACGACGCCGCTCCGCCGGCTGGCCGCCGGCTGCACGAACGGCTGCGCCAGGGGGCCGAGCGGCGCGCTGGGCACGGCCGCCGCCTCGTCCCCCAGCACCTCCTCCGGGCGCTGGGCGAGCGCCCAGGTGACCGTGGCCGCGCCGTCGTCGATGGACTGGGCGGGCTGGACGGCGGAGATTTGAAAACTGGGGAAACGCTTCTCCAGCCACGCCTTCCAGGCCTCGGCGGCCCCGGCCTGGGCCTCCCAGTCGACCGTCCTGGCGACCTGATGGCCGGTCAGCCGCAGGGTGCCGGTGCCGGTGAGGCGGCCGTCGAGACCCAGGGTGAGGTCGATCTCGGCGCGCCGGAGGCTCTTGTAGTACGGCGTCTCGGGGAGGGTGACCATCTCCGGCTTCTTGACGTCGAACAGCACCGCCAGGGTCCCCTCGTGGCCGGCGCTCAGGCGTCCGAAGCCCAGGGCGCGGTTGGACGGATCGAGGTAGACCGGCTGGCCGTCGAGCTCCACCCGCACGAGCATCGTGTCGAACCACTCCGGGCTCGGGAGCTGCGGATCGATCGTGACGCGGTCGCGGTCGGCGGCCCAGACCAGGCGCGGGGAGAGGCCCACGGCGCGGAGCATTGCCTCCAGGAGGAGGGCCCGCTCGGCGCGGCTCGCCTTGCGCTGGGACAGGATCTTGCCGAGCGAGGCGGCGGGGTCGGCGATGACGCCGATGTAGATGTCGTCCTCGATCTGGTCGCGCACGAACCGGTAGATCGCCTCGGCTTTATCCCTGGGGGAGCCGGTGCCGGCGATCTCGCGCGCCTTCTCGGCGCCGCCGCCGTCCCGCTCGCGGACCAGGTCGTAATCCCGGTTGATCAGCCCGCAGGTCGTCTTCCAGCTCTCGAACAGGGGCACGTGTCCGTAGGAGGTCCTGGCGGTGGGGAGCATGAGCATCTGCGCCGCGAGGTCCCGGAACGGGGGCCCGTAGGGGTCGTCGGGGACCGGGGGGAGATTCTCCGCCCAGGCCTTGGTGACGTAGCCGCTGGCGCTCCGGCTCTGCTCCGTCTTGACGCCGGTCAGGGCCCGGCTCCACGCCTGGAGGGCGAGGTCGGGTGGGGTCTTGAAGACCACCTCGGAGTAGCGGACCGGCAATTCGTCCGAGAAGTACCAGGGCTCGAGATAGAAGATGGAGTCGAACCCCAGCTCGTATTGATAGTCGAGGATCGCACCCACCTGCACCGCCGGGAAGGCCACGGCGGTTTTGAAGGTCTTGTGGGTGAACGAGGTCTTGCGGACGAACTGGGCGTCGGGGGGGACCGGCACGATCCGGCCGTCCGGCAGCACGGTGCGCGCCTGGAAGCCATGGAGCCGCCGGCCGTCGCTGTGGGAGATGACCACCTCGCCGTTGCTCTTGCCGGCCTCGGTGAGGACCTTCATGCGCACCTGGACGCGCAGCAGCGAGGTCTGGCTCCCGCGCTGGAGGCCGTAGCCCGAGAGCAGGAATTCCCCCTTGCGGAACAGCACCACCGCCGGAGCGTTGGGCTCCCCCGGCACTGCGGTGAGGGCGCGCTCCTCCTCGGTGATGGGAGCGAAATCGGCCGCCGCGGCGCCACGCGCGCCGGCCAGGGCGAGGATCAGGGCCACCAGGAGGGTTGCGGGCAATCGTTTCATGAGGCTCCAGAGGTCGACGTTTCTGAATCCCATTATCGCCGCACCAGCGTCAGCTTTTGCGCGTCGTTCTTCTCGACGGCGCCGAAGAGGCCGCGCACGGCCTCGTACTCCGGCTTGGACCCGAGCCTCCGGCGCGTGATGTCGAACCGCCGCCGGTAGACGAGCATGCGCTTCCCGGCGTCCAACACCATGGAGGAAGACAGCGCTCCACAGAGCCCGGACAGGACGGACGGCTGGGGGCGCTGGTCGAGGCTCCATCCGTCGGACCAACTCAGGCGGAGCTCGACCTCGTCGCGCGCGGGATAGTCGAAGACCATCTCGATCTTCCGCTCGGCCGCCGTCTGCACGAACGGCTGCGTCACGGGGCCCAGAGGGGCGCTCGGCACCAGCGCGGCCTCATCCCCCAGGACTTCCTCCTCCAACTGGGCCATCGACCAGGTGACCGTGACCCGGCGCTCCTCGGCGGCCTCGTCCACCCGGACGTCCGCGATCCGGAATTCGTGGAAGCGCTCCCGCAGCCAGTCCGTCCAGGCCTGGGCTGTCTGCGCCGCGTCGTTCCGCCAGTGGAGCCTCTCCAGGGCGGGGAGGCCGGCCAGCCGCAAGGTCCCGGTGCCGGCGAGACGCCCTTTGCCGTCCAGAGCGAGTTCGATCTCCGCCCGCCGCAGGTTCTGGTCGAAGGGGGTTTCGGGCAGCCTGATCCTCTGGGCGCCGTAGACGGCCAGCGCCGGGCTCCCCTCATGGCCCGGCCTGAGCTGGCCGAAGGCGAGCTCGGGAGCGGAAGGGTCGAGGAACGTGGACCGGCCGTCGAGGAACGCCTCCACGAGCATCGTGTCGAACCACATTGGGCTCGGCAGATTGGGGTCCAGGGTGCCACGGTTGCGGTCGGCGGCCCAGACCAGGTTGGAGTCGATGCCGACCTTCCGGAGCATCTCCTGGAGCAGCAGCGCCTTCTCGGCACTCGTCCCGGAGCCCTGGTTGAGGATCTTTCTCAGCCGCGTCTCGGGATCGATCAGGACGCCGCCTCCCGGCTCCGTCCGGATATGGTCGCGGACGTAGCGGTAGAGGGCTTCCGCCTTCTGCCGGGGGCTCCCCGAGCCGGCGATCTCGCGCGCCGGTCCCTGGATGCCCAGGCCGTGCGCCTGGATGTCCATGTAGACACGGTTCAGCAGATACGTCGTCGAGATCCAATCGGAGAGCAGCTTCGGCGAATCCGAATTATCTCCCTCGGCGGTCGGCAGCACCACGATCTGGCTGGCCAGATCGTTGAACGGCGGCGCATAGGGGACGTCCGGAACGGCGGGCAGGTCGTCCGCCCAGGCCCGTACCTCGAAGCCGTTGATCGAGTCTTCCTCCTGCCTCTGGATGCGGGCCCCCAGGGGGGCGCGGGTCCAGGTCATCACCTTGAGGTGCCTGGGCATCTTGAAGACGATCTCCGCGTGGCGCACCGGCAGCTCTTCCGAGAGATACCAGGGCTCGAGCACGAAGGGGGACGAGAAGCCGATCTCGTATTGATAGTCGAGGATGGCACCGGCCTGGACGGCGGGGAAGGCGGCCGTGGTGACGAACGTCCCGGAGGATTTCGAGGTCCGGCGCTGAAACTGGGACGCCCCGAGGATCCGGCCGTTCGGCAGGACGGTACGTCCGATGAAGCTGCGCAGCCGGAGGTTGTTGCTGTGATCGATCGCGATCTCGCCGTTGCCCTTGCCGGCCTCGGTGAGGATCTTCACCCGCGCCTGCACCCGCAGATGGGAGCTGAGGCTGCCGATGCCGAATCCATGGCCCGCGATCAGAAACTCACCGCGCTTGAACAGCACCACCGCCGGAGCGTTGGGCGCGCCCGGCACCGAGGTGAGCGCCCGCTCCTCGTCGGTGATGGGCGGGAACGTCGCCGGAAAGCCGTCCGCCGCGGCGGCGCGGAGGGCGGGCAGGACCAGGGCCAGACAGAGCGGGAAGATCGGGCGCAGCCGTTTCATGGTCACCTCCGCACCAGCGTCAGCTTCTGCGCGTCGCTCTTCGCCGCCTCGGCGAACAGGTTGCGCACGGCCTCATAGTCCGCCTTGGAGTCGAGCGTCCGGTGGGTGAGGTCGAACCGCCGCCGGTAGACCAGGGTGCGCTTCCCCTCGTCGACCTCCACGGCCGAGGAGAAGGCCCCGCAGGGGCCGTCCAGGGACGCCGGGCGGGGGCGCTGGTCGAGGCGCCAGTCCGCGGGCCAGCGCAGGCGGAGCTCCACCTCGCCGCGGTCCGGATAGTCGAAGAACACCGCCGTCTTCCGCTCGTCCGCCGTCTGCGTGAAGGGCTGGGTGGCGGGGCCCAGGGGAGCGCTCGGCGCCAGGGTGGACTCGTCCCCCAGCACCTCCTCCTCCCGCTGCGCCATCGACCAGGTGACGGTGACCCGGCGCTCATCCGGCATCTCGGCCGCCTTGACGTCCGTGACCTGGAAATCCTTGAAGCGCTCGCCCAGCCAGTCCTTCCAGGCCTGGACGGTCTTCGCCTCGTCGTCCTGCCAGCGGATCCGCTCCGAGGCGTGGAGGCCGGCCAGCCGCAGGGTGCCGGTGCCGGCGAGGCGCCCTTTGGCGTCCAGGGCGAGGTCGATCTCCGCCCGTCGCAGATTCTGGTCGAAGGGGGTCTCGGGGAGCACGATCCCCTGCGGAACGTTGGGGTTGGGGATCAGGGCCGGAGCCCCCTCGTGATCCGCCCGGAGCTGCCCGAAGCCCAGGGCGGGGTCCGAGGGGTCGAGGAAAACGCTCTGGCCGTCGAGCTCCACTCGCAGGAGCACCGTGTCGAACCAATTTGGGTTCGGCAGCGTGGTGTCCACGGTGCCGCGGTCGCGGTCGGCGGCCCACACCAGGAGGGACTCGATGCCGGCGGCCTTGAGCATCGCCTGGAGCAGCAGCGCCTTCTCCGCGGCGGTGCCCCGGCGCTCAGCGAGGACCTTCTTGAGCGAGCTGTCCGGGTCGATCAGCACGCCGTATCCCGGCTCCCTCCGGATCTCGTCGCGCACGAAGCGGTAGAGGGCCGAGGCCTTCTCCCGGGGGGAGCCCGCGGAGGCGGTTTCGCGCGTCTGCCTGGCCACGCCGCCGTCGCGCTCCTTCACCTGGTCGTAGAGCTTGCCCAGGATCTGGCTGACCGTGTACCAGTTGTCAAGGATCCTCTGGGAGCCGCGCAAGGCCGGGAGGAGCAGGATCTGGCTCGCGAGGTCGGCGTAGGCCGGGCCGTAGGGGATCTTCGGGATAGCGGGCAGGCTCTCCGCCCAGGCCCGGAGCTCGTAGCCCTTCGAGGTCTCCTTCTTGTCCTGCTGGATCCTCACCCCGAGCGGCGCGCGGGTCCAGATCCGGAAAGTCCAGTCCTTCGCCGTTTCGAAGAGGATCTCCGAGCGGCGCACCGGCATCTCCTCGGAGAACACCCAGGGCTCGAGCACGAAAGGGGAGGAGAAGACGATCTCGAATCGATAGTCGAGGATGGCTCCGACCTGGACCGAGGGGAAGGCGACGGCGGTGACGAACGTCTTGGAGGACTCCGAGGTCCGGCGCCGGAACTGGGCGTCCGCGGGCACCGGAATGACCCGGCCGTCCGGCAGGACGGTGCGCCCCGAGAAGCTCCGCAGCCGCACCCGGTCGCTGTGGTCGATCACGATCTCGCCGTTGCTCTTGCCGGCCTCGGTGAGGATCTTCACCCGCGCCTGCACCCGCAGGTGGGAGGCGAGGCTGCCGATGAAGCGCCCGTAGCCCGCCATCAGGAATTCCCCCTTCTTGAACAGCATCACGGCCGGGGCGTTGGGCTCGCCCGGCACCGAGGTGAGGGCGCGCTCCTCGGCGGTGATGGGAGGGAACGCCGGAGGCTCCTCCGCCGCAGCGGCGGCGCGGACGGCGGTCAGCATCAGGGCCAGGCAGAGCGGGATGGCTGGGCGCAGCCGTTTCACAAGGCTTCTCCTCCTCGCGGCTCGACCGGGCGGCTCCTCCCCGTCGCGCCTCCAGCCCAGATGTCGATTGGCTCAGGAACGTTTCAAGAAAATAACACGAACGAGCAAGGACTGACACGGGTTCACACGGACACCCACCGGGCCGGCGTCCTCGTCCCTGCGGTCCGTGTCAGTCGGTGTAGGTCCGTGCTCGTCCGTGCTCCCTCACGCGAAGGGCACCGGCTGCAGGCTCAGCCGCGCCACGCGGAAGGTCCGGGTCATGGTCGCCATGGCGTGACGGGCCAGGGAGCGGAGGCCGGGCTCGGCTTCCAGGGCGAGCTCGGCGAAGCGGAGGAGGCCGCCGGTGGCTACGATCAGCGGGGCCTCGTCGGGGAAGGACTTGCGGAGGGCCTGGGCGAGCGACTCGATCTCGGCGGCCCGTCCGGACTCCGCGAGCACCAGGCCGAGATCGATCGAGACCAGGGAGGCCTCGGCTGGGCTGGGCTCCAGGAAGAGCCGCAGGCGAACCGATTCCAGCATCTGCAGGGCCTCCTCCCGCTCGCCGAGACGCCCCAGCACGCGCGCCTCCAGCCAGGAGGCGCGGAGGAGCTCGCGCGGGTCCCGGATCTCCGCGAAGAGGCGCCAGGCCTCCCGCAGCGCGCTCCGGGCGCGGTCCATCTGGCCCCGCTCCGCCAGGCAGACGGCCGCGGCGAGCCCCACCCGCAGAGCCACCGCGGGCCGGCCCGCCCGGCTCATCTCCAACCAGCCGTCCAGCAGCGCGGGCAGCGGATCCCCCAGGCCGGTCTGCTCCACCTGCAAGAGCCCCAGGAGCCCCCGGCAGCAGGCCTCCTCGCCGGCCAGCCCCTCCTCCCCGAACAGGCGGCCCGCGTGCCGCAGAAGGGCGTCGGCCTCGTCGGTCCGCCCCTGCTCCCAGCGGACCAGCGCGGCGATCCGGCAATACAGGGCCCGCTCGCCGGGAAACTCCACGAACGGCGCCGCCTTGGCCAGCATCGCGTCGGCCCCCTCCGAGTCCTGCCTCAGGCGCCGCGCGTTGGCGCCGAGACAGAAGGCCCTGGGCAGGGCCGCCGACGCCTCCGGCTCCTCCTCGGAGAGGCTCGCCGCCAGCCGGGCGGCCAGGGTGGACAGCTCCTCCGACCGCAGGGGCTCCGCGGGCTGCGCCTCCTGGCTCGACTCCAGGAGCAGGTCCAGCAGATCGAGATTCTGGAAGCGCGCCTGGCGCAGGAGATCGGCCTGGCCCGCGGGCGGAACGTTCGTGAGCTCGGCGAAGAGCTTGCCGGCCGCTTCCCGGCGCCGGACGCGCTCCATCACCTTCTCCGGGCTCAGCTCCAGATTCCGCCAGATCCGGTCGTACGGTCCTTCCTGAGTCTCGTCCTCGTCGTCGGGGGCGGATCTCATCGCCCGCCCGGCTCCCGGCTCTTCGAGGCGTAAGCCGCCGCCTCCTGGAGGTCCCGGATGGCCGGGCCGATACTGTCGAGCAGGACGCAGCCGAGCACCGACCGCAGCTCGGTCACGGCGTCCATCTCCTCCTCCCCCCGGTCGGGCGCGGCCGGCAGGCTCTCGTGAAGGGCCCTCAACCGCTCCTGGATCTCTTTCAGCTCCGACACGGCCGGCAGGAGCTTCTCCTGGACAGCCGCCTGGATGTCCGGTGTCGAATCCTCGCGCTCGCTCATGATGGGCGGAGGATACGGGCGGCGCCAGCTTGCGTGGACAAGCAATTTCCACCTTCCTTTACGCTATGATGGGCACAACACCTTCTCCGGATGCCGTGACCAATGCGGCCCGGCACCGAATTTATGTCGCAGAAACGAGTCCGGGAGGGGCCTCAATGCCACGAGAGGAAAAGAAGCCGCTGTCACCACGAGCTCTGGCTCTGTTGTACCTGCGCTCCATGCGGGACTGCTCGCAAAGGGAGCTGGCCGACCGGCTGGGGTTGGCCGACGAGAAGATGATCTCCCGCTACGAGAGGGGGGCGAAGCCGCTCAGCCGAAAGACGCTGGACCAGTCCGCCGCGGTCCTCGGATTTCCGCCCGAGGCGGTCGACGCGCTGCTGTTCATCGGCGCCTGGATCGATCCGGACGACTGGGGGGAGCCGGGCTCCTGGATGGCCCTCGATCCCGCGGCCCGCCGGGCGATCGACCGCACCAGCCTGACTCTTGCCTGGGCGCTCCTGGATTCCTTTCGATCGGAGCTCGGCGGGGCGATCCGGGACGAGAAGGCCGAGCGGGCTCGGCGGAAGGCGCAGGAGCTCTGGGCACGCCTGAAATCCGCCACCCGCAAGGAGCGGCGCGACGCCGTGGCCGCCCTGCCGGAGCTTCAGGATTGGGCTCTGGCGGAGCGCGTGTGCGAGGCGAGTATCCGGGCGGCCGCCCACAAGCCGGAGGATGCGCTCGATCTGTCGGACCTGGCCCTGTTCATTGCCAGGCGAGTGAAGGGGGACAAGAGTTGGCGGTCACGGGTGGAAGCTTATTGCTGGGCTCACATCGGAAATGCCCGGCGTGTGGCGAACGACTTCGCTGGAGCTGATACGGCTTTCGCCCAGGCTTGGAAGTTATGGCGGGTTGAGGCTCCCACTAGCCCCAATTTCCTGCCCGAGTGGCGATTACTCGACTTGGAAGCCTCCTTGCGGCGGGCGGAGCGGCGCTTCCCGGAAGCCTTGGATTTGCTCGACCGGGCCAGGGCCGCGGCTAAAGACAGTGATGCTGTAACCGCTGCGCGAATCTTGTTAATCAAAGAACATGTTTTTGACCAGATGGGAGACACGCAGAGGGCTCTCGCGACTCTGGCGGAAGCGAAGCCTTTTGTGGAGATATCTGGAGATCCCCGGTTACTTTTCGCACTCCTGTTCAAGACCGCCAACAATCTCTGTTCCCTCGGGAGATATGAAGAGGCCGCCGAGAATCTGTCTCGCGTGGGCGAGTTGGCGGTCCAACAGGGTAATGAGTTGGACCTCATTAGAGTGGTGTGGCTGCGGGCGAGGGTGGCGGCTGGCCAAGGGCACAGAGAGGAAGCTGCAGGGGGGATGGACCAAGTGCGGCAGGACTTCACGGCTCGGGGGCTCCCTTACGATGCCGCTTTGGCTTCCTTGGAGCTCGCAGTGCTCTATCTGGAAGAGGGCCGTATGGTTGAAGTGAGAAATCTGGCCCGTACCATGGGCTGGATTTTCAGGGCTCAGGGAATTGCGCGTGAGGCTTTGGCAGCACTCTCCCTCTTCTTTGATGCTGCTCAGCAAGAAACTGCCACGGTGGAGCTTACGAGGCGCGTAGCGGCGGAGCTGGAGCGCGCGAGGGCCTCGGCCCCTTCTCGGGCAAGAAGTCAGAGGGGCCGAGGTTAAAAAGCTAAAGGCGGCACCATTCGGCGGGATCGATTTGACCGTCCAGATCGGCCGAGCTCACTGAGATATTGCTCGGGTACGTAAAGGCGCAACGGACCCCTTATCGATTTGCTCGCCTGCTTTGATGGGCGAAGCGGGAAGGCAGTGGCCGTTCGGATCGATGTTGCAACCCTCCTTGGTCGGTAAGGCAGTGACGCACCGGCCGTCCGGATCGATGTTGCACCCCTCCTTCATCCACCCCCCTGTCATGAATCTCCAGGCGAGGCTGAGGACATCCGGGATCGCGATCCCCCCGGAGATCCTCGCCGGCTGGGGGCTCCCAGGCCGGGGAGCGGCGGAAGCCCAGGGGGTGGCGATCAGGAGAAGGAAGGCGGCGAGAAGGACGGTCTTGGGACGCGGGAAGGCATGGCGCATGGCAGCTCCCTGGAGAGCGCTCCGGCGCGGGCCACCATGACCAGGCGGGCGACTCTCCGGAAAAGGTGGACCCGCCGAACATACCTTATGTACGTGAGAAAATCTGTAGGGAAAGAACGTGCCCAGGTAAGAAGGCACATCTTCACGTCTCTATCGACTCTCAACCAGAGGATTTCGACGATGCTGAATAAACAGGACGAGCCCGATACCCTGCGCCTCCTCGTGATCTTCCTGCGCTTCTACGCCCACATGACCCAGACGGAATTCGGGAAGGCCGCGGGCGTCGAGCAGGCGCTGGTCTCCCGGTATGAGTCCGGCCAGCAGCCGCCGCCGGACGAGGCGCTGCGACGGATGGCGAAGGTGACGGGCATCCCCTGGCCCCTGGTGATGCACCTGCGCCGCCTCTTCTCGGCGGTCCTCCGGTTGAGCGCCCATCCGGAGAGCGAGACCGACCCCAACGTGGGATCACTGGACAGATTGATGGACCGCGTCCTGCTGGCCATGTCCCCCCACCTGATCGAGACGGTCGACGCCCTGCTGGTGAGGAGGTCTCCCGAGGAGATGCGCCGCGAGGCCGCGGAGGTGTGGACGAACCTTCGGGATCACCCGATGAGCCATCGGCGGCGGCTGCTCGATTTTTCCATCGACACGGCCAGGAGCTGGGCGCTGGCGGAGCGGCTCTGTGACGCGAGCCTGGAGACGGCCGATCCCCGGGAGTCTCTCGACCTGGCGGACCTGGCGCTGTCCATCGCCCAGGAGATGGAGGGCGAGGACGCCTGGCGCTCGCGGGTGAAGGGGTATTGCTGGGCCCACATCTCCCACGCCCGGCGGTCCGCCAACGACGCCGCCGGGGCACGGTCGGCGGCCGCGCGGGCCTGGGATCTCTGGGAGGCCGGGGAATTCGCCGACTGCGGGCTGCTCTCGGAGACGCGGATGTTCGAGCTCCTGGGAGACGTCGCCATGCCTTGAATGAAAAAGGGCGCCCCGAGGGGCGCCCTTGGTGTGAGGCGGAGGGGCAGGGGCTCTACTTGGAGCCCGATTCGAGAGCGATCTCGAGCCGGACGTCCTCCCCCTGCTTCACGGTGAATTCCTTCTCCACGGCCCTGTGGCCGGGCCGCACCACGGCGAGCCGGTGAGAGCCCGGAGAGACCGCGAGGCCTCCTCGCAGGAGAGAGAGGTCGGTACCGGTGCCGACGAACTGGCCGTCGAGATAGACGGAGGCGTCATCCGGCTCCACGGAGAGGCGCAGGTGGCTCCGAGAGCCGTCGACCCTGTCACCGCCGCGGTCCCGGTCGTCGCCCCGATCATAGCCGCGGCTGTCGCGGTTCGGGCGGACCCGGTCGTGCCAATCCTGGTCGTCATCGCCCCCGGACTGGCGGTCGATCCGCTCCCGGCGCTCCCGCTCGTACTGCAGCCGGTCGTCGCGCCGCTCGTGGGACTTCGTGGCGAGGTCCTCGGGCCGGATCGACTGCCCCTGCTCCATGTGATCGTCGATGTCGATCACCGAGCCGGGGTAGATGGTGACCTGGCGGGCGATGGTCTTGTAGCCGTCCAGATAGAAGGAGACGTCGTACGTGCCGCGCGGCAGCCAGAGGTAGCTCGGCCAGCCGTCATAGCGGTCGACCTCGCCGAGATCCTCGCCATCGACGAAGACGTGGGTGCGTCCCGGCGAGACGTCGAGGTCGAGGGCGCCTGTATCGTTGCGGTCGTACTGGTAGTAGCGGTGGCCGCCGTAGCCGCCATAGTACGGATAGGGGTAGTAGTAGGGGTCGTCATACCAGTACGAGAAGCCGGGCCAGAAGCCCCAGCCCCAGCCATAGGGGTAGTAGTAATAGTGGCCGCCGTGCCAGTAGCCGCCGCCGTGGCCGCCGTAGCCACCGTGGCCGCCGTAGCCGCCGTGGCCGCCATAGCCACCGTGGCCGCCATAGCCGCCGCCATGGCCACCACCACCGTGCGGCTGGCGCTGGCCGCCGCCGGAGTTGGAGCCACCGCCGCCGGGGACCCCATGGGCCGAGCGGCCCCCGGAGCCCGATGAGCCTTGTGAATGGGAAGAGCCACCGCCGGACGAGTGAGCCGAGCGGCCGCCACCGCTGGAGCTTCCGGCGTGACCGCGACTCTGGGCCGCCAGAGGGAGCCCGAGGAGCAGCAGCGCGGCGAAAGCCGTGCTGGCGACCCTACGCGGGAGCCGGCTGTTGGCGCTGGCGGAGGTCATCTGGGTGATCATGGACATTCTCCTTTTGCAACTCCGCACCGAATTCGGACCAGGCGCGGTGAAGACCTTTGATGTAGTGATACCGAAGCACATCCTCCCACACCCTGGGTATTCCAAGCGGCCAATTTTGCAAAGCGCGGACCAGGCGTTCCCGGCGCCGCTGGGGCTCCGCCGGTGGCAGCGGCGGCGGCCCGTCCGGGCCGATCCCCAGAAAGGGGCCGAGCTCCGGATGCAGGCGGTAGAAGACGACCGCGCAGTAGCCCGCCTTCTCCTGGCGCGTGGCGAAGCGCGACAGATCGGTCGGATGGTCGTGCGCCACCGTCGCCGATGGCTCGTAAATGAGCCGGAACCCCCTCTTCTTCAAACGATATCCCAGCTCGATATCTTCCCACGCCGCGTGAGGAAAGCGAAGATCGAAGGGCTCGGCGAGCAGCAGGTCGCGCGAGAGGGAGAGGTTGGAGGTGTATAGAAAATTGAACGGTACGTCTTCTTTATCGTGGATCAGGGCGTAGCCGAACTGGAGGCCGTGCTCGTTGATGTAGCGCAAGAAGGGGTTGAGGCGCATGCGGCGGTGCCAGCCGGTGTAGCCGATGACGCCCAGATGGGGGTCGTCCCCCCGCTGGCGGTGGGCCTCGCGATGGGCCGCGAGCCATCCGGGGGAGGGGACGGTATCGTCCCCCAGAAAGGCCACCCAGCGGCCGGAGGCGGCGGCCACGCCGGTGTTCCGCGCCGCGGCCGGGCCGTGGTTTTCCTGGACGAGCACGCGGAGGGGGATCCGGAAGGTCCGCCCCCGCAGCCAGTCGGCGGTGCCGTCGCTCGAGCCGTCGTCTACCACGACGGCCTCGAACGGGGGAGGACCCTGTTGAAACTCTAGCGCCTGAAGCACCTCGGAGAGGACCTCCAGGCGGTTGTGGGTGGGGATGACGACGGAGAATTCTGGCCCCATGGAGGGATTATGCCAGGGTGACCCGTCAAGGGTTGGAGATCGGCGGCGGCGGTCCCTTCTGGACGTCGAAGTTGATGGTCAGCACGTAGTACACCTTGACCGGCTTGTGGTCGAGGGCGGCCGGCTTGAACCGCCAGGCGCAGGCGGCCTCCATGGCGCTGAGGCCCAGGCCCATCGGCTGGTCCTTGAGGGTACGGACGTTCTTGACGCTGCCGTCTTTGTCGATGATCGACTCGACGACTACCGTCCCCGTGACCTTGGCCCGGCGGGCCGCCTCGGGGTAGAGGGGAGCGGAATGGGTGATGATCTCGGGGCGCGTCACCTCTCCCCCAACCTTGACCGGCTTCTCCGCGCCGTCCTGGGCGGCCGCCTTGGGCTCCTCGGTCTCGGCGGGCTGGCTGCGCAGCAGCTCTCCGGCGGCTCCGAAGGCGGAGAGGTCGGCGTTCACGAGCTTCGGATCGAGGGCCTGGGCCACCTTCCACCGGCAGAGCGCCTGATCCCGGTCGCCGGCGCCCGCGTCGGCCAGGGCCTCCAGGGCGAGCGCGGTCGCCGCGAGCCCGGGATACTGGTCGACGTACCCCGCCAGCAGCACGAACTGCAATTTGGCCGCCTCCCGGGCCTTCTCCCACTTCTTGGCGAGCAGGAGGTCCAGGACCTCTTTCTGCCGGCTCATCAGCGGCTCCACGCCGCCGAGCATGAGGGGCGGCTGGGCCGGCGGCGGGGAGGGAGCCTGGGCCGCGAGGGGGGCGGCGAGGGCGAAAAGGAAGGGGAGAAGGGGCGTGATTCGCTTCAACCTCATGATTCCCCATGATACCAAGCGATTCCATCCATCCGGACCCGGTCCGCGTATAAGCTTTCGGACAGATCCGTGAACGCTCTCCGCACGACCTCCCGCTGCATCGTCCTGTTCGCCCGCGCGGCGGACGAGGAGGCGCGCGCCAAGCGGCTCTCCCGGGCGCGGGGGGTGTTCGCCCTGGCGCGACGGCGGGTGATCGCGGCGGCCTCGGCGCTCCCGGAAGTCGATCTCCTGATCGTGGGGTCCGGCGGCGCCTTGGCCCAGCGGGGGAGGGATTTCGGCGAGCGGCTCGCCAACGCCTTCGCGGACGCCCGCGCCCGCGGCTACCGGGAGATCGTCGCCGTCCCCACCGACGTGCCCCGCCTCGGGGCCCGCGAGCTCGCCGAGGCGTTCCGGCGGCTCGCGGCGGCGGACGTGGTGCTCGGCCCCTCGCCCGACGGCGGGGCCTATCTGATCGGCTGCCGGTCCGATCCCGCCGCGCTCTTCCTGGGCGTGCGCTGGCGGACGGCCGGCGCCCTCGCCGACCTCGCCGCCAACGCGGGCGCTCCCGCGGTGCTCGCTCCCCTGGAGGACGTCGACCGCCGGGCCGACCTGCGGGCCCTGGACGTCCGCGGGGACCGCGAGCTGGCGGCGCTCCTCGCCGCCGCCTCCCGCCCGCGCGGCCCGGAGGACGTCCGCCGGGCGGTCCCCGCTCCGCTCGCCCACCCGCTGGCCAACCGCCCCCCTCCGGCCGCCCTCCTCTCCGCGTCCTGACATCGCGATCCAAGGACTGCCGGGGATGGTCCCGGCGAACAGGGAGGGCTCATGTTCCGATTTTTCCGGAGCCTCGCGGCTCCGTTGACGATGTTCCTTTTCATGGCGGGGTTGCCCGTCCTGGCCCAGGAGCCGAAGAGCGACGACGCCCAGATCGACGAGAAGGTCAAGGCGGAGGTCGAGAAGCAACTGAAGGAGCGGGAGGCGCAGCGCTGGACGGCGGGGATCAATCCGCAGGGGGGCGGCGTCTACGTGAAGTCGCCGGACGGCCAGGCGCTGTTCCGGCTCTACGGCTACGCCCAGCCGCAATTCACCTACACGGACAAGGACAACGGCCTCGCCTTCGAGCAGACCGACTTCCGGGTCCGCCGCGCCCGTCTCGACTTCGCGGCCGACTACCAGGAGCGCTACAAGCTGTTCATCGAGGTCGACGGCGCCCCCACGGACGGCACGGCGCTGGTGGAGGCCTACGTCCAGGCGGCCTACGTCAAGGACCGCCACTTCCTGCGCTTCGGCAAGTTCATCACTCCGTTCAGCACCGAGAACCTGCGCTCCTCGCGCGCCCTCGACACGGTGGAGCGCTACATCGCGCTCAACGCCGCCTTCAGCCTGCCGGCGCTCGACGTGCAATTCGGCCCGATGCTCTGGGGGTACCTCGATCCCGGCAAGAAGGTGTCCTACTACGTGGGCGTTTTCAACGGCAATTCCTCGGCCGGGGCGGCGGTGGTCTCAGGGCAGCGGGGGAACGCCCGCGACAACAACGGCGCCAAGGAGGTCCAGGGCCGGCTCAACGTCAAGTGGACCGACGCCCTGACCACGGGCGCCGCCTTCGACTCCGACCGCGAGCTCGACCAGACGTTGACCCTCGCCTCCTACTCCGGCGGCCGGTTCATCGCCCTCCCCGTGCGCGGGCAGCGCCGGGGGTACGACCTCGACGCTCACTGGAAGAGCGGCCGGCTGTCGCTCGACTCCGAGTGGCTCGGCTTCGACTTCCGCGACAGCGCCACCAAGCTCGACGGCGGCTACGCCCAGGCGGCTTATTGGGCGCGGGGGGACGAGGCCCACGGCGGCGTCCAGCCGCTCCTGCGGGCCGAGCTCGCCCAGCTCTCGGGGAATGCCCTGCGGCCGGTCGACGGCCGCAAGATCACCGCCGTCACGGCCGGCGCCAACGTCTGGTTTAATGGCTGGACCCGTTGGCAGATCAACCTCATCGGCGAGCACTTCGACGGCCGGGGGAACGGCTCGTTCAAGTCCGGCTCCGGCTGGCGTCCCACCGTGCTCAGCCAGCTCCAGATCAAATTCTGACCGCGAGGAGACACCCACGATGATCCGCAAGCTCGGCCTCACCCTCGCCATCCTCTCCCTGGCCGCATTCGCCACAGCGCAGGAGAAGGTCGTCATCCAGTACGACTGCATCCCCAACTACGCCAACTGGGGGGGCGTGACCGCCCTCTACAAGCAGCTCACGGGGGTGACCGTCCCCCCCGACCCCAAGGGCTCCTCGGTCGCCATGGCGGCGCTCGAAAAGGAGAAGGACGCGCCCCAGGCCGACACCGCCTACTACTCGGGGGCGATCGGCTTCCAGGCGGCCGGCAAGGGGCTGCACGAGCCCTACAAGCCGAAGGGTTGGGAGAAGATCCCGGCCCCCCTCAAGGACCCGAACGGCCTCTGGTGGACGGTCCACACCAGCGCCATCGCCTTCGTGGTGAACACCAAGGCGCTGGGCGGGGCCCCGGTGCCGCGGTCGTGGCAGGACCTGCTGAAGCCGGTCTACAAGGGGAAGATCGCCTACGACGATCCCACCTGGGGGGGCACCTCCTATACCCTCGTCTACGGCCTCAACACCCTGATGGGGGGAGACGACAAGAATTTCAAGCCCGGACTCGCCTACCTGAAGAAGCTCGACGCCAACGTCTCCTCCTACCCGCGGGAGTCGATCTACAACGGCGTGCTGCGCGGGGAGGTGCCGGTCTGGATCAACGCGGACGGCAACGGCTACAAGATGAAGTACGTCGACGGCGGCCCGGTCGAGGTGGTGATCCCCAGCGAGGGGACCTTCACCATGCCCCTCGTCATGGGCCTGGTCAAGGGGGCCCCGCACAAGGCGGAGGCGAAAAAGTACCTCGACTGGCTGCTCACCCCGCCGGCCCAGGCGGAGTTCGCCAAGGCCTACTTCCTGCCGGTCGTCCCCGGCACCCTGCCCAAGGAGATCGCCTCCCGCCTCCTGCCCGACAAGGAGTACAAGCGGGCGAGGGCCCTCGACCTCGCGAAGATGGCCGCCGCCGCCGACGCCCTGAAGAAGGCCTGGGTGGACGAGATCCGGGGGACCGGAAGATAGGTTTTGGATTTTGATCGCCATGGCTCGATCCCACTCCACCGCTTCCCCTTGGACGGGCTTCCTCCTCGCCCTGCCGCTGCTGCTGTTCCTGGCGGCGGCGGTGGTGTGGCCGATCGGCCATCTGGCGGCGCGGGCGCTCACGGCGGAGGGTGGGGCGGCCCTGCGGACGGTGCTGGCGGCCGGGCGGTACCGCACGGCGCTGGTCAACTCGCTGGCGCTCTCGGCCGCGGCGGCGGTGGCGTCGCTGCTGC
Organism: Thermoanaerobaculia bacterium; assembly: GCA_045807625.1. Classification (GTDB taxonomy): domain Bacteria; phylum Acidobacteriota; class Thermoanaerobaculia; order Multivoradales; family UBA5704; genus DATARR01. Next base: position 299,745 of record JBJMHA010000014.1, on the reverse strand, counting down.
TCTCCCTCGGGCCGGCCTGGGTGCTGGCCCGCGAGCGGTTCCGCGGCCGGGACCTCCTGCGCACCGCCATCTCCCTGCCGCTCACCTTCTCGGGCGTCCTGGTGGGGTTCCTGATGGTGGTGATGCTCGGCCGCGTCGGCGCCCTGCCCAAGGCGATCGGGTTCCTCACCGGCCACGAGGCCTTCGCCGGCGCCGCCTATACATTCGCCGGATTATTTGTTGCATACTTATATTTCGAAGTGCCGCGGGCGGTCATGACCCTGGAGTCGGCCTTCCGCCGCTTCCCGCGGGAGCTCGACGCGGCGGCGCGCACGCTCGGCGCCGGGGCGGTCGAGCGGCTCGTCAAAGTGGCCCTGCCGGCCGCCGCGCCCGCGTTGCGCTCGACGCTGGCGGTGACCTTCTCGGCGTCGATGGGGTCGTTCGGGGTGGCCCTGATCCTCTCCCGCCGCTTCACGGTGGCTCCGCTCGAGATCTATACCGAGATGACCGGATTCCTCAACGACGACGTGGCCGGCGCCCTCTGTCTGCTGCTCGCCCTGGCCACGCTGGCGGTGGACCGCCTGCTGGCGGCGAGGCGGCCGTGAGAGCGGGCCGGGGGAGATGGGCGCGCCGGGCGGGGATCGCCGCCGTGGCGGTGCTGGCCCTGGCGCTCGCGGCCCCCATCGCCGTCACGGTGGCGGGGGCGTTCTCGCACGCCGAGTGGTATGGCGCGCGCTCCGAGGGGGCGGCGGTGGCGGGCACCGGGGCGCTCTTTTCCTACGTGATCGAGGTCTGGGGGCGCGCCCTGCTGCACTCGGCCGAGGTGGTGGCGGCGGTGGTGCCGCTGGCGCTGCTGATCGGCGCGCCCGCCGCCTGGGCCTTCCGGCGGCGGCCCTTCCCGGGGTCGCGGCTGCTCGAATCGGCGGCCCTGGTGCCGCTCGCCATCCCCGGGGTGGCGCTCGCCTTCGCCCTGATCCAGTCGGCGCCCGGCTTCCCGCGCTTCTGGCTGCTGGTGGCGGGGCACCTGGCCTACACCCTGCCGCTGGTCGTGAAGACGGTGGGCAACGCCGTCGAGAGCTTCGATCCGCGGCTGGAGGACGCCGCCCGCAGCCTCGGGGCGCGGGGGTGGGAGACGGCGTCGCGGGTGACCCTGCCGCTGCTCCTGCCGTCGCTGATCCTCTCAGCCCTCCTGGTCTTCGCCGTCTCCTGGGGGGAGTTCAACGTCAGCTTCCTGCTGGCGACGCCGCTGCTCCAGACCTTCCCGGCCGGGCTCTATGCCACCTACACCACGAGCTCCTTCCCGGTGGCTGCGGCGGCGACGATCGTCTTCCTGGCGCCGGTAGTGCCGGCACTGATCGCCATCCAAGCGTTGGGAGGGGAGGAGTTTCACCGGGGCCTGCCGGCGTGAAGGTCCTCGTCGAGGAGGCCTCCTTCGCCTATGGACAGGGCCCCGTCCTCTCCGGCGTCTCCGTGGAGTTGCCGGAGGGCGGGATCACGGTGCTGATCGGCCCCTCGGGCTCCGGCAAGTCGACCCTGCTGCAGCTCCTGGCCGGCCTGCTCCACCCCACCTCTGGGAGGATCCTCTTCGACGGCGAGGACGTGACCGGCGTGCCCACGGAGCGGCGGGACGTGGGGGTGGTCTTCCAGTCCTACGCCCTCTTCCCGCACCTGACCGTACGCCAGAACATCGCCTTCGGCCTGAAGACCGGCCGCCGCCGCTTCTCGGCGCGCAGCTCGCGGCGCCGCCCCTCGCGCCACGCGCTGGAGGCGCGGGTGTGGGACGCCGCCGCCCTGCTCGGCCTCGAGCGGCTGCTCGACCGCAGGCCCGGCCAGCTATCCGGCGGCGAGCAGCAGCGGGTGGCGCTCGCCCGGGCCGTGGCCCCCCGCCCGGCCCTGCTCCTTCTCGACGAGCCGCTCTCGGCCCTCGACGCCCGCCTGCGCCGCGCCGTGCGCGCCGAGCTCGCCTCGCTGCTGCGCAAGCTGGGCACCACCGTCTTCTACGTCACCCACGACCAGGAGGAGGCGATGCTCCTCGCCGATCACCTGGTGGTGCTCCACGAGGGGCGGGTAGCCCAGGCCGGACCGCCGCTCGACCTCTACCGCCGGCCGGCGACGCCGTTCGTGGCCTCCTTCCTGGGCGAGGCCAGTCTGGTGGAGGTGAGCGTGGACGGGGCGGGCGCGCCGCTCGGGCGGCTCGCTCCGCCCGGCGCCGCCGGCCGTGGATGGGTGCTGGTGCGCCCCGAGGACGTCACCCAAGACCCCTCGGGAACGTGCGCCACCGTGATGGACGCCCGCGGGCTCGGCCCCCACGACCGCGTGGTGCTGGCCCTGGAGAACGGCGCCGAGGTGCTGGCCCACTTCCCGCCGGAGTCGGCGCCGCCGCCGGGCGCCCGGGTGAGGATCGGGCTGCGGAGCCGGAAGCCGCACTTCCTGAAGAGCACGGACTAACACGGACCAGCACGGACTTACACCGGTGTTTGTCCGTGTTCGTCCGTGTCAGTCCGTGTTCGTCCGCAGGTGGTTCGAGGCGCACCGGTACCCCCCGTTGAGCACGATGCTCCGCACCAGCGGCGGGAAGAGGTCGAGCCGCACGCCGAGGGCGGCGAAGGCGTCGCGGGCCGCCTGGTCGCCGGCGGGGAGGAGGTAGGAGAACCCCTCGGCGCGGGCCTGCCCCTTCCGGACCTCCACCACGGCGTTGTTCCAGGTGAGCAGGAAGCTCTCGTGGGAGAGGCCGGAGCGGTCCGCCAGCAGGGCGACCGGGACGATGAGAATCGGGAGCCGGCGAACGTTCATGCCGCCTTTCGCCAACTCCCCGGCCACGAGATCGAGGAAGCCGCCGAGGGCGTCCATCTCCGGCGCCCCCTGCGCGGCGGTCATGGCGGCGGAGAGCGCGGCCCCCGACGGCTCCAGGCCGTAGCCCCGCCGCAGGGAGCCCCAGTCGGCCGCGGGCAGCTTCGCCAGCAGGCTCCGCCCCGCCGAAACATCCGCCACCAGGGCCTTGCCGCCGGGCAGGAGGGTGGCGATCGAATCGAGATCGTAGCCGGCGCCGCCGCCGATCCGGCGCATCAGCTCGGTCCGCGCCGCGAGCTCCCCCCGGCGGGGGAGGGGGTGGACGAAGCGGACCGGCCGGCCGTAGAGCTTCGCGAGCTCCCCCGTGGCTTGGTCCGCCGCGGCGAGATAGCGGTCGATCCCGGCGGCGGTGGCGAAGCTCGCCACGGGCACCCGGTCGACCCTCAGGAGGGCGAGAATACGGGGCTCCAACGCGTGCAGGGTGATCCAGGCGGCGTCCGGAGTGAGCAGCACCTGGCCGTTGTGGAACGGCACCGGCGCGGTGCTCCAGGTCACCTTCCCCCAGGCGCGGTCGAGGTCCTCCGGCAGGCCCCGCACGAGCTCGGGGCCGAGATTGGCATCCTCCTCGCGGCCGGGCTGGAGGTTGGGGCGCACGAGCACCCGCAGCGCGCCGTCCCGGGTATGGACGAGGCTGAACGGATCGCGCGGCCAGGGGGAGTAGGGGCGGCCGTAGGTGTCGAGCAGCCGCAAATTAAAATCTTTGGCCCGGGGGCTCAAGGCCGCCAGCACGGTGGCGTCGGTGAGCACGACCAGCGTCCGCTCGGGAGAGGCGGCGTGGACGGCGGAGAGGAAGGCGTCCGCCGTCCTGGGATCGAAGAAGAACGACGGCAGCGAGTAGACGGAGGCGGTGAGCCGGCCGGCCGTGTCGGCGTCGAAGCGCAGCCCGGAGGCGGGCCCGGCCCGGCGTCCGGTGGCGCGGCGGGGGACCGCCCCCCAGGCCCGTTCGACCTCGTCGGAGGCCGCGAAGTCGAGCCCCCGCACCTGGTTCAGCTCCAGCAGGAGGGCGTCCCGCAAGCCGGTCGGGGCCTGGGGGTCGAGAGCCCTGGGGAGCAGGGGGAGGACGCGGCGGCGGAACCCCTCGTCCCCGGCGAAGCGCTCGGGATCGACGAGTTGGAGAGCGAGGAGAGCCAGGACGTCGTCATGCGTCCAGGAGCCCCGGCGGGCGAGAGCGCGCCCCCGTTCGCGGGCGAGGGCGGCGAGATCGTCCCCGGCCCGTTTCGCGACGGCCGCGTCCGAGGAGGTCAGGGCCTGTTCGAGAGACGCGGGGTCCGGGGGGGCGGCGGCCAGGCCGAGGGCCCCCAGGGCCACCAGGCTCAACATCCTCGGCAAAACGAGCCTTATTGCTCCGCCTCCCCGTTCAGCTTCTTCAGGTTGGCTGCGGCGAGCTGGTCCTGCGGGTTGATCTGCAGCACCTGCTGGAGGAGCTTGCGGGCCTCGTCCTTCTTGTTCGCCCGCAGCAGCAGCACGGCGAGGTCGTCCATGGCCGGCAGGTGGCGCGGCTGGAGCTGGAGGGCCTTGCGCAGGTCCTGCTCGGCCGAGCTGAAGCGCTGGAGAGCCATCTCCGAGGCGCCCTTCAGATAGACGTAGTCGGCGTTGGCCGGATCGGTGGCGAGCGCGGCCTCGGCCGCCTTGAGCGCGTCCTCGGGGCGGCGCAGGGCGAGGAGGACCCGCACCTCGATCATGCGGGCGCGGGGGTCCTTGGAGACCGCGACCTCCTGGCGCACGGCGGTGAGCGCCGGCTCGAGCTGACCCTGGCCCATCAACTGGACGGCCTTCTGGAGGCCCGCGCTCAAGGGCTGCTCCTGCGGACCGCCGGCCGGCGCCGGAGCGGAGGGGGCCTGAGACGGCGCGGCGGGCGCGGCGGCGGCCTGCCGCGCCGGCGGCTTGGACGCCTCGGCCGCCTGGGCGAGCGCCTTCTGGGCGTCGGCCTTGCGGCCGGCGGCGTCGAGAGCCCGGGCGAGCCCCTTCCAGGCATCGGCGCTGCGCGGGAGATAGACGGTCGCCTTCTCGTAGAACGACACCGCCTCGGCGGCGCGCCCGCCGTCCACCAGGAGCGAACCGTACTCCATGGCGATCCCCGCCACGGGACGCGGATCGCCGATCGTGTCGGCGTTCGCGGGGAGCTTGTCGGCGAGCGGCTTCAGGGTGGCGCCGGCCGCGGCGGCGTTGCCGGCCTGGCGCTGGGCGCGGGCGAGGAGCAGCACGAGGGCGGGGTGCCCCGCCGTCTTGCCGTCGATCAGCTTCACCGCCTCGGCCGGCTGGCCGGCCAGCAGCTCGGCCTCGGCCAGCGAGCGCCGCACCTCCAGGTCCATCCCCTGCGGGTGCTGGGCGAGCAGGGGCTTCAGGAGGGCGCCGGCGCCGGGGCCGTCCTTCTTGAGCACCAGCGCCTTGCCGTGCAGGAGGCGGACGGCCGGCTCGCTATCCGGAAAATTGGAGAGGAGCTGGATCGCGTCGTCCCCCCGCTCGAGCTGCACGGCGAGATTGGCCGCCACCAGCCGCGCCTCGGTGTCGTTCGGGTTGTGCAGGGCCCAGGGGCGGAGCATCGAGTAGGCCTCCACCACGCGCCCGTCCTGGGCGGTCAGCATCCCGAGCTCGCGGGCGGCGGGGGAGTCCGGCTGCTTGAGCACCGAGCGGGTGAGATAGATCCTCCCGGTGTCCACCTGGCCGGCCCGCAGGGCCGCCCGGCCGGCGTTGTAGAGCACGGCCGGCTGCGCCTCCTCGGAGTCGGCCAGCGGCTTCAGCACCCGCAACGCCTCCTGCGGCTTGCCGACCTCCACGTAGAGCGCGCCGATCAGTGAGAGCACGAGCGGGGTCACGTTGGGGTCCTTCTCGACCGCCTGCAGCTTCTGGAAGGCCTCGGTCTTCTTGCCCGCCTGCATCAGCCGGACCGCGTCGTCGAGCGGTTTCTGCAGCGGGGACTCGGCGGGCTGCGCGGCCGGCGCCTTGGCCGCCGCCTGGGGAGCGGCGGGGCGGGCGGGCTGAGACGTCTGCACCGCGGCGAGCGGGGCCGCCAGCAGGGCGAGGGACAGCAGGGCGGGGATCTTCTCTCTCATCGATAGGCGCTCCGAGCCGAGGCTCAAAAAGGGTTCTCCAGTCTGTGGAACAAGGGCCGCGGGCGGGCTCTTCCCGCAATCCTATCTCCTCAAGGCGATCCCGCCAGGGCCCGCAGCTCCCGGCTGCCGGGGTGCACCGCGAAGGCGTGCCGCAGCAGCGCGGCGGCCCCTTGGGGGTCGCCCAGGATGCGCAGGGTCTTCACCGCCTCGGCGTAGGCGGCCGGCGAGCCCTCGGCCTCCACCATCCGCCGCAGGGTGGCGACGGCCTCCTGGCCCCGCCCCTCGGAGGCGTAGAGCAGCGCGAGGCTGGCGTAGGGGCGGGTGTCGTGGGGGAAGCCCTGGATCTCCTGGAGGAATTCCCGCTCCGCCTCCTGGTTGCGGCCGAGCCGGGCCAGGAGATCGCCGCGCACCCAGTGGAGGCCGGCGTACCCCTGGCCGGCCGCGCCGGTGCGGGCGAGCTCGGCCGCGGCCTGGTCGGCGTAGCCCAAGGCCTCGGCGAGCTTCCCCTGCTTCTCATCGACCTGCGCCAGGGTCATCAGCGGCGCGATGCGCGAGCCGGGGGAGGCGAGGGCGGCCCGGGCGGCCTTCTCGGCTTCGTCCGGACGGTCGCGGGCCAGCGCGATCTGCGCCAGCAGGCTGTTCGCCATCGCCGGGCTCCCCTTGAGCCCGAGCTCGGCGTGCGCCCGCGCCTCGTCGAGCCGGCCCATCTGGAGGAGCAGCGAGCCGGTGGCGACCGCCACGAACGAGGCCCCCCCGGAGGCGTCCATGGCGTGCTCGTAGGCCTCCAGGGCCTCGTCCCGCCGGCCGAGCTTCTCCAGCGATACCCCGAGGTTCTCCCAGGCGTCGGCCATCTTCGGGCTCGCCGCCACCAGCCGCTGGAAGGCGGGCACGGCGTCGGCGTACCGCCCGCGGGCGAAGAGCCCCATGGCGAGGTCGAAATCGCGCAGCGTGCCGATGCGGCTCTTGGGATCGGGCAGCGCCTCCCCCCTGGCCGTGCTCGCCGCTCCCGAGGCGTAGCCGAGCGCCGCCAGCTTGCGGGCGGTCTCGGGATCGACCTCCCCCGGAGCCTGGAGCGGTTTCTCCAGCCCCTGGAGCGACTGGCGCAGCGCGGCGTAGGCGCGGCGCTCCCCGGCGAGGACGCTGCGCTTCTCCCCCGGATCGGCCGCCAGATCGTAGAGCTCGGGGGCGGGCGCGTGAATGTAGTGGAAGCGGTCGCGGATCAGCGAGGTCAGCTCGCTCCAGCCGAAGTGCAGCCGCGGATAGAAGGTCTCGGCGTAGAGGTCGCGCGGCGGGCCGGGGGCGCGCAGCTCGAGCAGCGGCCGGCCGGGGAAGGGGCCCGCCGCCTCCTGGGCCCCGGAGGGTAGCGGGACTCCCACCAGCGAGAGGAGCGTCGGGAAGACGTCGACGATCTGCGCCGGCTGCGCCACCCGCGAGCCGCCCAGCCGGCCGCCCGGCAGCTTCAGCATCATCGGCACCTGGAGCGCCTCGCGGTAGAGAAAGATCCCGTGCTCCTGCTCGCCGTGGTCCCCCAATCCTTCGCCATGGTCCGAGAGCAGGAGGATCACGGCCCTGTCGTAGACCCCTTGGGCCTTGAGCTCGTCGAGGACGCGGCCGACGATCGAATCGGCGGCGGCGATCTCGCCGTCGTACGGCCGGCCGGCGTAACGGGAGGCGAAGGGCTCCGGCGGGACGTAGGGGGTGTGCGGCTCGTAGAGGTGGAGGAAGAGGAAGAAGGAGCGGTCCTTCACCGTCCGTTCCCAGGCGAGGGCGGCGTCGGCCGTCTCGCCGCCCGGGCGCTGGGAGAGGCCGAGCGAGTCGTTGAAGTGGACCGGGATGCCGGCGTCGTAGACGTCGAAGCCGTGGTCCATCCCGGTGTCGGGGCGCAGCACGTAGGCCGAGACGGCGGCGCCGGTCGCGTAGCCCGCGCCCCGCAGCACCGCCGGCAGGTTGGGGAGCCTGCCGCCGTCGTACTTGTAGCCGACGTTGTCGCGCACCCCGTGCTCGGTGGGGAGGCGGCCGGTGAGCATCGACAGGTGCGAGGGGAGGGTCAGCGGCGTGTGGCTGTAGGCCCGCTCGAAGAGGACCGCGTTCCGGCGGAAGGCGTCGAGGGCCGGCGTCTCCACCCCCCGGTAGCCGTAGGCCGGCAGGTGGTCCGAGCGCAGGGTGTCGATCGAGATCAGGACGACCGGGGCCTTGGGGAAGGTCCCCACGGGGGCGCCGGCCTCACCGCCCCGGCGGCAGCCGGCGCTCAGGGCCAGTGCGACCGTGAGCGCCAGGAGCGGAGAGCGTCGCATGAGGCGGGGAGCCGGCGCCGGAGCCTACTTCAGCTCCTTGAGGAAGTCCTTGGCGTCCTTGGCGAACTTGCTGTTGGGGTCGAGCTCGAGGAGCTTGTTGAGGTCGGCCTTGGCCTGCGCGTTCTGGCCCTTGTTGAGGTAGACCATCGCCCGGTAGTAGTAGGCGTCCGCCAGGCTCGGGTTGCCGGCGATGACCTCGTTGAACTCCTTCAGGGCGGCGTCCATCTTCCCCTCGTTGAAGGCCTTGATGCCGACGTTGAGCCCGATGGCGGGGTCGACCTTAGCCCCCTGGGGGAGCTTCGCCATGTAGGACTTGGCCTCCTCCTCCCGGCCCGCCGACGCCAGCAGGTTGACCATGAGCTGCAGGGTGTCGGGATCGTTGGGGGCCAGCTCCAGCGACTTCTTGAGGGTGTCGATCGCCTCCTTGGTCTTGCCTTCCTTGTAATAGGAATCGGCGATGGCGCGGTAGATGGCCGGGTGGAGGCTCTTGTCCTCCAGCTTGGTCATCCCCTCCTCGTAGGCGGCGCGCGCCTCGGCGTACTTGCCCTGGGCGAGCAGCGTATTGGCCTTCTCGAGCGACTCCTTGGCCTGGGCTCCGGCGCTCGGCCCCTGCTGCGCCTGGGCCGCCTGGACCTGCTGCTGCGTGGGCTTCTTCAGGGTGATGTTGACCGGCTGGACGGGGCCGACCGGGAACTCCTCCACGTTGAGCTGACCCTCGGAGTCCTGGTACCCCTCCTTCTGGATCAGGATCCCCCAGGGACCGTTGGCGAGGCCGAGGATGGCCCATTTGCCGTTCTTGTCGGTGGTGATCGGCTTGGGGCCGTCGGTCTTGGCATCGACCCGGTCGGTCCCCTTGCGCAGGGTGATGGTGGCGCCCTGGATGGGTTTGCCGGCCTCATCCTTGATCGTGCCCTGGAGCCGGCCGCGGCCCGCCCACGACTGACCCCAGACGGGGACGCTGGCGGCCGCCAGCAGGAGCATCAAAAAGACAACAGGTTTGGCACTGCGAGGAAGCATGAGCTGTCTCCTTTTTGGTTTCGCACCCCGGGATGCAAACCGCGTGCGCGGGGAAGCATATTCCGATGGCGGGCAAAAAAAAACCGCCGGGGGAAGCCCCCCGGCGGCGAATCGATCCGAGTGGTGAGCGGCCGGTCTTACCGGAAGCTCACGCGGGCGCCGATGCGGAAGATCCGGGGGCTGGTGATCTCTCGGACGTAGTTCGAGGTTCCCAGGCGGAGCCGGTGCTGGCGCTGCAGGACGAAGGCTTCGTTGAGGACGTTGAAGCAGTCCACACCCAGAGTCAGGCCGACGTCGCTGAAGGTGAACTCCTTCTCCACGCGAGCGTCAACGATGTTGACGTTGTCGAGGCGGAAGGAATCCGGGCGATTCGTGGCCTGGATGAACGAGTTGGCGAAGTTCTCATTGCCGGGGAGCTGGACCCGGACGTAGTACGGGACCGGGTAGCCCTGACGGCCGGTGAGGTTGAGGGCCACGTTGAAGCCCCACGGATGGTCGGGCGCGATCTGGTAGAGACCATTCACGCTGTACGCCCACTTGCTGTTGATGTAGACGCCACCCTTGGAGCCCGAAGCGGTGCCCGAGCCCTGGAGGACGGCGTCACCTTCCCGGTTGCCACCGCCGAGCGGCGGGGTGGGGTCGGTGATGTCGCTCTGCGGCACCTTGCTCCAGTCCCAGTCGGACCAGGTCACGTTGCCACGGAGCATCCAGCGGTTGGCGAGGCGCTTGTTGAAGACCAGCGAAGCGCCCTTGTACTCCTGCTCGCGGCCGCTGTTGTACAGGTACCCGCCGTTGCGGCTGCTGAGGCCGTTGCGGAGGAACCAGACGTCAGCCCGGTAGGGCTGGCCGTTGGGCAGGGTGCCGGTGGGGCAGGAGCCGTAGCCCGGCGTGCCGCACTCGACGTAGTCCGACCGGCGGTCCGGACGGCCGGTCTGGTTGATGTTCCCCAGCGAGAAGGCGTTCGGGTCGTCGAAGACCAGCCGGCGCACGGCGAGGACGTCGCTGTACTTGCGGTAGGTCAGGTTGAGGGCGACCACGAACTCCGGCAGCAGGGCGTGCTCGACGCCGAGGAGCAGCTCGTCGGTCGTCGGGGCCGACAGGTTCGGGTTGAGCGCGTTGGACTGCAGGAGGCCGCCGGTGTAGGGGTTGACGTTGGAGCTGTAACCGAACACCGGACCCGCGGGCAGGTCGACGATCTGGCCGATCGTGAAGTTCGGCTGCCCCGTGTTGGTGGTGTAGAAGTACGCGTACCCTTGAGCGCCCAGCGGGTTGAGCCAGGAGGAGGTCCCGGCGCCCAACTGGTCGGCGAACCGCGAGTAGCTGGCCCGCAGCAGGGTCTTGCGCTCGGCGCCGAGGGCGTAGGTGAGGCCCAGGCGCGGGGTGATGTCCGTCCAGTCGAAGCCGATGTCGCTATTGCCGACGGAGACCGCCGGCAGCAGGGACGGGATCAGCCGGTTGGCAGGCAGCGAGCGGGCGAGGTTGTCACCCGTCTGCTTGTCGTACCGGATGCCGATGTTGGCGGTGAGGTTGCCCACCGTCAGCGTGTCCTGGGCGTACGCGCTCTGATACTTGTTGCGGACCGACGGGCCGGCGTCGCGGGACAGGGCGACGACCGGAGCGTTGCCGAACAGGCCGGGGCCGTAGACGAGGCCCACGCCGCCCCAGCGGGACAGCGAGGTCACGTCGGCCTGGCGGTAACCGGCGCCGAACTTCAGCTCGTGGGAGAGGCTCCCCGTGTTGAAGAAGTTGGAGGCGTCGGCCTTGTACTGCTTCTGGGGGCGCACCGTCTGGTTGAGGAAGAACGTGTTGTGCCAGACCAGGTTGGAGTCCCAGAAGGAGGTGACGTTCAGCCCGCCCTCGGGGACGAGCTCGAAGCCGCCGTTGACGACCGAGTAGAGGCCGGTGAGGTAGAAGTTCGAGCTGAAGATGTGGGTGTCCTCAGCCTTGTACGCGGTCGGCTTCTTGCCGAGGTGGCCCTGGTCCCAGGTGGTCTCCTGCGGACGCAGCGGGCCGGCGTTACGGCCGATCTTGACCTTGTCGCTGTTGAAGTAGAACAGAGTCGCCGAGTTGCTCGGCAGGATCTGCGCGTTCAGCTTGATGTTCTCGGTCTTGAGGTCGGTCTTGTCGCTGACGTCGGCGATGGTCAGCAGGGAGACCTTCTGGCGGCCGTAGGAGCCCCAGATCCACAGGCGGTCCTTGATGATCGGGCCGCCCACCTCCGCACCGTAATCGCGGACGTTCACGATGCGGTTGCCCTGCTTGAACGTCGGCTGCCCGGGGGCGAAGTCGACGCTGCCGATATCGGTCTTCGACTGCCACTTGTTGTCGGTGTCGTAGTACCGGCCGGAGCCGCGCCACTCGTTGGTGCCGCGCTTGGTCACCATGTTGAGCACGACGCCGCCGGTGGCGATGGTGGTGTCCGAGCCGCCCGTCGTGACCTGCATCTCTTCGAACGCGTCGAAGTCGTAGTAGGCGGGGGAGGAGCCGAGGGCCGCCATGTCGGTGATCACCACGCCGTCCACGGACCAGACGGCCTGATCGCCGCCCGAGCCGGGGCCAACGTACTGAGACTGCTGGCCGCTCTCGTTGCCGCCGACGTTGATACGGTCGGTGAGCACGCCCGGAGTGGTCTGGAGGATCGCCCAGGGATCACGCGAGGTCGGGATCTTCTCGAGCTCGGTCTGGCTGACCGTGGCGCCGGTGGAAATCCGGCGCTCGTCCAGCAGCGGGCTCTCCGCCGTGACGGTGATGACGTCCTCGACGGCAGGCGACAGCTTCACCTCGATCGTGGTGTTGCGGCCGACGTTGATCACGATGTTCGGGTAATCGATGGTCGAGAAGCCCTCGAGCTCGGCCTTGAGGTCGTAGCTGCCGGGCCCGAGACCCAGGAAACGGAACTGCCCCTGGGCGTTCGTCACCTGGACTTGCGGGGCGCCCTGCCCCGCCAGAGTGACGGTGACCCCGGGGAGCGCCGCCCCCTTGTCGTCTGTGACGGTGCCGTAGAGGTTGCCGGTCTGCAACTGGGCGAAGGCGGTCCCGCCGACGGCCAGCAGCAACAACGCAGCGACGGCTACGATCCGTCCCCAAAGGTTGATGCTCTTCATTTCAATAAACCTCCCGTTTGGTGGTTGTCAGCCGACCGCGAGAGGTCGCGGTGGCCATGCAAGACAGAATTAGCTCAAAGCTGCGATGTGGTGCCGAGCAACACCCCCCTTCTGTTCAAGACCTGTAGTTAAAGGCTGGCAGAGGCGAACTCTACCCAACTCTCCAGGCCCGGGTCAAGCAAGGGGGGTGCCATTGGCCTGGGAATGAGGAACGACGACGGAAGTCATTATACATGAATGGCTTGCGGATATCTCGGAAATATCGCAAGGCCCCATTTCCAGGGCCGGATTCAGAGTCTTGAATCGCTCGCGATCCAAAATCTTGGAGAGGTCTTCCCGGTCAGGTTCCCTGTTATATTGGTCAGCGATGATACGCAGCACCGCTCTCCTGGTCCTCGTCTCCCTGGCTCTCGGTTGCACCGAGTACAAGCCCCTCGATACCGTCAGCTACCTGCGCGGGCAGTACGCCAAGGAGATCGGCCCCCAGGCCGCCTCCCAGGTGGAGGTCCCCTTCGAGCTCGACGACACCATCCGCGGCTCGCTCAAGACCCTGCCGCCGCTCGCCAGCGAGCTGCGCCGGATCAACCAGGTCAACGACTTCATCTTCGACGGCCTGCACCTGCAGTACGCCCTGGCGCCGACTAAGAACGCGGCCGAGACCTACCGCACCCGCTCCGGCAACTGCCTCTCCTTCGTCAACCTCTTCGTGGGGGTGGCGCGGGAGATGGGGCTCACCCCCTACTACGTGGAGGTGACCGACCTCCAGAAGTGGAACCACCGCGACGGCATGGTGGTCAGCCAGGGGCACATCGTCGCCGGCATGTACCTCGACGGCGTGCTGCGCACTTTCGACTTCCTCCCCTACCGGCAGAAGGCCTACCGGGACTTCAACCCGATCGACGACCTGACGGCGGCGGCCCACTACTACAACAACCTGGGCGCCGAGGCGCTGCTCGGCGGCAACCTCGAGCGCGCCCGCGGGCTGATCACCACCGCCACCCGCATCTCCCCCCGCTTCGACAAGGCGATCAACAACCTGGGGGTCATCCAGGCCCGCTCGGGGGACCCCAGGACGGCGCTCGAGACCTACCAGCGCGGGCTCGCGGTCAGCCCCGACAACCCGACCATCCTGGTCAACATGGCCCACGCCCTCCAGCAGCTCGGCCGCTCCCAGGAGGCCGACCAGACGCTGGCCAAGGTCGAGGCGGAGAACACCTCCAACCCCTTCTTCTTCCTCTACGAGGGGGAGGTCGCCCTCGGCCGCGGCGACACCGACAAGGCGCTCGACTACATGGTGCGCGCCCTCCGTCTCGACTCCGAGCTGCCCGAGGTCCACCTCGGCTTCGTCAAGGTCTATCTCGCGCTGGGCGACCTGGAGAAGGCCCGCCACTACCTGGACCGTGCCCTGAAGCTGGACGCCACCAACCAGGACGCCCTCCAATACGCCCGCCTGCTGGGGAAGTGAGCCGTCCCACCCGTCCCCCGCGCCTCGTCCCGCGGCGCCTCGCGCCTCTCCTCCTGCTGTGGCTCGCGGCCGCGGTCCCCGTGGCGGCGGCCGGGCTGCCGTCCGAGGAGGGGTACGGCCTGCTGCGCCGCCTGGCCGCGGGGTCCCCCGAGGAGCGGCGGGCGGCGGCCCGGGCCCTGGCGGCGGCGCGCGACCTCTCGCTCGTCCCCGGCCTGGTCGACGCCTATTTCTTCCTGCCCAAAGGGCAGCGGGCGGACGCCCTCGCCACCCTCTCCGCCCTCACCGGCGAGCGGCCGGGCGAGCGCTATCACGACTGGGTTGAGCTGGTGGGCCGGCGCCGGGACCTCGTCCCCAAGCCGGGATACCTCGCCTTCAAGGCCGAGCTGCTGGCCCGCATCGACCCCCGCTTCAAGACCATCCTCTACGACGGCGCCCCGGCGCGCATCCGCCCGGAGGAGATCGTCTTCGGCGGCGTGCCGGTGGAGGGGATCCCGGCGCTCGACCGCCCCGCCCACATCCCGGCGGCGGCGGCTTCGTACCTCTCGGGCTCCGAGCGGGTCTTCGGCGCCAGCGTCAAGGGGGAGGCGCGGGCCTACCCCCTGCGTATCCTCGACTGGCACGAGATGGTCAACGACGTGGTGGGAGGGGAGCCGGTCACCCTCTCCTACTGCACCCTCTGCGGCTCGGGGGTCCTCTACGCCACCCGCGGCGCGGACGGCATCGAGCGGACCTTTGGAACCTCCGGGCTGCTTTACAGGTCTAACAAGCTGATGGTGGACCGCCAGACGCGGACGCTGTGGAGCAACCTGACGGGGGAGGCGGTGCTCGGTCCCCTCGCCGCGGCCCCCGCTCGTCTGACCGTGCTGCCGGTGGTGGTCACCACCTGGCAGGAGTGGCGGACCCGCCATCCCGCCACCACCGTGCTCGCCCTCGACCCCGCCATGGAGCGGCAGTGGGGGTTCCGCTACCTGCCCGGCGCCGCCGAGCAGCGGCGGGCCGGCGTCGCCTTCCCGGTCTGGCTGAGGAGCGGCGCGCTCGACCCCAAGGCCGAGGTCTACGCGGTGCGCCTGGGCGAGCGGGCCAAGGCCTATCCGGTCGAGCGGGCGGTCCAGGAGCGGGTGATCAACGATGCCCTGGGGGAGGAGCCGCTGGTGGTGGTGGCCGATCCGGCCTCCGGCGCGGTGCGCGTCTACCGCCGCGGCGGCCGCGCGTTCAGGCCCGGCCCCGCCGCCGGCGAGCTGGTCGACGCGGACGGCCGCCGCTGGACCGTCGGCGAGGACGCCCTGGTGCCGGCCGAGCCCGACCCCGCCATCGCCCCGCTGCCGCGCCTGCCCGGCCACCAGTCGTTCTGGCTCGGCTGGTACGCCTTCTTCCCCCAGTCCGAGCTGTACGGGGTGAATCCCCGGTAGTACCATGGCTTTCCACGGCCATCTCAAGGAGCTCACGATGCGTTCGTACCCAAGCTTCCGTTCCTGGCTCCCCGGCCTCCTGCTGATCCTCGCCGCCCCCCTCGCCGCCCTGTACGCCGCGGACCGCCAGGCCGCCCCCACCTTCGAGGGGAGCTCGCAGGTGGTCGCGGTCGAGGTGCCGGTCAACGTGGTCGGCCGCGACGGCAGCCCGGTGCGCGGCCTGACCGCCGACGACTTCGAGGTCTACGACGGCAACGAGAAGCAGAAGCTCTCCTCCTTCGAGGTGGTCGACCTCAAGACGATGGGCGAGGCGGCGCCCCCCGCGGCCGGCGAGGCGGCACCGGCGCCGGCGGACCTGCGCCCAGCGGCGCGGCGCCACTTCCTGCTGCTCTTCGACCTCTCGTTCTCCACGCCGACCTCGGTCCTCAAGGCGCGGCTGGCGGCGCGCGACTTCGTGCTCAATTCGCTCCATCCGACCGACCTCGCGGCGGTGGCCACCTACTCGCTGGAGACCGGGCCCAAGCTGATCGTCACCTTCACCCCCGACCGCGTGCAGCTCGCGCGGGCGGTCGACACCCTCGGCTACCACCAGGCGCTCGGCACCTCGAAATTCGACCCGCTGCGCTTCGTGATCGACGAGCCGGACACCGCGCTGCTCAGCTCGGCGGTGAGCTCGGGCGGCAGCCGGCGGGATCGGCAGGAGCTCATCGAGCAGGAGGTCTACGAGTACCTGAAGACGATCGCCCTCGCCGCCCAGAAGGAGGAACGCTCCTTCCAGATGAGCCGGATCTCCAGCTACTCGCGCTCGCTTACGGAGGTGGCCAGGGCGCTCAACGCCGTCCAGGGGCGCAAGCAGGTCATCTTCTTTTCCGAAGGGTTCGACAGCCGCCTGCTGCTCGGCCGCGACACCACCGACCCCACCGCGGAGGAGGACGATCTCAACGTCGCCTCCGGCCGGTCCTATCTCGTGGACAACGACCAGCGTTTCGGCAACACCGGCCTGCAGGGGGAGATCAACCGGATGCTCGACCAGTTCCGCCGCGCCGACTGCGTGATCCAGGCGGTCGACATCGGGGGCCTGCGGGCGGGCAACGACCAGCAGGCCCGGCCGAGCGGCGAGGGGGCCCTGTTCGTGATGGCGCACGAGACTGGCGGCGAGCTGTTCAAGGACGCCAACAACCTGCGCGACCCGCTCAACCGGATGCTGGAGCGGACGAGCGTCACCTACCTGCTCACCTTCGAGCGCTCGGACCTCAAGACCGACGGCGCCTACCACCGGCTGAAGGTGAAGGCGAAGCTGCCGCCGGGGGCGCGGCTGACCCACCGCGCCGGCTACTACGCGCCGCGCCCCTTCCAGCAGCTCGACCCGCTGGAGCGCAACCTCCTCGCCTCGGACGGCATCGCCAGCGCCACGGCGCGGCGCGACCTCGACCTCAACGTGCTCACCGCCGCCTTCCGCGCCACCCCGCAGCGCGCCTACGTGCCGGTGATCATCGAGGCGAGCGGCAAGAGCCTGCTGGCGGGGGAGAAGGGGAAGAAGCTGGACGTCGAGATCTACGCCTACGTCAGCGACCAGCAGGGGCGGATGCGCGACTTCTTCAACCGCCGGGTGGCGCTCGACCTCGACAAGGGGGGGGCGCGCAAGGGGATGGAGGAGGGGGGGGTCAAGTACTACGGCCACTTCGACCTCGAGCCCGGCACATACCACGTGCGCGTGCTGGTGCGCAACGCCGGCAGCGGGCGCACCGGGGTGCAGACGGTGCCGGTGACCGTCCCCGCCTACTCGGAGGCCCAGCCGGTCCTGCTCCCTCCCTTCTTCATGGAGGACCACCAGAAGTGGCTGCTGGTGCGCGAGCAGACCGGTGGTGAGCTCAAGGGGTCGGTGGTCTACCCCTTCACCGTCTCCGGCGAGCCCTACGTGCCCGCCGCCCGGCCGGTACTGAACGGCGAGACGCCGGCCCGGCTCTGCCTGGTGGCCTACAACCTCGGCAAGGGGGAGCTCGCCGTGAAGGGGGAGGTGCTGGCGGCCGACGGCAAATCCTCGCCGCTGGGGAAGCTATCGCGCGTCGAGCGCACCGCCACCGGCATCCAGGGGCTCGACAAGCTGGTCGCCACCTTCGATCCGGCGGGGCTCTCGGCCGGCGATTACGTGCTGCGGGTGGCGGTGACCGACCCGGCCACCGGACACAAGCAGACGAATTCTCTACCCTTCCACGTCGTTCGCTGATATTTTGATGGTGGATATGCCGTCTTGATCTGCTGAAACCAAGGTGAGGGCTGCCGGTCCTCCGGCCGGCTGGAGGGGCACATGAGAAAGGGATTTCTTGGGTGGCTGGGCGCCGCCGGGGCGGCGCTCGCCCTGCTCGTGACACCAGCGGCGGCGCAGACGTTCTCCGGGTCCACCGACGTGGTCGAGGTCGAGGTGCCCGTCCAGGTGGTGCGCGCCGGCCAGCCCGTGCGCGGCCTGACGGCGGCCGACTTCGAGCTCTACGAGGGGCGCAAGAAGCTCGCCGTCACCGGCTTCCACGTGGTCGACCTGGCCGCTCCGGCGCCGCGCGGCGCCGTGCCGCTCGCCGGCCGCCGGCAGATCCTGCTGCTCTTCGACCTCGCCTTCTCCAACCCCAAGGCGGTGGTGGCGGCGCGCGAGGCGGCCCGCTCCCTGGTGCTCAAGGGGATCAAGCCGGGGGACCTGGTGGGGGTCGCCACCTACAGCGCGGCCCACGGCTCCCAGATCCTGCTCGGCTTCACCTCCGACCGGCGGCAGGTGGACGCCGCCCTCGACTCCCTGGGCGCGGTGCGCGACGACAAGGCCGGCGACCCGCTGCGGCTGGTGATGAAGCGCGACGCCGGGGACCGCAAGCAGCTCGCCGGCCCCTCCGTGGAGGCCGAGACCGCGCGCTCCAACGAGCTGATCGACGCCCAGGGGGGGCAGCTCGCCACTCTCGGCAAGGAGTCGACCCGCGCCAACGAGAAGGCCGCCGCCACCGCCCTCACCCGCTCCTACTCCCAGCTCGCCCAGATGCTGGGCGGGCTGCCCGGGCGCAAGCAGGTGGTCTACTTCTCCGAGGGGTTCAACAGCGCCCTGCTGACCGGCGGCGGCGGCCCGGCGGCCCAGCCCTCCTCGCTCGGCGCCGGCACCGACGCGTTCGCCCAGACCCAGGACGCGATCGCCCAGGACCGGGCCAACCAGGACGTCGCGCTCTCCGACTCCGAGCAGACCTTCGGCAGCAGCCAGGCGGTCAACGCCCTGGAGCGGATGCTCGAGGAGCTCCGCCGCGCCGACTGCGTGATCCAGGCGGTGGACATCGGGGGGTTGCGGGCCGGTGGCGAGCAGGGCGCGGGGACGCGCGGCGGCGGCCAGGAGACCCTCCTCTCCATGGCCCGCGGCACCGGCGGCGAGCTGGTGCAGAATTCGAACGACCTCGCCGGGGCCCTCGGCGGCGTCCTCGACCGCACCAGCGTCACCTACGTCCTCTCCTTCCAGCCGGAGAAGGGGAAGCCGGGCGAGTACCGCAAGCTGCGGGTGGAACTCAAGAACCAGCCGCGCGGCACCCGCGTGGCCCACCGCGCCGGCTACTACACCCCCAAGCCCTACGGGCAGCTCAACCCGCTGGAGAAGCTGTTCGAGGCCTCCTCGCGGCTGATGGGCGGGGAGGAGGCGGGCGCGGTGCCGGGGGCGGTGCTGGCGGCCCCCTTCCGCGGCACGGGGGAGAAGGCCTGGGTGCCGGTGCTGATCGAGGCGGACGGCCCGGCCCTCCTGGGCGCCCAGCCGCCGGCCACCCTGCCGGTGGAGGTCTACGTCTACGCCATGGACGCCTCGGGGGCGATCCAGGACTTCCTCTACCAGTCCCTCGGCTTCGACCTCGCCAAGGCCGGGGCCGGGCTGAAGCAGGGGGGGCTCAAGTTCTTCGGCCACCTCGACCTGCCGCCGGGCGAGTACTCGGTGCGCACCCTGGTCCGCAACGGCGCCTCGGGGGCCTTCAGCCTGCGCGTGCTGCCGGTCACCGTGCCTGCCTTCGGCAAGGGGCCGGCGCTGCTGCCGCCGTTCTTCCCCGACGCCGCGGCCAACCGCTGGGTGATCGTGCGCGAGGCGCCCCGCGGCGGGGCGCAGCCGGAGTACCCGTTCATGGCCCGCCAGCAGCCCTACGTGCCGTCCTCGCGGCCGGCGCTCGCCGCCGGCGCCGAGGTGCCTCTGGCCCTGGTGGGGTACGACCTCGGGGCCGGGGACCTCAAGGCCACCGCCAAGGTGCTCGACGCCGGCGGCAAGGAGGTGGGCAGCGGCGGCGTCCGCATCCTGCAGCGCGAGGCCACCGCCGCCGGCGGCCCGGACCGGCTGCTGGCGGCGTTCCGCCCCCCCGCGCTGCCGCCGGGGGAGTACACGCTGAGCGTCACCGTCACCGGCGGCGCCGGGGCGGCGAGCGCCACCAGCGCCCCGTTCGTGGTCAGAGCCGCGCATTGATGGTATTTTGATCCTTTCCATTCTTTCTCTTGGTTGCGGAGGAGTTGGAGCTTCACCGAGGGCTGAAAGGACGACGGAGGATGAACAGGTCTCGCCGATTGCAACGTGTCACCGCCGCTCTCGCCGTCGCGGGGCTGGGGCTCATGCCCACGCCCGGGCTCCCCCAGACCTTCTCGGAAGCGACGCAGGTCGTGGTCGTCGAGGTCCCCGTCCAGGTGGTCAAGGACGGCGAGCCGGTCCGCGGCCTCACGGCCAAGGACTTCGAGGTCTACGACGGCCGCAAGAAGGTGCCGGTCACCGGCTTCGAGGTGCTCGACCTCGCCGCCCCCGCGGGGGCCGGGACGGCCCCGCCGCAGGTGCCGGTCTCGGCGCGCCGCCACTTCCTGATGATGTTCGACCTCTCCTTCTCGGAGCCGAAGTCGATCGTCAAGGCGCGGCAGGCGGCCCAGAAGGTGGTCAACGACCTCCACCCGACCGACCTGGTGGCGGTCGCCACCTACACCTCGCTCCAGGGGCCGCAGCTCGTGATCGGCTTCACCCCCGACCGCAAGCAGGTCGCCGCCGCCATCGAGACCCTCGGCCTGCCCAAGCTGGTCGACCGCTCCCCCGATCCGCTGAAGCTGGTCTATGCCCAGGAGGTGGCCAACAGCGGCAACGAGCCGTCGCGGCCCGCCGGCCGGGGGGCCGGCGCGGGCGTCGCGTCGGAGAAGGAGGCGGCGGTCCTCGACACCCTGAACACCTTCGCCACCGCCGCCGAGCACGCCGACCGCAGCGCCAAGCAGCAGATGGTGAGCAACCTGACCCGGTCGTTCTCCAACTTCGCCGGGCTGATGGCGGAGGTCGAGGGGCGCAAGTACGTGGTCTACCTCTCCGAGGGGTTCGACGCCTCGCTCGTCTCGGGCAAGTCGAACATCCAGCCGCAGAGCGCCGAGGGGGGGCTCACCGCGCCGGAGCTCGGCGACGAGAGCCGGATCACCCGCAGCACCGACGCCACCGGCGCCGACGCCCAGTTCGGCGACACCCACACGCAGAACGCGGTCGAGAAGATGCTGGAGGCGTTCCGCCGCGCCGACTGCGTGATCCAGGCGGTGGACATCGGCGGCCTGCGCGCCGGCAACGACCAGGGGGTGGGCCAGAAGGGGGAGGGGCGCGAGTCGCTGTTCAACATGGCGAAGAGCACGGGCGGCGAGCTGTTCGAGAGCTTCAACGACCTCTCGGCCGCCATGGGGCAGATGCTGCGCCGCACCGGGGTCACCTACGTGCTCTCCTTCCAGCCGGCCGAGGAGGTCAAGCCGGACGGCGCCTACCACAAGCTGCGGGTGGAGCTGAGGAACGCGCCCCGCGGCGCCCGGGTGGTGGCCCGCCAGGGCTACTACGCCCCGGTGCCCTACAAGCAGCAGCGGGTGGAGGCGAAGCTGCTGGAGGCGGCGAGCGGCCTGATGAGCAGGGACAGCGGCGAGATCGCCACCTCGGTGCTGGCCGCCCCCTTCGCCCTCGGCGGCCCCAAGACCTACGTGCCGGTGGTGATCGAGGTGGACGGCCCGACGCTGCTCGCCGGCAAGCAGGACGCCAGGCTGCCGGTCGAGGTCTACATCTACGCCCTCGACCAGAACGGCTCGATCCAGGACTTCCTCACCCAGACGGTGGGGCTCGACCTCACCAAGGTCGAGTCGCCGCTGCGCCAGTCCGGCCTCAAGTTCTTCGGCCACGTCGACCTCACCCCCGGCGCCTACTCCCTGCGCACCCTGGTGCGCAACGGCACGACCGGCGCCACCAGCCTGCGGGTGACGCAGCTCACGGTGCCGGCGGCGGGGGAGGCGTCCCTGCTGCCGGCCCTCTTCCAGGAGGCCCCGGGGCGCTGGGTGCCGGTGCGCGAGACTCCGAAGACGGGGCAGCAGCTCCCGTACCCCTTCATGCTCAAGGACCAGCCCTACATCCCCTCCTCGCGGCCGGTGCTGACGCCGGGGCAGGAGTCGCGGCTCGTCCTCGTCGGCTACAACCTCAAGCCGGGAGACTGGAAGACCCAGGTGCAGGTGGTGGCGGCCGACGGCAAGGAGATGCCGGGCGGCGCCTTCAAGGTGGTCGACAAGGACGCCAGCGGCGGCGCCACCCGCCTGCTGGCCACCTTCCAGCCCCCCGCCCTGCCGCCGGGCAGCTACTCGCTGCGGGTCACCCTGACCGACGGCGCCGGCAAGGCGCAGACCAGCACCGCCCCCTTCGCCGTGGGCGGCGCGCCGGGAGCGCGCGGGAGCCGCTGACGCCGATGCCGGCCGGCGGGACGATCCGGCGCGGCGTCCTCGCCGCGCTCGCGGGCCTCGGGGCCGCGGCGGCGGCGTGGGGGCAGGCCCCGGCTTCGCCCCCGGCGCCCCCCTCGGCTTCGCCCCCGCCCGCCATCTCCGCCTCCACCCAGGTGCTGTCGGTGGAGGTGCCGGTGCAGGTGGTGCGCGGCGGCGAGCCGGTGCGCGGCCTCCAGGCCGGCGACTTCGAGGTCTGGGAGGGGCGGCGCAAGCTGCCGGTCACCGGCTTCGAGATGCTCGACCTGGCCGCCGCCTCACCCCCCGCCGGGCGCACGGCCGGGGTGCCCGCCGCGGCCCGGCGCCACTTCCTCTTCCTCTTCGACCTCGCCTTCTCGGCGCCGAAGTCGGTGGTGCGGGCGCGCCAGGCCGCCGCCGGCCTGCTCCCCCAGCTCCGGCCCACCGACCTGGTGGCGGTCGCCACCTACAGCCCGTTGCGCGGGCCCCAGCTCGTGCTCGGCTACACCGCCGACCGCCGGCAGATCGACACCGCCCTGGCCTCCCTCGGCCTCCCCGACCTGGCGCGGCCGGCCGACCCGCTGCGCCTGGTCCTGCAGGAGGTGGTGGGGGCGGCCAACGTCACCGGCATCTCCCGGCCGCTCGGCCGCGACGCCCTCACCGAGCTCAACGACGTCGCCGTCCTGGCGCCGCTGGAGGCGGTCGTCCAAGGGGTGGAGCGGGCCGACCGCTCGGCGCTCAAGGCGCAGGTCGACACCTTCACCCGCGCGCTCTCCGACCTCGCCCGGCAGATGGCGGTGGTGGAGGGGCGCAAATACCTGGTCTTCCTCTCCGAGGGGTTCGACGCCGCCCTCCTCCAGGGGACGGCCGATGCCGGCCGCCAGGAGGCGATGCGCGAGGAGATCCTGTTCGGCGAATCCTGGCGGGTGCTGCCGGAGGAGCGCTATGGCCTCACCGAGAGCGCCAACGCCCTCGAGCGCATGCTGGAGGAATTCCGCCGCGCCGACTGCACCATCCAGGCGGTCGACATCGGCGGCCTGCGCGCCGGCGCCGACCAGTCCTCCCCCCGGTTGGGAGGGCGCGACAGCCTGCTGGCGATGGCCCGCGGCACCGGCGGCGACCTCTACGAGAGCTTCAACGACCTCGGCGCGGCCATGCGCCAGATGCTCCACCGCACCAGCGTCACCTACGTGCTCGCCGTCGAGCCCGAGCGCTCGCCGCCGGAGGGGGAGCTCCACCGGCTGCGCGTCGAGCTCAAGACCCCCCTCCCCGGGGCGCGGGTGATCCACCGGCCGGGCTACTACCCGCCGAAGCCCTACGCCCAGGAGGAGCCGCTCGAGCGGCTCCTCGCCGCCGCCAACCAGGTGATGAGCGGCGAGGAGAGCGACGCCGTGGGCACCGCCGTGCTGGCGGTCCCCTTCCAGGCGCCGGGGGAGAAGGCCTCGGTGCCGGTCCTCGTCGGCGTCGACGGCGCCTCCCTCCTCGCCGGGCCGCAGCCGGCGGGCCTGCCGGTGGAGATCTACGCCTACGCCCTCGACGAGGGAGGGGCGGTGCACGACTTCTTCACCCAGACGGTCGGCCTCGACCTCACCAGGGCCGGCTCCGCGGTGCGGCAGGGGGGGCTCGAATTCTTCGGCCACCTGGACCTCCTGCCCGGCGACTACTCGCTGCGGGTGCTGGTGCGCAACGGCGCCAACGGCGTCTCCGGCCTCAAGGTGGTGGCGCTGCATGTGCCCGCCTTCGGGCAGGGGGAGCCGGCGCTCCTGCCGCCGCTGGTGCCGGCCTCCGGCCATGCCCTGCTGGTGCGCCAGGAGTCGAAGGACCCCTTCCCCAACCCCTTCCTGCTGCGGGACCAGCCGTTCGTGCCCGCCCCCCGGCCGGCGCTGGAGCCCGGGCAGGCGGTCCGCCTGGTCCTCGCCGGCTACAACCTCGGCGCCGGCCCCTGGAAAGGGGAGGCCACCGTGGTCGAGGCCGGCGGCCGCGAGATCCCCGGCGGCCCCCTGGCGATCGCCGGCCGGCTCGCCGGCGGCGAGGGGAAGCCGGACCGCGCCGTGGCCACCCTCCGGCTCCCGGCGGGGCTGAAGCCGGGGGACTACGAGCTGCGGGTCACGCTCGCCGGGGCGGCCCCGCGCGCCAGCTCGCTGCGCTTCAGAGTCCCGCGCGGCGCGAAAAATTGATCCGTCCCTTCCACCTCCTTGTGATTCCCTTATCATGAAAGGGAGAGGAACTTTTTTCCTTTGCCGGCCGTCCAAGGGGGATCAGAGGGCAAGGAAGGAGAAGCACCCATGAAGTCCGTCTCGATGTCGGGTCTCGTCCTGGTGGCGTTCCTGGGGCTGGGGCTGGCGGCCCCGGCGCGCGCCGAGCAGCAGAGGTTCTCCCAATCCACCGACGTCGTGGTCGTCGAGGTCCCCGTCCAGGTGCTGCGCGACGGTAAGCCCGTGCGCGGCCTGCAGGCCGGCGACTTCGAGGTCTACGAGGGGCGCTCGCGGCAGCCGGTCACCGGCTTCGAGACCCTCGACCTCACGGCCGCCCCGGCGACCCCCGAGGCGGCGCGCCAGGTGCCGATGTCGGCCCGCCGCCGGTTCGTCCTCCTCTTCGACCTCGGCTTCTCGTCCCCGGCGCAGATGGCGCGCGCCCGGCAGGCCGCCAAGGACCTGCTGCGCGGCTCCTTCCACCCCGCCGACCTGGTGGCGATCGCCGCCTACCTGCCGGCCAAGGGGCCGCAGCTCCTGCTCGGCTTCACCCCCGACCGCCAGCTCGTCGAGTCGGTCATCGACCGCCTGAGCCCGGTGCAGAGCTTCGCCCAGGGCTTCCGCGTCACCGCCGATCCGCTCGACCTCGTGGCGAGCCTGGACGACGGCGGCGGGGCCGGCTTCAAGGGGAAGGCCGGCGAGTCCGACAAGGTCGCCGACAGCGCGGGCGCGGGCAGCGGGTTCACCGACCACCTGAATCCGTTCGCGGCGGTCGCGCGGGCCGACCGCGCGAACCAGGGGCGGGAGATCTCGCAATTCACCAAAGCGCTGGGGATCTTCGCGGACACCCTGGCGAGCGTGCACGGCCGCAAGTACGTGCTGCTCCTCTCCCCCGGCTTCGAGAGCTCCATCCTGACCGGCACCTCCGACGACGACGCGGTGTGGAACCTGGGCACCCACTCCGTCCACGGCGACGTCTGGAACATCGACAACGACGAGCGTTACGGCAGCACCAAGGTCGGCACCGACCTCGAGAAGATGCTGGAGGCCCTGCGCCGCGCCGACTGCGTGGTCGAGGCGGTCGACATCGGCGGCATCCGGGCGAGCGCCGACGACCTGCACGCCGCCCGCAACCCGGGGGCGGACGGGCTGTTCACCATCGCCGACTCCACCGGTGGCGAGTACATCGGCAACTTCAACAACCTCGCCAAGGCGATGGAGAAGGTGCTGGACAACACGAGCGTCACCTACGTCCTCAGCTTCCAGCCGGACGTCAGGCGGGACGGCCAGTACCACAAGATCCGCGTCGAGCTGAAGGACCCGCGGGGGGCCCGCGTGGTCTACCGCCACGGCTACTACGCGCCCAAGCCCTACGCCCAGGAGACCGCGATGGAGCGGCGGCTCGACGCCGCCGGCAAGGTGGTCTCCGGACAGGAGGGGGGCGCGGTCAGCCTGTCGGTGCTGGCGGCCCCCTTCAAGACGGCGGGCGAGAAGGCCTACGTCCCCGTGCTGATCGAGATCGACGGCCCCAGCCTCACCGCCGGCAACCCGGGCAACGCCCTGCCGGCCGAGGTCTACGCCTACGCCATGGACGAGAAGGGGTCGGTCGCCGACTACTTCGGCAAGACCCTGGCGCTCGACCTCGCCAAGGTCGGCCCGGTGGTGGGCAAGACCGGGATCAAGCTGTTCGGCGATTTCGACCTCAAGCCGGGCACCTACTCCGTGCGGGTGCTGGTGCGCAACGGCCAGACCGGCGCCTCGGGGGTGCGGGTGGCCTCGCTGGAGGTGCCGGCCTTCGCGCCGAACGACCCCGTGCTGCTCCCCGCCTTCTTCCCGGAGCCGCCCAACCGCTGGCTGATGATCCGCCAGACGAAGGTCCGCAAGGAGGAGGTCCCCTACCCGTTCATGGCCAAGGACCGCCCCTACGTGCCGGCCTCGAAGCCGCTGCTCGCTCCCGGCCAGGAGGTGGTGATGTCGCTCGCCGGCTACCACCTGGGCGCCGGTCCCCTCGCCGCCCAGGCCATGGTGATGACGGCCGACGGCAAGGAGGTCGGTCCGGCCAAGGTCAAGCTGCTCGGCCAGGAGGCCGCGGCGGGGGACGGCCCCGAGCGGCTCACCACCACCTTCCGGCCGCCGGCGCTGCCGCCGGGGGAGTACGAGCTCCTGGTCACCGTCTCCGACCCCAAGGGGGTCTCCGAGACCAGCGTGACGCCGTTCGTCATGCAGGCCGCGTCCGGGGCGAGGACCGCCGCCGGAGGAGCAACCCGTTAGCGGTCCGGGCCGCGAGGCGGTCGTCCATCTCAAGCCCGGGCGGGAGAAGTCGGTCCGGGAGGGGCACCCCTGGATCTTCTCGGGCGCCGTCGGCCGCCTCGAAGGCTCCAGCGACGCCCCGCTCGTCCGGGTCCTGGACGCCCGCGGCAACCCTCTCGGGACCGGCCTCCACAGCCCCCGCTCGCAGATCCGCGTGCGCATGCTCGGCTCCGGCGTCGAGGCGGCGGACCGCCGCTTCTTCGCCGAGCGGATCGCCGAGGCGATCGCCCTGCGGGAATCCATCGTGCCGCCGGAGACCACCGGCTACCGCCTGCTCAACGCCGAGGGGGACGGCGTCCCGGGGTGGACGGTCGACCGCTTCGGCGACGTGCTGGTGAGCCAGATCACGGCGGCGGGCCTGGAGGCCTTCCGCGACGAGGCCTACGCCGCCCTCGCCGTCGCGGTCCCCGGGGCGGCGGTCGTGCAGTCGAACGACTTGACGGCGCGGCGGGCCGAGGGGCTCCCCACCGACCCGGACGAGGTGATCGCCGGCGAGCCCCCCGCGGCGGCGCGGTTCGCGGAGTCGGGGCTGCTCTTCATGGCCGAGCTGATCGGCGGGCAGAAGACCGGCTTCTACTGCGACCAGCGGGAGAACCGCCGCCGGGCCGAGCGCTTCGCCGCCGGGCGCACCGTGCTCGACCTCTTCGCCCACACCGGCGCCTTCGCCCTCTACGCCGTGCGGGGCGGGGCCCGGCGGGTCATCTGCGTGGAGTCCTCGGCCCGCCTGATCGAGCGCGGGCGGGACCACGTCACCCTCAACGGCCTCCCCGCCGAGCGCCTCGAATGGGTGAAGGCCAACGTCTTCGAGGACCTGCGCCGGCGCGAGGAGCGATACGGCCTCGTGATCTGCGACCCCCCGCCCCTGGTGCGCAAGCGGCCGGACCTCGACGCCGCGGCCCGCGCCTACAAGGACCTCAACCGCCTGGCCCTGGCGCGGGTCGAGCCGGGGGGCTTCCTCCTCACCTTCAGCTGTAGCGGCGCTGTAGATGTCAAGCTCTTCCGCCAGATCTTCTTCGCCGCCGCCGTCGAGGCGGGCGTCCGCGTCGATCTCCTGGAGCCCCTCGCCGCCGCGCCGGACCATCCGGTGGCGATCACCCACCCCCAGGGGGAATACCTGAAGGGGTGGCTGGCGCGGGTGCGGGGGGCGGTGATCTAGGGGAAAAGACCCAAAGGACTGCAAGGACTGCGAGGACGAGCATCGGGATCGGGGAATCGTCCTTTGTGTCCCTGGAGTCCCTGTCGTCCTTGCGGTCCTTTGTCTCGGCGTACTCTTACGACGCTCTGCCTCCCTTGCGACGGCTCATCTCCGGCTACGGCGCTCTGCCTCTGCTTACGACGGTCCGTCGTACCTGGAGGCAAACCGTCGTACGCAGCGGCAGATCGTCGTAAGGCTACGAGGGTCCGTTGTACGGAGCGGCAGGCCGTCGTAGCTGGAGGCAGATCGTCGTACCGGGAGGCGGAGCGTCGCAGCCAGAGGCAAACCGCCATACGCAGCGGCAGGCCGTCGTAAGGCTGCGACGGTCCATCGTACGCAGCGGCAAATCGTCGTAGCTGGAGAAAAACCGTCGCAGCCGGCGGCAGATCGTCGTATGCCGAGGCAAACCATCGTATCGGGAGGCGGAGCGTCGCAAGGTTACGACGGCACGTATATCAGGAATACCGGGAGCCTTCCCTCGAAGAATGTCGCGGAAAGCGGATATACTCTCCTTGGCTGATTTCCTAGAGTAAGAAACGCGCCGGCTGACGGAACAAGCAGTCCGTCTTCGGGCAAGGCCTCGGAGGTTCCGTTTTGCTGACGCTTGAAGAGGTGCTCAAGGTTGCTGCGGATCGCGGACGGAAATTGGAGATCGTGTTGATCCAGGGATTTCCATACCTCAGCGACGGATTCTCGCGACCTTACCCTTGCCCGGTGGTAAACCGTAACGCCCGTTTGTCCGAAAAGTTCCTCTACAGCTTTTGTCGCCACTTCGGGTTTGCACCCGTCGATTTCAGCCTCAATCCCGATCCAGACGACTAGGTGTAGGCGGGGATCAGGAGCGCTTCGACGGGAGGAGGCGTGAGCCAGGCACGCACACGCTGCCGAATGCTGGCCTTGGGCTTGATCGGCTCCACGCGGGCTTTCAGGTCCTCATAGATGCGCCAATATTTTTCAGGTGCCCGCTTGAACCCCTCGAACGGGACCCGGCCCTCCTGCTTGTCCAATGTGACCATGGCCCCGAGCTGCCCAAGGAGCCTGTGGCGGAGCCCTTCAAGGGTCTCCGCGAAGCTGACGATGTCGTACTCCAGGCACTGTGCCACCCAGAGATCCTCTTCCTGGAAGACCACGGCGGTTACAGAGATTGGCATGGCGCTCCTCCTTTCGGCTCCGGCTACGCTTCGTTTCTAGTATAGCCGGAAGCAGCCTCCCCCGCGACATCTGCTGCATGCTTGTCGAGAACGATGGGAACGTCATTCCGGAAAGCGTCGCTGAAAAGGGATACTCATTCCACGTGGCCGCCCTTCATCCCCACCGCTCCTCACGTTGACAGCCCCTCCGCCCTTTGCTACCCTTCCCCTCCCTTGGCAAACGCCGAGAGGGTAGGAACATAGGCCCATAGCTCAGTTGGTTAGAGCGCTACGTTGACATCGTAGAGGTCAGCGGTTCAAGTCCGCTTGGGCCTACCAAAGCTTCTTCAGGAGTGGAATTCGGCACCGGATCGACTTGTTAGATAACAGACCGCACCCGTATCTGGTGGCCGATTCAGCCTCATGCCCAGGCGCTTAGCTCAGCTGGTTAGAGCGCTACCTTCACACGGTAGAGGTCAGCGGTTCGAGTCCGCTAGCGCCTACCAACCCTCCCGCTCGTGATCTCCTCCGGCGCGGGCCGCGGCCCGGGTTATCCTGGACTACCAGATCTGCCGTTTCAGATCTTCAAGGGCGTCTGATGGAGACGATGACTGAAGCTATCGATTTGACCCTGCCTGACGGCTCCGTGCGCACGGTGCCCGCCGGCACCACCCCGCTGGAGGTGGCGGCCGCGATCGGCCCCCGTCTGGCCAAGGACGCCGTGGGCGCCGAGCTCGACGGCCGGAAGGTCGACCTGCGCCTGCCCCTCCAGCAGGGGGGCGCCTTCCGCGTCTTCACCGTCAAGAGCCCGGAGGCCGGAGAATTCGTGCGCCACAGCGCCGAGCACGTGCTGGCCGACGCCGTCAAGCGGCTCTGGCCCGAGGCGGAGTACGACGCCGGACGCCAGGACCACAGCGAGAAGTTCCAGTACGATTTCCGCTTCTCCCGCGCCTTCACCCCTGAGGACCTCGAGAGGATCGAGGCGAAGATGCGCGAGATCCTCGCCGAGAAGAGCCCCTTCGAGCGCGTCGAGGTCTCCCGCGAGGAGGCCGAGCGGACCTTCCGCGAGTTGGGCGAGACGCTGAAGGTCGAGCGGCTCAAGGACATTCCCGAGGGGGAGACGATCACCCTCTACAAGGATGGAAGGTTCGTCGACCTCTGCCGGGGCCCCCACGTGCGGGACCTGTCGCAGGTGGGCGCCGTGAAGCTGCTCGAGGCCTCCTCCGTCTACTTCAAGGGGGACGAGAGGAACGAGCGGCTGCAGCGCATCTACGGCACCGCCTTCGCCACCCAGAAGGAGATGGACGAGCACATGGCGGCGCTGGAGGCGGCGCGGGCGCGCGACCACCGCCGGCTGGGGACGGAGCTCGACCTGTTCAGCTTCAACCCGCTGGCGCCGGCGATGCCGTTCTTCCATCCGCGCGGCGCCGCGGTCTACGTCGCCCTGATGGACTACGTGCGCGAGGTCAACACCCGCTACGGCTACGGCGAGGTGATCACGCCGCAGATCCTCGACGTCGAGCTGTGGAAGACCTCCGGGCATTACGACAACTACCGGGAGAACATGTTCTTCACCGAGGCGGACGAGCGGGTGATGTCGGTGAAGCCGATGAACTGCCCGACCCACTGCCTGATCTTCGGCACCCGGCTGCGCTCGTACCGCGACCTGCCGGTCCGCTACGCGGACTTCGGCCGCCTGCACCGCTACGAGCGCAGCGGCGTCACCAACGGCCTGTTCCGGGTGCGCTCGTTCTCCCAGGACGACGCCCACGTCTTCTGCACCGAGGAGCAGGTCGAGGAGGTGGTGCTGGGCGCCGCGGGGATGATCCTGGAGATCTACCGCACCTTCGGCTTCGAGGAGGTGCGGATCGAGCTGTCGACCCGGCCGGAGAAGCGGATCGGCTCGGACGAGCTGTGGGACCGGGCCGAGGGGGCGCTGGCGCGGGCGCTGGACCATCAGGGGATGCCCTATCAGGTCAACCCCGGGGACGGCGCCTTCTACGGGCCGAAGATCGACTTCCACGTGCGCGACTCGATCGGCCGCAGCTGGCAGCTCGGCACGGTGCAGCTCGACTACCAGCTCCCGCTCCGCTTCGACCTCAAGTATGTGGGGGCCGACGGCGCCGAGCACCCGCCGGTGATGATCCACCGGGCCATGCTAGGATCGATCGAGCGATTCATGGCGATCCTGATCGAGCAGACGGCGGGCGCGTTTCCCCTCTGGCTGGCGCCGGTGCAGGCGGTGGTCCTCCCTATCTCGGAGAAGTTCGCCGACTACGGCGAGGCGGTCCGCCGGGCGCTGGCCGCGGGCGGGGTGCGGGTCGAGCTCGACGCGCGCAACGAGAAGCTGGGCTACCGCATCCGCGAGGCGCAGGTGCAGAAGGTCCCCTACATGCTGGTGGTGGGGGCGCGCGAGGCGGAGGAGGGGACGGTCTCGGTGCGCCGGCGCTCCGGCGAGGACCTGGGCGCCATGCCCACAACGGATTTTCTGGCGCGGGTGCGCGACCTTTCGTCGTCGCGCAGCCGCGAGCTTTAACCACTTATAGGAGAACGAATCTGAACACGAACCGAAGGGCGCAAGCCCGACGCTCCCAGGGGGTGAGCTAGACATCGACAAGACGACGCGGATCAACGAGCGCATCCGGGTTCGCGAAGTGCGCCTGGTGGAGGCCGACGGCGGCCAGGGCGGCATCGTGCCGATCGAAGAGGCGCTGCGCAAGGCTCAGGAGCTGCAGCTCGACCTGGTGGAAGTCGCGCCGACGGCCAAGCCGCCGGTCTGCCGGATCATGGATTTCGGCAAGTTCCTGTACCAGCAGAAGAAGAAGTCGCACGAGTCGAAGAAGAAGCAGAAGATCATCCACGTCAAAGAGGTCAAGTTCCGGCCCAACATCGACGAGCATGACTACGACTTCAAGCTCAAGAACGCCATCCGGTTCCTCGGCGAAGGGGACAAGGTGAAGGCCACCGTCCAGTTCCGGGGCCGCGAGATGGCGCGCCAGGACCTCGGCCACAAGCTGCTCAAGCGCTTCGAGGCTGACCTGGGGGAGCATGGGGTGCTAGAATCGTCGCCCGAAATGGCGGGGAACCGGATGCACGTCATCTTCGGACCACCGCGCCACAGCGGAGGGCCGAAGAAGGCCTCCGACGCGGGCGACTCACAGGGTTAGGGGTAACGGCCCGCCGGGGCCGAATTTGTCAGGGCAAGAAAGGAGACACCCTTGCCGAAGCAGAAGACGCACAAGGGTGCCGCGAAGCGTTTCAAGGTCACGGGCGGCGGCAAGGTGACGCGTCACCAGTCGATGAAAAGCCACATCCTGACCAAGAAGACCACCAAGCGGAAGCGCAAGCTGCGCAAATCCGTGGAGGTCTCCCCCGCGTTCGCCGGCACTCTCAAAGAGATGCTGCACAAGTAGGAACAGGGCGGCCACATAGGGCCGCCCCTACAGAAGACAATCCTTGCGGCGGCCGGAGGGAAGGACCTGCCCCCCGGAGCCGAGGCTCCCGGCCAGAGGCTGTGCGGGCCACCTACCGCTCCTGACGGAGCAGAAACGAGGTTCGAGAGATGGCACGTGTCAAGCGCGGTAACAAGCGCCTCCTCAAGCGGAAGCGGCTCCTCAAGCTCTCCAGCGGTTTCTGGGGAACCAAGTCGAACGCCCACCGGATAGCCAAGCAGGCCGTCGACAAGGCGCTCGGCTACGCCTATCGCGACCGGCGCCAGAAGAAGCGCCAGCTCCGCAGCCTGTGGATCGTGCGCATCAACGCCGCCGCCCGGCTGCACGGGCTCTCCTACAGCCGCCTGATCGCCGGCCTCAAGGCCGCCGGCTCGACGCTCGACCGCAAGGTGCTGGCCGACATCGCGGTGACCGATCCCGCGGGGTTCGCGGGCCTGGCCGAGATGGCGAAGTCGGCGCTCGGAGCCCAGGGCGGCGGCAGCCCGGCGCCCGCGGAGGGGTGACGTTGAGCGAGGGCGAGGGGCCGAATCAGTCGGATCGGCTAAAGAGCTGGATAGACAATTTTGAGGCCGATGCCGCCCAGAAGGGGGACTCCCGTGTCCGCTGGGAAGCTCTACGCATCCACTGGGTTGGTAGGAAACAGGGCACTGTCCGAACCCTGCTCGACGAGATCAAGAAGTATCCGCCTGAGCAGCGTCGTAACTATGGCGACGATGTAAATCGCTTCAAGGAGTATGTCGAGCGTCGGCTGTCCGAGATGGACGCGGCGCTCGCCATCCAGGAGCGGACAGCTCGCGCCAAGGTCACAGAGGACGTCACCCTCCCGGGCCGGCCCCCCCACCTGGGGAGCATCCATCCGGTGACCCTGGTCATCCGGGAGATGGAGGAGATCTTCGCCGAGCTCGGCTACAGCGTGGCCGAGGGTCCCGAGGTGGAGACCGACTACCTCAACTTCGAGGCCCTGAACTTCCCCAGGGACCACCCGGCGCGCGACACCCAGGACACCTTCTTCCTGGAGAACGGGCTGCTCCTGCGCACCCACACCTCGCCGGTGCAGATCCGCACCATGCTGGCGAGGAAGCCCCCCATCCGGGTGATCTGCCCCGGCCGGGTGTTCAGGAACGACAACGACCTGCGCCACTCGCCCATGTTCCACCAGGTCGAGGGGCTGGCCGTCGCCGAGGGGATCACCGTCGGGCATCTGAAGGGGACGCTGCTCGCCTTCCTGCGGCGGCTGTTCGCGCCGGACGTCGAGATCCGCCTGCGGCCGAGCTTCTTCCCCTTCACCGAGCCCTCGGCCGAGGTGGACGTCACCTGCCAATCGTGCAGGGGGGCGGGATGCGAGGTCTGCTCGGGCACCGGCTGGATGGAGATCCTCGGCTGCGGCATGGTCGACCCGCGCGTCCTCGCCGAGTGTGGCATCGACCCGGACATCTACTCCGGCTTCGCCTTCGGCATGGGGGTCGACCGGGTGGCGATGAACCGCTACGGCGGCATCCCCAACATCCGGCTGCTGTTCGAGAACGACGAGCGCCTGCTGCGCCAGGTGAGGGCCTAGGGGGAACAACCGCCGATGGAGTTCTCGCTCGCCTGGCTCGCCGAGTACGTCTCCCTGCCCGCGGACGCCCACGAGCTGGCCCGCGCGCTGACCGCCGCCGGCCTCGCCGTCGAGGGGATCAGCGCTCACGGCGAGGACACAGTGCTCGACGTCGACATCACCACCAACCGCCCCGACTGCATGAATCACTTCGGGCTGGCGCGGGAGATCTCGGTGATCCTGGGCCAGCCGCTCCGCCGGCCTCCGGCGGCGCCGAACGAGGGGCCGGAACCGGCCGGCGACGCCGTCCGCGTCGCCATCGAGGACGCCGAGGGGTGCCCGCGCTTCGCCGCCCGGGTGGTCCGCGGCATCAAGGTGGGCCCCAGCCCCGAGTGGTTGAAAACGCGCCTGGAGTCGATCGGCCTGCGCTCGATCAACAATGTGGTGGACGTCACCAACTTCCTCCTCTGGGAGCTGGGGCAGCCGCTCCACGCCTACGACCTGGAGAAGCTCGCCGGCGGCGCCCTGGTGGCACGGCGGGCGCGCGGGGGAGAGACGCTGACCACCCTCGACGGCCAGGAGCGCGAGCTCGATCCCGAGATCCTGGTGATCGCGGACGCCGAGCGTCCGGTGGGTCTGGGCGGGGTCATGGGCGGCCTGGACAGCGAGGTCACGGAGGCTACCCGCGACGTGGTGATCGAGGGCGCCCACTTCGACCGCCGGCGGGTGCGCGCCGCGGCGCGCAGATTCGGCCTCCATACCGACGCCAGCCACCGCTTCGAGCGTGGCGCCGATCCCGAGATCTGCGCCGAGGCGGTGGGGAGGGCGGCGGCGCTGATCGCCGAGGTGGGGGGAGGAACGGTGCTTTCGGGTGTCCTCGACGAGCGCGATCCCGGCCGCTCCTGGCATCGCCAGGGCCGCTTGGACCTCGCGAGGCTCGACGCCTTCGCCGGCGCCGAGATCGCCGCCGCGGACGCCGAGCGCTGGCTCACCGGCCTCGGCTTCGGCGTCGACCGGATCGACCGGCCGGGGAGCGGGATCTGGCGGGTCACCGTCCCCTCTTGGCGGTACTTCGATTTCCAGCCACGCCCGGAGCCGCCGCACGAGGTCTACCCCCAGGATCTCTACGAAGAGGTCCTGCGGATGTACGGCTTCGACCGCATCCCCGCCGCCCTGCCGGGCATCCCGGGGTTCGATGCGCCGAAGCCGGAGTACCAGATCCGCCGCGAGCGGGCCCGCAACCAGCTCGCCGCCTCGGGGTACGTCGAGACGGTGCACTTCGCCTTCCTCGATCCGGCCCGCGACGCCGCCTTCCCCAGCCTGCGGCCGGACGCCAAGCCGCTGCGGCTGGCCAATCCGCTCTCCGAGCAGTACTCGGTGCTGCGGCGCTCGCTGGTGCCGAACCTGGTGGAGACCGCCCGCTTCAACCAGCGCCGGGGGCTCGCCGCGGTGCGGATGTTCGAGATCGCCACCGTCTTCTACGAGGCCGGTCGCCGCTTTGGGGAGACACCGGAGATCCCGGACCAGCCGGAGCACGTGGGGCTGGTCTGCGGCGGCCGGGTGGGGAGCCCCTGGCAGCGGGAGATGGACCTCGACCTGTTCGATCTGAAGGGGACGCTTGAAACGCTGGCCGAGGGCTTCGGGGTCCACCTGGAGGTCCGTCCGGCGGATCTGCCGGGGCTGTTCGCCGGCAGCTCGGCCGAGCTGGCGCAGGACGGGAAGGTGGTGGGCTGGTTCGGCCGGGTGGAGGAGGAAGAGGGGTATCCGCTCTACGTGGCGGAGCTGGCCACCGAGGCCCTGGCCGGGGGGAACCCGAGCCTGGCGATCGTCATCCCCTCGCGCTATCCGGGGGTGTCGGCCGACTTCACGCTCACCCATTCCCTGGAGACCCCCTGGGCGGAGATCGACCAGGCGATCCGTGAGAACCAGCCGCCGGACCTCGTCTCGTGGGACCTCAAGGTGCGCTACCGCGGCCCGGGGGTGCCCGAGGGGGCGGTCAACACGACGATTTCGTTCTTCTACAACGCGCGCGAGCGCTCGCTCACTCAAGGTGAGGTCAACGCGCGCCAGCTCGGCCTCAACCAGGAGCTCGAGCGCCGCTTCGGATGGAAGGGGTAGGACCGTGGAGATCGAGTGGCTGGATGAATTAGATTCCCGGGTGCGTGACGCCGTCGCCCGCCTGGGGGAGCTCAAAGGCGAGAACCGCTCGCTGCGCGACCGCATCCGGGATCTGGAGACCGAGGTCGCGACGCTGTCGATCCCGCCCGCCGTGCCCGAGGGGGACGGCGACGTCGATGAGGAGGTCGAGGCGCTCCGCGTCCGGGTCCGGGACCTGGAGGCGAGCCTCGCCGCCGCCGAGACCGAGCGCGCCGAGGCCGCCGCGGCGGCGAAGAGCTGGGAGGTCGAGCGCGAGGAGGTGCGGCGGCGGGTGGAGGGGTTGACGGAGCGGTTGGCGGGGTTGGCGGAGTCCTAGGATTCATGCCTTATTGGACCAAGTGGAGATACTGGAGGAACTGCATGGCTGGGTCTTGGGATCTCGCCAAATATCGTTTGGCCAAGTGGTTTTTCCTCGTAGTTGGAATTATCTTGGCTGGGCTGACGTGGCCACTGACTCTGAAGGTAGCGGAGGTTCAGGTATCCCGTATTCCGCCAACCCAGAAGCTTGAGTTCTTAGACTCTTTGGCTCTTGGCATTAAGACTTACCCAGTTCCGGGATTTTTAGCGTGGCTGGTATTGGTGGTCCTAGTTGTTTTCGTAGTAGGCCGCCCTCAGGCAGGGCCCAAAAATTTTAAGCTGCTCTGGGGTATGTTAGAAATGACTTTGCCTGACCCCGTTATCGAGGCAGAAAGGAAGAGGGAGGATGCTGAGCTTACCCGCGATGCCGCTGTCGAGATCGTCGACGACTTTGCCGCGTTGATGGCGCTGCTTACTCCACTGGTGGACCGGAAGGATCCAAATCTGGCTCTTAGAATTTTAGACGAAATATGTAAGCTTGGGGCCAGGTCGGTTACGGGAGAAAGCAGCTGCCGCGCATCGATCTGGCTTTGTGAGCCGAACGGAGATCTACGGATTCGTGCCAGTCATCGGATCGGAATCAGAACGCTTGAGCTCTTCCGGTTGCGTTCTGGGCAGGGGTTGGTGGGCCAAGTTTTCCAGACGGGGCGACCGAAGACTATTCCTGATGTGAGTCAGGTGACTTCGGTGGAGTTCGTGGAAGATTCCTACTCCTCTTCGCAGCCGACGACGATCATGGGACTTCCTCTTTATGCTGATGCGAATTCGGCACAGGTGGTTGGAGTCATCTGCTTCTCCCATCGTGGAACCAAGGACCGTTTCCTGGCCTCCGACCTACGGCTGGGGCAGCCCTATGGAATGCTTGCATCCTTGGTGCTGACCATCCTGAAGTCTCTGGGAATTTCACTGCCGTAAGGAGCCTTTAGGGTATATACTGAGATTGACCTCCTAGGAGGCCCCCGGAGAGGAGAGAGAAAGCAATGGCAAGCAAGGCACAGGAGATGGACTATACGCCGGCTGAAGGTGGGGAAACTGTCGTGACCCCATGGCATGAATCTCCTCTCAAGACAGTCTGGCGCAAAGTCGGCGAGGACCGTTATGTCACTCTCGACACCATCAAGAACACTCTGGCAGGAGATGTTTCTCCAGACGAATCTCTTGGATCGCTGCTGGTTCAGCGCCGTCTGCGCCGCTCCTGAGCGCGGGCTCGGTCATCGGTCCGCCCCGATGACCTCCGCCATCTCCTTCACCCCATCCCGCCCCATCAGGGCCAGCAACTCCTCGTTGATCCGCCGCGGCAGCCCCGGCCCCTCGTAGACCAGCGCCGTATAGACCTGCACCAGCGAGGCCCCGGCCCGCAGCCGCCGATAGGCCTCGGCGCCGGAGTCGATGCCGCCCACGCTGATCAGGACCGCCCGCCCGAAGAGCGCCCTGGCGACCGCCTCGAGGATCCGGAAGCTCTTCTCCCTCAGCACCTTGCCGGAGAGGCCGCCGAAGTCCTTGGCGCCGGGGAGGAGCGCGTAGTCGATTGTGGTGTTGGTGGCGATCACGCCGGCTGCTCCCGCCTCGACGGCGGTCTCGCTCAAGGCGACCGCCTGGGCGGGATCGAGATCCGGGGCGATCTTCACCAGGATGGGCTTGGCCGTGATCCCCTTCGCCAGCCCGAGGAGGGCGCGCAGGAAATCCTCGTTCTGGAGGTCGCGCAGCCCCGGGGTGTTGGGCGAGGAGAGGTTCACCACCAAGTAGTCGCAGAGGTCGTGGAGACCCCGGATGAGGGTCTCGTAGTCGTCGAGCGCCTTGTCGGGCGGGGTCGCCTTGTTCTTGCCCACATTGACGCCGAGGGGGAACGGGGCGGGCCAGGCCCGTTCGAGCCGGCGGCGCAGGGCGGCCATCCCGGCGTTGTTGAAGCCGAGGGCGTTCTGGAGGCTCCGGGCCTCGGAGTGGCGGAAGAGGCGCGGCTTCGGATTCCCCGATTGGGCGAGCGGTGTGACCGTGCCCACCTCGGCGAAGCCGAAGCCGAGGGCCGGAATGGCGCGCACGGCCTCGGCGTTCTTGTCGAAGCCGGCGGCGAGCCCCACGGGATTGAGGAATTCGCGCCCGAAAAGGGTCTGGCGCAGGGGAGCGGCGTCGACCCCCCGGGGACGACTGCGCCGGGAGAGGGTGGCGGTCAGGCCGGGCACCGCCTGGGCCAGGCGCAGGGCACTGATGCCGATCTCGTGGCTCGTCTCGGGGTCGAGCCGGAAGAGCAGAGGACGGAGGGCGGGGTAGAGGGGCACGGCCGGGATTGTAGCCTCGGCCGGCGCGGCGGGACCCGCGGCCTGCCATCCCGGCACGGTTTTGCCCCTTTCCGGGCGGCTTTGGCACCTGTGGTATAGTGTCCCTCGCCAAACCGCTGGCATTACGTCACTTGCTGGCCGGTCAGGCGACTACCGACGGATGGATGACCATGCCTTCAACCACGACGCAGGTTGAGATTTTTGGCGAGGTGTACTCCGTCCGCGGGAGTGACGACAACGGATATCTCCAGGAGCTGGCCTCCCTCGTGGACCGCAAGATGCGAGAGGTGGCTGAGCGCGTGAAGGGCGATACGGCCCGGATCGCCATCCTGGCGGCGCTCAACCTCGCGGATGAGCTGTTTCAGATACAGAATCGGCAAGAAGGGGAACGAGTCGAGATCAGGGAGAAGGTAGCGGCGCTGACGGAGGAATTAACTCACGCCCTGGAGGGTTGAACGAGGGGCACGGCGGCGCCAGCTCAAGATATTATGGAACAAGGGTCAGCATCCCCTGCGTGGTTCGTGATGGGTACTACGATTGTAGAACCAACATTCATTCCACGGGAGTCTTTTACTCGTGTGGCCCGTGCCAGCCTCGCATCGACGAGGACGCTAACGGCTCACGAAGCGGACACCCACCTGGCGCGTTTCAGGTTCTAAACGCACGGCCCACACGGCCGCGTGGGGGATGCCCTTTATCTTCCTCCTCGATTGAGGGGGCCTTCCAGGATCTCGCCGGTCCCGTTTCATATAAGGGGTAACCGGTGAATACCACCGCAATCGTCATACTGGCCGTGGCGTTCCTGCTCGCCACGGTTCTGATCCTCGTCCTCGGATTGCGCTTCGTGCGCCAGGAGAGGAAGCGCGTGCTGGAGGTCGCACAGCGCGAGGCCTCCCAGGTCGTCGAGGACGCCCGGCGGCAGAGCGAGACCCAGATGCGCGAGGCCGAGGTCGCGGCGCGGGAGAAGCTCCTCCAGGCGCGCAGCGAGTTCGAGAAGGTCTCCCGCAAGCAGCGCGCCGAGCTGGAGGCGCAGGAACGCCGCCTCACCCAGAAGGGCGACAGCCTGGACAAGCGGAGCGAGGAGCTCGCCCGGCGCGACAAGGAGCTCTCGCAGCTCGACCGCTCGCTCGCCGTCCGCGAGAAGAGCGTCGAGAAGCGCGAGGCCGAGCTCGAGCGCATGCTGGCCGAGGAGCGGATCAAGCTCGAGCAGATCGCCGGCCTCACCGCCCAGCAGGCCAAGGACGAGCTGGTGCGGGTGATGGAGGACGAGGCGAGGATCGAGGCCGCCCACATCGTCAAGCGCATCGAGGACGAGGCCCGCGAGCAGGCCTCCAAGCAGGCCCAGCGGATCATCGGCATGGCCGTCCAGCGCTCCGCCTCGGACTATGTTTCCGAGACCACCGTCTCGGTCGTCATGCTCCCCAACGACGAGATGAAGGGGCGCATCATCGGCCGCGAGGGGCGCAATATCCGCGCCCTGGAGACGGCCACCGGGGTCGACCTGATCGTCGACGACACCCCGGAGGCGGTCATCCTCTCGGGCTTCGACCCGTTCCGCCGCGAGGTGGCCCGGGTCGCCCTGGAGCGGCTGATCGTCGATGGCCGCATCCACCCCGCCCGCATCGAGGAGATCGTCGAGAAGGTGAAGGCGGAGCTCGACGTCAAGATCCTCCAGGAGGGGGAGTCGGCGCTGCTGGAGCTGGGGATCCCCGGCATGCACCCGGAGCTGATCAGGCTCCTGGGGCGTCTGCGCTACCGCACCTCCTATGGCCAGAACGTCCTCCAGCACAGCAAGGAGGTCGCCTTCCTCGCCGGCACCATGGCGGCCGAGCTCAAGGCCAACGTCGCCGTGGCCCGCCGCGGCGGCCTGCTGCACGACATCGGCAAGGCGATCGACCGCGAGATGGACGGCACCCACCTGCAGATCGGCATCGACCTGCTGCGCAAGTACGGCGAGACCGAGGAGGTGGTCCACTCGATGGCCTGCCACCACGGCGACTACGACCCGCAGACGGTGGAGGCGGTGCTGGTGACCGCCGCCGACGCCCTCTCGGCCGCCCGTCCGGGCGCCCGCCGCGAGGTGCTGGAGACCTACGTCAAGCGGCTGGAGAAGCTGGAGGAGATCGCGTCGAGCTTCAAGGGGGTGCAGAAGACCTTCGCCATCCAGGCCGGCCGCGAGATCCGCATCATCGTCGACAGCGGCAAGATCGGCGACGAGCAGGCGCTCTGGCTGTCCAAGGACATCGCCCGCAAGGTGGAGCAGGAGCTGACCTACCCCGGCCAGATCAAGGTTACGGTGATTCGCGAGACCCGGTCGGTCGAGTACGCGCGCTGATGAAGCTCCTGTTCGTCGGCGACGTGATCGGCAAGCCGGGACGGCGGGCCCTCCAGGCCCTGCTCCCCCGGCTGGTCGACCGGCACAAGGCCGACTACGTGGTGGTCAACGTCGAGAACTCGGCCGGCGGCTTCGGCGTCACGCCGGACGTGCTGCGCGAGATCGAGGACCTGCCCGTCGACGTCTACACGACCGGCAACCACGTCTGGGACAAGAAAGAGGTCCTGGACCTGCTGGAGCGCCACCCCAAGCTCCTCCGCCCCGCCAACTACCCCGACGGCAATCCGGGCAGGGGGCTGCACCTGGGGGAGACGGCGGCGGGCATCCCGGTGGCGGTGATCAACCTCGAGGGGATGGTCTTCATGAGCAACCTCGACTCGCCGTTCCACAAGGCGGACCGGCTGCTCCAGGGGCTCGATCCCAGGTACAGGGTGATCTTCGTCGATTTCCACGCCGAGGCCACGAGCGAGAAGCAGGCCATGGGGTTCTACCTCGACGGCCGGGTGAGCGCCGTGATCGGCACCCACACCCACGTCCCCACCGCCGATGAGCGGGTGCTCCCCAAGGGCACCGCCCTCCAGACCGATGTCGGCATGACCGGCCCCTACGAGTCGGTGATCGGCATGCGGGCCGACAAGGTCCTCAAGCGCTTCCTCCTCCAGACCCCCTCCTCCTTTGAGGTCGCCAAGGGGGACGTGCGCCTCGCCGGCACCGTGATCGACGTCGACGAGGCGACCGGCAAGGCGCGGACGATCGAGCGGCTGCTGATGCCGCACCGCGAAGCCTAGAAGCTCTTCCTGTCCTTATCGGGCCAGCGGACGAAGAAGCCGTCCAGCCAGGTGATGTCTTGGTCGAAGTCGGCGACCTTGAAGCCGTCGACCGCATAGCTATCGCCCGAGAGCTGGCCGTCCCGCCCGCCGCTGCGTACCCCCATTACGGTCGTCGCGTCCGGGTCCTTGGTGTTCAGCCGGAATTCGTAGGGGTGTCCCCAGCCGTCCTCCGACGGGATGGCGGCGATGTACTTGGGGATCAGGAGAGCGGCCAGCTCCTCCCGGGAGATCACCGGCACCTGGGTGAAGTCCACCGAGCTGATCTGGCTCTCCTTCTCGGCCCGGGCGTGGGACGCCGCGCTCCGCCTCGGCGCCACCTGGTCCTTGTACCAGGACCACATCGCCGTGCCGACGTTGCGGATGTCGACCACCGTCCTCTTCTGGGCCGTGATGTTGGGGTCGGCGTTGTCAGGCGCCGGCTGAGCGCGGGAGCTTGACGGGAGCAGCAGCAGGGCGAGTAACAGAGCGAATTGAATGCGAGCGGTCATGTCTCTTCTCCTTGGTCGAAACGTTACGACGGGGCCCCGTCGGAGAAGAGTGTATCACCAGTGTATTACGGCAGCAATACACCTCGCCTCATGGCTTCAGGAGCAGGGTATATCCCTGATCGGTGGGATCGGCGTCGCGGGCGATCTCGACGAGCGGAGGGAGGTTTTTGAGCTTGGCGAAGCTGTCCCGCTCGGCGAGGAGCCAGACCCGGCCGGGACGGGCGAGCAGCCGGCGCAGGTCTTCCTCGCTTTCGAGGTCGACGCAGTAGCGCCGAGTGTAGAAGAGGAACGTCGAGTCGAGGCGGGGATAGATCCCATAGGGCTCGCCGGGAGCCATGCGCGAGACCAGGACCCGCGAGAGGCCGCGGGCGGACTTGAAGAGGTCGAAGCGCGGCAGGGCATAGAACGCTATGGCGAGGCCGGTCAGGGCCATGCCCGCGGCGAGCGCGGCCACGGCGCGGCGGACCTCCCCAGAACGGGCAATCCACCAGGCGGCCCCAGCCCCCAGGAGGAGGGGGAGGAGGACGCCCACCAGCCCCCAGGCGAAGGAGATGCCTCCCAGTGCGACCGCCTCCGGCCGCCTCCGGCCCAGGACCGGCAGGGCGGCCGCGATCAGCAGGGTGAGCCCGGTCACTATCCCGAGAGGGATGACGACGGCGCGGCGCCAGCGGGGCCATTCGGCCGCGGCGAGGTCGAGCCCGGCGCCCACCAGCAGGGCCATCGCCGGATACATCGTCAGGATGTAGACCGACCGCTTGCCGGCGGAGATGCTGAAGAAGACCAGGGTCACCACCACCCAGCAGAGGGCGAAGAGGAAACCGGCGCGCGGGCGGCCCACCAGCCGCTTCCATC
Source organism: Thermoanaerobaculia bacterium (assembly GCA_045807625.1). Classification (GTDB taxonomy): domain Bacteria; phylum Acidobacteriota; class Thermoanaerobaculia; order Multivoradales; family UBA5704; genus DATARR01. The sequence goes on along the minus strand of JBJMHA010000014.1, from coordinate 256,752 downwards.
CCACCACGGTCGCCGTGGGCAGCAGGAAGGACCAGGGGAAGAAGTCGCCCGGGATCACCGTCAGGTAGAACCAGGGGGGCGCGAAGTGATGCCAGGGGGTGGCGTAGCGAGTGACGGTCTGCCGTAAGACGATCTGCCGCAGGTAGCCCGGTCCGGCGTCGATCCCGGCCGGCACCAGCCAGGCGAGCATCACCGCGGCCCAGAGGAGGAGGCCACGGCCGATCCGCAGCCGCCGGATCTCCTCCCGGTCACCGGTGATCCCGAGGAAGAGGAGGATGGAGAGGAGCGGCGGCAGCAGGCCGACCGGTCCCTTGGCCAGGGTGGCGAGCCCGGCGGCCAGGAAGAACCCCCAGTAGAAGCCGGGGCGCCTCTCCGTGTACCCCCGCACCCAGAGCCAGACGCCCAGGGTCACCAGGGCGGTGAGGAGCATGTCGATCTGCCCGAACCGCGCCTGCCAGATCACCTTGAAGCAGGTGCCGAAGGCGGCGGCGGCCAGCCAGGCGGCGCGGCGGCCGAAGAAGCGCTCGCCCATCAGATAGACCAGCAGCAGGGCGCCGACGCCCGAGAGGGCGGAGGGGAGGCGGGCCGAGGTCTCGTCGACCCCGCCCGTCAGCGCGCCGAAGGCGGCGGTCGACCAGAAGAAGAGCGGGGGCTTCTGGCTGTAGACCTCGCCGTTCAGGTGGGGCACCGCCCAGGAGCCGAGCTGCCGCATCTCCCGGGCCACCTGGGCGTAGCGCGCCTCGTCCGGGTTCCAGACATCGCGCAGCCCCAGGCCGGGGAGGAACAGCAGCCCGCCCAGCAGGGCCAGGATCAGGAGGTCGCGCCGCCGGTCTTTGAGCTCAGTCGGCATCCGTGGCCGGGGTGTGGCGGTGGATGAGCCAGAGGTTGCGGGTGTAGATCAGGAAGCCGGTGGCCTGCCCGGCGGTGATCACGATGTCCCGCCGGTGTATGGCGTAGACGAGCAGCACCGCGCCCCCGGCCAGGCTCAGGTACCAGAAGGACCGGGGGACGACGCTCCGCTTGTTCCGCTCGGAGGCGATCCACTGGACGAAGAAGCGGCCGAAGAAGAGCGCCTGGCCGATGAAGCCGACGGCGGTCCAGGCGTCCCAGATGAATTTGTGTGGCAAACGTCGATCTCCTCGGAGAGCCGGCGGTCGATCCAGCGCTTCTGCATCCAGCGCACGGCGAAGAGGTCCGCCAGCGCCCGCCAGAGCCGGTTGCTGATGTTGTATTTGGGTTGGCCGTGGAGCCGCGGCCGGTGGTTGACCGGGATCTCGGTCTTCCGCGCCCCCGCCATCGCGAGCAGGGTGGGGAGGAAGCGGTGCATGCCGGTGAACATCGGAACGCCACGCAAGTGCTCGGCGCGGCAGGCGCGCAGGGTGCACCCCACGTCGGTGACGTGGTCGTGGGTGAGGCGGTTGCGGACCCGGTTGGCGATCCGCGAGGAGGCCCGGCGCACCCAGGTATCCCGCCGCTTGGCGCGCACGCCGCTGACCACGTCGTAACCGTCGAGGGCCGCCAGGAGGCGCGGGATGTCCGCCGGATCGTTCTGCAGGTCGGAGTCGAGGGTGACCACGATCTCCCCGCGGGCGAAGCGGAAGCCGGCGTCGAGGGCCGCCGTCTGCCCCGAGTTGCGCCGCTGGCGGATCACCCGTGTCGCCGGGTCTTCGCGGGCCAGCTCCAGCAGCACGCCCGGGCTGCCATCCGTGCTGCCGTCGTCCACGTAGATCACCTCGTACGGCCGGCCGAGCGGGCGCATCGCGCCATGGATCTCGGCCGCCAGCAGAGGGAGGCTCTCCTCCTCGTTGTAGACCGGGATGACGATCGAGATCTCGGGGGTGGCCACGACCGGGTATCTTAAGCGAGGAACCGCTCCTTGAGCCGGCCGGCCTTCAGGTGCTATATGAAAAGGATGAGATCCCGCAAGCTCCTGGCTTTCAGCCAGATCCTCGTCTTCGCTCTCTTGTCGGGGCTGCTCTCCAGCCGCCCCGTCCACGCGGTGGAGCCGCGCTCCTTCAGCGTCAGCGCCGGCTCCTTCAACATCTTCGATCCGGACGTCCGCGCCGAGGCGGGGGTGGAGGCCGGCTGCGCCCCCTTCCGCCTGGGCTGGCTGCCGCGCTGGTTCCCGCCCCTCTCCCCGGCCGCCGGGGGAATGGTCAATTCCAAGGGGTCGTTCTACGTCTACGCCGGGCTCCGCGCCGACCTGCCGCTCGCCGCGCCGTGGGAGCTGAGCATCCAGTTCGCGCCGGGCGTGTATCGCGCGGGCAACGGCTTCGACCTCGGCGGCCCGGTGGAGTTTCGCTCCGGGATCGAGCTGTCCTATCCGCTCGCCCCCCGCGGGCGCATCGGCCTGCTGCTCTTCCACCTCTCGAACGCCGGCCTCTACACGCACAACCCGGGGAGCGAGTCGCTGGTCCTCACCTACCGGTACCGGCTGTGAGGGGTGTGCTATCCTCCCGGGCCATGGCCGTCGACCCTGAATTGCTGGAGATCCTGGTCTGCCCGAAGTCGAAGGGGGATCTGGAGCTGATCGAGCTCCCCCGCGAGGTGCGGGCGCCCCTGGTGGAGAAGTACCGCGAGCACTTCCGGGACGAGGAGCCGGTGGTGGAGCAGGGGCTCTACTGCGCCGCCTCCGGCTTGGTCTATCCGATCGTCTCCGACATTCCGATCATGCTCATCGAGGAGGCGCTCCCCGCCTCCGCCGTCGGGCGCTGAGGGTCCCGCCGGACCCGCCGCCGCGCTCCGCCGTGGCTCCCCTGTTCGAGGCTTCCGAGACCCCCGCCGAGCGCGCGGGCTTCTGGCTGTACCTCTCACACCTCGCGGCGATCTTCGGCATTGCCATCTCGAACGTCCTGCTCGGGCTGACCGTCCTCGCGCTCCCCTGGACCCGCCGCCGCTCCGTGCCGTGGCGGGCGCTGGCGCCGATGGCGGTCCCCATAGGCGTCTACATCCTGACGCTGGTGGGCTCGGTGCTCGCCTCGCCCGACCCCTGGTCCAGCACGCGCGGCCTGTCGGAGATCTTCACCCTGACGACGCTCCTCGCCGCCCCCTTCCTGGTGCATGGGGAGCGGCAGGTGCGGCTGGCCCTCGACACCCTGATCGGGCTCGCCGCCCTGCTCGCCTGCGAGGGGCTCTCGCAGTTCCTCTTCGGCTACGGCGACATCGACCGCCGGATCCGTGGCCCGTTCTCGCACTACATGACCTTCTCCGGCTTCCTGCTGGTCTGCGATCTGCTGCTGCTCGCCGCGATGCTCTACACCCCGCGCTGGCGGAGCCCCTGGCGGTGGGCGGCGCTGGCGGTGATCAACGCCGCGCTGCTCGGCAGCTACACGCGCAACGCCTGGGTGGCGCTCGCCCTGTCGCTGACGGTGATGATCGCCTTCCGCGCCCCCCGCCTGCTCCTCGCCTATCTGCCGGCGGCGGTGCTGTTCGTGGCCCTGGCGCCGGTGCCCATCCTCCACCGGATGCTCTCGATCATCGACCTGCGCGACAGCTCGAACTACGACCGGCTCTGCATGCTGGAGGCGGGGATCACCATGGTGCGGCAGCGCCCGGTGTTCGGCGTCGGGCCCGATCTGGTGAAGCGGTTCTACCCGGTTTACCGGTCCCCCGCGGCGCCCCGCTACGAGGTCCCCCACCTGCACAACACTCTGCTCCAGCTCGCGGCCGAGCGGGGGCTCCCCAGCCTCGCCGCCTATCTGGCGATGACCGTGGTGGCGGCCGTCGCCGCCTGGCGGGGCTACGTCCGCGAGGGAGGACGCCGGGGGCCCCGGGCCGACCTCTATATGGGGGTGCTGCTCGCCCTCCTCGCCTTCAACCTGGCGGGCCTGTTCGAGAACAACTGGGGGGATGCCGAGGTGCAGCGGCCCATCCTCTTCGTGCTGGCGATCCCCTTCTGCCTGCGCGGCGCGGCGGGCGAGGCGCAACCCCCGGCGGGTCAGTGATATATAGGGCCCCGCGGGCATATCCGTTGCAGCGCCCGCCGGCAGGACGGGACAGCGACCTGGGAAACAAGAGAGGACGGACCGCCGTGCGCCTCGATCAGCTCCTGGTGGAAAAAGGGCTGTTCCCCAGCCGGGAGCAGGCGCGCCGCGCCGTCATGGCGGGCACGGTCGAGGTGGAGGGACGGCGGGTGGACAAGCCGGGGACCGCGGTCTCAGGAGAGGCGCGCGTGGCGGTGCTGGCGCCTCAGGAGCCGTTCGTCTCGCGGGCGGGCCGCAAGCTGGCGCACGCCCTCGACCACTTCGGCCTCGACCCCGCGGCTCGAACCTGCCTCGACGTAGGGGCCTCGACCGGCGGCTTCACCGACTGCCTGTTGCAGCGGGGGGCGGCGCGGGTCTACGCCCTCGACGTCGGCTACGGCCAGCTCGACCACCGGCTGCGCACCGACCCCCGGGTGGTGGTGATGGAGCGGATCAACGTCCGCAACCTTGAGCCGGACGCCCTGCCTGAGCCGTGCGATCTGATCACGATCGACGTCTCCTTCATCTCCCTGCTCAAGATCGTCCCCGCCCTGCTGCCGCACCTGGCACCCTCGGGTCTCCTGCTGCCGATGATCAAGCCGCAGTTCGAGGCCGGCCGCGGCGCCGTGGGCAAGGGGGGGATCCTGCGCGACGAGGAGGTCCGCCGGCGGGTGATCGAGGAGTGCGCGGCGGGGATCGCCGCCCTGGGAATGGAGCCGCTGGGGGTGTTCGATTCGCCGGTGGCCGGCACCGGCGGCAACCGGGAGGCCTTCGCCCTCTTCCGGCGGGGCGGGCCGTGATCCAGCGCGTGGGCATCGTCGCCAAGCCGGCGAGCCGCGAGGCGGTCCACACCGCCCACGAGCTCTCCGAGTGGCTGCGCCGCCGGGGGCTGGAGACGGCGCTCGACGAGGCCACCCTGCAGGCCCGGGGCCTGCGCGGCGAGTCGGCCTTCGAGCCCGCGGGCGTCTACGATCTGGTGGTGGTGCTCGGCGGCGACGGCACCCTCTTGTCGGTGGCGCGGACGGTGGCGCGCGGGGTGCCGATCCTCGGGGTCAACCTGGGCAACCTCGGGTTCCTGACCGAGATCAACCGCGGCGAGCTCTATCCCACTCTGGTCGAGGTGCTGGAGGGGCGCTACGCCATCGAGGAGCGCTCGCTGTTCGACGTCGAGCTGCGGCGCAACGGCGGCGCCCCCTCGGTCTACCGGGTGCTCAACGACGCCGTGGTCACCAAGAGCGCCCTCTCCCGCATCATCGAGCTGACCCTGCGGGTGGGCGGGCACCTGATCGCCCGCTTCCGCGCCGACGGCCTGATCATCTCCACCCCGACCGGCTCGACCGCCTACAACCTCTCGGCCGGCGGGCCGGTGCTCAACCCGCTGCTGCCGGTGGCCGTGCTCACCCCCATCTGCCCGCACGCCCTGTCGCTGCGGCCGATCGTGGTGCCCGACGCCGGGCCGATCGAGGTGACGCTGGAAACCCAGCGCGAGGAGGTCTACCTGACCCTCGACGGCCAGGAGGGGACCTCGCTCGGCTTCCGCGACACCGTGAGCATCACCCGCAGCGAATTCAAGGTGCGGCTGGTCAAGGTGAGCGAGCGCAGCTTCTACGACAGCCTGCGCGGCAAGCTCCGCTGGGGGGGCCTCGCGGAAGGGGGAGGGCCTCCCGCGGGCTCGGGCTGGGACGGAGGGACTCCCGAGTGAGCGAGCCGCCGGAGCCCTCGTCACCGGGTGAGACCGCGCCCGCGGAGCCGGAGCCCGTCCGGAAGCGCCCGGGGCGGGTGCGGCGCTGGGTGGTGCGCCCCTTCTTCTGGGGGCTCCTCCTGTTGGCCGCCCTCGGCGCGGGCCTCTGGTTCTTCGTCCAGAGCCGCCTGGCGCGGGAGAAGCTCCGCGAACGGCTGGTCGCTCCGGTCTCGCACTTCCTCAACCGGGAGGTCCGGATCGGCAGCGTCGACTACTCCTTCTTCCCCCCCACCTTCGAGCTGCGCGACGTGGTCATCCCCGGCCCGCGGCCGGCCGATCCGCCGGTCGCCCGCGTCCCCTACGCCGCGCTGCGGGTCTCCGTCCAGGACCTCGGCAAGCGCCGGTTCGACATCGACGAGATCGAGGTCCTCCGCCCCCAGGTCTATCTCCAGGTCAACCCCGACGGCTCGACCAACCTGCCGGAATTCCGCTTCAGCTCCAGCAACGGCCCGCAGCGCTTCGACGTGCGCATCGGGCACATCCTGGTCCAGGACGGCACCTTCCAGCTCAACGAGCGCCACCTGCCGTTCCACCTCGACGCCAAGGCCATCTGGGGGCGGGGGATCGGCCGCGCCGAGCGGGGGGGGAAGGGGGGGAACCGGATCGACCTGCTGGCCACCGCCCAGGAGGTGGTCGCCACCCTGCCGCACGCCAGGCCCTATGCCTTCACCGTCTCGGTGCGGGGGAGCGTGGTCCCGGAGAAGGGGCGGATCGAGATCGCCAACACCCGCTTCGCCGGGCCGGACCTCACCGGCCGGGCGAACGGCTTCGTCGACTACCGGCCGGAGAGCCGGCGGGTGGAGCTCGACCTCCACGCCGACGGCCAGGCGCAGTGGGTCAACCGCGTGGGCTGGGCGGAGCAGCCGCTTGCAGGGCCGCTCGCCGCCGACGCCCGCTTCCTCTGGACCTCCGCGGGGTGGAGCTACAGGGGGACTGCCACCTCGCCGCGCTTCACCGCCCTCGGCCGGCTGATCCAGGACATCCGCGCCTCCTTCACCGGCGGCCCCGACGGCGTGGACGTGGGCGTCGAGCGGGCGCGCTACGCGGAGGGGACCTTCAAGGGGCTGATCTCGGTCGACACCACGCAGAAGGGGCCGGGCGTGCCCGTCTCGCTCGATCTGGACCTGGCCGACCTCTCGATCCACAAGCTGCTGGCCGACCAGTTCCCCGGCGAGGAGCTCCCCATCGTGGGGGGGATCTCCGGGCGGACGGGAGGGACCTTCGAGTACCGCTTCAACAGCGAGCGCGTGCTCGCCGGCAGCGGCCGGGCCGACCTCCACGTCCGCGGCACCGCCGAGACCGGGCTGCCGGTCGCGGGGGACCTGCCCATTGTCCTCGACCGCGGGGTGATCTCCGGCCGCGCCCTCCACCTCACGGCGCCGGGCCAGGACATCACCTCCTCCGGCTTCACCTACGACCTCCAGCGCGGCTCCGGGCAATTCGACTTCCGGCTGGCCAGCGCCGACGTGGGGCCGCTGGGTCCCGTGCTGCTGGGCCCGCTCAAGCGCGGCGAGGAGCCCGCCTTCTGGCTCCCCACGGCGGGGCGCGGCACGGCCGCGGGGAGCTTCCAGTTCGCCCGCAAGGAGTACGCGCTGCAGCTCGCGCTCGACCTCCAGAACGTGGTGGCGCCGGTGACGGCGGCGGACACCGTCCGCGGCTCCCTCACCTTGAGCCCGCGGGCGCTCGACAACCTGCGGCTCGAGCTGGCCCGGAACGGCGGCGCCCTGCTGGTGACCGGCCGCGTCCCCCTGCCGGAGACGGGGCGGAAGACCGCCTCCCAGCCCTTCAACCTGGCGATCGAGGCGGCGCAGTGGCAGGCCTCGGGGCTCGCCTACCTCCTGGGACCGGAGCTGACGAAGGAATTCGCGGGTGAGCTCTCCGGGAGCGTCGACCTCTCGGGCTTCCCCGACCGGCTGACCGGCCGCATCGACGCCACGGCGGTGAACGTCACGGCCTACGGCTACCCCGTGGGCAAGGCACGGGCGGTGGGATCGTTCGAGGGCGGCCACATCACCATCGAGCAGGGGCAGGTGGAGACCCCGGCGGGCACCGTCTTCGCCCACGGGACCTTCGACCAGCCGACCGGGGGGATGAATCTCACGCTGCTGGCGCCGGCCCTGTCGCTCGGCGCCGAGCCGTTCCAGCGCCTTCTGGGCGGCGACCTCACCGGCACGATGAGCGTGGAGGCCGCGGCCTCGGGGACCCTGAGCGAGCCGCGGGCGACGGTCTCGGTCCGCGGGCGGGACCTGGCTCTCCAGGGGCGCCTCCTCGGCCAGCAGGGGGAGACCAGCGCCGTGGCCACCTGGGACGGCCAGCGGGTGGACCTGCGCGGCTCGCTCCTCGGGCTCGCCTCGTTCCAGGGGAACGGCCGGCTCGACCGCCGGAGGGCCGACGTGGCGGTCGACCTGCGCAGCGACCAGCTCGGAGCCCTGGCCCGCGCCCTCTCGCCCCAGCCGCTGCCCGACTTCACCGGCTCCTTCCTGGGCACCACCACCCTGGCGGCCGACTTCGGCGCCGGCACCTTCCACGCCGGGGTCCGGCTGGCCGACCTGCGGCTCCAGTACCAGGGGCGGACGGTCGCCAGCCGCGAGCCCGTCGTGGTCGACCTCTCCTCCGAGCGCGCCGTCATCCAGTCCCTCTACCTGGCCGAGCCCGGCACCGAGAACGAGCTGACCGTCCACGGCACGGTGGGCTTCGCCAGGGGCGTGCCGCTCGACCTGCAGTTCCAGAGCACCCTGGCGGCCACCTGGCTCGGGCTCGTGCTGCCGCCGGAATACCGGGCCGAGGGGGCCGCCGACCTCCTCGGCACCGTGCGCGGCACCCTGGACGATCCCAGGCTGAGCGGCCAGGGGGAGATCCGGGGGGGCAGGCTGATCGTGCCGGAGCTGGCGCAGTCGATCGACGGCATCAACGGCTTCCTCTCCTTCAACCAGAGCCGGATCTCGATCGACGGCGTGCGCGCCCGCATGGGCAACAACGGCACGCTCGTCTTCGCCGGCGGCGTGGACCTGCCGCGGGCCGGCCGGGAGCTCTCCTACCGGATCACCGCCGACGCCCGCGACGTCAGCGTGCGGTTCCCCGAGTTCCTCAACAACCGCGGCAACGCCGTCCTGACGCTGGTCTCCGACACGGCGGGGCGGCGGATCGAGGGGAGCGTGGAGCTCGAGCGGGCGCTCTACGTGCAGGACATCAACGTCGACCTGCTCGAGCTCGTCCAGGGGCTCTTCCAGCGCCAGCGCCTCGAGCTCGCGGCCACCGACACCTTCCAGACCACCACCCAGCTCAGCATCGGGATCCAGGGGCGGGACGCCCTGCGCGTGCGCAACAACGTCGCCAACCTGCAAGGGGACGTGGCCCTGAGCGTGCGCGGCACCCTGGCCCGGCCGGTCGTCTTCGGCGACGTCGTCCTCGACACCGGCGGCACCCTGCTCTACAACGACAACCAGTACCAGGTGCAGCGGGGGTATCTCCGGTTCAGCAACCCGGAGCGGATCGATCCGGTCGTCGACCTGGTGGCGACCACCGAGGTCCAGGGGTTCAACATCACCCTGACCCTCGGCGGCACGCTGGAGCACCCGGACATCCACCTCGCCTCCGACTCCAACCTGGCCGACCTGGAGATCTTCTCGCTGATCGCGGGCAGCCAGCGCCCCACCGAGAGCCCCTTCGCCCCGCCTCCCACGGCCGCGGAGCAGCAGGCCGCGTCCGGCCAGCTCGCGAGGCAGTTCCTCGCCGGCCAGGCGGCCGGGGCCTTCTCCAAACGGGTCGGCACCCTGTTCCGCTTCGACCGCTTCCGCATCGACCCGGTGGTCCAGGCGGGGCAGCCCGTCTCCGGCATCGGCATCACGGTGGGCAAGCGGCTGTCGAAGGACGTCTTCATCACCTATTCGACCCTGCCCACCACCGGCCAGCAGTACATTGTCCAGGTCGAGTGGCAGGTGCGCAAGAACCTCACCCTGGTGCTCACCCAGGTGGGGGACGGCACCTACGCCGTCGACGCGCAGTGGCAGCGGCGGTTCTGAGCATGGCATCCTGGCTCGCGATCGTCCCCCTGGTGGGCCTGCTGGCGGGTGCGCTCCACGCTCAGGAAGCCGCGCCGCCGGCCGCGGCGGCTGCTCCGCCCGCCCCGCGATTCGCGCCGGAGCCGGAGGAGGACGCCGGGCCGAAGGTCACCGAGGTCGAGATCCGCAGCGACGCCCCGCTGCCGAAGTCCCAGGACTTCGCCAGCCTGATCGAGGCCGAGCCGGGCGAGCCCTTGACCCAGGAGCGGATCCGCCACACCCTGCGCAACCTCCAGGCGAGCGGCACGGCGGCTGAGACCGAGCTCTACATGCGCGAGGATCCGGAGCGGGGCGGGGTGGTGGCGGTGATCGTCTTCCGCGCCGTGGTGCAGGTGTCGGAGGTCCGCGTCACTGGCAAGCTGGGCCTGGCGAAGGACGACCTGCGGCGGGCCATCCCCCAGGGGGAGGCCCAGCCGCTCTCGGAAGACAGGGTCCTGCAAGGGGTCGAGGCCCTCAGGAGCCTGTACGACCGCAACGGCTACTTCCACGCGCGGGTCCGCGTCTCCGTCGAGACCAACCCGGTCACCCGCCGCGCCGTGGTCACCTACCGCGTCCTCAGCGGCCCGCGCGCTAACGTCAGCACCATCACCTTCGATCACCCCGTGGACCCCTTTCAGGCGGCGCAGCTGGTCAAGCAGCTCCGCCTCCAGCCCGGCAAGCCGTTCAGCCGGCGGGTCGCCCGCGAGGACGCCGAGCGGCTCCAGGACTGGCTCATCCGCCAGCACTACGGCCAGGCGCGGGTCGACGCGCCGCTCGAGAGCCGCGAGGAGCGGGCCAACACCGTCAAGCTCACCTACCCGGTCGTGATCGGCCCCAAGATCGTGCTGAAGGTCCAGGGGGCGGACGAGAAGAAGCTGCGCCGCGAGGGGCTCCTCCCCTTCTTCGGCGAGTCCGGGTTCGACGAGGCCCTGGTGCTCCAGGCCCAGAGCCGGATCAAGACCTGGTTCCAGCAGCAGGGGCATTACGACGTGCGGGTCGACACCGGGGAGCAGACGGCCGGCGGCGAGCTCGTGCTCACCATCACGGTCGTCCCCGGCCCGGTCTACACACTGCGGGAGATCGTCTTCCAGGGCAACGCGGAGATCCCCGACAAAAAGTTGCGGCCGCTCCTCAAGACCTCCGAGCGCAGCGTCCTGCTCCGGGGGAGCGGCCGGCTGGTGCAGTCGGACCTCGACGCGGATGTCGAGAACCTCCAGCGCTACTACGCTCTCAGCGGCTACACCCAGGCCGTGGTCGGCCCGCCGCGGGTGGAGCGCCAGAGGCAGGACCTGCACCTCGTCATCCCCGTCAAGGAGGGACCGCGGGAGCGCGTGGCGACGCTCATCCTCCAGGGGATGACCGAGCTCGACGCCAAGAAGCTGCGCGAGGACCTCAAGCTCCGCGTGGGGGACGGGTTCCATCCCGTCCTGCTGGAGAACACGCTGGACTACATCCGCGGCCAGTATGCCGCCAAGGGGTTCACCCGCGCCCAGGTCTCCGCCAAGGAGCACTGGACCCCGGACCACACCCTGGTGGACCTCACCATCGAGGTGCTGGAAGGGCCGCGGCAGGTGGCGGACCGCATCCTCGTGCGCGGCAACCAGCGCACCCTCGGCGACGTAATCCGCCGCACCCTCGACCTCCGCCACGGCGATCCGGTCAGCCAGGCCCGGCTCTTCGAGACCGAGCGCAACCTCTACCAGCTCGGCATCTTCTCCCGGGTGGACGTGGCGTTCGTCCCCGCCGGCCTGGACGAAACCGAGCGCGACGTGCTGATCCGCGTCGAGGAGGGGAAGCCGCGCAGCATCCTCTACGGCTTCGGCTGGGATTCCGAGACCCGCTTCCGGGGCTCGCTCGCCTTCAGCGACAACAACATCTGGGGGCGGGCCTACAGCCTGCGGACCGACGTGCGCTGGAGCCAGCGCGACAAGCGTTTCCACCTCCTCTTCAACCAGCCCTATCTGGGCGAGTTTCCGGTCTCGCTCACCTCCAGCGTCTTCTACGAGCAGGAGGCGCCGAGCGACCGCCCCTTCGAGGTGACCCGCTACGGGACGCGCATCGAGGCCGCGCGGGTCTACGGCAACCGCCGCTACAGCCTCGGCTTCGACTACCGCATCGTCGAGCCGAGCGTCGACCCCGGCATCGCCTCCAACGAGATCGAGCGGCTCGACCAGCGCTACCAGGTCACCAGCTTCATCCCGAGCTTCTTCCTCGACCGCCGCGACGATCCGATCTCGCCCACCCGCGGCGGCAGCTCGCTGGCGCAATTCCAGTACGCCTTCCCGGTGCCGGCGTTCCGCACCGACACCGAGTTCCTCAAGGTCTTCCTCCAGCAGACCCAGTACTACAACCTCGGCCGGACCGGGGTGCTGGCGGGGAGCGTCCGCGTGGGCACGATCGCCCCCTTCAAGGCGATCCCCACCTCGGGGGGCATCGTGCTCGACTTCCCCAGCCGCAACGTGCCGATCGCCGAGCGCTTCTTCGCCGGAGGGGACGCCTCGCACCGCGCCTACGGCCGGGACGAGCTGGGCATCCGCGGCCAGACGCTCATCCTCAACCCGAACGGCGGCGGCTACGTCCCCGTGGGGGGCGACGGCCTGCTCCTGATCAACCTCGAATACCGCTTCCCGGTGGCGGGGGCCTTCGGCGGCACGGTCTTCTTCGACAGCGGCAACGTCTGGCCCGACTGGCGCTCCATCCGGCTGGGCGAGCTCAAGAACGGCATCGGCCTGGGAGCCCGCTACAACTCGCCGATCGGCCCCGTCCGCGCCGGCATCGGCTTCAAGCTCAACCGCGAGCGCGGCGAGCCGGCGTACGCGTTGTTCGTGAATATCGGGAACCCGTTCTGAGGCCGCGTTGCCCTGTTCCTCAGGGCCTCGCGGTTGACCCTCCGTCCGGCCGCGGCGTAGACTTTACGCGGCCGTAAACGCGTCCAGCCTTCCTTACGCCCCGGGACGGCCCCGTGCCGCTCTCCTGGGCGAGAAAGCCTGCGGATACCCATGACCGACGACACCCCCTTCGCCCCCATCGAGGAGGCGATCGAACGCTTCCGTCACGGTGAGATCGTCATCATCGTCGACGACGAGGACCGCGAGAACGAGGGGGACCTGGCCATCGCGGCCGAGAAGGTCACCCCCGCGGCGATCAACTTCATGGCCAAGCACGGGCGCGGGCTGGTCTGCCTCGCCCTCACCGAGGAGCGCTGCGACGCCCTCGGCCTGCCGCTGATGGTCGAGGACAACACCTCCACCTTCGGCACCGCGTTCACCATCTCGATCGAGGCCCGCGGCAAGGTCACCACCGGCATCTCCGCCGCCGACCGCGCCGCCACCATCCTCACCGCCATCGATCCGGCGACCCGGCCGGAGGACCTGCTCCGCCCAGGGCACGTCTTCCCGCTGCGCGCCCGCAAGGGGGGCGTCCTCAAGCGCGCCGGGCAGACCGAGGCCTCGGTCGACCTCGCCGCCCTGGCCGGCCTCACCCCGGCAGGGGTGATCTGCGAGATCATGAACGACGACGGCACCATGGCCCGCGTGCCCGACCTCACCAAGGTCGCCCGCGAGCACGGGCTGATGATGATCACCGTCTCCGACCTCATCAGCTACCGCCTGCGCCACGAGACCCTGGTGCGCAAGATCGCCTCGCCCAACCTGCCGACGGTCTACGGCGACTTCCGCATCCACGCCTACCGCTCGGATGTGACCGGCGACGAGAACGTGGCCTTGGTCATGGGAGAGATCCACCCCGAGGAGCCGACCCTGGTGCGCGTCCACAGCCAGTGCCTCACCGGCGACATCTTCGGCTCCTGCCGCTGCGACTGCGGCCCGCAGCTCGAGCAGGCCCTGGAGCGCATCGCCACCGAGGGCAAGGGCGTTCTCCTCTACCTGCTCCAGGAGGGGCGCGGCATCGGCCTGATGAACAAGCTGCGCGCCTACGAGCTCCAGGAGCAGGGGCACGACACGGTGGAGGCCAACGAGCGGCTCGGCTTCCGCCCCGACCAGCGCGACTACGGCATCGGCGCCCAGATCCTCCGCGACCTCGGCGTGCGCCAGATGCGGCTGATGACGAACAACCCCAGCAAGTACATCGCCCTCAACGGCTATGGGCTGGAGATCGTCGAGCGCGTCCCGCTGGAGGTGCCGCCCACCGATTCGAGCCGCGCCTACCTGCGGACCAAGCGCGAGAAGCTCGGACATCTCCTGAAGCTCGTTTGAACACGGGAGAAGCTCCATCCCCCTTCCGGTGCGCGCGGAAATCCGTAAAATGATCCGCGCACAGGACCACGGATGAAAATCCTCCTCGTCACCTCCCGCTACCCCTGGCCCCCCCGCCGGGGGGACCAGATGCGGGCCGTCCAGATGCTCGACTTCCTCACGGAAGAGCACGAGGTGACGCTCCTGGCGCCGGCTCCGGGCAAGGACCAGCCGCCGCCACCCGCGAAAGCGCGCTACCGTGTCGAGCTCTACCATCCGGGCGGCACGGCGATCTTCCCGGGGATGGCGCGGGCGATCGTCAAGCACCTGCCGCTCCAGACCGGGCTCTTCTACCAGCCCGACCTCGGCAGGAAGCTCCGGGAGCTCGCACCACAACACGACCTCGGCATCCTTCAGCTCGTCCGCCTGGCGATCCATGTGGACGACTTCGGCGACACGCCGTTCGTGGTCGACCTGATCGACAGCCTCTCGCTCAACTTCTCCCTGCGGGCGGCTGTAGACCGCTGGTGGCTGGCGCCGCTGCTCAAGATCGAGGCGCGGCTGCTGGCGAAAGCCGAACGGCGGCTCGCCGAGCAATCGGTACGCATGCTCGTCGTCTGCGAGCGGGACCGCCAGGCCCTCGCCAACCGGCTGCCGCCCGACCTCGCGGCCAAGGTCGCGGTGGTGCGCCTCTCCGTGCGCGAGCGCAACGTCGACCCGCCGCTCGACCCGGAGAAGCTCTGGCGCGAGGGGGACAAGGGCCCGGTCCTGGTGATGACGGGCAACCTCGGCTACTTCGTCAACGCCGACGCGGCCACCTGGTGGCTGCGCGACGTCTGGCCCCAGCTCCGCAGCTTCCGGCCGGACATCCGCCTGGTGATCGCGGGAGACCGGCCGTCCCCGGCCCTCCGTCAGAGGATCGAGAAGGCCGGCGCGCGGCTGATCGAGTCGCCCCGCGACCTGCGCTCGATCATCGCCCAGGCCACCCTGTCGATCGCCCCGATGCGCTGCGGCTCGGGCGTGCCCATCAAGGTGCTGGAGGCCTGGGCGGTGGGGGTGCCCGTGCTCGCCTCCTCCTGGGCGGTGGCCGGAACCTCCGGCCGCCAAGGGGAGGACTTCATCCTCGTCGGCCAGCACCCCGTCGAATGGGTGACCGCCGTCACCGATCTGCTGGGCAACCCCTCCGCCCGCCGCTGGCTGGTCGAGAACGGCCGCCGCCGCCTGGCCGCCGACTACTCGCGAGAGACCGTGCGGCGGCAACTGCTGGACGTGATCCGCGCCGCCGCGCCGGTGAAGGCCGTCTCGGAGATCCCCGTGCCGGACGGCGCGGCGCGGCCGGCGTAGGCCTCCCGGGCGCACCCCTTCCCCGGGAGGCCCATCGCAGGAGTCTCCTCTTTCGATTCAGTTGTCAAAGAGCACCGTGACCGGCCACTCACGGACAAGGGCGCCATACTAGGTACCCACCTCCGGCCTGTCAAGACCGTATGCAGCCTTGCAGTGGAATTCCCATGAAAGAAGAGGTATCCTCTCTTCTATGCATGGATGGGTAGACAAGGGCGCGAGATGACGTCTATGATCTCATGCGCAACGGAAACAGAGCGCTCCCGACCGCCTCGCGAGTGTGGGATGGCGCCCTTCGACCGCAGGATGCCGGCGCGGGAGACAAGATGGCGCTGCGGGAGCGAAGGATGGGGAGTCGGGAAGACAAAAAAGCGGCCGGGATTAAAAGATAAGGGCTCGGGAAGCCAGGACGGCCGCTCGGGAACGCAAAAAAGCCGTCGGGACAGCAAGTAAGCCGCTCGGGAACGCAAAAAACGCGTTCGGGAACGCTCGAAACGCGTTCGGGAGCGCTAGAAAGCCGCCGGGATGGCAAAAACGGCGGCCGGGAAGGAAAAAACGCGTCGGGGAGCTCTCGACGCGCGTTCTTTGACAAACGAAGTCCGTCAGGAGGCCGGTACGGGGGGCCGTCCTCCTGGCGTGTTGTGTTGTGTTGCTCGCGAACGCTCGGGTCCCGAATCTTCTTCACCCAAGAACCGCTTGGGTTTGCGAGGGGTAGACGGGCGCTTTCGGCATTTAAAAGAGGCGATCCGGGGCAGGTGCTGCCTTACTCGACGTTGAGCCACTCACCTGAAGGAGCCCGCCCGCCTTCGGGCCGGCGGCCCGAGCTTCCTCAGCCCAACCCAACGGGCTGGGTTGCGATCTGAGAAGAAATTGACGAAGATTACTAGCCGGCCTAGCTTAGGCCCGTGGCTTCTCTAGCAGTCTGGCAACAGGAAATCTTCGGCAATGAACAACCCAGGGGAAAGAGATGGTCTGGTTCTTTGGTCGTCGTAAAACCGCCAGGGCGGAGACTGCTAGTCGTCAGCTCACACCGGATTTCGTTGCTCGCGACTTAGCAAGTATGGTAGCCGGTAGTGTCAATTCACAGGAGTTAGCGAATATTCTGGTTGAAGTGGGTGAGTCGTACTCGGAAGAGCACAGGATGGAATGGCTAGTTATTAACACGTTCGCGGCAACTCAGGGTTTTGTGGCAAGCAACCTGAGCGATCGCTTCAAGCAGACCTTCGTCCCCGCTTTTGTGAGTGCAGTTGCGGTCCATGCCTTCCATGAGCCTGAAGCACAGGAGAGATTCACCTCGCAGTTCTGCGAACGGGCTCAGGAATATGGTCCCGCTCACGTCAGGTCCGCTGAAGATCCGCAAGCCCTTGCTCTTCTTCGGACGGCGGCTAACGTCTATGCCAGATCCACGCGTCAGCTTGTTCGCCCGGAGTGTCTTTCATAAGAAACTCATCGCAGCTAACCAGTTTGCTAACAACATTGCGGCGATGGTAGGGAATGATGGCTGATGCAGGTGGATTAATAGCTGAAGAGTGCCGTCGAACCCGAAAGTTTGAACGGATTACGGGCTGTCGCATATTAGGTGACATTTGAGCCGTCTATGAAGCAACAGGTGCCCCTCCCCAGAGACAGCGAAATCGTCTTTCGCGACCTCGAGCACGCCTTCAATCAACTGGCGCCGGTGTCTGCGAATCCAGTCACGCTGCGTCGAGCATTTCGCGAATTTGTCACCTTGACACAGCAACTTACTGAGGTTTTTCGGACAGAGTACAGCCAACTCACCGGCCGCAAGTGGGTCGCGGGTGACTTTCCGCGTTGGACGCCCGTCACCTCGCTTTTCAAGAAGCTTCGTCGCTCCGACTACCATGAGCATCCTTTCCTCCTTGACGTTCGACACCAGCAGACTATTCCGTTCGGTAAGACGTCGGCGGGGACGGAGCTTGCCTTCCAAATACATAGTACAACAGAAATCCATAGCGCCTTCCAGGAAGACCGGCCAAAGTCTTCACTTGGGATTCGCCTCCCGAAGCAGAACATTTGGCTGCAGGCGATACAAGAACAGTCCCGTTGCATCGTGCGGGGGCGTACGAAAGAGGTGCGATCAGCCTTGCTTACCGCCGGAACCTGCGATGTTCTCGAACTGGCGGCGTCGTGCATGGCAACCATGCGGGAGTACTACGCCTACTACTGCGACCGCCTCGGGGAACATCACCCAGCTCAGGTGCCGCCCGATTCGACGTAGTTTGTGAATCTTGGGGAACCCGTTCTAAGGAGAGTGCCATGGAGAGCGCGCCCGGCATTGTAATAGTGGATCGAAGGATCGACCCGAGCGAGCTTGCCCGCTTGGTTCACCTGTTTTTTGGAGATATGGTGAAATACGTGGTGGATCTGGAAAGGCGGGTCGCTGCGGTGGGTGGTGAGCTTCACGCAGATGCCGAGCAGCTCCTGTTGGAATCCGGCAGCCTGGTGAAGGGCGAGATGCCTGCATCCAGTATACGGCGCTCATCAACATCCGTCCCGCACAGGGAAACCGGGGCATGCTGATACAGGACTCCGAGATCCAGGAACGGCTGCGCGAGATCACGTTTGCTTTAATCGGTGAAGGAGAGCCCCTCCAATGAGCCAGCATTCCTCCTTGTCTCCCGAGCGCTGGGCACAGTTCAACCTGGACCAGCAGATCCTCATGATCGGCAACGAGATGAACCGGGCCCAGCGGCTGATCGAGCTGGGGAACCTACAGGGCCTCTCCCTCTCCTACGAGCGGGTCCTGCGTCTCGTGGACCTGACGGTGGAGGTCCAGCGGCGCCCGACGCTGAGACGGGAGCTGTTGCTGTGGCGGGGCCTCATCGCGGAGCTCTATATCCGGACCGAGGCCAGCACCTCGGACCATGACGCCGCTTTCCGGGTTCTGCTTCAATTCACTCCCGTGGCCGCCCAGCAGATTCCCTTCGTGCTGGGCTGAGCAATTCCGCCGCGCGGCTGATCGAGTAAGTAAGCTCATCTCGACTGGGCGGAAACCTGCCGCGTCGCATGGAGCTTCCAGTCCTGCCTTGCTAGGTGACACCCTATTCGGTAGGATTGTGCCATGAGTGCTTCTCCGCATCCACGGTATAGCAAGGAAGAGTTCGCCCGGCGCGGCAACGAGGTCTATGAGCGCGTGGTCCAGCCTCGCCTCACCGAAGCGGATAATGGCAAGTTCGTTGCCATCGACATTGAGAGAGGGACTTTCGAAATCGATGCGGACGAGATCGCCGCCTCGCACCGTCTCCTCGCCCGCAACCCGGACGCCCAGATCTGGTTCCGCCTGGTCGGTTCTCCCCAGACCCGCCGCTTCGGTCCCCGCAGCCGGAACGCTGCTTGACCCTATGATCGTCGGCGCCATGAATGCGCAGCGCGAGGCCATTGTGCGCCTCGTGGTCCTTGGGCCTGGAGGACGGGAGAAGCAGATCGAGGCGGTCCTCGATACTGGCTATACGGGTTCCCTTACCCTACCCGCGGCCGTGGTTTCCGCCTTGGATCTGCCCTTTCGTGGCAGGGGAAGCGTCCTCTTGGGAGATGGCAGCGAGAGTGAATTCGATATCCACGAGGCGATCGTCACCTGGGCCGGCGAGCGCCGATTGACGGCGATCGATGTAGCGGAGACAGACCCGCTTCTTGGGATAGGCCTTCTGCTCGGAAAGGAGCTGACGGTTCAGGTGATTGCGGGGGGATCGGTCACCCTCCAAAAGCTGCGACTGGCCTGAGCCGGAGACGTCCCGACGATAGCGGCCTGCCGGCGTTCTGCTGAAACGGGCTGCGCGCCGCGTACCAGTCCCTTGCCTCCTCCGCCTCCGCGAGCGCCGCGGGATGCCAGATCAGCTCACTCGAAGCCACGGAGGAGACGCTCCCTCACTTCCGCCCATGGAATCGTCTCGACAGCTCCCGATCCAAGTCTTCCACGCGCCGGCGGATCTCCACGTCCCAGGCCTCCTCGGCGTCCGGATCAGTCTGACCGTGGAGGCTCTCGATCAGGGCCCCGGCAACTGAAGCCCGGTCTTTCTCGTCGAGGGTGAGCGCCTGTTTCAACAGGCCTTCGGCGGTGGGGCTCATACGGCGTAGTATATCGCCCCTTTTTTCCCAGAGTGCCGGAACCTGGCAGGTCTTCGTAGGGGCGGCCCTGCGTGGCCGCCCTGGGAGGGGGGATTTTGCCGTATCGGGAAGATTTCCCCCGCCCAGGGCGGCCACGCAGGGCCGCCCCTACGAAGAAACCCGGCTTGCCCCACCGGCCCGCTTCTTGCTTCCAGTTCCCCGCAGGACCCGGTGCGTCCGGGCTCAGGTCATCGC
Organism: Thermoanaerobaculia bacterium; assembly: GCA_045807625.1. Lineage (GTDB taxonomy): Bacteria > Acidobacteriota > Thermoanaerobaculia > Multivoradales > UBA5704 > DATARR01. The sequence goes on along the minus strand of JBJMHA010000014.1, from coordinate 237,155 downwards.
ATCCAGGAGGAGCCGTTTATGTGTGGCATCGCGGGGATCTACAACTTCCGCTCGGGGAGGCCCGCCGCTCCGAGCGAGCTGCGGGCGATGGGCGGCTGTCTGGCCCATCGGGGGCCGGACGACGAGGGGTATTACGAGGAGGGGCCGGTCGGCCTCGCCCATAAGCGCCTGACCATCCTGGACACCTCGCGGCGCGGGCGCCAGCCCATGTTCACCGAGGACGGACAGCTCGCCATCACCTTCAACGGCGAGGTCTACAACTTCCTCGAGCTGCGCGCCGACCTCGAATCCCAGGGGCATACCTTCCAGACCCAGACCGACACCGAGATCATCCTCCGCCTCTACCAGGTCGAGGGGGAGGCCATGCTCTCGCGGCTCAACGGCATGTTCGCCTTCGCCATCTGGGACCGCCGGACGAAATGCCTGTTCATCGCCCGCGACCGGCTCGGCATCAAGCCCCTGTATTACACGCTGAGCGCGGACGGCATCGCCTTCGCCTCCGAGATCAAGGCCCTGTTCGCCGCCTCGCCGGAGCCCCCCCGGGTCAACCTGGAGATGCTCGACGCCTACATGAGCGTCGGCTACGTGCCCACCGAGCGCACCCTCTTCCAGGGGATCGAGAAGCTCCAGCCCGGCTGGTGCATGACGGTCGGCCGGGACGGCCCGCGCCTCCGCCAGTACTGGGACCTGGAGCCCAGCCCCGAGGAGATGGGCGAGGAGGAGTGCGTGCGCCGGTCGATCGGGCTCCTGCGCGACTCGGTCCGCCTCCAGCTTCGCAGCGACGTCCCTCTCGGCGTCTTCCTCTCCGGGGGCGTCGATTCGAGCGCCGTGGTGGCGCTGATGCACGAGATGGGCATCCGCGACATCCGCACCTTCACCGTGGCCTACGATTTCGGCCCCGAGTTCGACGAGACCCGCTACGCCCGGCAGGTCGCCCAGAAATTCGGCACGATCCATCGCGAGATCTTCGTCAAGCCCGAGGAATTTCGCGATTTCATCCCGTCGCTCGTCTGGCACATGGACGAGCCGGTCACCGAGTCGGCGGCGATCTCGCTCTATTTCGTCTCCAAGCTGGCGCGGGAGGACGTCACCGTGGTGCTCTCGGGCGAGGGCTCGGACGAGGTTTTCGGCGGCTATCCGATCTATAAATACATGGCCGCCCTCGAGCGCTACCGGACGCTGCCGTCGGGCCTGCGCCAGGGCATGATCAATCCGCTCCTCAATCGGCTCGGCGGCAAGTGGAACAAGTACACCGAGCTTTCCAATCAGCCGCTCGCGAAGCGTTACACGGGCGTCTCTTTCTACGAGGCGCCGGCCAAGGACGCGCTCTACCGCCCGGAAATCAAAAGCCTTTTCAACGGCAGCGCCATGCCGGGGCTGATCGGCCGCTACTACGACAAGACCGAGGGGCTCGACCCGCTGCTGCGCATGATGTACCTCGACGTCAAGAGCTGGCTGCCGGACGATCTGTTGATCAAGGCCGACAAGATGACCATGGCGACCTCGATGGAGCTGCGGGTGCCCTTCCTCGATCACCGCGTCGTGGAGCTCGGCGGCCGCATCCCGCCGCGCTTCCGCGTCAAGGGGTGGGAGACGAAATACATCCTCAAGAAGGCGATGGAGCCCTATCTGCCGAAGGAGATCCTCTACCGCGGCAAGATGGGGTTCCCGACCCCGCTCGCCCACATGTTCCAGGGGGACCTGCGCGGCTACGTCGCGGAGGTGCTCGAAAGCGACCGCTTCCACGACCGGGGCTATTTCCGTCCCGAGGCGGTGAGGACGCTGGTGCGCGAGCACGCCACGGGGGAGCGGGACCACCACCGGGTGCTGTGGCAGCTTTTGGTGCTGGAGGAGTGGCACCGGCGGTTTATTGATGGGGAGGTGGTGGAGGAGGCGTTGGCGATGGGGGCGCATGGGTAGGTTCCAGGATTACGAGCCTCTTGCCCTCTGGGGCGTCCTGCCCTCCGAAGCCTCACCCTCGGTCCCTCTCCACTTCGTGGAGAGGGAGGGCCCAGAGTTCAAAGTCTTCCAGATTCGGCAAGGTCGTCTCATCTTCGTTCCCCCTCTCCACGAAGTGGAGAGGGGGCTAGGGGGTGAGGCCTCGGAGGGTAGGCCGTACCGGCTTGAGGGCACCCGCGATATCCTCCCCCCGTGCCCGGCCACTTCAAGGACGACATCCTCGACCGCCTCGCCCGCCGCGCGAACGTTGCCCAGTTCGTGAGCTTCGGGCCGGACCTCGTCCAGCGGCACGCCTGGGTGCGGGGATTCCAGCCCGGGCACCGGTTCGATTCGGTCGAGGAGGCGGTGGCGGCCGTGCTCGCCGCCTCGCCGGAGGGATCGGTCAACATCCGGAGCTGGGAGCCGGAGAATCCGAAGAGCCGCTCCTTCCTCTATGGCCGCACGGACGCCGGGGAGATCCTGGTCGAGCTCCGCCGGCTGAGCGGGGAGGGGCTCTACACCATCCTCAACGAGACGGTGGACGTGGGGGACGGCGGGGTCTCCGGCGTGGCCTTCGGGGACGCCCTGGAGTTTGCCCCGGGGGACACCCCCCGCTGCGTCGAGAAGCCGGACGCGGCCGGCCTCCCCCGGGATCTGGGGCTGCGCCTGCTGGAGACGGTCTACGGCTTCCGCCCCGCCCTGCCGGCGAAGACGGCGCAGCGGGTCGAATTCAGCCTGCACCCGGTCCGGCGGGGGTACCGGGGGGAGCACACCGCCCTCTGGGAGGTCGAGGAGCCCGGGCCGCCGCCGTCGGCGCCACGGATCTCCTGGCCCAACCGCTTCAGCCGCCATCTCGGGGACAAGGCCTTCGGCCTCCTCATCGCGGACGCCCTCGGCCTGCCGGTCCCCCGGACCCACGTGATCCCGCGCGGGCTCGCCCCCTTCACCTTCGGCACGGGCACCGGCACCGCCGAGGTCTGGATCCGCACCTGCCCCCGCGAGCAGGTGCCGGGGCGTTTCACCACCCACCGCGGCTGGACGGACCCCTTCCGCCTGCTCCAGGAAGAGGATCCGGGCGGGGACCTCATCGCCTCCATCCTCGCCCAGGAGGGGGTGGAGGCCCGCTTCTCCGGCGCCCTGCTGACCGGCGCGGACGGCGAGCCGCTGGTCGAGGGGGTGGCCGGAGCCGGCGACCGCTTCATGCTCGGCCGCCAGGCGCCGGAGGATCTGCCCCAGGAGATCGCCGGCTCCCTGCGAGACCTCTCCCGCCGCGCCGCCGGCCGGCTGGGGCCGGTCCGCTTCGAATGGGCCCACGACGGCGCGAGGCCCTGGATTGTCCAGCTCCATCGGGGGGCGAGCCCCGGCGTGGGACGTGTCATTTTTCCGGGCGAAACCCTCTGCTATCATCCCTTTGAAATCTCTCAAGGGATCGACGCCCTGCGTGAGCTGATCGCCAGGGTCGAGGGCAAGGGGGAGGGGATCGTGCTCGTCGGCCGCGTCGGAGTGACCAGCCACTTCGGGGATCTCCTGCGGCGCGCGCGGATTCCTTCGCGGATCGAAGAACCGGCCGCATAGCGGAAGTCTCCCGGCCCGGTCCGTCTCCCTGAGAGACGCTGTATTCCTGGAGGTGTGCCTATGCGTTTCCCCGTCTCTCTCCTGCTGGCCCTTGCTCTGCTTTTTTCCCTGGCCTGCCAGCGCCGGGCGGACGAGATCCCGCAAGACGGACAAGCCGTCTGGTTCGTCCATGCGACCGATCCGCATCTGTTCTATGACGACGAAAAAGACAAGAACGTACGCCTGCACCAGGAGAAGCTGAATCAGGCCGCGTTCTCAAACCTGATCCGCGGCCTGGGATCGGTCCCGGGGCTGGAATCCAGGCCCAGCTTCCTGCTGGTGACGGGGGATCTGGGGCTCGACCGGTTCGGCAGGGTTGCCTCGCCGCCGTCGTCATCTACTACGGTGCCCGTGATCAAGGCGCCGGATCAGACGGTGGAGGACCCGGTCACGCCGGCGGATCGGGAAAGCGCCGTCAGCCTGCTGGCGGAGACGTTGAAGGCGAGCCCCGTCAAGGACATCTATTTGGTGCTCGGGAACAACGACGTTGCGCACGAGTCGGCGACCGGGCCGGACCTGGAGACGACAGCGGCCTTCCTCTCGGACGTCCAGAAGCGGATCGCTCCCTCCGGTGTGGTCCTGCACGACCTCTCGTCCTGCTATCGCGACAAGGCCCACCTCCCCTCGGGGTGCTCCTTCGACATCCCGGGGACGAATTTCCGATTGCTCGGTTTTTCGTCCTACTCCTTCAAGAACGGAGGAGCGAGCTATACAGCAAACAAGGCGGAGCAGGAGGCCGAGATCCAGCAGCTCGCGACGATGGTCCACCAGGCAGGCGCGCAGGGAAAAAGGGTTCTGATCGTCACCCACATTCCGGAGATCGACGATCCATACCCCCTGGGGCAGTCCCGATTCCAGGGTAAGCTTCCGGAGAAGTCGCAACGTCCCGAGTGGGCGGCTTTTTCTCCGTGGAACGTGAGCCCGGCCGTCTATCAGACCTGGAAGGATACCGTCGAATCGAGCGCAGTCGCCGGGGTCCTCGCGGGCCATTTCCACGATTCCCATAAGGAGCTCTATTACCGACCTTATGGCTGGGCGAGCTCTCCCAAGGAGCGGGCGGACCTCCGAAAGCTGTTCCTGGCTCCGCCGCTGTCGGTCCGTTTCCAGGATCAATCTCCCGTTCAGGCCCGGGGCTTCGCCCTGTTCCGGCTTGCGGGCGATCAGGCAACCCGAAGATTGTACTGGCTCGATCCCGGCTCGTCCTCGTTCACCCCGGATCCCGGTCCGGCTCCCCGTCCCGCCAGCCCGCGACTGTCCACGGCCCGGGCGGCGGACTGGCTATGGAACGTCGGGAACGACAAAGGGAATCTCGCCCGGGCAGCCATCCTGGCCATCGCTTTTCTCGCGGCCTTGCTGACCGTGATCGCGACCTGGGAGATCCCTCCCCCCGAGACGCGCCCGAGCTCGGTTTCCCGGCCCAGGCCTGAGACGGCGGACCCCGCCGGCTAGAGCCGGCCCGCGGCAAGCACCTCGTCGCTGATCGCGCCCTTCCAGGGGAACTTTGCGAAGACCGTCCTCAGCGGTCTTGGGGGCATGGCGGCGGTCTCCCTCGTCGACGATGCGTTTTGGAAAGATGCGGGGATCAGCCCCAAGGCGAATTTTCTCGTGCTTTTCGTAGCGTTCTTTTTCACCGTCCTGCTCTCGTCCGCTCTGTATCAAGGCGTCGTCGAGGCCCTCCGCAGCCGTGTGGTCATGGTCCATCGTCCACCTCAATGGACGCCGCGCAGGCGTAAGAACGGGACGACGTGGCAGCACGTTCTCTATTGGGGCCGGCGCGCATGGAGCTGGCTGCTGTCGTGGCGCCAGGCCCTTTTGATCTTCCTGGATACGGTGTTCAACGTCGTCCAGGGTAGAAACCAGCTCCGGACAGCCGGCTTCGCCAAGGCGGTCCAGAACCTTCACTGGGCGCAATACAGGGTTGCCGGCCGCGTGCGGGAGTCGATCGACAGGGCGATCCTGAATGCTCTTAATAAGGGGGATGCCCAACGGATTCTGGCGGAGATGGGAGTGGAGCCTCCCCGGGAAGACGCGGACATTCGGGTCAACGTCGGGCTCCTCTCCGAGGACGGAACATCGGTCTCCTATTTTTCCTGGGAGCGGGGGAGCTTGGGGAAGCCCTTCGATCAGCACTCGGTGGCATGGGTTTCCATCGCCTCTGGAAAGGCGCTTTGGATCAAAGTGGGGAAGAGAAAGGATGGGGATTGGAAGGATGTCTATGCTGATGATATAACCCTGCTGAAGAATGAATATGGTGAGCTCCCGGTGAAGGCGCCTCTCCATTTGAAAGATTATTATCAACGGCGTGACGCTCCCGATTACGAGGCTTTCGTCGTCCTGCCGGTCCCATGGTCGCGGCGTGGAGAGCTCGGTGAGTATCAGAAGGCCGGCGTTCTGATCTCCTTCCGCAAGGCCGCGTACATGCAAGCCCTTTGGGATGGTCTTGAAGTCTCGGACAAGCCCAATTTCGAGGCTTGGACAGGGCTTCTGGAGTGCCCCCCGAAGCCGCCGGCCGCGGCGGACGAGGGAAGGGTGCTCATCAAGGACCCCGAGCTCCAGGCGGTCCTGCATCAGGGTATCGAAGTCCTCGGGGAAGCGTTACGCTATTTCAGCCCGACGTACTTCGAGGAGCAGATTCTCCCTTCGATCCAGACCTGAGGCGCACCCATGCCCTTCTACAACCCCCACGGCGAGCTGGACCCCATCCCGCACTCCCGGACCTACCGGGAGGAGGCGGAGATGGCCCGGCTCGCCATCGACTGCGTCCTCAACGGCGAGCAGGCGGTCTACGCCAGCAGCGAGCTGACCACCGGGCCCCGGCTCTTCCAACTGTTCCGGGAGCATGGCGTGCGGGACCTGCCGTCCCTCAAGGCGGCGCTCGGGCTGGACGAGTGGCTGAGCCGTCTGTGGAACCCGAATGTGGCGGAGGCCAACGCCTTCGCCCGCGAGCTGCGGGACCGGATCCCGGACCGGCCGCTGACCGTGACCCCCGCGCCCTACACCGCTCCGGGATGGAGCCAGGAGGAGTATCTGGCCCTCTGGGAGAGCCTGATCCGCACCCGGTTCCGGGCGGTCTGCTTCAGCGATGACTGGGAATACAGCAACGGCTGCACCTTCGAGTTCGCCGTCGCCTGGGACGCGGGGCTGCCGACATTCGACGCCCGCGGACACGACCTGGGCTTGCCGGCGGGTATCGCCCTGATCGAGCGTGCCGCCCGGGAGCTGGAGGCGGAGGGGTTCGACGCTTCGGGGCTGCGGCTGAATCTGGCCCGGCTGGAGGGGATCCGCCTTCCCGAGGTGCCAGGCGTTTCGTTAGCGTAGGGGCTCGCTGCTCTCGGGACGTCCTGCCCTCCGAAGCCTCACCCTCGGTCCCTCTCCACTGCGTGGAGAGGGAGGGCGCATGTAGGGTGCGCTGTGCGCACCTTCAAGGCTGTTCCTGGTGCGCACAGCGCACCCTACGGTCTGATCTGACCCTGCCGAATCTCGAAAACGATGCTCTCTGGGCCCTCCCTCTCCACGCAGTGGAGAGGGACCGAGGGTGAGGCTTCGGAGGGCAGGACGTCCCAAGGGCATGGACGTGTGAAGCACACGTATGTCCGGGCTCGCGGTATCCTGTATCCGTGCCGTTGCAGCTCAGCCTCTTCGACGTACCCCAGGAACCACCCCGCCCGGCCGGCCGGATCCTGGTCGCCCACGGCCCCCGCGCCGCCGAGGCTCTCCTTCTGGAGCGCCTCGACGCGCTGGTGGCGGAGGCCCGGCGGGACCCCTCCCTGCTCGGGCGGCCGGTGCGGATCGTGGTCCCCTCCCGCAGCCTGCGGCTCCACGTGGCGGCGGCGCTGGTCCGTCGGCGGGGGCGGTCGGTGGCCGGGGTCTCCGTGCAGACCCTGTTCGGGCTCGCCTCCGAGGTCCTGGAGCGGGCGGGGGAGACGGTCCCCCGGGGGGGGATGCTGCTCGACGTCTTCGCCCAGCGGGCCGCCCGGGACGAGCCGGCGCTCCGGCGCGGGCTGGAGGATCTCGCCGACGGCTTCCGGACCGTGACCGGCACCGTGCGCGACCTGCTCGACGCTGGCTTCGAGCCGGTCCACGCCGAGGCCGCCGAGGAGGCGCTGGCGAGCGACGGCCCGTTCGTCGCCAGCCGGGCCGACGTGGAGCGCGCCCGGGCCCTGGTGCGCTCGGCCGCCCGTGTCGAGGCCGCCATGCAGTCCTCGGGGCTGGGGCGCGCCTCGACTCTCCTCCGGCGCGCCGCCGAGATCGTAGAGTCCGGTGATGAGGGGACGCTCCCGGCGCGGGCGCTCCTCATCCACGGCTTCGGCGATGCCACCGGGGTCGCCACCGATCTGATCCAGGCCCTGCTGCGCCGCCTCGGCGCCTGGCTGATCCTGGACCATCCGCCGAGACCCGAGGGGGACGGAGTGGAGCGGTCGTTCACGGTCCGTTTCGCCGAGCGGATCGGCCTCACCTCCGCCGAGGCGGCTCCGGAGGGCCCGGCTCCGGATCTCGCCGCCTGCGAAGCCATCGGAGCCGAGGCCGAGGCGCGGGAGATCGCCTTCCGGGCGCGCGCCCTGCTCGACGGCGGGGCCCGGCCGGAGGGGATCGGCGTGGTGGCGCGCGACCTCGACCCCTACCGCTTCCCCCTGCGCCGGCACTTCGACCGGCTGGGCATCCCCTTCTCGGGGCTGGGGGAGCGCGGCGGGCTGGAGCCGGCCGGCCGCCGCGCCCGGGCGCTCCTGGAGCTCCTCCGCGACGGCGAGGCCGTCCCCTCGGACCGCTGGCTCGACACGGTGGTGGATTTCCCCGAGGAGCGGCACTCGCCGGCCCTCCCTCAAGGCAGGGGGGGCGGCTGGGTCGACCTCCGGCTCGCCTTCGCCTCGCTCGGCGCGGGGCGGCTGCGCGACGCGACCGAGCTGCGCCTGGAGGACATCCTGCGCAAGGGGTCCTACGCCCTGCCGATCCGCCAGGGTCTGCAGACGGCCGGCGAGGAGGAGGACGGCGTGGAGGAGGGGGACGGCGTGCGCAGCAACGAGGCGCACGCCCGCCGCCGCCGCATCAAGGGATCGCTGATCCGCGCCGCCGTGCGGGCCGCCCGGCGCACCCGGGAGCGGCTCGCCGGCTGGCCCACCGAGGCTCCGGCCTCCGAGCACCTCGCCCGCCTGCGGGCCCTGATCACGGCGGACCTCGGCTGGGATCTCGATTCCGAGGAGACCGCCCCCGTGCGCGCCGCCCTGGAGGAGCTGGAGCGGGAGGTCCCCGGGCGTTTCCGGCTGGAGCGGGACGAGATGCGGCTCCTGGTCGAGGCGCTCCTGGGGACGTCCGGCGCCTCCACGCTGGGCGGGAAGGGGGGCGGCGTCCAGGTGCTCTCGGTGACCGAGGCCCGCGCGCGCACCTTCGATCATCTGTTCCTGATGGGGCTGAACCGCGACGTCTTCCCGCGCGGCATCCGCGAGGACCCGCTGCTGCCGGACGACCTGCGCCGCATCCTCCAGCGAGTGCTCCCCGACGTGCCGATCAAGCGCGCGGGGTTCGACGAGGAGCGCTACCTCTTCGCCCAGCTCCTCGCGGCCGCTCCGTCCGTGACCCTCTCCTGGCAGACCATGGACGACGACGGCAAGCCGCTCCCCCCCTCGCCGCTGGTCGAGCGCCTGCGCGAGCGGCTGGCGGTCGACCGGGTGCCGCCCCTCTGGAGCCTGCCCAAGGCCGGGCCTCTGCCGGGGCCCCGCACGGCCGGCGAGCACGCGATCATGGCCGGGCTCTACGCCCCCCGGCGCTGGTGGGGGAGGGTGATGCGGCTGGCGCTCAAGGAGGCGCGGGCCGAGATCGCCGCTCCCGCCTTCGACCTCTCGCCGGAGCGCCTGGCCGCCTCCCGCCTGGCGGTGCTGGAGGAGATCGACCCCGACCTCCGCACCAGGGAGGGGCGGGAGGCGCGCCACCGGCTGGGCCCCTACTTCGGCTTCGTCGGGCGGTTGGCCGGAGGGGAGGAGGGGGAGCCCCGCCAGCGCTCGCTCTACGTCACCCAGCTCGAGAACCTGGCCGCCTGCCCCTGGCAGCTCTTCCTGGTGCGCCTGCTGCGCATCGAGCCGACCCCCGATCCGCTCGGCGCGCTCCCCTCGGTCGATCCCGTGCTCCTCGGCAACGCCGTGCACGGGGTGCTCGAACGGATCGCCCGTCCTCCGGGGCGGGAGCGTCCTCGCGGCGTCCGCCATCTCGATCCGGTCGCCATCGTCTGGCCGGACGGCCGCGAGCTGGAGCAGTGGCTCTATGAGGAGTCCGCGCGGCTGCTGGAGGAGGAGGGGATCTTCCTCCCGGGGCTCGCGCGGGCCCTCGCCGAGCGGGCCCGCCCGATGCTCGACACGGCCCGCGACGTGGACTGGGCCACCGGCGCCGTGCCCGTGCTGGCGACCGAGGCCGAGGGGGAGCTCGACGTGGGAGACACCCCGGGCCCCCTGCGCCACGTGCTCTTCCAGGCGGACCGCGTCGACAAGGCGGGAGGCTTGGTGATCTGGACCGACTACAAGACGGGCAGGCCGATCTCCACCGCCCGCAAGCCGGAGAACCGCCGCCGCCAGTTCCTCGAGCGGGTGCGGAAGGGGACCAACCTCCAGGCCGTGGCCTACCTCCTCGGCTCGGAGGGGGAATCGAAGGGGCGCTATCTTTTCCTCAAGCCCGGCCTCGACGACGGCGACCGCGAGCTCGCGGTGACCAACGCCGACGAGGATTTCATCCAGGCGTTCGCGGCGGCCTCGGAGGCGGTGCTCGCCGCCTGGGAGGCGGGCAGCTTCTTCCCCCGTCTCGTCGAGCTCGACGGCCGCAAGGAGCCGGCCCGTTGCGGCTTCTGCTCCGTGGCCGAGGCCTGCCTGCGCAACGACTCCGGCGCCCGCCAGCGGCTGCATGAGTGGACGGGGCAGGGGCTCGAGGCGCTCGCGCCGGAGGAGGGGGCGCTGCTGCGGGTGTGGCGGCTGGGGGCGAAGCCGATGGAGGCCCCCCACCCGAGCCCTCACCCCCTGACCCCCTCTCCCGTCCCCTCCCGCCCTTCCTCACCGGGCGAGGGGGAAAAAAGAGAAAACCGAAATACCAATGTAATCCCTTTTTCTCCCCTCTCCCGGCGAGGGAGGGCGGGAGGGGACGGGGATGGTGAGGGTTCGGGGGAGGGCTCATGACCGGCCTCCACGCCGACCTTCTGGTCCAGGATCGCGCCGCCCGCCGGGCCGCGCAGACCCGGTTCGACGTCCCCCTGGTGCTCCAGGCCGGGGCGGGGACGGGGAAGACCACCACCCTCATCGGCCGGCTGCTCGCCTGGACCCTGGGGGAGGGGTGGGAGCGCTCCACCCGGCGGCTCGCCGAGCGGGCATCCGGGAAGCCGCGCGAGGAGGGGCCGGACCGCGTCGCCGCCGAGGTGCTGGGACGGGTGGTGGCGATCACCTTCACCGAGGCGGCGGCGGCCGAGATGGCGGGCCGGGCCGCGCGCGAGCTGGCGTCCCTCGCCTCGGGCAGCCCGGCGCCGGACTGGCTCGAAGCCTCCATCCTGCCGCCCAGCCCCGAGCGGGCCCGGCGGGCGCGGGCCCTCCTCGGCACGCTCGACCATCTGGCCGTGCGCACCATCCATGCCTTCTGCCGCGGGCTCCTCGCCGACTATCCGCTGGAGGCGCGGGTCCACCCCGACCTCACCGTCGACGCCGACGGTCATCTGCTCGAGGAGGTGGTCCGCGAGACGGTCGAGGACGCCCTGCGCGACGGCTACGGCGATCCCGGCGATCCCCACCTGCTGGCCCTGGCCATCCGCGGCTTCGGCCCGCCGGAGATCGTCGAGTCCCTGGGCGCTCTCCTGCAAGGAGGAATCCCCGCCGCCGTCCTCGCCGAGGACCCGTTCCGCCCCGAGGCGCTGGCCGACTTCCGCCGCCGCCTGCACGAGGCGTGCGGCGCGGTCGACGGCCTGATCGCCCCCCGCCTGCCGAGGGCCAAGCGGGCTCCCAACGCCAGGAAGATCGCGGACGCCGTCGCCGCCCTCCTCGCGAAGCTGGAGGGGGAGACCACGGTCCAGGACCTCAAGGAGACGTGCGCGGAGCTCTTCCCGGGGAACCTCGTCGATCACCTGAAGACCTGGCGGCGGAAGCTCGAAGGCACCGAGGCCGCCCTCTTCGGTGACGTCCAGGAGGAGCTGAGCGCGGCGGCCGGCGCCTTCGTCCAGCTCGTCGAGCACCTCTCCCGCTTCGATCCCGAGCTCCTGGAGCACGGCCGCCGGGCGCTCACCCCCCTGCTGGGCCGGATCGAGCGCGAGCTCCGCTCCCAGGGGATCGCCACCTTCGACTTCCTCCTCGCCGGCGCCGAGTCGCTGCTCGCCCAGAGCCCCGACGTGCGGCGGCAGGTGCGGCGGCGGATCGATCAGCTCCTGGTGGACGAATTTCAGGACACCGACCGCGTCCAGTGCGAGCTCCTGCGCTGGATCGCCCTCGACGGCCCCGTCGAGGAGCGGCCGGGGCTCTTCCTGGTGGGAGATCCCAAGCAGTCGATCTACGGCTGGCGCAATGCTGATCTGAAGGCCTACGACGGCTTCGTGGCCCTGGTGCGGGAGGCAGGGGGAGAGGTGATGTCCCTCGCCCTCAACTTTCGCTCCGTGCCGGTGATCCTGGAAGAGGTGGCCCGGGTGGTCGAGCCGGTGATGACGCCGCGCCTCGGGGTCCAGCCCCCCTTCGAGCCCCTCCTCCCTTCGAGAGACGCCCTCGGCTTCCGGCGCGGCGCCGGTTTTTCCGGAGCAGCGGCCCGTTGGGAGCCGGTCGAGCACTGGGTCTCCTGGAAGAAGGAGGAGGCCTGGAAGACCCCGGCCGTCGAGGCGACCGAGATCGAGGCGGCCTTCCTGGCCGAGGACATCCGCGAGCTCCACGAGCACCACGGAGTGGCCTGGAGCGAGATCGCCGTCCTGCTGCGCGGCATCGGCGACCTCGATCTCTATCTGGAGGCCTTCCGCCGCGCCCGCGTCCCTTTCGCGGTGGGACGCGACAAGCAGTACTACCGCCGCCGCGAGGTCATCGAGGCCGCCGCCCTGGTGCGCTCGGTGCTCGACCCCGGGGATCACCTGGCGCTGCTCACCGTGCTCCGCTCCTCCTCGGTGGGGGTGCCCGACGCGGCCCTGATCCCCCTCTGGAACCGGCAGCTCCCGCGCCTGATGACCGAGCTGCGCTCGCCCGCCCCTGACGCCTTGGCGGCCCTGCGGAAGGCGGTCGAGGGGGCCGCCCGCGCTGTGCCCCGGGACGTGCCGGGGATCGACCGCGTCCGCGGCTGGGACCGCAACCTCCTGGCCACCGTCGAGAGCCTGGCCGTGCTCCGCCGCTCCTTCGAGACCGAGCCGGCGGACGTCTTCGTCGAGCGCCTGCGCCGGCTCACCCTGATCGAGGCGGCCGAGTCGGCCCGCTACCTCGGCCCCTACCGGCTGGCCAACCTGGAGCGCTTCTTCCGCCAGGTGCTCACGGCCATGGAGGAGAGCGGCGGCGACGCCACGGCCATCCTCCGCGCCCTGCGCCGCAGCGTGGGCGAGTCCCGCGAGGCCGAGGAGGGTCGCCCCAAGGACGCCTCGGAGGACGCGGTGCAGGTGCTCACCATCCACGGCGCCAAGGGGCTCGACTTCGAGCACGTCTACCTCGTGCAGCTCCACAAGGCGGCGCCGGGGGACCGCGGCCCCCGCACCGAGGCGGGCCGCTGGGAGGAGGGGTTCGAGTACCGCCTCTTCGGCGCGCCCACCCCCGGCTTCGACCGCATCGAGGCCGCGCGCCGCGAGGTTGAGGCCGCCGAGCGGGTGCGCCTGCTCTATGTGGCGATGACCCGCGCCAAGGACCGCCTCGTGCTGACCGGCCTCTGGCCCGAGAGGGTGGAGCCCCGCCCGTGGGAGCAGGCGAGCACCACCTTGCAGCTCCTCCACTCCCGGCGGGACCTGCCGCCGAGCCTGCCCGATCTCTGGCGGGAGGCCCAGAGCGAGGAGTCGCCGTCCTGGACCTTCCCGGATTCCGCCGGCGCCCTCTGGAAGCTCCCCGCCCTCCGTCCACCGGCCGACCTGCGCCTCACCGCCGAGCCCGAGCGCCCCTCGCTCCCCGGCCCCGAGGAGATCGCCTTCGTCTCCACCGCCCTCCAGGCCGAGCGGGAGCGCGCCGCCCTCCGGATGCGCCGCCCCTTCAGCGGCGCCGCCTCCGAGGAGGCCCACGCCCTCCTGCGCGAGCAGCAGGCGGAGAAGCAGGCGGAGGCCCCCGCCGGGCGCGGCCGTTCGGGGAGGGACCGCGCCGCCGCCATGGCCGCGGGGGGCGCCATCCACCGCGTCCTGGAGGAGTGGGACCTCGCCGCCGATCCCCGCAAGGAGCTGGGGCGCCAGCGCAAGCTCCTCCCCGCCTACCTCGCCGCCCTCGTCGAGGGGGATGAGCTGGACCGCGCGCTCCCTCTGGCCGAGTCCCTCCTGGAGACCTTCGTCGCGGGCCCGCTCTTCCAGCGGCTGAGGAAGCTGAAAGGCCACGTCCTCGCCCGCGAGATCCCCGTCCTCCTGCCGCCGGGGGAGGGGGAGGCTTCGCCTGTCGGGATCGTCAGCGGCGCGATCGATCTCCTGTACCGGGACCCGAAGGATGGGCGGATCGTGATCGCGGACTACAAGACGGATGAGGTGGAGACCGAGGAGGAGATCCAGGCCCGCGCCGCCGTCTACGCCCCGCAGGGGGCGGTCTACGCGCAGGCGATCCAGGAGGCGTTGGAGATCGCGGAGGGGCCGCGGTTCGAGCTGTGGTTTCTGCGGGCGGGGATCACGGTCGCTCCACGCTCCTGACGGCGATTTCGGAAAGCCGGCAGTGTTGTGCCTCGCCCTCCCAATCAAAAGCTGGCGTATCGGGGTCGCACTGTTCCATGCCGCCGGGATTGTTGGGATCCAACGTGCAGATTCCTTTTATCTCAGGCGTATGGACTTCCTCATAGGTCACCTTGCACGTGATATGGGCCGTGTAGCTTGCGGGCGCTCCCGTTTCCGTGAGGCCCGAGACCTTTGTGCTGAAGACCCTTCGGATGTCGCCCTGATGACCGTAGCCCTGGTCTCCCTGGTCGCTCCCGATGAGCTCGGGGGGATCAATGGAGAGGATCTCGCTCAATTTTCCGTGAAGGGCCGCCAATCCCTCCTTGGTCCCGAACGCGTCGAGCGCGGGGCCCGCCATCACGGCCGGAGCCCTTTTGATCCGGCCGTGCCGGGCCACGGACACGGCCGATTTGATGGTTTCTTCCGGCGTCACTGTCGAGGTTGAGACGCAGCCGGCCAGTCCCAGGCCCAAACCCAACAGGATGCTGAGGGTCCAGAGGTGGCGATCTGACGAAGCGGTGGAGAGCATGGCCCTTCCTTTCCTGGAGTTGGGCTCGCTGTGAGCGGGTCCAATCCCATGACAGGAGCAGCCTATCGGCGGCGGAGGCGTGCCGGCAGAGCATGTTCATGCGTGTGTCGCCGACGCGGGGTGCCCTCCGGAGTAGGGAGGGCGCATGTTCGTGCCGGGCTCCTGAGATCTGAAGTGAGCTGTATACTTGCCAGGTCATGACGATCACGATCCCTGACTCCGTCCTCGAATCGGCACGAATGTCTGAGGCCGAGCTGCGCCAGGAGATCGCGGTCGTCCTATACGAGAAGGAAAAGCTCACGCTGGCGCAGGCGAGCCGGCTGGCTGAGATGGACCGCCTTCAGTTCCAGCACCTGCTCGCAAGCCGGGGTCTCACCATTCACTACGGCATCGAGGAGCTCGAGCAGGACGTGGCCACCCTGCGGGGTCTGGGCCGTCTGTGATCGTCGTCTGCGACGCTTCTCCCATCATCGCGCTTTCAGCTGTGGGCCGGCTCTCGCTGCTTCAACAGCTTTACGGGAAGATCCTTGTCCCTGGGTCTGTCGCGCAGGAGGTCACCAATGGCAGCTCCGGGCAGCCGGAAGCCACGAATTCAGGGCATCCGACTGGATTACGGTCCAAACCGTACAGGACTCAGTTCTTCTGCGTTCTCTCTCCGGAGAGCTGGATCGGGGTGAAGCAGAGGCCATCGCCCTTGCGGTTGAGGTCCGAGCCGAGATCTTGCTCGTAGACGAGCGACGGGCGCGCAGGGTCGCCGCGCGGCTCGGACTCTCGATCGTGGGGGTTCTCGGCATGCTCCTTGAAGCCAAGAAAAAGGGATGTCTTGAGGCAGTTCGTCCTGTTCTCGACGATCTGCTGGAGCGGGCTGGGTTTCGATTCAGCTCCGATCTTTACGCTCGGATCCTTGGCATGGCGGGTGAGGAGCCAAGCCCTGGACCGGCCCCCCCTATAATCCCCCCGTGCCCTTCGTCTACGTCCTCCGCTGCGCCGACGGCTCGCTCTATACCGGCATCGCCAAGGACGTCGAGCGCCGCCTGGCGCAGCACCGGGCGGGGCGGGCGTCGCGATACACTCGGGCCCGTCTGCCGGTGAGGCTCGTCTGGTCGCGCGAGGTGCGGTCCTGGAGCCTCGCCCTCCGCGAGGAGATCCGCATCAAGGGGATGCGCAAGGCCGAGAAGGAAGCCCTTTTGCTAGAAATCCAGGATTCATGCCCCCCACTCTCCTCCTGAGCTGCGACTCCGTCGGCAAGGGCTTCGGCCGGCCGCTATTCGAGAACCTCTCCTTCGGCGTCTTCGAGGGGGACCGCGTCGGCCTCATCGGTCCCAACGGGTCGGGCAAGTCGACCCTGCTCAAGATCCTCGCCGGCATCGAGGAGCCGGACTCCGGAATCCGCTCGCTCCGGCGGGGCGTCCGCATGGGGTATGTGCCGCAGGACCCTCTTTTCCCCACCGGCAAGACCGTCGAGGAGGTGGTCACCGAGGCTCTGATGGATGATCCCGCCGAGGACTTCGAGAAGATCTCCCGCGTCGCCATCACCCTGGGACGGGCCGGATTCAACGATCCGGCGCAGGCGGTGGACATCCTCTCCGGCGGCTGGCGGAAGCGGCTGGCGATCGCCCGCGAGCTGGTCAAGGAGCCCGACGTCCTGCTGATGGACGAGCCCACGAACCACCTGGACGTCGAAGGGATCCTCTGGCTGGAGGACCTGCTCCAGAGCGAGCCCCACGCCTATCTCGTGGTCAGCCACGACCGCTACTTCCTGGAGAACGTCACCTCGCGCGTGCTGGAGCTCGACGGCCGCTATCCCGACGGGCTGTTCCAGGCGCAGGGGGCCTACAGCGATTTCCTGGAGAAGCGGGACGAGGTCCTGCGCAACCAGGCGGAGTATCAGGCCTCGCTCGCCAACAAGGTCCGCACCGAGGTGGAGTGGCTGAAGCGGGGGGCCAAGGCGCGGACCACCAAGGCCAAGGGACGCATCCAGGAGGCGAACCGGATGATCGCCGAGCTCGAGGAGCTGAAGGCGCGCACCGGCGCCGCCGCCAGCGCCCGGGCCGGCATCGACTTCAACGCCACGGACCGCAAGACCAAGAAGCTCCTGGTCGCCGAGGGGCTCGCCAAGTCCTTTGATGGCAAGAGGATCGTCCACGGGCTGGACGTTAAGCTCACTCCCGGCCTGCGGCTGGGCCTGATCGGGCCGAACGGCAGCGGCAAGACCACCCTGCTCTCCCTGCTCGACGGGTCCCTGGAGCCGGACGCCGGCACGATCCACCGGGCGGACTGGCTGAAGACTGTCCGTTTCGAGCAGAGCCGGGAGACGCTCGACAAGACCGTGAGCCTGCGCCGGGCGCTGGCGCCGGAGGGGGATTCGGTGCTCTATCAGGGGCGCTCGATCCACGTCGCGGCCTGGGCCAAGAGGTTCCTCTTCCGCACCGAGCAGCTCGATACCCCCGTCTCCCGCCTCTCCGGCGGCGAGCAGGCCCGCATCCTGATTGCCCGTCTCATGCTCCGGCCGGCCGACCTCCTGATCCTGGACGAGCCCACGAACGACCTCGACATCCCCACTCTGGAGGTGCTGGAGGACAGCCTGCTGGAGTTCCCGGGCGCCTTGGTCCTGGTCACCCACGACCGCTACCTCCTGGAGAGCGTCTCGACGATCGTGCTCGCGTTGGACGGCCAGGGGAACGCCGAGTATTTCGCCGACTATGCGCAGTGGGAGTCCGCCCGCGAGAGCGCCCCGCCCCCGCCGAAGCCGGCCGTCCCCAAGCCGGCGCCGCCCAAGCCCACCAAGGACCCCAAGCGCCTCTCCTATAAGGAGAAGCAGGAGTGGGAGCGGATGGAGGAGAAAATCCTGGAGGCCGAGGACCGCCTCGCCGCCGCCCAGGCCGCGGTGGAGGACCCGGCGGTGGCGACCGATCCGGCCGCGCTCCAGGAGCGGTGCGGCGAGCTCGAGGCGGCACGGGTGGCGGTGGAGGGGCTGTATGCGCGGTGGGCGGAGCTGGAGGAGAAGCAGAAGTAGCGGGGTGCAGAGGGATTGTGCTCTCGGGGCGGCCTGCCCTCCGAAGCCTCGGTCCCTCTCCACTTCGTGGAGAGGGGTTAGGGGTGAGGCTTCGGAGGGTTGACCGCTCCGACCCTCGAAAACCCCGTAAGCGCAATTTCCCGATCCCGAAGCCCCTCCTTCACCCCCTCGTCGCACAACGCCGCCGTCTCCTCGTCCCACCCATACCCCCAGTCATAGACCCCGGCCAGCTCCCCATCCCCCACCCCGGGATGGCAGACGAGCTCCGTTATGCCCTCCACATTCCCCAGAATGTGGAGGAGCCGGTCCGGGGTCAGCCGTCCCGCATCCAGGATTCCCACCGTCCGGTTCGCCGTTTTGGTCCCTCTCGCCTGCCGGCGGGCCGTCCTGCCGATGCCGTTGAGGATGGCGATCTCCAGGGCCCGGGGGTTAAGGCTGCGATGGACGGCGGGGTCGCGGGGGACGCGGATCCAGGGAATTCGGTACTCCTCGGCGAGCTTCAGGACGACCTCGAAGACTCGGGGCAGGACGTGCAGGTGCTGGTGGCTGTTGGCGTGGACGAGCCGGAGGCCCGCGGCGAGGAGGCGCTCGATCTGACGGCGGAGCTCCGATTCGAGCTCGGCGGCGTCGATCCTCCCCAGGAAGTAGTGCGTGGCGAAGGCCCGGAAGCCGGGGAGGAAGGCGCCGTCGGGGCCGAGGAGGGAGGGCACCTGCTCCGGCGGTGAGAGCGGGCGCTCGCCGCCCACGAAGGTGAGGTGGACCCCTACGTCCAGCTTCGGCCGGTCGCGCAGCCTTTCAACCGCGTCCTCCAGGGCCCGGCCGTTGGCGACCACGCTGCAGGCGGTGACGATCCCCTGCTCGTGGGCGCGCAGGGCTCCCAGGGTCATGCCGGGGTGGAGGCCGACGTCGTCGGCCGTGACGACGAGGGTCTTCAACGGCCCGGGCTGGGCGCCTCGGCGGGCTCGGGCGCGGAAGAGCCTTCCACCGGGGCCGGCCGGTCCCGGCGCTTGGGGTGGCGCATCTCCGGGAAGAGGGTCGCCAGCTCACGGAAGATCTTCAGGATGACTCCCGGGGACGACAGGGTCGAGCGGCCACGGGTGCGCGGGAAGTAGTCGAGGCCGAGTTGCTGGATGCTGAAGCCCAAGTTCTTCGCCTTGACGATCAGCTCGGCGTCGATCAGCGACCCCTCGGACTTCAGCTCCACCGCCTCCAGCACCTCGCGCCGGATCAGCTTGAAGGAGAAGTTGATGTCCCGGTGCGGCCAGCCGAAGAGCAGCCCGATCAGGGTGTTGTAGAAATAGGAGTAGACCGTGCGGCGGAAACCCTCGGCCGTGCGGTCCAGCCGGTAGCCGGCGATCAGGTCGGCCCGCGTCACCCGCATCGCCTGGAGGGCCCGGCCGATCACGTCCGGATCGAACGGCAGGTCGGCGTCCATGTAGAGGACGACGTCCTTGGTGACCGCGGCGAACCCGGTCTTGAGCGAGGCCCCGAGCTTGCGGTTCACCGCGTGCCGCAGCAGGCGGATGCGCGGATTGGCCTGGAGTTCCCACTCGACCAGCTCGGCCGAGCGGTCTTGCGAGGCGTCGTCCACCACCACAATCTCGTAGTCCTCGGGGCTGTACCGCTCGAGCGCCTCGACGGCGCAGGCGAGGGCGTGCTCGATGTTCTCCTCCTCGTTGAACATCGGGATGACGAGCGAGACGGATAGGGGCTGTCGCATGGTGAAACGCACCTCAGCTTAGCGGGCGATCCGCTCCACGGCAAGGAGCTGCACGGCGAGCCGGCGGGGGTCCCCCCCTCCGGGCGTCCAGGCGCGGGCCGAGCGGATGCCGATCTCGATCCCCCGGTGACAGGGGATGCGGACCTCCACGTCCCGGACGGTGCCGCGCGCGATCTCCACGGCAGGGGCCGGATTGCCGTTGACCGACACGGTGACGGTGTTCGAGGGGAACGGCGCCGCGAGGTCGAGCCGGAGCCGCAGGACGGCGGTGCGGACCCCCTTGCGCGGGAAGATCCGGAGCACCGCGTCGTCGCTCAGCCACCGCCAGCGGGCGTCGAGGAGGCTCGGCTCCCAGTTGTAGACCCCCCGCACGCTCTGGAAACGGTGGCCGAGAGGGATCGGGCTCAGGGAGACGATGCGGTAGTGGCTGCGGGTCAGCTTGTTGTAGGCGTCGGTGTTGGGCCAGCGGAAGGTCACCGCCCCCGGCCAGCGGCTCTTCCCCTCGGCCAGGAGCCAGGCCTGCGCGCCGGGCCGGCGGGCGGCGCGGTGGAACCCCTCCTCGACCGGGGCGAGGTCATACCCCTGGAGCAGGTAGTCGGCATGGGGGGCCATGTCCTCGCCCACCAGGACCACCGACTTCGGGGGCACGTTGCGCTCCAGCCAGTGGATCGCCGAGAGCGGCGGCGAGACCTGCTGGGAGCGGATGGCCAGCACCGGCCAGGCGTAGGCGATCGCCGCCACCGCCATCAGCCCGGGAACGAGCCAGACCGCCGCCGGGACCCGGGCGAGCCGGGCCAGGGCCTGCCCCCCTGCCGCCGCAGCGAAGGCGACCCCCAGCACCGCGGGGAGGGCGTAGCGCACGGCGTCCCCGGGGTCCATGATCAGCAGGCAGACGATGAGCTGGCCGGCGGTGAGGACGGCCAGGGGGAGCGCCGCCGTCCGCCGTCTCCGTGCCAGATCGCCGGCCCCCGCCAGGGCCAGGGCCAGCACCGGGAGCGCTATCGCCTTGCGCCCCCAGGGGTGGGTGACGAAGCGCTTCACCAGCAGGGAGCGCGGGGTCCCGCCGCGGGCGGCGGTGGCGTCGTGCGTCGCCACGTAGGAGGCCTGCTTCGATTGGTAGATCAAAAAGCTGTGGAATCCCTGAGTGGCGACGATCAGGGGGACGAGCCAGAGCAGCGAGACGAGCGTGAAGGCGGCCACCACCTCGCCGCGCCGCCGCCAGCCCGACGTCTGCCAGAGCGCCACGGCCAGCAGGGGGAGCACCACCAGGGCGAGCTGCGGCCGGCAGCCGACCGCGGCCGAGGCGGCGGCCCCCAGCCCCAGGGCGCTCCACAGGCCCCCCCCGTCCCGCAGGATCGCCCCGGCGGCCAGCGCCAGAGCGAGGAACATCAGGGCCGGCGGGTCGGACATCGGCAGCGGCCCCTGCACCAGCATCGCCGGGGAGAGCTGGAAGAGGACCGCTCCGGCGACGGCGATCCGCTCGGCGTCCGGCCCCCCCGCGATCCGGCGGAAGGCGGCGACCATCGCCCAGTAACCGACGAGCGTCGAGATCACGCTCAGGGCCACCAGGCTGGTGAACGGGTCGTGGAAGATCAGGTTGAGCAGCTTGCTTAAGGCCACCACCAGGGGGTAGCCCGGCGGATGGGGACGGTGGCTCAGGGGATCGAACCGCACGACGGCGCGGGCGAAGAGGATCTCGTCCATCTCCCACAGGCTGCCCGGGAGGGTGAAGGCGCGCACCAGGGCCACCACGGCAAAGCCGGCGAGAGCGGCGGGCGAGGCGAGCCGCCGGGCGGGTGCGTCGGTTGACAGCTTCATCTCGGGGCGATATGCAGTCCGGGTGTCCACTCTCCGGTTCCCCAGCGCGCTGGCGTTCGTGCGGCGGACGTACGGCTCCGCGCCGGGCTCGACCCGTCTGCACGTGCTTGGGCGCTTCCTTTCCTGCCCCTTCCTTCGGGTGCTCGACTACCTCCCGCGGGGGGGCCGGCTGTTGGATCTCGGAGCTGGGCATGGAATCTTCGCACATTTGGCGCTCGAAGGGGGAGCCCGCGAGGTGGTCGCCGTCGAGCCGGACGGCCGCAAGGTCTTCCTCGTCCCCCGCCGCCCGGGTCTGCGGGTGGTCAACGCCTACCACCCGGCCCTCCGCGGCAGGTTCGACGCGGTGGCCATCTTCGACGTGCTCTACCGCCTGCCGAAGCCGGAATGGGACCCGCTGCTCGCCTGGGTGCGCGAGCGGCTGGCGCCCGGGGGCGTCTTTCTGCTCAAGGAGATCGATCCCGGCCATCGCGCCAAGGCCCTCTGGAACCGCGCCCAGGAGCGCGGCGCCGACCTCCTGGGGCTTACCCTGGGGGAGGCCCACAGCTACGAGACGCGCGAGGAGGTCCGGGAGCGGCTGCTGCGGGCCGGCTTCGGCGGGTTCAAGGCGGTGGAGATCGGGGCGGGGTACCCCCACGCGCATGTGCTCTATGTAGGGCGTATTTAGCTGGGGCGTCCTGCCCTCCGAAGCCTCACCCTCGGTCCCTCTCCACTTCGTGGAGAGGGAGGGCCCGCTCCGGTCCATCGAGATCCTCGGCAGCATGTTCCCCCTCTCCACGTGAGTGGAGAGGGGGCCAGGGGGTGAGGCTTCGAAGGGCAGGACGCCCCGTTTGGTACGATCCCTCGCATGTATCGCAGCTCCCTGTGCCTTTCCCTCCTCCTCCTCGCCCCCACCCTCGCCGCCGGGCTCCCCGCCGCCATCTCGGGCCTGTCGTTCTCGCCCGACGGCGGCAAGGTGCTGGTCTCGATGGACACGGACGGCGTTCCCAACCTCTACGTCCTGCCGGTGGCCGGCGGCCCGCCGGTCCAACTCACCCGGTCGCCGAAAGACCCCGTCTGGGCGGTGAGCTATTTCCCGGCGGACGAGCGGATCCTCTACCGGAGCGGTCCGGCGGGCGATGAGGACCACCTCTTCGTGCGGGAGCCGGACGGCAAGGCCGTCCCGCTGGCGCCCGGCAAGGCCTCCCGATTCCTGAGCTGGGCGGCGGGCGGCGACCTGTGGATCGAGGTCGACAACCCCGGCTCGCAGGCGCGCGACCTCTACAAGGTCGCGGCCAAGGGCTATGCCCTGACCCAGGTCGACCGCAACGGCTCCGACGTGCTCCGCCTGGCCGCCGTCTCGCCCGACGGCCGTTTCCTCGCCTACGCGGAGAGCAACAACGACCTGGACCGCGACGTCCGCATCCGGGACCGGCAGGCCGGGCAGGACCACTCCCTGCTGACCGGCGAGGGGTTCGCCGTCCACATCCCCCTGGGCTTCAGCCCGGACGGCAAGGCCCTGCTCACCCTGAACGACGTCGACAGCCAGTTCCGGGGATTGGCGCGGGTCGACCCGGCGACCGGCGCCAGCCAGAGCCTGCTCCGCGAGAGCTGGGACCTGCTCGCCGCCCGCTACTCGCCGGACGGCAAGCGGATCGCCGTCATCGCCGGAGGGGACACCCGCACGGGGCTGGAGCTCTACGATGCCGCCACTCTGAAGCCGGTCCCCCTGCCGGACCTCCCCCCTCTCGGCGAGGTCGACGCCTTCGCCTTCTCCCACGACGGCCAGAAGCTCGCCTTCCTGGGGAGCGGCTCCGCGACGCCGCCCGGAGTCTGGGTCTACGACCTCGCCAAGCCGGCCGCGCCGCGGCGGCTGGCAGGAGGCGAGGCCGGCGACTGGGCCGCGGGGGAGCTGATGCGCTTCAAGTCGTTCGACGACCGCGAGATCACCGGCGTCCTCTACAAGCCCCGGCAGCCGGCCCTGGGAGGCAAGACCCCGGCGATCGTCTGGGTCCACGATGGCCCGAGCGGGCAGGCGCGGCTGGGCTTCGATCCGCTCATCCAGACCCTCGTCCAGCGCGGCTACGCCGTCTACGCGGTGAACCACCGCGGGAGCTTCGGCTACGGCAAGGCCTTCCTGCGGCTGGACGACCGGCAGCACGGGGTGGCGGATCTCAAGGACCTGCTCATCGCCCGCGACCGGCTCGGAGCCTCGGGCCAGGCCGACCCCGGGCGGATCGCCATCGGCGGCGTGGGGCACGGCGGCTTCCTGACCCTAGCCGTGCTCGCATTCCAGCCTGGGGAATTCGCCGCCGGGGTCGACCTCTTCGGCGTCTCCGACTGGCAACGGGTCCTGAACAGCCTCCCCTATTCGTCGGCCGAGCGCACCATCCTCGCCGACGAGATGGGGCGCGCCGTCGATTGGCAGAGCGGCGCCCTGAGGTCTCCCCACTCCCACGCCGGCGAGATCGCGCGCCCGCTGCTCCTGGTCCAGGGGGCGCGGGACACCCTGGCGATCCCCTCCGAGGCGGCGGACATCGCCGCGGCTTTGAAGAAGAAAAAGCGGGTGGTGGAGGAGATCGTGCTGCCGGACGCCGCCCACGGCTTCGTGCTGCGGGCGGACCGGGAGCGGGTCTACAAGGCGGTGGGGGATTTTCTGGACCGGAATCTCAAGGGCGGTAGCGCGAAATGAGCTCCTCGATCAGCCGCCGCGCGATCGAATACCGCGACGGTAGCCCGGGGAGGTTGTCGACCGTGAACCAGCCGGCGTCCTCGATCTCCCCCTCCTGGAGGCGGAGCTCGCCGGAGGCGTAGTCGGCCACGAAGCCGATCATCAGGGAATGGGGGAAGGGCCAGGGCTGGCTGCCGAAGTAGCGGACGTTCGCCACCTCGATCCCCACTTCCTCGCGCACCTCGCGCACCACCGTCTCCTCCAGCGACTCGCCGGGCTCGACGAAGCCGGCGATCGTGCTGTAGACGCCGGGCGCGAAGTGGGGGGAGCGGGCGAGCAGGATCTCGTCCCCCCGCTCGATGCGCACGATCACCGCCGGGGAGATGCGCGGGAACTGCTGGAGGCCGCAGACCGGGCAGA
Organism: Thermoanaerobaculia bacterium; assembly: GCA_045807625.1. Lineage (GTDB taxonomy): Bacteria > Acidobacteriota > Thermoanaerobaculia > Multivoradales > UBA5704 > DATARR01. Next base: position 212,643 of record JBJMHA010000014.1, on the reverse strand, counting down.
CGCGGGCGAGTTCGTCCGGCTTGCGCTCCGTCCCGGCGCCGCAGCGGCCGCAGAAGCGGTGGTTGCGGTCCCACTCGACGATCTGCACCGCCCGGCCGGCGAGCTTCCAGACCTCCTCGTCGAGGGCTCCGAAGAGCCGGCGCAACCCCTGGAAGGCCATCCCCTCCGGAGGCGCGGCGTCCGCCGGAAGCCCCGCGGCCCAGGCCTCGCTCTCCCCGAGGGAGCCGACGGGGTGCGGCTCCTCCATGGGCAGGCCGAGCGCGGCCCACTCAGCGCCGGTGGGCACCCGCGCCGTCCCCTCCTCCTGGAAGACCAGGAGCTCGCTTCCCCGGAAGGCGAACCAGAGGCTTTCGCGATCGCTCACGTCAGGACGGGGGGCCGCCCGCGGGGAGACTCCGCAGGTAGTCGGCGAAGATCTGGTTGAACAGGGCCCCCGGCCGCCGCCCCCGGAGCAGGTCGAAGGCGGCCTGGCCTTCCATCCCCATGTAGACCAGGATCAGCCCCGCCAGCAGGGCCGAACGGTTGAACCCCATGCCGCAGTGGGAGAGCACCTTGTGGCCGGCCTGGACGAGTGCCGCCGCCATGCGGGCCACGCCGTGGAGCTTGGGCATGTCCGGCAGGTCCTCGTCGTAGATCGGGAAGTAGACGTAGAGGACGTGGTTCGGCAGCGAGGGGATGTCGCGGTCGATCTCCCCCTCGAGGTCGACGACCACGGTGATTCCATGCTCCTCCACGTAGCGCCAGTCCTCGATCTTGGGGGAGAGATAGAGGCAGCCGGCGTCGTCCAGGCAGACGATGTTCATCTCAGAGGCGCCACCATTCGAATTTCTTCTTCTCGGGATTCCAGAAGATGTGGAACGCGTCGCACTTGTCGTCGTGCAGGTTGATCCCCATCCCCTGGCCGCCGCTGCGGCGGGCCTTCTCCTCGTCGTCCAGGGGCTCGATGGTGATCTTGGCGTCCGGCGAGCAGAGGGCCTCCTCGCCGCCGCCTTTCACGGGGAACTCCAGCGTCCAGACCGGGGTGCCCGCGGTGAGCGGGCCGCGCACGATGCCCACCACGACGCGGTCCTTGCGGGTGCCGGTGAGTGCATAGTCCGCGCGGCCGTCCTGGTCGAGGTCGGCCTCCAGCAGGCTCTGGGGATTCCACTGCACCGCGGGATCGTGCTGGCGGGCGGCGTCGAGCGCCGTCCGGGGCGAGCGCAGGCCTCCGCAACCCGCGCAGAGGGCGAGGAGCAGCAGGAGGCCGCAACGGAACGCGAAGTCGGATCGTGAAAACGGGCTCAAAGGTGGTCCCCTCCGGTGGGGATCATACCGCGAGGCGGGGAGGGGGGCTTGCCACGTCCTTCTTGCGCAAATACTGGTCGATCATCACCGCCGCGATGTTGCCGGTCCCCATCGCCACGGCGACCTGCTGGGTCATGGGCCGGAGGTCCCCCGCGATCCAGACGCCGGGCACGTTGGTGTCGCCGCGCTGGGATTTGGGCTGGGCGTGCTTGCCGGTGGGGGCGATCTCGACGCCGACCTGCTGGGCGAGGTCGGTCCGGCCGCGCGCCTCGCTGGAGACGAAGAAGGCCTCGGCCGTGAGCACCGTGCCGTCCTTGAGCTCCAGGCCGGTAAGATTGCGCTTCCCGCCGATCAGCTTCTGGATCTCGCCCGTCAGCACCGGGATGTTCTTCTCCCGCAGCCGCTCAGCCCAGGGCTCGGAGAGGTCGCGCCCCCCGGCGAGGAGCACGCGCAGGCGCTCAGTGTAGTGGGAGAGCCCCACCCCCATGGCCGCCGCCCAGTCGGCTGGGCCGGTGCCGATGACGACCGTGTCGCGGCCGAACAGCTCCGGTCCCTCGCAGTCGGTGCAGTAGAAGAGGTTTCCCTTGCCGGCGTAGGCGAAGCAGGGGGCGAAGTCGCCGTCCACCGTGGGGTGGTAGCGGATCACGCCGGTGGCGAGCAGCAGGGTGCGCCCGCGCCATTGCTCCCCCTTCTCGCCGGTGAGGAGGAAGCCCCCCTCCCGGGCTTCGGCCTTCACCACGTTGCCGCGCTGGACCTCGGCCCCCATCTCCAGGGCTTGAGCCTTGAGCCGCTTCTGGATCTCGGCGCCGCTCGCCCCGGGCATCCCGGGTACGTTCCAGAGCTGCTCCAGGGTGAAGAAGAGAGGGCCGCTGACGCGGTCGATCACCAGCGCCTTGCGCTTCTGCCAGCCGAGGTGGAGGGCCGCCGTCAGGCCGGCGGGGCCGCCGCCGACGATCAAGGTGTCGTAGAGGTCGGTCACGGGCTCCTCAGGAGAGATCCTGGAGGAACGATATCACGCCCCCTCAGGAGGGCTGGAAACTGCGGGGAAGCTCGTCGTGGGTGCGGCCGTCGAGCGTCCGGCCGGCCCGCGACTTCTGCCGTCCTCCCCACTGCTTGAAGAAGAAGGGGACGTCCGCCCGCCGGCAATGATCGCGGATCTCGCGCACCCAGGCCTCCTCGACGGGCCGGGCGCCGTGACCGCTCTCCCCACCCAAGATCACCCAGTGGATGCCGGAGAGATCGAAGCCGCCGAGCGATTCGAGGAGCGGCTCGACCGAGAGGAACCGGACGGCGGCCGGGGCGGCGCGGAGATGGCCGACGCGCGGCAGCCCCTGTTTGCGGTTCTCGACGCTCACCCCCCACCAGATGTGCGGCTCCGCCGCCACCCCTCGCAGCGTGGAGCCCAACAGGTCGCGCATCCGTTCGGAGCGCTTGGTGAGGACCTGGTAGGTGTGCCAGCTCGCGCGCCGCATGACCCGCGCGACCTCCAGGATGTAGTCGTCCGGCACGTCCTCATGGAACAGGTCGCTCATCGAGTTCACGAAGATCCGGCGGGGCCGGCGCCACTGGAGGGGCTGGTCGAGCTTGCCGGGGACCAGCCGGAGATCGAACCCCTGCTCGTAGGGGTGGTCCGGCACGCCGCGGAAGCGCTCGGCGAACGTCTCGGCGTAGCAATGGGCGCAGCCGGCCGTGATCTTGGTGCAGCCCCGGACCGGATTCCAGGTCGCGTCGGTCCATTCGATGCTCGAATGATCGCTCATGGGAGATCCGCGTCCGCGAGGTCCGCCGGCAGCGGGCTCCCCTCCCGCTCGTTGTCCCACAGCACCGACATCACCCACCAGCGGTCGCCGTCGTGGAAGAGCTGGATGCTGTTGATCCCTCGGAACAGGATCTCGCCCCCCGGCGCGCGCCGCCCCTCGTAGGCGCTCCAGACGTGGGCGACGTTGCCGAACCGCTCGACGCGGTGGCCGGTCTCGATCTCGTGGAAGTCGTTGGCGGTGAAGAACGGCGTGCGGGAAGCAATATACCCCTCGGTGTCGAAGACCTCCACGCCGGCGCCACCCTCGGACCGGGGCCGCGTCGGCATCAGCCGCCCCTGGGGGTGGACGAGCGTCCGCTCGCGGTCCCAGTCGCGCGTCCCGGCCGGCCCGGAGATCACCTCGTAGAGCGCCTTGACGATTCCCTCGATCGACTCCACGTCCTCGCGTCTCGCCTGCATCTGGATTCCTCTCTCGAATCTGGGTTGGCCCGGGCATGCTACCCTGAAATTACCGTGCCGCCGCCGCTCGCGGTCCTCCTCCCCTTCCTGCTGGCCATCGTTGCGCTGGCCTTGGGAATGGTCTTCGTCATGGTCCAGTGGGGCCGGGCCCTGCTGGAGCGGCCGCCGCGCCCGGAGGCGGTGCGGAGCTGGTGGATCGCCTACCTGGGGGGCTGGGCGCTTCTGGTCGGCGCCTTCCTCTGGTTTCTCCGGCGGGCGGGCTCGACCACCCCCGGCCGCGATCTCCTGCTGATGCTCCTCGTCGCCGCCGGCTGGCTCGGCTTCAGCTACGCGCTCGTCGCCTTCGCCCGCGCCCTCCAGCGGGTGAACGAGCGGGCCGGCGTCAGGGTCCCGGAGGAGTCCGAGGCTCCTCCGGCCATGGACCGCCCGCCCGAAGAGCCCGCGCCGGCCCGGGCGCCGCGAAGCCGTTTCCGGGAGATCCTCGAACAGGCGCTCGGTCTCCTCGTCGTCCTGGCCGTGATCGCCATCGGCAGCGTGCTCCCCCCGCTCCAGCGGCTCAGCGACTGGACCCAGGCGCACCAGCGGCCGCTGCTCTGGATCACCATCCCGCTCGGAGCGGCCGGCTTCGCGCTCTTCATGGGCTGCGCGATCGCCATGGTCCTGGCACAGGGGAAGCCGATGAGCCGCCGCGAGATCGACGAGATGGACCGGCGCATCCTGGAGCGGTCGATGGGGCCGGCGAGCGCGCGGGCCTCCGCCTACCGCAACTTCGGGCGGGTGGTGGGGGCGCAGGCCGAGGACAGCGCTAGCTTCGCCGAGGTCAAGCAGGCCTGGGCGGCGCGCGCCTGGGAATTCAGCCCCCGCTGGCGGCGGATGTTCTTGATGGCGCTGGGGGCGGCGCTGCTCTTCTGCGGCCTCTTCGGCTCGCTCTTCGTCATCGCCCCGGCGGGGGTGAAGCTCCTGCTCGGGGGCGCCTTCGTCTACGCCGTGGCGCGGACGGTCATCGGCATCGTCCGCGCGTGAGGCCTATTTGCGGGCCCAGAAGTCCTTACCGAACCTCTCGGCCAGCGTCCTGCTCATCCCCTCCCGACGGATCCACTTCTTGATCCACCAGTCGGGATCGTAGGGCTCGTCGATATCTGGAATGGGTTGCCCGAGACCCGGAAGGTCGTCGAATTGCCCCTCTTTGATGGCTTCGCGGATACGGTTCTCCGCCACGACCTGGACGGCCCGGCGGGACATGCGGTTCTGGCTCATAGGGTGGATTATGTCGGATGGGGAAGTGAAAATTCCTGGGATCAAAGGCATCCCGCGTCGAAAATCTCGGAGGGGGGATCTCCCCCCGCGAGAGATTCCGCAAAAATCTCGACGGGGAGAGCTCCCCTGCGAGATTTAAAGGTCATCTCACGAGATTCTCGGCGAGAAACTCGGAGGGCAGAGCTCCTCCGCGAGATTTTCGGCGCATCTCTCGGAGGGGGAACTCCCCCCGCGAGAATTTTCCATGAGGTCTCAGAGGGGGAAGGCTCCCCTTCGAGATTTTGGCGTCGGGTAAGCTTACGCTCATGATCACAAAGCTCGCCGTGCTCGCATCTCTCCTCCCCGCCCTGGCTCTGGCCCAGCCGACCGCCTCCGAAGTGGCGATCGGCGCCGAGCCACACCACCATCTGGCTCTGGAGAACGCCCAGATTCGGGTTTTCCAGGTCGAGGTCCCCCCGCACGCCGCGACCCTGATGCACCGGCACGATCACGACTACGTCTTCGTCACCCTCGGAGCGGCCGAGGTCGAGAACGACGTCGCCGGCAAGCCTCCGGTCCCCCTGAAGCTCCAAGACGGCGAGACCCGCTTCTCCACGGGCGGCTTCGCCCACCTCGCGAAGAACCTCGGTGACACCCCCTTCCGCAACGTGACGATCGAGCTGCTCCAACCCGGGACGGCCACGGGAGAGGCCGGGAAGCCGCGTGAGCTCCCCGGCGGCACGATCACCCCCATCCTCTTCAAGGACGGTGTGCGGGTCTCCGACATCCGCCTGAAGGCGGGCGGCTCCATTCCCAGGCACCACCACGACGCGCCACACTTGGTGGTGGCGGTCACCGACCTCACCTTGAAGAACGAGACCGAAGGTCAACCCGCCGCGACCCGCACGCTCAAGGCCGGGGAGGCCGCCTGGATTCCCGGCGGGATCACCCACACCGTGACGAACGTGGCGCCGGGGGAGGCGCGGCTGATCACGCTGGAATTTTCAGCATCGCCTCCGCCACCGCCGTCCCATTCTTGATGCAGTCGGGCACGGAGACGCCGCCAACGTAGTTTCCCGCGATCCGCAGGCCGGGGAGGGCCTTCTCGATCTCCTTCGCCCTCTCCACGAACCGGCCGTGGCCGACCTCGTACTGCGGGATCGCCCGCGGCCAGCGGCGGACGAGACGGAAGGCGGGCTCGCCGCGCAGGCTCAAGGGACCGCGGAGCTCGCTCAGCACCGTCGAGAGGATGCGGTCGTCATCCCAGGTGGCGAAGTCGGGGTCGGTGCGGCCCCCTCCGAAGGCGGCGAGCGCCACGTGCCCGGCGGGGGCGCGATTCGGGAAGATCTGCGAGGGGAAGAGGCAGCCGAGGACGCGGAGCCCCTCCTTGCGCGGCGCCAGGAACCCGAAGCCGTCGAGCGGATGCCCTACCTCCTCGCGGTGCCAGCCCAGCGAGACCACGGCGACCGCGGCGTAGGGAATCTCGGCGAAGGGGCGGCTGGCGCCGGAAGTGGCCTCTTCGAGCAGGCAGGCGGCGGCGGCGGCGGGCACGGCGAGCACCACCCGCGCCGCCTCGACCGGTCCGGCCGAGGTCTCCACGCGGAACCCCCCCTCCGCGCGGACGATCCGTTGCGCGGCAACGCCGGTGCGGACGTCCCCGATCTCCCGCGCGAGACGGCGGGGGAGCTCCTCCAGCCCCTCCTGGAAGGAGATCATGGCGCCGCCCGGGGCGGGCCCCTTCCGCCGGGCTAGGGCCCCCCGGATCAGGCTGCCGTGCTCGTGCTCCAGCGCCCAGATCTTCGGCACCGCCCAGCGCACCGAGAGCCGCTCGGGATCGCCCGCGTAGACCCCGGAGACGAAGGGGCCGACCGCGTAATCGAGGAAGGCGGTGCTCAGCCGCCGCCGGACGAGCTGGGCGATGCTCTCCTCCGTCCCTTCCGGCGGCCGGCCGATCCAGGGCTCGCGCAGCAGACCCAGCTTGGAGCCGACGGGGAAGAGGGGGGTGGTGAGGAACCCCCCCGGGCCTCCGGGGAGCGGCACCAGCTCCCCCCCCTTGTAGAGGTAGCGCTTCTTGGCCGAGGGGGTGGCCACGATCTTCTCCCCGCCCAGCCCGGCGTCGCGGATCAGGCGGCCGACGCTCTCGTCGTTTTCCAGGACGGTGTTCGGCCCCATCTCGAAGCGCCAGGTGCCGTCCGAGAAGGTCTCCACCGCTCCGCCCACGCGCTCCGCCGCCTCCAGGACGGCGATGCGCAGGCCGCCGCGCGAGAGGTGGAACGCCGCCGTGAGCCCCGAGATCCCGCCCCCGACCACTACCACGTCCAGCCGCGTCACCGCCCCAACCCCGGGATCTCCTCCAGGTGGGGAAGGGGGGCGTCGAGGACGTCCGAGAAGAGGGTGAGGACGCGGAAGGTCAGCCCCCAGATGGCGGCATCACGGAAGCGGATGGCGGGATAGAGCAGCTTCGCCCCGTCCCGCAGCCATTCGAAGCGGCCGGCGTTGCGCGGGTCCCAGAGATGGGCGAGGGGGATCCAGTAGGCCTCGGCCACCTCGTCGCTGGTGGCGAAGGGGGCCAGCTCCTCGCCCAGGTAGTAGACGAAGGGGGAGAGCACCATCCGGCGGTCGCCGCTGCCCAGGCGCACCAGCACGTGCGAGAGGGGGCCGATCCAGTGGGTCTCGCCGAGAGCGAGGCCGACCTCCTCCAGGGTTTCCCGCTCGGCCACGGCGCGCGGGCCGGAGTCCTCGGCGGAGGCGCGGCCGCCCGGCAGGGCCATGTGCCCGGACCACGGATCGAGCGGGTGCTCGGCCCGACGGATGGCGCAGATCGAGAGGTCGGTCCCGGTGCCCGCCAGCACCAGCGCCACCGCCGCCTCGGCGTGGTCCGGCTCGCGGGCGACCAGGGCCGGCTGGTGCCGGGAGAGGGCTTCGCGGATCTGCTCGATGGTGAACGGCATGGGCAGATCCTACAACCGCCGCCCCTCCGCCACGAGGCGGTCGATGGCGGCCAGGGCTTGGGCGAGGCGCTCGGCCCGGGAGCCGCGCAGGGCGATCCAGGGGCGCCCGGTGTCGTCCATCCGCTCGACGAAACGCTGGGTCATCCAGGGGCGCAGGTGCTCGCCGTCGCGCAGCCCGTCCTGCTCGAAGGGGACGCCGGAGTGGTCGGTCAGCAGGTAGAGGTCGTGCCGGCAGCGGTCCGCGATCGCCTCCACTCCGGGATGGCGGGTCCCCAGGTAGCGCTCGTACCAGACGCCGGTGGCGAAGGCGTCGGTGTCGCAGACGAGCACGGGGGACCCCAGGGCGGCGGCGGCGTCCTCGTCGGCGTTCTGGCGCGCGGCGATGGTGAGGAAGTCGCCGTCCGTCCAGCGGAGGTCCTGCATGGTGGGGGGCCGGCGTCGGGCGGCGGCGGCCTGGGCAGCGAGCGCCGCCAGCTTCTCCTCGGTGTAGGCGCGGCCGTATTCCGCCACCCAGCCGGTCGCGGCCCAGACCCCTCCCCGGGAGGCGAGGGCGGCGGCGATATCGCGGGAGACCGTGGTGGTGCCGGTCGACTCGGAGCCGATCGCCACCACCCGCCGGGCCAGGCCGGCGCGCACCGGCGGGCGCAGCCAGTGCCAGTGCCCCACCACGCCGGTGCGCACGGCGGCGCTCCGCACGGGGGCGCCGGCCCGCTCGGGGTCCACCCGCACGTGCGCCGCGCCCAGGCGGCGGCAGAGCTCGCCGCCGTCCGGCGCGGCGGTGAAGACGGCGTCCACGCGGGCGGCGGGCGGCGGGAGCCGGTCCTCGATCGTGGCGCGGGCGACCGCCGCCTCGACCAGCGCCGGGTCGAACGCCGGTCCGCCGTGGTCCCCCACGATCCGCACGTAGGGCTGGCCGGCGTGGGCGGCCCGCATCCAGGCGGCGCGCACGGCGAGCGGGATCGACTCCCCCGGAGAGGAGATCACGGCCACGGTGACCCGGTCGCACCGGACGGCGGCGGTCTCGACGAGCCGGTGATGCCCCTCATGCGGCGGATAGAACCGGCCGAAGACGAGCCCGTGGCGGTAGCGGACGGCTTCCTTCATGGAGGAGGGATTCTAGGCGAGCGGCGCGCTCGGATGGTCGCGGTCGATCAACGCCACCGCGACCTCGCCGCCGCAATGCGCGCGGACCAGGCGTCCGAGCTCACCCGTAGCCATCTCGACGAAATCGCGGCCGACCGGCGGCAGCCCCTCGATCACCAGGAAGGCGTGCCGGGTCTCCGCGGTCAGCTTGGTCCGCTCGGCCTCCTTCCAGTTCCAGCGGCGGCAGAGAGTGCCGAGGTCGTCCCGGTAGATGACCTCCCCCGGCTTCGGAGGGCGCGCCTCGGGCTCGCCGAGCAGGTGGACCGGCGCCTCCTGGCCGGTCGCCAGGGTCAGCAGGACGTCCCCCTGGACCCGGTCGAGGTCCTCACCGCCCACCGGCAGGAGATGGCGGAGGGAGATGGTGTTGTAGAGGTCGACCAGGGGGTTGACGTGCGGCACGGTCCAACCCTTGAGGACGCGCCGGGCCAGGTTCTCGATCGCGGAGGGGTGCTCCCTGGGCTTGGCGCCGAATTTCCGGTAGGCCTCGCGCCAGGGGGCGATATGGGGGTGCTCGGCGATCTGGGCCCCGGCGAGGGAGGCCCGGACCCGTTCCTCCTCCTGACGGAGCGGGCCGGCCAGCGGTGCGCCGTCGCCGGTGTTGTCGATCCCATGGGCGACCACGACGCCCAGCACGACCTCCGGGAACCGCGCGAGGACCTCCTCGGTCACGCGGAGCGCCGTCGTCACCGCTTCGAGATGGTGAGCTTCCCGAAGCTCACCCCGAGGTTGACGCCGGTGCCGCTGCCGGCCAGGGCGAGCGAGACCTCCCCCTTGGTCACCACCTGGGCCGTGGAGGACTTCCCCGCTCCGGCCTCCGCCCCGCCCTGGGCGTAGGTGCCGTACAGCTCCGAGATGTCGCCGACCTCGGAGAACTTGCCGTAGCCGTCGCGGATCTTGTACTTGCCGGCGGTGAGGCCGCCCCCCTTGGAGCTGAGGCCGACCTTGGCCTTCTGGCCGTTGTCGCAGGTGATCGTGCCGGACCCGCTGGCGGTCTTGTAGAACACCGACCAGCCGGACAGGGTGAAGCGTATCTCGCAGACCGTTCCCTTGGCCCGGGCGGGCGAGCCCGCCAGAAGCCCGGCCGACAGGGCGAGCAGACACAGGATGGAGCTCTTTCTCATGGACCCGTCTCCCCAATGAAGCCCGCCGTCCAGGTTGGGCGGCGGGCGCCTCGCGGCATTCTACCCCGGGCTATACTGCAAGAAGCGTGAAAGGAGCGGCATGGAACCGATCGGCAAGGTCAATCTCCGTCAGAAGCTCGCCACATTCTCCGACCACTGGAGCCCCAAGGTCGTGGCCGACCTCAACGGCCAGCAGGTGAAGCTGGCGAAGTTCGTGGGCGAGTTCGTCTGGCACCACCACGACCACGAGGACGAGCTGTTCATGGTGCTGAAGGGCCGCTTCCGCATGGAGCTCCGCGACCACCATATCTGGCTGGAGGAGGGGGAGATCCTGGTCGTCCCCCGCGGCGTCGAGCACCGCCCGGTGGCGGACGAGGAGGTCGAGATCCTCCTCTTCGAGCCCGCCTCCACCCTCAACACCGGCAACGCGGTGGACGACGCGCGGACGTTGCGGGAGCTCGAGCGGATCTAGGAGCGGCGGAAACAAGAAGGACCAAAAGGACAACAAGGACGGGGCTCGATGCCTTTCGCGTCCTTGAGGTCCTTGCAGTCCTTTAAGTCCTTTGCGTTTTGTCCAGCGTGTACTCGGGCTCGTCCTCGCCGTAGGCTTCCGCCAGTCCCCGGCTGGAGAGGAGCCACCAGTCTTCGCGCTCGGAGTCGAGCGTATCGCTGCCTCCGACGATGACCCGCAGAGGAGTATCCGGCTTGAGCTCAAACGGCTCGTCCAGACGGATCTGCTCGCCGTCTGGCTCTTTGGGAAGCCTTCGACTGCCATCCGTTTCCCCTCCGACCCGTTATACTTATTGTAATCCTTCCCTGGTAGGGTGATCTCCGCCATGGATGCGGTCTCAGGCCTCGCGATGACGTCAAAGCTCATTTCCCGCCTTACGGGCGACCACCTGAAGCTCGCGGAGACGTACGAGAGCGAGGGGAACAAGCGCAAGGCCGCCGACGCCTACTCCAAGGCGGGCGACCACCAGCGGGCCGCCGCATTGGCGGCCGAGATCCAGGACGAGCCGAGGCTCATCCGCTACTCCCTCCTCGCCTCCCTGGGCCGGCTCCCTCCGCGGGCCGACGACCTCGACGCGCGGCAGGCCGGCGATCTCCTGGCCTCCAGCGGCCATTTCGGCGCGGCGCTCCCCCTCTTCGAGCTGGCCGGCGACTACCGGCGGGCCGCCGCGGCGGCGCTCAAGCTGAAGGACAGCGCACGCGCCGCCCGGTTCTACGAGCAGGGGCGGATGTGGGTCGAGGCCGCCACCCACTATGAGCTGGCCGGCCAGTTCGAGGACGCGCTGCGCGTCCTGGAGACCGAGGCGAAGTCCCTGCCGCGGAGCCGGTCCGGGGTCTCCAACCGGGGGCAGGAGCTGGGCCTCAAGCGGGCCGAGCTCCTCCTCCAGCTCGGCCGCAGCACGGCGGCGGTGACCCTCCTGATGCAGCTCCCGCCCAGCGTGCGGCGGGCGGAGCTGCTCGAGCGCGCCGGCCGCAGCACCGAGGCCATCGAGGCCTATCTCGGCGCCGGCGAGAGCGACAGGGCGCTCAACCTGGCGCGGAAATCCCCCGACCAGACCCGCCGGGTGGCGGAGATCCACCTCCGCTCCGGGCATCCGGCGCTGGCGGGCCAGATCTTCGCCAGCCTGGGGCTGGTGCGCGAGGCCGCCGAGGCCTATGAGAAGGCCGAGGACTGGTGGCAGGCCGCCTACCGCTGGGAGACCGTGCGGGAGACCGCGCGGGCCGCGGAGGCCTACCGCCGGGCCGGCCAGCTCCGCGACGCCGCCCGCTGCTTCGCGGCCGCCGGCCAGCCCCTCCAGGCGGCCGAGCTGTACATCCGCGCCAAGGACTTCGCCTCGGCCGCGGCCATCCACGCCGACGCGGGCGACCTCCCGGCCGCCATCGCCCTCTACCTCCAGGCGGGCAACCTGGAGAAGGCCACGGCCACCCTGCGGCGGATCCCGGCCCGGGAGCCGGCCTATCTCGCCGGGGCTCTTCTCCTGGCGCCGAAGCTGGTTGAGGGGGGGCGAGGCGGGGAGCTCCTGCAGCTCCTCGGCCAGGCGCCGGCCGCGGGGCCCCGCAAGGGGGGAGAGACCGGGAGCCTGCTGGACCGGCTCTACTGGGAGGGCCGGGCCCTCGAGGCGGACGACCAGGCCGCGACGGCGCGCGAGCGCTACGAGCGCATCCTGGAGATGGCGCCGGCGCACCGGGACGTGGCCGAGAGGCTCGGGCGGCTGGGGCCTCCCGCGACCACCGCGATGGCGCTCCCCCCGGTCGGCGGGCTCACGACCGGCCAGCGGCTCGCCAACCGGTACGAGATCCTGGGCGAGCTCGGCAAGGGGGGCATGGGGAAGGTCTACAAGGCCAAGGACCTCGACCTCGGCGAGATGGTCGCCATCAAGACCCTGCTGACCCCCGCCGAGGGGGGCACCGGCGCGGACGAGGAGCGGCTGCTCCGCGAGGTCCAGATCTGCCGCCGGGTCAGCCACCCCAACGTGGTGCGGGTCTTCGACCTCGGGCGCTTCGACGGCGGCGTCTTCGTCACCATGGAGTTGCTGGAGGGGCAGACCCTCGACAACGTGATCTCCCCTCTCGATACGCTCCCCCTGTCGCGGGTCCGCTTCTTCATTTCCGAGATCGCCGCCGGCCTCCAGGAGGCCCACGCGCTGGGCATCGTCCACCGGGACCTCAAGCCCAGCAACGTGATGGTGACCGAGAAGCGGCTCAAGATCCTCGATTTCGGGATCGCCCGCATGTCGGGAGGGTTCGACAGCCGCCTCACCCGCACGGGCTTCGCCTTCGGCTCGCCGATGTTCATGTCCCCCGAGCAGCTGATGGGCGAGGAGCTCGACGGCCGCTCCGACCTCTACTCGCTCGGCATCGTGGCCTACGCCATGATCGCCGGCCGGGAGCCGTTCGTCGACGAGAACCCGGCCGTCCTGGCCCTCCGGCACCTCCAGGAGGAGCCCCCCGACGTCCGGCAGTTTCGCCCCGGCCTGCCGGAGCCCTGGGTGGCCTTCCTCGCCCGGCTGCTCGCCAAGAAGCCGGCGGACCGCTTCTCCTCGGCCCGGGAGGTGCTCGCGGCCCTGGAGACGCTGCCGGCCGGGTAGAACCGAACCCTTCCAGGCACGCACTCACAGGCGCGGGCTCACGCCAAGCCTGCGATAGACTGTGCCCCCTTATTTGTCCCCCTCATAGACGGAGGAGACGACATGCGTGCCCTGTTCCCGAAGCTGATGGCCGGCGGTCTCTTGCTCGCCGGGCTCGCCCTTCCCGCTCTGTCCACACCCCAGTATGGGCAGGCTCGTCCCGCCCCGGCGACGGCCACGCCCCCCGCTCCGGACCCGATGCCGTCTCAGTCTCACGCCGCGGGGCAGGCCGCCGCCGCCCCGGACGCCCAGCAGGCGCCGCGTCCGAACCCGCTGCGCGAATTCATCAAGGGCCGGGAGAACGAGCCGGCCGAGACGGTGTTCAAGAACATCCAGCTCCTCAAGGGGATCCCGGCGGGCCGTTTCCTCGACGCCATGGAGGGTTTCACCCATTCCCTGGGCACCAAGTGCAAGGAGTGCCACGACACCGAGAATTTCGCCAGCGACGACAAGAACGAGAAGAAGATCGCCCGCGGGATGATCCAGATGACCAAGGGGCTCAACGAGCAGCTCCTCAAGACGGTCCCCGGGCTGGACAGCGACGCCCACGTGAGCTGCTACACCTGCCACCACGGCAAGACCCACCCGGCGGACCGGCCGGAGGGCAACGGGGACGAGAAGGAGCATCAGGAGCGCCACTGAGGGAAGCCTCTCTCCCACCGCCCTCCCCCCAACCGGGTCCCCAACCGGGAGAGAGGGGACTCCATCTCATTGGGTCAAGGCTGTCCGACTCCCTCTTCTCCCGGTCGGGGGGAGGGCGGTGGGAGAAGAGGGCCGGGGTGATGAGGGGCCCGCGGCACCACCGAGATCGCGCCGTTGTTCTCCAGCACGGCCGTGTGGACCTCCTCCACGCAGCCGCAGCCGCTCTGCCGCAGGGCCGCGTTGAGCTCGTGGCGGGTGAGCTGGGCGCGGTTGAGGACCTCCTCGTAGAGCTGGCCGTTGTGGATCAGCAGCTCCGGCCGGCCCTCGATCAGCCCTTCCAGCCGCTTGCTGCGGAAGGTGGCCAGCCCCACCAGATAGTTGAAGGCGATCAGCGTCGCGGCCGAGATCAGACCGCCGACCAGCGAGTTGTCGCCGCCGTTCATCGAGTTCTGCACCGCGTTCGAGAGCACGAGCAGGAGGACGAGGTCGAAGGGGGCGAGCTGCCCCACCTGGCGCTTGCCGGTGATCCGTAGCACGATGAGCAGGAAGAGGTAGACGAGGACCGAGCGGACGATCAGCTCCCACCAGGGCACGGCGAGATTCCACATGGAAGGGCGGCCTCCTTGCGCCTCGGGCCAGTATAGACCGTACAATCCGGACCTGGCATGAAGCCCACCGAGACCCTGGCCCGCGAGACCACTGCCGAGGGGGACGAGCTCGTGCTCGCCCGCCGGGACGGCGTCTACTACCTGCGGGTGGACGGCAAGGAGCTGATGACCAGCCGCGTCCACGGCTCCGAGGAGGCCCTCTCCAGCCTGGCCCTGAAGGCCCTGGGGAAGCGCAAGGCGCCGCGCGTGCTGGTGGGGGGGCTCGGCTTCGGCTACACCCTGCGCGCGGCGCTCGACCACCTGCCGCCCGACGGCACGGTGGTCGTCGGCGAGATCTTCCCCTCCCTCCTGAGGTGGAACCGGGACGTCCTGGGGGACCTCGCCGGCCGCCCGCTCGACGACCGCCGGGTGGAGGTGGTCCTCGGCGACGTGCGCGACCTGCTGGACGGCCGCCAGCGCTTCGACGCCGTCCTCCTCGACGTCGACAACGGCGCCGAGGCGCTCACCCTGCGCTCGAACGCCGGCCTCTACACCCCGGCCGGCCTGGACCGCCTCGGGCGCAGCCTAACGGTGGGCGGGGTGGCCGCCTTCTGGGCCTCCTTCCCCTCCCCGGCCTTCGAGCAGCGGCTCCGGCGCGCCGGCTTCGAGGCGTGGACCGAGCGGGTCCCCGACCGCGAGGGGGGCAAGCGGAAGAACCACGTGATCTTCCTCGCCCGGCGGCGGTGACAGGACGGGGACGGGCGGTCCGTCCGGATTTTGTCCCGTTTTGAGGGGGGTCGCGCACTCCCCACTTGATCGTCTTATTTTGCTGTTCTAATCTGTTGGAGGGGAGCTGTGATGTCGAAGAACCTCGCGTTCTACGTAGTGGTCCTCGTTCTCTTTGGAGCCGGAACCGGGCTCCTCCTCAACCTCGGCTCAAAGCTGCAACCGGACGCGCCACCGTCGCCGGCGGCCGCGCAGGCTTCGGCCCACCATGCAACCGAAGGAAAGGCCGCGGGGGGCGGCGCCGCCCGCGCCCTGGTCGAGAACGCCCGGAGCCCCCTGAGCATCCTGCTGTTCCAGGTCGTCCTCATCGTCGTCGCCGCCCGGGGCCTCGGCCATCTCTTCCGCAAGATCGGGCAGCCGCCGGTCATCGGCGAGATCGTCGCCGGCATCCTCCTCGGGCCCTCCCTGCTGGGAGCGGTGGCCCCGGCGGCCCACGCGTTCCTCTTCCCGGCGTCGTCGCTGGACGCCCTGCGGATGCTCAGCCAGATCGGTGTCATCCTTTTCATGTTCGTGGTCGGCATCGAGCTCGACGTCGAGCACCTCCGCCAGAAGGCGGACGCCGCGGTGCTGGTCAGCCACGCGAGCATCGCCGTGCCGTTCTTCCTGGGTACCGCCTCGGCCCTGGTGCTCTACACCCGCCTGGCGCCGGCCGGAATCCCGTTCAGCGCCTTCGCCCTCTTCCTCGGCGTGGCCATGAGCATCACGGCCTTCCCGGTGCTGGCGCGCATCCTCGAGGACCGCCAGATGTCCCGCTCCTTCCTCGGCAGCACCGCCCTCGCGTGCGCGGCCGTGGACGACGCCACCGCCTGGTGCCTGCTGGCGGTGGTGGTCGCGATCGTGAAGGCCAACGGCCTGGGCGGCGCGGCGCTGACCATCGCGCTCACCGTGCTGTTCGTCGCCGGGATGGTCCTGGTGGTCCGCCCCCGGGCGGCGCGCCTCCTGCGCAGCTTCCCCCAGAGCCAGGGCGGGAGCATGGGCCTGCTGGCGGTGATCTTCACCTTTATCTTCGCCTCGGCCCTGTGCACCGAGGTGATCGGCATCCACGCCCTGTTCGGCGCCTTCCTGGCCGGCGTCTGCATACCGCCCGACTCCGGGCTGCGCCAGTTCCTGCGCTCGCGCCTCGAGACCTTCAGCTCGGTCCTGCTGCTGCCGCTCTTCTTCGCCTTCACCGGCCTGCGCACGCAGGTCGGCCTGCTGGCGGGTTGGGAGAGCTGGGCGGTGTGCGCCGGGCTCATCGTGGTGGCGATCGCCGGCAAGCTGGGCGGCGGCATGGCGGCGGCGCGCTGGACGGGCATGAGCTGGGGGGACTCCTTCTCCCTCGGCACGCTGCTGAACGCCCGCGGCCTGGTCGAGCTGATCGTGCTCAACCTCGGCTACGACCTGGGGATCCTGTCCCCCCGGATCTTCGCCATGCTGGTCCTGATGGCGCTGGTCACCACCTTCATGACCGGCCCTCTCCTCCAGCTCCGCGCCGTGCTGGGACGCCAGGAGGCGGTGGTGGCGGCCGGCGGGCCGACGTCGGTGGTGCCGTAGGCGAGGGCGCCGCCGGGTCCCGGGAAAGGGACTACAATAACGGCGAGACCTGGTGAAAACAGGCCCTGGGCGCAGAGGCGGCGAGCCCGCCATCGTGGAGAGGGTTCCGCCGGCGACGTGCTCACGCGGCCACGTCGGTCCGCCGTTCGTCGTTTGGACCCGGAGGGATGGCGATGAAGAGAGCCTCTGATCCTCAGGACGTCCTCCGCTGGAGATGCATTCCATGCGGTCTCCACCTGACTTTGATCCTGCTGCTCGCCGGCGCCGTGCCCGCCGCGGCCCGGCCCGCGGCCGGAGCGGCCCTGGCCTTCGGGCTCCCGCACACGGCCCTCGGCCAGGCGGAGCTGAAGACGCCTGGCCACCGGCTCACCGTCGGCAATCTCGGCGGCAGCGGCGAGGACGGAGTCGCGATCGATCTGGGAGAGGCCGGGGGTTGGGACGGATACTGGGAGGAGATCGACGCCAGCCGGTTGCCCTTCGGAGCGTTCCTCCGGACCTCTCTCACCGCCACGGTCGACGGTAAGGCCGGGGCGCCGGTCGCCGCCACCGAGGTGCGCAACGGCAATGGACAGGTAGAGCTGCGCACCGACTTCTCGGC
This sequence comes from Thermoanaerobaculia bacterium, assembly GCA_045807625.1. Lineage (GTDB taxonomy): Bacteria > Acidobacteriota > Thermoanaerobaculia > Multivoradales > UBA5704 > DATARR01. The sequence goes on along the minus strand of JBJMHA010000014.1, from coordinate 195,407 downwards.
GATCGGCTCGACCCTCCGCTTCGACTTCTTCCTGCAAGGGACGCTGGTCGACACCTGGACCGGCCAGCCGGGCGACACCGCTCTGCTCGTCTCAGGGGGATTTAGCCGGGACGCCCACTACTCGATCATCGGTACGGGCGAGCCCTGCAGCACACCCGGCTACCCATGCCTCTTCGCGGGCTACACCTTCGGAGGCGGGGCGAGCGCCGCGCGGGTCGTGGGCGTCAAATCGGCGGTCGACGAGATCCGGGTCTACCCCGAGGGGGCGCGCGTCAAGCAGGTGGGGGGCCCGATGCGGGTGGCGATCCGGCTCGCCGGCATCCGCCAGCTCGCGTTGACGGACGAGGCCCTCGTCGCCTTCGCCCTCTCCCACCACGCCGACGACGGCACCCTCTTCGCCGCCAAGGGGGGCGCGCTCACCCTGGCCGATGCCGGCGGTCCGGGGCCTGAAGGGAGCGGGGCCGCGATCGACCTTGGGCAGGTCCAGGGCTGGCAGGGCCTCTTTGCCGAGACCGGCAACCTCGCCAGTCGCGGCGCCAGCTTCGAGAGCTCGCTGAGCGGGCGGGTCGACGGCGTCGACGACCGCGCCATCGGCTCCGCCCGCATTCGCGGCAACGGGCGCTCGGCGCGGCTCTCCGTCGACTTCGCACCGGTCGGCTCCGGTGCTCAGCGGGTCGACCTCCTCGACGCCGACGGCAAGTTGGTCGGCTCGTTCGAGCAGCCCAACAACCAGGTGGAGATCGTCAACCAGTGCCCCGGCGGCATGTTCGTCACCCTCTGCTCCTGGCTCTGGCGCTGCGAAGCCAGCGGCGACAGCGGCTGGGTCCTGTGGTGCCACAGCGTCTGCGTCACCGGTCCCGACGGGACGACCTATCCGAACGTCGCCCTCATGCGGGTTACCGCCCAGGGCATCACCGCGACGCGCGACTTCGTCTCCGGCACCGCCGTGCGCCAGTCCGGGCTCGGCGCCCTGACGTTGACCGGCGAGTCGCGGCAGCCGCTGCCTTGACGATCGTTGCCGGCGGGGCCTGGCCTGGGCCCCGCCTTCACTCCTGCGCCAGGAACGCCCGCAGCACCGCCTGCTCCTTGGGGTCGCGGATGCGGGTGAACATTTTCTCCCCCAGCTTGTGAATCGTCTGGGGGCGGTCGAAGGGGAGCTTCCCGTACATCGTGCCGCCCGCGAAGTGGCAGGGCTGGCAGCGGGCGTTGAGGATCGGCCGGATCTGGGTCTCGAAGTCGACCTGTCGTGTTCTCGGCGGCGGAGGGCTGCCCGCTTGCAGCGAGGCCACCAGGATCAGCGCCGCCGCCAGGCACCCCACTCCGAACAGGACCGGCCGCATGGCTCGATGATACTCCTCACTCGTACCGCAGCGCCTCGATCGGGTCCTTCCGCGCCGCCTTGACCGCCGGCCAGAGGCCCGCCACCAGGCCCACGGCGGTGGAGACTCCGAAGCCGAGGACGACCGACCAGAGCGGGGCCGCGGCCTGGAAGTCGAAGGCCAGGCGGGCGACCAGGGCGGCGCCCAACCCCAGGGCGATGCCGACCGCGCCCCCCACCCCCGTCAGCGTCACCGCCTCGGCCAGGAACTGCACGGCTACGTCCCGCTTCGTGGCTCCGAGCGCCTTGCGCAGGCCGATTTCGCGGGTCCGCTGCGTGACGTTGACCAGCATGATGTTCATCACCCCGACGCCCCCCACCAGCAGGGCGATCCCGGCGATCAGGATCATCACCACCGCCACCCCGCCCGTGATCTGGCGGAAATTGCTCAGCATGCCGACGCTGGTAAACGTTGCGAAATCGTTCGGCTGATTGGGGCGCAGGTGGCGGCGCACACGCAGGATGGCCGTCTCCTGATCGATCAGCGCGTCGTAGTCCTCGGGGCGCCGCGGCACCGTGGCGATGTGGATCGTGTCGCGCCCGCCGTCGCGGATCTGGGGGTACTGATCGTCGAACGTGGAGATCGGAACGATCACGAAATTGTCGTTGCTGCCGCCGAAGAACGCCCCCTTCTTCTCCCGCACGCCGACCACCTGGTAGGCGCGACCGTCGACCGTGATCGACCGGCCGATCGGGTCCTGATGGGGGAAGAGGGCGTCGACCACGTCGGTGCCGATCACCGCCACCCGGGCGGCGTGGCGCACGTCCGCGTCGATCAGGAACCGCCCGTCCTGGACGTAGCTGTTGTTGGCGGCCGCGTACTCCGGCGTGGCCCCCACGATCACCGGGCTGTTGGCGACCTCGCGGCGGGTGCGCACCTCGACCGGCCGGCCGCCGAGATAGCGCTCCGGGGAGACCGCCCCCGCGAGCGAGGCCAGCCGCTTGAGCGCCGCCGCGTCGTCCAGCGTCAGGTCGCGCCGGTTGCGCTGCTCCTCGGGCGGGCCGTTGGGGCCGCCGCCGAAGCGCGGCTCGTACTTCTGGAACTGCACGAGCTGGGTGCCGAAGCGCGAGAAGGCCTGGCTCACCGAGCGGTCGAAGCCGGCCACGAAGGAGACCATCATGATCACCGTCGCCACCCCCGCCACCACCCCGAGGAGGGTGAGGAACGTGCGCAGCTTCTGCGCCCGCATTGCGACCAGCGCGAAGCGGACGTTCTCGATCCAGGAGAGGCGCAGGGTCTTGCGGCCGGCCATCACTCGGCCCTCAGCGCGTCGACCGGCTGGAGCTTCGAGGCGTGGACCGCCGGCCAGTAGCCGGCCACGACCCCCACGGCGACCGAGAGCGCCAGCCCGAGCGCCGCCGTCCCCGCCGTCAGGTTGGCGGGGAAGTGGGCCACGCGGTCTACCACCAAGGAGACGAGCGCCCCCAGGAGCACGCCGATCGTGCCGCCCACGAACGACAGCAGCGCCGCCTCCAGCAGGAACTGCCGGCGGACGTCCTTCTGGCGCGCCCCCAGGGCCCGCCGCAGGCCGATCTCCGCCGTCCGCTCGGCCACCGCGACCAGCATGATGTTCATGATCACCACCCCGCCCACCCCCAGCGAGACCGAGGCGATGAGGATGGTGAGGAGGAACGCCGCGGCCGAGATCTGGTGCCAGATGTCCTGGAGGCTCTCCGCGGTGACGATGCCGACCGGATCGGGCGACCGGAAATCGGTGTGGCGCAGCGCCCGCATCACCGCCCGCACCTCGTCGGCCGAATCGTCCACCCCCTCGACACCCCCTTGCGCCTGCACCAGGATGTCGATCGTCGAGCGGTTGCCGAGCTCCTTGCGGTAGGTGTCGATCGGCAGATAGATCACGTTGTCGCGGCTCTGGCCGAGCACGCTCCCCTGCTGCGCGAGCAGGCCGATCACGCGGTAGGGCATGCCGCGGACCAGGACCGTGCGGCCGATCGGATCGAGCTGCGGGAAGAGCTCGGCCTTGACGTCCCAGCCGATCACGGCGACCGCCTGGGCGGTCCGCCGCTCGCTGTCGAGGAAGAAGCGGCCGGCCGCGAGGTCCAGGCTCATCAGCGAGGCGTAATTGGCGGTGGTGCCATAGAGCACGACGTCCGGCAGCCGGCGGTCGCCATACTTGACCGTGGCGGTCCCCTGTACCTGGGCCCCCACCTGGTCGGCCTTCCTGAGCTCGCCGCGCAGCCGCTCGAAATCCTCCCAGGAGATGTCCGGCCGCTTCACCGCGTCGAGGAACTCCTCGCGGCTGCGGATGATGCCGAACTTGGTGACCACGAAGACGTCGGGCGCCAGCCGGAAGAGCTTGTCGCGCACGAAGACGTTGAGCCCCGAGATGACCGAAATCACTCCCACCAGCGTCGCCACCCCGATCACGATGCCGAGCAGGGTGAGGAAGCTGCGCAGGGCGTGGGTACGGATCGCCCGCAGCGCTTCGCGGAGCAACTCCGCCAGGTCCATCAGCTCGCGGCGGGGCTCCGCCCCTCCCCCTTCTTCGGCTCCTCCAGCCTCACCGCGTCGCCGGGGTTGATCTCGCGCAGGGCTTTGAAGGGGCCGGTGATCACCGTCTCGCCCCCCTTGAGGCCGTCCGTCACCTCGATCGAGAGGTCGCCGACGAGACCGGTCTTGACCGGCTGGAAGCGGGCCTTGCCCCCCTCCATCAGGTAGACCCCCTCCTGCTCGCGGGGGGCGTTGGGGGGCACGGGCTCGCCGGGCTTGCGCTCGATGTCGCGCACCACCAGGGCCTGGAGCGGCACCGCCAGCGCGTGGCCGCGGAAGCCGGTCAGGATGTCGGCGCGCGCCGAGAGCCCCGGCTTGATCCCCGGCGGCGGATTGACCAGCCGCACCTTCACCTTGAACTTGATCGCCTCGTTCGCGGCGGCGGTGAGCGGGCTGCTCCCCACCTCGGTGACCACGCCGCGGAAGGTCTGGTTGGGATAGGCGTCGAGCCGCACCTCCGCCTCCTGGCCGAGCTTGACGGTGGGGACGGAGGTCTCGTCCACCTCGAGCTCGGCCTCGACCACCGACATGTCCGAGATCGTCAGCAGCACCGTGCCCGGGCTGTTCTGGACCCCGATCACCGCCACCTCCCCCTCCTCGACCCGGCGGGCGGTGACGATGCCGTCCATCGGCGAGCGGATGGTCGTCTTGGCCAGCGTGTCGCGCGCCCCCTGAAGGGAGGCGCCGGCCTGGTCGACGCGGCGCCGCGCCGCCTCGACGGCCGCCTCGCCGGTCATCACCGCCGTCTTCGCCCGGTCGCGCTCGGCGGCGGGGACGATCCCCGCCTTGTAGTTGCTCTCGGCGCGCTGGAGGTCGGCGCGGGCCTGCACGAGCGCCGCCCTGGCGGATTCGAGCTCGCCGCGCAGCGCCTGCATCGAGTATTCGTTGCTGCGCGCCTGCGCCCGCGGATTGACCGGATCGATCTGGAGCAGGAGCTGCCCCTTCCTGACCCGGTCCCCCTCCTCGACCGCGAGGTGGGTGATCTGGCCGGCGATCGTCGCCGAGATGTCGACCTTCTTCTGCGCCTGGATCTTGCCGTTGGCGCTGACCTTCGCCTGGAGGTCCTCGCGCCCGGCCTTGGCGACCTGCACCTCGGTGGGCTTGGGCCCCCGGCGCGAATAGGCGAAACCGCCGGCGGCCGCGAGCAGCACGGCGGCGACGAGAAACCACAAGAGCTTGCGCTTCACAGGACATCGCTCCCCAGGGCCGCGTCCGGGTTGCCACACCGCCCCCGGGCGGCCGGCCGGGGGACCCTGACTCTTCTACGCGGATATATCTGAGAAGTTACCACATCCGGGGAGGGCCGGCCTCACGCCCGGAGCAGGTACGCCACGAGTTGCGAGCCCATGCCGCTGGCCACGAACGTGAGCCGGCGGTTGGACGTCAGCTTGCCCAGCCAGTCAAAGGCGCCGCCGTCGCTCAGGAAGAGGTCGGTCCCCTCGCGGTTGCGGACGTTGATCAGGAAGCGCAGGCCGTCGTAGTACGGATGATCGAAGGCCTCGCGGCTCACCGTCGCGCCCTGGACCGTGGCGGCGATGCGGTCCGCGAGCCCGGCCCGCGAGGGGGTGGAGAGCACCTTCACCCGGACGTCGGAGATCAGGTAGCCATGCTGCCCCAGCCGGTCCAGGGCGGCGAGGTGGGTCGCGATCTGCTCCGCCAGCGCCTCGACGGTGAAATCGTGATCCTTCCGTTCGCGCCCCGCGGTGGCCAGGCAGAAGATCCGGAAGTGCGCGGCGTGCCCCGGCCGCTTGGGGATCTCCTGGGCCCGTACGCAGCGGTGGCAGGTGGCGAGCCGGATGATCTGATCCGAGTCCCGTCGCAGCCGCCGGGCGCATTCGAGGGCCATCCCGTTGGTGGGGTCGGACACCACCTCGGTCCCCCGCGCGGTGGAGACCGTCTTGTTCTGGCTCGCGAGCCCCACGGCCGAGCACGATCCGAGCGGCGCCAGCGGCGAGAGCTCGATCGCCTCGAACCCCTCCGCCGCGGCGAGCAGGTGCCCATCGAGCGCGTTCAGCGTGCGCTGATCGATAAAGGCGGGCTGGACGAAGCGGTCCTGCTCCCACTGCCGCAGGAGGTCCGCAGGCGGGCGCCGCTCCGCCCGTCGGGCGAGCACGCCGAGCAGCAGCGACCAGACCTCGGAGGCGGGCAGCCCCTCGGCGAGCGCCTCATAGGCGGCGGCGTCGATGCCGGCGGCCGTCCAGGAGCGTTGGGAGGGATCGTCCATAGGCTTCTGTAAGCTACCATGACCTCTATATGACTCTCGAACACGTCGAAGAGCATCGCTGGACCCGGCGGGACTACGAGCGCCTCGCCGCCCAGGGGTTCTTCCGTCCTGGTCAGAGGGTTGAGCTCATCGAGGGCGTGATCTACGACATGCCACCGCAGAACAGCCACCACTCCACCGGCGTTCGGCTGGTTCAGGAGGCTCTGCGGACCGTGTTTCCTCCAGAGGCCGGTTACGAGATCCGGGGCCAGTTCCCGCTGGCTCTCGGGGAGGATTCTGAGCCCGAGCCGGACCTCGCCGTCGTGACGGGCGGAGTCCGAGACTATCTTCACCACCACCCCACGACGGCTCTGCTGGTGGTTGAGGTCGCCGACAGCTCACTGTTGCACGACCGCAAACGGAAGATCCCCCTGTATGCCCGCTTCGGGATTCCGGATGCCTGGCTCTGCAATCTGGTCCGCCGGGTCTACGAGGTCTATCGCGATCCGGAGAACGGGATCTATCAGACCCGGCTCGTCCTGCGTGCGGGCGCCACGGTCTCGCCGCTCTCGCAGCCGGAAGCCTCTCTCAAGATCTCGGACCTGTTGCCCTGATCTGGCACGATGGGAGCTTACATTCTGAGACTGTAAGCTTCCATCGGCGCAGATACGCGTACATCGGCGGAATGTAAGCTTCCATTGAGGCTCGGTAAGCTTCTCTGACGCAATGGAAGCTTACCGAGTGATTCCGGAAGCTTCCATCGTCAGCCTATAAGCTCCCAGTGGGACTCTGTAAGGTTCTCTCGGGCGATGGAAGCTTACAGAGCGACTCCGGAAGCTTCCATCGGGACTTTGTAAGCTTCTCTGGCATAATGGGAGCTTACCAAGTGACTCCGGAAGCTCCCATCGTCAGCCTGTAAGCTTCCATTGTGACTCTGTAAGGTTCTCTGGCGCGATGGAAGCTTACAGAGGGACTCCTGAAGCTTCCGTCGTCAGCCTGTAAGCTTCCAGTGGGACTCCGCAAGCTTCTTTGGAGCAATGGGAGCTTACCGAGGAGCTCCGGAAGCTTCCGTCGGCCGGGAGAAGCTTCCATTGGCAGACGGTAAGCTCCCATTGCGACTCTGTAAGGTTCTCTGGCGCAATGGGAGCTTACCGTGTGGCTCCGGAATGCTGATCCTGGCGGCCTGACCGATATCTACAGAGAGAGGTCCCGTAAGGACCGTAATTTCGTGCGCAGCTCGGAAAAATAGATGACACCAAGGATCATACCGCCCACCAGAGCCATCAGCATCTGGATCACATAGCTCCCGGCAGTGCTGATGACGGGTCCCCTGAGCAGAAGCAGGACCAGATATCCCACCCAGCTTCCCAGGTAGAGAGGACGGGCAGGCCGCAGTAGCCACAGCAGCCCGATCCACGCGAGGACTGTCGAGACCGCGACGGCGGCCCAGAGCACCATCAGCAGTGTTCTGTTGATCTGAAAGACCGGGGCTCCGGTCGAGAAGACCTGCACCAGAGACGGACGAAGCGGCTCGAAAACGGCCTGGCTCACCAGGCCCGAGACCGCCAGAACGAGGTCGCTCAGAATCAGGATGCTGAGGATTCTCTCGTGTCGCATCGCTCTTGCCCTTGGATCTCCTGAAGATCCTACGTGATCCTGAACAGAGATGGCAACCAGGGTCAGAGCCGACTTGGCAATTCAGTAGAAGGTCCGTCTAGAGAGGGCAGGACGTAGCCGCTTCGGCCGGCATCGTACAGGCTTGGGAATCGCCACGCCACTCGGCGAGACAGCCCGGTGTCCGCTTTCGGTCGTGTCCTGCGTTCACTGCAATGAGGTTGAGTTGATTGGGAGGAGGAGACCCAAGAGGAAGCCGCCCATGCTGGGCGTGACCTTCAAGAAGAGAGGAGGATGCAATGGCGAACATCGATGTCTTGGTGACGGCTCAAGGCGTGGCGGCCGAACCGAACCTCGCCAGTGTCAACCGAACGGAAGAGGTGACCTGGACCTTCAGGCCCATCTCCATCCCGGATCCGTTCCCGTTCCCGCTCCCGTTCAAGATCGTTTTCCAGTCGGGTGGCGATCCCTTTTTTCCACCGCTCTCAAGGGTTGGAGACACGATCACCGGCACGATCAGTATACATACGGCCGACGGTCTCTATTTCTATCAAATCCTCGACGCCACCGGCGAAAAAATTCCATGGCTGAATGCCTTTAGCGAGGACCAGAACTTCGGCGGCGTGGAAGTTCATGGGCCGCCGCCACGACAGCTACCTGGAATTCCTTCGGTATCTGGATCGCAGTAGGGTCGTTTCTGTGTGGCGCCCTGGGCCGGGAGATCAACGGTCAGCCGACCCGATCCAGGGCGTCTCCATGGAGCTGCCGCTATGGCATGGCTGATCTTTTGCTGACAGCCGCTGTATTGAGGAGATCCAGAAAAGCCTTGTCTTTTTTCAGTGAGTTGAACTCGGGGATCGTGAACCAGTCCCGGATCAAGCCGGTCTTGAGGGCTCGTTTGGTGTAGTAGATGGCTTCGGGGTACTCACCCAAGAGCGCATAGATCTGAGCGGCCTGGTGGAGGGACTGGAAATCCTCTGGCACCCGCTTGAGCACCTCATCAGCCAGGCGGGTCGCCTCATCCCGCCGGGCCAGGCGAACGAGGCACTGGGTGTGCAGCATGGGATTCCGGCCGTCAAAGGTTTTGGGGGTGGTTTCGAGTTCCCCGGCCAGAGCGCGATAGAGCTGCCGGGCTTCGGACAACTTCCCTTGAGCCTCAAGCGCGGTGGCGAGATTGAAACGAGTGAGTGTATGGCCGTGCTCCAAGGCCAGGGCCCGGCGATCGACCTTTTCGGCCGTGGCATAGTCTCCGAGCACGTAAAGGACGAAGCCGATATTTGTGAGATACGATCGTGCCTGCTCCGGGCGGAGGCGTACCAGCTCTTCATAGAGCTTAACGGCGCGCGCCGGGTCTCCGAAGGCCGTCTCAACCAATGCTATGTTCTCCCGCACATATTGATTGGTCGGTTGGACCGCGAGGAGCTCCGCAAGACGGCGGCGGGCACTGTCGCTCTCGCCGAGCCGAAACTCGAGGCTCGCCAGCTCCAGGACGTGCCTCCAGGCGGGCCGCCGCCTGGCGACTTGCTCGCGGAGACGATGGGCCTCCTTCAGCTCATCTCGGGCTTCCAGCAGGTCAGCCTCGGCTGTAGGCACACGGGCATCTCCGGGAATCATGGCCGCGAGCCGCCCCAACGTCACCTTTGCCGCGTCAAGCCGGCGCCCGGCCATCTCGGCGCGGAAGCGGGAGAACAGAGGCCGCGGATCGTTGGGCGTGAGCGCTCCGGCCCGAGACGCATAGACGATGGCGCGGTCGATGTCGGGCAGACCCCGGGCGATATCCGCCGCCAGGCAGTAGGCTCCAAGGAGATCCGGCGAGGTTTGGATCAGGAAGTCCAGTTGGCTGAGCTCCTGGGTCCCGAGACGCTTGGTCGCGGCCAGGCGCTGGAGGCCGGTGTACTCGGAATAATCTTGGGGCCTGATCTTGCCGCCGGAGGACCCCGGCCGGGAACGGCGGTCGGAGTAGAGTCGCAATAGGTTGATCCGTACGGCCTCGGCGAGCTGATAGGAGCTCTCGATACCGGTCTCGACCTCGAAAGACACTGTAGCCAGGATTACGTTCTTGGGCCCTGGGAGGCGGTGTAACGTGACTTGGCACACCTCTCCCCTGCAGTTGATGCGAGGGCGAACCGCTTCGTCCACCTCGCTGCGGCGCAACCTCTCAGTCTCTCTCTCCTCGTCTTTCTCGGGTGGATCGAGCGGCTCCACTCCTTCGAGGGAGATCAAAGCGGCGAGAGTGGCCTCCGTCAACTCGGAGGCGACGAAGGCAACCTCGGGATCGTTCCCGGCCGAGGCCACGATCGGATGCAGGACGGCCACCTTCAGCGTGGGCAGTGCGGGTACGACTGGAGCACGCTGGAAAAATCCCTTGAGGAGGAACGCGAGAAGCACGGCCGCCGCGATCGCTCCACCCGCGAGGAGACCGGTCCGGAGCGCTTTCCGGCGCCAGCGGCGGCGCCCCGGTGGCAGCCCCGATCCGAGATCCTCTAACAGCTCCGCGGCATTCGCGTAGCGCTCGCGGGGGTTCTTGGCCAGGGCTTTCTCCACCGTCCGGGCCAGCTCCGGAGGCACCTCCGGACGGAGGCGGTCCAGTGGCTCGGGCTCGCGGCCACGGACTGCGGCGAGGATCATCCCCTCGTCATCTCCCGGGAACGGGCGCCGGCCGGCGAGCATCTCGTACAGCATCACCCCCAGAGCCCAGAGATCGGTGCGGCCGTCCACGGGCTCGCCGCGGGCCTGCTCGGGCGACATGTAGGCGGGCGTCCCCGGCGAGCTGCCGGTGCGGGTGAGGGTCGAATCCCCCTTCATCTTGGCGATGCCAAAGTCGAGCACCTTCACGTCCCCACGGCGGGCCAGCATCACGTTGGCCGGCTTGATGTCGCGGTGCACGATGCCGGCCTCGTGGGCGCGCGCTAGGGCGCGGGCCACCTGCACAGCCACCTGCCGCGCCTCGGCGACGGGCAACGGCCCTCGCGCCAACCTCTCCTTGAGGGTCTCGCCCTCGTAGAGGGCCATGACGATGTAGAGCCGGCTGTCGTGCTCGCCGACGTCGTGGATGGTGCAGATGTTGGGATCGTCGAGAGCCGAGGCGGCGCGCGCCTCGCGCAGGAAGCGCTCCTTGGCCGCGCGGTCCCGGCTGTACTCGGGCAGCAGCAGCTTGACCGCCACCCTGCGCCGGAGCCGGCTGTCCTCCGCCTCGTAGACCACACCCATGCCGCCGGCGCCGATCTCGCGGATCAGCCGATAGGGCCCGAGCTCGAGGCCCACGAAGAGCGCCGCTTCGCCGGTAGGGTCCGCCAACAGCGCCGCCGCGGCCTCGTGGGCCGGCGTGGCCAGGAAGTCCCCCGCCTGCTCGTCCGCCTTCAGCAGGGCTTCCAGGTAAGCCCGGATCTCCGGCTCGCCGGCGCAGGCCTGGTCCAGAAAGGCGTGGCGCTCGCTGGCCGGCCGCTCGAACATCTCGTCGAGGAGATCCTCGATCCGCTGCCAGCGCTCCGGATCGGCGGACGGATCGGGCTTCATCCCTCGCTCCGGCCGTGCAGGGCATGGAAGAGGAAGGCGCGGGCCTTGAGCCAGTCGCGCCTCACCGTCCGCTCGGAGGTGCCCAGGGTCTGGGCGGCCTCCTCCTCGGTGAGACCGGCGAAGAACCGGAGCTCCACCAGCCGGCTCAGCCGCTCGTTGCGCGCGGCCAGTAAGGTCAGAGCCTCGTCCAGATCGAGGATCTCGACCGCCCGGCGCGAGGCGTCCGTTCCACCCTGGCCCGGCCGCAGCTCGTCGAGAGTGATCCGCAGGCCCTCTCCGCCGCGTTTCCTGGCCTTCCGGCGGCGGGCGGCATCCATCAGGATGTGGCGCATGGCAACTCCCGCCACCGACAGGAAGTGGGCCCGGTCCTTCCAGGACGCGGCGGCTTGGTCCACCAGCCGGAGATAGGCCTCGTGGACCAGGGCCGGGGTGTCGAGCGTCTGCCCCGGACGCCAGCGGCGGAGCTGCCGGCGGGCCACGGCGCGCAGCTCGTCGTAGACCAACGGCATCAGTTGGTCCATGGCGCCGCCATCCCCCTGGCGGGCGGCTGCGAGGAGGCGGGTCACCTCTCCCGGCTCTGTCGGGCCCTGCGTGCTCTGCGCCACTGGCTGCCTGCCGCTTTCCTGAAAGTCCTGAATTCCAACAGGTTACCTCGCGTCCGGCGGGAATTCAACCCGCCGCGTCCGGAGCGGTGTCCGCCTTTCCGGCCGTTCTACGTTCATCCAAGGGAATGCAGGTGCTTGATTCCTTGAAAGGAGGACGAGATGAGATTCACGGCGTGGGCTTTTCTCGGCATGGCTCTGCTGCTCTCCGGCCATGCGGTGTGGTCGCAGACCACACCTGCCAGGTCGCAGGGCAAGCCTCCCATGACTGAGGAGGAGAAGGAGGAAGAAGACAAGGCGAAGGCAGAGACGGAGGCAAAGGCGAAGGCGAAGAGAGAGGCGGATGCATGGTCACAGTTTTTCTTTGAGGAGGTGCTCCAGCGCAGTTGCGATGACCCGACGCTGGAGTCTGCGATCGCGCTACCGCAGCCCAAGCTGACTCTGCACGCCACGGACGAGGGGAAGGGGGAGATCAAGGCGCGAGTGGGCTTTGAGGTGAAGAAAATCGTTGCGAGCCTCGAACTGAAGAGCCCTAGAAAATCGTCTGAAGAAACGACCACCCTCGCGAGTCTGGAGGGTCTATCCAAGGGGAGCACCCTGGATCTGAAGATTTCTTGGTTTGGATGGGATCTCAAAAATGATTTATGGAAGGAAATAGAGCGGATGAGGGAAGAATGGGCCACCAGCGCAGAAAGCAGCAAAGGCCCTGCCTACGAGGCGATGAAAAAAGTCGTCGGTCCTCGAGTTGGCACCGAGGGAGACATGGCGGATTTCATGAAGTCTGTGATCTCAAGGCCTTCGGGCCGTGCGCTGCTGGGGTCAGCGAGATACGATGAGGCCGCGGCCGCGTACCGGGACTGGATCAGAGCAGAGGGTAAAAAGATCCCTGTTTTTACCTTGAACGGTCATGCCGAGCAGAAGGACTTCAACTTTTTCATCCCCTCGGCGGGTCCGCCGGCGGGGCTCAAGCAAACCTCGGAATCCCACACGAATTACCGGATCACCGGCTCGGTGGGAGCCTACCTCTGGGGCTCCGTCTACTCCTCCTTGAATTACAGTCGCGGCACGGAATTCGAGGGAGGGAAGATGAAAGACTTCTGCACCGCGTCCAGCGTCACCGGCGTCCTGAGCTGTCAATCCCTCACCATCGCGCCGCCAAAGAAGGGACGAGCGGAGAAGCTCGAATTCGAGGCTCGCGGGCTGGCGGGGCCTGTCGGCTTCGGCACTCATGTCACCCGCGATCTACAGACCAACGTCACGATGGTCGACGTCCCGGTCTATCTCCTGCAGAACTTGAGTACCTCCAAGATGGAGCTGAATCTCGGAGCCCGGCTCCAGTGGCGGTCGGACACCCGGAAGTATGCGGTCAGCGTCTTCATTGGCCCCGCTCTCTCGTCGGTGCTCCGGATGGGACAGTAGGCGTATCCGGAGCTCACGACGCGCTGATCACCCCTTGGGGATGGGCACGCAGGCGTCCGTCCGCGGATCACAACTGCAGCCGACGGCGGTGCACTGCTCGTAGCCTTCCTGGTGCAGGCAGGAGACGACCGGGCAGACGGGCGGTGGCGGCTTCTGCCCCTTGGGCAGGCAGAAATCGTTCGGCGCACCACAGGAGCAGCCGGCGGAGACGCATTGGTTGTAGCCGATCTCGTTGTGGCAGGAGACGTAAGGGCAGGCCGCGGAGCCTGCGTCGCCGGTCGAGAGCGTGGCGCAGCCGGATGCCAGGGCGATGGACAACCCCAGAATGAGCAGAAGGACGGCGGCGAGGCGGAGCGGTCGTCGGCGCATCGGGATCTCCTTTCGGGATCGTGCGCCATAGATCGTAACCGCCCGGGGCGGGAGCGCAAAGCCCCCGCCCCTCGGAAGATCCGGTCAGCCTCCGGCGGCCACGAACATCTCGGCCCGCACCTGCGTCAGGTACTCGTACTGCGTCGGCAGGGTCGCCACCAGACGCTCGTTCCGCTCGCGCATGGCGCGGAAGGCGAGGAGGGCGTTGGTGTCGTCCATGTGGTCGAGGGCCGGCAGGCTCCGCTCGGGCTGGTAGCCGAGGCCCATCAGCATCACGGAGTAGGAGTAGGACTCGAAGCCGTGATAGTTGGGGTTGATGTTCTTGGCGTTGGGCAGGCGGGATTTCCAGATGTCGAGCCGCTCCCGGAGGTCGTCCGAGATCGGCACCTCCTTGGTAGCCCGCCAGAACTCGGTGTCCATCCGCTGGCTCGCGTAGTAGTGGAGGACCAGGAAGTCGCGCACGCCGTCGATCGCCTCGGCGACCACCCGGTTGTAGCTGCGCACCATGTCCTCGTCGATGGTGTTGCCGGGCAGATGGCTGATCAGCTCCTCGATCCCGTGCTGGATGAAGAAGATGCCGGTCGACTCGAGAGGCTCGACGAAGCCGCTCGACAGGCCGATGGCGACGCAGTTCTTCACCCACGAGTTGCGGCAGCGGCCGGTGCGGATCTTGATGTGGTTGGCGCGCAGGCCGTGGGCGTCGGGGCCCAGGTACGCCCGGAATTCGCGCTCGGCCTCTTCCTCGGAGAGGAACTGGCTGCAATAGACGTAGCCCGTGCCGATGCGGCCGTAGAGCGGGATGTTCCACACCCAGCCGGCGCTCAGCGCCGTGGCCGTGGTGTAGGGCTCGATGCCGTGGGTTTCGACGTCCTTGGGGATCTGGAGGGCGATCGCGCGGTCGCACAGCAGCGAGTCGCGGAAGGAGACGAACGGCTCGTTGAGCGCCTGATTGATCAGCAGGCCGCGGAAGCCGGTGCAGTCGACGAAGAGGTCGCCGCGCAGCGTGCCGTGCCCGTGGGTGACCAGGTGGTCGATGCTGCCGTCCTCCGCCAGCTTGACCTCGTCCACCTCGTCGACGATCTGGCGCACGCCGCGCCGGGTAGCGTACCCCTTGAGGTACTCGGCGAGCAGGCTGGCGTCGAACTGATAGGCGTAGGGGTATTGGACCTTGTGCTCGGCGAGGAAGCTGTTCTTGGGGCGCCGGCCGCCGGCGACGAAGAGGTCCTGGACCTTGTCGTCGAAGACGCGGCCGTCCTGGAAGCGGGGCGACAGCTTGTTCTCGCACATCGCCGGGATGCTGAAGCAGGCCTGATCGAACGGCACCTCGTGCTGCTTGAGCTTGAGCCACCACTCGCCCATGTTGTAGCCGTCGACCATCTCATAGCGCTGGAACGGGTGGTAGAAGTGGGCCCCGTCGGGGCGCCAGCCGGCGAACTTGATCGCCAGCTTGTAAGTGGCGTTGCAGCTCGGCATCCAGTCCTGCTCTTCGAGACCGAGGAAGTCGAAGAAGAGCTTGATGGTGCTGAAAGTGGCCTCTCCGACGCCGACCGACCGGATGTTCGCCGACTCGATCAGGGTGACGTTGACGCTCGGCGCGGCCTTCTTCAGATAAGCCGCGGTCATCCAGCCAGCCGTACCTCCACCTACAATAACGACACTTTTCGACATGATTTCTCCCCCCAACAAAAAACGTCATTAGATTTGGGAACCGGCTGGGAGCCGCTCCCTTGTTCTGCCCTGCTCTTACCAGAACGTCGGTATCAAGGTGCGAGACATGGGACCAAGCGGGACAGAGAGTAAAAAATTTTTCCGCCGATTGCTAGTAGGATCGCAGAACCGCTGGTTGAAAGTTAACTATTTTTAGCCATCATTGTGATTCCTACATTTGCACCTGGGAGGTTGGTTATCCTCTGGTGTACTCGATCCCCTCGCCCGGCCAGCCCACCCGGACCTTGTATTTCACCTTGATCCAGTTCCGCGTTCGCGTGTCCGGCTCGTAGGGGGAAGCGGCGTCCTTCGCGACGAGCCCCTCCCAGCCGTGGGCCTTCACCTCCTCCCAGGCCTGCAGGCCGTCGGGCCCAAGCCGGCGGGCGACGAGGAGAGGGCCCTCGGCTTGTCTGAGCTCCTTCTCCAGGATCGCGCGGCGGCGCTGGAGCGGCTCCCGGAAGAGCTCCTTGCCGCGCGCGTAGAGGCAGTCGAAGGCGACCAGGAGCGGCGGCGTGAGGAGCTTCCCCTCGTTGGCGCGGCTCGCCCGCAGGTAGCCGAGATGAGAGACCAGGCGCTCGTCGAACACCGCGAGCTCGCCGTCGAGGACCAGGGTGGGTGACCTCAGCCGGGCCACCGCCGCGGCGACCTCCGCGAATTGGGCCGTCAGATCCTTCAGGTTCCGCGACACGATCCGCACCTTCTTGCCGTCCTTGTAGACGACCGCGCGGTAGCCGTCGTACTTCTCCTCGTACACCCACCCCGGCTTGTGGAACGGCCGCTTCACCTCCGAGGCGAGCATCGGACGAAAAGGTTTCGGCAGCTCCGCCATGGCGGGCTGGAGAGGGCAACGCCCGTGCCTCTCCAGCCCCCGGCATGCATCGGCGGAAAACCTTTCGGTCGATCGAGAGCCTGGGTTCTCCGTGGGCGTGCCGTCATCCCTGGATCAGGGTCCGAGGACACGAGATCCGGAGATCGCGCCGCCGGAAGATCTGGGACGCCGGGGACCGCCCGATTGCACTTTTCTCCGCCCCTGGCAAATCAGGCCGCCGCGAGGGCGATGCTCACCGGCGTCGCGTGAGTGATGTTGTCGCTGACCGGGCAGCGCGCCTCGACCTCCTCGCGCAGCCTCGCGAGCTGGTCCGGGGTGGCATCCGCGTCGACCTTGATGTTGACCTTGATGGTCTGGTAGCCGGCGCGCACGGAGCTGTCGGTGCCGGCGAACTTGGCCGGATCGAGCGAGGCCTCGACCTCGATCTCGGTGGAGCTCACCTGAATGCCCAGCTCCTTGGCGATGAAGAAGGTCATGTAGTTGAGGCAGGTGCCGTGCGCCACGAGGATGTACTCGAGCGGGCTGGGCGCGCCGTCGAGCCCTCCGAGCTCCGGCGGCTCGTCCGCGAAGACCTTGAAGTTGCGGACGTCGGTCATGCTGCGCGCCATGCTGTCACCTTGGGTCTTGATCCTGGCCGTATACATGTCGTTGTTGCTCCTGGATGAATGCTTGATCTCGGGGCGCCCCGCCTGTCGGGAAGCTGCCCGGCTCTCTTGAAACGAGCGGCGCCGGTAAATCCCTCACACCGCCGGCACAGAGATTTCAAAGAAAAGTCTTGCCGCCCCATTGCCGCCGGTATATGATGGGCTTCTGGTCACATCTGTAATCCCCAAGGAGGAAAAAATGTCTGGAGAAAGCGCCCGCGGCCGTTTCGTCTGGTACGACCTGATGACCACCGATCCGGAGGCCGCCAAGGCCTTCTACACCGCCGTGGCGGGGTGGGGGACCGAGGTCTGGGAGAACCCGGGAGGGTCCTACACCATGTGGACCGCCAACGGGAAACCGATGGGGGGCACCATGAAGCTGCCGGACGAGGCCGCCGGCGGCGGCGCGCGCCCCCACTGGATCGCCTACGTCGACGTGCCGGACGTCGACGCCGCCGTAGCCCGGGCTCGGGAGCTGGGGGGGACGGTGATGGTGCCGCCCCGGGACATCCCCACGGTGGGCCGCTTCTCGGTCCTGGCCGATCCGCAGGGGGCGGCGATCGCCGCGTTCACCCCCGAGCAGCGGCAGCCGGAGCCGGAGGGGATGCCCCCGGTGGGGGAGTTCTCCTGGCACGAGCTCGCCACCACCGATCCGGACGCCGCGCTCGCTTTCTACTCCGACCTCTTCGGCTGGCAGAAGATCTCGGACTTCGACATGGGCGAGATGGGCCTCTACCAGATGTACGGGCGCAACGGGAAGACCTTGGGCGGCATCTTCAAGAAGCCGGCCGAGATGCCGGGGCCGCCGGCCTGGCTCTATTACGCCCGGGTGGCGGACGTCAACGCCGCCATCGCGGCCGCGCGCCAGCAGGGGGGACAGGTGCTGAACGGACCGATGGAGGTCCCGGGAGGGGACCTGATCGCCACCTTCCTCGACCCCCAGGGCGGCATGTTCGCCGTCCACCAGTCGAAGTCGGCGTAGGGTTCTACCGCCGCTTCACCATGACCGTGCCGCTGGGGCCCTCGAAGCGCAGGGACGGGGCGGCGCCGCCCGCGCCCTCGCAGGTCAGGTGCTCGACCGTGTCCGTGCCGACGTCGTAGGTGACGAAGCGGGACGGCCCCTCGGGGAGGAAGAAGGACGGCAGCAGGCGCTCGCCGACCGTGACGTGGTCGGCGAGCGAGCCCGCCCAGGCCACGTCGAGCACGCGCGTCCCCTTCTTGAAGTTGAGGCGCGCGTGGGTCACGATCTGGCCGCCGATGCTGCGCGTGCCCAGCATCGTGACCCCCTGCCAGGGCCCGAGCTTGGCCTCGGTCGCGGTCATCACGGCCCGCCAGTGCTTCGCCGCCTCATCGGCGTCGACGCAGATCCCGGCGAGGGGCTTGAGATCGCCGCGCCGCGCCGCGGTCATCGCCTCGACGACCCGTTCCTCGCGGGCCTCGAAACGCTTCTGGCGCTTCTCCCCCGGCTTGCCCGAGAGCAGGACGAGCCCCGCGGGCCCTTCCGGTCTGACGACCAGGCGGTCCCGCTCGGCGGTGACCGTGAGGCTCTCGCCCCCCGGCGCCAGCTCGTAGGTGCCGGCGCAGCGGCGGAGCTCCTCCTCCTTGACCGGCGCGAGCGCCAGCGGCTGCGCGACGGGCTGGCCGAAGACCCAGCCCTCGAGGTGGTTGGCGATCGCGATCGCCGAATAGTCGTCCGTGTTCGAGGTGATGGCGATCATCGCGCCGTCCTCGGGGTAGCGGCGGAAGTCGGACTGGAACGCGCCGTTGCCCCCCACGTGCGCCAGCTTCCGGTGCCCGGCCGGGCTCTTGGAGAAGGACCAGCCGTAGGCATACTGCGGATACTCGGCGCCGGTCTCGCGGACGTTCGGCCGCTCATATTTCTCGCGCTCGGCCGCGGAAAGCACCGCATTGCCCTGCAGGGCCACGAACCAGAGGTAGAGGTCGCCGGTGGTGGTGAGGACGCCGCCGTTCCCCCGCAGGCCCCACCACGGGCCGTCGGGCGCGTGGGGGTGGTCGAGCGAGATCCCCCAGTCGCTGTCCCCGTTATAGCCGTGCGCGAGGCGCTGTCGGTCCTGGGCGTCCGGAAGGAAACCGGTATGGCGCATGCCGGCCGGCAGGAACACCTGGTCGCGCAGGAATTCGCCGAACGGCCGGCCCGACGCCACCTCCACCACCGCCGCCAGCAGGCTGTAGCCGGCGTTGGAGTAGAGGAACTTCTTTCCCGGCGGCTGGACCAGCCTGGTGGCGAAGGCCCGCTTCAGAAAGGCCTTCCGGTCCAGCACCTCATCCTCCGGGCCGAGGACCTCGGGGAGGCCGGCGGTGTGGGTCAGCAGTTGGTGCAGGGTGATCGCTGCTTTATCAGGAGGTGCCTCGGGGAAGAAGCGCTTGAGCCGGTCCTCCACCTTGAGCTTGCCCTGCATCTCCAGCCGGAGCACCGCCGCCGCCGTGAATTGCTTGCTGATCGAGGCGATGTCGAACACGGTGTCGGAGGTGAACGGGATACCATGGGCGCGGTCGGCCAGGCCGTACCCCTTGTTGAGGACCACCTCGCCATGCTGCGCCACCAGGACCGAGCCCGAATAGCCGAGGCGGGTGAGCTCGGCCAGATAGCGGTCGAGCGACGTGCCGAGCGAACCCTTGACGACCTCGCCGCGGACGCCGAGGGGGATCAGGAGAAGAAGGATCGACAGGAGGATAGGCCGGAGGCGTTTCATGAGGCGAGGGAGTATATCTGTAGGGGCGGCCCTATGTGGCCGCCCTGGGCGGGGGGTGTCCCGCCGGGATTTTCCCCCACCCAGGGCGGCCACGCAGGGCCGCCCCTACAGCTCTACCGCGCGGGCTCCGCTGAGCCTCCCACCGCCACCACCCCGCTCGACACCACCTGCAGCTTCCACCCCTCCGCCCTGGTCCCCTCCAGGTTGGTGTGCCCCGCCAGGAAGAACAGGCGTGAGGTGTCCGGTTGGGCCGGCGTGGTGCAGAAGCGGTCCTGGAGATAGGACGGCGGGATCGACTGATAGTAGAGCGTCACCCGCACGCTCGCCGGGGTCCCCTTGAGATCGGCTAGGGGGACGGCATACGTGAGCTCATCGCCGCCGCCGCCCAGGCCCCCCTTCGACTTCGGCTCGTACCACGGATCGTGCACCTCGCCGCCGTGGCCGTCCGGCAGGTCGGGGAGCACCCGCCGGGTCAGCGCCTCGACGGAGAGCTTGGCGCTCCCCAGACCCTCGCTCCGGGCCAGCTTCACGGAGGGATTCCAGCCGCGGGGGAGCAGGCGGTTGTCCTTCACCACGTCAGCCAGCGAGAGGAAGCTCGTGGTGAGCCGGCCTTTGGGATCGCGGATCAGCTCCTGATAGATCTGCGCCTGGTCCTGGCGGGTGATGGTCTCGTAGTGTGGCTGGAACGACTGCTCCGCCGCCGTCTTCGGCCGGCACTCGCCGTGCCACATGAATTCCCCGGAGATCGGCCTGCCGTCCGCCCCCACCAGCACGCCGGTGGGGGTCGCCCGGCCCGAGACCCAGAGGTCGTTGCCGGCCGCGTCCAAGACCTCGAAGGTGAGGAAGGCGCGGCGGAATCCCACGCCGGACGGGAATTTGTGCCCGGCCAGATTCTCCACCTTCACCTTCGCCACCAGCCGGTCCCGGGTCTGTTGTACGCCGGTAACGGAGGCCGTGGCCGTGCCGCTGTCCGCCTGCTGGATCATGGAATCGAAGGTGGTGGTGAGCGGCGCCACCCCCTTGCCGCCCAGCATCGGGTCCTGGACGCGGATGCCGAGCACGTCCGGGAACTGCTGGGCGAATTGATTGAAGAAGACGTTGAGCCCCACCAGCGTGTGCCGGCCGTAGGGGGAGCGAGGGTTGAGGTCGATCGCCGACTGCGGCTGCCGGTTCTCCGTCTGCGGCATGTTGCCCGCCTCCTGGATCGAGGCGATCTTGGTGCTCAGGGGCGCCGGCAGGCCGGGATAGCTGCTGGCCATGTGGCAGCTCTGGCACGAGCGGGGGGTGGGGCCGCCGTCGCGGAAATCGCTGAACACCCACTCGGGGTAGGTCGCCTGCTCGATGATCACCTCGGGCTTCTTCGTCCCCGGCCGCACCCAGGGCTTGTCGCCGTCGAACACCGGCAGCACCACGCTGTGGCAGCTCCCGCAGACCTTGGACGAGAGGATCAGCGGATACTCGACCGGCTTGGCCCCCATCGTGTGATCCATCGGCACCTGTTGCGGATTGTCGAAGGGACCATGGATCGCGTCCGCCGCGCCCACCTTGAAGTCGCCGGTGAAGGTGTTGCCGATCGGCGCCTTGTCATCAATATCGATATGGTGGCAGGTGGTGCAGGAGACGCCGTCGCGGCCAAGGGCGCCGAACCGCGCGTCCTTCTTCTGCTGCTCCGTGGTGGCCTGATAGGGGATCGCCTTCAGGGCCTCGCGCGAGAAGAGCTGCCGCGGCACGATGGGCTGGGAATCCTGATTCAATCCCAGAAGATCGGTGTTGTTGCAGACGGCGTTCCCCTTCTTCGGATCGCCCTTGAATTGATCGAGGCAGAATTGCCGCTGGCCCATCACGCCGTGGCAATGGAGGCAGAGGTCCGGCGCCAGCTTGGCGAGCGCGGGGTGGGCGGTCTGCTCCGTCTCGAGCTGCGAGAAGAAAATGGGATCGCGCCCCGCGAGGCCCATCGGCGAGCCCCGCCACTCGCCGTAAGGGGCGATGTTGATGAGCTGGGTGTAGGCGGGCTGCGCAGCCTGCTGCACCGTCATGTCGTAGTGCAGGCCGGTGGAGCCCGCGGCGTGGCACCCCACGCACTGGTCCGAGGTGAGGAAGAGGGGCGGCCCGTCCGGTCCCGAGAAAACGTGATCGTAAACCTCGGGCGGCATATAGAGGCCGGTGATCTCCTTGGGCCCAAGCGGCTTGATGATGTGGGCGCCGAACGTCTTCACGAAATCGGAGGAGTACTCGGGGAGCGGCTGGGTCAGCCGGCTCACCGCCGGGTTCGGCCACGGCACCTTGTTCCAGGTGGGGCCGGCGTTGTCGGTCTTCGACGCGAGGTCCTGGAGCGGCTCGAACCGCTCGTGAGCGGAGAGCGTCTCCGCCGCCGGCTGAGGCGCCTCGCCGGCGATGGGCGGCTGGTCCTGGAAATAGAACTTGAGGAAGGTGTCGGGATCGCCGAGCACGTTGTTGAGGCTGGAGAAGGTGAATTCGTTCTTCGCCGAGGCGTGGCAGTTGACGCAGTAATAGCCGAAGCCCATCCAGGGATAGGGGAGGTTGGCGGGCGGCGGCCAGTCGAGCTGCGAGGCCTCGGTGGCCTGGGGGTCCCAGGAGCCCCAGTACCAGCCATCCTTGCCGCCGCGGCTGTCGCGCACCATCAGGGCCATCATGTTCGAATCCCCCGAGGGGATCTGCGGATTCTCGAGGCGTTGCGCCGTGGTGTTGCCGTACATCAGCTTGAGGATCATGGAGCCGTCGGCGATGGGCTTGATGGGCTCTCTACCGTCGAGCCGGCAGGTCGGGCAGGTCCGGCGGCACTCGGCGCCGAACCGGCGCTCGTGCGCCGCGTCCTGCTCGCACATCCACCGGTAGACGTCCGGCGAGTAGTAGACGACGACCGTGCTGTGGGTGCCGAGGGTGGTGGTGACCCACTTGGGGAGATGGGGGTCGCTCCCGCCGAGCGCCGCCACCGTGGGACCGGTGGGGCGGACCTGCTTGTCGTGATGCCAATTCAGCTTGAGGTAACACCCCGCCTTGAGGAACCGTCCGAGGATGATCTCGTACCGCGACTTCTCGAACGGAAAGTCGCTGGGCAGCGGCAGGGGGGCCGAGCAGTCTTCCGGCAGCACCAGAGGCGCCGATTTCTCCTGAGAGGCCCGTGCCGCCGGCGCCGGGGGCCAAAGCGCCAAAGCGCCCGCCAGGACTGGAAGAAGCAGGGACCACAAAGCCCGTCTCGAACGCATCGGCATACCTCCGGAAAGCCCGGGCGGGGATGGCTCCCGCCGGCAGGGCGCGCAGGCTGTCTGGTGTCAGCGTGAGGAGGATAGCACCGCGGGATCGTGGAGCCAACGGAGACGGCGAGGGCTGCCGTGACCAATCTTCCGGTCACGGCAGCCCTGCCTTGTGGGCTTGGTGCCGAGAGCCGTCAGTTCAAGCGGTTCCAGAAGTGATTGTCTCCGGTGTTCCCTCCTGTCGAGCAACTCGCCGGAACGGGGTTGTTGCCACAGACGTTCTTCGCGTACCACTTGCAGGACTGCGCTGCTGCGCAGTAATTGGATGCGCGATACTCCATCGGCCCCTGTGGAGAGGGAGAGGTGTAGTTCGTCCCCGTGCTGCAGAAGCCTCCGCAGCCGGTGGTGCACCCGGAGAGGCCTGGTGGGATGTAGTTGTTCGAAGGCTCGGGAATCGCTCCGATGATGATGTAAAAAGCCTCGTCGAGCAGACCGGAGCTCTCGAGGTTGGCGATGGTGACGTGAGCGTCGTTGAACTGAAGAGAAGAGGATCCGACGGCCGTCGTGCCGCCGTGCTCCACACAACAATAATACTGGCTGACGGCGCAGTTGCTCGGATCTCCACACGGCACCGTGCTGCGGCAGCTCGAGGTCGTTCCGCCCGGGTAGGCGTCGCAACTCACCCGCTCGAAGGCGCGATCGCGCACGGTCCAGCCGACCATGTCCTTGGCGCCCAGCGGCTCGCTGCGGGCTTCGTTCCAAAGGATCTCCGCCAAGTTGACTTCATAGGGATAGTAGCAGCTCCCAGTGCTATCGCATTGGAGGTTCTGGGCATACGTGGTGCTCCGGCAGTCGTCGGTCGAGTTGCTGTGAACGAACTTTTCCCACACGGCGGCGAGCTCGCCCGCCTTGTCGGCCAGCTTACCGGACCGGCGCCTCTGGCGGATCTCCTGAATTTCGTCGTCCGCCGAGGCAGTGTCCCTTCCAAGGGCCTGCAGAGCCTGTTTACGGAGGAACGCTGGTTTTCCATAGCGAACTCTCTCATTGCGGCTCAGGCGCGACTCGATCATGTCCAGCGCCTCCTGCGCCCGGCCCTTCTCGAGGAGTCTTGCCCCATATCGGTTAACGACTTCGATCCGGGTCTCGGGAAACAGTTTGAGCGCCTGCTCGAAGCGATCCCACGCCCGGTTGTCAGACATCTGGGCGAGCGCGTCCGCATAGTCCGTCAGTGCGAGAAGGAATTCCTTGCTTTTCAGACCGTGCCCCACCGCCAGAGTCGGCGCGAAGGCATCGTCGAGCATGTCTGGGTCATGAAGCTGAGCGGCGATCTCGCCGATCTCGCGAGTATAGAGGATGCGCCCGCGGGAGAGCGCAAGAGCATTCGCCTGGATAAAGGCGTCCGCGGTGCGGTGGAGATCCTTCGTGCTCCCCACACGGCCCGCCCGTTTGCGGTAGGCCCGTCCCAAACCAAAAAGCGCGTATCGGCTGTCGGGGTACTTCTGGACGAGCTGCTTCCAGCGGGTTACCGCGTTGTTGACGGTTGTGACGTCTACCTGGGCTTCATGGCTACTACGATTCTGCTCCAGGTAGGCAAGGAGAACCTCGACCGGCTCGTTGGGCTCCGGCATCTCCGAGGCGTGCCCGAGATAGGTCGAGGCCAGAAGGCTTCTATATGTCGGCTGGGATTGCGACTTCGTGGGGTCCGCGGTCAAGGCGTCCTGGGCATACGCAGAAAATGCCAGACCCAAGCAAAGCCCGGGCAGGATCATCCAATGAAGGAACCGTTTTACGGTTAGCGATGACATGACATTCTCCTTGCTCAATCTTGGTTGAGGGCTTCCCACTGATGTCAGCGGGGACTTGCACTTCTGGGGTCGACCTCCTTTCCTTAAAGCCCTGCCACACTCGCCACCGAGTTATCATCAGCGCTGTCCTTGACGTGGACAGACGGAGTTTCGAGCGAAGAAGCGAAGAGAGGATTTATGGTCGAGAGCGCGTCCTGCCGCGACGGCTTTCGATACGCGCGATCTCCGCGTCCGCGGAGGAGGTATCAAGTCCGGCTTTCTGCTGGGCTTCCCGCAGGAGATAAGCGGGGAGCCGGAAGCGGATCCGCTGCTCAGGCGTCAACCGGTCCTGGAGAATGGCCACCGCCTTGCGAGACTCCCCATGGTCGATCAGTTGCCGCGCGTAGCGGTTGACCGCTTCGATATCGCCCTTGGGACGCAGCTCGAGGGCCCGGTCGAAATAGCTCCAGGCCTTGTCATCGCCAAGGCTCGCGAGCCCATCGGCATAGTCCAGCATCGCGATGTACTGGCGGTCCGGGGTGGTAGAGGACGTCTTGTTCAGAATCTTTCCAAAGTCCTCCTGGAGGCGGGCTTTGTCTTGCGTTTGAACCAGGAGCTCGGAGAGCTCCCGGGTATATCGGAGATTCTCCGTTTGTAAAGACAGCAGGGCGGCTTGTGTGTAGGCGTCCGCTGCCCTACGGGAATCCTCGCGGTCTTGGGTTCGGGCAAAGCAACTCTTGTAGGCCTCTCCCAGCCGAGCCTGAGCCTCGGGATCATTCGGGTTTTGAGTGGCGAAAGCTTTCGCCGGGGAAAGAATTTCCGGAGGGCACCCTGTAGTAACGGAAGGCCGGCTCTGAGAGGCTGTCTGGCCTAACGGACGAGCGTCGTTCGCGGATGGAGCCGGTCCGCACGCCATACAATAGAGGGCCAAGATCAAGAAAGCGGTTTTCGGGACGAGAAAGCTGGCTCGCTGTTGAATCATCTTGAAGCACTCCTTGGAGCTGCCAAATTCCCGATGTCTCCCCCAGCCCTTCCTAGTTGAGATCTTTTGCAATTTCTATGCCTGCCCTGGGCCGCGGCTCGCCAGAGGTGCGGCCTACAGAGAGCTCGCTGAACGGGAGGGTGAGCGGGAGATTCGGGGTGGGTTACCTTGAAAATTGGGAGAGCCACTCCCAGATTCAAGGTGGACGCCCTCGGCCAACTTCAAAGCGATTATCCTTGAGGAGCCGTTGAATGGCTGCAGCAATTGGCCTGTGCTCTTCCACGGAGAGATGCACGACCTTAGAGAGAATGTTGCTGTCGAGGAGGAGAGGTGGAGAGGACATTTCTCAGAGGAGCTACGGTCGATTCCTCTCCAGATCCGCCTGGAGCTCTAACCAGAATTCCTTCTCCTCATCCGACATGGGGCGATTCATCCGGGAGAGAAGCATTTCCGCCATCTTTTTACGGTGCTCCATCTCCTCGGCCGACGGAGGCTCTTTCATCCTGAGCTCCGCATCCTCGATCCTGGCTGTCGCATGTTTAGGCATCGTATATTCCCCTCTCCCATGTCGTAACCCTTCTACAGGGTACCACATCCTACCGCCCGATCAACGTCGACGTCACCTGCACCGAGCTGCCGGAATTCGCCAGGTGAATCACCAGGATGCTCCAGATGCCGGGAGCGGGGTTCACGACCCGGCAGTACTGCTGCCCCCGGATCATATCGGCCTTGCAGTCGAACGCCTTGGGAGAGGCCAGGGCTCCATGCCGGAGGTAGAGGGCGTTGCCGTTGTGGAAGCCGTCGGCCGTCAGCAGGGAGACGCGGAGCTCGGCGGTGCCCGCCGGAACCTCGACGGAGCTGTATTTCACGGCCTGGCGGCGGGTCAGGGAGAGGATGGTGCCCAGGACCCTGGTGCCCGGACCGCCGATCTGGGGCCCCACGCCGCAGGAGGTCGAGTCGAGGTCGGCCCCGCCTTGCTCCTCGATCCAGGCGAGGTCGGTGAGCACGTCGGCGTCGAAGAAGTTGTCCACCGGCGCGCACGACGGGTTGGTGCCGCTGGAGGTCACGCCGGCCAGCACCGTCCTCCCCCCGATCGGCAGGAAGAGCGGCCCGCCCGAGTCGCCGAAGCAGGTGTCCGAATTCGAGCCCGGCGGGCCCAGCGGCGCCCGGAAATTCCAGCAGACGAACCCGGGCGCGGGGGGATCGCAGGGCGCCGTCTTCACCAAGCCTCGGCGCTTGACGCCGTCGTCGCCCGAATACGTCCGGGCGCTGCCGAAGCCCACGATCTCACCCGTGAGGTCCAGGGGAGGAGGGGTGGTCCGGTTGAGCGGGCTGGGAGCAATATTTGTCACCGGGGCCGCCAGATGGAGGATCGCCAGGTCCGAGGCTCCCGAGTCGCGGTCGTAGGCGGGGCTCACGGCGAGGCCCGACAGCGCGAAGCTCCCGGCGTGCTGGAAGAAGACGGACTTGCCGGCGGGGCGCACGAGGTCCGGCCGCGCCGCGCACTCGACGCCTCCCAGGTGGTCCCCGCAGATGCAGTGGGCCGCCGTGAGCACCGTCCGGCAGCCGATCAGCGTCGCGGTGCACTCGCCGTCGGGGAGGAGGAACAACCCTACCGTGGGATGGAGGTAGTCGATCACGCCGTTGGTGATCTTCCCGCCGTCCGGCTGCGCCTTGAGCGGGACGGAGAGGCTGAGCAACAGGAACGGCAGGGCTCTATGGCAGCGCATTCTCGGTCCTCCTGCCGCCATTGTGACACACCGTGTCAGCGCGTTCTGACACTTTTTTTAGGAGTGTCAGAAATACGAATTTTGTAGCCATTTGCCAGCGTTTGCTTACGGAAAGCCGGTTCCAGGCCTTACTTCGCCGGTCTCGCGAAGGTGGCACGCCTATTGCGAAATGTCCTATCCAGAAGTTGAGGTACCAAGGACCAAGGGGCCCTCGCCGACTTTCCTACATGGCGGAGTGCCCCGCAGGAGGGGAACGACATGAAGACCGAAGAGCTGTCCCTGCACACGCATGCCGGCGGACTGCCGCCCCACCCTCACGAGTATCCGCTGGTCGGGGCCCTCCCCAGCCTGCTGGCCAATCCCGTGCGGTTCTGTACCCGGATGATGATCGAGCACGACGACCTGGTCTGCCTCGACCTCGGGTTCGGAACGATCTATCTGGTGACGCTTCCCGACCACATCCATCACGTGCTGGTGGAGAACCAGGAAAATTATTGGAAGGGGGACGTCTTCGAGCGCACCCGCTTCCTCTTCGGCAACGGGCTGGTGGTGAACGAGGGGGATAGCTGGCGGCGCCAGCGGCGCCTCATGCAGCCGGCGTTCGCCCATCGCCGCGTCGCCTCCCTGGTGCCGGTCATCGTCGACGTGGTGGAGCGGCGGCTGGCCGGCTGGAGGGCCACGAGCGAGGCCGGACAGCCGTTCGACATCAGCCAGGAGATGATGTCCATGACCCTGGGCATCATCGTCAAGACCATGTTCAGCCTGAGCGTCGACGCCCGCGAGCTCGAGATCATGGCCCACTGCTTCAGCACGGCTCTGGAGCAGATCACGATCCGCATGGCCACCTACTTCCTGCCCGAGCGGTTCCCCCTGCCGCACCAGAAGGCCACAAGGGAGGCGGTCGCCACGCTGGAGGAGATGGTCTACCGCATCATCGCCGAGCGCCGGAAGAGCGGCCAGGACGTGAACGATCTGCTCGGCATGCTGCTGGCGGCCCGCGACCCCGAGACGGGAGAGGGGATGACCGACCGGGAGATCCGCGACGAGGTGATGGTCACCATGTTCGGCGGCTACGAGGCCACGGCCGACGCCCTCACCTGGACCTGGCACCTGCTCGACGAGCACCCGGCCGTGGACGAGACCTTCCGCGAGGAGCTCGCCACAGTGCTCGGCGGCCGCACGCCGACCTTCGAGGATCTCACTCAGCTCACCTACACCTCGCAGGTGGCCCAGGAGTCGATGCGGCTCTATCCCCCCTTCTGGTTCATCAACCGCACGGCCCGCGGCGCGGACGAGGTCGGCGGCTATACGATCCCGGCCGGCGCCCAGATCCTGATCTGTCCGTACGCCACCCACCGCCACCCGGAGATCTGGGAGGTGCCCGAGGCGTTTCATCCGGAGCGTTTCGAGCCCGCCGCCGTGGCCGCCCGGCCGCGCCACTCCTATCTCCCCTTCGGCACCGGCCCACGGATGTGCATCGGCATCCACCTCGCGATGATGGAGATGCAGCTCATCCTCGCCATGGTGGCCCAGAAGTACCGTCCTCGCCGTGCCCCCGGCTTCTTCGTGGATCCCAAGGTCGGGACCTCGCTGCGGTCCAAGGGCGGGATGTGGATGATTCCGGAACGGGCGTAAGCCAAAACGCTTCGCGCCAGGGTCGGGGCGTGCCAACCTTGGCACGCCTCGTTTCGATCTTGGCGGACGCCGTTTTCATTCGTTCACGGACCGTCCGCTTCCGGACACTCCCGTCCACCCCCGGACGGTCCCACCCCTCTCCGTTTAGCCTCAATCCCAACCAGATCAACAACTTACCCTCTGGCACACCCCTTGCCCCTCCGTCCCTCGTACCGAGAGGGAATCGAACATGGACCGTGAGCTGGATGCCAGAGATCGATATGGCCGCCTGGGACGCCGGGCGGCCGTGGGGTTGGGTGCGCTGGGGCTTTGTGTGGCGGTGTTGATCCTGCTGCCGGGGTGGCTGCGGCCTTCGGTGGCGCGGGAGCGGATCCGGACGGGGACGGTGGACCGGGGGCCGGTCGAGGGGATCGTCGAGGCCTCGGGGACGGTGGTGCCGGCCTTTGAAGGGGTGATCTCCAGCCCGGTCGAGGCGCGGGTGGAGAAGGTGCTCAAGCGGCCAGGCGACCTGCTGAAGGCGGGGGACCCGATCCTCGCGCTCGACACCTCCGCCGCCCGGCTCGACCTCGGCAAGATCGAGGACCAGCTCGCCAAGAAGGCCAACGAGCAGCAGCAGCTCCGGATCACTCTGGAGAAGAGCCTCAACGACCTGCGCGGCCAGATCGAGTCGCAGCGGCTCGACGCCGAGGCGAGCGGCTACCGCGCCGAGCAGAACCAGAAGCTGCGCGCGGAGGGGCTGGTCTCGGAGACCACGTTCAAGGCCGCCGAGGTGGAGGCGAAGAAGGCGCGGATCCAGCTCGCGCAGCTCCAGGGATCGGTCGAGGAGGCCCGCCGCTCGACCGCCGCCCAGCTCCAGGGGGTCGAGCTCGACCTCGCCACCCTGCGCAAAGAGCGCGACGACGCCCAGCGCCTGCTCGACCTCGCCACCACCCGCTCGGACCGCCCGGGCGTCCTCACCTGGGTCGTGTCGCAGGAAGGAATCACGGTCCGGCGCGGCGACGTGATCGCCCGCATCGCGGACCTCGATTCGTTCCGTGTGGAAGGGACGGTGTCGGACGTCCACTCGTCGAGCCTCCACCCCGGCCAGCCGGTGCGGGTGAAGCTCGACGAGCAGACGCTCGACGGCCGCCTCGCCTCGATCGATCCCACCATCGAAAACGGCGCGGTCAAATTCAAGGTGGACCTCGCCGACGCCCGCAATCCCAAATTGCGCAACGCCCTGCGGGTGGACGTGCTGGTGGTCACGGACGCGCGGGCGAATTCGCTGCGCGTCCCCAAGGGGCCGTTCGCGCAGGGGGGACAGACGGAGGAGGTGTTCGTCGTCCAGGGGGATCACGCCGTGCGCCGGCGGGTGCGCCTGGGGGTGACCGGCGACGAATATTACGAGGTCCTCGACGGTCTGGCGCCGGGGGAGGTGGTGATCGTGTCGGACATGAAGGATTACACACATCTGGAAAAGGTGGACTTGAAATAG
The DNA here is from genome assembly GCA_045807625.1 of Thermoanaerobaculia bacterium. Taxonomy (GTDB): domain Bacteria; phylum Acidobacteriota; class Thermoanaerobaculia; order Multivoradales; family UBA5704; genus DATARR01. The sequence continues at coordinate 165,080 of JBJMHA010000014.1, read as the reverse complement.
GAGGCACCGCAACATGATTCATCTGCAGCAGGTCAGCAAGCTGTATCGCACGGAGCGGGTCGAGACGACGGCGCTCGACAACATCAATCTGGAGATCGGGAAGGGGGAATTCATCTCGGTGATGGGCCCCTCGGGGTGCGGCAAGAGCACGCTGCTCAATCTCATGGGGCTGCTCGACGAGCCGAGCGCGGGGAGCGTGGCGCTCGACGGCAAGGCGATCGACCGCTACGGCGACCGCGCCCTCTCGCGCGTGCGCAACGAGCGGATCGGCTTCATCTTCCAGCAGTTCCATCTGGTGCCCGACCTCTCGGTGGTGGACAACGTGGAGATCCCGCTGCTCTACCGCCGGATGTCGAACAAGGAGCGTCGCAAGGCGGCTCTCGCGGCGCTCGACCGCGTGGGCCTGGGCTCGCGGACGCATCACTTTCCCACCCAGCTCTCGGGCGGCCAGCAGCAGCGGGTGGCGATCGCCCGCGCCATCGTCGGCCGGCCCAACATCCTGCTCGCGGACGAGCCCACGGGGAACCTCGACAGCCAGATGGGGGATGAGATCATGGGCATCCTCGAGGACCTGAACCAGAAGGAGGGGACCACGATCGTGATGGTCACCCACGATCCGCGCATGGCCGACAAGACCCACCGCGTCGTCCGTCTGTTCGACGGCCGGCAGGTCCAGTGAGGACACCGGAGGATACCGCGATGATCAAAAACTATTTGAAGATCGCGCTCAAGGTGCTGAGCCGGCGGAAATTCTTTACGTTCATCAGCCTGTTCGGCATCGGCATCACACTGATGGTGCTGCTGGTGGCGACGGCCCTGCTCGACTACGTGTTCGCGGCGCGGACGCCGGAGGTCCACGCGGACCGCATGCTGGGCGTCTACCGGTTGACCATGAAGGGGCCGGACGACTCGGAGAGCTCTCAACCCGGCTACGCTTTTCTCGATCGCACCGTGCGGCCGCTGGCGAAGCTCCCGGGCGTCGAGCGGATCGCGTTCGTCACCGGGGCCCAGACGGCCGTCTCCTATTTGGACGGCCGCAAGATTGAGTCCGCGATGCGCCGCGCGGACGGCGAATTCTGGCGGATGCTCGATTTCGATTTCTTGGAAGGGGAGCCTTTCACCGTCGACGACGACGCGAACGGCCGCTTTGTCGCCGTGATCAACGAGACGACGCGCGAGCGCTTCTTCGGCGGCCGGCCAGCCTTGGGAAAGACGATCGAGGCGGACGGCCAGCGCTTTCGGGTGGTGGGCGTGGTGCGCGACGTGCCGGTGCTCCGCTATGCCTCCTCGGCCGATCTCTGGGTGCCGGTCACCACCGCGAAGACCAGCGCCTACAAGGAGGAGTGGCTGGGCGGTTTCTATGCCCTGATCCTCGCCCGCGACCACGCCGACCTGCCGCAGATCAAGGCGGAGTTCCAGTCCCGCCTGCGCGAGGCGGAAAAGCATCTCCCCGATCCCAAGGCGTTCCAGCATCTCTACGCCGGCGCCGACACGCTGTTCGAGGGGACGGCCCGCCTCTTTCTGCCCGGCGAGGGGACGGAGGTCAATCCCGGGGGGCGGCTGTGGGCGGTGCTGCTTGTGCTGATGCTGGGCTTCATGCTGTTGCCGACGATCAATCTGATCAACATCAATCTGAGCCGCATCCTCGACCGGGCGTCGGAGATCGGCGTGCGCCGGGCGTTCGGTGCGTCCTCGCGCACGCTCGTAGGACAGTTTCTGATCGAAAACGTGGTGCTGACGCTGATCGGCGCCGCGGTCGGCCTCGTGTTCGCGCTCGGGGTCTTGCAGGCGTTCAACGCGAGCGGCCTGATCGCGCACAGCCATTTCCAGCTCAACGTCCGGATCTTCCTCTACGGTCTGGCGATCGCTCTCTTCTTCGGCCTCTTCTCGGGTGTCTATCCCGCCTGGCGGATGTCGAAGCTCCACCCCGTCCGAGCTCTCCGCGGGAGGTCCGCATGATCCGTCATCTCCTCAAGCTGGTCTGGAACCGCAAGCGCTCGAACGCGTTGATGATCCTCGAGATCTGCGTCTCGTTCCTGGTGGTGTTCGTGGTGGCGACGCTGGGGCTGTTCTTCCTCGACAACTACCGGCGCCCGCTCGGTTTCGAGTGGAAAAACGCCTGGAACGTCGGAATCGGCATGGGACGGAGCGGGGCCGGGACCATAACCGACAGCGAAGCCGCCGCGGAGCGGGCGACCTTCGCGCGGTTGCTGCAGGAGGTCCGGTCGCTGGAGCCCGTGGAGGCGGCGGCCGGCTCGTGGGTCATCCCCTTCGATCAAGGCGGGTGGTCCAGCGGATATAAGATCAAAGGGAGGAGCGTGGAAACGGGAGCCGACCGGGTCACGACGGATTTCGACAAGGCGATGGGGCTCGACCTGGTAGCCGGCCGCTGGTTTCAGGAGGCGGACGCGGCGCTCGGATGGGAACCGGTCGTGATCGATCGCGACCTGGCGCGCGTGGCTTTCGGCGCGGAGGATCCGATCGGCAAGCCGTTCGCCGATCCAAGCCCCGGGGAGCGCCAGTTGCGCGTCATCGGCGTGGTGAGCGACTTCCGCAAAACGGGCGAGCTGATGCCGAATGGCAATTTCATGTTCCGTTTCTCGTCGGCGGATCACGAGGGCGAGCCGATGAGAAACCTGCTGGTCCGGGTGCGGCCGGGCACTCCCGTGGCGTTCGAGGAGGCGCTCGTCAAGCGCATGCAGCAGGTGGCTCCGGACTGGTCGTTCGAGGTGCGCCCGCTGTCGCAGGTGCGGGCCACCTCGTTCCGTTTCCTCCTGACGCCGCTCATCGTGGCCGGCACGGTGGCCTTCTTCCTCCTGCTGATGGTCGGTCTGGGGCTGATCGGGGTGCTGTGGCAGAATCTGCTCCAGCGCACCCGCGAGATCGGCCTGCGCCGGGCGGCCGGGGCGTCGCGCGCCTCGGTGCACCGGCAGGTGCTGCTGGAGCAGATCGTGCTCACCAGCCTCGGGATCCTCATCGGGACCCTGCTGGTGATCCAGGTGCCGATCCTCAACCTGATCGGCGTGTTGTCCCATCGGGTCTTCATGTCGGGACTGATCGTCGCCTTGGCCGCGATGTACCTGCTCTCCCTGATCTGCACCCTCTACCCCAGCTCGCTGGCGGCCCGGGTGCAGCCGGCCGAGGCGCTGCGCTACGAATGATGGTATGAGGGACCGATGATCCTGATCGTCGACGACGACCCATCGATCACGGCCTCCCTGGGCCTCCTCCTCAAGCGGCACGGCCACCCCGCGCGGGCGGCCCGGTCGCAGGAGGAGGCTCTGGGGCTGCTGCGCGAGCAGGATTTCGACCTCGTGCTCCAGGACATGAACTTCTCCCGTGCCACCTCGGGAGAGGAGGGGTTGGAGCTGCTGGCCGGCATCCGGCGGCTGCGCCCGCGGCTGCCGGTGATCCTGATCACCGCCTGGGGCTCGATCGCGCTGGCGGTCGAGGGGATGAAGGCGGGCGCGGCCGACTTCGTCACCAAGCCGTGGTCCAACGCCCAGGTCCTCCAGGCGGTGGAGACCGCGCTGTCCCTCGCCCAGCACGACGGCAAGGGGGCGCCGGCGAGCCGCGAGGAGCTCGACCGGCGGCTCGACCTCCGCGGCCTGATCGGCGCCGAGCCCCGGTTCCTCAAGATCCTGGAGCTGATCGGCCGCGTGGCGCCGACCGACGCCTCGGTGCTGATCACCGGCGAGAGCGGCACCGGCAAGGAGCTGGTGGCGGAGGCGATCCACCGCAACAGCCGGCGCAAGGAGGGGCCTTTCATCAAAGTGAACCTGGGCGGGATCTCCTCCACCCTCTTCGAGAGCGAGATGTTCGGCCACGTCAAAGGGGCCTTCACCGACGCCCGGGCCGACCGCAAGGGGCGCTTCGAGATGGCCGACCGGGGGACGATCTTCCTCGACGAGATCGGCGAGGTCGATCCGGCGGCCCAGGTGAAGCTGCTGCGCGTGCTCCAGGACCGCTCCTACGAGGTGCTGGGGTCGAGCGTCACCCGCACGGTGGACGTGCGGGTGGTCTCGGCCACCAACCGCGACCTCGCCGAGCTGGTGGAGCGCGGGCAGTTCCGTGAGGACCTGCTCTACCGGCTGAACCTGATCGCCATGCGCCTCCCCGCCCTGCGCGAGCGTCGCGGGGACGTCCCGCCGTTGGCCCGCCACTTTCTCGACCTCTCGGCCCGCGCCTACCGCCGGCCGCCGGTGGCGCTCACCGACCGCGCCCTCGCCTGGCTCCAGGACCAGCCGTGGCCGGGCAACATCCGTCAGCTCAAGCAGACGCTCGAGCGCGCCGTGCTGGTGATCGACGGCGACCGGCTGGACGCGCGGGATCTGGTCGCCCTCTCCGGCCTGGAGGAGCGGGAGTCGCGCGGGGGCACGGCGCTGCCGAGCCCCGGCACTATGACGCTCAACGAGATGGAGAAGGCGATGATCGTCAAGTGCATGCGTCACTACGAGGGGAACGTCACCCGGGTGGCCGAGGCGCTGGGGCTCTCGCGGGCGGCGCTCTACCGGCGGTTCGAAAAGTACGGGATCGAATAGTTGAGCCTGCGCGCAAAAATAATCGCCTATCTGGTCCTGATCCACGGGATTCTCGCCGCGATCTCGATTTTCGTCCTGCGAGAGGACCGGATCTGGCTGCTGGCGGTCGAGGGGCTGTTCGTGCTCTCGATCGTGCTGGGGGTGATGCTGGTGCGGGCCTTCTTCGTGCCGCTCGACCTCATCCGCACCGGGGCGGAGCTGATCGGCGAGCGCGACTTCACCTCCCAGTTCCGTGAGGTGGGGCAGCCGGAGATGGACGCCCTGATCCGCGTCTACAACCAGATGATCGACCGCCTGCGCGAGGAGCGGCTGAAGCTCCAGGAGCAGCACTACTTCCTGGAGAAGGTCCTCGCCGCCTCGCCGGCCGGCATCGTGACCCTGGACTTCGACGGCCGGGTCTCGTCGCTAAACTCCGCCGCCGAGGCGTTGCTCCAGGTGACGGAGGAGGAGGCGAGGGGGAAGGAGCTCGGGGAGCTCGGCTCTACCGCGGGGCAGGCGCTGGCGGCGATTCCCGAGGGGGGCTCGGAGGTGCTGGCGCTCCAGGGTGGACGACGGCTCAAGGCGACGCGGGCGGACTTCTATGACCGCGGCTTCCCGCGCGGCTTCCTGCTGCTGGAGGAGCTGACGGAGGAGCTGCGGGCCTCGGAGAAGGCGGCCTACGGCAAGCTGATCCGCATGATGTCCCATGAGATCAACAACTCCGTGGGGGCGGTCGGCTCGCTCCTCGACTCCTTCCGCGGCTATTCCGGCGATCTGGGGGAGGAGGACCGGGAGGACTATCTCCAGGCGATCGCGGTGGCGATCACGCGTCTGGAGAACCTGCGCGCCTTCATGAACGGCTTCGCGGAGGTGGTCCGCCTCCCGCCGCCGGACCACCGGCCGACCGATCTCGCGCGGCTTGTGGATGAGATCCTCCTGCTGATGCGCCCGGAATTCGACCGTCGCCGCATCCGCCTCGACTGGGAGCGGGGCGGGCCGCCGCCGCCGGTCGACCTCGACCGCAACCAGATCGAGCAGGTGTTGGTCAACGTCCTCAAGAACGCCATGGAGTCGATCGGCGAGGACGGGACGATCGCCGTCCGCCTGGATCGCGACTCCTTGACGATCCGCGATTCCGGCCCGGGGATTCCGGAGGAGGTCCGCGCCCTCCTCTTCACCCCGTTCTTCTCGACCAAGCGGAACGGCCGCGGGCTCGGGCTCACCCTGGTGCAGGAGATCCTCTCCGCCCACGGCTTCGACTTCAGCCTGGGTCCCGGGGAGGACGGGGGGGCGGAGTTTCGGGTGGGGTTTTGAGTCCTTGCTTCTCAGGCGCCCAGGCATATGATCCCGAGCGACAGGCAGACCCCGCTGAGCGGGAGGGGAGGAAACGACATGGCCATCTGGCAAGCCCGGTTCATCAACTTCGACGGCGACAAGAATTACACAGCGAATCTGACCCTGGAGGATCTGGGCGACGGCCGGGCGACGGGCACGCTGCGCCACCTGGGTGGTCCGACCCCGGTGGAGGAGATCGATCTGACCGGCGTGGTCCACAACAACCACTTCACCGTCAAGGGGAGCACGGCGGCCGTCGAGGTCGATCTGGAGCTGAGCTTCACGCCCTTCGTCTACGCCCTGACCGGCGGCTCACGGTTCCTGGATCTGGAAACCAAACAGACGATCCACCTGTTCGTCATCACCCAGGGGATCGACTAGAGGCGTTCACCTCCCGGCGGTCACGATCCACCCGGTCTGGAGATAGCTCCCGCCGAAGCCGAGGGTGCTCACGGCGTTCTTGAAGAGGATCGGGACGCCGCGCGAGTAGAGCGGATCGGGGCCGTCGGTGAGCTGGAAGTGGAGGTGCGGCTCGGTGCTGTTGCCGGTCTGGCCGAGCTGCGCGATCGCCTGGCCCCGCTTCACGGCGTCCCCCGCCTTCACCCGCACGCTCCCCTGCTTCAGGTGCACGTAATGGGAGAATTCCCCTCCCGCGTGCCGGATCACCACATAATTGCCGAGCGCCGACTTGGGGCTCCCGGCGAGCAGCTTCATCTGCTCCATGACGGTCCGCTTCTCGAAGTCCCCTTCGCTCTCCCCCGGCTGCTTGAGGCGGCCGTCGGCCTCGGTGGCGTCCGCTCCGGCCTCCACGACCACGCCGTCCGCCACGGCCAGGACATCCCGGCCGTAGCCGTAGTAGTCGGCGAGATGGCTGCCGTCCCCCTTGTGGGTCAGACCGTCTCCGCCCAGGGCTCCGAGGTCATACGCGAACTCCTCGTTTGCCGCCCAGCGGTGGGGGCTTTCGAGATTGGGGCCCGCGCCGACGTACCAGGTGCCGGCGAGCGGAAAGTAATACTCGTTCGGGGACCGGTGATTCTCCACCTTCAGGGTGGTCCGGGCCTCGGCGGGCTTCCCCTCGGCGTCCTTGCCGTGGGCGAGGATCGCGAGACCGTCCGACGGCAAGCCGACGAGGAGGAGAGGCTTGCTGGAGACGACCAGGGCCGAGCCCGGGCTGAGGGTGCGGCTGGACGCGATCTTCAGGCCCGCGAGATAGCGGCTGGTCTGGAAGTGGAAGTCGTACAGCTTGAGCAGCCCCTGTGCCTCCATGGCGCTCAGGCGCTGGGCGCTCTTTTCAAGGTCGGCGGCGGAGACGACGAGGGTCTGCACGGCCTGCCCCCCGTTCACCGCTTGGATCTCCAGGGAGTCGAGGGTGACCGGGCCGCCGTCCTTCTGGACCACGGCAACGTTCTGCAGCATGACGGTGTAGAGGCCGCGCGCGGGATCGACCTCGTAGGCATAGACGACCTCTCCCGGCTGGACCCGGACTTCGAGGGCCCCGAGGGGGAGAGAGAGAAGCAGAAGAATTGGAATCAGGAGCGGTTTCATGAGTTTTCTCCGTTGACGAGAGCCACTACGGGTGATCCGGATTCAGGGTTTCCAGAGTCTACATTCCTCCGTGCGGCTTGGAGCGGCATGCCCTCCGAAGCCTCACCCTCGGTCCCTCTCCACTTCGTGGAGAGGGAGGGCCCAGAGATCAGCGTTTTTCGAATTCGGCAAGGGCGCTCGAATACATTCCCCCTCTCCACGAAGTGGCATAGGCGCTAACTTACTGTCTTGTGTTGCAGGTAGAAGGTACTTTGTTGATGGATTCAATGCCCATTTTGAGGATCTATACCAAATCTGGGGCTTCGTTTGTTCGGAAAGTCCGTCTAAGTTAGCGCCTATGCCACGAAGTGGAGAGGGGGCCAGGGGGTGAGGACTCGAAGGGCAGGCCGCTCCGGCAGGCTTTATCCAAAGAATCCTACTAACTTCTCATTCACCCGCTCCGCCTCCTCATGCTGGATCCAATGGCTCGCCTCCTCGATGAATTCGAGCCGGCCGTCGTCGCAGAAGGCGAGGCTGGGCTGGGCCATCTCGCGGCCGAGGAAGCGGTCTTTCGCCCCCCAGAGCAGCAGGGTGGGCACGCGGACGCGGGGTGAGTCGGGGAGCTTCGGCCGGGAGCGCAGGCCGGCGCGGTACCAGTGGATCATCGAGCGCACCGCTCCCGGCTGGGACCAGGCCTCGCGGTAGAGGTCCAGGTCGGCGTCGCTGAAGGTGCCGGAGCGGCTGGACCTCCGGAGGGACCTGACCCCCAGGGCGAAGCCGTCGGCGCGGAAGGCCCGCTCGGGAAGCCAGGGGAGCTGGAAGAAGAAGACGTACCAGCTCTTCTTGCGTTGCACGGGGTTCTTGAGCAGATTGTCGAGGATCACCTGGGGGTGGGGGATGTTGAGCAGGACCAGCCGCGCGATCCGCTCCGCATAGCGGATGCCCAGCCACCAGGCGACGAGGCCCCCCCAGTCGTGCCCCACGACGCGGGCCTTGCCGACGCCGGCGTCGTCGATCAGCCCCAGGACGTCGCGCGCCAGGAGGTCGATGTTGTAGGCGGCGGCCCTCTTCGGCTTGTCGCTGAGGTTGTACCCCCGCTGGTCGGGGACGAGGATGCGGAAGCCGGCCGCGGCGAGCGGCTCGATCTGATGGCGCCAGCCGTACCAGAATTCGGGGAAGCCGTGCAGCAGGATCAGCAGCGGGCCCCCCTCGGGGCCCGCCTCGACCGCGTGCAGGCGGATGCCGTTGGTGTCGATCGTCCGGTGCCGCGGCGTCAGATCGGTGTGCACGGTCCGGACTTTCTATCCGGAGGAGCCTTCCGGAGACGGCGGCGGCAGCGAGACGAGCAGGATCCGGTCCCACGCGGGCTCCACGCCGGAGATGGCGCCGAGCAGGGCGAGCCCCACCCCGGCGGCCCCTTCGAGGAAGCCGGCGTCCGGCCGCCATCCCGGCTGGCCCTGCACGCCCACCTCCCAGGCCCGGAAGCCGGCGACCGGCTCGCCGGGGGCCCGGAAGTCGTAGGTCCGCTCGAACCAGTGCCGCGCCGCCTCGGCCAGCCGCTCCTCGCCCGTGGCCTGGAACATCCGGTTGAACAGGTGGCCCAGGCCGGCGGCGCCGTGGCAGAGGCCGGCGTCGCGGACGTGCGAGGTCGATTCGTCCCGCGCAGCGGCGGTCAGGGCGATGTCGACCGCCTGGCGCTCCCACTCCGCGTTGCCCACCGCGCGGGCGGCGGCGAGGAGGGCGGCGGCGATGCCGGGGTCGCCGTAGCACCAGGCGAGCCGGGTGGGGGTGGGGTCCTCCCAGGGCGCGTAGCTGCCGGCGAAGCAGGATTCCGATCCGGGCGGCAGGCGCCGGGCGAGCAGGAAGCTCACCGAGCTTTCGAGCAGGGGGCGCGCCCGCTCCACCGCCACCCCGGCGGCGCAGGCCGCGGCGAGCACCGGCACCACGCCGGGCAGCCCGTGGGCCACGCCGAGGTTGTAGTTGCCCCGGTTGTGGATCTCGCGCTGCCATTCGGGGAGCCGCTCGGGCGGGGTGAACCAGGCCGAGCCCTCCTCCATCTCCTCGGAGAGCTCGGCCAGCCGGTCGACCACGCGCTCGAGCAGGGTCCGCGCGGAGGGGCGGGGGAGCCGCTCCAGGGCGTAGACGCCGAGGCCGGCCAGGCCCCCGATCAGGTCGTACTCGCCCACCCAGGGGGAGCGCTCCAGCGGCCCCAGGAGGGCATCATCGATCTCCTGGATGGGGTCCTCGGCCTCCTCGCCTTCCGGGGCCTCGAAGAGGAGGCCCTGCAGGTGCTCCATCGTCCAGGCCACGCCGGGGAAGCCGGCGTAGAGGTGGGGGGGCAGCGGGGTGCTGGCCAGCTCGTCGGCGGCCCGTTCGAGGAATTCCGCCGCGCGGTCGGCGGCGGCCTCGTCCGAGGTGGAGACCGCCAGGTAGGCGTAGAACAGCGCCTGTCCGGCCAGGCCGCTCGCCAGGGAGGCCTGCGGGGCCCCCTCGCGGGACGCGGAGCCGGACAAGGCCTCGGCGATCTCGCCGACCGTGCGGGAGGCCCGGTCGGCGAGGGGTCCTTCGAGAAGTGGGTTCCAGGGTCGTGTCATGGGTTGCATTCTGCCTCAAATGGAGGGTGCTCTATAATCCCGCCAGAAAGAAGCCCCGCGATTTTCCCGCCCGCAGGAGATCCCCGATGCCCGCTCGATCGTTCCGGTTCGCTCTCCCCCTCGTGGCCCTGCTGGCGCCGCCGCACCTCCCGCCCGGGGTGGCGCCGCTGCCCGCCGCGAGCGCGAGGCACGTCGCCGAGGTCCTGGAGACCGCCGAGAAGTACCGCGGGCTCAAGGCGGTGCGGCCCGTCCCCGCCGGCTCGATGAGCCCGCGCAGGCTCAAGGCGCAGCTCCGGGAGGCGCTGCCGAAGGACCTCCCGCCGGCGGAGCTCAAGGCGCTGGAGGTGAGCCTGAAGGCGTTCGGCCTGATTCCGGAGAGGATGGACCTCGGCCGCTATCTCCCCGAGCTGCTGAGCAGCCAGGTGGCCGGCTTCTACGACACCGACCGCAAGTTCCTGGCCCTGGTCGATCCCACCCGGGGGACCTCCAGGAGGGGGGCGCGGCAGGCGGACGAGGACATGGTGCTGGTCCACGAGCTGACGCACGCTCTCCAGGACCAGCATTTCGACCTCCACCGGTTCGAGGAGCGCGACCCCCTCTCCGATGGCGGCGCCGCCAAGAAGGCGCTGGTCGAGGGGGACGCCACGCTGGCCATGATCGACGCCGGCCTGCGCGGGAGCTTCGAGTCGATGCCCGGCATGGATACCGCGATGGGCGCCATGACGCAGGACCCGGACCGGATGCTCGCCGCCAGCCCGGACTTCCCTGGCGCCCGGGAGATGCGGGCCGCCCCTGCTTGGATCCGCGACAACCTGACGTTCAGCTACTTCCAGGGGCTCTCCTTCTGCGTCAGCGTCCGCCGCCGGGGGGGGCAGCCGCTGCTCGACTACGCCTTCTCGACCGACCCGCCGCGCTCGACGGAGCAGATCCTCCACCCCGAGAAGTGGCACACCCGGCGGGACGACCCCGTCGTCCTGCGCTTTCCGGACCTCGCGGTGGAGCTGCCGGGGTACCACAAGGCGGCCGAAGGGGAGATGGGGGAGCTGGGCCTGCGCATCCTCTTTCACCAGAATCTCAAGAGCCGGGAGCAGGCGACCGCCGCGGCGGCGGGCTGGGGGGGCGACCGCTTCGCCGTCTACGAAAAGGACGGCCGCCGGCTGATCGTCTGGATCACCGAGTGGGACGCCGAGGCGGACGCGACGGAGCTCCGGACCGCCCTGTCGTCCCTCCTGGGATGGCGGGCGGAGCCGGTCGGTCCGACCCGCGTCCTGGCGGTGCGCGGGAGCCTGCCGGACGAGGCCTGGGAGAAGGTGCGGGCGCGGCTGGCGGCGGTGGCGGCGGAAAGGCCGGCCAACCGGGAGATCGATCTGAAGGCGATCGGGGCCAGGCCCACGGAGGCCTCATCGCCCTGACCCTCAGTCCCGGAAGACCTCCTGGAGGCTCTCAGCCGTCAGGACGCGCTCGCCCCATTCCAGGAGGCGGTCGGCGTCCGCGGAACGCACCCGGTCTTCGATTCCGGGCTCGAGAGGGCCAAACTTCAAGCGGAGCTGCCTGAGCACCACTCGGGCTTCCCCTTCCTGGCGGCCCTCCTGGCGGCCTTCCTCTCGGATCTCGCGGTTCCAGCGGTCGATGCTTTCAGCCAACATGGTTTCCATCTCCTCCAGAGTCAGCGCGTCCGAAACCTCTTCCAGAGGCACATCGAAGCGCGGCAGGATGACCTTCTGCAACCAGGTCTCGAAAGCCCCGCGCAGAGAAGCCTCGCCCGGCGGGATGCTCTGCCGCAGCCGGTGAACGCTCGCACGGACCTCCAGCCAGTCGCGGCTCTTCTCGATGCGGAACAGATCGGCCAGCGGGCTGCTCAGCGCCGCCAGCTCCTCGCGGGGGTAGGCCGCCTCGTCCACCAGCCGGTAGCGCAACTGGGGCCGGTAGATCTCCGCCGAGGGGTCCAGGTCTCCGATCAAAGAGCCGAGATCCGTGGCCACGTTCCACGGCTCCTGCCCATTGTAAAGGAGGATCGGGATGACCGGCGGCAGCTTCCGGCTCGCGGCCGCGGGCCGGCCGGCCAGCAGGCTCTGGTAGAAGAGGCTCTCGTAGCCCATGAAGCGGATCGGCATGGAGGGGTCCGGCCGGGACTGGAATTCCAGGAGGATGTAGACGTAGACCGGCTCTCCGCCGTCGTGGCGCCGGAACTTCCAGATGACGTCGCTCTCGCGGCTCTCATGCTTCGGGGAGACGAAGGAGGCCTCGACCCGCTCGCCGGAGTCGAAGTCGATGCGTTCCACCCATCCCTCTCCCACGATCTCCCGCAGAAGATCCTGAATCATGCGCCGGTGGGCGAAGAAGACCCGGTAGCTGAGATCATGCTGTCCCACGATTTTTCCTGCGGGGACATTATCACAGGATCCCTGATGGGATAACGTGAGCCGGCTTCCCTCACTCCTGGTCCCGCGGCACCGTCTCCGGCTGATGGACGATGATGCGGACGGTGGCGACCCGGTTGAGCTGGACCTCCAATACCTCGATCGTCACCGGTCCCAGCTCGACGCGGTCCCCCACGGCCGGGTTCCGCCCCAGCTCGGAGAGGACGACGCCGCCGATGGTGTCCTCGTCGCGCTCGGAAAATTCGACCCCGAGCGCCTCCTCCAGGTCCTCGACCAGCATGCCGCCGGAGACCTGGTAGACACCATCCCCCTTCTCGACCAGCTCGGGTTTCTCGACGTCGAACTCGTCCTGGATCGAGCCGACGATCTCCTCGATGACGTCCTCCAGGGTGACGATGCCGGAGACGCCGCCGTACTCGTCGATCACCGCCGCCAGGTGGAACCGCTCGGTGCGCATGCGCTTGAGCAGGCGGTCGAGCTCCAGGGTCTCGGGGACGAAGGCGATCTCGCGGGCCACCTCGGTGAGCGCGGTGAGCGGACGCTCGCGGTGGAAGATGTCCTTGATGTGGATCAGGCCGATGACGTGGTCGAGGTCCCCCTCGCAGAGGGGGAAGCGGGTGTGGCCGCTGCGGCGGGCGAGCCGCAGGTCCTCCGCCAGCGGGCGCTCTGTCGAGAGGTAGACCACGTCCTGGCGGGGGAGCATGATCTGCCGCGCCATCCGGTGCGACAGCTCGAAGATGTTGTCGAGCAGCTCGCGCTTCTGCGTCGAGAGCTGGCTCTCCTTGGAGGAGGAGAGGAGCAGCCGCAGCTCCTCCTCGTCGTGCGCCAGCTCCCCCTCGGCCGCCGGGGTGACCCCGAACAGCTTAAGCAGCCGGTTGGCGGCGTGGTTGAGCAGCCAGATCGCCGGATAGGTGAGCTTGTAGAAGGCGTAGAGGGGGAAGGAGACCAGCAGCGCGGTCTCCTCGGCCCTGCGGATGGCGAGGGTCTTGGGCGCCTGCTCGCCCAGCACGATGTGCAGGACAGTGATCACCAGGAACGAGACCGTCAGGCTCACCGTATGGACGAGGTCGGGATTGTTGCCGGCGACGAGCGAGACCGCCGGGCCGACGAGCCAGGAGAAGGCCGGCTCGCCCACCCAGCCGAGCGCCAGGCTCGCCAGGGTGATGCCGAGCTGGGTGGCCGAGAGGTAGGCGTCCAGGTGGCGGAGCATGTGCCGCGCCATCCGTGCCCGGCGCGACCCCTCGTTGATGAGGGGCTCGAGCTGGGTGGGGCGCACCTTGACCAGGGCGAACTCGGCGGCGACGAAGAAGCCGTTGAGGGCCACCAGCAGCAGGCCGAGGGCCATCCCCCAGCCGGGCGTGAGCTCGAAGTGGGTCATCCCCGCCTCTCCGGACACACATTTTCCCCAGGGCCTGTGAATCGGGGTCGCTGGAGGCCTGAAGAGGAGGGGTGGGTAGCGCGTCTAGGCGGGTCGTCTTTCAAGGCAAAGCGAGTTTACCACAGTCGTTTTTCTAAGCAGGAGAGGCTCAGATCTGGAGGGCCGATTCGTAGACCTCCCGGTAGGCCGCGCACATGGCCGCGAAGGCGAAGCGCTCCTCGGCGCGTTGGCGGTTGAGCGCCCCCAGGGCGCGGCGGGCTTGCGGATCGCGGGCGAGCTCCGCAATGCGGCCGGCCAGGGAGCCGGCCGTGCCGGCGCCGTCCACGGAGACGAGGAAGGGGGCCTGCTCGGCCGGGAGCATGGCGCGGACGTCCCCCACGTCGGTCGAGACGGCGGGCAGCCCGGAGGCCATGGCCTCGACCAGGCAGAGGGGCATCTGCTCGCTGTCCGAGGAGAGGGCGAAAAGGTCCATCGCCCGGTACCAGGGGGCCGGGTCGGCCTGATAGCCGGCGAAATGGACGCGCCCATTGAGGTCCGCCGCCGCCGCCCGGCGCTCCAAAGCGGGGCGGTCCTCGCCGTCCCCCACCACCAGGAGATGGACCTCTCTCGCGGCGGCGCAGGCGTCGAGCAGGCGGGCGAAATTCTTCACCGGCCGCAGGCTCCCCACCGTCCCCACCACCACCGCGCCGGCCGGGATGCCGAGGCGGGCGCGGAGCTCCGGACCGCCCGCCCCGGGGGTGAAGCGGTCGAGGGGGATGCCGTTCGGGATCAGCCGGACCTTCTCCTCCGGGATCTTCCACAGGCCGGTGGCGACCGCGCGCAGGCGCTGCGAGGGGACGATCACGCGGCGCGCGCCGGGGAGCATGAGGCGGCGGGCGAGGACGCGGCGCATCTTGAAGCTCTCCGCCTCGTCCTCGTTGAATCCCTCCTCGTGGTGGACCAGCCGCCGGAAGCCGGCGGCGCGGGCGGCGAGCAGCATGTCGAACGCCCCCCAGTTGTAGGTGAGGACGAGGTCCGGCTCCGTCTCGGCCAGCAGCCGCCGGAGGCGCCGGGCGGTGGCGAGGGAGCCGGCCCGGGGCGGGCTCGGCAGCAGCGTCACATCCGCCTCCGGGGGGAGGCGCTCGGCGGCGCTGGTGCGGCCGTCCATGGAGAGGATCGAATGCCGGAACCGGCCCCCGAAGGCGCCGATCAGCGCCACCGTGCGCAGCTCCGGCCCGGTGGGGACGAAGTTGGAGAAGACGTGGAGGAGGTGGGCCCTCATCACCATCGCCATCCTAGGGCGGAGACGGTAGAGACGTCCCAGTCCGTCTGCCGGAACCTGGGCAGGCCACTACCGGCGGGACGTCTCTTCGGAGGGCATGCCCTGCCGGGGTCCCAGATGGATGAGATCTGTCCTCGCTTCGATCTGCGCGACAGGAAACGGAGGCGGCCTCGGCAAAGAGACGTCCCGCCTGTGGCGGCCTGCGGTCGTCCGTGGTGGACGGACTGGGACGTCTCTACCGCCTCTGCCGAATGTTTCCTAGGGGTGAGGGCTCGCATGAATCCGCACCGTCCGGTCCAGGAATTCCTCCCGATCCTCCACCGGCCGCCACCCCAGCACCTCGCGGGCGAGGCGGGAGCTGAAGGGGACCGCCAGCGACCGGGTCTTCAGGTCCCGGTAGGAGGGGAAGGTCACGCCCGGACGGCGGCCGGCCTTCTTGACGATCCACTTGCCGATCTCCATCGTCTGGCTCAGCCAGAGGGGGCGCGGATGGAAGTGGAGGTCGCGGCCGGTGGCCCAGCGCATCTCCTGGACGATCTCGCGGGCCGAGAGCGGCGCCTTGGAGCAGAGGTTGAGCGCCTGGCCGTCGAGGCCGTGCCCGGGATGGAGCGCCAGGAGGACGAGGGCCTCGGCCACGTCGTCCACGTCCACCACCGGCAGCGGATGGTCGCCCAAGCCCCAGCCCACGCAGTGGTTGTCGCGCACCCAGAGACCGAGGCCGCTGTGCTGGAGGGGGGTCCCCTCGCCGAGCACCACGCCCGGACGCACGATTACCAGCGGCAAGCCGCGCCGGCGGTGGAGCTCCAGGAGCCGGCGCTCGGCCTCCATCTTGCCGCGGCTGTAGATTTCGCGCCCCCCCGGTTGGGGATCGGTTTGGAGCTCGTCGTCGATCACGCTCGTGCCGCGGTCGGGGCCGGCGTAGAGGGCGGCGATCGAGGAGACGTAGACGAAGCGCTCGACCCCGGCGGCGAGCGCCGCCTCGGCCACGTCGACCGAGCCCTGGACCATCGAGCGCTCGATCTTCTCCCAGGAGTCGCCACCGCCGGTGGCCAGGTGGAGGACCGTCTTCGCCCCTTTGAGGGCCGCGGCCAGAGCCTCGCCGTCTTCCAGGCGGCCGGGCACCAGGCGCAGCTGGCCGTCCCGCGCGGCCTCGGCGAGGACGGCGGGGAGGCTGTGCGCGCGGCGCACCACGGCGGTCACGGGGAGCCCCCGCTCGGCCAGCTTCGTCACCACCCGGCGGCCGATGAAGCCGGTGCCGCCGAGCACCACCACCTCGTCCGGCCGCGCCGGACCGGGCTCGGCCAGGCGCGCGGGCGCCGGGGCCGCCTTCCGGCCGCGGACGGCCTCGGCGGCGATCGCCTCGCACCAATCGAGCACCTCGGCCGCCTGGGCGCCGTCCACCGGCAGGGGCTTGCCCCCGCGCACGGCCTCATAGAAGGCCTGCACCGAGCCGCGCATGCCAGCGAAGTAGCTGTCCATGCGCGGGCCCATTCCCAGGGTGAAGCGGGCGTAGCGCGCCACCCCCGCCGCCGCCCCCCGGGAGAGCGCGCGCGAGCGGCGCCATCCCGCCAGGAAGCTGTTCCAGAACTCCAGCCAGGGGGTCTTCTCCTCGTAGGAGAAGAGGTTGTGGCCGAGGTCGGCTTCGGCCGAGCCGTCGGAGCCGAGCACCTCCAGGGTCCAGCGGTTGAATCCCTGGCCGAACGCCAGGTAGATCTCGGCCGTCCCCTTCTCGCCGCGGGCCGCCACCAGCCAGCGGTCGTGGAAGAGCTGGCCGGGGTGGAGCTCGCGGGTGCCGAGGATGGTGGTCTTCGCCTCGCGCACGGCGCCGATCAGGCAGTGGAGCTGGGAGAGCGGGTGCGGGGCCTGCTCGAAGACGATGTTCTCGGGGGAGCGGAACATCCAGTGCGAGAAGTCGCCGGCCTCGAGCTGGGCCAGCGGCACCGAGAGGCAGACCCGCACGTGCTCGACCTTGCCGATCCGTCCGGCCCGCACGTGGTCGAGCAGGCGGACGAAGGCGGGGTGCCAGACGTTGTTGTGGTTCACCCCCAGGGGGAGGCCCAGACGGCCGGCCAGCTCCTGGAGCTGGCGGGCGTCGGCGGCAGCCAGCGCCGCCGGCTTCTCGAGCAGGACGCCGATCCCCATCTCCAGCAGGGAGCGGGCCACCTGGACGTGGAGGTCGGGCGGCACCAGGACGTGGGCAACGTCGATCGCCAGGTCTCCGAGCTCCTCGACCGAGCCCACGGCGTTGGGGATGCCCCACTGGCGGGCGGCGGCGCGGGCCCGCTCGGCGTCGGCGTCGCAGACCGCCACCAGGTCGACCCCCGGCGTCTCGGCCAGGATGTCGCGGTGGAATTGGGCCACGTAGCCGGCGCCGACCAGGGCGGCGCGCAGGTTCCCCTTCCTGGTGGCGGAAGAGATCCGTGGGGACGTATAGGGGCGCGGCCCGCCGTCGAGCGCCGGCGTGGCGCTCCGCAGGACGGGCCGCATCGTCTCGGTCTCAGAGAGATCCATATCCATATCTCCGGTTCAGGGGAGCGACGAGCCTGTCGACGGTGGCCATCTGCTCCGGAGTGAGGGCCTGCTTCCAGCTCTCGTCCAGGCGGATCTCGGAGGTGGAGGAGAGGCGCATCTGGTTGCCGATGATGTGATGGTCGATGGCGCGGAAGTTGTGGAAGCCGTTGCGGGAGGGGATGCCGGCGAAGGCGTGGATCCGGCGCAGCGTCCCGTCGGGATCGGCGCAGAGGTCCTCGTAGCGCAGCGTCATCCAATGGCCGGCCGGGAAGTAGCGGCGGGCGTGCCCGGAGCCCTGGTTGTCGGCGAGCCAGGAGCGCGCCGCCTCCTCGGGGCCGATCCTCAGGTGCTTCATCGACGACCAGGAGACGGCCCGGCCGTCGCGCACGAGGTGGATCACGCGCAGGTCGAAGCGCCCGGAGCGCTGCATGAGGGTGGCCCGCTCGGGGCGCTTGGAGCTGTCGAGGAAGACGTCGCACCCGTTGATGCGGAGGACGATCTCGGCCAGCGAGCCGATGCGGGAGACGATGCGGTCCCGCTCGCGGCGGGCGCCGGGGACGATCTGCAGGCCGAGGTCGCGGGCCCTTTCGAGCACCGGCCCCCGCTGCACCGCGCGCAGGAGCAGGTCGGCGAGCCCGCCGTCGCGGACCCGGAAGTCGAGGTCGGCGTCCCAGACGTCGAAGTCATGCCCCCGCTCGGCCATCTCGCGGGAGACCCGCTGCCAGAAGCCGCACTGGCGGACCGGCGTGCGGCAGGAGCAGAGGTAGTCTTCCGGCCGCCCGAATTCCTCTTTGGCCTGAGGCGCGATGCCGAGCTCGCCGATGGTGGCGATCTGCGGGTGCGTGCTCAGCAGAAAGGTCAGGAGCGTCGAGCCGGAGTAGCCGTGCCCCATGATGTAGACGACTCTTGTCATCGGTGATCTCCAGCCTGCTACGGATACAGCTCAGCCGTTGCGAGGCGCCGTGCAGGAGGCGTGCCACGAGAGGATGGAGGAAGGCCCGCGAAGCTGAAGAGCGCGGCCTCCGTGGCCGCGATCCGGAACCGGAAGTGATTGCCGTCCTGGAGCTTGCAGCCGGTCCGCTCGTCGCGGACGCCGTGGACGGGAGCGGCCAGGCGGACCTCGACGGGGACCGCTCCTTCGGTGAGCCCGATCGCTCCGCCACCTCCGGTGGAGCGGCCGGCGACTGGTACGTTTTGCAGCACGAAGACGAAAGTGCGCCCCCCTTTCGACCAATAGGTCGCCTCCAGGGGGATGGGCCGCCCGCCGCTCACGGCGATCCAGGGGGACACGCCGGCCCGGCGGATGGGATCGAGGAACGGGCGCCGGCGCTCCGCGTCCCCCCGGCCCTCCTCCCGCTCCATGAGGTAGCGTTGCGGCGAGAGGTTGAGGTAGACGGCACGCCCCCTCCCCACCCGGCGTTCCGTGCCCACCGGCAGCCTCCGCTCGGCCACGGCGTACCCCTGCTGGAGCCGGGGCTGGAGGGTCGAGAGCAGGTCGCGCCAGCGGCGGGACCCGTAGCCGGCGTCCTGGTCGGTCTCGACCCAGAGGCGGCCGGCGAAGAAATCCCCCCGCGTCTCGCTCCCGTCGTGCGCCACGCCGAAGAGGCCGTCGAGGGCGCCGCGCGTCCGCCCCCGGCCGTGCGGGTCGAAGAGGCCGCAGGCGAAGTCGGCGATCACCGTCCCTCCGGCGCGGGCGAACTCGGCGATCCGCCGGGCCTCGGCGTCCGAGAGGGCGTAGGCGGCGGGGAGGATCAGCACCCGGTATCCTGCCGGGTAATCGGCCGGCACACCGTGCAGGGCGACGTCGTCATACGCGAGGAAGTCGTAGCGCAGCCCGGCGTCGGCGAGCATCGTCTCCCAGGCCCGGCGCACGTTGTGGGAGGTGCCGAGCCGGAAGTCGTCGTTGCGGTTGGGCCAGGTCCTGCCGTGCGCCTCGGCGTCGAGCATCCAGGAGACCTGGATCGAGGGGTGGGAGTAGTAGATCGCGATGCCGTCGTGAATCGAGCGCGCGCCGGCCAGCTTGGGTCCCTGCGTCTGCCCCAGCTCCCGCAGGGCCGGCTTGAAGCGGTCGAGCCAGGGGCGGGGGCGGACCCCCTCGAACCAGCTCCCATCGACCCAGCCGATCATCCCGCGGTCGCCGTGGGCGAAGTAGTGCCAGGCGAGCCAGACGTCCTGGCCCGTCCCCCGTGCCTCGTCGTGGAAGTGGGTCGTCACCCGAGGGATTCCATTGTCGCGGTCGAAGGAGCGGAGGATCTCGTGGGAGGAGCCGAGGTCGTAGGCCTCGATGAATTGAACCTTCTTCGCCAGCTTGGCATAGTCGAAGCCACCCCAGAGCCCGGGGCCCTGGGCGCCCACGACGCCGCAAGGGGTCTCGGGATCTTCCCGGTTGCAGCGCTCGACGAGCCCGCCCAGGAGGTTGGCCCAGGCCGAGTCGTTGTAGGACATCCGGTCGAGGAGGGGAGAGAGGTCGATCTCCTTCAAGGGGCGCGCGAGCTGGGGGAAGAGGGCGTCCGGGGAGACGAAGCGGGCCGGCGGCGCGCCGGCGCCGTAGTAGCTTTGCAGCCAGCTCCGGTAGGCCGCCTCGTCGTCGTTGATGCGCCAGACGGCGGGGCGGGCGAACGATCCCCAGGAGGCCTCGTCGTCGAGAGCGTAGGCGATCCGCAGGGGGCTCCGCCGGATGTTGCGCACCCGTTCCGCGACCGTCTCGCTCAGGCGCCCGGCGAGGGCGGAATCGAGCGGCCGGGGGCGGACGGCGTTGGGATCGCGCAGCCGGGTGTCGAGGCCGGCGGGCTCCAGGTAGAGGTCCCCCCTGCCGGCCGTGTGGTCGTTGTAGAAGCGGAGATGCCAGCGCTCCAGCCAGGCGAGCGGCCCCTCGCCGTGGTCGGTCATGCCGCCGTTGATGCCGAAATCCCGGCAGAACCGCCCCCCCGCCTCCCCGGTGCCGATCGTCCACTGGTAGCGCCAGGGCATGTAGACCCAGGTGTCCCAGCGCATGGCCGCCACCTTGCGGACGGGGCGGAATTCAGGCGCCTGAGCCAGGTATCTCACGTAGGAGTCGCCGGAATCCCCGCGGGCCCGCTCCTGGGGCTCGGCTTGCGTGCAGGCCAGGGCGAGGCCGAGGAGGGCGAGGAAGGGGAGGCGCCGAGACATGCGCGGGAGGCCTGCGAGATGCGTGCCTCGGAATCCGGCCGGGGTGGTATGCTCGCGGCCAAAGACCATGTCCCATGTGCTTGCAGTCGACGACGACCCCAACTTCCTCTCCGCCCTCGCCGAGCTCATCGAGGGACAGGGTTTCACCACCCATGCGGCGGGCACGCTCCGGGACGCCCGCGTCCTGATCGGCCAGCGGGTCCCCGACATCGCCCTGATCGACCTCTACCTGCCCGACGGCAACGGCATCGAGTTGCTCACGGGCCAGGTGCTCGGCGCCGCCACCAAGGTCGTCCTCATGACCGGCTACGCCGACGTGGAGAGCGCCGTCCAGGCCCTGCGCCTGGGGGCCAGCGACTACCTGACCAAGCCGCTCGACATCGGCCGGCTCAAGAGCCTCCTGGGCGACCTGGTCAGCGTCCAGCAGGCGGAGGCGCCCGATTCCGAGCCGGCCGCCGTCACCCAGGAGGTCGGGCGGCTCGGGCTGCTGCTCGGAGCGTCGGCCCCGATGCAGGAGCTCTACGGGATGCTCAACCGGGTGGCGCCCACCGAAGCCTCGGTCCTTCTGATCGGCGAGAGCGGGACCGGCAAGGACCTGGCGGCGCAGACGCTCCATCTGCTGTCGCGGCGGTCGAAGGCGGCGTTCCTGCCGCTCAACTGCGGCGCGGTCTCGCCCACCTTGATCGAGAGCGAGCTGTTCGGCCACGAGAGCGGGAGCTTCACGGGCGCCGACCGCCGGCACAAGGGGTACTTCGAGCGCGCCCACCGGGGCACCCTCTTCCTCGACGAGATCACCGAGATGCCCATCGAGCTCCAGGTGAAGCTCCTCCGGGTCCTGGAGACCGGCTCCGTCATGCGCATCGGAGCCGACGCGCCGGTGGAGGTCGACGTGCGGGTGATCGCCGCCACCAACCGCGACCCCTTCAAGGCCGTCCAGGAAGGGAAGATACGCGAGGACCTGCTCTACCGGCTGCAGGTCTTCCCGATCCAGATGCCGCTCCTGCGCGACCGCGGGGACGACATCCCTCTCCTCGCCGATTATTTCCTGGCCCAGCTCAACGAGCGGCAGGGGACCGCCAAGGAGTGGACCCAGGACACGCTCTTCCGCCTGCGCTCCCACTCCTGGCCCGGGAACGTGCGCGAGCTCAAGAACGTCGTCCATCGCGCCTTCATCATGGCCGACGACGAGATCGCCCCCCGCTGTCTGCCGCGCGAGGTGGGCGACGCCCCGCCGTCCCACAGCCTCAACATCCAGGTCGGCACCTCGATCGAGGAGCTGAAGCGCCGGCTGATCGCGGCGACCCTCGACGCCTCCGGCGGCAACAAGCGCAAGGCCGCGGCCGTGCTGGGCATCAGCCTCAAGACGTTGTACAACCACCTCAACAGCTCGCAGGAACAGGACGAGGAAGCTCCGGCGACGGCCTAAAAAAAGGCCGGACCCGCAGGTCCGGCCAAGAGAGCAAGGGTGGAAGGTTTTCAGCGCACGGTCACCATCATCACCGTGCTGTAGGACGCCTGTCCGAAAGCGTCGACGGCCTTGACGCGGAAGTAGTACTTGGTGCCCTTGGTCAGACCCGTGATCTTGGCGATGGTGGTGTTCGCCGCCACGGTCACTGCGGTCTGGAAGGTGCTGCCGTTGAGCGACTTCTCGACCACGAACTGCACCTCGGTCGAGGAGTTGTCGCGCCACTTGACCTGCACCGCGCCGTTGCCGAGCGCCGTGGCCGAGGTGATCTGCGGGGCGGTGGGGGGCGGCGTCCCCAGCGGGCTGGAGGCGGTGGCCACGTTGCTGTAGGCGGAGTAGCCGGACGAATTGGCGGCCCGCACCCGGAACGAGTAGCTGGTGCCGGGGTTGAGGCCGCTGATCTGGGCCGTGGTGATGCTCGCGCCGACCGCGTACACCTCCTGATAGGTGCCGCCGACCAGCTCCTCGATCCGGAACGAGGTCTCGTCGATCGAGTTGTCGGTCCAGGTGAGCTGGATCGTGCCGGCCACGGTCCCCCCCTTGGCCGTGAGATTCGCCGGCGCGGCCGGCACCGGGGGCGGCGGGGGGGCCTGCGTGGTGGCGCTGGCGACGTTGCTGTAGGCGGAGAAGCCGTAGGCATTGGCCGCCACCACCCGGAAGCTGTAGGAGGTCGCGGCCGCGAGGCCACCGATCTGGGCGCTCGTCACGTTCGGTCCGAGGATCTGGACCTCCTGATAGGCGCCGTTCACGAGCTGCTGGAGGTGGAAGGAGTCCTCGTTGGTCGAGTTGTCCTGCCAGGAGAGATTGATGGCGCTGGTCGACGCGGCCTGCGCCATCAGGGCGGTGGGAGCGACTGGCGGAGTGGGCGGCGGCGGAGCGGCCTGCGTGGTGGCGCTCGCCGTGTTGCTGTAGGCCGAATCGCCGCCGGCATTGGCCGCCCGCACCCGGAAGCTGTAGGAGGTCGCGGCCGCGAGGCCGGTGATCTGGACCGCGGTGGTGCCGGCGGCGAGGACCTGGACCTCCTGGTAGGCACCGTTCACGAGCTGCTCGACCCGGAAGGAGTCCTCGTTGGTCGAGCTGTCCTGCCAGGAGAGATTGATCGCGGAGCTCGACGCCGCCTGCGCCGCGAGCCCGCCCGGCGCACTCGGGGCGCTCGGGACCGGCGGCGGCGGAACGCTGGCGCCGTTGGCGAGCAGCGCCACGGCCGGATGGATGCGGGTGAGGTCCTGCCCCATCAGCTTGCCGAGCGGCACGTTCTCCTTGACCGCGTCGCCGAGGATGTAGATCGTCAACTGGCGGCCGAAGTCGACCAGCGAGGCGTCCCCCTCCTGCTGGCCGGCGCGGATCAGGATCTCGGCGGCGCCGGTCTTCTCGGGGTCGTAGAGCTCGCGGTCCGACTCCGCCACGAGGCCCAGCGTGCCGCCCAGGCGGGGGCCCGACCAGGTGTACTGGAGCAGGCGCGCCCACAGCCCGGAGACCGTGCCGTCGCCGAACACCACAGCGTCGAAATCCTTGTAGGTATGGGCGATCGACGAGATCACCTGGCTCGGCTTCAGGGCCGGGATGCCGAGCGGGGCGTCGCCGCTGTCCCGCTGGTACCGGCTCAGGTAGTGCATGTCGTACATGCCGATCGTCCACTGCGAATCGGTGAGGTTGGTGCTGCCGCCGCTGGTCGACGGCATCAGGGTGGGGCCGCCCCAGAAGCCGTAGGTGACGCCGTTCTTGACCGGTGCCACATACTGCTGGGTGATCGAGCGCGCGAAGTTCAGCCGGAAGTCGTCGAGGAAGCTGGCGTCGTTGCTGGCCAGGCCCATGAAACGGAAGATGTACTGCCACTGCTGGCCGACGCGGCCGGTGAGCGTGGCGTCCGGATCGTTGACCGGATAGTCCGCGGCGCAGGCCGGGCCGTCCGGGCCGTGCGGCGTCACCACCGGATTGGGGCCGCGCTGCGGGCACTCCCAGCGGCGCATGCTGTCGGCGCCCCGCAGGACGATGTCGATCACCGTCTGGTCGCCGGTCAGCCAGTAGTAGAGGATGAGGTTCTCGAAGTAGGCGTGCGAGCTGTTGAAGTCGGTGCGGTAGGCGCCATAGCCCGTAGGCGACTGGCCGCAGTAGAACCAAGCCGTGGTCGGGCTGCACTGCATGATCTGGGTGTGCAGGGTGCGCAGGGCGCCGGGGAAGGCGATCTCGTCGAGCCACTCCACCGCGCCCGTCCGCATCGCCCAGACCTGGGCCGTGCTGGTCGTGTTGTGGTAGTCCGTCCAGGCGCTGCACCAGAACGTGTCGTCCCAGTGCTCGTTCGGCGTGGGGTCGGCGCCGGCGCCGCAGTCGACCTCGCCGTCATAGCCGGCCTCCCCCCAGTAGCGGGGGTAGACGCCGAAGGTCATCAGGCCGTTGAGGCCGATCTGGTCGACCTTGCTCACCGTGCGATCGAGCACGCCGGAGACCACGGTGTCGTACGAGGCGAGGTCCGCGGGGAGCTGGCCGACGGGGAAGTCGTCCACGGCGTCGGAGGAGGCGAGCCACTGCGGCTCCGGCCAGGCGTGGAGCGGCCGGTTGAGCGGCGCCCAGGTGGTGCGGTTGAGGGCATCGCGCGAGGGGGCGCCGGAGGCCGCCGTCACCGCCAGGGTGGCGAAGAGCCCCTGGTGATTGGCGAGCCAGGCCTTGTCGTCCACCACGTCGATCGCCAGGTGGCCGGTCGGCAGCAGGCGCAGGGCCTGCGGCTCGTAGCGATGCATGTGGTTGAGGGCGACCGCCACCGTGCCGGCCGGGCCGCTGGCGGCGAGCAGCGCGCCGTCCGCCTTGACGCCGGCCGCGGCGGCGCCGGCCACGTTGACGTCGAACACCTGCGGCGAGGTGCGGCTCGCCCGGAGTTGCTGGCGCACCCAGGCGCTCTGGCCGGCGGCGACCGGGCCGGAGACGGCCGGGGCCGAGAAGCTCCCGATGGCGGTGACGGTGGGGGTGCCGCCCAGCGAGACCTGCAGGTCGTCCTCCGCCTTGTCGATCCGCACGCCGTTGGGAGCACCGGCCGCGGTGACGATGCACCCCTCGCAGTCGAGGGTCCCTTCCCAGTTGGCGACGTGGCGGACGATGGCGGTGGGCGAGCCGGCGGTGAAGACGTAGCGCCGCCGCGTGCCCACCTGGCCGCCGCCGATGGCCGGCACGTCGTAGGCCCCCTGCACGGTCACGATCGCGGTGAGCGGCCCCTGGTGCTCGATGGTGACCTTGCGGGTCGTCGAGTGGCCATAGGTGGCGCCGCCGGTCTGCACCGAGAGGGCGCCGCCGCCGACCAGCTTGGTGCCGTCGGCGAGGTCCACCTCGTCGAACAGGGCGCCGGCATTGGCGCCGAGGCGGAAGACGGCGGCGCCGGTGTCGACCGTCACCGCGTTGCCGCTCTGGGTCAGGGTGATCCGGGTGGCCGGCGCGGGGTTGGCCACCGAGCCGTCGGTGACCAACTGGTAGGTGGCCGTCTGGTTGGCGTCCACGGTGGCCGGGAAGGTGACGAGCAGCCACTGGATGGGGGCTGCCGTGTCGCTCTTGCCGGCGTTCCAGCGCGCCGTCACCTCGAATTCAGCGGGGACCGGGGTACCCGCGGCGTCGAGGATGGCGAGGCCGCCGGTGCCGAGGACGTTGAGGCCGCGCGGCAGCGGCACGCCGGAGCGGACGACCTCGCCGCCGCGCGCGATGCCCGCGGTCTCACGGACGTCGAGGATGAGCTTGGAAGGGACGGACATCGTAGCCGCCGACGCCGTAGCGCCGAAGACGGTCAGCATTGCAAGGACGAGGAGGAGAAAGCGGCGCGAGCCCTGCGGCAACATCGACAGCTCCTTTGAAACGGTCCACCACCTGCGCATTCCACCCGGGTTGAGATGAAGGTTCCCTGTGCGCGGGAAAGTGGACTTACCCACGCAGCGGGGTGACGAACCGGCCTGCGGTCGATTCCGTCGGCGACTCGTTGGAAGGTGAGCGGTCAGCTCACCGCGATTTATGCAGGAGACGCTATGCGGTGCAAGAAGGTAAAGTCAACGTTTTCAGATAGGGAAATTTGTTCAACTTACTTTGCATGACAACGATTTCCGGAATGAGGGCCGTTTGGGAGGGTATTTGCCGAAATTACACGAGGCTCAAGCCGGAATCAAGATTTTTATGGCCTGAAGGCCTCTGGAGGTGCGCAGTCGGTGGGCACTCGCCGTACCGGCGCTGCGCGGGAATCAACCGGGATCTTTTTGCAAAGGCAGGAGCCGCGGGGGATAATCCTGGTAATGTCTACTCCCGGGGTGCTCGACGCGGGCGAAAGCGTGCCGCGGCGCCGGCGGACGCCGGAGGATCTCTGGGCGTTCGCCCGCGCCTGGAGCCTCCTCCTCGCCGCGGACCTCGGGCTGCGGGCGTTTCCGTTCCCGCGCGTGGAGCGCTGGCTCTCCCCCGTCCTCTCGTCCACGGCCGAGGAGCGGGAGGTCGGCCGCCTGGTCTGGGCGACGGAGGCGGCGGCGCGGCATCATCTCTATCCCATGCGCTGCCTGCCGAAGGCGCTCTGCCTGCGCTGGTTGCTCGGCCGGCATGGGATCGAGTCTACGCTACGCATCGGCGTGGCGCGCCAGGAGGATGGCCTCGCCGCGCACGCCTGGGTCGAGCGCCAGGGGCGCCCGGTGGGGGAGCCCTCGGGAGTGGAGGACCGGTTCTCGCCGCTCAGGCCGGTTTGAGGCCTGCGTTCGGGGAGCTCCTCGTCCGTTCGGAGGAAGGCTCCGTCCATTTGGGGGAACCCCTCGTCCATTTTGGGGAGAGCTCCGTCTTTTTTGGGAGAGGCCTCGTCTTTTCTGGGAGACCCTCCGTCTTTTTTGGGGAACCCCGGGTTCATATGGGGAAACCCCTCGTACTCTATGGACGAGCCTCCGTCCTCTTGGGGAGCCCCCTCGTCTTTTTTGGGAGAGGGCTCGTCTTTTTCGGGAAACCCCTCGTCCGTTTTGGAGAGGGCCCGTCTTTCTGGGGAGACCCCTCTCCCCAGCGTCTGAGGCCCTCCCCTCCTGAGACCGGCGAGAAAAATCCTCGCCTCCACCCCTTGACAGGCATTTTCCGTCTTCCTACACTGTTAGCAGTCATCGACGGCGAGTGCTAACAGCCGCCGCCGTCGTGAGCCAATCCCCAAATCGGTCATCGAAGTCATACAAGGAGGTAGAAGCCGTGAATATCCGTCCGCTGCACGATCGGGTCCTGGTGAAGCGCGTCGAGCAGGAAGAGCAGGTCCGGGGGGGCATCATCATTCCGGACACCGCCAAGGAAAAGCCGCAGGAGGCCGAGGTGGTCGCCGTCGGCCCGGGCAAGCTCAGCGATGAGGGCAAGCGCTCTCCGATGGACGTCAAGGAGGGCGACCGGGTGCTCATGGGCAAGTACTCCGGGAGCGAGATCAAGATCGACGGCAACGACTACGTGATCCTCCGCGAGGATGAGATCCTGGCCGTCGTCAGCTCGAACGGCAACAAGTAAACGAATCCTATCCAGGTTTATCGATAGACATCAGGAGGTAGAGAAAGACATGGCTAAGCAGATCACCTACTCCGGGGACGCGCGCGCCGCGATCCTGCGGGGTGTCAACAAGCTCGCCGACGCCGTCAAGGTCACCCTCGGCCCCAAGGGCCGCAACGTCGTCATCGAGAAGAAGTTCGGCTCGCCGACCATCACCAAGGACGGCGTCACCGTCGCCAAGGAGATCGAGCTCGGCGATCCGCTCGAGAACATGGGCGCCCAGATGGTGCGCGAGGTCGCTTCGAAGACCTCGGACGTGGCCGGCGTCGGCACCACGACGGCGACCCTCCTCGCCCAGGCGATCTACCGTGAGGGCTCGAAGAACGTCACCGCCGGCGCCAATCCGATGGAGATCAAGCGGGGCATCGAGCTGGCGGTCAAGGCCGCCGTCGAGTCCATCGACAAGCTGGCCAAGCCGGTCGAGGGCAAGGACATCGCCCACGTCGGCACCATCTCGGCCAACAACGACGAGGAGATCGGCCGCATCATCTCCGAGGCGATGGAGAAGGTCGGCAAGGACGGCGTCATCACCGTCGAGGAGGCCCGCGGCCTCGAGACCACCCTCGAGGTGGTCGAGGGCATGCAGTTCGACCGCGGCTATCTCTCCCCCTACTTCGTCACCGACGCCGAGCGCATGGAGACGGTGCTCGAGAACGTCAAGATCCTGCTCAACGAGAAGAAGGTCAGCTCGATGAAGGACCTCCTGCCGGTGCTCGAGCAGGTGGCCAAGCAGGGCCGGCCGCTGCTCATCATCGCCGAGGACGTCGAGGGCGAGGCGCTGGCCACGCTGGTGGTCAACAAGCTGCGCGGCACGCTGCACGTGGCCGCCGTCAAGGCGCCGGGCTTCGGCGACCGCCGCAAGGCCATGCTGGATGACATCGCGACGCTCACCGGCGGCCGGATGATCACCGAGGACCTCGGCATCAAGCTGGAGAACGTCCGCTGGGAGGACCTCGGCGACGCCAAGAAGGTCGTGCTCACCAAGGACGAGACCACCATCGTCACCGACTCCGACGACACCAAGCGGCACGAAGCCATCGCCGGCCGCGTCAAGCAGATCCGCAACCAGATCGAGGAGACCACCTCGGACTACGACCGCGAGAAGCTCCAGGAGCGCTTGGCCAAGCTCGTGGGCGGTGTGGCGGTGATCAAGGTCGGCGCCGCCACCGAGACCGAGATGAAGGAGAAGAAGGCCCGCGTCGAGGACGCCATGCACGCCACCAAGGCGGCCGTCGAGGAGGGAATCGTCCCCGGCGGCGGCGTGGCCCTGCTGCGCGCCATCAAGGCCGTCGAGGCCGTCCAGGCCGAGGGCGACGTCAAGGTGGGCGTCAACATCGTCCGCCGCGCGCTCGAGGAGCCGGCCCGCCAGATCGCCGTCAACGCCGGCGAGGAGGGCTCGGTGGTCGTCAAGCAGCTCCTGTCGACCAACGGCAACAGCGGCTACAACGCGGCCACCGGCAAGTTCGAGGACCTGGTGGCGGCCGGCGTCATCGATCCGGCCAAGGTCACCAAGACCGCGCTGATCAACGCCGCGTCGATCGCCGGCCTGATGCTCACCACCGAGGCCATGGTCTCCGAGATCAAGGAGAAGGACGAGGGCAAGGGCGGTCCGGGCGGCATGTCGGGCGGCGGCATGGGCGGCATGTACTAAGACGGATTCCCGGCGGGTCGCTCCCGCCCGGTTGGAGATAGGAAAAGGCCGGCCCGAACGGGCCGGCCTTGTTGTTTGCGGATTCTAGAATCGGGCGCGCAGGCCCAGATAGACCTTGCTCTGGATGCTGCTGTCCGCGCCCTGGACGAGATCGAAGCGGCCGACGCCGAAGGCGCTCAGCTTGCGGTTGATATAGAGGTCGATCCCGAACTGGGCGTTGGCCCCGAATTTGGTCTCGCTGCCGGTCACGCGGGCGTCGTTGGTGAGCACCGAGGCGTCGACGAAATGGGCGCCGGCGCCCACGCCGAAGAAGCTGTCGACCGAGCCGAGCGGGACGACGCCGATCAGGTTGACCCCCAGCAGCGTATCGCTCCCCTTCGGGTTGTTCCTGCCGCCGCTCGAGGTCCAGTACCCGACCTCGGGCTCCAGATAGCCGGTGATCCCCTCGTCGCCGGTGGCCCGCCGGTCGCGATCGCCCTCCCGTCCGCTGGTCCGGATGCGGAGGGAGGCCATGTAATAGGTCTCGACCTTGTTCAGGGGCTCCACGAGGCCGATGCCTACGCCGAGGGCGAAGCGGTCGCGGTGCCTGCTCCCCCCCGCGTCCTCATCGTCATAGTGGTCCCGCGAGCTCTGGGCCCGGGCCTGGCCGGCGGTCAGGAGGACCGCCGCCGTCACCACACCAACCGTCATCCAGCCTTTCATCTCATTCCTCTCCTTCCAGGGAGGACGCACGGAGCGATCCCCCCGCGGGGTGGCGCGTCAAATGGAATTTGCGTCCAGATTGTGAATAGATCGTACCACTTCCGGCAGGCGATCGAAACCCGAGGGATAGACGAGCCGCCGCACCGGAACGGCGCGGACGAGGCGAGCCAGGCGGTCCAGCCGCGCGGGCTGCAGCCCTGCCGCCTCGACCAGCCGCGGCGAGAAGGAGTGGCGGACGAGCTCGATCAGCGCCTCGCTCCGCGAGACCGGCTGGATCTCGATATCGCCCCCGGTCTCCGGCCGGCGGGAGGCCAGATAGATACAGGCGAGCGGGGTGAAGGCGTCTCGGAACGATCCGAAGCCGCCGTCGCCAACCGCCACACGCCGTTTCTCGGAGTCGGCCTGGACGAGCGGAAGGTCCTCGGGCGGGCCCGCGAAATGCGCCGCCTCGTCCGGCCACATCCGCATCTCCGGATAGGAAGGCCGGGCCTCCCAGCGGTCCTCCCTCTCTTCTAATACCAGCAGGTCGTCGGTCAGGAGCGGAAACCCCGCCTGGACCATGGCCGCCGCCAGCCCGCTCTTGCCGCCGCCATGGCGGGACAGGAAGGCGACGGCGCGGCCGTCCACCGCCACCGCGGAGGCGTGGAGGGTGGGGAGGCCGCGGAGCTCGAACCAGTAGGAGAGGACAGGGCCGAGGAAGCGAAGCTCGGCGAGGTCGAGCCGGGCTCCCTCCAGCCAGCCCTCGATCCTTGCGGTCTGGAGCCGAAAGTCACCAGCGTTGAAGAAACGCAGAACGTCATCATTCCCATCCCGGAAAAGGCGGGTCCGGGGGAGCCCGTTCTGGAATGGGGTCTCATAGATCAGGGGGCGGGAAGAGGGTGCGAGGACGGGCTGTGGCGCGACCGCGAAGGCCAGGTCGGAGGGCCCGTCCTCCGCGACTGGAGGGAGCCGGACGGCGAAGGGGAAATCCGTGGCCACCGTGCATCCCAGAAGCCGGACGCGAGCGGTACCGGTCAGGTCAAAAGGCACCGCTGCCGGAAAAGTCATCGTCCTGGACGTCGGCCAGAGGACCCCCAGTGAGATCGACGAGGGAGCCCCACTCGACCAGCAGGGGACTCTGGTAAGGATTCCTGGAGGGACCCTGCTCCGAAGACGGGGCTCCCGGCTCCGGGACCGCTTCAGCCCCCTCAAGGTTGGTGAAAGTCTTCTCTTGGAGCATTGGAATCATAGGGTCCTCACGCCGCGGCCCGCTCTCCCCCCGGTACGCGCCGACTACTCTTGCGGATCACCTCGCAGCGCCGCAACCAGATTTCCAGCGTGATGGCGTACCACAGGGCACGCCTCGACTCTTCCCTTCCTCCAAGAAAATCAAGGTATGCTGACTGCAAGCGATCTCTGTCGAAAACCTCCAGGTCGACGGCGCGGGGAGAGCGCAGAAGCTCCGTGATCTCGCCCGCCGCCCGTTCTCGCAGCACGGAATCCAGAAAAGGCGTGAACCGTGTTTTTCCCTGCCGGCTCCGGATGCGCTCGGGGAGGATCTCCCTCATCGAGCGCCTCAGGAGGCTCTTGGTAACGTCAAGCCGGAAAAGCTGCTCTCCGGGTATCGCCAGAACATACTCGAAGAGCCGCCGGTCCAGGAAGGGGTGTCGCACCTCGATACCGAAGGCGGCGGAGGTGCGATCGTGCCAGTTGGCGAGGCGCCAGTACCAGGGGCTCCCCACCAGGTTCCTGTAGACCTCCCGCCGCGCCGAGCCCGCGAAGCTCCGCGGGCCGGACGGGCGGCTGGCGGGCCGGGTCCGGCGGGCGAAGCCGGGATCCATCCAGGCGGGGAGGCTGTCCTCCCGCTTTCCGAGCGCTGCGCGGAGGAGCCGGTCGGCACCGGCCGGCAGGTGTGGGCGGGCGAATTGGCGATAAAAGGCTCGGAGGACCGAATCTCCTTGGCGGCGCGCGTGGCGCACGACCTCGCCAACCGCCGTCAGATCTCCCCGCCGCAGGCGCTCCGCATAAACCAGGGAGCTCCCCCGGAGCAGGTCGTCCCCGCCGTGCCCCATGAGCATCACTCGGGAGCCCCGGGCCGCCATCCGACGGAGGATCTCTTGATAGCAGGTGCGCCAGCCGACGAAGGGGGTATCGGGACTGAAGAGGACGGCCGCCTGGGATTCGAGGCTCCAGAGGCTCTCGGCCCCGACGGTCTCCACTGCCAAGCCGAGCTCCCCGGTCATCTCCCGGCTGTAGGAGCGCTCGTCACATTCCGGAAGCTGGTCGAAGACGAAGCTGTAGGCTTGGACCCGGGCTCCCGGCGCGCGTTGCGCGAGCGCCGCCACCGAAGTCGAATCGAGGCCACCGCTCATCGCGATTCCCACGAAGCTCCCGGCGTCCCGTACCCGGTCGGTCACCGCTTGACGCAGGATCTCCAGGAAATGGGCGGTGTAATCCTCATCCCGTGAATAGCGGATCTCGCGCGGGCTCGGAAACCAGTAACGCTCCAGCCGTTGACGGCCGTTCTCCAGGACCAGCCTGTGGGCCGGCGCGAGCTTGTGGATGGCGGAGAAGAAGCTGCGGCCCGGATCCTCGCATTGGCGGCCCAGATAGGCGGCGATCTCCACCTCGTTGTAGCTGTCGGGGACCGCCGGATGGTGGAGCACCTGGACCGCGTCCGAGGCGAAGCACACCAGCGAGCCGACCTGAGCGTAGTGGAGCGGCTTGATGCCGAGCGGATCGACGGCGCAGAGCAGCCGGCGCCGGCGTGCATCCCAAACCGCGAGAGCGAAGTCGCCAAGGAGGCGATCCGTGCAAGTCTCATCCCATTCGAGATAGGCCGCGAGGAGGAGCTCCGCGTCCGAGGCTTCCGCGCCTCGGGCGGGTGAGAGCCGGGCGAGGAGCTCCGGCCGGTTGTCCAGTCGGCCGTCCAGCAGGACACAGATCTGCCGCTGAGGATCGTGGAGCGGACGGTCCCCCTCGCGAAGGGCGAGATAAGCCAGCCCCGCGTTTCCCAGAAAATGGCAGGTGATGCCGCCGGGAGCCCGGTAGGAGCCGAGCTCCGCCAAGCGGCGGAAGCCCTCCGGCTCGACCCGGGGCGCCGCGAAATCCACCACGCCGAAGAGGCCGCTCATCCGTTCTCCCTGACGAGACCACGCGCGGCCAGGGTCTCGACGAATCGCTCGAGATCCTGGGCAAGGCGGTCTTCCGGCACGTCGTACTCGGCGAGGAGAGCGCGGCAGACCGCCCCGATCTCCCCATGGAGGTGAAGCAGGGACCACATGCGGGTGCCGACCTCGTTGAGCCCGTAATAGCGGCCGGTCCCGGTCTCGAGGAGAACCGCTTCTCCGTCGAGATCCCGGAACAACACGGATTCCGGCACGGTGATACGCATCGTGAGGTCGTTCATGGTTCTCTGTAAGGACACCTGATTCGCCAATTATAGGGGTGTTTTCCCCGTCTTCAAAAGAAAACGGGAGGACCGGTTGCCCGGTCCTCCCGGAGGGACCTGCGGAGCACGTTGCCTAGTTACGGTGCTGCGCGCAGAGCCGGCCGTTGTTGTAGTTGTCGAGCTGCGTCTCCAGGGACGTGGCGATCTGCCCGGCCGAGCTGCTGGTCGACACGCCACTGCCCACCGGGCCGTACTGCTTCATCCAGGCGTCCGCGGCTTGGATGACGGTGGTGATGCAGCCCGCAGTGTTGCTCACCAGGGCGTTGAGCTCCGCGGGAACGAGCTGGTGGAACAGGGAGATCGACGCATCCCCGTTGACCGGCGTGCTCAGCCAAGTGATGGCCTGGGCCTTGGTGTAGGTGATGCCACCGATGGTGATCGAGCTCACCGGCCACGCCTCGGGGTGGTTCTTCCAGTAGCCGAGGGTACCGGTCCCGCCGGCCGTCGGACTGAAGAAGTGGTACCCGAAGTCGACGTCCGTCCGGCTGGCCGTCAGGTAGACCGTGGCCTGGTGGGCCGAGGCGATGCCGTCCAGGTCGTAGGTCTGCTCGAAGTTGGCCGGCAGCGTGCTGGTGACGATCTTCACGATGTAGGTGCCGGCGATGAGGTTGCTGAAGGTGTAGTTGCCGCTGCTGTTCGTCGTGGTGGTGGCGACGACCGCGCCGGTGGCGTCGAGCAACTGGACGGTGACGCCGCTGATGCCGACCTCTCCGGAGTCCTGCAGGCCGTTGGCGTTGGCGTCGTTCCAGACCCGGTCGCCGATCGACAGCGTCCCGACCGTGCGGTAGCCGAAGTCGACGTCCGTGCGGCTGGCGGTGAGGCTGACCGTCGCCTGGTTGGCCGTGGAGAGGCCGTCCAGGTCGTAGGTCTGGACCGTGCCGGCCGGCTGCGTGACCTTCACGGTGTAGGTGCCGGCCGTGAGGTTGCTGAAGGTGTAGTTGCCGTTGCCACTGGTCGTGGTGGTGGCGATCACGGTGCTGCCGGAGAGCAGTTGCACGGTGGCCCCGTTGATGCCGGTCTCCGTGGCGTCCTGCAGGCCGTTGGCGTTGGCGTCGTTCCACACCCGGTCGCCGATGGACAGGGTCCCGCGGTAGCCGAAGTCGACGTCGGTGCGGTTCTGCCCGGCGGTCAGGCCGAAGGTGGCGGCGTTGGCCGTCGCGATACCGTCGAGGTCGAAGGTCGGCGCCGTGCCCGCCGGCAGGGTGGAGGAGACCACCTTGACGGAGTAGGTGCCCGGGGCCAGGTTGGCGAAGGTGTAGTTGCCATCGCCCGCCGTGGTGGTGGTCGCGATCACCGTGCCGGTCGAGCTCAGGAGCTGGACGGTGACGCCGTTGATGCCGGCCTCACCCGCGTCCTGGTTGCCGTTGCCGTTGGTGTCGAGCCAGACCCGGTCGCCCACCGAGCCGGTGTTCTTGTAGCCGAAGTCGACGTCGGTGCGGGTGGCGCCGGCGGCGAGGGTGAAGCTGGCCTGGTTGGCCGTGGCGATGCCGTCGAGGTCGTAGGTCGGCGCGACCCCCGCGGGGAGCGAGGAGGCGACGATCTTCACCGTGTAGTTGCCCGGCGCCAGGTTGTTGAAGGTGTAGCTGCCATCACCACTCGTGGTGGTGGTCGCCACGACGGTGTTGGCGGCGTTGAGCAGTTGGACGGTGACGCCGTTGATGCCGGCCTCGCCCGCGTCCTGGTTGCCGTCGCCGTTGGCGTCGAGCCAGACGCGGTCGCCGATGGAGCCGGTGTACTTGTAGCCGAAGTCGACGTCGGTGCGGGTAGCACCGGCGGCGAGGTTGAAGCTGGCCTGGTTGGCCGAGGCGATGCCGTCGAGGTCGTAGCTCGGCGCCACCCCGGCGGGGAGCGACGAGGCGACGATCCGGACGGTGTAGCTGCCACCGGCGAGGTTGCTGAAGGTGTAGTTGCCGTCGCCACTGGTGGTGGCGGTGGCGACGACGTTGTTGGCGGCGTCGAGGAGCTGGACGGTGACGCCGTTGATGCCGGCCTCCCCCGCGTCCTGCGCGCCGTTGCCATTGGCGTCGAGCCACACGCGGTCGCCGATGGAGCCGGTGTGCTTGTAGCCGAAGTCGACGTCGGTGCGGCTGGCACCAGCGGCGAGGCTGAAGCTGGCCTGGTTGGCGGTGGCGATGCCGTCGAGGTCGTAGGTCGGCGCGGTCCCCGCGGGGAGCGAGGAGGCGACGATCCTCACCGTGTAGCTGCCGGCGGCCAGGTTGTCGAAGGTGTAGTCGCCGTCGCCGCTCGTGGCGGTGGTCGCCACGACGGTGTTGGCGGCGTTGAGGAGCTGGACGGCGACGCCGTTGATGCCGGCCTCCCCCGCGTCCTGCACGCCGTTGCCGTTGG
The DNA here is from genome assembly GCA_045807625.1 of Thermoanaerobaculia bacterium. Lineage (GTDB taxonomy): Bacteria > Acidobacteriota > Thermoanaerobaculia > Multivoradales > UBA5704 > DATARR01. The sequence goes on along the minus strand of JBJMHA010000014.1, from coordinate 129,312 downwards.
TGTCGAGCCAGACGCGGTCGCCGGCCGAGCCGGTGTGCTTGTAGCCGAAGTCGACGTCGGTGCGGTTGGCACCGGCGGCGAGAGAGAGGGTGGCGGTGCTCGGAGTCGCCACGCCGTCGAGGTCGTAGGTCGGCGTCATCCCCGCGGGGAGCGAGGAGGTGACGACCTTGACCGTGTAGGTGCCGGCGTTGAGGTTGCCGAAGGTGTAGTTGCCGTCACCGCTCGTGGTGGCCGTGGCGACGACGGTGCTGGCGGCGTCGAGGAGCTGGACGGCGGCGCCGTTGATGCCGGCCTCCCCCGCGTCCTGGATGCCGTTGCCGTTGGCGTCGTTCCACAGCCGGTCGCCGATCGAGGCCGTGCCGCGGTAGCCGAAGTCGACGTCGCTGCGGCTGACGCCGGCCGCGATCGCGACGCTGGCCGTGTTGGGCGTGGCCGTCCCGTCGAGGTCGTAGGTCGGAGCGACGCCGGCCGGCAGGGTGCCCGGCACGACGTTCACCGAGTAGGTCCCGGCGAGATACGAGAACGAGTAGTTGCCGTCGCCTGCCGTGAGGGCCGAGGCGATGAGGTTGCCGGAGCCGTCCACCAGTTGGACGGTGACGCCGTTGAGGCCGTCCTCACCGGCATCCTGGACGCCGTTGCCGTTGGCGTCGTTCCACACCCGGTCGCCGACCGAGCCGATGTTCTGGCAGTCGACCAGGTCGACGTTGATGTCCCCCTGGCCGGTGGCCTGGAGGCCGCCGCCGGAGGTGGGCTGGCTGACGACCGTCCAGTTGTACCAGCCGGAGCCGCCGAAGTTACCGTTCTTGTTGTCGGCTCCCTTGCCGATCTGGAAGGCCGGGCCGGTGTTGGTGATCTGGATCACCGCGCCCGCGTAGTCGCCGGTGCCGGTGAGGGTACCGGTGAACGAGGTGTAGTAGACCCAGGTGGACGGATCGATCGGACCGCCGTTCTGGACGTACGCCGAGGCATAGAGCTCCTCCTTCGGGCTGCCGGCGGGCGGCGTCGTGGTGTAGCCGCTGAAGCTCACCGTGACGGTGAACCCGTTGGCGGGGCTCGACTTGCTGTGCAGCGTCCCGGTCAGGGTCGCCGTGCCGTCGTTCTTGATGGTGAAGCTGCCGGGCGACGGCGTGAAGACGAAGTCGGTGCCGATGCCGGGCAGCCAGAAGGCGTGGCCGTTCGGGCCGTTGTTGAGGGCCGGATCCGAGAACGACTCGATGGCGCAGTACTGCTGGTTGCCAGGCGGGATCCGGTAGCCGAAGTCGACGTCGGCGCGGTTGGCGCCGGCGGCGAGGGCGAAGGTGGCCTGGTCGGCGGAGGCGACGCCGTCGAGGTCGTAGGTCTCCGCCATCCCCGCGGGGAGGGTGGAGGCGACGACGCGGACGGTGTAGGTGCCGCCGGGCAGGTTATTGAAGGCGTAGTTGCCGTTGCCACTGGTGGTCGTGGTGGCGATGACGTTGCTGGCGGCGTCGAGGAGCTGCACGCTGACGCCGTTGATGCCGGCCTCGCCCGCGTCCTGTATGCCGTTGGCGTTGCCGTCGTTCCAGATCCGGTCGCCGACCGAGCCGGTGGACCGGTAGCCGAAGTCGACGTCGGTGCGGTTGGCGCCGGCGTTGAGGGTGAAGGTGGCCTGGTTGAGCGAGGCGACGCCGTCGAGGTCGTAGGTCTCCGCGACCCCGGGGGGTAGCGAGGAGGCGACGATCTTCACGGTGTAGGTGCCGGCCGCCAGGTTGCCGAAGGTGTAGTTGCCGTCACCGCTCGTGGTGGTGGTGGCGACGACGCTGTTGGCGGCGTTGAGGAGCTGGACGGTGACGCCGTTGATGCCGGGCTCACCCGCGTCCTGCGTGCCGTCGGCGTTGCTGTCGAGCCAGACGCGGTCGCCGACTGAGCCGGCGTTGCGGTAGCCGAAGTCGACGTCGGTGCGGTTGGCGCCGGCGTTGAGTGTGAAGGTGGCCTGGTTGAGCGAGGCGACGCCGTCAAGATCGTAGGTCTCCGCGACTCCGGCGGGGAGCGAGGAGGCGACGATCCGCACGGTGTAGGTGCCGGCCGCCAGGTTGCCGAAGGTGTAGTTGCCGTCACCGCTCGTCGTCGCGGTGGCGACCACGTTGTTGCCGCCGTCGAGGAGCTGGACGGTGACGCCGTTGATGCCGGCCTCGCCGGCGTCCTGCGCGCCGTTGGCGTTGGTGTCGAGCCAGACACGGTCACCGACCGAGCCCGTGTTCCGATAGCCGAAGTCGACGTCGGTACGGTGCTGCTCGGGGGTGAGTGTGAAGGTGGCCTGGTTGAGCGAGGCGACGCCGTCGAGGTCGTAGGTCTCCGCGACGCCGGGGGGCAACGAGGAGGCGACGATCTTCACGGTGTAGGTGCCGCTCGCCAGGTTCTCGAACGTGTAGTTGCCGTCGCCGCTCGTCGTGGTGGTGGCCACGACGGTGTTGGCGGCGTTGAGGAGCTGGACGGTGACGCCGTTGATGCCGTCCTCGCCCGCGTCCTGCACGCCGTTGGCGTTGGTGTCGAGCCAGACGCGGTCGCCGACCGAGCCCGTGTTGCGGTAGCCGAAGTCGACATCGGTGCGGTGCTGGCCGGCGTTGAGTGTGAAGGTGGCCTGGTCGGCGGAGGCGATGCCGTCGAGGTCGTAGGTCTCCGCGACTCCGGCGGGGAGCGAGGAGGTGACGATCCTCACGGTGTAGGTACCGGCGGCCAGGTTCTGGAACGTGTAATTGCCGTCACCGGCGGTGGTGTCGGTCGCCACGACGTTGTTGGCGCTGTCGAGCAGCTCGACGGTGACGCCGTTGATGCCGGCCTCGCCGGCGTCCTGCGCGCCGTTGGCGTTGGCGTCGAGCCAGACGCGGTCGCCGATGGAGCCGGTGTGGCGGTAGCCGAAGTCGGCGTCGGTGCGGTTGGCGCCGGCGGCGAGGGTGACGGTGGCCTGATTGGCGGAGGCGATGCCGTCGAGGTCGTAGGTCTCCGCGACGCCGGGGGGCAACGAGGAGGCGACGACGCGGACGGTGTAGGTGCCGCCGGCCAGGTTGCTGAAGGTGTAGTTGCCGTCGCCGCTGGTGGTGGCGGTGGCGATCACGTTGTTGGCGCCGTCGAGCAGCTCGACGGTGACGCCGTTGATGCCGGTCTCGCCGGCGTCCTGCGCGCCGTTGGCGTTGGCGTCGATCCAGATCCGGTCGCCGATGGAGCCGGTGTACCGGTAGCCGAAGTCGACGTCGCTGCGCGAGGCGCCGGCGTCCAGCAGGAAGCTGGCGACGTTCGCGGTCGCGATGCCGTCGAGGTCGTAGGTCGGAGCCAGGCCGGCCGGCAGCGACGAGGTGACCACGCGGACGGAGTAGCTGCCGCCCAGGAGGTGGTCGAAGGTGTAGTTGCCGTCGCCGCTGGTGGTGGCGGTGGCGACCACGCTGTTGGCGCTGTCGACGAGCTGGACGGTGACGCCGTTGAGGCCCGCCTCACCGGCGTCCTGCAAGCCGTTGGCGTTGGCGTCGATCCACACCCGGTCGCCCACCGAGGCGGTGCCGCGGTAGCCGAAGTCGACGTCGTCGCGCGAGGTGCCGCCGAGAGTGAAGGTGGCCTGGTCGGCGGAGGCGACGCCGTCGAGGTCGTAGGTCTCGGCCACGCCGGCCGGCAGCGTGGACGGGACGATCTTGACGGTGTAGGTGCCGCCGACGAGGTTGTCGAAGTGATAGATGCCGTTGGCGTCTGTCGCCGTGGTGGCGAGCAGGTGGTTGCCGCCGTCGAAGAGCTGCACGGTCGCCCCGCTGATCCCCGCCTCGCCCGCGTCCTGGAGGCCGTTGCCGTTGGTGTCGAGCCAGAGGCGGTCGCCCACGCTGGCGGCGCCGCGATAGCCGAAGTCGACGTCGGTCTTGCTCTCGCCGCCGGCGAGGTCGAAGGAGGCGACGTTCGCCGTGGCGATACCGTCGAGGTCGTAGGTCGGAGTCACGCCGGCCGGCATCGACGAAGCGGCCACGCGGACGGTGTAGTGGCCCGCCATGAGATGCGAGAACGTGTAGTTGCCGTCGCCGCTGGTGACCGCGGTGCCGGCGACGTTGCTGGCGGCGTCGAGGAGCTCGACGGTGACGCCGTTGAGGCCGTTCTCGCCGGCATCCTGGACGCCGTCGCCGTTGCTGTCGAGCCACACCCGGTCACCCACGGAGGCGGTGCCCTGGTAGCCGAAGTCGATGTCGGTCCTGGTATCGCCCGCGCCGAGTGTGAAGGAGGCGATACTCGCCGTGGCGATGCCGTCGAGGTCGTAGGTCGGAGCCGCCCCCGTCGGCGGCGTCACCCGGACCGAATACGGGCCGGCCGTCAGATAGCTGAACGTGTAGTTGCCGTCGCCGCTGGTGACGGTGGAGGCGACGACGTTGCTGGCGGCGTCGAGGAGCTCGACGGTGACGCCGTTGAGGCCGCTCTCGCCAGGGTCCTGAGCGCCGTTGCCGTTGCTGTCGATCCAGACCCGGTCGCCGGCCGAGCCGGTGCCACGGTAGCCGAAGTCGACGTCGGCGCGGGAATCGCCGGCATTCAGCGAGAAGGCGGCCACGTGGGGAGTGGCGATGCCGTCGAGGTCGTAGGTCGGCGTGACCCCTCCGGGCAGCGAGGTGTCGACCACGCGGATCGAGTAGTTGCCGCCGTTCAGATGGCTGAAGGCGTAGTTGCCGTTGCCGCTCGTCGTGGTGGTGGCGAGGATGTTGTTGGCGGCGTCGAGGAGCTGGAGGGTGGCGCCGTTGATGCCCGCCTCACCCGCGTCCTGCACGCCGTCGCCGTTGGTGTCCAGCCAGACGCGGTCGCCGACCGAGGCCGTGCCCTGATAGCCGAAGTCGACGTCGGTCTTGCTCTGGCCGGTGGCCACGGTGACGCCGGCTTCGTTGGGAGTGACCACGCCGTCAAGGTCGAAGGTCGGCGCCATCCCCGCGGGCGGCGTCACCCGGACCGAATACGTACCGGCTGCCAGGTTGCTGAAGGTGTAATTGCCGTCGCCGCTGGTGATGGCAGTGGCGATCAGGTTGTTGCTGGTGTCGAAGAGCTTGACGGTGACGCCATTGAGGCCGGTCTCGTTGGCGTCCTGCACCCCGTCGCCGTTGACGTCGTTCCACACCCGGTCACCGACGGAAGCCGTGGCGGTATTCGGAGTCTTGTAGCCGAAGTCGATACGGTCTTCGTTGGTGCCGGCCAGGGCGGTGATGGAGTCGACCTCGTTGGGGGTATCGAGCCCATCGAAGTCGTAGGTCTGCGTCGCGTCCGCGGGGAGCGTCGCGGTATCGATCTTGACGGTGTAGGTCCCCTCCGTCAGGTGATCGAAGGAGTAGTGGCCGTTCGCCCCGGTCACGGTGGTCGTGATCAGGTTGGCGCCGATGTCGTCGTAGAGCTGGACCGTGACACCGGTGATGCCGGCCTCGCCCGCATCCTGGACGCCGTTGCCATTGCTGTCGAGCCAGACGCGGTCGCCGATCGAGGCGTTGCCCTGATAGCCGAAGTCGACGTCGGTCCGGTTCTGGCCGCCAGCGACGGTGACGACCGTCTCATTGGGGGTTGCCACCCCGTCGAGATCATAGGTCGCCGTTACGCCGGGCGGGAGCGAGGTGTCGTCGATCCGCGCCGTGTAGGTACCGGACGGCACGTCCGTGATCGAGTAGTTGCCGTTGGAATCCGTGGTCCCGTTGGCGACGGGGTTACCACCGGAGTCGAACAGGTTGACGATGACGTTGGGTATCCCCGGCTCGCCCGTGTCCTGGATCCCGTTGCCGTTGAAGTCGCTCCACACCCGGTCGCCAATGCTGTTCAACTGGATGAAGGGGAAATCGCAGGTGAGATAGTTGTCATTGCTGACCGTCGCCTGGCATTCGGTTGAGCCTTCGGCGGTGCCGGTGCCGCCCACCACCCTCACGGTGTACGACGCCGCCTCGACCTCGAAGGAATAATGGCCGTCAGCGTCGGTCGTGGTGGTGGCGATGAGGACTCCGAAATCATCGTAGAGCTCCAGGGTGACGCCCGGAATGCCCGGCTCGCCCGGATCCTGGGTGCCGTTCTGGTTGAGATCCTGGAATACCGCGTCGCCGATGAGGTAAGGGCGCAAGGGAGTGCAGGGTACTCCGGTCTGGCTCACGCAGAGCGCCCGGCCCGGCAGCAGCAGGGCGTTCAGGTTCTGCATGTCCAAGCCCTGTATGTGGAGCCGGTAGATGCCCGGTGGGATCGAATCGGAGTGATAGTCCATCAACGAGCGATCGAACGGATCGGTCGAGACCTTGAGCTGCTCCCATTCCTGGTTGCCCGAGGGGTCGCTGTTCCTGAAGGTCTGGCTGTCAGGGAAGATCAGGTCATAGAAAATGGAAGGTGAGAACAGGAGATAGGCACTGGAAACGGTAGTGATCTGTCGGTCGTCCGGAGGGTTGCCGGTGGCGCCGCTGAGGCCCGTCGCGACGCCTTCGGATACCGTATCGGTCGTCGCCCAGGATGGCCGGAAGGGGGCGTTGGGAGTATCCAGGTCGTCAGTGTCCTTGACGGAGCCGTCGAATTTCCCAAAGTCGAAATCGCCGTCCCAGACGGTGAGGTCTTGCTGGCTCACCGGCTGATCGAAATAGAAATCGAACGTGCCGTCATAATGCTGGCCTGCTTTGTTGACCACCGTCGTTGAGAAGTTAGGAAAGACGATCGCGGCATCCGCGTTTCCTGCGATGTTCGCGATGTAAGAGAAGGGCTGGGGGGAGGGGAAGAGGGAAGACCCTCCCACGTTCCCGCCGCTCGTACGGATCTTGAACACGTTGGTCATCGCGATGCCCAGCGATGTCAACTGGATTCGCAGCAGATAGAAATAGTTGCCGCTCGGCGCTTGGGCACTCGGAGTGTTGTTGACCGTGAAATCGACCCAGGCGTTGTCCGGCATGGTGGTGGAGAGTTGCGTCGGTAATCCGGACAGCGGCACCACGGTGGATGCTGCGTGGTCCCGATTCGGATCGGCGTAGAGCGTGTAGGAGAAGATCGCGCCCGCGGAGCCTTGGTCCCAGTGGGCTACACCCGAGCCGTCGATGCCTCGGGCGTCACCGTCGAACAGGCCGACCGTGAAGCTCGTCCTGTTCTTGGGGACCGAGATCTCCAAATCCAGGACGGGCTGGCTCAGAGTGACGAATCCAGTCCCGTTGGCGATCGCCATGAACCGCGCGTCGGTCGAGTCGCAGGTCGGCAGACAGTTGTAGACCGTCTGCCCCCACGCCGATCCCGCGAGCAGGAAGGCGAGCAGTAAACCAGACTTCCATCGTAAGGAAAGCATAAAAGAGATCCTCCTCTCATCCTCCAATCCCCATCCCCTGAAAGGGGCGGGGAAACTTTCATAAACTTTTCCCAAGCTACGGGACGTTATTTTCAGTATCGGGCCCCGGCGTCAGGAAATCGTCAGTCGTCCGGCCCAGGCTTTTCAGCTTCCTCTTCGCGGGTGCGCTCCGCCTCCAGGATCTCCTGCGTGACGATCTCGCCAAGCGCACCCGGATCGCTGAGATAGCGCTCCTTGCCGGTCTTGAGATCACGGACGAAGCCGCGGAGGACCGGGGACTCATCGGGTTGCTGGCTCGGCTCTTCCCAGCAGCGGACCAACCAGGACAAGGCGATACTTCCCGTCTTCGGTTTCGCTTCGTTCACAGGATCTGCACCTCTAGGTTGTCAGGGTCCAGAGATACTCGGCTTCGATCCCGCGAGTATCGGCGCGTCCCGTCAGGGAATCGTCAGGGTACCGCAACAGCTTGATTCGGATAGGAAGTGCTCTCACCCGCCCTCAAGGGGACAAGAAGATAATCATCGCCGACAGTATCGCGGGACGAGCATTCAAGAAATCTTCGGGATATCGCCAGAAGGCGGGCCTGGAGTACAATTCACGCATCTTACATCTACTGTTGTGTGCCGTTACGCGCTCAGAGCCTGGGAGTCTCCGTCATGGGTGTAGATCATCTTGAGCAAGATCCGAGTACGCCTTCTGGGTGGGTTTGAGGTCTGGGCCGGCGAGCGGCAGATCGCGGGGTTTGAATCTCAGAAGGTTCGGGCCCTGCTGGCCTACCTGGTCTGCAACCGGCGCCGGGCCTTCAGCCGGGATCATCTGGCAGGGCTGCTGTGGCCGGAGCGCGACGGGGAGACCGCCCGCCATGCCCTGCGGCAGGCGGTCTACAACCTGCGCTCGAAGCTTCCGGACGCCGGAGCCCTCCTTCAGGTCACCAATCTGGAGATCGGGTTCATCCCCCGCGCCGACCTCTGGCTCGACGTCGAGGCGTTCGAGGAGTCCCTGCGCCTCGGCTCGGGGCGGGCGATCGATCCGCAACACCTGTCCGCCGCCGTGCAGCTCTACCGGGGAGAATTCCTGGCGGGCTTCTTCGTCAAGGACAGCCCCGACTTCGAGGACTGGATGGTGGCCGAGCAGGTACGGCTGCGCGACGCGGCCGTCGAGGCGCTCCATCACCTGATCGAGAGCTACCGCCGGCGGGGGGAGTACCGGTTCGGGGTGCACTACGCCCGCCGCCTGGTGGCGATCGAGCCGCTCTCGGAAGAGGCGCACCGCGAGCTGATGCGCCTGTGCGACCTCGCCGGGCAGCGCAGCCGGGCGCTCATCCAGTACGAGGAGCTGCTGAAACTGCTGCACGACGAGCTCGGGGTCGAGCCGCTGGCGGAGACCCGCCGGCTCTACGAATCGATCCTCTCCGAGGCGGCCAAGGAAGAGATCGTCTCGGGCCAGGAGGAGCCGATCGGGCCGATCGTCCCTTTGGCCGGGCGGTCCGGCGCCTATGTCCAACTGCGGGAAGGGTGGGCCCGCGCGCTCACCGGCAAGGTCCACCTCACCCTGGTCACGGGGGAGAGAGGGATCGGCAAGAGCCGGCTGATCAAGTCGTTCCTCGACACCACCACGTCCAAGCGGCACTGCGGCGTCCTCAAGGGACGGTGCTACGAGCTGAGCCCGCTGCAGGCCTACCGGCCGTTCGTCGAGATCCTCCGCGGCGCGCTGGCGGAGGAGGCCGAAGGCTCCGGGCAGATCCTGGGGCGAGTGCCCCGGGAGGTCCTGGAGGACCTGGCCCGCCTTGTCCCCGAGCTCCGGGACCTGCGGCCGGACCTCGCGGAGCCGGCGCCGCTCGCCGGCTCCGAGGGGCGGCGCCGGCTCTTCGCCTCGGTGGGGCGCTTCCTGGAGAGCCTGTGCCGGAGCGACGATCCGCTGATCCTCTTCCTCGACGACCTCCACCTGGCGGACCGCGACACGCTCGACCTGCTGGGATTCCTCGTCTCGAAGCTCGAAGGTCCGATCTGGATCGTCGCCGCCGCCTGGCAGGACGAGATGGAGAGCGACCACCCCTTGAGAGAGATCCTCCGCCGCGGCGAGGAAGAAGAGAGCGTGACGGGGCTGGCGCTCGAGCCTCTGGTGCTCCCGATGCTCGAAGAGATCGCGGAGTCGCTGGTCGGCGAGCCCCAGGCGGCGGAGCTGGCCGGTTTCCTCAACGAGAAGGGCGCCGGCCTGCCGCTCGCGGTGAGCGAGCTCGTCAACTATCTCTGGGATGAGGGGATCCTGGTGGCGCAGGGTACGGGGCAGTGGAAGCTCGCCCGCGCGTTGCGGGAGGTCGAGGTGCCGGAGGATCTCGACGAGCTGATCCGTCTCCGCGTCCGGCGGCTCCCCAACTCCACCCGGCGTCTGGCCTCTCTGGCGGCGATCCTCGGCCAGACCTTCGAGGTGCAGCTCCTGCAGGAGGCGGCCGACGAGCACGTCAAGGTCGTGGAGATCGGGCTCGAGATCCTGCTCAAACGGTGGTTGATCCGGCAGTTCGTCTATTTCTGGACCGACGGCCGGGGCGACGAAGAGCACGCCTTGGTCTGGGCGCGGGGCGCCCGCCGGGGGAGCTTCGAGTTCGCCCACAACCGCACCCGGAAGGCGATCTACGGCGAGCTCAATCCGCTGCGCCGGCAGGCGATGCACGCCCAGATCGCGGCGGCGGTGGAAAACCTGCGCGGAGGCAGCGACTGCGAGGTGCTGGCCTTCCACTACACCGTGGCCAACCAGTGGGAGAAGGCTTTCCCCCACCTCCAGCGGTCGGTCGAGCGGGCGCTCGCGGTGTGCGCGGAGGACGCCGCCCGGCGTTATGTCGATCAGTCGATGGAGGCGTTGAGCCGGCTCGCGGCGGGGGCCCGCAGCGAGGCGGCCGCCGAGAGGTGGCGAGGGGAGCGGGACACGCTGCGCGAGAAGGCCGCGAAGCTCTGGCCCTAGCGGGCGATGCGGCGGACGCCGCCGACCTTCGACTCGGCCGCCGGAGCGAGCCCGAGCAACTCAGTCTTGATCTCCTCCCGTTGCAGCCGGGCGAGACGCCGGGCCTCCATCGCGAGCCCCATCTGCCGCATGGTCAGGATGACGGAGAACTCGAGGATCACCAGCACCACGCCGAGGGTCGTCTCGCCGGTGACCGCCACGAAGAGCGCCAGGGCGCAGAAGGAGAGGACGACGCCGTAGATCACGGCGACGATGCGTCGGCGCTCGCCGCCGAAGTGGGCGAGCAGGTGGTGCAGGTGCTGGCGGTCGGCGTGGAACATGCGCAGGAAGCGGCCGGTGAGCGCCGATTTCGGGCGGTCGAGGAAGCGGACGGTCATCACCAGCAGGGTGTCCATCACCGGGACGCCCAAGGCGAGGATCGGCACCAGGATGGCCACCGCCGCGGGGGCCTTCAGGGAGGAATGGAGGGCCGTGGCGGCGAGCAGGAAGCCGAGCATGAGGGACCCCGAGTCGCCCATGAACACGCGCGCGGGCTCCCAGTTGTGGCGCAGGAATCCGATGCAGGAGCCGGCAACGGCGGCCATCAGGATCACGGTGCCGGCGTTCCCTTGGAGCATGGCATAGCCGAGAAAGCTCACCGAGATGATGGTGACGACGCCGCCGGCCAGCCCGTCGAGCCCGTCGATCAGGTTGATGGCATTGGTGACGCCGACGATCCAGAGGAGCGAGACGAGCCCTCCGAACAGCCCGAGGTGGACCTCGCCGAGGAGCGGCAGGCGCAGCACCTCGAAGGCCCAGCCGGCGTGGACCAGCGGCCATGCCGCCACGACCTGGAAGAGCAGCTTCTTGGCGGCTGAGACCCCTATCATGTCGTCCACCACGCCGACCAGGAAGACCGTCGCCGTGCCGAACGCCAGGGCGAGGAGCTCGCCGCGGCCGACCGCGGCCCCCAGCCGTCCCCAGAGCGAGACGGCCGCGCCGCTCCCCCCGAGCAAGAGGCCCAGGGCGATGGCGACGCCTCCCAGACGGGGCACGGAGCCCGTCTGCAGCTTCCGCCCTCCGGGATGATCGAGGGCGCGCAGGAGCACGGCGAGGCGCGCGACCGGCGGCACCATCAGGTGGGTGGCGAGAGCGGCGACGAAAGCCGCGGCCACGGCGTACGGCAGAATCCCGTTCATACGGCTACTCCGAGCGACCGGGGCCTCGCGGCAACCCAAAATCCAACTCTGATCGCTAGTTATGAGCCTTATCTTACAGATTCTCGGGGCTTGTGCAAGCGTCCGATCTCCTCCAGGGCCTGGAAGACCCCTGCCGGGTCTCCGGCATCCGCGCGCCAATAGCGCTCCGGGGGAATTTCTTGTGCACAGAGGAGATGGACGTCCGAGGCGGGGCTGCCGATGTAGAGGACACCGCGGCCGGACTGGACGCAGCCGTAGACCTTGGAGGGGAGGACGTAGCCCACGAAGCCGTCGCGCAGGGTGATCAGGTGGGCGTCCGGGGTGACCAGGAGGCGGGGGAGATCCGCCAGCGGCACGGGCCGGCCGCGATGGACCGGCAGACCCTCCCGGCGGAGGATCTCCTCCACCCGGTCCGCCCTGGAGCCGGTGGCGTTGAGCCAGAGGGCCACCCGTCCGGACCCCTCGCGGTGGTGGCGGCGGTACCCCTCGACGAAGGTCTCGTGGTCGTGGGCGACGCCGAAGTTGCCGGAGTAGAGGAGGATCGCGTACCCCTCGAGCTCCGCCGGCCGGTCGAGCGGCGGGGTGCCCGGCGGGATCTCGACCGGCGAGGGATCGCGCTTGAGGACGATGCGTCCGGGAGCGATGCCGATCGCGAGCAGCCGCCGCTGCTGATCTTCCCCCAGCACCTCGAAGCGGTCCACCCGGCGGCGGAGCGCCACGGTCCAGCGATGGAAGAGCCGGAGCGGAATCGGCACGCTCTCCATCTCGGCCATCAGGCACTCCGGGTGGAAGTCGGTGATGCGGTAGGTGAGCCGCTTGCGGAGCAGGAGATTCAGGGGGACCAGGAGCTGGATCAGGAAGGGGGGGCTGCCGGTGAAGAGGATCTCGTCCGCCGCCCGTAGCTCCTTGCGCAATCGCCAGAGGAGCCCGAGATCGGTCCGCGCCGTCCACAGCGCCCGGGTGCGGAAGTCCGCGCGATCGTACGTGGGGGTCCGCAGGCGGACGATCCGCAGCCGGCCCGCGCCCGGCCTCTCCTCCTCGACCGAATCGGCGGTCGAGGAGAGGCCGGCGAGGACCACGTCGTCCCCCTGGGCGGCGCGCTCGCGGGCGAAGAGGAGGCTGTACTGGCCGACCGCGCCGAAGTCGGGCGGCAGCCAGTCGCAGAGATAGACCAGCCGGATCACGACGGACGTCTAACGCTCGGTGAGCATCTCCTGGAGATAGCCGCTCACCGTCTCGCGCTGCCGGCTGCCGAAGTACCAGTCGATCGTCCGGTGGAGGCCGTCCATGAACTTCATCTTCGGCTCCCAGCCGAGGAGCTCCTTGGCCAGCCGGTTGCTCGCCACGCGGTTGAGCGGGCCGGTCGGCATATGGGGGAGGAGCTTGATCTCGGCCTCTTGGCCGGTGTAGCGCAGCACCTCGCGCACGGCGTCGATCACCTGAGTACGCTCTTCCGTTCCGAGATTGATGGCGGTGCCGTCGTCGATCTTCTCGGCGGCGAGCGCCATGCCGCTCACGATGTCGCCGACGTAGGTCCAGTTGCGGATCTGGGTGCCGTCCCCCCAGACCTCGAACGGGTTCTGGCGGACGAAGGCGCGGGCGATCATGGCGATCACGGCGTGGTTCTCGACCCCGCGTTCGCCGTAGACGGTGAAGAAGCGGCAGGAGGCGCTCTTGAAGCCGAAGTCCCGGGCATAGGAACGCAGCGTCATCTCGGTCATCAGCTTGGCCCAGCCGTACATATTGTCGGCCTCGTAGGGGGGGCCGACCATCTCCTCGGTCAGGTAGAGCTCCTTCGAGACGTCGTTCTGGAGATAGTTCGGGTAGACGCAGCCGGAGGAGGCGAAGACGAATTTTCCCACCCCGGCCTCGTGGGCGGCCTTGACCAGCATGCCGTCCATGGCCAGGTTCTGGGCGCAGGCGGCTTGGTGGAGATCGACGTATCCCCGCCCGCCGTGGATCGCCGCCAAGTGGAAGACGACGTCGATCCCCTCGACCGCGCGCTGGGGGACGCCCGGCTGAAGGAGGTCCTCCTGGCGGAATTTGACGATCCCGGAGTCGATGTGCCCCTGGATGTTGGCCAGACGCCCGCTCGTCAGGTCGTCGACGACGCGGATCGACCGCGCCCCCTTCTCGACGAGGTGATCGATCAGGTGGGAGCTGATGAACGACGCACCCCCCGTGACCAGGACCTTCTTCTGATTCCAATCCATGCTCTGCGTCTCCTTGTCCAGCGCGGGAATCGGCGTAGTGTATCAGCGCTTGAGCCCAAAACGAATCAGGAACAGCGGCCGGAGGATGGAGTACCAGCTCTTGAAGGGGACCATCTTGGTGTTCTTCCGCATCTCCTGGTGATAGATCTTGCGCACCGGCGCCTCGCCCACCTTGTAGCCGAGCTGCACGACTTTGATGAAGAAGTAGGGCTCCATCTCGTACTGGATGAGCCACTCCTGCCAGAGATCGATCCGCGGATCCTCCAGGAGGCCGGTCTTGAAGACGCGGAAGCCGTTGGTGGCGTCGGTGGCCGGGAAGCCGAAGAGCGTCCGGAACAGGAACGAGTAGAGCTTGGTAAGGAGGGAACGGGAGCGGGTCATGTTGACCCGGGTCCCCCCCTCCATCCAGCGCGAGCCGTGCACGTAGTCGAAGCCGCCGTCCAGCAGGTGGTCCATCACGTGGCGGATGTCCGCGGGATCGTCCTGGTTGTCCCCGGCCAGCTCGACAATCAGGTCGAACCCCTTGCGGAGGCCGTAGATATATCCCGACCGGTAGCCCCCTCCGGCGCCGAGATTCCGGGGATGGGAAATGACCACCGCCCCCGCTCCCTGAGCCTCCGCCGCCGTGCCGTCCACCGATCCGTTGTCGATCACGCAGACGGTGTCGACGAGATCGCGCGGCACGGCCCGCACCCCCGGTCCAACTTTGCCGGCCTCGTTCCAGGAGGCCATGACCACCACGAGCGACTTGCCGCGATAGTGGACCCGGCGCTCCGGCGGGGTGGCCGGGGCGGCGTCGATGAGATCGAGGATCTCCTGCTTCGGCAGGTCTTTCATGACTGGCTCTGGAAGGTGTGAGATCCACCGGAGGTCAGCTCGGAGACGGGGATCTCCCGGCCGTCCACCAGGACGGTCCGGACGATCAGCGAGCCCTCGCCGCAACATATGGTCGCCGCACCGTCCTGAAGGACGATCTCGCCCGGCCGCCGCCCCGGCAGGTCCGGGCCGACCCCGACCGGAGCGCGAAGTTGAATCTCCCTGCCCTCCAGCCATGTTTTCGCGGCGGGATAGGGCGGGAAGGTGAAGGCGCGGACGAAGCGCTCGACCCAGGCCGCTTCGCGGCTCCAGTCGATGACGCCGTCGAAGGGGATCCGCTTGGGGTGATACGAGGCCTCCGCCCCGTTCTGGGGGAGCGTGGGCGGAGGATTCAGCGCGCGCATCCAGCCGAGCTGCTCCACGACCACCGCCTTGCCGGCCTCCACCAGCTTGGCGTAGAGGGTCTCGTCGGTCTCGTCCGCGGCGAGGGGGACGACGGCGCGGGCGATCACGTCGCCGGTGTCGATCCCCGGGTCGATGCAGTGGAAGGCGACGCCGCCCGGCTCGTCCTCGATGAGGGCCCACTTCGTGGGAAAGCAGCCTCGGAGTCGCGGCAGCGGTCCGAAGTGCAGGTTGTAGGAGCCGTGCTTGGGGATCGCCAGCAGCGGCGGTTTCAGGATGCGGTCGTACTGGACGGACAGCAGGAGGTCCGGCGCCAGCTCCCGCGCTTCCTCCAGGAAGGCGGGATCGCTCGGGTCGGTGGCCGCGAAGACGTGCAGCCCGGCGCGGCGGGCCGCGGTGTAGACGGACGGGATGTCGTCGCGCTCGCGGCGGTCGGAGGCGCGGCAGAAGACGCCGATCACCTCGAAGCCGCGCTCCAGCAGCCGGTCCAGGCAGAAGCGGCCGATCTCCCCATAGGCCATGTAGAGCACCCGGGGGGTCATGCCGCGACAGCCTTCCGCAAGGCGTCCGCCACCCGCTCCTGCTGCTCCGGCGTGATGTGGGGGTACATGGGCAGCGACAGGATCTCCGCCGCCGCCTTCTCAGCCATGGGAAAATCCCCCGCGCGATAGCCGAGGTCGCTCAGGGCGCCATGGAGATGGAGCGGGACGGGGTAGTGGATGCCGGCGCCGATCCCCTCGGCGTTGAGCTTCGCCAGCACCTCGTCCCGCTTCTGGACGCGGACCACGTACAGATGCCAGACATGCTCGTTACCGGGCAGCGTCTTCGGAAGCTCGACTCCCGCGACGCCGGAGAGGAGCTCTCCGTAGCGATCCGCGGCCCGGCGCCGCGCCAGATTCCAGGCGTCCAGGCGCCTGAGCTTCGCCGAGAGCACCACCGCCTGGAGGGTGTCGAGCCGGGAGTTGAAGCCGATCTCCGGGTGGTGGTACTTGACCTCGCTCCCCCAGTTGCGGAGCTTGCGCAGGCGGCCGGCGATCGCCTCCGAGGAGGTGACGACCGCGCCGGCGTCGCCGTAGGCGCCGATGTTCTTGCCCGGATAGAAGCTGGTGGCGGCGGCCACGCCGAAGCCGCCGGCCGGCCGGCCGTTCCGCCGCGCCCCCTGCGACTGCGCGGCGTCCTCGATCACGGCGAGCCCGCGGGCCTCGGCGATCGCGGAGATCGCTTCCATGTCCGCGATCTGGCCGAAGAGGTGGACGGGGAGCACCGCCCGGGTGCGCGGCCCGATCGCGGCCTCGAGGCGATTGGGATCGAGGAGCTGATACTCGTCGCAGTCCACGATCACCGGCCGGGCGTCCGCCCGCACCACCCCCAGGGCGCTGGCGATGAAGGTGTTGGCCGGCACGATCACCTCGTCGCCGGCCTTGAGCCCCAGGGCCCGCACGCTGAGCTCGATGGCGTCCGTCCCGTTGGCGACCCCCACGCAGTGGGGGAGGCCGCAGAAGCGGGCGAATTCCTCCTCGAACGCGCGCACCTGGGGACCGAGGATGAACGCGGTGTCCGCGATCACGCGGGCGAAGCCGGCCGCCACCTCGCCGGCGATCTCGGCGTGCTGCGCCTTGAGGTCGACCAGGGGGATGCCCGCGCCGCTCATACGGCCACCTTCTGGCCGTCGCCGGCCATCGAGCGGTCGAAGGCCGAGAGCACGCGCACGGCGGCGGCGCCGCTCCAGCCGCCGGAGACGGGCGGGGTCCCCTGGGCGATGCACTCGAGGAAGTGGTCGCACTCGGCCCGCAGAGGCTCGTTGGTGGGGACCTTGGGGATCAGGATGTCCCCCTCCCGGATGCTGGTACGGAAGGAGGCGAAGGTGTCGATGAAGCCGGCGGGGGACCGCTGGTCGGTCACCGTCTTGTCGTAGAGCCGCAGGGGCTCGGAGAGGTTCATGTCGTCGAAGGTCAGCATGCCTTTCTCGCCTACGATCGTGATGTCGCGGACCTTCCGCGGGTTGAGCCAGGAGACGTGGAGGTTGGCGATGACGCCGTTGCCGTACCAGAGGTTGGCGAAGGCGGCGTCCTCGATCCCGGGGTTGATCCAGGAGCCGCCGTGGGCCGCCGCGTGCGTGGGGACCGCCTCCAGCCAGTAGTTGACGATGGCGACGTCGTGGGCCGCCAGGTCCCAGGCGGCGTTGACGTCCATGCGGATGGGGCCGAGGTTGGTCCGCGCCATGGAGATGTAGAAGATCTGCCCCAGCTTCCCCTGGTCGAGATACTCCTTGACCCGCCGGATGGCGGCGTTGAAGAGGAAGACGTGGCCGACCATGAGCACCCGCCCTCCGGCCTCGGCCAGAGCGCAAAGCTCCTCGGCCTCGTCCACCCGGGTGGCGATGGGCTTCTCGACCAGCACGTGCTTGCCGGCGCGCAGGGCGGCCGCGGCGAGCGCGTAGTGGGTGGTGGTGGGGGTGGCGACGACCACGGCGTCGACGTCCGGGTCGGCCAGGACGCGGCCGGCGTCCGGGGTCACCTGGATCTCGGGGTAGCGGCTCCTGGTGAGGGCCAGGCGCGATTCATCCCGATCTACCACCCAGACGACGTCGCTCGCCTGGTGATTGTGAAAGTTGCGGATCAGGTTGGGGCCCCAGTGGCCCGCTCCGATCACGGCGATACGCAGCATCCGGTTCTCCTAGGCAGCGGGCTGGCCCGGCGCGCGGCCGAGCCGCCGCAGGCGCCTGACGGCCTGTTGCACGGGGGCTGGCAGGTAGCGCTTGAGAAAGTGGCGCACCCGCATGTGAAGGATGAACAGCCGGCCATCCATCGCGGCCTTCCGGAGGAAGTCCTCTTCCGGAACGGCCGAGGCTCCCAGCAGGATGGCGAACGTCGAGCCCTGGAGCTTGATGGCTGTGAACGGTGTGCCCCGCTCCCTGAGCGTCCGGAGGATCCCGGCCAGCGCCGGATAGATGATCCAGTCGTCGTGAAAACAGAGGACCGCCCGGGGGGAGCAGACCCGGAAACAGAGCTCAAAATCACTCAGGACCGCGCCCCGGGTGTGCTCGCCGTCGATGAAGCACAGGTCCGGACGGTCCGGCAGGCGGGACGGGTCCACATCCCGAGCGTCGGATTCGAAGCAGACGATCTTGGAGACCTGATCCGCATCGAGAGCCCGGAGGTTGGAGAGCATCCTCTCCGTGGAGTTGCCGTCGTAGCGAAACTCCTGCCCCCGGTCGTCGGGCGGCACCACGGGCCGGTTGTCGATCGAATAGATCCGCCGGCAGCAGGGGTCGAGGAGGTGCGGCTGGATGCTGCCCCCGAGATGGGAGCCGATCTCCAGGTAGACGTACGAGCCGTCCCGTCCCCTGGCGAGCCTCTGGAGGGCCAGCCACGAGCGCCTGTCGCCGTCGTTGGACTGACTGTCGATGGCCGCGAAGAGGGAGGGGTCCAGCTCGCGGAGCCGGCGCTCGAAATCTGGGGATGGGCTCATCGGAGTCTCTGATGCGGGTCGGGGACCTCGATCCAGCAGACGTCCCGCGGAGAGAGCCCGTGGAGGGTCAGCCAGGCGTCGAAGTCGCGTCGAATAAGAGCCCGCTCTTCCGGGCTCGAGAAGACGTTGCGCCCCAGCATCCCATAGCCGGGCGGATAGAACCGGGTGTACCCGCCGTTCACCAGGGGGACGCCGCGCGCCAGCTCCGAGAGCTGGATCTCCTCCTGGAAGACCCAGTGGGGGCGGTCGGCGCCGGGCGCCGTCCGGACGGCGAGATAGGCGTTGCGGCAACCCGGCGGCACGGCCGCGGCGTAGGCGGCAACGACCTCCCGGGTCCTGATCTTCGAGAAGGTGTACTCGCTGTAGGCCTGGTCGGCGAGGCACAGGCCGAGGAGCAGGGCCGTGGCAACGGTCCGCCGCGGCCGGGAGAAGAAGGCGGCGAGGCCGACCCCCGCGGGGAAGGCGAGGAGGACCCCCACGCGTGACACGATGCGCAGGGCCCGGGCTCCCGGCACCGCGGCGCGCACGGCGTGCCAGAGGGAGAAGCCGCCCGGTAGCTCGGTGGTGAGGACCACCAGCGACACCGTCAAGACCGCCAGCAGGCGCATCCAGGGGCTCTCGCGCCAGGACCAGAGCCCCCCCAGCCCGGCACAGACCAGGGTCACCGCACCGATGAACAGCCGCTGCTCGGGCTCGCCGGGGATGCCTTGAAAGAACGGCATCCGGCCGAGCCAGAAGTAGAGGGGGGCCCGCCGCCCCGGATACAGCCACGATTCGAGACGGGGCAGGAACGGCGTGCTCGCGTCGCCCGCCCAGCCCATGGCGCGCACGACCTCGAGGGAGTGCACCACCAGGGGCGCCATGGCGAGCCCCGCCGCCGCGGCCCCGACCATGACTGAAAGGAGATTCCGCCGCAGGGCGCCGAGAAGGCGGGGGCGGAGCCGCGGCATGGCCAGCGCTGCCAGCCCCGCGAGCCCGAGGAAGAAGACGTAGAACCAGCCGAGGTAGAAGCAGGCGTAGAGCTGACCCACCACGCTGGCGAAGAGGCCGAGCACCCACAGCGGCTGCCGCTCTTCCGAGCGGACGACGCGGCACAGGCAGTAGAGCCCGAGATAGGTGTAGACCAGAGTGTGGAGCTGCGGGTTGTTGATCTGGGCGGCGAGGGTCTTGCCGAAGGCGCAGACGTAGGACCCCGCGAGGGAGGGCAGGGCCGCGAAGCGGAAGCCCGATCGGAAGAGCAGGTACGCCGCGGAGAAGGCGAGCACGGGCAGCGTCATGGCCCAGAGCTGGTGGGCGGTGTCCGCGGGGAAGCCCAGGAGGCGCCAGAGCCAGTAGACGGGACCCGTCCCGAGGAGCGTCTCGGCGTAGGCGAAGACGTTGCGGGTGGGGTAGTAGATCGGCGGATCCCAGAACGAGGCGTGGTCCGGGCGCCGGATCAGCCAGAGGTAGGGGTGCTCCAGGATGAAGTTGCAGAGGATCTGGTTGACGTAGTCGCCGACGGTCTCGCGCAGGCCGGTCCAGAGCATCCGGTGGAAGAGAGAGACCTGGCCCACGGTGAGGAGTGCGGCAAAGCCCCAGACCTCGCGGCGGCTCGTGGCGGCAGCGAGCCAGTGAATCCTCTTGCTCATGACTGTTGCGAAAGCGACGGCGCATCATACCGTCCAGGCGTATCCGTAGCAAGGCGGGGCCGTCCGGACGCCAGGATCCGCTCGATGAAGTCGGCCACCTCGCGGGCCACGGCCTCCCAGGTGCGCCCCTCCATCGATCTCCGGGCGGCCTGCCCGAGCTCGTCCCGCAGGGCGGGGCTCGCCAGACATTCGGCCATCTGATCCGCCAGCTCCGCGGCGTTGCCCTCCGCGTGCAGGAGCCCGTTGCGCCGGTGGGCGATCAGGTCCCGGTTGCCGGCGATGTCGGAGGCCAGGCAGCAGCATCCGGAAGCCATCGCTTGGAGGAGGACCAGCGGCTGACCCTCGAAGAAGCTGGGAAGGACGAAGAGGTCCGCTTCCGCGTAGAGAGCCCCCTCCCCGCCGGCGGGGAAGGAGGGGAGCACGCGTACGGAGCCACGCAGCTCCACGGGCCAAGCGCTCAGGACCTCGGCCTCCCGCGACCCCGTGCCGGCCAGGAGGAAGCGGGCCGCCACGCCGCGCCGGCGCAGGAGATCCGCGGCCCTCACCAGGGTGGCCGTCCCCTTGCGGGCCAGCCACGAGCCGACGAAGAGGACGGTTGGCGGGCCGTCCGCCGCCGGCCGCGGCGCCGCCGGGACCGGATCCACGCCGTTCCGGAAGAGGAAGAGATCCTCGGCGTGGCGGCCGTAGCGCGCCTGGACCTCGGTGAGGTCGTCCTGGTTGAGCACCAGCACGGCCCGGGCGCGGCGCAGGGAGATGTCGGCCTGACGGAGCCGCCAGAGGGGGAAGAGCAGGCGTGAGCGGGCGCGGACCGGTGCTCCGGAGACCGCGGCGTGGGCCAGGGACGCCTCCCAGCCGCGCCGCTCCAGGCCGTGGCTGAAGACGAAGGCCGGCAGGCCGGCGGCGACGAATGGCACGCCCGCGGGCTCGTGGACCAGGAACGCGGCCGGCTCCACCTCCATTCTCCGGAGCCGCAGCCAGGCCGCATAGGGGAAGAGGGCGGGGTGGACCGGACGGCCGACCTCCCGCGGCCCGATGTGGACGAAGACATGGCCGCGGGCCTCCAGCTCCCGCCGCCAGTGCCAGGCGACCCGTCCCATCCCCGACTGCCGGGAGATCTCGATCTGGGCCACGTGGACGATGGTGCGGCGGGCCTCAGCCATCCTGGCTCCTCGCCGCCAGGATCTCCTCCTCGTAGCGCCGCGCGATCTCCGGCCAGGAGAAGTAGGAGAGGTAGCCGTCGAGATCCGGCTCGGGGCCGTCCGGCTCCGGGGCGTCCGCCGGAGGTGGAAAGGGGCGGAGCCGCGACCCCCAGAAGGGGCGCAGGTCGCGCACTCCGCCGGCCGGAGTGGCGTAGACCGTGAGCCCCGACTCGAGCATCTCGTTCAGACAGAGCCCCCAACCCTCGACGGAGCTGGTGAAGAGGCCGGCGTCGTGGGCGGCGAGGAGGTCCGGGAGCTCGTCGCGGCGATAGGAGGGGACGATCCGGACGAGCCCCGACTGGAGCCAGCTCGCGGGCAGGTCCTGCTCCGGCGCGAGCCCGCAGCCCGCCAGGGTGAACCGGTCCCGCGGATGGGAGGACGCCCGCTCGCCGATCAGCCGGACCAGCCGGCGGGTCCCCTTGTGAGCCGACCAGCGGCCGATCCAGAGGAAGCGGGTGCCCTCCTCTCTGGGCCGCGGCACCCGCCGCGAGCGTATCTCCGCGAAGGCCCCGCTTTCCGTGGGAGAGGGCGTGCAGACGTAGAAGCCGAGCTTCCCGGACCAGCGCGGGAACCGCCGGCTCATCCACGCCTGCTCCCAGCTGCCGAGGCAGACGATCCGCCGGGCGCGGCGCCACCCGCCGAGGATGGCGGCGGCGCGGTCGAAGCCCAGAAGGGCGTTCGCTACCGACCGGGGAGAGGGGACGAGGCGCCGGGTGAGATCGGCCCGGACGTCCGCGAAGAGGTAGAGGAGCTCGGGTTGGATGCTGCGGACGACCAGGCATCCCGAGCCGGCCAGCCCGCGGCTGGCGGAGAGCGCGGGGGAGTCGATCACGTCGAAGGGCCCCTGGTCCGCGGCGTGCTCCTCGATGGCCCGGGTCAGGCGCCGCCAGGCGTTCCACCAGCGCGTGTCCGGCGGCAGGGGGCCGGGCGTCCAGACGGCCGCCTCGTGCCCGCGGTCGCGCAGGGCCGCTCCCAGATTCAGGACGATCTGGGACGCCCCCAGCTCCGCCGTGAGGGGAGCGTGGCTGACGAGCAGGATTTTCATGGGACCCGGGCGAGCGTCACGTCCCCCAGCACCAGCCGGTCCATGCGGGTGCGCAGGAAGCAGTCGAGCGCCTCGGTCGGGGTGTTGACGATCGGCTCGTTCTCGTTGAACGAGGTGTTGAGCACCATCGGCACTCCGGTGCGGCGCTCGAAGGCGGCGATCAGCTCCCAGTAACGGAGGTTGGCCCGCCGGGAGACGGTCTGCAGCCGCCCCGTGCCGTCGACGTGGGTCACGGCCGGGACGAGGGGGCGCTTCTCCGGCCGGATGGGGTAGACCTTGATCATGAACGGGTCCGGGTAGTCGATCGTGAACCACTCGCCCGTCCGCTCCTCCAGAACCGAGGGGGCGAACGGCCGGAAGGACTCCCGCCGCTTGATCTTGAGGTTCAGCACGTCCTTCATGTCCCCCCGGCGGGGGTCGGCGAGGATCGAGCGGTTGCCCAGGGCGCGGGGGCCCCATTCGGAGCGCCCCTGGTACCAGCCGACCACGTCGCCGCGGGCGATGGCCTCAGCGGTCCGGTCCGCCAGAGCCTCCTCGTCCCGGACCGTCTCGATCCGGATCTCCCCCCAGGCGCCGTCCCGGCCGCCAGAGCCCGGGACCGCCGCCGCGACCGCCTCGCGGACCACCGCCTCGCCGTAGGCGGGCCCCCAGTAGGAATGCTCCATCCTGAATCCGTTCCGGGGCGCCCCGAGCACGGCGTGATGGACATAGAGCGCCGCGCCGAGCGAGGTGCCGGCGTCCCCTGCGGCGGATTGGATATAGACGTCCTCCACGCCGGTCCGCTCGAAAAGCTTGCCGTTGGCGAGGGAGTTCATGGCGCACCCGCCGGCGAGGGCGAGGCGCTTCAGGCCGGTGCGGCGCTGGAGGGCGCGCACCAGCGAGAAGAAGCGCTCTTCGTAGACCTTCTGGAGGGAGGCGGCGAGGTCCTTGTGGCGCTGGGTCAGTTCCTCGTCCGGCCGGCGCGGCGGGCCCAGGAGCTCCGCGAGCGCCGGGGTGTAGACCAGCCCCAGATCCGGCGAGCCGTCCTCCCAGGTCATGTCCACCCCCTCGGAGAGGTGGCGGAAGAGGCGGAGATCGAGGGCGAAGGTGCCGTCCGGCCGCGGCGGGACCATCCTGCCGACCTGATCCGCGAAGGAGGGCTCGCCATAGGCCGCGAGGCCCATCACCTTGTACTCGTCGCCGAAGCCCAGGAAGCCCAGGTGCTGGGTGACCGCCGTGTAGAAGAGGCCGAGCGAGTGGGGGAAGTGGACCCGGCCGAGCACCTCGACCGCGCCGCCGCGTCCCACCGCCATCATCGTCGAGACGAAGTCGCCGAAGCCGTCCACCGTCAGGCACATCGCCTCCTCGAACGGCGAGCAGTAGAAGGCGGACGCCACGTGGGCCAGGTGGTGCTCGACCGCATGGAGCCGGGGGGCCGGTCCGCCGAGAGCGGTGGCGACGCGCTCCTCCAGGGAGGCGACCTGCCGGAGGTTGCGGGCGCGGCCGAGGGCGCGGCCCAGGCTGCGCGGATGAGAGAGCGCCAGCAGCGCCTTGCGCGCCAGGTAGGCCCGGGGCTGGCGGGCCACGGCGAGGGCGGTCACCGCGGCGAGGTCGCCGCCGGTCATCTCGTTGAGACAGAAGCGGATCGCCCGCTCGGGGAAGCCGGCCCAGTGCTTGACCCGGCGGAATCGCTCCTCCTCGACGCCGGCCACGAAGCGGCCGTCCGCCACCGCCGCCGCCGAGGCGTCCGCGTGGTAGACGCTGAGGCCCAGGACGCGGCTCGCCTCAGCCACCGCTGAAGGCCCCGCGGGTCTTGCCGCGCTGGACGACCTCGCCCCGGCTCCGGGCGCGGTTGATCCGGGCCCGCTCCCGTCCCTCCGAGGTGCGGTAGATCTCCAGGTCCCGGTACATGTCACAGCCGGCGCAGGTCCGGTTCAGCTCTCCGCTGCCGAAGCTCGCCCGCAACCGCCGCATCCGGTCGCTCCGCCAGAGATCCGGCAGGCTCGCCTCGAGCACGTTGCCGATCCCGAGGTCGGCCAGCGCGTCCATGGCGGCCACGCAGCTGCAGGCCATCACCGTGCCGTCCGGCAGGACGATGGGGCCGTTGTAGAGCTGCACGCAGGTCTCCCGGCGGGAGGAGACAACCCGCAGGCGCATTCCGGCGGGGAGGGCCTCGCGGGTGATCCGTCCCCCCGCGGAGGTGAAGGACCAGGTGAAGTCGACGTCCGGCCCGTGGGCGAGGATGGGCTGGAAGTCCGGGTCTTTCATCACCTCGTCCAGGGGACGGTCCGTCCGCAGGCCGATGGTGAGGATCAGCGGCTCGGGCAGGGCGCGATTGCGCTCCGCCAGGGCGAGGACGTTGCGCCGGAAGCGCTCGTAAGCGCTGGAGCGGTAGATGCGGCGGTAGGAGGCCTCGTCGAAGCCGGAGGTGCTGATGGTGATCGAGGTGAGACCCGACCCCAGCACCTCGTCGATGCCGTGCTTGTCGAGCAGAATGCCGTTGGTGGTCAGCCAGATGCGGTCGACGGCCGGCCGCGAGCGCAGGTGGCGGACCCGCGCCAGGAAATCGGGATGGATGAGGGCGTCCCCCACGATCGGGGTGAGACCCACGCTGCCCCCTCCGCAGGCCACGAAGTCGTCCACGGCTTTCTGGAAGACCTCGTCCGGCATGAATTGGGTCTCCCGCTGCTGGAGCTGGTAGGGGCAGAAGACGCAGTTGGCGTTGCAGAGGTTGGTCAGCTCCAGGTGGAGCTCGTACGGCCGCAGGGCCATGCCCTCCAGGGTCTCTTCCAGGGGGAAGAGCCGCCCCACGAGGCCGCCGGCCTTGCGGCGGAGCACCCGGCCGGCCTTGGCGAGGAAGACGCCGGGGGCGCTCACGGTCCCCTCTCCTCGCGCAGCAGCTCCTCCAGGCGGACATCGACGATCAGCCGGAACCAGAAAGCCTGCAGGAAGTGGAAGACGAAGCCGGTCTTGCCGTCCAGGATGCCGAGGAGAAAGAAGTACCTGTAGAGGAAGTACAGGAACGGCCGGACGTACAGCGGCATGCGGTAGTAGCGGGACTTCATCCAGAGAATCCTCTCGTCCGGGGTGCCGAAGAGACGGGGGGCCACCTTCCAGGGGATACCCCCGCGGCGGCGCTCGAATTCTTCCCGGGCGAACGCCTCAGCATACCGCAGATGCTTCTGAAGATAGAACTGGATCGAGTCCTCCTTGACGTTCCATTCCTCCAGCGGCGCCCGCAGGCGGCCGACCGGGCCGCGCACGTAGACGCGGGTGTCCTGCTCGACCGGGTCGAGCCCGGAGCGGCTGCGCCGGAAGAGCTTCAGCAGGACCTTGCCGCCATACCCTCCGAAGCGCAGCGGCTTGCCGCGGAAGATCTGCCGGCGGCGGATGTAGAAGCCGTCCTCGCGCACCGTGTCCGGCCGGGCGAGCAGGGCCGCGATCTCTTCCCGGAGCTCCGGCGTCACCGCCTGGTCCGCCTCCAGGATCAGCACCCAGTCGTTGCGCAGGGGGAGGTTGTCGAGCCCCCACTGGAAGATCCAGGGGATGATCCGGCTGTGGTCGTAGGCCAGGGTCCGGACCTCGGCGTACCGCCGGGCGATCTCGACCGTGCCGTCCGTGCTCTCCGAGTCGAGCACGAAGACCTGGTCGGCGAAGCCGTGGACGCTCTTCAGGCAGCGCTCGACGTTGGCCTCCTCGTCGCGGGTGGTGACCAGGACCGACAGGGGGATCACGGCGCCACGCTCTCCGCGGCCCGCAGGAGGTTGCGCCAGGTGGCGGCGTAGTCCCAGCGGGCGAGGATGCCGGCGCTCCGTTCGCGCGCCCGTTGCCGGTCGAGCGTGAGCGCCTCGCCGAGGCGGTGGGCCAGCATCCCGCTGTCTCCGGCCGGGTAGACGAAGCCGTTGCTCCCCACCTCGATCAGGTCGTACCCCGCTCCCACGCGCGACGAGGCGACCACGGGGAGGCCGCAGGCGAGCGCCTCCTGCACGGAGACCCCCCAGCGCTCCTCGCGGGCGGGATGGACGAACAGGTCGGAGGCCGCGTAGAGGGCCGGCAGATCCGGATAGGGAACGTAGCCGGGGAAGCGCACCCGGGAGAGCTTGGCGGCGAAGGCTTCGAGCGCCGGCCGGGCGGGGCCGTCCCCGGCGAGCACGAGCCAGACGTCCGGGTCCTGGACGCGGGCGAAGGCGCGCAGGAGGTCCCAGGGGGCCTCGCGCTGGTTGAATTTCGCCAGACCCAGGACGACCCGGGCCTCCGCGGGCACGCCGAGCCGCTTCCGGAAGGCCGCGCGCTCGTCCGCGGAGAGCCGGGAGCGCTCCGCGAAGCTCTCCACGTCCACGGCGTAGGGGAAGAGGCCCGTCCGCTCGCGCGGCACGCCGAAGGCGCGGAGGTAGTCGAGCGTCAGGCTTCCCACGCCGAGGAAGAGGTCATAGGTCCGTTTCATATAGGTGGCGAAGAGTATCCGCTTGGCGAGATTCCTGGACCAGGACCGGTCCCAGAGCACCGAATCCAGCCGCAGGGCGGTCGGGACTCCCGCCCGCTTCGCGAGCCGGGTCCCCAGGCGGTAGAGCGGCTGCGTGTAGCCGTTGGCGATCAGCAGGTCGCACCGCTCGGACGTGAGCCGTTCCGCCAGCCAGCGGCCGGGCTCTTCCCGGGGGCAGACCTCATGAGGATAGCCGCCCAGCAGGTCGATCCCCCAGGCGACCGGTTTCCCGAGCTCGGGGTCGAACACGGGCTCCGCCACGCCGCGCCCGGTGAAGAGCACGCGGAATTCGTGCTCCGGGTCGCGGGCGGCGAAGCGGTAGAACGGCGCCTCGAACTGGGTCGGGCGTTCGACGAGGAAGGCGATCTTCAAGAAGGCTTGAGAATCAGTCGGTCTTGCTGAGCCTCTCGAGCTCGGCCCGCAGGCGAGCGACCTCGTCTTCGAGGGCTCGGCTCTGATCCGCGACTTCGGCGTACCGGAGCAGAGGAAGACCGGAGGCGCTTTCTATAAGCCGCAAATGTTTCCCCTCGACCCGGAACGTCACGCCGGCGGTCCGGCTGACCAGACTGCCGTCCTTTTCCAACGGCGCCGGCCTATAACGGCCGTTCACGAGCCGATGACCCTGCAGGCGTGGATCGAGATAGTCGCCCAAGGGATCGAACAGGAAGTATTCGTCGACTCCCAGATGTTCGTAGACGGTTCGCTTTTCGGAGACATCTTCATCCCGGGTGCTGTCGGAGGTAACCTCGACGACGAAGCAGGGTGAGCGGTGCTCCTCCCAAAGCTTATAGACCTTGCGATCTCGCTTCGCCACACCCTTGACGACGAAGAGGTCGGGAGCCACGACCGCCCGAGGATCTCCCTTCTTGTAATAAAAGAAGAGGTTCCCCGCGACGTAGACGCCGTCCACCGGACGGAAGTGCTCCGTCAAGGCGTCGATCAGATACATCATCTCTTTGCGGTGAAGGTCGCTCTCCGCCATCGGTTGACCGTCGGATTCTGGATACTCGATCTCGCGCTGGAAAGGAATCGCGGTCATACGTGCCGTCCTTCCCGGGAATTTTCCCGGATCAGATCACGTCCAATCGCCGGAGCGCAACGTCCCATCATGACGTGATGATAAACCTCCTCCATATCCCGCGCCACCGCCGGCCAGCCGAAGCGCTCCCGCACCGCCTCCGCGCCGCGCCGGCCCATCTCATCGAGCCGGGCGGGATCGGCGAGGAGGCCTGCGAGCGCCTTCCCGAGGTCCCCGTCCGCCACGATCCCCGCGCCGGTCTCGCGGACCGTCCCGGCGAGCCCCACCTCGGGGGTGACGGCGACCGGCCGCCCCGCCGCCCAGGCCTCCAGGACCACGTTGCCGAAGTTCTCGGAGCGGGAGGGGAGGACGAGCGCCGCCGTCCGGTGCAGGAGCGCCGCTTTGTCCCCCCCGTGGACCGGGCCCAGGAAGCGGACGCGGCCTGAGCCCCCGGCCAGCCGTTCGAGCTCCGGCCGCAGCCCTTCCTCGTCGTTGCCGGCCACCGCGAGCACGGCGCCGGGGAGGTCCGCCAGGGCGGGGATCAGACGGTCGAGCCCCTTTTTCCAGGAGAGTCGCCCCAGGAAGAGGAGGAACGGCCCCCCTTCCACCACGGCGCGGACCGGCGGCGAGAGCGCCTCGAGATCCCCATCCCAGGGCGTGGGATCGATGCCGTTCGGCACCACGGCCACGGGCGGCAGGAGGAAGCCCAGGCGGGCCGCCTCCTCGGCTTCGAGGGCGCTCGTGGCGTGGAGGACCGCGGCCCGCTCGATCGTCCGGCGCTCGGCCAGGGCCATCCAGGCGAGCTTGCGCCAGCGCCCGTGGGCGCGGATGAGCTCCGGCACCAGCATCCCCCGCGGCGAGAGCAGGTAGGGGACGTCCGCCCGCTCGGCGGCCCGCGCCGCAGCCGAGGTGGGCCAGAGGAAGACCGAGTGGAGGTGGACGGCGTCGAAGCGCGCCACCTCCGCCCGCGCCGCCGCGGCCAGCCCGGGGGCCCAATAAAGACGGCGGAGGGAGCGCACCGGAAAGTAGCGGACCTCGACCCCGTCGATAGCGACCGGCCGGCCGAGGGGGACGTCGAGCGACTCCTCCCCATGGACGTCGGTGGTGAGGACGGCCACCTCGTGCCCCCGCGCCGCCAGCGCCTTGCAGAGGCCGTGAACGGCCAGGATCGGTCCGCCGTGGCGCCAGGCCGGCAGGTAGGTGGGGATCACGTGGAGGATCTTCACAGGATCTCTTTCAACAATGCGCTCAGCCGGCGGTGGTAGGCCGGCCAGGTGGCGGATTCCGCGGCGCGCCGGCAGTCCCCGCCCATGGCGCGGACCGCCTCCGGATGCCCGGCGCACCAGGCCATCCGTTCGGCCAGAGCCGTGACGTCCCCCACCGGCACGATCCAGCCGGTCTCCCCCTCGGTCACCAGGTCCTTCGCCCCCACCATCTCCGAGACGAGCACCGGGGTCCCCGAGGCCAGCGCCTCGGCGACCACCATGCCGTAGGAGTCGTTGCGGGAGGGGAGCACCAGCGCGTCGGCCCGCCGGAGCTCCGCCGCGAGCTCGGCCTGGGGCATGGGGCCGAGGACGTCGATCCCCTCCGCGCCGCGGCGGTCGAGCAGGTGGGCGGCGTCCCCCCGCGGCCCGGCGAGGCGGAGGCGGACCGCCGGGTGGGCGGCCCGCACCCGGTCGAAGGCCTCCAGCAACAGGTCGAGCCCCTTGCGGTGGATCGTGGCACCGGAGAAGAGGAAGACGAGCTCTCCGGTCTTCCGGGCCCCGTCCGGCGAGAACAGCTCCAGGTCGGCCCCCAGCGGCACGGCGTGGACCCTCGCCGGCGGCACCCCCGCCGCGAGGTAGGTCTCCCGGGCCAGCTCCGAGACGGTCAGGATGTGGCCGGCCAGCGCGATCTCCGCGTCCTTGACCGCCACGATCCGGCGATGGAGCCGGGGGGAGTCGGTGGTCCCGTGCAGACGGTCCTGGGCGGCGTGGTGGATCGACGGCGCGTCGAGCAGGGTCGCGATCCCCCGCCGGCGCGCCTCCCGGAAGGTCGAGAGGGCCGAGATCTCGCAGGCGATCACGGCGTCCGCGCCGCTCCGGCTCAAGCCCCGGGCCGCCCAGTGGTCGAACAGGCGGCAGGCGGCGAGGTCGGCCCAGGGGCCGACGCGCCGCAGGACCGGGGTCCAGGGGAACCAGCGCGTCCGCCGCGGATCGAGGGGCACCGGAGCGTAGCGCCTGAGCCCGGCCGCCGGCACGCCCGACCAGTAGCCGGCGAGCATCCCGGCCTCCTGGAGCGCCAGCGCGGCCTGGTGCGAGTGCTGGCGGCCGGGGTGGGTGACCAGGACCCTCATCGCACCCCCGGCAGGGCCGGCTCCGGGAGCGGCTCCGGTGCCGCCGGCCGTGGGGGCGCCGCGGCGCGGGCCGCCTTCCGCACGGTCTCGCGGTCGAGCCGGATCGCCAGCATCAGGAGGCCGGCGAAGAACCAGTAATAGAGATCGGAGGTGACGTCGAAGACCGCCCCGCCGGGGATCGCCGTGAGGAAGAAGAGCAGGCTGGCGGTGGCGAGCGCGCGGTGGAAGCGGGTCCGCAGCACCAGGACCTGGCGGAAGGCGTAGATCGCGAAGTAGAAGCGGATGAAGTAGACGAGGGCGAAGCCGATCGGCCCCAACTCCAGCATGACGCGGCCGCTCTCCACCTCCACGCTGAGCCCGTGGAGCCAGCTGTAGGGCACCAGCTCGGGCGCCAGGGTGGCGGCGGTCTGGTGGGTGGAGCCGATGCCGAAGCCGAGGAGGCCCACCTGCGGGAGGAGCAGATAGGGGGAGAGCAGAGGGGAGGAGACCCGTCCGGAGACGTCCTCCACACCCGCCGCCCGCCCCAGGAAGGCGTCGACCGCCTTCTGGCCGGTGGCCGTCGAGAACAGCGCCAGCCCCAACAGGCTCAGGGCGACCAGCAGGCGGCCGAAGGCGGCGCCGCCCCCCCGCTCGCGGATCACCGCCAGCCACCAGTAGAGCGGGAAGAGCAGGACGAGGAACAGCACCGGCGCGCGCGAGCCGCTCATCAGCATGCCCAGGAGGGTCATGCCGAGGGCGCCGAACATCAGCAGATGTCCCCGGAAGCGCCAGCGGCCGGCTCCCACGAGGGACAGGATGAGGATGGCGGTGGCCAGGAGATAGGTGGTGAAGCCGGTAATGAACGAGAAGGTCGACGTCACCCGCACATAGGTCGAGCTGCCGAAGGTCGCCACATAGGCGTCCTCGCCGCTCCGCGCGTAGGTGTTGAGGGCGCTCGACGCCGGGCTGAAGAACTGCGCGACGGCCAGCAGGCCCACTGGGATGGCGACCAGGGCATAGCGCCGCAGGAAGTGGTAGACCGCCGCGTCGCCGGAGAAGGCCGCCGGCACCACGAAGAGGAGCGGCACGTAGAAGAAGTAGGCCTTGAAGCCGAAGATCCCCACCAGCAGGTTGGGCAGCGCGGGGTTGAAGACCTCCAGGAGGCCGAACAGGGCGGCGGCCGCCAGCAGGCCGTAGAGGGCGGGCAGCGCCGGCAGCCACAGGCGCAGCCGGTGGCGGTCGCGGAAGAACCCCAGGTAGGCCCCCAGGAGCAGGACGTCCTTGGCGAAGTAGACGAGGTCCTGGGCGCCGGGGAAGACCCACTTGCGGATCGCCCCCTCGAAGATCATCAGCAGGATGGAGATCTGGACGGCGGCGCGCCAGCGCCGGAAGGCCCAGACCGCCCCGGCGCCGCCGGCCAGCATGACGAGGACGCGGAGATTCAAGCCCCGGCCCTCCGGGCGGCGCGCTCGATCTCGCGCAGGTAGGCCGCGGTCGCCCGCTCGGTGGAGTGGAGCGCCAGGTGGGCCGCGGCCCGCTCGTGGCAGGCGGCATCCAGCTCCGGGTGCCGCAGCCGGCGCCCCAGCACGCGGGCGAGGTCCGCCGCGTCGCCGTTGCGGAAGGTGTCGCCGCAGGGGCCGATCGCGTCCTTCAGACCTCCCCCCCGCGATCCCACCACGACGCAGCCGCAGGCGATCCCCTCGAGCGCCACGATGCCGAACGGCTCGTTGTAGCGGGACGGGACGACCAGGATGCGGTGGCGGTTCAGGATCTCGACCAGCTCTTCCCCTTTGCGAATGCCCAGAAGCTCCACCTGCCCCTCCAGGCCGAGGCGCGCCGACTGCTCGCGCAGACGGGGGGCCTCGGGACCCTCGCCGACGATGGCGAGGCGCGGCCGGAGCCCCTCCCCGGCGAGCCGGGCCAGGGCGTCGAGGAGGAGGTCGCCCCCCTTGTCCGACACCAGCCGGCCCACGAAGACCAGATCCTCCGTCCGCTCCACCCCCGGCAGGCGGCGGAAGAGACTGTCGCGGTAGGGGTTGGGGATGACCACCGAGGGGACCGCGAGGTCGTCCGCGACGGCCTGGCTGACCGCGATCGACGACGCGGCGAAGCGCAGCAACCGGCGCTTGAGGCGGTCGCGCCAGGTGATCCGGCCGTCGCTCCGGCAGTACCAGCTATGGTGGGAGACCACCCAGGGCCGGCGCGCCAGGAGCAGCGGCCAGAGCCCGCGCAGGCTGACGTTGGCCTGATGGAAGACGTCGCACCAGCGGGTCCAGCGCAGCAGCTCGCGGGGGGAGGGGTTGCGGACGACCCGGTAGGGGAGGCCGCCGTCCTCTCCCTGCCCCGCGGTCGTGGTCACCACCGTCACCTCGTGGCCGGCGCGCTGGAACCGGTCGGCCAGGTTGGCCGTGTTGATCTCCAGGCCGCCGACCTGCGGCAGGAAGGCGGGGGAGTAGATGAGGATCCTCATGCCGCCAGAAGCTCCCGGAAGCGCTCCGCCTGCCGTTCGAGGGAGTGCCCGCCGTACCAGGCGTGAGCCGCCGTGGCGGCCGCCTGGAGGTCGCCGGAGCCCATCCACCGGGGGGCGGTCCCTCCCTTCAGGGACCGGCGCCGCCAAGCCTGGACCGGCAGCACCCCGTGGGCGCAGTAGGCGGCGAAGATGGTCGACTTGGGGAGGAAGAAGGCCGGATAGGCCACGAAGCCGGCCAGCGAGCCGAGCAGCAGCCGGCCGACCTCGGCGGCGGGCAGGACGCCGTACCGCCGGACGGGGACGCCGTCCACCGACTCGTCCGCCTGTTCCAGCGGAGGCCCCACGTCGGCGATCTCCTCGACGGCGAGCGACCGGCAGGCGGCGGCGAGGTCGCGCCGCAGCTCGCCGTAGGCGCGGGAGCGGGCCCCCCGGCCGCCGAAGAGGACCATCCGCCGGGTCCGGGCGGAGAGAGGCGGTACCTCCCGCGGCTCCCCCACGGTGGAGAAGACGGGGGTCACCGAGGTCTTCTCCGGCGCCGCCTCGGGGCCGATCCGTTGGACGTAGAGGTCGAGGCTGGTGACCAGAGCGTCGCTCTCGCGCGCCACCGCCGCCGCGATCCGCCGCTGGAAGGGTCGAGTCCAGAAGGAGCTCCGCCAGGGGGGGCCGGTGGCGTAGACCTCGTGGAACACCGTGACCAGCCTGCGGTTGGCGGCGCCGCGGCGCCAGCGGCGCAGCGCTCCCGGAAGCCAGAGCGGGCAGCCGCGGCGCTGGTAACCGTAGTTGGCGTAGTGGAGCAGCATGGCGTCCGCCGCCTCCGCCGCCTCCAGCCGCCGGGCGAGCCCGGTGTCCTCCGGCGGCTCCGCGGTCAGAAAGCGGGTAGAGATCCCATGCCCGGCCAGGGCCCGCTCCAGGCAGAGGGCATAGCTGCCGACCCCTTCGTCCGGCGGCGGCAGGCTGGGGACGATCTGGAGGACCCTCATGCCGCCTCCGCGTAGGCCGCGAGGCAGCGGTCGACCACCCGCTCCCAGGTGAACCGCTCTTCGACCCGCCAGCGGGCCCCCGCCGAGAGGCGCTGCCAGAGCTCCCCGTCGCCGCGCAGCCGCAGCAGGGCTCGGGCAATGGCGGCGGGATCGTTCGGCGGCACCAGGAGGCCGTTCCCCTCCGGCTCCACGATCTCCGGGAGGGACGCCGCGTCCGAGGCGATCACGGGGCACCCCCGGGCCATCGCCTCCACCAGCGCCAGGCCGAACAGCTCGTGGACTCCGGCCGAGCCGCGCTCGTCGACCGGCGTGGGGTGGACCAGCGCCATCGCCCGCCCCAGCCGTTCGACCACCTCGGCGTCGGAGAGGGGTCCGTGGAAGCGGACGTCCTTACCCGCGGCGAGCGCGCGCAGGCGGTCGAGATAGGCCGCGTCGGGGGTGGGCCCCACCACATCCAGGGGGATGCCGGAGGGGAGCCCCTCGATCAGGAAATGGACCCCCTTGTGCGGCAGCACCCGTCCGAGGAAGACGGCCGAGCCGTCGTGCGCCGGCTCCTGGCGCATGGGGTACCGCTCCAGGTCGACTCCGCCATGGATCACCCGGAAGCGCCGGTTGCGGCCGTGGAGCCAGCCGGCCGCGTACTCCGAGATCGGCAGGTGGGCGGCGATCCAGCGCGACTGGTCGATCTGGTAGGCCGGCGTCCAGGCGCCGCCCCCCAGGTCGGAGACGAAGACCCGGCTCCCCCGCAGCCGGCCGGCGAGGGCGGCCAGGAAGGTGGGGAGCACGAAGTACTGGTGGCAGTGGATCACGTCCGCCCCGGCCAGCTCGCGGAAGAGGCCCGGCGCGAAGGGTGCCATGCGGTCGCGGCTCCAGCTCCGGAGGACCACCCTTTCGTAGCCGGGGCGGGGCGTCTCGCGGCAGGCCCGGGGGCCGAAGCTGACCAGCTTGACCTCGGCCCGCGCCGCCATCGCCCGCGCCAGCTCCTCGGCGAAGCGCTCGCCGCCGCCAAGCGCCGATTCGGGGGCGAAGTAGGTGGGAGTCACGTGGACGACCTTCACTTCCAGTGTACCCAGGACGGCCGGGTGAAGCCGACAGCGAGGATCGCGAGTTGGCCGGCGAGGGCCGCGGCGCCCCCCAGGAGGTTGAAGGTGAGCACCCCCGCCGTGGTGGAGAGGGGGAGCAACATCACCAGCGCCGCCTGGACGGCGACCAGGCTCCCCACGGCGAGCCCCTGCCAGCGGGTCCACGAGCGGGCGAGGTTGACGCTCACCGCGTAGCCGTCGAGCAGGCTCACGCCCGCTCCGGCCACCACCAGGAGCAACTCGCGGTGGAGGCCGGAGTAGTGCTTCCCCAGCAGGAGGAGAAAGAGGCCGGGCGCCAAGGCGGTGGCGGCCAGCATCGCCAGGGCCACGCCAGCCAGGGCGGCGCCGAACTGGAGACAGCGCCGGCGGTAGAGCCGGTCGTCCGCGATGCGCGCCAGGCGCGGGAGGAAGACGACCCCGGTCAGGCTGGAGAAGATCCCCACCAGCAGGCCCAGCCGCCCGAGCGCCCCCACCTCGGCGATGTTCCGCGTGGCGCCGAAGGTCGCCGCCAGCCAGACGGTGAGCGGCCCCTGGACGGCGAAGTAGAGGGCGCTCGGCAGGGTCGGCAGCAGGTAGCGGAGGACCTTGCGGCGGTAGGGGCGAAGATCCTCTGTCACCACCGGTCCGCCGTCGCCGGGGCGGGCCAGGAAGGCCGCCACCCCCGAGCCCGCGGCCGAGGAGAGGACGCCCAGCCAGGACTTGAGCAGGGCGGCGGCGACCAGGGCCGCGGCGAGCGCCAGCCGGGTCAGCCCTCCCGCCAGCTCCGCCCGATAGGAGGGGCCGTAGCGGTCGTTCAGCCGCAGCACCAGCACGCGCAGGGATTGCGCGATCTGGAACCAGACGCAGAGCACGATTCCCGCCGTGGCGAGCAGGGCCTCGCGGAGACCGTACCCCTTGGCCCCGGCCCAGCGCGGGAAGGCCAGCAGGACCCCCGCGACCCCCAGGGCGAAGGCGATGTGGCGCAGCGACAGCACCGCCCGCACGAACGGCCCGGGGTCGGTCCCCTCCTTGCGGGACTGGTGGAAGAAGTAGACCAGCGAGGTGGTGCTCCCCAGGTCGGTGACGAAGTTGAAGAAATTGACCACCGAGAAAGCCAGCGTGTAGAGAGCGAACTCTCGCACCGGCATGAAGTTGACGAACAGCAACCCGGCGGCGATCCCGGCGAGCTGGGTGAGGGTCTGGGTGGAGAAGTAGGCGGCGAGGATGCGTGTCCAGCGGGAGAGCCGTCCGCTCTCCGCCGGGGCGGGGGTGAGGGCCTGGACGGGGGTGCTCACCGGAACGCCTCCAGCACCCGCAGGGCCAGCCACCGCGACCGCTCGCCCGGCCGCTTCGCCGCCAGCTCCGGCCGCATCCACTCCGCCATGGGGATGTAGAACCCCGTCTTCGGCCGCCGCAGGACCTCCTCGGGCAGCTCCGGCGCGGTCCGCCGCGCCAGCTCCGCCTTCCCCGAGCTTCGCGCGGGCTCGAACCCGTTCGCCTCCAGCCGCCGGTAGAGCCAGGCGTCCACCAGGGGTACCCGCAGCTCGACCGACCAGGCCATGGAGGCCCAGTCCGAGTCGCGCAGGAGCTGGTTGCGCATGTAGAGGGCGCTCTCCAGGAGATGGACGGCCGTCCAGGGGCTGATCGAAGGTTGCCCGCGGCCGGCGAGCGCCTGGCCGGCGCCGCTCACCGGGTCGTAGAGTCCGTCGGGCCCCATCACCCCGGACAGCTCCTCGGGGAGGAACAGCCCCCGGCGGAGGAAGTAGGCACCGGGGAGGGAGCGGCCGTAGCGCAGGAGCCCGGCGAGCTTCGGGCGACCCGGGGAGATCGCCCTGGCGAGAGGCGGCCAGGCCGCGGCGAGACCGGGGACCCGTCCCAGCCGGCGCGCCGTGCGCTCCAGCCGGGGGACGTCCGCGAAGGAGGGGTAGCTGCCGAAGGCCTCGTCCCCGCCCAGACCGGAGAGCACCACCTTCAGCCCCGCCTCATGGGCCGCCCGGCTCACCACCCAGGTATTGAAGCCGTCGATGCTCGGCTGGTCCATGGCGGCGAGCGCCCCCTCCCAGAGGTCCGCGCAGTCGGCCCGGCCCACCCGGCGCTCCACGTGCCGGGTCCCCAGCCGTCGCGCCACCTCGGCGGCGAGCGGCGCCTCGTCCTGAGGCGTCCCCTCCAGGGCGTCGAAGCGGATCGTGAAGGTCACCGGCGGCTCCGGCAGGTGGCGCCGGGCGAGCGCCGCGATCAGGCTGGAATCGAGCCCCGCCGAGAGGAACACGGCCACCGGCACGTCCGAGACCAGGTGCGCCCGCACCGAGTCCTCCACCGCCGCCGAAGGCTCCAGCGGATCGATCGTTCCGGCCTCGAACGGCCTGGGCTCGCCCGGCTCGCCGTCCCGGACGAGCAGGAAGCTCCCGGCCGGCAGGGCCCGCACCGCCTTGCGGATGGTGAGCGGCTCGGGGACCGACCCCCAGAGGAGGAAGCCGGCGGCCCCGGCGGGATCGACCTCGCGCGAGACCGCCCCTCCCCGCTCCAGCGCCTTCACCTGCGAGGCGAAGCGGAGGGTTCCGCCCTCCGCCGAGAGGTAGAGCGGCTTGATGCCGAGCGGATCGCGGGCCAGGAGCAGCGTCTTCTCCCGCTCGTCCCAGAGGGCCAGGCCGAACATCCCCCGAAGGCGGGAGAGCATGGCCACCCCCTCGCGGGCGTAGAGGGCGAGCACCACCTCGGTGTCGCTGCGGGACCGGAACGCGACCCCCTCCGCCTCCAGCTCCCGGCGCAGCTCCAGGAAGTTGTAGATCTCGCCGTTCATCACCAGCTGGAATCGGCCGTCCGCCGAGGCCATGGGCTGGGCCCCGGCCTCCGAGAGGTCGAGGATCGCCAGCCGCCGGCTGGCCAGCCCCACCCGGCCGTCGCCCGAGATCCAGGCCCCGCAGCCGTCCGGCCCGCGGGCGGTCATGGCGTCGCGGGTGCGCAGGAGCTCCTCCCGGTCGACCGGAGGTGCCGAGTCCTTGAAACGGAGGATGCCGTTGATGCCGCACATCAGCGCACCAGCTTCTCCAGCAGGGGGCTCAACCTCTCCTGAAACTGTTCCAGGCTCAGCTCCTTCCGCCAGCGCTCGAAGCCGGCCTCGCCCATCCGTTTGGCCTCGCCGGGGTAGTCGAGCAGGCGGCCGAGGGCCTCCCGCAGCTCCTCGCGGTCGTCCGGGTCGACCAGCAGGCCGGTCACGCCGTCCACCACGATCTCCCCGGCGGCGCTCCCGCGGGCGGCCAGCACCGGCCTGCCCGCCCGCATCGCCTCCAGATAGACCAGCCCGAACCCCTCCCCCCGGCTCGGCATGGCGAAGGCCGCGCAGCGCCGGTAGAGCTCCATCAGGGTCGCCTCGCTGGTGAAGCCGGTGAAGGAGACCCGGTCCGGTATCCCCAGCCCGGAGGCCTTGGCCTCCAGCCGGGGGCGGTCGTCGCCGTCGCCGGCCACCACGAGCCGGGCCTCGGGGATCCCCGTCAGCGCCTCCAGGAGCTGGTCGTGCCCTTTATACCGCTCGCGGGCGTCCATGCGCCCCACGATCAGGAAGAAGCCGCGCCCCAGCCGGCCGAGCAGGGCCGCGTCCACCGCCCCCTCCGGCCGGCGCTCCTCCAGGGCCAGGGGGAGGACGGAGGCGCCGTCCACGCCGGGGGCGAAGGGACGGGCCCGCTCCAGGGTGTGGGCGGAGACCGCCACGACCGCGGTCGCGCCGGCGAGCGCCCGGCGGCGATCCCAGGCGAGAGGGCGCCAGACCTCGATCCCATGGAGGAGGATCAGATAGGGGACGCGCAGCGGCGCCGGCAGGTAGCTCTGGGCCCGCGCCAGCCCCAGGAGATCGAAGACGAAGACCGCCCCGCGGTCCTTCACCTGGCGCTTCCAGA
This sequence comes from Thermoanaerobaculia bacterium, assembly GCA_045807625.1. GTDB lineage: Bacteria > Acidobacteriota > Thermoanaerobaculia > Multivoradales > UBA5704 > DATARR01. The sequence goes on along the minus strand of JBJMHA010000014.1, from coordinate 90,946 downwards.
CCTCCAGCGCCAGGGCCCGCGGGTTGCCGGCGAAGCCGCGGACGGGGGCCTCGCCCTCCGGAGGCGCGCTGCCGTCGAGGGTCAGGATCTCGAAGCCGAGCCCCCGCTCGCGGGCGAAGGCGGCGCACCCGGCGGCCAGGAGGCGGCCGGCCGCGGCCCGCCCGCCGCCGTCCAATCCCAGGCCGGCGGAGACGAAGACGAGATGGCGTCGAGCTTTCATGGGAGCTTTCAGGGTCCCGGGCAGGCTCCGCCCTCTTCGGTGTACATCGTCGACGACACCGAGGGGTGGACGCCGTGGGCGCCCGGGGAAAGTCTCGCCCTAGCTGGCCAGCCGGCGCCGCAGGGGCACCACGGCCTCGCGGTCGAGCTCGGCGGCCACCGACTGCCGCAGGAAGGTGACGGAGACCACCAGCCGCAGCGGCCCCTTCTCCCGCAGCACCGTGCCGGTCACCCCGCGGAACGGGCCGTCCACCACCTCCACCTCGTCCCCCGGCGCCAGCCAGGGGTGGGGGATCAGCGGCACGCCGGCCTCCTGGAGCAGCCGGAGATTGCGCAGCTCCCGGTCCAGCCCCTCCTGGTCGAGCACCGGCAGGACCTCGACGATGAGACCGCTCCGCAGGGCGGTCCGCCGTGCCTCGGCCGGTCCCCGGAAGAAGAGGTAGCCCGGGAAGAGCGGCAGGCTGGAGACGAAGGTCCGCCCCGCGCGCCGCGTCCGCTTCTCGGCCTGGGGGAGGTAGAACCCCACCCCGTGGCCGGCCAGATGGCGCGCCAGCCCCTTCTCCTGACGGCTCCGCGCGTAGGCCACCCACCAGGGGTGCTCCGCCGCGGACAGCTCGAACAGGTGCGAGGGGGAGAGATCGACTTCGCGCTTCAGGATCGGCACGTCGGGATTGCTGGAGCTCCGAGGGTCAAACCGCTTTTTTCTTCAGGACGCTGGGGGAATTGTTGCAGAAGAAGGGTTTGGAGGCAAGGCGCCCCCCCAGGATCACCGCCGCCCGGCCTTCTTCGACATCGCCGCCCGGGCCTTCAGGAGCTCGGGCATGTTCTCGCCGATCCAGCGCTCGGCCCGGGTGAGGCTCCGGTACTGGCGCTCGCGGCGGCGGAACTCGGGGGTGTGGAAGAGCCGCTTGCCGCCCCGGATCTCGGGGGGCATGTCGGCGTGCAGCATCTCGTGGAAGACCACCGCCTCCACCACGTAGCGCGGCACCTCGGGATGGTCCAGGACGCGATGGAGGCGGATCAGCCGGTCCTCGTAGGAGTAGCTGCCGAGCTGGAGGCTGGCGCTCCGGCGGCGCCCGCAGCGCGAGGAGATCGACGACCTCCCCCAGGTGATCCCAGCCGCCAGCCTCCCCTCGAAATAGCGCTCGTTGAGGTCGGTGAAGACCTCGCGCAGGTCGAGGGCGACCCCCACCGGCTGGAGCACCAGCTTGCGGATGCGGGCCGTCTGGCGGTGGACGGTGAAGTGCTCGCGGATGAGAGTCAGCGCCTCCCGGGCCTGGTCGCTCCCCCGCTTGCTCTCCACGAACGTGGCCACCGCTCGCAGCACCTCCTCCGGCGCCTCGGTGAAGGAGTGGTGGATGCGCAGCTCCAGGGGCGCCCGGCCCGCTCCCATCCGTCCGGCGCGGACGCTCAGGATGGTGCGCCGGTTGTCGGTCAGCTCCAGCGAGCGGAGCCGGCCGCCGGTGAGGCGGTTGAGCTGGCGCAGGAGATGGAAGCGCAGGGCGTTGGGATCGGCCGGCGCCGCCGGCAGGACCGGGAACGCGGGGATCGGGATGGGACGGAGCCCGAACAGCTCCAGTTGCACCGGACGCCCTGGAGCGGAAGGGCTCGCGCGGTGGCCTGCGGGCGCGGAGCGCCTGGAGTCGCGCGGAATCTGCTGCTGCGCCAAGGATCTCGTCGTACCCATGCGTGCCCTGGAGGCTTACCCAAACAACGGGAGACCGACTGTACCACAGCCCCCCGGCCGGCAGGACGTCGCGATGTCTGCTAGTTTTGTCGCAACGTTGTTGTAGGTGACGCAATGCTTGTGGAGGCGTCGTGATGTATCCAGGGGCGTTGCGTTGTCGCTGGAGACGTCCCGATGTTCGGAGATGCGCCACGTATTGCCGCGAAGACGTTGCGATGTCGACGGAGGCGTCGCGTTGTGACCGGAGGCGACATAATGTGTGTGCTTGATGGTGCGTATTCAATGGAGGCGTCGCGATGTGCGAGTATATGATGCGCAGTCCATGGAGACGTCGCGTAATTCGTGGAGGTGTTGCAAAAACTCTGGAGGCGTCGCGTAGCCGCCGGAGAGGACGCGATGTCCGGGGACATCGCGACAGCTTTCAGCCGTTCTCGATAGGCCAGCGCTCGCCCACCGCCATCGTCCGTACGCGGGCGCGATCGGCGCCGGTCCGTGCCAAAACCTCGGCCAGCACCTTGGGGGCGAGGTCGACGGGCTCGTCCGTGAGGTCGAAGCACCCCCAGTGCATGGGGATCATGGTCCGCGCGCCGAGGTCCCGGAAGGCGCGGTAGGCCTCCTCGGGATCGGCGTGCTGGGGACGCATGAACCAGCGGGGCTCGTACGCGCCTATAGGGAGGAACGCGACGTCGATCGGCGCGAGCCGCCGGCCGATCTCGGTGAAGCCGTGATAGTAGCCGGTGTCCCCGGCGAAATAATAGCGCCGGCTCCCGGAATCGAGGAGCCAGGAGCACCAGAGGGTGGCGTTGCGGGCCATGCCGAAGCGGTTGGACCAGTGCTGGGCGGGCAGGCAGGTGAGGGTCCACCGGCCGTGGCGGACGCTCTGCCACCAGTCGAGCTCCACGGCTTGGCGTCCGCGCTCCCGGAACCATCCGGCGAGCCCCAGGGGGACGAACCATTGAATCGAGGCCGGCAGGTGGCGCACGCTCCAGTCGTCCAGATGGTCGTAGTGGTTGTGGGAGAGGACGGCGAAGGCCTCCGGCGGCACCGCGGCCAAGGGGATGCCCGGCGGGCTCTTCCGCTTGGGGAGCAGCGCCCGCGGGCCGAAGTGGGGGTCGGTGAGGAAGACCTCCCCGCCGTCCTGGACCGCGAACGCCGAGTGCCCCACCCACGTCACCGAGTCCGGCTGCCCCCCGTCCTTCAGATACGCCCCATCGTTCGCCACCACCGGGATCTGGGGTGGAGCGCTCTTGTCATACCCCTTGTCCTTGGTGAGCCACCACCGCAACAGGTCGACGAACCGGCTGTTGAACGGCGCCCAGGGGTTGAAGAAGCGCCCCGGCTCGCCGTGGGGGGCGTAGAGGAGGTCGGTCTGGGGATCCATGACGAGAGCCTAAGGGTGGCCCCCGGCATCCGCGAACGCCGCGCGGATCTCTTCGATCCGTTTCCGGTTCACCCCGAAATCCCGGAATCCCAGGCGCGAGGCGGAGCGGAAGCGGATCAGCTTCGCCCCCTCGTCGAAGACGAATTCGACCTCGTCCACGAAACGGAAGAACGCCGAGCGGCACTCCGCTTTGAGGTAGTGCGGCTCCAGGCCGGGGTCGCTCACGATCCGGGTCCGCGGGTAGTCGCGTAGTACCCGGAGGAGCCGCGCCCGCGCCTCGTCGAGCGAGCCCGTATACGGGATGGGGTCCATGCGCCTCGACGACCCCGCCGGCGCCTCGGTCGAGACGCAGTTCGGGGTGCGCGGGCAGGGGGCCAGGCGGCAGGCGGGGCCGGTCGTCGCCATGGCGGGCATTCTAGAGGAAGAAAGATGATAGGCCGCTTCCGCCCGATGCTCTATCATCTGCGGCTCCGGCGGGAAGGAGAGGAAGACGACATGCTGATGCTGGACGCCGAGACCCGGGGCGAGCTGTGGCGCCGTCTGGTGGAGGTGATCGAGTCCTATCTCAACGGGGTGGGAGAGGCCCGGGTGGCCCCGCTCCTCGACGTCGAGGCGATCCGCGGCGCGCTCGCCCCCTTCGATTTCGAGAGCCCTCTCGACCCTTTGGAGGCGCTGGATTTCGCCGTGGAGAGCCTCTGGAAGTGGCAGGTGCACACCCCGCATCCGCGCTACTTCGGGCTGTTCAACCCGGCGCCGACGGCCATGGGCATCGCCGGGGACGCCCTGGTGGCTACCTTCAACCCGCAGCTCGCGGCCTGGAGCCACAGCCCGATGGCGGCCGAGATCGAGCAGCACCTGATCCGGGCGCTCGGGGGCCGCTTCGGCTTCGATCCGGCCCGGGTGGAGGGGAGCTTCACCTCCGGAGGCGCGGAGGCGAACCACACCGCGCTGCTGACGGCGCTCACCCGCGCCTTCCCCGAGATCGGCCGGCGGGGGATGCTCGCCCTGCGCAGCCAGCCGGTGCTCTATGTCTCGCCGGAGGCCCACCACTCGTTCCTCAAGGCGGCGCGCCTCTCGGGGATCGGGGCCGAGGCGGTGCGCGAGGTGCGGGTCGACTCCAGCCTGCGGATGATCCCCGGCGACCTCGCCGCCAGGATCGAGGAGGACCGGAGCTCGGGATGCACCCCCTTCCTGGTGGTCGCCACCGTGGGCTCGACCAGCGCCGGGGCGATCGATCCGGTGGCCGAGATCGCCCAGGTGGCGGACGAGGCCGGCGGGCTCTGGCTCCACCTGGACGCGGCGTGGGGGGGAGCCGCGGCCCTGGTGCCGGAGCTGCGGCCGGTGCTCGACGGCGCCGTCCGCGCCGACTCGATCACCTTCGACGCCCACAAGTGGCTCTCGGTGCCGATGGGGGCCGGGGTCTACCTGACGCGCCACCCCGGCATCCTGGAGCGCACCTTCCGGGTGGCGGCCGGCTACATGCCCCGCGAGGGGAACGTGCTGCCGGTGCTGGACCCCTACGCCAATTCCATGCAATGGTCCCGCCGCTTCATCGGCCTCAAGCTCTTCCTCTCCCTGGCCGTCGCCGGCTGGGCGGGATACGAGGAGGCGATCCGCCGCCAGACGGAGATGGGGGACCGCCTCCGCGAGCGGCTGCGGGAGGAGGGGTGGACGGTCGTCAATGACACCCCGCTCCCGGTGGTCTGCTTCGTCAACGCCGGCAAGGACGGCCGCTCGGCGCCCTTCCTCGAGGCGGTGGCCGCGCGCGTGGTCGGATCGGGGGAGGCCTGGATCAGCACCGTCTCGCTGGGGGAGGTGGGGCCGGCCCTGCGGGCCTGCATCACCAATTACCGCACCGGTCCCGAGGATCTGGAGGCCCTGGTGGCGGCCCTCGGCCGGGCCCGGCAGGCGGTGGAGACGGCCTAGGCGGGGCGTGGTACTCTCTGCTTCTCCCCTGAGGACTGTCACGCCTGCGGCGTTTTCGGCACTTAGAGGGAGGAACAGAAGGAGAAACCGATGAGCTGGGAAGACAGAGAAGACAACACCATCTACAAGGTGGTACTGAATCACGAAGAGCAGTATTCGATCTGGCCGGCCCACAAGGAGAACGCTCCTGGCTGGCGCGACGCCGGCAAGTCCGGCATCAAGCAGGAGTGCCTCGACTACATCAAGGAGGTCTGGACCGACATGCGCCCCCTCTCCCTGCGCAAGAAGATGGAAGAGATGGCCCAGCAGTCGGGCCAGACGGCCAACTAGTCCGCCGGAGCCGATCCTGTCTTGAGACCGAGCGGCAACACCCCGGAGCGGTGGCTGGCCTACCGCGAAGCGAATCCGCGTGCCAGGACGCGCATGTTCTGCCTCCCCTTCGCGGGAGGCGGCGCCTCGGTCTTCCGGGGCTGGGGGGCCTCGCTCCCCAACGACGTCGAGGTCTGCCCGGTGCAGCTCCCCGGCCGCGAGAGCCGGCTGCGTGAGCCTGCCTATACCGACCTCAAGGTGATGGTGCCGGCGATCGCCGACGCCCTCGACCCGTACCTCAACCTCCCCTTCGTGCTCTTCGGGCACAGCATGGGGGCGGCGATCGTCTACGACCTCGCCCGCGAGCTGCGCCGCCGCGGCCGGCCGCAGCCGTCGCACCTCTTCGTGGGCGGCCGCCGGGCGCCGCACCTGCCGGCCCGCGACGAGCCGATCCACGGGCTCCCCGAGCCGGAGTTCATCGCCAAGCTCCGGGAGCTCAACGGCACGCCGGAGGAGGTGCTCCAGCACGAGGAGCTGATGAAGCTGCTCGTCCCCATCCTGCGGGCCGACTTCGCGGTCAACGAGGACTACGAGTATTCCGCGGAGGAGCCGCTTGCGGTCGGCATCTCGGCCTTCGGCGGCCTCGGCGACGAGGACGTCACCCGCGAGGACGTGGAGGCCTGGAAGGAGCACACCCGCGGCCCGTTCCGCGCCCGGATGCTCCCCGGCGATCACTTCTTCCTGCAGAGCAACAAGGCCCTCCTGCTCGAAGCGATCACGAGGGACCTGGCGGAGCTCGTCCCCGCGTCCCCTCAGCGCTCCTGGTGAACGGGTTCCCGCCACGCTCGCCCGGCGCCGGCCTGGAGCTCGCGGCCGGCGAGATCCACGTCTGGTCGGTCCAGCTCGATCCTCCCCCCGGAGAGGTCGAGCGGCTGGGGCGCTCCCTCGCCGAGGACGAATGGGCGCGCGCCAACCGCTTCCGCTTCGAGAAGCACCGCCGGCAGTACGTGGTGGGGCGGGGGGCGTTGCGCACCCTGCTCGCCGCCTACCGGGGGGGCCGTCCGGAGGAGATTCGTTTCCGCTACGGCCCGCGAGGGAAGCCGTTTCTGGAATCGCCAAGCGACCTCCAGTTCAACCTCTCCAACTCCGACGAGATGGCCCTGGTGGGCTTCGTGAGGGGGCCCGAGATCGGGGTGGACATCGAGTACCTGAAGCCGATGCCCGACTGCGAGCAGATCTCGGAGCGCTTCTTCTCGGAGAGCGAGCGGCGGGTGCTGCGGGGGATCCCCGGACGCGCCAAGGAGCTCGCCTTCTTCAACTGCTGGACGCGGAAGGAGGCCTATCTCAAGGCGGTGGGGGAGGGTCTCGCGGCGCCGCTCGACTCCTTCGACGTCACCCTCGCCCCGGGCGATCCGCCGCGCATGCTCACCCTCCAAGGGGACCCCGAGCGGGCCGCCCGCTGGTTCTTTCACCACCTCGTGCCGGCCGAGATGTACGTCGGCGCCGTGGCGATCGAAGGGGGAGCGCGGGAGGTGAAGGGGTGGGCGTTTGATCCGACGGATCGGTCGGATCCGTCGGATCGGTCGGATCGACCTGAAGGCTGAACCCGGGCTCAAGGCGCCGCCGCCGGCGGCGCCTTCTTCTCCTCCCGGACCCCCGCCTTCCCCTCCAGCCAGGCCGCCAGGTGGGCCTTCTGCTCCGGGGTGGCGTCGGGGCGCGCCTCCAGCTTCCAGCGCTCCTTGGGCTTCTCCCCGAAGGTGACGGGCAGGCGCGCCAGGCGCTCCCGCCGGGCCACCAGCAGGGTCGCCTTCTCGCCCGGACGGTAGACTTTGAGCCTCCCCTCCAGACCCTCGGGCGGCACCCGGTAGTCGTCGACGGCGAGGATCTCGTCCCCCACGTTCACCCCGGCGTCGTAGGCGGGGGTGCCGCGCTTCACCGCGGTCACGGTGACCCGGCCGTCGCGGGCGCTCACGTCCATCCCCAGCCAGCCGGCGGGGAGCTCCTTGGGCTCGCCGTCCTTCTTCTCCTCGTCTTTTGGGAAGCGCAGGCCGTACCAGTCGAGGGCCTCGGCGTAGTCGAGGTCCTCGGTCGTGTCCACCGCCTTATGGAGCCAGTCGCCGAGACCGGTCCCCGCCACCTCCTCGAAGGTCTGCCGCAGCTCCTCGGGACGGTAGCCGCGTTCCCCCGAGTAGCGCTGGAAGGCCAGGCGCATGGCGTCGTCCAGGCTCCGCCGGCCGCCGGTGGCGTGGCGGATGCGGGCGTCGAGCAGGAAGGCGACGATCTCCCCCTTGGTGTAGTAGCTGACGGTGGAGCTCCCCGAGTTCTCGTTCGGCCGGTAGGCCTTGATCCAGGCGTCGAAGGAAGACTCCTCCAGCGGCTGCACCTTGCGCCCCGGCGTGGTCTGGAGCGCCTCGATCGACTTGCCCAGCCCCTGCAGGTACTCCTTGGTGGTCGAGAAGCCCGCCCGGCGCACCAGGAGGCCGCCGTAGTAGGAGGTGAACCCCTCGGCCACCCAGAGGCTGCGGGTGTAGACCTCCCGCTCGTAGTCGAAGGGGCCGAGCTCGACCGGCCGCAGCCGCTTGCCGTTCCAGGCATGGAAGAATTCGTGGCTGACCAGCCCCAGCCATTCGAGGTACCCCTCCCGGGTGCGGGTGCGCCAGCGGGTGCTCATCAGGGTGCAGGCGTTCTTGTGCTCCAGCCCGCCACCGTTGTCGGTGAGCAGGTTGAAGATCACGTAGCGCGGATAGGGGGCGCCGCCCCAGAAGTCGATCGCCGTCCGCACGATCTTCTGGGCGTCGGCCGCCGAGCGGGGGCCGTCCCACACCCCGCCCTCCCCCTCGTTGACCAGGAGGTGGCTCTTGCCCGCGGCCTCGAAGGGGTAGGTCCGGGCGTTGCCGGCGTAGAGGGGGGAGTCGACCAGAGTGTCGAAATCCTCGGCCAGGTAGGCGTGCTCTCCCCCTCCCGGGAGCGGCGGGAGGGGGCTCGCCGTGACCTTCCAGGCGGAAGGCAACTCGACCCGGACCTCGTGGGGGCGCCGGTTGCCGTCCGCCAGAGTCAGGAAGGTGGCGGCGCCGTTGATCAGGGCGAAGTCGGAGTCGACGAAGTTGTTCCGCACCGACATCTCCCGGGAGTAGACCCGGTACCTGACGACGATCCTCGGGGTCTGCCGGGTCTCGATCCGCCAGCGGTTCTTGGAGCTCTTCTCGATGGGGAGCGGCTTCCCGGTTTCGGTGGCAGCGGAGACCTCCTCCACGGTGCGGGCGTACTCCCGCACGAGATAGGAGCCGGGGGTCCAGACGGCCATCATCAGCTCGACCGCGGGCCGTCCGTCCGTGGGAACGCGCGCCTCGACCTCGACGTAGTGGGTCTGGGGGGCGGGGAAGCGCAGGGTGTAGGAGATCGGCATGGGGCTCGGGGCTCCGTGGAGGCCGGCGGCGGAGAGCGCCAGGGCGAGAGCCAAGGGCGTCGTCTTGTTCGGCATCGGTCGGAACTATACTCTCGGCCGTGCGGACGGCGGCCCCCCATGCGCTCGATCTGGCCTCGGCCTTCGGCGATCTGTCTCCAGGGGATCTGGCGGCGGCGCTGGGCGCGTCCCCCGTCGAGGGGCTCCCGGAGATCCGGCGGCGCTGGCGGGAGCGGCAGCGCCGTGGGGTCCCGGACGGGGCCCCCTCCACCCTGCCCCTGGTGACCGCGGGCCTCAGCCACGGCATCTCCCTGCTGGCCGACCTCTTCGGCGGCGAGGGGAAGGTGGTGGCGGTCCCCACTCCGTTCTGGGGGAACTACCGCCAGGCGTTCGCCCTACGCACGGGGGCGAGGGTGCTCACGGCGCCGGCCTATGTGGACGGGCGGTACAACCCGCGGGCGATCGCCGACGCCTTGGCCGGCGTGCCGGAGGGGGAGCCCGCCGTCGGAATCCTGAACATCCCCTCGAACCCCGGCGGCTACACGCCGGACCGGGAGGAGCGCCGGGCCACCGTCGAGTCGCTGCTGGCCGAGGCCGGGCGCCGGCCGCTGGTGATCGTCTGCGACGACGCCTACGCGGGGCTGGTCTTCGAGCTGGAGATCCCCCGCGAGTCGCTGTTCTGGGACCTCGCCGGGGCCCATCCCGGCCTGTTGGCGGTGAAGGTCGACGGCGCCACCAAGGAGCTCTCCTTCTTCGGCGGCCGGCTCGGTTTCCTCACCTTCGGCGTGGAGCCGGAGTCGGAGGTGGCGCGGGAGCTCGCGGCGAAGGTGAGAAAGCTGGTGCGTATGGAGCTCGGCTCGCCGCCGGCCGTGAGCCAGGGGATCGCGCTCCAGGCCTTGCGGAGCCCCACGGTCGAGCGGGAGGTCGAGGCGGTGCGCCTCCTCCTCGAAGGGCGCTACCGGGCGTTGAAGGGGGCGCTCGCCGGAGTCGATCCCGGGCTTCTGACGGTGCTCCCCTTCAACTCCGGCTGCTTCGCCCTGGCGGAGATCCCCGAGCGGCTGGGGATCGACGCCCAGACCGTCCGCCGGCACCTGCTGGCCCGCCACGACACCGGCCTGGTCTCGATCGCGCCGCGCTATCTGCGGATCGCCCACTGCTCGGTGGACGCGGGGGCGATCCCGGAGCTGGCGCGGCGGCTGGAGACGGGGATCACGGAGCTCGCTAGGCTTTGATCCGCTCGCCGTTCTCGTTGTACGTATAGACCCCCCGCCCGACCTTGCGTCCCAGCCGGCCGGCGCGCACGTGCTGGACGAGGATCTGGCTCGGCCGGTAGGCCTCCCCCAGGCTGCGGTGGAGGAACTCGAGGATTGACAGGCGGACGTCGAGCCCCACCAGGTCGACCATCTCGAAGGGGCCCATCGGGTGGTTCAGGCCGAGCTTCAGCGCCTTGTCGATGTCCTCGGCGCTCGCCACCCCCTCCTGGAGCATGCGGAAGGCCTCGTTGCCGATGAGGGCGTTGATGCGGCTGGTGACGAAGCCCGGGGCCTCGTTGACCACCACGATCTCCTTGCCCATCCGCTCGCCCACCGCCCGCAGAGCGTCGATCGTCTCCCGCGAGGTCTCCAGCCCCCGGATCAGCTCGATCAGCTTCATCACGTGGACGGGGTTGAAGAAGTGCATCCCCGCGAAGCGCTCGGGCCGGCCGGTGGCGGCGGCCATCTCGGTGATCGAGAGGGCCGAGGTGTTGCTGGCGAAGAGGGCGTGCTCAGGAGCGTGCAGGGCCACCGAGCGGAAGGTCTCGATCTTGAGCTGGATGCTCTCCGGCACCGACTCGATGACCAGGTCGGCCCGCTCCACGGCGTCGAGGAGGTTGTCGTAGAGGCTTAAGGCTTGCCGGGCCCGCTCCGCCACTTCAGGGTCGACCTTCTTCAGCTCGACCCCCTTGGCGAGGTTCTTGTGGATACCCGCCTCGGCCTTCTTCAGGGCCTCGGCGCTGGTGTCGTAGAGATGGGTCTGGTAGCCGGCCTGGGCGGAGACATGGGCGATCCCCCGCCCCATCGTGCCCGCTCCCAGCACGGCGATCGTCGAGATCTGGTTAGCCATGGTCCTTCTCGTCTTCAGGAGACGGGGATGTTGTGGACGCCGGTCGTCTTGGCGGCCAGGTTGCGGAGCTCGTCCGCGATCGCCAGCGTGTTGCGCACGGCGGAGGCGGTGAGCTCCTGGAGCTCGGGGGTCGTGGCGTACTTCTCCAGGATCTCCCGGCCCAGGAGGTGGTGGTGGTGCTCCTCGGGCTGGATGGTGTCCGAGTAGAGGCGCGCCGTGTCGGCGTCCCCCACCGACAGGCAGAACCTCACGAACTGGGCGTTGCGCACGGTGGCGATCGCCTCGCTGGTGAAGACCCCGGCGGCGATGCGCTCGACCGTGGTGCGCAGGCCGCGCAGGTACTGGTAAAGCGGGCTGTGGCCGTCGGCGTGGGGGTCGAAGCCGGCCAGGTCCTCGCCGAGCTCGGCCAGCCGTTGGCTGATCAGGCCGTAGTGCTTCATCTCGTCGCCGCACTGGAGGGCGAGGGCCATCTTGGCGTCCACCTCCGGGGTGGTGGGGAGCCAAAAGCCGGCGAGCTCGCTCGCCTCGATCTCGCTCTTCAGGGCGAGCCTGAGCAGGGTCACCACGTCCACCTGCCCCTCGGACTCCGATTCCAGCGTGTCCGTCTCTCCAAGCCGCGCGAAGAGCTGGTCCATCTCCTCGACCAGGCGCGCGACGAATTCCTTGCTCGTCATGGGAAGCCCTCCTCCGAATCAGCGGCCATTCTATCCCGTCTGTCCCGCCCGGGTCCTCAGGCTTCGAGGGTCCGCAGCACGGCCCGCACCGGCGAGGCGTCGAGCCCGGCCAGGCGGAGCGGCAGGGCGATCAGCTCGTAGACCCCCTCCGGCACGTTGTCGAGCACCAGCCCCTCCAGGATGGCGACGCCGCCGCGGAACAGGGCGTGGTGGGCGTCGAGCGTCTTGCTGTCGAAGGGGTCGACCGAGGGGGTGTCCATTCCCACCAGGAGGATCCCCTTCTCGGCCAGCAGGGCGGCGAGCTCGGGGGAGAGGGCGGTGAACCGTTCGGGGAAGCTCCGGCGGTCGCGCACGCTCTCGCTCCGGAACAGCAGCCGGCGAGGGTGGGCGAGGTCGATCCCCTCGACATGGCGGGGCTCGATCAGCGGCTGCGGCGGCACCCGCACCACCCGGCAGGGGCCGAGATAGCGGTCGAGCGGCATCTCGGCCATCCCCTCCCCCCGCGGCTCGGTGTGGAACGGCGCGTCGGCGTGCGACCCCAGGTGCGGGGTGGTGGTGATCGCCGAGAGATTGACGCTGGCCCCGTCGGCGATCGACCAGCTCAGGCGGGACTGGAACGGCGTGTCCCCCGGCCAGACCGGAGTCTCCGGGCGGATGGTGGGCGAGAGGTCATAGAGCATGGGCGCCCTCCTTGCCCCTCGCATCATATCGGGAGGAGGGCGGGGGGACCAGCGCCGGCCCGCGTTCCCCCTCTCCACCGTGGAGAGGGGGACAGGGGTGAGGTCACGGCTGCGAGATCTTCTCCACCACCCGGCCGACGTCCTTCGAGCCGCCGAGCTCGCGGGCGAGGTCGGCCTGGGCGACGATGCCGACGACGCGGTCCTGGCCGTCGACCACGGGGACCCGGCGCACCTGCTGGCCGGTCATCACGCGCTCGACCGCGTTGAGGTCGTCGTCCAGCTTCACCGAGGAGACGTTCCGGGTCATCGCCTCGCGGACGGGGGTGTTGGCGTCCATGCCGCGGCCGAGGACGCGCAGGGCGAGGTCGCGGTCGGTCACCATCCCGACCAGCTTCATGGAATTACGGCTCTCGACGACGGGCAGGCTCCCGCAGTCGTTGTCCTGCATCATCCGGGCGGCGTCCTGGGAGCTGGTTTCCGGGGTGCAGACCGCGGGGCTGTCACTCATGATGTCGCGGGCGGATCTTGAGGCCATGGGGCCCTCCTTGTTGAAGAATTGCTTGATGGTTGCTCAGGCGGTGGCGTGGGCCATGCCTGCGGGCGCGAACGCCTCCGCCGGCTCGTCCTTGGGCCGGGTGACCTCCTCGGAGACGATGTAGTGGACCCGGCTCGCAGGGATCAGGAACGTGCGGCTGCCGCTCTTGACCTTGACGGGCGAGTTCTTCTCCAGGTCCTTGCTGATGTCCTTGAGGGCGGCCTTGGCCTCGTCCTCGCTCTCGTAGAAGCCGTAATTCAGGCGGTCGAAGGCCGGGGGCGCCGTCACGCCCGCGGCCGCGCCGGGGTTGAGCAGGGCGTCGTGGCGGTTCTCCCGGGTCTCCAGGCCGCTCGGCACGTGCTCGCGGTCCACCAGCCAGATCATCACGCTGTAGGGCATCGCTTCCTCCTTGCTGAGGGATGCCTCGGCGAGGCACCCGGATGCCAGACCCCATTGCAAAATCGCTACCGGCCTCCCTGGTGTAGGCCCCTGGTGTAGGATAGTGGGCCGTTCGACTGGACCGGATGAAGGAGCCGATTCATGAGCCATGAGCCCGAAGTCACCATCCCGGGGCACATCCCGCCGATCGCGATGACCGAGCTGGACGAGGCCCAGGCCGGCAAGCTCGCCACGATCGCCCACCACGTGCGGGGGATCCTGACGGCGCTCGGGCTCGACCTGAAGGACCCCAATCTCGCCGAGACCGACCTGCGGGTCGCCAAGATGTACATCGAGATGTTCGGCGGGCTGGCCGAGGGGGCGGAGCCGAAGGTGACCACCTTCCCCAACGAGGAAGGCTACAGCCACATGGTGATGGAGACGCAGATCCCCTTCTACTCCATGTGCGCCCACCACCTGGTGCCGTTCTACGGGCATGCCCACATCGCCTACATCCCGCGCGAGCGCATCCTCGGGCTCTCCAAGTTCGCCCGTATCCTGGAGTTCTACGCCAAGCGGCCGCAGCTCCAGGAGCGGCTGACCGAGCAGGTGGTGACCTACCTCGAGGAGAAGCTCCAGCCGCTCGGCGCCATGGTCGTCATCGAGGCGCGGCACCTGTGCGTCGAGATGCGCGGCGTCAAGAAGCCGGGCGCCCTCACCGTGACCTCGGCCCTGCGCGGCATCTTCCATCAGAAACAGGTGCGCGAGGAGTTCCTCGACCTGCTCCGCCATCATGGATAGGCGCGGCCCGGCCCTCCTGCTGCTGCTGCTCCTGGCCGCCGGCTGCGGCGGCGGTGGGGCCGCGGCCCCCTCGCGCTCCCGGGCGGAGCTGATCAACCCCGCCCTGGGGCCGGACTACTCCGCCTGGATGGTGGGGGCCGCCTCACGCCTCGCCACCCCCGAGGAGATCGACGAGTTCCTGACCCTGCGGGACGACCCGCAGGCGGAGGCCTTCGTCGAGCGCTTCTGGCAGAAGCACAACCCCGCGCCCAACAAGCCGGGCAACCCGCTCCGCCAGGAGCTCGAGAAGCGCTCCGCCAACGCGGACCGCCAGTTCAGCGAGGCCGGCCTGCTCGGCCGCCGCAGCGACCGCGGCACCATCTACGTGCTCTATGGGCTGCCGAAGAAGATCGACCATGAGGTGTCGCCCGTCCGCAACGGACCCCCGCTGGAGGTCTGGATCTACGGCACGGACGCCCCCTCGGGGCTCGACGGCAGGCGCCCGTCCCCCCTCTACCGCTTCGTGAAGAACGGCGACGTGACGGTGCTCTACCAGGGCCGCGTGACCGCCGCCCCGCTCCTCCCTCCGCTCGAGGAGCCTCCCCAGTAGAGCCTGATAGGAGATTCTCTTGATGACCCAAGCTCGTGCCGTGCTCGCGGGGACCGGGATCTGCGTCCCGCCGCTGGAGGTGGACAACCCGATGCTCTCGCGCATCATCGAGACCAGCGACGATTGGGTCCGCGAGCGCAGCGGCATCGTGACCCGCTACTACGTCGAGCGCGGGGTGGCCTCCTCCGACCTCGGGGCCGAGGCGGCGCGGGCGGCCCTCGCCGACGCCGGCGTGGGGGTGGAGGAGGTGGACTACCTCGTCTGCGCCACCATGACCCCGGACCACTACTTCCCGGGCACCGGCACCCTGATCCAGCAGAAGCTGGGCTTGCGGCCGCTGCCGGCGCTCGACATCCGCCAGCAGTGCGCCGGCTTCGCCTACGGCCTGCAGGTGGTCGACGCCCTGATCCGAGGGGGCGCCGCGCGCACGGTGCTGCTGGTCGGCACCGACGTCCACACCTCCCTGATGCCCTTCTCCGACCGCACCTTCGAGGTGCTGCACGGCCGCGACCCCGGGCCCCTCTCGGACGAGGACTTCCAGTGGAACTCCCGCTTCCGCCACCTCCTGGTGCTGTTCGGCGACGCGGCGGGGGCGATGGTCTTCCGGGCCCAGGGAGAACAGGAAGAAGAGGACGGCCGGGGCATCCTGGCCTCGGCCCTCTATGGCGACGGCAACCACCGGGACATCCTCTACGTCCCCGGCGGCGGCTCGGCGCGCCGGCCGTTCGTCAGTTGCGAGATGATCCAGGCGGCGGAGACGGTGCCGGTGATGGACGGCAAGTCGGTCTTCAAGCTCGCCGTCACCCGCATGCCGGAGGTGACCCAGGAGGTGCTCCAGCGCTGCGGCTACACCCTGAAGGACCTGGACCTCGTGATCATGCACCAAGCCAACCTGCGCATCAACGAGAAGGCGCAGCAGATCATGGGCCTGCCGGACAGCAAGGTCTACAACAACATCCAGAAGTACGGCAACACCACCTCCGCCACCCTGCCGCTTGCCTTCCACGAGGCCCGCCAGAAGGGAATGGCGCCGAAGGGCTCGCTCGTCGCCTTCACCGCCCTCGGCGCCGGCCTCCACTGGGGGTCGGTGCTGATGCGAGTGTGATCTCGGAACCGAAAGGAGCCGCCATGGATAGAAATCCCAGGAGGCTGATCGTCATACCCTTGGTGATGAGCATGTTCGCCCTGTTCACCTTCTTTCGGACTCCGGGCGCGGACGCGGTACGGTGGGTCCAGATCCTCCTCCTTTTCGTGGCCGGCATGTGCGCGGGCGTCGGGCTGACCGGCTTTCTCGGGAAGGTCCGCCGAGAGCCATGATCTACTGAATGAGCGCACGGAGCCGCTCAAGAAGGACAGACTCTGAAGCCGCGAGGAGAATCTCGAATCGCGGTACTGCCTGCTCCAACTCCGAGATCGAGATGGCGGTCGCTGCTTCCTTCGGCTGGAGCGCGAGGAGTCTCTCCAAAGATCTGGTGACGAGGTCCAGGTAGCCAAGATAGTGATAGCCGAACGAAGGGTTCGCTCCATGCTCCCGGGCCAGCCGCAGGGCCGTTCGGCAAATCTCTCCGATCTGGAGGCCGTTGGCGAGGGTGGGATCGGGAGGAAGGAGCCAGAGGATCTCGGCCTGTCCCGTTTCGTTTCTGCTGAGGAGCCAGTCCCGGGGTTGAGGCGAGCTCTCCCAGGCTTTCGCGGTTTCCTCGGCCAAGAGCAACCTGGGTCCCTTAAGCCCACTCTCCTCCAGCCGGACCGCCCGGACGACCGCTTCTCCCACCAGATTGGCCGTTGCGGACTCCGGGAAGATAGGTTTGACTCGAAGCGATTCACCGATCGTGACGGCACCCCGGAGGAGGACCGGCGCCTCGACGTCATGATTGACGTAGGCCAGATCGAAGAAAAATTCTGAAGCGGCTGCGCAAGCCTGGACCGGATCCTCGGCGATCAGGAAGATTGAGTCGCTCAGTCCATAGCGCTCGGTCCAGACGGAGGATTGGAGAAGCTGCACGAGTTCATCCTCGCTGGACAGGAGATGGGCGAGATCGGAAAGAGCATCCGCGGCCCCGCTCGCCCCAGGGGTCTTGGACAGACTGCCGAAGCCGAGGACGTCGGCGAAGAAGAGGGTCTTGGGCATGGAGAACCCCTGGGCAACCTGGGTTACACTGGAGAGTGTATAAGGAACACCATGATGAAGTCCGTCGCCCTCACAGAAGCCAAGACCCGACTCTCCTCATTGGTCGACGAAGTCCGCACCTCCGGGGAGCCGATCGAAATCCGCGAACAGGGGGAGCCGGCTGTCTATCTCGTGGAAGTCGAGACGTTCAAGCGCTTTAGGGGGATCGAGGACAGTGTCCGGACCGAGCAGTTGCGCCGAGACCTCGAGAGCCAGAGATACGACCTGGAAGATGTCTTAGCGAAGCTCGGTCTTGACCCATAAGGTCTTCCTTCGCGAGCCCGCCCGGCAACTTCTCGCGGCTCTGGCGGCTGACGACCGCCCGCGAGCCAGGGAGCTTGCCCGAGTCCTTCTGAGCTTGGGAAAGAATCCAAGACCGCGGGGGAGCCGGGATCTGGCTCCCTCCGCAGGCGCTCCTGTTCCCGGAGGCCGTATCTGGGATCGCCCTGATTGGATTCTGATCTATCAGGTTGACGATCAGGCTAAAACGGTGGATGTCAGCAGAATCGAGAGGCGCCCATGATCTCCTCCCCCTCCCGCCCCATAACCGCCCCCGACCCGGCCACCATCGCCGAGGCGCTCTCGAAGCGCATCCTCGGCCAGGAGGAGGCCATCCGCGAGATGGCGGTGGCGCTCTCGAAGCAGCTCGCGGGGCTGCGGGTGGGCAACATCCTGATGATCGGCTCCTCCGGCACGGGCAAGACGACGCTGATGCGGGCCGTCGAGTCCTACCTCGCCTCGGACCCGGTGCTCAAGGCCCGCTCGGCGGTGATCCGCATCCACGCCAACGTGCTCGGCGAGGAGGCGGAGCGGGGGAAGCCGGGTGAGGCCGTGCTCGGCCGGCTCCTGGAGCGGGCGCGCGAGCAGCTCGGCCCCAGCGCGCCGGTCGACATGCTGCTCCGGCGGGCCGTCTCGGGGATCGTGTTCGTGGACGAGGTGGACAAGATCCGCTCGCACGTGGGGGGCCAGTCGAACGTCTCGGGCATCCGGGCCCAGGAGGCCCTGCTGACGCTGATCGAGAACGAGGCCGTCCCGCTCGCCCTGCCGGAGTGGGCCGGCGGCGGAATGGCGACGGTCGACTCCTCCGAGCTCCTCTTCGTCTGCGCCGGCGCCTTCGAGGGGCTCTACGACGCCGTCTTCGACCGCGTCACCATCGGCCGGGACCGCGGCGCCCTGCAGCCGGTCACGGTGGTGGAGGGGGGGAAGGTGATGGAGAGGCTGGTCTTTCACCTGCGCGACTGGCTGCGCAACGAGGACCTCTTCGACTACGGGATGAGCCCGCAGTTCCTCTCCCGCTTCGACGCCGTGGTGCTGCTCCACGATCTGGGGGAGGACGATCTGGTCCGCATCTTCCTGGAGACCCCTGAGTCGGCCTTCCACCAGAGCCTCTCCTACTTCGAGAGCCGCGGCATCCACCTGGCGATCTCGCCCGCCGCCGTGCGCCGCGTCGCCGTCGAGGCCGGCCGCCAGCCCCGCCTGGGGGCGCGGGCGCTCAAGGAGGTCTTCCGCCGCGTGATCCGCGACTACGAGTTCGACCCCTCGAAGTTCGTCAGGGACGGGGCGCTGCTGGTTGATTTACCGGAGGTGGAGGCGGTGCTGGGGAAGGGCTGAGCTCCGTCCGCTTCCGCCGCCGCGCGCAGAGCTCCCGGTACCGCTCCTTCCGCTTCTTTGCCGTCCAGATCTGGGGGATGAAGGTGAGCAGGAGCATCATCGCGGAGATGGTGAACAGCTTCCCTAGGATGCCGGAGAGGTCGCCGCTCGC
This sequence comes from Thermoanaerobaculia bacterium, assembly GCA_045807625.1. Lineage (GTDB taxonomy): Bacteria > Acidobacteriota > Thermoanaerobaculia > Multivoradales > UBA5704 > DATARR01. The sequence goes on along the minus strand of JBJMHA010000014.1, from coordinate 72,332 downwards.
CGCCTTGGGGAGCAGGGAGGCGAAGTAGGTGTAGACGGTGGCTCCGGGGATGAGCCCGAGGGCGGTCGTGGTCATGAACAGGGCGGGGCGGATGCCGGTCAGCGCGGCGGTGTAGTTGACCAGGGGGTACGGGATCGGCAGGAAGCGGATCCCCACCAGACCCCAGAATCCCCGCCGGGCGATCAGCCTCTCCACCCGTTTGAGCTTGTTGCCGGCCAGGTGCCTCACGAAGTCCCGTCCCAGCCCGCGCCCCAGGAAATAGGTCGCCGTCCCCCCCAGGAACGTGCCGGTCACGTTGTAGACCGAGCCCCACACGGGGCCGAACACCATGCCACCGGCGATCATCATCGGCGAGGCCGGCACTCCCAGGGGGCAGAGTACGACGTAGGCGAGGATCAGGGCCGCCGGCGCCCACCAGGTTTCCCGCAACTGGTCGAACAGGGCGGAGATCCTCGCGACCGTCAGATACTGGGAGAGCGGCGTCCAGCGCAGGACGGCGAATCCCGTGACGACGATCACCACGAGGACGAGGAAGCGGAGCAGGAGGTGGCGCGGGACCGACTTCATCAGGGCCTGGGATCGGGGTTCTTCTCGATCTCGCCCCCTCCGGCGAACAGGAACTCCCGCATGTGGCGGTTGAGCGTCTCCTGGGAGGAGGGGTCCATCAAGCTCAGCCGCAGCTCGTTGATGACCATGACCTCCATCTTCAGCCACTCGTTCCAGCAGTCGGCGCAGATCCGTTCGCGGATCTCGACGCCGAGCTTGCCGGGGAACGGCTGGCGGGTCAGCGCCGGGGCCTCCGGCCGGCCGCAACGGGCGCAATGCACGGTGGCCGCCATCTAGCGCACCTCGCCGGGAAGGAGGACCAGGCTCTCCGAGCGCTCCAGGATCTCTTTGGGCACCCGCACCAGCAGCACGAGGTCGCGGTCGTCCCGGTTCCCCTTGAGGCTCTTGACCACCTCGTCGGGGACGGCGAGCGTCACGTAGGCCGGGCGCTTGGGGTTCTGCCGGGCGCTGTCGGTGACGATCTGCTCGATGGGGACCATCTCCACCCGTTCCGGGTACTTCTCGAGCGCGTAGGCCAGGGCCTTCCGTGGGTTCTGCATGGGCGGATTCTACACGCGTGCCCGGTCGGTCAGGGCGCCCTGCTCGTCGAGGACGGACCGGAAGTACTCGATCGTGCTGCGCAGCCCCTCGGCGAGCGTCACCTTCGGCTCCCAGCCGAGCTTCTCGCGCGCCTGGGTGATGTCCGGCTGCCGGGTGTGCGGGTCGTCCACCGGCAGCGGCTTGAAGACGATCGGGCTGGAGCTGCCCACCGCCGCCTTGATCGTCTCGGCGAACTCCAGGATGGTCATCTCGTGGGGGTTGCCGATGTTGCACGGCAGGCGGAGGTCGCTCATCAGCAGCCGCCAGATCCCCTCGATGAGGTCGCTGACGTAGCAGAAGGAGCGGGTCTGCCTGCCCTCGCCGAAGACGGTCATCGGCTCGCCGGTGAGCGCCTGCTGGACGAAGGCGGGCACCACCCGGCCGTCGCGCTGCCGCATCCGCGGGCCATAGGTATTGAAGATCCGCACGATCCGCACGTCCAGCCCGTGGTAGCGGTGGTAGGCCATGGTCATCGCCTCGGCGAAGCGCTTGGCCTCGTCGTAGACGCCGCGCGGCCCCACCGGGTTGACGTTCCCCCAGTAGGTCTCCTTCTGCGGGTGCTCCAGCGGGTCGCCGTAGACCTCGGAGGTAGAGGCGAGGAAGAACCGAGCCCCCTTGGCCTTGGCGAGCCCCAGGCTGTTGTGGGTGCCGAGGGAGCCCACCTTCAGGGTCTGGATCGGCAGCTCCAGGTAGTCGATCGGTGAGGCCGGCGACGCGAAGTGGAGGATGTAGTCGACCGGCCCCGCGATCTCGAACGGCTTCGAGACGTCGTGCTCGACGAGCTCGAAGTCGTCGCGGTGCAGCAGGTGCTTGACGTTCTCCAGCCGGCCGGTCAACAGGTTGTCGACGCAGATGACCTCGTGCCCCTCGGCGAGCGCCCGCTCGCAGAGATGGGACCCGAGAAAGCCCGCCCCGCCCGTGATGACCACTCGGCTCATGAACGGGCCCCCGCGGCGCGCGCCGGTCCCGCCACCGCCTGCGGCCGGACCTCGGGGATCCCCTCGGGCCGGCCGATCGAGACGTAGTGAAACCCCGCGGCGGCCATCGCCTCCGGCTCGTAGAGGTTGCGCAGGTCGATCACCAGCGGCTCGCGCACCAGCTTGCGCAGCCGGTCGAGGTCGAGCTTGCGGAACTGGTTCCACTCGGTGGCGATCACCACCGCGTCCGTCCCCTCGGCCGCCTCGTAGGCGTCGCGGGTGTAGACGAGGGTGGGGAAGAGCGGCTTGCAGGCGGCCATCGCCTCGGGGTCGAAGGCGCGCACGGTGGCGCCGCCGTCGACCAGCGCCTGCACGATCGGCAGCGCCGGCGACTCGCGGATGTCGTCCGTGTTCGGCTTGAAGGAGAGGCCGAGGACGCCGATCGTCTTGCCGGCGAAGCCGCCGAGGGCCTTGTCGACCTTCTCGATCATCCGCTTTTGAGTGACCTCGTTGACCTCCAGCACCGCCTCGATGATGCGGAGCTTGAGCCCCGAGTCGCGGGCGATCTGGGCCGCGGCGCGGGTGTCCTTGGGGAAGCAGGAGCCACCGTAGCCGGGGCCGGCCTGGAGGAACTTCGGGCCGATCCGGTTGTCGAGCCCCATCCCCTTGGCCACCACCTCGACGTTCGCCCCCCAGGCCTCGCAGATCTGCGCCACCTCGTTGATGAAGGAGATCTTGGTGGCGAGGAAGCCGTTCGAGGCGTACTTGATCAGCTCCGCCGTCTCGACGTCGGTGACGATGATCGGCACGTCGGCCGCCTCCAGGGGGGAGTAGACGTCGCGCATCATCTCGGCCGCCCGCTCGTCGCGGGTGCCGATCACCACCCGGTCGGGGTGCATGAAGTCCTCGATCGCCGACCCCTCGCGCAGGAACTCGGGGTTGCTCACCACGGCGAACTTGTGCCGGCTGCCCGCCCCCTCACGGATAATCTGCTCGATCATGCGGCCGGTGCCGATGGGCACCGTGCTCTTGGTGATCACGACCTTGTAGCCGTTGAGGTGCTGGGCGATCGAGGAGGCCACCTCGCGGATGAAGGTGAGGTCGGCCGAGCCGTCGGACTTCGGCGGCGTGCCCACGGCAATGAAGATCGCCTGCGCCTCCTCGATGGCGGGGGCGAGGTCGGTGGTGAAGCGCAGCCGCCCCTCCGCCATGTTCTTCTGGACCAGGGTGTCGAGGCCGGGCTCATAGATGGGGACCTTGCCCCGGGAGAGCGCCTCCACCTTGGCATGGTCCTTGTCCACCCCCACCACGTTCATCCCGAAGTCCGCCAGGCAGGCGCCCGTCACCAGACCGACGTAACCACTACCTACGACGCAGATGTTCATCGAAAGGATTCTCGCTTGGAATAGTTGTCAGGTTCCGCGCGCCTCGGCGCGCTCGCGATACCAGGAGACGAAACGGCGCAGGCCTTCGCGAAGGGGCACTTTCGGCGAGTACCCCAAGAGCCGCGCCGCCTTGGAAACGTCGGCGTAGGTGATCGGCACGTCCCCCGGTTGCGCCGGAAGATAGTCGATCCGGGGCTCCACGGCAAGCTCTTCAGCGATCCAGTGAACGAGATCGCGCAGCGAGGTGGTCTCCGCCCCCCCCAGGTTGAGGATCTCGAAGCCGGGGGCGAGGTCCAGCGCCGCCAGCAGGCCGTCGACGATGTCGTCGACATACGTGTAATCCCGCTGGCTGCCGCCGTCGCCGTACAGGGGGAGGGGCTTCCCGCGCGCCATCAGGTCGGTGAGCTTGTGGATCGCCATCTCCGGCCGCTGCCGCGGCCCGTAGACGGTGAAGAAGCGCAGGCAGGCGGTGCGGAAACCGTAGAGATGATGGTAGTTGTAGCAGAGCAGCTCGCCGGCCCGCTTGGTCGTGGCGTAGGGGCTGATCGGCTGGTCCACCGGATCGTCCTCGGCGAACGGCACCTTCTCGTTGATCCCGTAGACCGACGACGAGGAGCCGAAAAGGAAGAGATTGGGGCCGTGCCGGCGGGCGGCCTCGAGCAGCCGCAGGGTGCCGATACAGTTGACGTCCTCATAGAGGATCGGCTCTTGCAGGCTCGGCCGCACTCCGGCCCGCGCCGCCAGGTGGATCACGGCGTCGAATTCGCCCTCGGCGAACAGGCGGTCCACCGCCGCCTCGTCGCGGATGTCCCCCTCGACGAGGCAGTAACGGTCCGCGTGCGGGCCTTCGACGATCAGATTCACGTTCTCCCACTTGCGTTTGGGATCGTAGTAGTCGTTGAAGTCGTCGAACGCCGTCACCCGGTCCCCCCGGGCGAGCAGGCGCTGAGTCAGATGCGAGCCGATGAAGCCCGCCCCTCCGGTCACCAGACTGTGCGATGGCATGCGAAGAGTCAGTTTCCTTTCGTCGGCCCGGCCGCGTCCGGCGGCGGCTGGGAGGGAGCGGGCGGCTTCGCCTTGGGGCTCGGATTCTCCTCCGGCAGCCTGTCCAGCGGCGCCGGCTTCCCCCCCGACTTCTCGATCTCCTTCCTGGTGTCGTCGTACCGCTTCTCGATCCCCTTGTTCTGCCGGTTGCGGATCAGCCAGCGCAGCACCCGGGACTGGTTGATGCCCACGATGATGTCGTTGACGGCGTCGTAGATCTTCGGGTCGTTGATCAGCTTCGCCGCCGTGCCGTCCCCCCGGTCGAGCTTGGCCGAGACGTCGTTCAGGTTCTTGACGAATTGCCGAAGCTGCTCGGCCACCTCGCGGCCGTACTCCTTGTCCTTGACCAGACGCTGGAGCAGGGCGTCGTCGTTCGACTGCAGATCGGCCGAAAAAGCCTGCAGGTTTCGCGCCACTTCATGAAGCGAGGCGAGGGTCTCGTCGAACCGGGCCTTCTCGGACGGGTCGTTGAGCAGCCCCGGGAGGAGGCCGGGGCCGTTCTGGGCCTTGTCGAGGAGGGTCTGGAAGCGGTCGAGCGAGCCGGCGAGCTGATCGGCCATGGCGCGGTCGTTCAGCAGGCGGGGGAGCGGCCCGTTGCCGTGCTCGACCGTGTTGGCGATCCGCTCCAGGCTCTCCGAGGTGTTGACGAGCGAGCCCTGCAGGCGCCGTCCCTGGGGGGTGTCGGAGGTGAGCTGGCCGAGGATCCCCTCCCCGCGCTCCATCCGCTGGAGGATGCGGTTGAGCGAGTGGCTGATCTCGACCACGTTGTCCATCACGTCCTCGCCCGAGGCGATCAGGGCGTCGACGTTGGTCGGCTGCGCGGCCGGGACCTCCCCCTCCTCGGGGATCGGCGGGTAGGCGGTGGAGCCGGAGTTGATGTCGATGAACTTGTCCCCCAGCAGGCCGAGGGTCTTGATGCGGGCCCGCGAGGCGACCTGATTCTTGATCAGGCCGTTGGGGTCCAGCGGCCCGCGGATGCGCGCGGCGTAGTCCTCGTCGAGGCGGATCCAGACCCGGATCTGCGACTTCTTCGGGTCCTCGGAGAGGACCACCTTCTCGATCGTCCCCACGTCCACGCCGTCGAGCTGCACGGGGCTGCCGCGTTTGAGGCCTGACACCGAGTTGAATTCGGTGTAATAGCGGGTCTTGTGCTTGAAGAGATTGTTCTTCGAGCCGAGCAGGAAGATCCCGGCCGCCAGCACCAGGACGGCGACGAGGATCACCAGGCCGACGCGGACCTCCCGGCCTCTAGGCGACATTTTCTTCTTCCTCCTCGCGGCCGGCGAGAAAATCCCGCAGCCGCGGGTCGTTGCTGCTCTCCGCCTCGCGCCAGCCGCCGAGGAAGCAGAAGCCGCCGTCGGCGAGCAGGGCGATGCGGTCCCCCACCCGGCGAGCCAGGGGGATGTCGTGGGTGACCACGACGGAGGTGACCCCGAGATCCTTCTGGATCGAGCTCATCAGCTTGCCGATGGTCGCCGAGGTGATCGGGTCGAGGCCGGTGGTCGGCTCGTCGAACAGCACCACCTCGGGGTCGAGGGCGAGCGAGCGGGCGAGGGCGACCCGCTTCTTCATCCCCCCCGAGAGGTCGGAGGGCGCCTTGCGCTCGACGTCCTTCAGGCCCACCTGCGAGAGCTTGTGGCGCACCGTCTCGGCGATCTCCGCCGCGGATTTCTCCGTGTGCTCGCGCAGGGGGAAGGCAACGTTGTCGAAGACGTTCATCGAGTCGAACAGCGCGCCCCCCTGGAAGAGCATGGCGATCCGCCGGCGGATGGGGAAGAGCTCGCGCTCCTCCAGGGTGGTCAGCTCGGTGCCGTCGAAGACCACGCTCCCGGCCTCCGGCTTCTCCAGCCCGTTGAGCTGGCGCAGGGTCACGCTCTTGCCGGTTCCCGAGCGGCCGAGGACCACCAGGCACTCCCCCCGGAAGATGTCGAAATCCAGGTTGTCGAGCACTGTCCTCGGGCCGTACCTCTTGGTCAGGCCGCGGATCTGGTAGAGCGCTTCCGGCACGTCCGTCGTCTCCTCAGGTCGAGAACAGGATGTAGAACAGCTTGGTGAGGAAGAAGTCGGAGACCAGGACGAGGATCGCCGCCAGCACCACGGTGTTGGTGGTGGCCCGCCCCACGCCGTCGGCGCCGCCGGTGGTGTTGAGCCCGTTGTAGCAGCCGATGATGGCGATGAAGTAGGCGAAGAAGAAGGACTTGCTGACGCCGCTGAAGACGTCCCCGATCTTGAGCGTGTCCAGGACGTCGTTGAGGTAGAGCCCCGGGGTGAGGTTGAGCGTGCCGGTGGCGACGATCAGGCCGCCCAGGATGCCGAGGGCGTCCCCGATCACCGTCAGGGCGGGGAGCATCACCAGGGTGGCCACCAGCTTGGGGGTGACCAGCTTCTTGACCGGGTCGGCGGCCATCGAGCGCAGGGCGTCGATCTGCTCGGTCACCTTCATGGTGCCGATCTCGGCGGTCATGCCGGCACCGATGCGCCCGCCCACGATCAGGGCGGTGAGCACCGGCCCGAGCTCGCGCACCAGCGACTTCGAGACCACCGAGCCGATGTAGTACTTGATCCCCAGGGTCGGCAGGGAGAGGGCGGTCTGCAGGGCCAGCACCATGCCGGTGAAGATGGTGGTGATGCCGGCCACCCCCAGGGAGCGGACGCCGATCTGCTCCATCTGGCGCACCCACAGGCCGACCTCGTACGGGGGGGCGATCATGGCCAGGAAGGCCCGGCCGGTGAGCAGCCCCAGCCCCCCCGTCTGCGCCGCGATGTCCCGGGGCTTCACGAGCGGATGGGGAGCCAGGCGGCGGCGTGCACCGCGCCGAAGGCGAAGTCGCCCGCCGCCAGGGGGAGCAGGCCGCGCAGGTCCGGACCCAGCAGGGCGGCGACCAGGAAGGCGAGGGCGCCCACCATCCGGCCGCCGATCGCCACCGCGATGATGGCGCTGTACCGGCGGGGGTCGTAGGCCGCCGCCAGGTAGAGGAACGCCAGCATTGAGAGCAGGGTCGCCAGGATCCAGAGATAGAACGCGCCCCGGGGGAGCGGCGGCAGCGGCAGACCGAAGATCCGCGCCGGCACCGCCGGCGCCACCACCATGAGCGCGGCGAAGGCGAGGTCGTACACGGCTCCCGCCACCAGGCTCCCGCGGAGCAGGGCCAGCAGACGGAACCGGCGGACGAAGGGGCTGGTCAGGGTCATGGGCGAGGGCGATTGTATCAGGAGGCGTGCCAGGGAGGCGGGAGTGGTAAAATAGACGGATTCTCGCTGAATCCCTCAGCGACCTCTCCTTGTGAGGAGGTGCACCGTGATCCGTCGCGCCCTCTCGATGATGGTCCTGGCGCTGGCGCTTCCGGGCGTCGTCCTGGCCGCCCAGCGGCCCGAGCCCCCGAACCCGGTCGACGACGAGCTCGTCCAGATGGGGCGGGCGATCCCCGGCTTCGGCGGCCTGTTCTACGACGCCGAAGGCTATCCCAACGTCTACCTCCGCGACGTCAAGGCGGCACCCGCCCTGGCGGCCCTGAAGAGCCTGGGCCAGGGGGAGGTCCGGGTGCTCCAGGGGCGGTACGACTTCGCCAGCCTGGTCGAGTGGAAGCGCGCGCTGCGCCCGGCCGTCCTCGGCCAGCCCGGAGTGGTCTTCCTCGACGCCGACGAGACGCGCAACCGCGTCGTCGTGGGGATCGACGCCGCCCAGGCCAAGAGCCTCGACGCCGGCCGCCTGGACAAGGCGCTGGCCCTCAAGGGGGTGCCGCGCGAGGCCGTCGTCTACCAGGAGGTGCCGGCGATCCGCGACCTCACCGGCGTGATGACGGCGGACAAGGCCAAGAAGCCCGCCACCTCCACCATCCTGGACGCGGCCCGGCCGGTGCCGGGGGGGGTGCAGATCATCTTCCTCAACCTCCCGCTCGCCTACTTCTGCACGGCCGGCTTCAACGCCTATCTCGACGGCGCCTTCGGCTTCGTCACCAACTCGCACTGCACCCTGAATCGCGGCATGGTCGACGGCACCCCCTACGCCCAGGGGAACGACCCCTTCGGCTCCCCGATCGCCACGGAGACCGTGGACCCGGGGTACTTCACCGGCGATCCCTGCCCGAGCGGGTACAAGTGCCGCTACAGCGACAGCTCCTTCGCGCGGTACAACACCACCAGCCTGGGCAGTCTGGGCAAGCTGGCCAAGACCTCCTCGCGGGGGTTGTCGGCGGGCTCGATCACCCTCAAGCCCCCCACCTCGCGCTTCAGCATCTCCGCGATCGCCTCGGCGCTCCAGGGGCAGGTCGTCAACAAGATCGGGGTGACCTCCGGCTGGACCTACGGGCCGATCACCGCCACCTGCGCCGACGTCGGCGTCACGGGCTCCAACTACGGGCTGCTCTGCCAGAACATCGTGCGGGCGGGTTCCGACCATGGCGACAGCGGCTCGCCGGTGTTCTCCTGGACCAACGGGAGCACCGTCAAGCTGCTCGGCATCCTCTGGGGAGGCGGCACCAGCAACGGGATCGAGGTCTTCGCCTACAGCCCGCTGCAGAACATCCAGCAGGAGCTGGGCTCGCTGCGGGTGAAGTAGGCCCTCACCTCCCGGCCCTCCTTTCCCGACCCCTCCCCCTCCCTCACCGGGAGAGGAGGGAGTTGGGGGAGCGAGGGTTCCTCGGGATATGATCCCCCTCCTATGGCGTTCCCCGGGGGCAGTGCGTATGCGATGGCGCGGGACGTGGCGGAGGGATACCTCCTGGTCACCGAGCGCACCTTCAAGACCCTGACCCGGGCCGACCTGGAGCAGCTCACCTTCGAGATCGACCGCCATCTGCGCGAGCTGCGCGGCGATCAACCCTCCCTCGACGACCTGCAGGCCATCCAGTTACGGCAGCGGCGCATGCAGCGGCTCAACGGCGCCCTCATGATGCTCCGCAGCTACCGGCAGAGGCAGAAGATCTGATGACGGCCGAGACCCTGCTGCGCGCCGCCGCCGTGATCGTCCCGGCAGCGCTCGGCGCGCTGCTGCTCGACGCGCTGTGCGCCGCCCGCGGCCTGCTGCCCCCCGGGTTCCGGAGCCCCTGGCGCCGCGCGCTGGCCAACCTGACCGTGACCCTCCTCCTCGCCGTCGCCGTCTTCTCCCCCCTGGGAAGCCTGGGGATGAAGAGTGGCGCCGAGGACCTCTCGAGCATCAGCACCCCCCAGCTCTTCCTGCTGCACGTCCTGATGGCGATCACCATGGGGATCTGGTTCCTCCTCGGCTTCGCGGGGGTGAGGGCTCTGCCACCCCCGCCTGAGATACCGGTCCACTGGCCGGAGGTCTTGGAGCCCGGCGGAGAGCCGCCGCCCTTCGACGTTCCGGTCCCGGCCGCCGAGGCTCCTCCTCCCCCGCGGGTCCCGCTCGGGCGGCAATTCATGGCCCAATTCGGTTACCTCGCGCCGAGCATCCCGCGCGAGGTCGGGCTGGGGGTGGCGCTCGGCATCGGCGCCTGGGTGGCCGTGCTGGCGGCGCTGATGGTGATCGCCGGGGTGGTCTGGGCCCTGGGGGGGGAGAACGCCGTCCCCAAGTCGCCCCCCGCGCTGATCCCGCTCATCGCCGGTCTGCCGGTCGGGGTGCGGTTCCTGGTCAGCCTCTCGGCGGGGGTGGTGGAGGAGAGCTTCTTCCGCGGCTTCCTCCAGCCCCGCATCGGCATCCTGGCCTCCACCGCCTTCTTCGTCCTCGCCCACCTCTCCTACGGGCAGCCCTTCATGCTGGTCGGCATCGCCCTGCTGTCGCTGATCTACGCGTTCCTGGTCAAGTGGCGCCAGAACGTGTGGCCCGCCATGGCCGCGCACGCCCTGTTCGACGGCGTGCAGCTCCTGGTGGTGGTGCCGGCGGTCCTCCGGATGCTGGGAGCGGAGAAGGGAGCGGCTTTCCTCTGGTAGACTCCGTGACGAGGATCGCGCCCATGGCCGACGAGCACCGCTTCCACCTTGCCATCGGGAGCCGGTTCGAGAACATCGAGCTGGTTCAGGTCGTACTGAAGGACCGGCTGCGCCAGTTGGGGATGGACGAGGACACCCAGCACTGGGTGGACCTGGCCGTCCGCGAGGCGCTGGCCAACGCCATCAAGCACGGCAACGTGCAGAGCCCGGAGAAGCAGGTCCACGTCGACCTCGACATCGAGGGGGACGAGGTGGTGATCCGGGTCGAGGACGAAGGGGTGGGGTTCGATCCCGACCAGGTCGTCGACCCCCTGGACCCGAAGAACATACCCCGGCCCAACGGCCGCGGCATCCTGTTCATGAAGAAGTTCATGGACCGTATCCAGTACGGCTCCGGACCCGGCGGCGGCACCGTGGTGACGCTGCGCAAACGGGTGGGGCCCAAGACCGATACCCCCCATCACTCCGAGGAGGGAGCTGAATGAAATTCACTGTGCGGCAGAATGGCTACGTGACCATCCTGGATCTCAACGGCAAGATCACCATCGGCTCCGGGGAAGAGGCCCTGCGCAACACGATGCAGGAGATCCTGAATTCGGGCGCGAAGAAGGTCGTCATCAACATGTCGGGGGTCACGATGATCGACTCCAGCGGCATCGGCGAATTGGTGAGCGCCTATACCACGGCCACCAACCGGGGGACCAAGCTGAAGCTGGCCAACCTGCCCTCCAAGGTCTCGGACATCCTCACCATCACCCAGCTCATCACCGTCTTCGACGTCTACGACAACGAGGCCGATGCCGTCAATTCGTTCGTTTGACGGCGGCTCGCCTCCCCGGCGGGCCCGTCCGTGAGGTCGGCCCGGGCTGAAGCTCCACCCTCCTCGCCGGCGACGGCCCCCTCCGCGCTCGCCGGTCCTCTCGCGGCCTGGGCGGCGCGGGTGAACCGCCGCCTGCCGGAGCTCATCCCCCCCCCGGACCAGCGCCCCGAGCCGGTGCACCAGGCCATGCAGTACGCCCTCACCGGCGCCGGCAAGCGGGTGCGCCCGGTGCTCACCCTGGCGGTGGCCGACCTCTTCGGCTGCCGCTCCGAGCCGGTGCTCGACCTCGCCTGCGCCGTCGAGATGGTCCACGCCTGCTCCCTGGTGCTGGACGACCTGCCGTCGATGGACGACGCGGCCCTCCGCCGGGGACGCCCCACGGTCCACCGGGTCTACGGCGAGAGCGTGGCCCTGCTCGCCGCCCTGGCGCTGCTCAACCGCGCCTACGCCCTAGTGGCCGAGGCCGCCCACCGCCTGGCGCTGCGCCGCTATACCACGGAGGACGTGGTCCACCACCTGGCGGCGGCCATCGGCAGCGACGGGCTGATCGGCGGCCAGGCGCTCGACCTCCTGGCGAAACCGGAGGAGATGAGCCTGGACGTTCTGGAGTATATTCACAGCCACAAGACCGGAGCGCTGTTCATGGCCGCCGGCGAGCTGGGAGCGATGGCCGCCGAGGCCCGGCGCCGCGACCTGGAGGTGATCGCCCGTTTCGCCAAGAACCTGGGGCTAGCCTTCCAGATCTCGGACGACCTCCTCGACGTGCTCGGCACTCCCGAGGAGACGGGGAAGGACACCGGCAAGGACGAAGGCAAGGTGACCTTCGTGAAGCTGCTGGGGGTTCCTGGAGCGCAGGCCCTCGCCGCGGAGCTCCTCGGCTTCGCGGTGGGCTCCCTGGACCCGCTCGGCCGCAAGGCCGACCCCCTCCGCGACCTGGTCAGGTTCGTCCAGCACCGGTCGCGCTGAATTCGCGGCGTTTCCGACCCGGGGGTCGGCGCTTCGGACCCGCGGAGCGGAATCGTGGCCCCGCGGGTCGCCGGCGGGCCAGATCGGGTCGGAACCAGCGCGGATCGGGTCGGCGCTGTCACGAGCCGGGTCGGAATCGTGGCTGATCGGGTCCAGACCTTCACGGATCGGGTCGGAAACGCCGCCCCGCGGGTCCGAAGCTCCGCCCCGCGGGTCGCCTCCGGCACGGATCGGGTCGGAGCCGTGGCTGGCCGGGTCGGAAGAGCGGCCCCCCGGGTCGTCAGCGTGGCCTAGGAGCTTGAGGGCCCAGAAAACGCTCAGCGAAGGGGTAGAGACGTCCCAGTCTGTTTCAGCACAACGCTCAGAGGCCTCCAAAGTCTCTCTCCCGGGGCCACTGACGTTCCTGCAAGTGGGTCGGAGGGAAACCCTCTCCTTCAGGCCAGGATTAACGGGAGGGTATGCCCTCCGAGGAGACGTCCCGACGCTGAGGCCTGCCAGCGCTGTGCTGAAACGGACTGGGACGTCTCTACCCTCTTCGCTGAAGTGGGATACCAAATCCTATACCTCGAGGCCCTCCCCCCGGAACCAATCCCGCCCCTCCCCCCTCTAATCCCACAGGAGCGCTCCTTTCGAACCCGCGGCCCGCCGGTGGCAGGCGCCGCGGTCAGGACCCGATTCGATCCCGTGCCCCTCGGGGCTGGAAAGGAGCATCTGTGAACGGTTCGATTCAGCTCTTCGGTCTGGCGGGGACGGTCAGCGCGACGGGGCTCGTGGTGATCGTCATCCTCTCCCTCCTCTCGGTCTGGTCGCTCGGGGTCTCGCTCGAACGGGTGATCGTGCTGGCGCGGGCCCGGCGGCAGTCGCGCGCGTTCGCCCGCCGGGTGAGCCCCCATCTCGCGGAGGGGCACGCCCTGCCGGCGATCGACGCCGCCCGCATGTTCCCCCACAGCCACGTCGCCCGGGTGATCTCGGCCGGCCTCTCGACCTTCCAGCAGAAGAGCGCCCGCGGGCTCTCTCCGGCGGAGGTGATCGAGGCCACCGGCCGGGCCCTCGAGCGTACCCGGTCGCTCACCACCACCGAGCTCAGCCGCGGAGTGGGGAGCCTGGCGACCATCGCCACCACCTCCCCCTTCATCGGCCTCTTCGGGACCGTGGTTGGCATCGTCCACGCCTTCCGCGACATCGCCGCCAACGGCGGGGCCGGCGGCATGACCACCGTCTCCCAGGGGATCGCCGAGGCTCTGCTCACCACCGCCCTGGGGCTGGTGGTGGCCGTGCCGGCGGCGTGGATGTTCAATTATTTAAGCCAGCGCATCCAGGGGTTGAGCCTGGAGATGGAGAATTCCTCCTCGGAGCTGATCGACTTCTTCCTCGAACGGGAGGGGGCGGCGGGGTAGGGGTTACACTACCCCCGCGATGTCACCCACCGGCCAAGACCTGGAAGGGGTCCGTTCCGAGCTGCGCCGGCTCGGGTATCTCGATCACCGGTTCGAGCGCTTCCTCCTCCAGGACGCGCTCCGCCCCCGCCAGCCGGCGCGGACCCTCCTCCTGCTCACCGCCAAGGTGGGGCTGCTCGCCGGCCTGGCCCTGGCCCTGGCCCTCGCCCTGGCCCTGGCGGTGGCGAACGGCAACCTCACCGCCAGCCCGCTCGACCTCATCCCCCTCTTCCTTCATCTCTTCCTGCCGATTTCCCTGGTGACGGGGCTCGCCTTCCTCGTCCTCTGCGGGGTGATCGTGCTGGTGATCCGGCTCTACCACGTGCGGCGCATCGAGGCGCTCTCGCTCGCCATGGCCGTGACCGCCGGGGCGGGGGTGCTCGCCTTCGCCCTGCGACTCGGGCAGGAGGTGCTGGCCGAGGGGCGGCTCTGGCAGGTCGCCGGCCTGGTGCTGGTCACCCCGCCGCTCATCTATCTGTTGGTCAAGCTGGTCTATAACGGTCTGCTCACCCTGGCGATCCGCTTCACCGACGCGGCGCCGCTCGGGCGGCTCTTCTCCCGCCGGTGGATCGGCTTCGCCATCCTGGCGGGGGCGGCGCTGCTGGTGCTCCCTTCCTTGGTCTCCGCCATCTCGGCGGCCCGCCGCCCCCAGGCGCCGACTCCGGCGGCCCTGCCCACCGGGCCGGGAGAGCGGGTGGCGCTGGTGGGGATCGACGGCGTCCTCCCCTCGGAGATCGAGTATCTGATCGCCCTCGGCGAGCTGCCCGAGCTGGGGCGCATGGCGCGCGAGGGCCAGGTCTTCTCCTACCGCCGCAAGCGCGAGCCCCCGGCCTCGTTCTGGACGGCGGTCGCCACCGGGGTCCCCGGCCCGGACCACGGGGTCACCTCGCTCGACAGCTTCCTGCCGCTCGGGATGAGGACCGCGCTGGCGCGCACCGGCCCCCTGCGCTCCTGGTGGAGCCGGGTCGAGGTGCCGCTCGGGCTCGCCGAGTACCGGCCGATCCTCGCCAACCGCCGCCGGGCCTATACGGTCTGGGAGCTCGCCTCGCGCGGCGGCGAGCCGGGGCTGGCGGTGAACTGGTGGGCCACCTACCCGGCCGACCCCATCCCCGGGCTGGTGGTGGCCCATGGCGCCTACGGGCTGCTGCGCGAGGGGGCGCGGGGGGCGGTGGCGCCGGAGGGGGACCGCGCGGCGGTGGCGGCGCTCGCCGGAGAGACCGCGGCCGCCCCCGCCGATCCACGCCTCACCGCCGCTCTCTCCGCCCTGGCGGCGGCCTCGGTGCGCGACCGCGCCCTGCTGCCGGACCGCTTCTACCGCGAGGTCTTTTCCCGCCGGATGACGGAAAATCCCCGCGCTTCGGCGCTTTATCTTCCGGGGATTGACATCGCGGCGGACGGCTGGCGGGGGGGCGACGTGGCGCTGGCCGATCTGGTCCGCGCGGAGCTGCGGGAGACCGACCGGTCGCTGGCACGCTCTCTCGCGGGGGTGGGGACGGTGGCCGTGGTGCTCGATCCGGGGCGGCGGCGGGAGGGAGGGGAGGGCCGGGTGATCCTCTGGCGGCGGAGCGGCTGCCCGGGGGCGGTGAAGCCTGTCCGGATCGCGCCGGAGTCGGTGGCCGCCGCCCTGCTGCGGGCGCTCGGGCTGCCGCAGAGCGAGGAGCTACCGGCGCCGCCCCCGGGGTGCCGCTGGCGGCCGCCGCCCGTAGTCGTGGCCGGCTACGGCGCGCCACGGCGGGGGGCTCCGGCAGCTCCCGAGGGGGCTGAGTACCTGGAGAATCTCCGGTCGCTGGGTTACCTGTGAGCCCGGAATGGATTTCTGGGCACGGCTTGTTGGATCTTCGGCCCCGAAAAAGAGGTCAGCCGCACCCATAAAGAAGGAGATCCTTATGTCCAGGCGGATCGTTCTGGCTCTGCTCGCCCTGGGGGCGGCGGTGCCGGTTTCTGCGGAGACTGCTGAGGCCATCATGCATATGTCGGTCGAGAGCCCCACGGAGAAGCGGATCGTCTACCCCGAGTCGCGCCGCGTCGAGCAGGTGGATGAGTACCATGGCGTCAAGGTCGCCGATCCCTACCGCTGGCTGGAGGACCTCGACTCGCAGCAGACGCGCGACTGGGTGGCGGCGCAGAACCGGCTGACCTCGGCCTACCTGGCGGCGATCCCCGAGCGGGAGCCGATCCGCAAGCGCCTGACCGAGCTGTGGAACTACGAGCGCTACAGCGTCCCCACGCAACGCGGCGGGCGCTACTTCTTCACCCGCAACGACGGACTGCAGAACCAGAACGTCCTCTACCGGATCGACACCCTGGGCGGCCAGCCCAGGCTCGTGCTCGATCCCAACACCCTGTCGCAGGACGGCACGATCGCGATGACCGGCTGGAGCGTCAGCGAGGACGGCAGGCTCCTCGCCTACGGCCTCTCCTCCGGCGGGTCGGACTGGCAGGAGTGGCGGGTGCGCGACGTCGAGACCGGCCGCGACCTGCCGGACGTGCTGAGGTGGGTCAAGTTCTCGCTCGCCGCCTGGACGCACGACGACAAGGGGTTCTTCTACAGCCGCTACGACGAGCCGCGCGAGGGGCGCCCGCTGGAGGAGGCGAACTTCTACCAGAAGCTCTACTACCACCGGATCGGCACCCCGCAGTCGGCCGACGAGCTGGTCTACCAGCGGCCGGACAGCAAGGAGATGGGGTTCATCGCCGCCGTCAGCGAGGACGGCCGGTACCTGATCATCCAGGCCTGGAAGGGGACGGAGACCGAGAACGCCATCTTCTACAAGGACCTCCAGCAGCCGGGCTCCAAGGTGGTCGAGCTGCTGGACCGCTTCGATGCCGCCTACGCCTTCATCGAGAACGACGGCCCCGTCTTCTGGCTGCAGACCGACCTCGGGGCGCCGCGCGGCCGGGTGATCGCGGTCGACGTGCGCGACCCCGCCCGGGAGAAGTGGCGCGAGCTGATCCCCCAGGGGCCCGAGACCCTGCAGGGGGTCGCCTGCCTGAACGACACCTTCGTGGCGCTCTATCTGAAGGACGCCCACAGCCAGGTGCGGCAATTCGACCTCAGCGGCAAGCCGCTGCGCGAGGTGGAGCTGCCCGGGCTCGGCTCGGCCGAGGGGTTCACCGGCCGCCGCCGCGACCGCGAGACCTTCTTCTCCTTCTCCAGCTTCACGGCGCCGGGCACGATCTACCGCTATGACCTGGAGACCGGCAAGGAGACCGTCTTCCGGCACCCGGAGATCAAGGGGTTCGACCCCGGCCAGTACGAGACCAGGCAGGTCTTCTTCCCGAGCAAGGACGGCACCCGCATCCCGATGTTCCTCACCTACAAGAAGGGGCTGAAGCTCGACGGCTCGAACCCGACCTATCTCTATGGCTACGGCGGCTTCAACGTCTCGCTGGTCCCCGCCTTCTCCACCGCCCACCTGGTCTGGATGGAGCGCGGCGGGATCTACGCGGTGGCGAACCTGCGGGGGGGCGGCGAGTACGGGGAGGACTGGCACCAGGCGGGGATGAAGCTCAAGAAGCAGAACGTCTTCGACGACTTCATCGCCGCCTCCGAGTGGCTGGTCGCCAACGGCTACACCTCGCGCCGGAAGCTGGCGATCGCCGGCTACAGCAACGGCGGTCTGCTGACCGCCGCCTGCATGGTGCAGCGGCCGGACCTCTACGGCGCGGTGATCGTGGGGGTGGGCGTGCTCGACATGCTGCGCTTCAACAAGTTCACCATCGGCTGGGGGTGGACCTCGGACTACGGCTCGCCGGAGAACCCGGAGGAGCTCAAGGTGCTCTACGCCTATTCGCCGTACCACAACCTGAAGCCGGGGACGGCCTATCCGCCGACGCTGATCACCACCGCCGACCACGACGACCGGGTGGTGCCCGCCCACAGCTTCAAGTTCGCGGCGGCGATCCAGCGCGCCAACGCCGGCCCCAACCCGACGCTGATCCGCATCGAGACCCGCGCCGGCCACGGCGGCGGCAAGCCGGTTTCGAAGAAGATCGACGAGGCCGCCGACGAGATAAGCTTCCTCTTCAACGCGCTCAGAGGCGGGGGAACGGGGGAGCCGAAGGCGGCGGGGAAGTAGTAGCCTTCTCCGGTGCGTCCCTCTACGTCTCTGCCCTCTGAGCCGTCTGCCCTCCGAAGCCTCACCCCCGGCAGGACGCACCGGAAGCCACGGTCCTGGACGGCCGCCCTCGTCATCCTGAGCCTTTTATTCCTCCTCGTCACCCCCCTCCCCGCCCAGAAACCTTCGCGGGAGGCGGAGCTGGCGGCGCTCCGGATGGAGATCGCCAGGCTCACCGAGCGCCTGGCGGCGGCCCGCAAGGCGCAGACGGGGGTCCAGGGGGAGATCGACGCGGTGGAGGCGGAGCTGAGTCTCCAGGAGGCGCGGCTCCAGGAGGCGACCACGGCCCGCGACCTCGCGACCAGGAAGGTGGAGGAGGGGGAGGCCGAGGTGGCCCGCCTTCAGGGGGAGCTCGACACCGCCCGGACCAACCTCAAGCGCCATCTGACCGGGCTCTACCGGCTCGGCCGCCAGGGCTATCTCCGCCTCTTCTTCTCCCTCAAGCCCGACCGGCGGCTCCTCCCCTCCATCCGCCTGATGCGCTATCTCGCCCGGCGCGACCGCTCGGCGATCGACCGCTACGAGCAGGCGCGGATCGACCTCGCCCGCGAGCGGGACCAGCTCGTGGCCCGGCGGGAGGAGACCGAGACGTGGATCGCCAGCGAGCGCACCCGCCGGCAGGAGCTGGTGGCGGTGCGACAGCGCAAGGAGGCCCTGCTCGCCCGGCTCCAGAAGGAGAGCCAGACCCTGGTCGCCCGCACCACCGAGCTGGCCGACCGGGAGAAGAAGCTCGCCGCCTTCCTCGACCTCCTCTACGGCCGCAACCAGGAGTCCCCCGCCGGCACCCCCATGCAGCAGTTCCGGGGCGTGCTCGACTGGCCGGCCGAGGGGAAGGTCACCGCGGGTTTCGGCTCGATCCTCGACCCCCACTACCGCACCAAGGTGCCGCACAACGGCGTCGACCTCGCGGTGGCGGCGGGCGCGCCGGTGAAGACGGTCTTCCCCGGCAAGGTGCTCTACGCCGCCCCCTTCCAGGGATACGGGGATACGGTGATCGTCCAGCACCCCGGGCGGGTGTTCACGCTCTACGCCGGGCTCTCCTCGATGCGGGTGGGGCGGGAAGACATGCTATCCTTGGGGGACACCGTGGGGCTCGCGTCGGAGAAGCTCTACTTCGAGATCCGCGTCGAGAACCGGCCCGAGGACCCCCTGAGTTGGTTACGGTAAGGGGAACCATGAACCGCAGTCGAATCCTCTTCTTCCTCATCTCCGCCGTCCTCGTCTTCTCCCTGCTCGCGGCCACCCTCGTGCGCGCCGCGGACGACAAGCAGGCCAAGCCCGGGGACGACTCCTTCTACAAGTATCTCTCCGTCTTCAGCGAGACGCTCGGGCTGGTGCGCCAGGCCTACGTCGACGAGCCGGACATGAACACCCTCATGGCCAGCGCCCTCGACGGCACCACGGACGCCCTCGATCCGTTCTCGCTCTACGTGCCGGCCTCGGCGATCTCCACCTACAGCCAGGCGGCCACCATCGGCCGGCGCTACTCGGGGCTGACCCTGCTCAAGGAGCGGGGGATCGCCTACGTGGTGGCGGTGGAGAAGGGGAGCCCGGGCGGGGTCGCCAAGGTCCGGCCGGGGGACGTCATCGCCAAGATCAACGGCCGCTCGACCCGCCTGATGCCGCTCTGGGAGATGCAGCAGGCGCTCACCGAGAAGCCGGGCACCAAGGTCAACCTGGAGGTGATCCGTCTCGGCGAGCCGGTGCAGGTCTCCTTCGAGCTCAAGCCGTTCGATCCGCCGCCGGTCAGCCTGGAGGACGTCGAGGGGGGGGTGGCCCTGCTGCACATCCCGAGCTTCGACAAGGACACCGTCCAGGAGGTCCGCGACACGCTCGGCAAGAACGCCGGCAAGGTCAAGGACCGGCTCCTGATCGACCTGCGGGGCGTCTCCTCGGGAGACCCCGAGGTGGCCTACGCCACGGCCCGGCTGTTCACCTCCGGCGACTTGGGGACGCTCAAGCGCCGCGCCGAGGAGCTGCAGACCTTCCGCGCCGAGGACAAGCCGGTCTGGCAGGGGAAGACGGTGATCCTGGTCGACCGCGGCACGCTGGGGGCCTCCGAGGTCTTCGCCACGGTGCTCCGGCAGAAGGAGAAGGCCGAGCTGGTGGGCGAGCGCACCTTCGGGCACGCCGGCCGCCTCGGCACGGCCGAGCTGTCGACCGGCGGCCGGCTCCTCTACACGGAGGCCTTCTACACCGGCCCGGACAAGAAGCCGCTCAACGCGGCGCTGAAGCCCGACCTGCTGGTCGACGAGCGGAGCCGGACCTACCTGGAGAAGGACACCCCGATCGACGAGCTGATCCTCCGCCACGGCGTCCGCCGTCTGCTGGGCCAGGAGCCCGCCACCACCGAGGCGAAGGCCGCTTGAGGGATTCTTCCCTCCTCTGATGGCTCGCCGCTCGCGCTCTCAAGGGTCGAAGGCCGGGGGGATCGTCCTGTTCCTCCTCGGCCTCTTCGTCGGCGCCGGCATCCTCTACTTCTTCCTGAAGCCGTCCGCCCCGCGCGGACCGGAGGCCGCCGGGCCTCCGGCGTCCGCGCGGAGCGCGGCCCCCAAAGCGCCGCGCCGCGCGGAGCACCGCAAGAGCCCCTCGGACCACGTCGAGCCCGAGGCTCCGGCCGCCGTCCCCGCGGCCACGGAGACCGTCACGGCCACCGGGCCGGTCCGCGGTGCCCGCATCGCCCTGGTGATCGATGACCTGGGGCATGACGTCGCGGACCTCCGTCCGCTGGAGGCGCTGGGCGTGCCGGTGACCTACTCCGTCCTCCCCTACGAGCAGCAGACGCCGGAGGTGGTGGCCGAGCTGCGGCGGCGGAAGGCGGAGATGCTTCTCCATCTGCCGATGGAGCCGGTGCACGGCCAGAACCCGGGACCGGGGGCGCTGCTCCAGGGGATGAGCGACGGCGAGCTGCGGCAGAAGACGGAGGAGGCCCTGAAGGCGGTGCCGGGCGCGGTGGGAGTGAACAACCACATGGGCTCGCTCCTCTCCGCCGAGGAGGGGCCGATGAACGCCGTCCTCAGCGTCCTCGCCGAGCGGGGCCTCTTCTTCCTCGATTCACGCACCAGCGCCGACAGCGTCGGCTACAAGGTGGCGCTCAGCCTGGGTGTGCCGGCGGCGGAGCGCCAGGTCTTCCTCGATGGTGACGAGTCGCCGGAAGCCATTCACGCCCAGTTCCAGCGCCTCCTCACCCTGGCGCGGGCCAAAGGCTCGGGCGTCGCCATCGGCCACCCCCACCCCGAGACCCTGGCCGCCCTCACCCGCGAGGTCCCCAGGGCGAAGGCGGAGGGGTTCGAATTCGTGCCGGTGTCGTACCTGCTGACGCGGTCCGGCGGGGAATGACTACTCCGTTCTCAGCACCTCGATCGGCCGGCGCTCCAGGGCCCGGAGGCTGGCGGCCAGGCCGGCGATCACGGCGAGGAGGATGGTGCCGGCGAGCGCCACGGCGAGGTTAAGGGGGGCGAAGGTCCAGGGGATCTCGAACCCCCGGGTCACCACCCCCCAGGCGAGCGCGGTGCCGCCGACGGCGCCGATCGTGCCGGCCACCAGCCCCACCAGGGCGTATTCGACGGCGAAGGTCGCGGCCACTCCGCGCCGGGTCATCCCCAGGGTCTTGAGCAGCGCCACCTCCCGCCCCCGGCGGGCCGAGCCGGCGCTCACCGCTCCGGCCAGGATGGCGATGCCGGCCACCACCGTGAAGCCGCCCAGGAAGCGGATGCCCAGGCTGATCCGCCGCAGCACCTTGAGGATCTTCTCCAGGATCTCGCGGATGCGCAGGAAGGTGACGTTGGGGAAGCGGGCCGCCAGCAGGTCCTGCATCCGCTGCTCGCTCCCCTTGGGCAGCCGGGCCACCGCCAGCCGCTGCTGCGGCGCCCCTTCGAGCACGCCCGGCTCGACCACCAGGAAGAAGTTGATCCCGAAGGTCTGCCAGTTGACCGTGCGCAGGCTGGTGACCTTGAGGTCGACCGGCACCCCCTGGATGTTGAAGCTGAGCGTCGATCCCAGGTGGACCCCGAGGTCCCTGGCGAACTCCTGCTCCAGGCTGACCTCGGCGTGGGCGGGATCGTTCCAGAGGGAGCCGGCGACGATCTTGTTGTCCTTGGGCAACTCCTTCCGGTAGGTGAGCCGCTGCTCGCGGGTGAGCGCCCAGCGCTCCCGGCGGCGCCCGCCTCCCTGGTTTCCCTGTTGCTGCCCGCCCTCCGGCCCCCCCTCCTGGGCCTGGAGCCGCTCGACGGGGACGCCGTCGATCGCCGCGAGGCGGGCCATCACCACCGGCACCGATTCGATCCCCTGCGCTCCCTGCTGCTTGAGGAGCGACTCCACCCCCGGCCACTGGGCCGGCTGGATGTCGACCAGGAAAGCGCTCGGCGCGTTGGTGGGGAGCTCCTTCTCGAGCTGGCCGGTGATCCGCCGCTCGACGAGAGACATACCGAGCACGACGAGCACTCCGAGCCCGAGGGCCACGATGGCGCCGCTCGCCGCCGCGCCGGGGCGGGCGAGGGCGGCGATGCCGTGCCGCAGCCAGGGGCGCAGGGAGAAGAGGTCGCGCGGCAGCCGGCGGACCCCCCAGGAGACCAGGAAGGCCGCGGCCGCGAGCGCCGCCGTCACCAGGGCCACGCCGCTGGTGAATTGCAGGCCCAACCGGGCGGAGCCGGACTGGAAGGCGGCCATCCCCCAGACGCCGGCCACCAGGGCGAGGACGGTCGCCACGCTCACCCAGCGGTGGCGGGGGAGCGGCTCGGCCTCCCGTCGCAGCACCCGCGCCGGCGGCACCCGCAGCACGGCCGAGAGCGGCGGCAGGCTGAACAGCAGCGCGACCCCCACCCCGAGCCCCAGCCCCCGCAGCAGGGCGGCGGGCTGCCAGGGGCGGATCAGCGCGCCCGGGATCAGGTCCGGGAAGAGGCGCGGGAGCACGAGCTGGACGGCGACCCCCGCGAGGATGCCCACCAGGCTGCCTGCGAGCCCGAGCAGGACCGTCTGCCCGAGATAGAGGGGGAAGATCTCGCGCGGGCGCATCCCCAGGCACTTGAGGATGGCGATGGCGTCCAGCCGGCCGGCGAGCCAGGCCCGCACGCTCTGGGCCACCCCGATGCCCCCCACGAAGAGCGACAGCAGGGCGACCAGCCCCAGGAAGCGCTCCACCCGGGAGATGTTCCGTTGCAGGGCCGGCTGCGACTGGCGGTAGGTCTCGACCCGGTAGGTGTCGCCCGGGGGGAGGGCCTGCTGCAGCCGGTGGGCGGTGGCGTCGAGCGCGGCGGCGGGCGTCCCCTCCGGCAGCTTGACCAGCGCCTTGTAGCTCATGCGGCTCCCCTGCTCTTCAAGATCGGTACGGGCGAATCCCGCGCCGGAGAGGAAGACCCGGGGACCGAGCGTGAAGGAGATGCTCACCCGGTCGGGCTCGGAGAGCACGATGCCGGCGATCCGGTAGCCCTGCCCGCCGATCTGGAGCAAATCCCCCACCTTCAACCCCAGGTGGGCGAGGAGGTCGGAGGCGACGACCGCGGTGTTGGGGGTCAGCAGCTCGTTCAGGGGTTTCCGCGGGCGCAGGTCGAGCTTGCCGTAGAAGGGATAGAAGCCGTCGATCACCTTGAGCTCGACGAGTTGGCTGGGCCCCGGCTGGCCGTCGCGGGCCGGTGCGGCGGCCACGGTGACCGTCTCCTTGACGTCGGTGCGGCGGGCGCCCGGCAGGTCCGTGATCGCCGCCAGCACCTCGGGGGGGAGGGGCTGGTTGCCGCGCACGGCGAGGTCGGCGGCCAGGAGCTGCCGGGCCTCGCGGCGGATGCCGTCGCGCAGGCTGGCCGAGAGCCCGGCGACCGCCACCACCGCCGCCACGCCTATCGCCAGGCAGGCGATGAAGAAGGCGAGCCGCCCCCGCGAGCCGCGCGATTCGCGGGCCAGGGCGCGGACGTAGAAGCCGAGGCTCATGCCGGGACCTCGGCCGGAGCCGGGGCGACCGCCACCCTTTCGTCGCGCTCCACCCGGCCGTCGCGCAGGTGGATCTGGCGGCCGGCGAGGGACGCCACCGCCGGGTCGTGAGTGACCAGTACGAGGGTGGTCCCCTCGCGGGCCCGCAGCTCGGTCAGCAGCTCCAGGACGCGGCGCCCGGTGGCGCCGTCGAGGTTGCCGGTGGGCTCGTCGGCGAGCAGGATCGGCGGCCGGACGGCGAAGGCGCGGGCGAGAGCCACCCGCTGCTGCTCGCCGCCGGAGAGCTGGCTGGGGTAGTGATGGCCACGGTCGGCGAGCCCCACCGCCTCCAGGAGCTCAGTCGTGCGGGCGAAGGGGTTGGAGAGGCCGAGCAGCTCGATGGGCAGCAGCACGTTCTCACGGGCGGTGAGGTTCGAGAGGAGCTGAAAGCTCTGGAAGACGAAGCCGATCTTGCGGCGGCGCAGCAGGGCGAGCTCGTCCTCCGACATCGCCTGGATGGGAGCGCCGTCGATCCGGATCTCCCCGGAGGTGGGGCGGTCGAGGCCGGCCATCAAGGCGAGCAGGGTCGACTTGCCGCTCCCCGAGGGGCCGAGAACGGCGACGAATTCGCCCGGATCGATCGCGAGGTCGACGTGGTCGAGGATCGTCAGCTCCCGGTCCCCCGAGGGCAGGCGGCGGGTGAGCTGGCGCATCTCAATACGGGGTTGGGTCATGGGAAATATGTACGTGGGTTTGGGGTTGTTCTCAGAGTGAGAAACGCCGCGGCTCTCTCCCCTCTTACAGCGGCCGCCTTGCGTCAGGATCGGGGGAGCATCGGTCGCGGATCATTGTCTTTGAGGAAGGTCTCTATGTGGCGAAAGCTCGCAACTCTCGCTCTGGCGCTGGTTATTCCCGTGGTCTCGTCCTGTGGAGCGCAGGCTTCCGACCAGGCTCCGCGGGCGGCGCGCCGGGCGGTTCCCGTCTCCAACCCCGCTCCGGCGGCCCGTCCCGCCCCGGCTCCGGTCCCGGCCGCGCCGCTGGTCGTGTTCCTGGGCGACAGCCTGACCGCCGGCCTCGGCCTGGATGAGGCTCAGGCCTACCCCGCGCTGCTCGGGCGGCAGCTCACCCAGGAGGGAAAGGCGGTGCGGGTGGTCAACGCCGGTGTCAGCGGCGACACCACGGCCGGCGGCCTCTCCCGGCTCAACTGGCTGCTGGGCCAGCATCCGGACGTGCTGGTGGTGGGCCTGGGGGCGAACGACGGCCTGCGCGGCCAGCCGCTGACCGAGATCGAGTCCAACCTGCGCGAGATCGTCCGCCGCTCCCAGGCGGCCGGCGCGCGGGTCCTGCTGCTCGGCATGCGGATCCCTCCCAACTACGGCCCCTACGCCGACCAGCTCGCGGCCCTCTATCCGAAGCTGGCGAAGGAGCTGAACGTCCCCCTCGTCCCCTTCCTGCTCGACAAGGTGGGCGGCATCCGCTCCCTGAACCAGGCGGACGGCCTCCACCCCACGGCCAAGGGGCAGGAGATCGTGGCCAGGAACGTGCTGCCGTATCTGGAGAAGTTGGTGGCGGAGAGGCCGGCGCCGAAGAGGGCTGCTGTACAATAGGCAGACTCATGAGCAAGAAGCTGAAAGAGACCTCGGATCGCGTCTGGTTGGCGGGACTGGGGGCTTTGGCGGTCGCTGAGCAGGAAGGGAATGACCTTTTCCAGCAACTTGTAAAAAAGGGGCTTGAGGTCGAGGACGAGAAGGCCCTTGCACAAGGGGGAGCGTCTTCTTCAAAGCCTAGGCAGAAGAAGCTTGAAGTGTCAGACAAGCTCTCTTTCTCGCGCGCGCCAGTGAAGACGTATAAATTGGTGGACCGTATCGCTCCCAAGGAGAACGCTGCCCGAAAAGCGGCTTTGGTACGGTACAAGAAGGAGCGCGAGTTTTCTCCGCTTCACCAGTTTCTCCCTACCGCCGAGGAGAACGAGAGGATCGAAGCGCGACAGGCGCGCCGTCTTGCGGCGGCCCGCAGGGTTTTCCTGAAGGAGTTCGGCAGCTTGGGAAAGCCAGTGTCGGAGTGTGAGCGCCTCTTGCGGGAGCGCAAGATCTTTGCTGTAACTCATCGAGACAATACTTACGTTCCCAGCTTCCAGTTTGACGAGAAGGGGAAGCCCCGCCCCGCCGTCGAGAGGGTCATCCAGATCCTTGGGAAGGACACCTCCGATTGGGGCTTGGCTCTGTGGTTCACTGCCGCGAATGGCAGCTTGGACGACAAGCGGCCGGTCGACCTGTTGAGCTCCCATCCCGAGGAAGTCGTACAAGCAGCGGAACAAGAGGCCGCTGAGCTTGTCTTCTAGAGTCCCCGCCCCTCCTCTCCCAGATTTGCTCAAGCCGCTCCTCTTCACCTGGAAGAAGGACCGTCTTCTCGTCCGCTGCCACAACGCCCGGTTCGGACCCACCAGCTTCAACCCGGGGCTGGGATCTGGACGTTTTCATCCCTTCGAGGATGACCATGGGAATCTGGTTCCGATCCTCTATGCGGCCGAGCACCCGGACGGCGCTCTGGCCGAGACCATCTTCCACGACGTCCCGGTCCGGGGGCCCGCCAAACGGATTCGAAGATCTTCTCTCGCCCCGCTGGTCCTCTCGCCGGTAAGCCCCTCCCGGGATCTGAGCCTGGCTCAGCTTTTCGGATTCGGCCTTCGCCGTCTGGGAGTCAGCCGGCGGGAGTTGATTGAAGTCTCGAAGAAGCAGTATCCGCGGACCACCGCCTGGGCTCGGGCGCTCTACCTTTCAGACGAGAATATCGACGGATTGATCTGGGTCTCGCGCCAGAACGACGGTGTCCAGTCGATCGTCCTGTTCGGCGACCGGGTCCCTTCCTCGGCTCTCCGGAGCGCCGGGACCTCCCTCCCGCTTCGTGACGGCCCCGGATACGATCTGGTCCTAGCCGCCGCTGATCGAGCCGGGATTCTGATCGTGGACTAACCCTCCTCCCTGCCCTTCGCCGCCCCCCACAACGCATCCATCTCCTCCAGCGTGGCCTCGGCCGCGGTCTTCCCCTGGGCGGCGAGACCCTCCTCGATCTTGGCGAAGCGCTGGCGGAACTTGCGGTTGGTGCCGGCGAGGGCGGCTTCGGGATCGATCTCCAGTTTGCGGGCGAGGTTGGCGATGGTGAAGAGGAGATCCCCCACCTCCTCGCGCACGGCGTCCTTCTCCCCCTGGGCGAGGGCCTCCCGCAGCTCCGCGATCTCCTCCTCGGCCTTGTCGAGCACCGGCGCGGCGTCCGGCCAGTCGAAGCCGACTCCGGACGCCTTCTGGGTCAGACGGTAGGCGCCGAGCAGGGAGGGGAGGGAGGTGGGGACCCCCGAGAAGAGCGACTCCCGCTTCGGCTCCTTCTGCAGCTTGCGCCGCTCCCAGGCCTGGCGCACCGCCTCGGCGTCGGCCAGCGTCTCCTCTCCGAAGACGTGCGGGTGACGCTCCACCATCTTGCGGTGGACGCCATCGATCACCTGTGAGAGTCTGAAGGCGCCGGCCTCCTCGGCGAGGCGCCCGATGAAGGCGACCTGGAAGAGCAGGTCTCCCAGCTCCTCGGCCAGCTCATCCCAGTCGCCGCCGTCGATGGCGCCGGCCAGCTCGTGCGCCTCCTCGAGGAGATAGGCGCGCACGTCCGGCAGGGTCTGCTCGCGGTCCCACGGGCAGCCGTCCGGGGCCCGCAGGCGGGCGACGAGGTCGACGAGCTTCTGGAGGTCGGGATTTTCTGGTTTTTCAGACATCGGGGGTCCGACGTGCCGAACGAGAAGAAAGAGCTCAAGGTCACCGACAAGCGGATGTTCACGCCCGAGGGCGAGCTGAAGGAAGAGTACCTGTTCCTCAACGAAAAATCGACCTCGACGGCCCCGGCGGAGCCCGCTCCGCGCCCCGAGCCGCCGCGGGCGGAGCGCGAGCCCGCGCCCCGCGAAACCCCCTGGGAGGCGCCGCGGCGGGCCCCCGAGCCGCCACCGCAGCCGGCGGCCGGGCTGGATTATCTCGAGGAGCCGGAGCTCGGCGAGGGGCCGAGCTTCTACGATCTGGTGGCGATGATGGCCGAGCCGGTGCCGATCTACCTCGGCGACGCTCGGCTGCCCGACGGCCAGGCGGCGACCAATCTGGAGATGGCCCGTCTCCACATCGATCTTTTGGAGATCCTGCGCCAGAAGACGGCGGGGAATCTGAGCGCCCAGGAGCGAGCTTTTTTGGAGGACCTGCTGTATCGTTTGCGGGTCCGCTATGTACAGAAACGAGGATAGACGCTCCCTGCGCGCGGGGCTCGCGGCCCTCTCACTCGCCTTGCTGCTGCTCCCTGCGGCGGCGGCCGGGGAGGCGTCGTCGCCGCAGGTGACCGGGGTCGAGATGACCTCTCCGGTGCGGCAGACGCTCAAGCAGCTCGAGGAGCAGTGGCTCGACTGGATCGTCCAGACCAACCCGCAGCAGGCGGACCGGGCGGTGAGCGGGCTGATCGAGATCGCCCGCCAGATCGGGATGCGCCGCCTGCCCGACCTCTCGGCCGGCGCCGTCGCGACCGCGGTGCAGGCCGCCCGGCAGAAGAGCTTCGACCGCGCCCACTGGGCGCTCGGAGCCGCCGAGCGGTTCGACCCCGGGCGGCCGGAGACGGCCTTCGCCGAGTCCAAGGTGGACTGGCTGCAGGGCAAGTACCTGGGCTCCTTCGCGGCCCGCCTGCGGGCCTACCCCAGGATCTTCCTGCATCCGCTGGAGCGCTACCTCTGGCTCCAGGACTTCCTCCTCTGGGCGCTGGTCCTCCTGCTGGTGACCGGCGGCCTCTTCCTCGCCGTGCAGATGCTGACCAAGGGGACCTCCCTGTTCCAGGACCTGGCGGACCTCTTCGGCCGCAAGCTGCCGCGCCCGGTCGCCTATGTCCTGGCGGGGGCGGCGCTGCTCTGGCCGCTGGCCCTCCCCCACGGGCCCCTCTGGCTGGTCCTCTACGCGTCGGTCCTGCTCTGGGGGTACGCCTCGGCGAGCGAGCGCGCGGTGATGATCGCGCTCTGGCTCCTCCTGGGCGCCGCCCCCCAGCTCGTGGAGCTGCAACGCCGGCAGGTGGCGGTGGCGCTCTCGCCGCCGGGCCTCGCCATGCAGAGCCTGGAGGACCACCGCCTCTACGGCAGCCTGTTCGCGGACCTCGGGGTGCTGCGCGGCGTGCTGCCGCAGAGCGTCGCCGTCAAGGAGCTCCTCGGGGACGTCCACCGCTCGCTCAACCAGTGGGAGATCGCCCGCGCTCTCTACCGGCAGGTGCTGGAGGCGGAGCCGAAGAACGCCTCGGCGCTGCTCAACCTCGGGGACTACGCCTTCCTCAAGGGTGATTTCAACAGCGCCATCCAGAGCTTCCAGCAGGCCGCCGCCGACGATCCCCAGAACCCCGCCCCGCCGTACAACCTGAGCCAGGCCTTCTCCGAGTCCTACATGTTCGACGAGCAGAAGGGGGCCCTGAAGCGGGCCCAGGACCTCGACTTCGCCCGGGTGAACACCTGGATGGCCAATCCGCAGCAGCGCGTGGTGGCCTTGCCCGGTGGCCTCAACCGCATCCCGGAGATCCGGCGGGAGCTGGCGGCGAGCTGGGTAGGGAAGGAGGTCCGCTCAGGGCCCCAGGAGATCCTCCGCCGGGGGCTCTCGGTGTTCCTCTCCCTGAGCCTGGTGCTGATCGCCTTCGCCCTGCACCTGGCGCGCCGCCCCTTCGGCTACACGGAGCGGGCGGCGGAGGTGTTCCCGGAAGGGGCGTTCGACCGCTGGGGTCGCATCCTGCTCCCGGGCGTCGCCTCGGCCGAGATCGGCGAGGGGGTGAGGTCGTTCTTCGCCCTTCTGGTGCCGGCCGCCCTGCTGATGCTGCCGCTGCTCGGCCGGCTCGGCACGACCATCCCCTGGCGGTATGATCCCGGAAACCTCCCGTCCTGGATCGTCGCGATCCTGGGATTGTCGATCTACTTCGGCGTCCGCCTCCGGCGGGAGCTGCGCGACGAGGTTTGAGGAAACCCGGCGATGGCGGTTGAAGGTACCCTAGACCTCTTCAAGCTCCCGGAGATCCTGCAACTGGTCTCCCAGCAGAAGAAGACCGGCATCCTGACGGTCCAGGGGCAGCAGGACATCGTCGCCATCTCCTTCCTCAACGGCCGCATCGTGGCCGCCGACGCCCTCAATCAGACGCTGGAGGAGGGGCTCTCCCAGATCCTGGTCAAGGAGGGGATGATCAGCGTCCCGGACCTCGCCCGGGCCGCCTCCGAGCACCAGGCCGCCGGCGGGCGGCTGATCGACCTGCTGGTCGAGCGGCGCTTCGTCGAGCGCGCCCAGCTCCTGGAGGCCCTGCGCCTCCAGACCTCCCGGCTGCTGGAGCAGCTCCTGCGCTGGAACCAGGGGGATTTCAAGTTCTACAGCGGCGACGAGGTCTCCTACGAGGAGGGCTTCGTGCCGATCTCGGTCGAGGAGCTGCTGATCAACGCCGGGCCGGGCTACGCGGCCGCGGAGAAGGCCGCCGCCGCGGCCGCCCCGCCGCGGCCGGCGCCACCGCCACCGGCCGCCACCGCCCCTCCTCCCCGCCCCCAGGCCGTGGCTCCGGCGCGCCCCGCGGCGCCGGCCGCCGCCCCCCGGCCGGCGCCGGTGCCGGCCCCGCCCTCGGCCATCGCGCCGATGATCCCCCCGGACGACCTGGAGGCGGCCGGCCCCTTCCGCAAGATGAAGGTCGAGGCGCGGCCCTCTCCACCCCCTTCCCTGGGATGGGTGGGCCGGACCCTGGCCGTGCTGCTGGCCGTGCTGGTCGTCGCCACGCTGGTTCGCGTGCCGGACTCCCTGCTGCTGCCGTTCCCCTGGCAGCAGCACGAGCGGGAGACCCTGGTGCGGGACCAGCGCGCGGCGCTCTATCTGAAGATCGACCGCGCCGCCAAGACCTGGTACCTGCTCAAGGGGAGCTTCCCCGACCATCTCCAGGACCTGGTGGCCGCCGGCCTGCTCTCCCCCCGGGACCTGAACGACCCCGAGGGGCGCCCGCTCCGCTACGCGGCGGCGGAGGACAGCTACAAGCTCAGCCCCCTGGAGGATGGCCGGCCGGTGCCGGGCGCCGAGGCCACCGAGGCGATCACCGGCAACTTCCTGCTCGACCCCGAGGTCCTCGACACCACCCCCGAATCCACGGCGGCGCCGTTGGTGCTGCTGGATTAGGGGTTGGCCCCTACAGATCTCTTCCCCCGCTGG
Source organism: Thermoanaerobaculia bacterium (assembly GCA_045807625.1). Classification (GTDB taxonomy): domain Bacteria; phylum Acidobacteriota; class Thermoanaerobaculia; order Multivoradales; family UBA5704; genus DATARR01. The sequence continues at coordinate 41,490 of JBJMHA010000014.1, read as the reverse complement.
AATAAATCTGCGTCCAGTTTTGTCAATCATGGTATGGCGAAAGATTGACATGCCGCCACTGAGATCCTAGACTGTAAGAGATTCAGACGGGGGCTCAAGCGAAGCCGCGCTCACGTCTGAGAAAGATCCCGGAAGGAGGAGGAGCCAAGTGAGCAAGATCATCGGAATCGACCTGGGGACGACCAACAGCGTCGTCGCCGTCATGGAGGGCGGCGAGCCGAAGGTGATCCCCAACGCCGAGGGGAACCGCACCACCCCCTCGGTCGTCGCCTTTACCAAGAGCGGTGAGCGCCTCGTCGGCCAGGTGGCCAAGCGCCAGGCGGTCACCAATCCCAAGAACACCGTCTTCTCGATCAAGCGCTTCATGGGGCGCAAGTACGCCGAGGTGAACGAGGAGATGAAGATGGTGCCCTACGAGGTCGAGCGGGCGGAGAACGGCGACGTGCGTGTCGCCGTGGAAGGCAAGAAGTTCTCGCCGCCCGAGATCTCGGCCATGATCCTCGGCAAGCTCAAGCAGGCGGCCGAGGACTATCTCGGCGAGAAGGTGGACCGCGCGGTGATCACCGTGCCGGCCTACTTCAACGACGCCCAGCGCCAGGCCACCAAGGACGCCGGCCGCATCGCCGGCCTCACCGTCGACCGGCTGGTCAACGAGCCGACCGCGGCGGCCCTCGCCTACGGCCTGGACAAGAAGAAGGACCAGACGATCGCCGTCTACGACTTCGGCGGCGGCACCTTCGACATCTCGATCCTCGAGGTGGGCGAGGGGGTGGTCGAGGTCAAGGCGACCAACGGCGACACCCACCTGGGCGGCGACAACATCGACCAGCGGATCATCGAGTGGCTGCTGGACGAGTTCAAGAAGGACCAGGGGATCAACCTCGGCAACGACCCGATGGCCATCCAGCGCCTGAAGGAGGCCGCCGAGAAGGCCAAGATCGAGCTGTCCAGCGCGCAGGAGACCGACATCAACCTGCCGTTCATCACGGCGGACGCGTCGGGCCCCAAGCACATGAACATCAAGCTCACCCGGCCGAAGCTCGAGCAGCTCGTCGAGGACCTGGTGCAGCGGTCGATCGCGCCCTGCCGGCAGGCCCTGAAGGACGCCGGCCTCGAGGCCAACGCCATCGACGAGGTGGTGCTGGTGGGCGGCCAGACCCGCATGCCGGCGATCCAGAAGGTCGTCAAGGACTTCTTCGGCAAGGAGCCCCACAAGGGGGTCAACCCCGACGAGGTGGTGGCGGTCGGCGCGGCGGTGCAGGGCGGCGTGCTGGCGGGCGACGTCAAGGACGTGCTCCTGCTCGACGTGACCCCGCTGTCGCTCGGCATCGAGACCCTCGGCGGCGTGTTCACCAAGCTGATCGAGCGCAACACCACGATCCCGACGCGGAAGAGCGAGATCTTCTCCACCGCGGCGGACAACCAGACCTCGGTGGAGGTGCACGTGCTCCAGGGCGAGCGCGAGATGGCGCGGGACAACCGCACCCTCGGCAAGTTCCACCTGGTGGGCATCCCGGCCGCTCCGCGCGGCGTGCCGCAGGTCGAGGTGGCGTTCGACATCGACGCCAACGGCATCGCCCACGTCTCGGCGAAGGACCTCGGCACCGGCAAGGAGCAGAAGATCACCATCACGGCTTCGAGCGGCCTCAACGACTCCGACATCGACCGGATGGTCAAGGAGGCCGAGTCGCACCGCTCCGAGGACCAGGAGCGGCGCCGGCAGGTGGAGGCGCGCAACAAGCTCGACACCCTGGTCTATCAGACCGAGAAGACCTACGACGAGCACAAGGAGAAGCTCGGTCCGGACGAGAAGGGCGAGCTCGAGCGGGCGATCGCCGAGGCCAAGAAGGCCCTGGAAGGCGAGCAGTCGGCTTCCGAGATGGAGTCGGCCGCCGAGCGCCTCACCAAGGCCTCGCACAAGCTGGCCGAGGTGATATACCGGCAGCAGCAGGGCGGCGGCGCGGGCCCGGCCGGCGGTCCCACCGGTGGCAACGCCGGGGGCGCGAGCGGTGCCGGAGCCTCCTCGGACGAGGTGATCGACGCCGAGTACGTCGAGAAGTAAACGGAGGCAAGAGCAGCCATGGCGCCTCTCAAGAAGATCTACCTCGAAGAGCTGGCTCGCATCCAGGACCGTATCAACAGCCTCTTCGAGCAGGCGCTGCTCACCTCGGACTACGAGGATGCCGAAGGGGGCCTGCCGGGCACCTGGGCCCCCGCGGTCGACGTCCTCGAGACCGAGGACGCCTATCTCCTCTTCGCCGAGCTGCCCGGCGTCCGGCGTGACGATATCCAACTGCAGGTGCGGGACCGGCGTCTGGAGCTCTCCGGGCGCCGGACGGCCCTGGGGGAGAACCTGAGCTTCCTCCGCATGGAGCGCAGCTACGGTCCTTTCCGCCGCGCCTTCGACCTGGGAGCGCCCGTCGACGTCGACGGCATCGCCGCCGCCTTCGAGGCGGGCGTCCTCCGCGTCCACGTCCCGAAGCGGAAGGCGGGCGGGGTCCCGGTCGAGATCGCGGAGGAGCAGACCTGATGGCCACCACCCGGCGACGCAAGCCCGATCAGAAGTTCGTGATGATCAGCGTCGTGGCGGAGCGTTACGGCATCCATCCGCAGACGCTGCGGCTCTACGAGCGGGAAGGCCTCATCAAGCCCGCCCGCAGCGCCGGCAACACCCGCCTCTACGACGAGGAGGCGATCCGCCGCCTGGAGATCATCCTCACCCTGACGCGCGACCTGGGGGTCAACCTCGCGGGCGTCGAGGTGATCCTCAACATGCGCGAGCAGATGGAGAAGATGCAGGGCGAGGTGGACCGTCTGCTCGAGCTCTTCCGGCGCCAGGCCGAGGAGCGCCGCGCCGATCCCAACCGCCAGCACGCCTTGGTGCGGCTCCACAGCGGGCCGCTCAGCAAGGTGCGCTGAAGACCCTCATCACCCCGGCCCTCTTCTCCCGACCCCTCCCACCCTCCCTCACCGGGAGAAGAGGTCGCCAGCTCCCTCGAACTGGCTTGGAGAGGCACCGAGAGGCTGTATCCCCATGCTACGATTCTCATATGGCGGTTAGCGCGATCTATGAAGCCTGCCCGGAATGCGGCGGAAGAGGATGGCTGGTTGTACCTGATGGGGGTGCCGGTACAGCTCGCCCATGCGATTGCCGGAAGCAGAATTACCAGTTTGGCCTTCTAGCCGCTGCTCGCATCCCTGAGCGATATCAAAATCGTAAGATTTCCAGTTTCCAAGTCAAGGGCTCTGCTGAAGTGCAAGGCCAAATGCTACGTGCGCGTTTTGAAGCTCAGCGGTATGTCAATGACTTTCTTTCACTTCGGAACGAGATAGGTGGACGGGCGGGTCTTCTATTTATGGGTCCACCAGGGGTGGGTAAAACACATCTTGCTGTCTCGATCTTGAGTGAAATTATCGAACGGTATGCAATCTCGGGTCGCTTTGTTGAGCTAAACGAATTTGTTGGCCAGATGAAAGCCACCTTCGAACGCTCTGCTCCGGAAACAATGCAGCAGGTAATTGAGCCGGTGCTAGATGCTCCACTCTTGGTGCTGGATGAATTAGGCTCACAAAAACAGACTCCTTGGCTGAACGATCTCCTTTACCTGATTGTAAACACAAGATATACGAGGCGCCTGCCAACTATTTTTACTACTAATTACCGACTAGTCGAGGAGCAGGAATTTCCTGTTAAAAAAAAGGCCCAACCTCCCAAGGGTGAGAATTTGGACCGAGGGCGTGATCCAGAACCGCCCCCTGAATCAAGACCTCAACCAAAAGAATCTCAGCGGGCGCCTGAGCTACTTTCTTGGCGTATTCCTTCCATGCTTATCAGTCGCCTCTATGAGATGGCTCAATTTGTCTCCTTGGACGCAGTGAAAGATTATCGACAAGAGTTTCGTCGAAATCCAGGAGGCCCATGAGGCTCTCCGCCCTCGACTGCCTGCGCCGCGGCTGGACCAACCTGTCGGCCAACTGGGAGCTGGTGCTCCTCCAGTGGCTCGAATGGCTCGTGCTCACCCTGCTGATGGCGCTCGGCGTCTTCCTCCCTTTGCTGATCGTGGGCGCTAATCTGCTGGGGGAAGGGAGCGCCGCCCGCCAGGCCGAGGCGCTGGCCCGCCGGCTCTCCGACCTCTCCCCCGCGCTGCTGCTGGCCCTGGCCGCCATGCTGGCGGTCTGGATCGCCTCGCTGCTCCTGCACAGCTATTTCCAGGCCGGCGCCTACGGCGTGCTCGCCGCGGCCGACCGCCAGGCCCTCCCCGGCCCGCGGCGGCAGCGTGAGCTCTTCCGCACCTTCAGCCTGCGCGACTTCCTCGGCTGGGGCGGGCTCTACGTCTGGCGGTTCTTCGGCGTGCTCCTCCTCTTCGGCGTCTTCGCCTTCCTGCTGGGGGGAGCGGTCCTGCTCTGGCTGATCTTCCTGGGGGTGGGCGGCGCGCAGTGGGGGAGCCCGGCGGCCCTGGGGATCGGCTGCGGCGGCGCGCTGCCGATGGGCTTCCTGGCGCTGGTGCTCGGCCTCTGGGTCCACCTGGCCCAGGCCGACCTGGCGCGCGACGGCTCCAGCGTGCGGGCCGCCTCGCGGCGGGGGATCGCCGTGCTCGGCCGCCGCCTGGGGACGGTGATCGCCCTCTTCCTGCTCGCCCTGGCAGTCGCGCTCGCCCTGGCGATCGTCTTCTTCCCCCTGGGCGTGGCGGCCGACTCCCTGCTCTCCGGCGCCCCCCTGACGCGGGCGCTGGTCCGCTTTCTCCTGTTCCTGCTGCAAAGTCTTCCGAACACCCTGCTCGCGATGGTCCTCGCCGGGGCTCTGGTGGCCCTGGTGCGGAGCGAGACGCCGAGCGAGAGTCGACGCTACCCCGAGGTACAGACCGCTTGAGATCGAAGCTCCTGCTCGTCGTTGTCCTGCTCCTTCCGCTTCTCGCCTGCGGGCCGCAGAAGCCGCCGCGCACCGCCCCCAAGGGACCCGCCGCCAAGCCTCCGAAGACGGCCCCGGCGCCGAAGCCGAAGCCACCCAGCCAGGCCATTCCCAAGCCGAAGCCGTCCCAGCCCGTGACGCCGCGCGAGCCGGTGCCGGCGCAGCCCGAGGCGCCGCCCCAGCCTCCCACGGAGCCGCTGCTGGTCAAGGTCGGGCTCGCCAGCGACCTCGAATCGGTGAGCTTCCCCTGTTGCGAGGAGGCGCTGGACGTGGCGGTGGAGAATCAGACGGTGCCCGCGACCGCCGCGCTCAAGGTCGAGCCCGCCGCGGCCGCCGCCCAGCAGGGGTACTACCGCCTCCAGGTGGCCGCCCTGCGCGACGAGCGACAGGCGCAGGACCTCGCCAGGCAGCTCGAGCGGATCTCGGGACAGCCCGGCGAGGCCTTCTTCGACGCCGGGATCGACCTCTACCGCGTCCGCATCGGCCACTATCCGACCCGCGAGGCGGCCGAGGCGGACATGCGGCGGCTGGGGGCGAGCGGCGTGACCGGCGCCTTCGTGGTCAACGAGGGGGCCGCCGTCAGCGCGCCCGCCCTGCGGATCACCGAGGGACAGACCGCTACCGTCTACAACGGCCGCTGGCTCTCCGTGGCGCCGGTGGGGGAGCCCGGCGTGCGGGTCAAGGGGAAGCGCTACCGCGGGCGGATCCTCGTCTTCCTCAACGACCGCGGCTCGCTCAACCTGATCAACGAGCTGCCGGTGGAGGACTACCTGCGCGGCGTGGTGCCGAGCGAGATGGGTCCCGAGCTCTACAACCAGCTCGAGGCGCTCAAGGCCCAGGCCGTGGCGGCCCGTACCTACACCCTGCGCAACATGGGGGAGTTCTCGCGCGAGGGGTACGACATCTGCGCCACCCCCCGCTGCCAGGTCTATGGCGGCATCTCCGTCGAGCATCCGCTCTCGGATCAGGCCGTGATGGAGACGGCCGGCCAGGTGCTCCTCTACAAGGGGGAGCTGGTCAACGCCCTCTACAGCTCGACCTGCGGCGGGCACACGGAGGACGTCACCGTCATGTTTCCCCTGCAGAAGGAGCCGTACCTCAAGGCGGTCCCCTGCATGGAGGCGGGGGTCGCCCGCGTGGAGGGGGACCTGGGGCCTGGGGCCCTCTTCCCGGCCGGCTTCACCCGCCGCCTGCTGCCGCCGGCGGCGGCCCCGACGACGCCCGCCGAATCGCTGGCGGCCCGGCTGGAGCACTTGGCGCTCCTCGCCGGGCTCCCCGCGCCGCGCGAGCGGCTCGGCGGCATCGACCGCCGCGAGGTGCAGCGCTACATCGCCTCCGCCTTCGACCTGGCCCTCGACGCCCGCCTCTTCCTGGCGCCCGAGGACGTCCAGTACCTGCTCAGCAATCCGCCCCCCGACTGGAGCGCGGAGGACCGCCGGCGCGCCGCCTACCTGATCCGCAGCGGCCTGCTGAACGGCCCGCCCGACCAGCCGCTCAGCGAGGGGGAGATCGAGCGCACGCTCCTGGCGCTGGCCGAGCTCCTGCGGGTGGTGCGCCGCGAGGACGTCTCCTTCCTCTCCACCGCCGACGGCAAGATCACCGTCCGCTCAGGGAAGATGGACAAGACCTACGACCTGCCGCCCGGCCTCGCCACCTTCCGCCGCCAGGGGGACGGCCTCTACAGCTCGGCGCTCGCCATGGTGCCGGGGGACCTGCTGACCCTCTTCTGGCAGGGGGACCGCCTGGCCGCCGCGACCCAGGAGATCGACCTCGACGGCATCGCCTTCGACCGCAGCAGCCCCTACAGCAACTGGACCCGCTTCCGCACCGACTCGCAGCTCGCGACGCAGGTGAACACCCGCTTCCCGGGTCTCGGCTTCCAGAGCTTCGAGATCCTCACGCGGGGCGTCTCGGGCCGGGTGGGGAAGATCCGGATCTTCGGCGACAACGGCCAGACGATGGACGTCGACGGCCTCGCCGTGCGCTGGACCCTCGACGTGCCGGACACCCTCTTCACCGCCAAGCGCCTGGCGCCGAAGGGCGCGGAGCCCGGCTGGCTGTTCACCGGCCGCGGCTTCGGCCACGGCGTGGGGATGTGCCAGGTGGGGGCCTACGGCATGGCCCAGCGGGGTCATACCTACCGCGAGATCCTCACCCACTACTACAGCGGCGTCGAGCTCGGCCGGGCGCGCTGGAAGGGGCGCTCGGCTGTGGGGGGCACGAAATGATGAGCCTAGCCCGCTACATCGACCACACCCTCCTGCGTCCCGAGGCCATGGAGGCGGACGTGCGGAAGCTGGTGGAGGAGGCGGCCGAGCACGGCTTCGCCTCGGTGTGCATCCCGCCCGTCTACGTCCCCCTGGCGGCGGAGATCCTGCGGGGCACCCCGGTCGCCGTGGGCACCGTGGTGGGCTTCCCGCTCGGCTACGTCCACCCGGAGGTCCGGCGGGCCGAATCCCGCCAGGCCGTCGCGGACGGCGCGGGGGAGCTCGATACCGTTCTCAACATCTCCTGGTTGAAGAGCGGCGACGACCGCCGTGTCCTGGGCGACCTCGCTGGCTGGGTGGGGGAGATGCGGAGGGAGCGCGACGGCCTGATCCTCAAGGTGATCCTGGAGACCGCCCTCCTGACCAACGAAGAGAAGGCCCGCGGCGCCCGCCTGACCGTCGAGTCCGGAGCCGACTTCGTGAAGACCTCGACCGGCTTCTCCAAAGGGGGCGCCACGGTGGAGGACGTCGCCCTGCTGGCCGGGGTTGTGGGAGGGAAGATCGGCGTCAAGGCCTCCGGGGGCATCCGCGACGCCGCCACGGCCCGGGCGATGATCGCGGCGGGGGCTACGCGGTTGGGGACTTCGAGCGGGGTGGGGATCGTGCGGGAGGGTTAGCCGGTCTTGACCTATATAGGATTCCTATATAGGATGTCTTCATGAAGCCGATCTCGGTCCACGTCGACGAAGAGGAGTACCAGGACTTCAAGTCCCTCGCCGCGCGCACGGGTCGTCCCGTCGCGGAGCTCATTCGCGAGGCCATGACCGAGTACCTGGGGCGGCATCGCGGGCGTCGCGGCTCGATCTTCGACGTGCCAACTCATCATGGCGGTGCTCAGCTCAAGACGTGGACCCGGGACGAGGTCTTCGACGAGATGATCCGTAAGTGATCCTGGGGATCGACACGGATGTCCTGATCTCCTGGCTGGTCGAGGTGTCCCCCCGCCACCACGACGCCCGCCGGCTGATCGAGAAGGAGATCCGGGAGGAGGGCTCTTCGCTTGCCCTCACCCCGCTGGTGGTCCAGGAGTTCCTGCACATCGCCACCGATCCCAAGCGTTTCAAGGAGCCGCTGACGATGCCGGAAGCGGTCCAGCGGATCTGGGAGATCTGGGATTCCGAGGAGGTCGTGCGGGTCCTTCCGGCGCCGGAAGTGCTCCCCCGCACTCTGGAGCTTCTGCTCGACCGCAAGTTGGGACGCAAGAGGATTCTGGACACCGCTCTCGCCGTGACTCTGGAATTTGCCGGGGTCCACCGGCTGGCCACCTTCAATCCGGCGGACTTCAAGATCTTCGAGTTTCTGGAGCTTGTGGACCCGCCAACGGCGAAGGGCCCACGGCCCAGGCTCGTCTGAGCCTGGGCTCTGGTAACCGGGGAGTCTCCTCTTTTGGCCTCACCCCTGACTCCCCCTCTCCGTGCATGGAGAGGGGTTGGCTCACGCCCTATGCTCCCGGTCCGGCAGCTCGGAGAGCCCTTGGTAGCCGGGGATGCAGTAGTCCCCAAAGCGGTCGGTGTACTCCTGGCTCACGACCTTGGTAAAGACAATATCTCTCCAGGCCTCGCGAGTAGGGTCTTTCAGTTGATCTGCTGTGGGAGTGGCGTTCGGGTTCAACTCCGGCCGGTTGAGGAAATCATGGTATAGCATCTCCCGTCGTTTGATGCCCCTGTCGTCGCCCGTAATTTTCATGAGCTTCTTATCGTAGTACTCGGGTCCCGCCCCCATCTCTTTGATCATGGCGCGGGGGGTAAAGCCCGATAACAAGAGATCTATATAATGCTTCCAGCCATTCGGATCCTCTTTTTTGACACTCCCTTCACGGTTCAGGATGCGTTGGTAGATCCGCTGGACCTGAGAGTCGTAGCTCCGGGCCCAATAAAGGAGGAAGGCCGCGGTTGAGCGCTCGGCTTCGGGCAGGACCCGTTCGCAGGCAGGGATGACAGACTCGAAGGGCCAGGGTGTCCCTCTCTCCGGTGGCATGAGTTTAAGAATTGGTCCGATGTAGTCCCTGAAGATACCCTTCGAATAGAAAGCCAGCTGGCGGACCAGATCCTCAAGGCTCTTACAGTCCTTGAGCTTGGAATCCACGAAGTTGCGGTCCACCGGACCCGTCCAATGGAACTTGTCGAGGTGTGTCTCCAGAGTTTGCTCGAAATTATGGTGCCGCCAAGTGCCATCCGGAACCAAGTTGCCGTAGTTGGCGGCATGCATCGGCTGACCCAGATCGGTCAGGTAGTGAAGGGCGAGGCCCAGATAGTAGCCGGCGGGATCGTTATCCTTAGGGACAGGGTAGGTATTGTCGACCGGGCGATTGGGGTCGTAGCGGTGTGCCAGGCTGAGGTTGAAAAAGCGCAACGCTTCGGTCTTAGCCGAGGGATCCTTCTCCTTTATGTAAAGGGGAGGGACAACGCTGAGGAGGTTCCACTCGGTGTCGGGGTCGTAGAAGTGGCTGGTGAACGTGTAGTGGTTGTAATAGGGATCCACCTAGTCGGCGTCGAGCAGGCCTTGGTAGACGCTCCGTTGGCGGTTCGTCCAGTCCTTTAGGAAAGTCTCGGCCTCTTTTTGAGGAGCCCCGCCAACGACGAGCTTGACGGCATCCTCGACCATTTGATGGTGCCGGTTCCTCTCATACTTCGCGCCAAGCCGCGCCCCCCCCGGGTCACAAAAACTCTCCATAGGCTGGGAATCAATCTCACTCATCTCATCCTCCTTTCCCCCGTTCCAGGGGGTTGAATACTTGAAAGCAGGATTGGATGTAGAATACTGCAAAGCTACTGAAAGGCAAGGCGGTCTCTACCCCCTTCCCCAGTCCTCCCCGACCGCCTCCGCCGCCCGCCGCCCCGACACCATCGCCCCCTGGAGAGACGGCGTCTCCCGGTGATCCCCACAGACGTAGAGCCCCGGCTTTCTCCGGACGGGTAAGGCCGCCGGCTCCAGGGTCTTGCGCGCCGGCAGCGCGAGGGGAATCCGGTAGGTCCGCAGGTGGCGCCAATCGGCGGTCGCGATCCCGAACCAGGAGGTGAGATGCCGGCGCACCTCGGACTCCAAGTCCTTCTCGTCCGCGCCCGCCGCGCCCACCACGGTGGCGGAGACCAGCGCCTGGCCCGCGGGAGCGTAGGTGGGGGCCACGGCGCTCGGCACGCAGAGGTTGTCCACCGGCCCGCCCCCCTCGCCGTTGAGGACGAGGAGCGGCTTCGCCACCGGCGCCTTCGGAGCCGCGTAGTAGAGGCAGGCGGTGTCGTGGAACCCCGGCGGGCGCAGGTCGGGGAGAAGCCGGGCCGCCTCGGAGGCCTCGGTCGCCACCACCACCGCCGCCGCGGGGATCCGCTCCCGCTTCCGGGCCAGGTAGACCGCGCCGTCGCCGATCCCTTCCACCCGCGCTTCCAGCCGGACCGTCCCGGGCGCCAGGCGGGCGGCGAGCTGATCCGTGATGGCGCCCATCCCGGCCGCGGGGAGGGCCGCCCGCCCTTCAGCGAACATGCGGAAGACGAATTCGAGCATGCGGCTGGAGGTGGCGAGCTCGGTCTCCAGGAAGATCCCGCCGAAGAAGGGCCGGAAGAACGAGTCGATCATCCGCTGGCTGAAGCCGAAGCTCCGCAGCGCCTCCAGGGAGGAGGTCTCCGGCCGCGTCCAGATCTCCTCGACCGTCCCCTGCCGGACGTGGCTCCGCAGACGGGCGACCGCCAGCTTGTCCGCAAGGCTCCCGACTGGAGCGAGGAGGGTAGAGGGTAAAGTCCATGGCTGCCGGAAGGGGTCGGAAACGCGGTGGAGCTTGCCCCGGACCCGCACCAGCGCGCCCGGCGCGAAGGTCCGCAGCCGGAGGGCCCGGTAGTCGAGGAGGCGCCGGGCTTCCGGATAGGCGGTCAACAGCACCTGGAACCCCCGGTCGAGGAGGAAGCCGTCGACCCGGTCCGTCCGCACCCGCCCGCCCGGAGCGTCCGACGCCTCCAGGACCACGCAGGGGATGCTCTTCTCCTGGAGCCGCAAGGCGCAGCACAGCCCCGCGACGCCGGCGCCGATGATGACGACCTGCCTGGGGACCTGCCCACCCGCCGCGTTCGGTTTCATGGAGGGGGATGATAGCGTGGCGTTGCCCACGGGCTAAAAGGCCAGTACTCTGTGTCCATGGCAAAAAGCTCCACGCTTGAGCTCGAGGAAGAGCTCACCGCAGTTGCCGAGACGGGCCTCTATGCGAGCAAGGAGGCTTTTCTCGCCGACGCCGTGCATACCATCCTGGCCGCGCGCCCTGATCTGAGGGAAGCGGTCGCCTCCAAGCTTTATGAGAAAGGCTCGTTTTCCCTGGGACGTGCGGCTGAATGGGCGGGCCTTTCGATCGAAGCCATGAAGGAGGCGCTTCATCGCCGCGGGATCTCCCGGCAGGCTCCTGAGGGGCCCTCAGAAGTCGAGGCTATGGCTCGTGAGCTTTTAAAGGCGGCCCGGAGACCGATGCCTTGAGCTCCAGCGCCCAGGTTGTCCTGGACGCCGATTTTCTGAGCGCCTTCCTGAAGATCGAACGTCTTCGATCGTCCGCGAGCTCCTCGGGCTCGGCCCCGTCTTCACTCCTCCTGCCGTATATCGAGAGATCAGCGTGACCGATCTCCTGCCTCGGCTGGCTGCGATTCCCTGGATCGAAGTCCGGGAGCCTGATGCTGAGAAGGTGAAGGCTCTCGGGGGAGATGAGGCTTTCGCGAGGCTCGGCTCTGGAGAGCGGGAGGCGATCGCCCTATGCAAGGAGCTGGGAGACGTTGTGCTCCTGATGAACGACAACAAGGCGGGGCAGGTGGCTGGCCGCCTCGGGATCCGAGTCTTCAGCGTGCCAACGTTTCTTCTGGCGTACAAGGATTCCGGCCTGGCCGACAGAGAGGAGATCGTAGATCTGGTTACCGCGTTGGAGGAGCGGGACTTCTACGGATTTCGGAAGGATGTGCGCGATCTACTCCTCTCCTGACCCGATTCTTGCCATCGAATCGGCGCTTCAACTCTCCGCCCTCTCCTGCGTACTTACTCCAGGGAGCACGACCATGAGAACGATCCGCGAGGCCGCCCCATCCTACCTCTCCTGGCAGCAGCCCCGGGCGTTCCGGGCGGAGTATGAGCTGCGGGCGGGCGACGAGTTGCTGGCGACTCTCTGGAGCGGCAGCAGCTTCGGCGCGACGATGGGGGCGAAGATCGGCGCGTCCGAGTTTTCCCTCATGACCGAGGGTTTTTTCCAGGACCTGATCGCGGTCCGGGAGGTCGGCGCGGTTGGAGTGGCCGCCTACTTCCGGAAAGGCGCCGTCGAGGGGCAGCTCGCGCTGCCGGACGACCGGGGCTGTCGTTGGAAGGTGATGAGCTTCTGGGGCAGCCGCTGGGCCTTCGTCGACGACTCGGACCGGCCCCTCGTCAGCTTCCAAGCACGGAGCCAATTCTTCCGGGCCGGCTGCGACGTCGCGATCGATCCCGGCGCCCTAGCCTTGCCGGAGCTCCCGATCCTCGTCATCCTGGGGTGGTACCTTCTTCTCCGGACGCGGGACGATTCAGCGGCGGTTGCCGCGAGCGCCTAGGTTTCACCGGCTGTGCTTGTAGATCATCTCGATCAGCTCGTCGTAGGTGGCCTCGGCGGCCTCGCCGTCCCCGGAGCGGATCGCCTGGGTGGCGCAGTGCTTGAGGTGGTTCCGCATCAGCTCGCGGCCCACCGAGCGCAGCGCCTCCTGCACGGAGGAGATCTGGGTGAGGATGTCCGGGCAGTAGCGGTCCTCCTCGACCATCTTCTGAAGGCCGCGGACCTGTCCCTCGATCCGCCGCAGGCGCTTCTGGTTACGGTCCTTGATGCCGGGATCGACGCCCACCGCCTTCCGGCCGTCCTCGGAACGGGTCCCGCAGCCGCAGCCGGCGACTTCCAGAGCTTCGATGTCGGGTTCCATTTCGATCCTCCTCAGGCGATCCGCGCCCGGCGCAGACGCAGGCTGTTGGCGACCACGCTGACCGAGCTGAAGGCCATGGCCGCGCTCGCCAGGATGGGGGAGAGCAGGATTCCGAAGGCGGGGTAGAGCACACCGGCCGCGATGGGGATCCCGATCACGTTGTAAATGAAGGCCCAGAAGAGGTTCTGCCGCATGGTCCGCATGGTGCGGCGCGACAGGGCCACCGCCGCCGCGATCCCCCGCGGGTCCCCCCGCATTAGCGTCACGTCGCTCGCCTCCACGGCGATGTCCGTGCCGGTGCCGATGGCGAGGCCGAGGTCCGCCTGGGCCAGGGCCGGCGCGTCGTTGACGCCGTCCCCCACCATGGCCACCACCTTCCCCTCCTCCTGGAGCCGCCGCACCTCGGCGACCTTCCCCTCGGGGAGCACCCCGGCCACCACCCGGTCGATCCCCGCCTCGCGGGCGATCGCCTCGGCGGTCCGCTGGGTGTCGCCGGTCAGCAGCACCACCTCCAGGCCCATTTTCCTGAGCCGCGCGACCGCCTCGCGCGAGGTGCCCTTGAGCGGGTCCGCCACCGCGAGCAGACCCGCGAGCTGGCCGTCCACCGCCACATAGACCGGGGTTTTCCCCTCGCCCGTCAGCCGCCCGGCGTCCTCCGCCAGCGGCGCGGGATCGACGGCGTAGTCGGCCATCAGCCTCTCGTTGCCGGCGGCCAGGAAGGAGCCCTCGACGACCCCGACCACACCGCGGCCGGTGACGGACTGGAGCTCCTCGGCGGGAACGAAGACCAGATTCCGCTCCCGGGCGTGCCGCACGATGGCGTCCGCCAGCGGGTGCTCGGAGGAGGATTCGAGCGAGGCCACGGCCCGCAGCAGCGAATCCGGGCTCCAGGCGGAGCCGGGCGCCGCGACCACGTCGGTGACCGTGGGCCGCCCCTCGGTGATCGTGCCGGTCTTGTCCAGCACGACGGTGGTGACGTCCCCGGCCCGCTGGAGGGCCTCGCCCCCCTTGATCAGGATGCCGAGCTCGGCCCCCTTGCCGGTCGCCACCATCACCGCCGTGGGCACGGCGAGCCCCATGGCGCAAGGGCAGGCGATGATCAGCACGGCTACCGCCGCCGCGAAGGCGCGCACGGCCGAGCCGTCTGCCACGTACCAGGCCACGAAGGTGGCGATGGCGAGCGAGATCACCACCGGCACGAAGATGCCGCTGATGCGGTCCGCCAGCCGCTGGATGGGGGCCCGCGACCCCTGGGCGTCGCGCATGAGCTTCACAATCTGGGCGAGCACGCTGTCCGCGCCGAGGGTGGTGGCCCGGTAGCGGAAGGCCCCCGTGCGGTTGATCGTGCCGCCGATCACCCGGTCCCCGGCCTGCTTCTCGACTGGCATCGATTCGCCGGTGAGCATCGACTCGTCCACGGCGCTGGCGCCGGAGAGGACCTCGCCGTCCACCGGCACCCGCTCGCCGGGGCGGACGGTCACCGTATCGCCGCTCCTCACCTGCTCCACGGGCACGTCCACCTCCTCTTGGTCCCCGCGCAGCACCCGGGCCGTCTTGGGCTGCAAGGCGACCAGGGCGCGCAGGGCGGCCGAGGTGCGGCTCTTGGCCCGCGCCTCGAAGGCGTTGCCCGTGAGGATGAGGGCGATGATGATCACCACCGCCTCGTAGTAGACGTCCGGGGCCACCCTCCGCGCGAGGAAGAAGCCGGGGGCCAGCGTGGCGAGCGCGGAGTAGAGGAACGCCGCGCCCGTGCCCACGGCCACCAGGGTGCTCATGTCCGCCGAGTGGTGACGGAAGCCGGACCAGGCGCGGACGTAGAAATGCCGGCCGGCCCAGGCCATCACGCCGATCGTGAGGGCCAGCAGGGTGTACGAGAGGATCGTGGGGGGAATCCGGTAGAGCCAGGGCAGCGCGGCCCGCAGGGCGGGCGTGAGCGACTCCATGGCCCAGCGCATGAACGGATCGGCCACCGGGCCATGATGGGCAGAATGGGCCCCGGAGCCCATGAGGGGCATCGAGACGATCATCGCTAGGACGCCGGCCGCGCCGCTCGCCAGGGCCTTCCGGCGCAGGGTACGGAATTCCTCCTCGTTGGCGCGGTCGCGGGCCTCCTGCTCCTCGAAGGCGGTAGCCTCGGGCCGCGGCATCTCCGCCTCGTAGCCGGTGTCGCGGATCGCCTCGACGAGCGCCTCCGGGCGGGTGACGGCCGGGTCGTAGGTCACGGCCGCGTTCTTCATCATCAGGTTGACCGCGGCGTCGAGCACGCCGGGCTGCCGCTGGAGCGCCTTCTGGACGCTCGCCTGGCAGGCGGCGCAGGTCATCCCCTGGACGGGGATGTCGATCTTCGCGCCTTCGGCGGTCCCTTTGGCGATGTCCGTAGCCATGTCATGCCTCCACGATGAGCTTGCCGTGCAGCATGCTCATCCCGCACGTGATGTCGAATGCTCCCTCCTTCTCGGGCGTCAGCTCGACGGGCGTCTTCTGGAAGGCGGGGAGGAACTTGCGGATGCCGAAGTCGGGGATCACGACCTCCTCCGAGCAACTGGAGGTCTCCTGGCGGTCGAAGATCAGGCGCACGGGGATGCCCCGCTTCACCTTCACCTCGGCGGGCTCGTAGCCCCCCTGGACGGTGATCGTGACCTCCTGCGCGCCCCCGGCCCCGGCCGCCGCCGTGACCGCGGGGCGCTTCGAGAGGAAGAAGTACCAGTTCACCCAGGCGATGGCCGCCATTCCCGCGAGCACGGCCAGCCAGTCCGTGGGTGTCATGCGACCCTCTCGGCCCCTTGTACGGGATGGGCCGTATAGCCGGCATCATCGATCGCCTCGCGGATCTTCGCGAAG
Source organism: Thermoanaerobaculia bacterium (assembly GCA_045807625.1). Lineage (GTDB taxonomy): Bacteria > Acidobacteriota > Thermoanaerobaculia > Multivoradales > UBA5704 > DATARR01. The sequence continues at coordinate 25,573 of JBJMHA010000014.1, read as the reverse complement.
GGGGTCTTCGCCGGATCGTAGATGATATCTGCGGAGCCGATCTCCACCCGGTTGACGTGGACTCCGTCGAGCTTCTTCAGGGCCTTCTCCACGCGGGCCACACAGTGCCCGCAGCTCATGTCGTCGATCTTGAGGCTCAGGTGCTCCATGGATTCATCTCCTCTTCATTGCCCAAAACAATATACCCCCCCTCCCTATTCCGTCGCCACCCCGGGGGAGGGGAAAATCCCGTCTCACGGGGCGGCGAAAGAGGGGAGTACAATGGTCCAGAATCCGAGGATGATCATGTCGAAACGCCTGCTTCCCCTCGCCCTCGCCTCGCTGCTCCTGCCCGCCGCCGGATGGGCGCAGGACAGTCAGCAGCAGCCGTCCACGGATTCCAAGCCGGCCGAGGCGCAGCCCGCCCCCGCCAAGGAGCCTGAGAAGACGCCGGAGAAGAAGCCGGACGCCTTCCAATACTTCTTCGGCAAGAAGCGGGACGAGAAGAAGAAGGCGCCGGAGGCCCAGAAGGCCCCCGAGGCCAAAGCGCCCGAGGCGAAGGCTCCGGTGGCGCCCATGGAACAGCCGGCTCCCGCCAAAGCTCCCGAGGCGCCCGCCCCGGAGCCGCCGAAGCCCATGCCGCCGGCCGAGCCCGCGCCGGCTCCCGTGGCGGCGGCTCCGGCTCCCGTGGAGGAGGTCCGTCCCGAGCCGCCCACCGTCGCCGCTCCGATCCTGGCTCCCGCTCCGGAAGAGCCCAAGGTGGACGCGTTCCAATACTTCTTCGGCCGCGCCACCCAGCCGCTCCCCGAGGCGAAGAAGGAGGAAGGGGTGAAGAAGCCGGTCAGCGCCTTCGAGTACTTCTTCGGGAAGAACGGCAGGGCGGACGAGCCCGAGCCGACGAGCCCGCCACCGCAGTAGCCCGGGAGATCCGCCCTGGAAGGGCGGGTATTCGGTAGCCTGGGGTTTCAACCCTAGGCGGGGGCGGCGGGTCAATCCGGGCCGGGGACGAATCCGTGCCGATCCGGGCCGGGGATGAATTCGTGCCCAATCCGGGGCGAGAAACCAATCCGCCCACCCCCACCTGGGGTTGAAACCCCAGGCTGGTGAATATCCGCCCCTCCAGGGCGGGCAAAGGATGGATGTAATGGCACGGCCTTCTTGCTAGCATCCCCGCCGGCATCTGAAGAGGAGGAGCCGATGTCCAGCGCCCTGCGTGTCTCTCTGACCGCCTTTCTCCTGACCGCCACCGCGGCCTTCGCGGCCCCGCCCCGCCCCCTGGATCTCGCGGTGGACGCCACGGACGCCCCGCGCGGGGTGTTCCACTCCCGGCTGGTGATCCCGGCCGCGCCCGGGCCGCTGACGCTCGCCTATCCGAAGTGGGTGCAGGGGGAGCACGCGCCGAGCGGGCCCCTCATGCAGGTGGCCGGTTTCACGGTGTCGGCGAACGGCAAGCCCCTCCCCTGGCGGCGCGATCCGCTGGAGATGTTCCTGGTCAAGGTCGAGGTGCCGGCCGGGGCGCGCGAGGTGGAGGTGAATCTCGACTACCTCTCGCCGCCGGAGGACATCAATGGCCTCGGCTATGGCGAGACCCCGAACGCCACGCCCCACCTGCTGATCGTCGACTGGCACGACCTCCTGGTCTATCCGCTGGGATCGGATATCCGGGAGATCCCGGTGCGCGCCACCCTGCGGCTGCCCGCCGGATGGAAGCACGACACGGCCCTGGAGGCGGAGAAGGGCTCGGGCAGAGAGGGCGCGGTGGCCTTCGCCTCCACGAGCCTCTACACGCTGATCGACTCGCCGGTGCTCGCGGGGGAGTTCTTCCAGACCCTGGAGGTCGGCCCGCCGGAGGCGCCGGTCCACCTCAGCATCGCCGCCGACCGCCGCTCCTCGCTCGCGGTCTCCGAGGAGCGGCTGGCCGCCTACCGGCGGGTGCCCGCGGAGGCGATGGCCCTCTTCGGGGCGCGCCACTATCGCGAGTACCACTGGCTGCTGGCGCTGAGCGACGCGATCTCCCACAACGGCCTGGAGCATCACGAGTCGAGCGACAACCGCGCGCCGTCGGACATGTTCTCGGACGAGGCCCAGCTCATGCGGCAGGGGACGCTGCTGCCCCACGAGTACATCCACTCCTGGAACGGCAAATATCGCCGGCCCGCCGGGCTTGCCACGCGCGATCCGCAGCAGGCGCTCGACACGGAGCTGCTCTGGGTCTACGAGGGGCTGACCCGCTATCTGGGAGACTTCCTGCTGACCTCGCGGAGCGGCATCCGCACCCCGGAGATGACCCGCGACTACATCGCCTGGGTCGCCGCCAACGCGGACCGCAACCGCCCCGGCCGGCGCTGGCGTCCGCTCGCGGACACGGCGGTCTCGGCGCAGGTCCTCTCCGGGCTGCCCACCCCCTGGACCGCCTCCCGCCGCGCCCTCGACTACTACGATGAGTCGGGGCTGATCTGGCTGGAGGCCGACACGGTCCTGCGGCGGAAGAGCGGCGGCACGAAGTCACTCGACGACTTCTGCCACGCCTTCCACGGCGGCGCCTCGACCGCCCCGGCCGTGGTGCCCTATACGGCTGAGGACGTCTATGCCGCTCTCGGCAAGATCGTGCCCTACGACTGGAAGGGGTTCTTCGCCGAGCGGGTCTACGCCGTCCAGCCGCGCGCCCCGCTCGGTGGGATCGAGGGGGCGGGGTGGAAGCTGGTCTACACCGGCCAGCCGAGCACCTACCTGAAGCTGCGCGCCAAAAGCTCGAAGCTGGTGGACGAGAGCTTCACCCTCGGCATCTGGGTGAAAGAGGACGGCACGGTCGCCGACATCGTGGCCGGCTCTCCGGCCTGGGAGGCCGGCTTGGGGCCGGGGATGAAGATCGTGGCCGTCGCCGGCCGGGCCTGGTCCCCGGAGATCCTCCCCGAGGAGGTCCAGGCGGCGAAAGGGTCGAGCGCGCCCATCGAGATCGCCGTCCAGCAGGGGGACGCGCTCAGGACCTTCCGGGTGAATTACCACGAAGGGGAGCGCTACCCCCATCTGGAGCGTGACGTCGACAAGCCGGATCTGCTGGGGGCGATCCTGGCTCCGAAGAGCCGGTGATCGCCCTATGTCCGTGCCGCCGGAGTCTGCTCTGCGCGATCTCCTCGCGTCTTGAGAAGACGACGAATTCGATTTAGCAAGGTGCCCATGTCGGCGGAGCACAGCACGCGTACTCAGTGTTGGGGGCGCATGTCTGATGTGTGCACTCAGCAGCGCAGCTATAATTGCAGGTAGCATCGTAACAAGTGTTGTCAGAGCCACAATAGCCGAGGTCACTAAAGGCTGTGAGGCTACCCACGGCCATTTTACACATAGTCTCACGGTTAAGAGTCAGCTTCTTGATCCTGTGCTTCTTCATTGGGAATACCCTCCTTGAAGTTAGTTAAGGAATCATAGCATGCGAGGATGCACTTGTACTTTCTCGATCTGGCGTAGGAACGGGGAGAGGTTCCGGGGAGCCTCAGAGCCGTTTCAGCACGTGGGTAGGTAGGAAGCCATGAGGCTTGCCCAGCTCTTGAGCCGGAGCGCGGCTCTTCGGTGGTTTTCGGTCCTGGTTCTCGGATCGTCGATGACGGTTGTCGCCGTGCTTTCAGCGGCCCTGCCTGTCCGTGTCATCTCTCAAGTCCTGTTATGGCCGGTCTCGATCCTGCTCTGGATCTTCCCCGCACACTGTTTTGATCGCGGGCCGGGCGAGAAACCGTTCTGTGAAGGCACCCCTGTTCAGATAGTCGCCGGGGGATTCGGCCTCATCGTCACATGGGCTTTTTACCTGATGGCGGCCTACGTTCTGATCAGGCGCTTTTCGCGCCGCCCGGATCCGGATCTGAGTGTGTTTACGTAGAAGCAGACCCGGCCCGGCCCGCCAGCGCGCTCTTCGAGGTCGCCTTGCGTGATTCAGACTGCATCCGGCCGGTTCCGAAAGGAGCGAATGGTAGCACCCTTCGGACCGGCCGGCCTTGGGCTCACGGCTTGGGGATCGCCGCCGTGCGCGCCGAGGCGGGGAGGGCGCCGTAGACGTCTTTCGGCGCCAAGCCCAGCCAGGGATCGGAGAGCGGGGTCTGGAAGACGTTCGCGTAGACCCACTGATTGAAGGTTTCGAGATCGAAGCCCTTCCTGGTCTCGGGATCGATCAGCTTCTTCAAGATCGCGGGGCCGGTGCGGTACTCGTCGATCACCTCGTCGAGCGCCATGGTCGTCTCGAAGGCATCCACCAGCCGCTCCGCCTCTTTCGGATCGGTGACGCCCTGCTTGCGCAGCAGAAAGGCGCGGCTGGCTGAGTCGAGATGGACGCGGGGGCGGCGGAGCTGGGCCAGTTGCCGGATCTGGTCGTCGCTCACGTCCCTCACGTCGGCGAGCGCCGCGAGGCCCGGTCCCTCGTACGCGCTCTTCGAGCCGGTGTTGCCGCCGACGTCAATGCGATCCGTCAGCACGCCGGGCGTGTTCGCCAGGACCGCCCAGGGATCGCGGGCGGTGGGTAGATTCTCCTGCTCCTCGCCTTCCCTGAATTGGACCGCCGCGACGGGGATCACCTTCGGCTGGACCACGACTGCGGGCTTGGCAGGAGATGGAGGCGCCGGGGCCGCCGTCGTGAGCTCCTCCTGCTCACGGAGCAGGGTCCATGCGGCGTCGCTCAACTGGAACTGGTAGCTCGTGGTCACCCAAGGCATGTATTCCCCGTCGTCCATCTGTACGGCCTCGCGGGCCGCCTCCTCCGCGTTTTTCAGGGCGTCCCGGAAGACGGCGGGCCCATAGAGCCCAGGCAGGGGCTGCAACAGGCGCCCACGGCTGTCGAGAACGTAGTGGATGCTGTTGCCGGTGAGGGTCCGCTCCAGGCGGGAGCCGTCTCCGAAGTCGATCGTCACCTTCGGCACCGGCCGCACCGAGCGCCAGTGCAGGATGTAATGGTCCCGCAACAGCGCGTTGATCTCCCGGTTGTTGTAGAAAACGGTGCGGAAGAAGCGGCTGTTGGCGCAACTGAATTCCTCGTCCAGCCGCCCCATCAGCCGCAGGGAGAGGATCGGCTTGCCCGTGGCGCGGGCCGCCGCCTTGGCCGCGTCGAGGTCGGTGTACCAGAAGAGGCGGATGTCCGCGCAGTCCCGGACTCCGCAGACGCGGTCGAGGACGTCCCCGCAGGAGCCGTCCGTGCAGGCGGCGAGCATGGCCTCCATGCCGGCCGGGCCCGCCTGCCGCAGGGCAGTAACGGCCTGTGCGGACTTGGCCGGGTTGACGGACCGGGCCTGGCGGGCGAGGCCCGCCAAGCCGCTCTGCGAGGCCCTCAGGCCGAGGAAGGGGATCAGCATTGAAACGAGGGTGACGGCTGCGATCTTCGTGCGCATGCGCGGCCTCCTTGCCGGAGAGATGTTGATGAGTCGCACGATAGATCCCGTCCCGGGTGGGCAACGTAACGCCAGCGTAACGTCTCGCCCGCCCAGGGCGGCCACGCAGGGCCGCCCCTACGAAAATCGGCTACCATCGGATGGAGCCTTCAAGCGATGACGACGCGCGTGATCCTGGTGATCGAGGACGACCTCTCCATCCGGCGCGGCATGGTGGCGGCGCTGCGCTACGCGTCCTATGAGGTGCGGGAGGCCGGCGACGGCGCCACCGGCACCGACCTCGCCCTCGCCGGGGATCTGGACCTCGTCCTGCTCGACCTCGTGCTGCCGCGGCGCGACGGCCTGGAGGTGCTGCGGCGGATCCGGCGCGAGGACCCGGCGCTGCCGGTGATCGTGGTCACGGCGCGCGGCGAGGAGGAGGAGCGCGTGCGCGGGCTGGAGCTGGGGGCCGACGACTACGTGGTCAAGCCGTTCGGCGCCCGCGAGCTGCTGGCCCGGGTGGAGGCCGTGCTGCGGCGCTCGCCCGGCCGGCCGCAGCCCGTCCGCCACCTTCAGCTCGCCACCGGCGAGGTCGACCTCGACGGCTGCCGGATGCGGCGCGCGGACGGCGGCACCGAGGAGCTCTCGAAGCTGGAGTCGGACGTGCTCCGCTATCTGGCCAGGAGCGGCGACCGCATCGTCTCGCGGGACGAGCTGCTGGCCCGGGTGTGGCAGCAGAAGCCGCACCTGATCGCCACCCGCTCGGTGGACATGACCATCGCGCGCCTGCGCAAGAAGCTGGGGGGCCGGGACGCCCTGGTCACCGTGCGCGGCAAGGGGTACAGGCTGGGCCCGTGATCCGCCGACCCCTCCTCGTGGCCGCCGCCTTCGTACTGAGCGCCCTCGTGGTGTTCGGCGCCCTGGCGCGCATCACCACCATGACCCTGGCGCTCGAACGGTCGGAGGCGGCGGCGCTCCAGCGCGCCACCCACGAGGAGAACGTGCGCATCGCGCTCTGGCGGCTGGACGCCACCCTGACCGATCTGATCGCCCAGGAGAATACCCGCCCCGCCGCGCGGTTCCGTTTGGCGGCCGAGCCGGCGGGGATGCCGCCGGGGATGGTCCGCGCCCGCTTCGAGGTCGGCCCGGACCATAAGCTGCGCGCCGAGCCGCCGCTGGCCGCGCCGGCCTGGGTGGCGGCGCTGCCGGTCCCTGACCAGCCGCCTCCGCAGGCGCCGCCGCCGCGCCCTCCGGTCCGCCGTCCGGAGGTATCGGCTCCGCAAGCTCCCCTCGCGCAGGCACCGACCCCGCAGGCGCCGGGCGCGCCGGCTGCCCCCGCGAAAGCGGCGCCGGCACCTTCGCCCGCCCCTGTCCAGTCTCAGCAGACGCAGACCGTGAAGCCGGGCGGGCAGCAGTCCGCGTACGTGGGCCCGGGCGCGGCTGCTCAGACGGTGGTCATCCCGGAGAGCCCGTCCTCCGGCTCCCAGCAGTCCAGCTACGTGGGGCCCGGTACGGAATCGGAGAAGATCCCGACCGCGCGCGATCCCTGGGCGGTCCTGCAGACGACGCCCGGCGTGCTGACCGACCGCATCAACGTCGGCGGCAACGAGAGCGGGCAGCAGTCCGCCTATTCGCAGGAGAAGCTCAACACGCTCTCCTTCCAGCGCCGCCAGGAGCTCGGCCGGCAGGCCACCCTGGCGCGGCCGGCGAGCGCGCCGCCCGGCACCGAGGTGGAGTCGGCGTTCGAGGCCCGCTGGCTGGACGGCGACCTGGTCCTGCTGCGGCGCGTCCGCCGGGGAGACGCCCGGCTGCTCCAGGGGACCTGGGTCGACTGGCCGGCCCTGCGCTCCTTCCTGCTCTCTGAGGTGGCGGCGGTCGCCCCGGCCTCCAGCCTCACGCCGGTGGGGGAGCGCGACACGGCCGATCCGGGGCGGCGGCTGGCGCTGCTGCCGGCCCGGCTGGTTCCCGGGCCCATGCCGGAGACCGAGCCGCAGGACTGGACGCCGGTGCGCCTGAGCCTCGCCGCGGCCTGGGGGGCGGCCCTGCTCGGGCTGATCGGGGCCGGGGCCCTGCTCAAGGGAGCGGTGACGCTCAGCCAGCGGCGGGCCGACTTCGTCTCCGCGGTCACCCACGAGTTGCGGACCCCCTTGACCACCTTCCGGCTCTACACCGGGATGCTGCGCGAGGGGATCGTGCCGGCCGGGGAGCGGCCCTCCTATCTCGCCACGCTGGAGCGGGAGGCCGACCGCCTCTGCCGTCTGGTGGAGAACGTGCTGACCTTCTCCCGGCTGGAGCGGCGGGGGGCGGCGGCGCGGACCGAGAGCCTCCCCCTGGAGGAGCTCCTGGACCGCTTCGTCCCCCGCCTCGCCGAACGGGCCGCGCAGGCGGAGCTCGACCTGCGGGTGGAGGTCCCTCCCGGCCTCGCCGCGCGGCGGGTGCTCGCCGACCCCGCGGGGCTGGAGCAGATCCTCCTCAACCTGGTGGACAACGCCTGCAAGTATGCCCCCAACCCGGCCCAGCAGGCTCTCCAGCTCACGGCGGCCGCGCGGGGGCGCCGGGTGGTCCTGCGGCTCCACGACCACGGCCCCGGCATCGAGCCCCGTGAGCGGCGGCGGATCTTCCGCAGCTTCCACCGCTCGGCAGCCCGGGCCGCGGGCTCGGCGCCGGGGGTGGGTCTGGGGCTCGCCCTCAGCCTCCGCCTCGCCCGCCGGATGGGCGGCGACCTCCGGCTGGCCGGCTCCGAGGAGGGGGCGAGCTTCGAGGTCTGGCTGCGGTCGGAGGGGCCGTACAATACCCCGCCATGATCACCCTGCTCATCGACCCCGCCGGCTTCGACCTCCCCTCCACCCGCGTCGAGGGGGAGGCCTATCAGCACCTCTTCCGGGCGCGGCGGGTGGCGGTGGGGGAGACGATGCGGGTGGTGGACGGCCGGGGGAAGGCGCGGTGGGGGACGGTGGAGCGGGTGGACCGCACGTCGGCCACGGTGGCGCTGGGGGACCCCGCGCCGGACCGCGAGCCGGCCCTCCGGCTGGAGCTGATCGTCCCCACCTGCCGGCCGGAGCGGGCGTCCTGGCTGGTCGAGAAGGGGACCGAGGTGGGGGTCTTCGCCTTCCGCTTCGCCAACATGGCGCGGGCGCCGCGCGAGTTGGGGACGATCACCTTCGACCGCCTGCGCCGGGTGGCGGCGGCGGCGGTCGAGCAGTGCCACCGCTCGCGGCTCCCCGAGATCACCGGCCCCCACGCCTGGAGCGAGGTGGTCGGGCTGGCCGGTCCGGAGGCCCGCTGGTTCCTGGATACCGAGGCGGATCAGCAGGATGTAGGGGCGGCCCTGCGTGGCCGCCCTGGGGCGGGGGGCGGGTCCGGCGCCCTCCTGGTCGGCCCCGAGGGGGGGCTCGACCCGGCCGAGCGGCGGGAGCTCCTCACCGCCGGCTGGCGCCCCGTGGGGCTGGGCGAGCGGACCCTCCGGCTGGAGACCGCCGCCGTCGTCGGCGCCGCCTTTCTCCTGCTCCGTTGATTGACCGCTCCGGCCGTTCGGGCTAGCATCTTGGCTCCGTCGTGTAGACGCTAAAAGGAGGTCCTCCGTGTCCAACCCCTTCGCCGGTGTCCGCTGGATCTGGAAGAACGGCCAGCTCATCGATTTCAAGGACGCCAACGTCCACGTGCTGAGCCACGCCCTCCATTACGGCTCCGGCGTCTTCGAGGGCATCCGCTGCTACAACACCCGGCAGGGGTCGGCGGTGTTCCGCCTCCCCGAGCACGTCCGCCGGCTGGAGAACTCGGCCAAGGTCTACCGCATGTCGCTCACCTTCACCACCGAGGAGCTGATCGACGCGATCTGCGAGACCATCCGGGCCAACGAGCTGGAGGCCTGCTACATCCGCCCCATTGCCTTCCGCGGCTTCGGCAACACCATCGGCGTCAACCCGCTGCACAACCCGGTCGAGGTGTTCATCGCCTGCTGGCCCTGGGGGAAGTACCTGGGCGAGGAGGCCGACAAGGGGGTCGACGTCTGCGTCTCCTCCTGGCGGCGCATCGCGGCCGACTCGATGCCGGCGGTGGCCAAGGCGACCGGCAACTACCTGAACGGCCAGCTCATCAAGATCGAGGCGGTCACCAACGGCTATGCCGAGGGGATCGCGCTCGACGCCCGCGGCTTCATCAGCGAGGGGTCGGGCGAGAACCTCTTCATGGTGCAGGACGGTGTGCTGCTGACGCCGCCGCTCGCCGCCTCAGTGCTGCAGGGGATCACCCGCGACTCGGTGATCAAGCTGGCGCGCGACCTCGGCATCCCGGTGCGCGAGGAGCAGATCCCGCGCGGCCAGCTCTACACCTGCGACGAGCTGTTCATGACCGGCACCGCGGCCGAGATCACGCCGATCCGCTCGGTGGACAGGAACCCCGTGGGCCACGGCTGCCCGGGCGAGGTCACCCGCCGCCTGATGGCCGAGCTCCAGGGGATCTTCACCGGCGAGATCGCGGACCGCCACGGCTGGCTGCACCCGGTCCACGCGCGCGTCCAGGCCGGCGTCGCCGGCGCGTCCCAGACGGTTTGACGTCCGGCCCGTCCGCCGGAGGAGGCTCTCGACGATGAACATCAACGACCTCTTGAAGATCGCGGTGGAGCGGAAGGCCTCCGACCTCCACCTCAAGGTCGGGAGCCACCCGGTGATCCGGGTCGACGGCGACCTTCTCCCCCTGGGCGAGCTGAAGCGCCTGATGCAGGAGGACACCATCGCGATGGCGTTCTCGATGATGAACGCCCGCCAGAAGCAGCGCTTCAAGGAGGAGCTCGAGCTCGACATCGCCTACTCGGTGCCCGGGCTCGGCCGCTTCCGCTGCAACGTCTTCCAGCAGCGCGGCGCGGTGGGGCTGGTGCTGCGCGTCATCCCGGCGCGCATCCAGAGCATCCGCGAGCTGATGCTGCCGCCGGTGCTGGAGCGCATCTGCGAGGAGCGGCGCGGCCTGATCCTCTGCACCGGCACCACCGGCTCCGGCAAGTCGACCACCCTGGCGGCGATGCTCGACTACATCAACTCGACCCGCACCGAGCACGTGATCACGATCGAGGACCCGATCGAGTTCCTCCACCGCGACAAGAAGTCGATCGTCAACCAGCGCGAGATCGACGTCGACACCCACTCCTTCGCGGGCGCCCTGCGCGCCGCCCTCCGCCAGGACCCCGACGTCCTGCTGGTGGGCGAGATGCGCGACTACGAGACGATCGAGACCGCCCTGCTGGCGGCCGAGACCGGCCACCTCGTCTTTTCGACCCTGCACACCCTGGACGCCACGGAGACGGTCAACCGCATCATCTCCGTCTTCCCGCCGCACCACCAGAAGCAGATCCGCATCCAGCTCTCGCAGGTGCTGAAGTCGGTGCTCTCGCTGCGCCTGGTGCCGCGCGCCGACGGCATGGGCCGCGTGCCCGCCGCCGAGGTGCTGATCTCGACCGCCTATATCCGCGAGTGCATCGAGAACAAGGAGAAGACGAAGTACATCCGCGAGCAGATCGCCCTCGGCACCAGCCAGTACGGGATGCAGACGTTCGACCAGTCGCTCTTCCAGCTCTACAAGAGCGGCCTGATCACGCTCGACGAGGCGCTCAAGCGCGCCACCAACCCGGACGAGTTCCGGCTCAAGATCCAGGGCGTGCAGTTCACCGCCGACATCTCGCGCGACCAGATGGAGGAGTCGATCCAGATCCCGGGCGAGAGCGACTTCTCTCTGGGCGGCGGCGACCTGTCCTTCGAGATCGATCAGAACTAGCCGGAGTCTTGCTGCAAAAACAGCAGCATTTCCGGCTGGATGCTGTATAGTCTTCAGTATGAGGGACAGATATACCGAGGAGGCGCTACGGCTCGCGGGGATGCTCAAGACCCTGGCGAAGTCGAAGCGGCGTTCGGTCCGGTCCATTGAGCAGCAGATGGGGGTGGGGACCTCGATCTTCCACAAGGTCCTCAAGGGGGACGTGACCTTGCACGTCCGCCACGTCCTGATGATCGCCGACGCCCTGGGGATCGACTGGGCGGAATTCTTCCACATGGCCTACCCGCGGGCCGGCGCGGCGTCCGCCGCGAGCGGCGACTCCCTGCTCGGCGATCTGAATCGCGCCCTGGGAGAGGGGCCGGCGGTGGAGGAGGCCGAGATCTCCGACGCCGAATTCGAGCAGCGGGTGACGCGGGTGCTCGCCCGCCTGGGCCTGCTCCCGGAGAGGGAGGACGAGCTCTCGGAGCCGCGGGTCAAGTCGGCCTGACGGCGCTCACTGCAGGTAGGGCTGGACCTTGGCCGCGTCCCGGTGGATGCCCAGATCCCGCAGGACACCGTAGATCTCGTGCGCGGTCCGCCGCACCTGGCCGAGCCTCCCCTGCTGGAGCAGGATGGGGAGCAGGTCCAGGCCCGCGAGGGCGGCGGAGACCGGCCGCTCCCGCTCCAGGAGCTCTTCCCGCACCGCCGCCAGGGCGCTCCCGGCCTTCTCCAGGTGGCCGAGGCCGGCCAGCAGCCTCGCCTCCACCCAGCGCACGTTCGGCACGTCGGCGAGCCGCTGCCGGAGATCGCTCCGCAGCAGCAGCCGTCCGGCCTCGTGATACTCGCCGGCGCCCACCAGCGCCGTGATCATGCCCTGCTGGCCGACGGCGGCAAGCTGCGGGTCGCGGCCAGGGTCGAGGAGGGTGAAGCCCTTGCGGAAGAGCGCGACCCCCTCGGGGTAGGTGCCGTCGTGCTCCGTGGTCAGCCCCTTGGAGAGCAACGCCTGTCCCGCCAGATGCCGGTCCCCCAGCTTGAGGTAGAGCCGGTGGGCGCCGTCGAGCAGCTCCCGGGCCGCGCGCAGCCGGCGTTGCGAGCTCATCAGGGAGGCCTCGAGAAGGGCGACGCCGGCGAGGAGGTGCGGATCGCCGCTGCCGCGGCGCAGGAGGTCGCGGGCGCACGCGAAGGCCGCCTCGGCCTCCCCGTACTCCTCGTTGACTTTGTAGGCGTTGGCCAGCCCGGCCCAGGCGCGGGCCCGAAGGTCGAGGATGAGCTCCGGCGCGTGCTCTTCCGGCCGCAGCTCCTCCGCCGCCTTGACCGCGTTGTAGGCCAGCCAACGCATCCCCCGGGGCTGGGTGTAGCGGAGCTCGAAGCCGCGTTGCAGCAGGGCCTCCACCAGCGGCGGGCCATACAGCGTCCGGACCTGCCGGAGGGAGAGGCCGTCGTAGCCCTGAGGGCTCGCGCGCAGCAGCTCGAGGCTGCGCGCCAGCCTCGCCTCGCCCGTCCGCAGGCGGTCCTCCCGCCGCAGGGCCGCGGCGGCGGCGTGGGTACGGGCGGATCTCCGCCCGGCTCTCCCGGACCGCCCCTCCGCGGCCTGGTCGAGGAGCCGGTCCGGAGCGTGCTCGACGAGCCTGCGGCTGCAGGTCCCGCAACCGCCCAGGAGGTGCCGGATCACCCGCTGCTGATCGGCCGAATCGAGACGGGCGTCGAGGAACCGCCCGATCTCCTCCTCGCTCAGATGATTCGCCACTCTCGCACCTCGCTAACTATTGCCATTATAGCATATCCGGAGAGCCGGGATCATCATCTCTTAGATCTACGTGCAGTGAGACAGAAAGTTTCGCAGATCAAGGAGCATCAAAAACGAGAGGAGGGCTTGCGCTTGGAGGTTGATGATGAATATAGTGCATCATGGCATATCCGCACGACCCTTCCCTCCTCCAGCCCGCGAGCCCTCCAGGCGCTCCGGCCGGAGGCCTTCCCGGCGCCACCATCGACTGGCTGTTCCAAGGCCCGCGCCTCGGCGTCGCCCTCTGGGACTGCGCCGCCGGCAAACGGGGGCTGTCCGAAGAGCGCAGCCCGCTCTGGCACGTCGTCAGCTTCGTCCATTCGGGGGCCTTCGTCCTCCACGCCCAAGGGCAATCCGCGGTGATCGACGCCACCTCGGTCTTATTCCACAATCCGGGAGATCCCTTTCGCTCCGAGCACCCCTTCGGCCATTGCGACCGGGGGAGCTTCATCGGCATCCACCGGGAAGCGCTGCTCGAGCTGCTGGCCGGGCAGGACCCGGAGGCGGCGGAGCGCCCGCGGGCCCTGTTCCTGCGCCCGTACGTCCACGGCCTTTTCGGGGCCTGCCTGCTCCAGCGGCTGCTGGTCCGCCGGCTCCAGGCCGGGCCGCCTCCGGATCTCATGGCGGTCGAGGAGATCGTCCTCAGGGTGTTGGCCGGGGCCGTGAAGGGGACTCGCCAAGTCCAGGAGCCCGCCTCCGGCCGCCGCGACCCGGCCCGGGCCCGCCGGTGCTACGCCGAGGACGTCAAGGCCCTCCTGCAGCAGAGGTTCCGCGAGCGGCTGCAACTGGACGACATCGCCCGCTCGCTCTACGTCTCCCCCTATCACCTCTGCCGGACCTTCCAGGAGCGGATCGGCGTGCCGATCCACCGCTACCTCAACCGGCTGCGCGTGCGGGAGGCGATGGAGACCATGGCCGAGGGGGAGGTCGACCTCAGCGATCTGGCGCTCGGGCTCGGCTTTTCGAGCCACAGCCACTTCACGGCGGCCTTCCGCAAGGAGCTCGGCATCCCGCCGCGGGGGATGAGGAAGCTGAAGACCGCCCGCATGGCCGAGATGGTGAGGGCGCTCGACTTGTAGTGGGAGGTGCTATCTTCCGGGGGACGGCGGTCCGATGCCCCCCACCTGCTACCAGAAAGCCCTCCAGCTCCTCGCCACCCGCGCCCACTTCCGGCGCGAGCTGGAGGTGAAGCTCGCGCAGCGCGGGTACCCCCCGGAGGAGATCGCCGCGACCCTCGACCGGTTGACGGAGCAGAAGTACCTCGACGACCGCGCCACGGCGCGGGTGTTCGTGGAGCACCGTCAGGAGCGGACGAGCGAAGGGCGGGCGCGGCTGCGGGCGGAGCTCCTCAAGCGCGGGGCGCCCGAGGAGGCGATCGACGCGGCCCTCGCCGAGCTCACCCCGGAGGACGACCTCCCCGCCGCCCGCGAGACCGCCGACCGCTGGCGCCTCAAGGGGGGCGTGGACCCCCGGGCCCTCGCCCGCCATCTGGAGCGCAAGGGGTTTTCCCGCCGTGCTATCGTTGCCGTTTTGAACGGCGAATTGGACGACCTCGGAATCGACGACGGATCATGAAGAGCCGCCGCTTTATGAAGAGCTTATGAAGAGTATAGACATTCGTTCAGGCTTTCTCGAATTCTTCCGGGAGCGCGGGCACCGCGTGGTGCCCAGCTCGCCCCTGGTTCCGCAGGGGGACGCGACCCTGCTGTTCACCAACGCCGGCATGGTCCAGTTCAAGGACTACTTCCTCGGCGCGCAGAAGCCGGAGTCGCCGCGGGCGGCCTCGGTGCAGAAGGTCATGCGTGTCTCCGGCAAGCACAACGATCTCGAGAACGTGGGGCCGAGCCCGCGCCACCACACTTTCTTCGAGATGCTGGGCAACTTCTCCTTCGGCGACTACTTCAAGGAGGACGCCATCCGCTTCGGCTGGGATCTGGTGACCCGGGTCTGGGGCCTCCCCGCCAACCGGCTGTTCGCCACCGTCTACGAGAAGGACGACGACGCCTTCGACCTCTGGGGGAAGCTGTCGAGCCTGCCGCCGGAGCGGGTCCACCGCTGCGGCGAGAAGGACAACTTCTGGGCGATGGGCGAGACGGGCCCCTGCGGCCCGTGCAGCGAGATCTTCGTCGACCTCCAGCCCGACCTCCCCGAGGTCGGCTGGGAGGAGGGGACCGACTCCGGCCGCTACATGGAGATCTGGAACCTGGTCTTCATGCAGTACGACCGCGACACGGCGGGGACCCTGACCCCGCTCCCCAAGCCGTCGATCGACACCGGCATGGGTCTCGAGCGGATCACCTCCGTGCTCGAAGGGGTGCTCTCGAGCTACGACACCGACCTCTTCCAGCCGATCCTCGCCGCCGCGGCCGACCTCGCCCATGCGAAGTATGGGGCGGACGCGGAGAAGGACGTCTCCATGCGGGTGATCGCCGACCACCTGCGGGCGGTCTCCTTCCTGCTCGCCGACGGCGTGATCCCCGGCAACGAGGGGCGCGGCTACGTGCTGCGCCGCATCCTCCGCCGGGCGGTGCGCCACGGCATGCGCCTCGGCTTCGAGGAGCCGTTCCTCTTCAAGCTGGTGCCGGTGCTGGGGGAGGTGATGGGCGGCGCCTACCTGGAGCTGGCGGCGACGCGCCAGGCCTCGATGGCCACCATCAAGGCCGAGGAGGAGAAGTTCCTCTCGACGGTGGCCAACGGCGCCCGCCAGGTGCAGGAGGAGATCGAGCGGCTCCGCCCGCAGGGGCTGACGACCCTGCCGGGCCCGATGGTCTTCCGCCTCTACGACACCTACGGCCTGCCCCTGGAGGTGATCCGCGAGATCGCCGAGGAGGAGCGCTTCCAGATCGACGAGCCGGGCTTCAAGGAGTCGCTCGAAGCCCAGCGCGAGCAGTCGCGCAAGGCCACGGCCGAGGCGCAGAACCGCCTCTCCGCCCTGCGCGAGGTGCTGCGCGGCCACGCCGAGCTGACCGAGACCCGCTTCGAGGGGTACGAGCGCACGGAGCTGACCGACACCCCCGCCGAGGTGGTGCGGCTCGCCACTTGGCGCGAGGGGGCGCCGGTGCGCGTCTCCATCCTGCAGACCGGACAGGTGGGGGTGGTCATCCTCGACCAGACGGTCTTCTACGCCGAGTCGGGCGGCGAGGTGGGGGACACCGGCGAGATGCTCTGGGAGGGGGGGCGCGCCCGGGTGGTGGACACCCAGAAGGACCAGGGGGGCGTCTTCTTCCATTTCGTGGAGGTGGAGGAGGGGAGCCTCGCCCGCCACACCAAGGTGCTGCTGCGGGTGGACCACGAGCGGCGGCTCGCCATCCAGCGCAATCACACGTCCACCCACCTGCTGCACGCGGCGCTGCGCCAGGTGCTGGGCAAGAGCGTGCGCCAGGCCGGATCGCTGGTGGCGCCGGACCGCCTGCGCTTCGACTTCACCTATCACCGGGGCATGTTCCGCCAGGAGTGGGAGCAGACCGAGGACCTGGTGAACGAGTGGGTCCGCCGGGCCGTTTCCACCGAATTCGTCTGGCGCAGCTACCAGGAGGCGATCGCCGCCGGCGCCATGGCCCTGTTCGGCGAGAAGTACGGCGAGCGGGTGCGCACGGTGAACGTCCCCGGCTTCAGCCTGGAGCTGTGCGGCGGCTGCCACGTGCGCAACACCGGGGAGATCGGGCTCTTCCTGATCGAGTCCGAGCGCGGCGTCGCCTCGGGGGTGCGCCGCATCGAGGCGGTGACCGGCGGTTACGCTCTCGACGAGGTCCGCGGCCAGCGGGCGGCCTATGGCGAGCTGGTGACGCGGCTCGGCATCCGCTCCGGGGACTACGAGCAGCAGCTCCAGAAGGCCGACCAGCTCCGCCAGCGGCAGAACGAGCTGGAGTCCGAGATGCGGAAGCTGCGCATGCAACTCGTCTCGGGGGCGGTCTCCCCCTCGGACGAGGAGCTGCTGGTCGACGGCATCCGAGTGCTGGCCCGGGAGGTGCCGCCCGCGCCGGCCAACGAGCTGCGCGACATGGCCGACACCCTGCGCTCCAAGCTCGGCTCCGGAGTGGTGGTGATCGGCACCCGCAGCGACGGCAACGTCAGCCTGGTCGCCGCCGTGAGCAAGGATCTGACCGCGCGCGTCAAGGCGGGCGACCTGGTCAAGAAGCTCTCCGCCATTGTCGGCGGTGGGGGCGGCGGCCGTCCCGACTTCGCCCAGGCCGGCGGCAAGGAGCCCGAGAAGCTCCCCGACGCCCTCGCCGCCGTCGAGCAGGCGGTGCGCGAGCAGCTCGCGCGGTAGGCCCCTCACTCCCCCAACCCCCTCCTCTCCCAGCCCTCCACCCGCCCCACCGGGGAGAGAGGGGGCTCAAGGACAAAAGAGTTTGTTGTCTTTCTCCCTCCTCTCCCCGGTGGGGCGGGTGGAGGGCTGGGGAGGTGAGGGCCTGGGAGGGGGCTTGCAATATTCTTCTACCTGAATAAGATAGACCCCAGTTGTAACCCAGCTCGATCGCTAGCATCAGGATCGCGGCGCCTTTTTCGAAGGGTCTGTCGTGATGAGAACGGGCATCCGTGCCCTTGCCTGGATGGTCCTCGCGTCGTATCCCGCGCTCGCGCTAGCCGCGAAGGGAGACGTGAAGATCGTCGTCGGAGCGAGCGGCCGCATCGTCATCCTGAACGAGAACCTCGCCCAGCGCGCGCGCCGGCTGTCGGCGAAGCTCGCCCCCCTGCCGGACGAGGGGCTCGAGCCGATGATCGCGCGCCACAGCGATGCCCAGAACCTCGATCCCAAGCTGGTGCGGGCGTTGATCCAGGCCGAGTCCGGCTACAACGTCAAGGCGGTGTCGAACAAGGGGGCGATCGGCCTGATGCAGCTCATGCCGGACACGGCGAGCGAGCTCAACATCCACGACCCCTACGATCCGGACCAGAACATCAAGGGCGGCACGATGTACCTCCGCCAGATGCTCGACCACTTCGCCGGCAAGGTGGAGCTGGCAATCGCCGCCTACAACGCCGGCCCCGGCGCGGTGGAGAAGCACCGCGGCATCCCCCCCTTCGCGGAGACCCGCGACTACGTGAGGCGGGTCCTCTCCCTCTGGCGCGGCGCCGAGCTCAGCCTCCCCGCCGCCGCCTCGGTCCTGCTCCCCGGCAACCACCGCAAGCCCTATCTGATCCGCGGACCCAACAACCGTCTCGTCCTGACGACCGCCCTGGGCGGCTCGAAGTAAGCTCCATCTGCTGCGTTCGCGCGAGGGGCATGTAGAATGCCCCCTCCGGCGGACGCCGGTCTTCTCCGGCGGACGCCGGTCTTCGCCCAAGTCGATGCTCAACCTCCCGAACCTGCTCTCGATCTTCCGCATCCTGCTGGTGCCGCCGCTCGTGGTGGTGCTGCTGACCAAGTTCGAGGGGAAGGAGTGGTGGGGCCTCGGCCTCTTCCTGCTCGCCGCGGTGATGGACTTCTTCGACGGCTACTTGGCCCGCCGGCGCCAGGAGGTCACCCGCCTGGGGACGCTGCTCGATCCGGCGGCGGACAAGATCCTGATCTCGGCGGCCTTCATCTCCCTGGTCGAGATGGACCACAGCAGCGGCCACACGGTGGTGCCGGCCTGGATCGTGGTGGTGATCATCGCCCGCGAGTTCGCGGTGACCTCGCTGCGCAGCTTCGCGGCGGCCGAGCACCTGGTGATCCCGGCCGGCTTCTCGGGCAAGGTCAAGACGATCGTCCAGATCGTCTCGATCGCCCTGCTGATCATCTACAACCAGCTCGGCGAATTCCGCCACCTGGCCCCGATCTCTCTCTGGGTGACCCTGGCGGTGACGGTCTACTCCGGCGTCGAGTACTTCGTGCGCTTCGGGAAGCTCATCCTGCGGGGTGAGGTGAAATAGCCTGTCGGAACCTTCCGACAGCCTATCCAAGCTTCCGACAGCCCATTCGAAGCTTCCGACGGCGTATCAGAGCTTCAAATGGCGTATCAGAGCTTCCGACAGCCTATTGGAAGGTTCCGACAGCGTATTCAAGCTTCTGACAGCCCGTCGGAACCTTCGAATGGGCCATCCAAGCTTCTGACAGGCCATCGGAAGCTCTGATAAGCCGTCGGAAGGTTCTAATGGGCCGTCGGAAGCTCTGATACGCCATTGGAAGCTCTGATAGCCCGTCGGAAGGTTCCGACAGGCCATTGGAAGCTCTGATAGGCCGTCAGAAGCTTGGATATGCCGTTGGAAGCTTCCGACAGACGAGATCGATCTCGCCCATTCGCTGCCGCTGAGGCGGGAAGGGCGTTCCCGCTATTTCCGTAAAGTCTTGAGAGGCCGAATCTTCGCGATGGATTCGAAATCGCCATCGTCGTGGAGAAGCGTTCCGTCCGCCTCCAGGACGAGTTGGGCGAGGAAGCAATCCGCGGAGCTCCGGATGGTCAGCCCCTTACGGCGACAATCGAAGTAGATCCGCGCCGCTGCCCGGTGGGTCGACATGGGGTTGAAGGAAACGAGAAGATCCTGAGATCCCAGGTAATCGTCGAGAAGCTTCCATTCCTTCTCATCCCGTGCTCCCTGGAGTACCTCCTGATAGCACAGGGCGGGAAGCAGGAACGGAACACCCTCCCCTTCCAGGTCCTTGAATCGCGCGATGGCGGACGATTGATGGCCTCGAAAGAAGCCGATCAGGACTGAGGAATCCAGAACGATCAACGCCGGCCTTCCCGGAGGGCCTTGTAGTCATAGCCCGGGGCGAACTGAATTTTGCCTTCGAGATCCAGGAGACTCTTACGCCTGCGCGTCGCGATCAACACCCGCAACGCTTCGTGAACGAGGTCCTTCTTGGTCGTGATGCCGGTCAATCGAGCCGCCTCTGCGACGAGCTCATCATCCAGAACGATGTTTGTCCTCATGAGGGCTCCTCTTCATACACATCATTATACACATGAAAGGAGCTATCGTCCCACCTCCACCACCGCCCACCGCGGCGGGCAGTCGAATCGGGCCGGAATCACCGACATCCCGACCCCCGGATTGATGTAGAGCGTCGTCAGGTCCCGGTCGTTCGGGGCGGCGAATTCGAAGCGTCCCCGGTCATAGAAGGCTCCGAGGCTGGAGCGGGTAATCAGGGCTCCGAAGAAGGGGATGCGGACCTGGCCGCCGTGGGTGTGGCCGGCGAGGACGACCGGGATCCCTCTCCGCGAGGCCTCGCGCACCACGTCCGCCATGTGGGAGAGGACGATCACCGGCGTCCCCGGTGGGACCTGGGGGCTGCGGGCGAAGGCCATCTCCAGGCGGGAGCCCCGCGTCCCCTCCCGGAACCCCGTCGGCCTGCGGGCTCCGGGAGCGAGGACGAGCGGCTCGTCGAGCAGGATTTTGCCGGAGTGGTCCACCACCTTGAGATTGCGATAGGCCACCGTCCCTCCCCCCGACGCCCAGAGTCCCACCGTTCCCTGCGTGACCCGGGTGAGGGAGCGGTCCTCGCCTTCGGCCTGCCAGCGCGGCGGCTCGGGCCGGCCGGCACGCCAGACCTTGGCCCGCGCAATCACCCTGCCGGGCTCGATCTCGGTCCGCGCCTTCAGGTGATACCAGAGCCCAGACTTCGGGCTCACGCCGGTCTCGTTCCTTCCGACCAGCGCCGAGCCGTGCTCGAAGAGGCCGAAGCTCCCCCGCTGGCTCCAGGGGGACAGGTCCCGGCTGAGCTCGATCATCCGGTCCTCGCCCACCACGGAGCGGCTGTGGAGGGAGATGCCGACGCCGGTCTTCTCGTCGTCGATCCGCGCCTCGCAGGTCATCTCGTAACCGCTCCAGGAGAGCGGCCCCCCGGTGTCGGCCAGACCGGCGGGAGCGGGATCATAGTGGCTGTAGAAGTTCCGGTAGGGCTTCTCCCGGGTCGCGCCGTAGAGCCGGACCCCGTCCACCGTCACCGGCCGGAAGGGGGAGGGCCATCGCCAGGCGAGATGATCGTCCCCGACCTGCGTGTTCAGGCCGACGAGCAGGTAGCTCCCGTCCGGCCCGATCCGGCGACCCTCGTTGGACAGCCATTCGAGGCCGGCGCCCTGCAGGAGCCCGACCAGGTTCCCCTGGTGCTCGCTGTGCCCTTGGACGGCGTAGACCGGCGCCACCCGGCGCAGGCCCGCCACCAGCGCCGCCACGGCGGCGGAGGTCCTCGCGTAGGCCTTCGCTTCCGGCACGTCGTGGATGAGATCGCCGCTGATCACGACGATGTCCGGCCGGGCCTCGGCCACCTCGCGGAGCAGGCGGTGGAGGTGCCGCTGGTCCCCCCGGATGTGGAGGTCCGAGAGGTGGGCGATCCGCATCCGCGGGGCGGGGAGGTCGATCCGCACGTCCTCCCGGAAGAGGAGGAGACGGGGCTCGATCCAGAACGCGTCCACCGCTCCCAGCACCAGCGCCAGGAGGAGGAGCCTCACGATCCGCCGTCTCAATTTTTCCTCAAAACGGGGACTCCAGCCGCCGCTGGGGCCGCCGGGCTCCCCCCAGCAGGAAGAGCAGGATGGGCCCGGCCACGAAGCCGCCGATGTGGGCGAAGAAGGCTACCCCGCCGCCCTGCTGCGCGTTGGGCACCCCGAGCGAGGCGACCCCCGAGATGAGCTGGATCAGGAACCAGAACGGCAGGAAGACCCACGCCGGCACCAGCGTGAAGCGGGCGAAGAAGCCGAAGAAGATCAGCGTCTGGATGCGCGCCTGTGGATGGAGGAAGAGGTAGGCGCCGAGCACGCCCGAGATGGCCCCGCTGGCGCCGATCGCCGGCATCGCCGAATGGGGGTTGAACCAGAGATGCGCGAAAGTGGCGGCATAGCCGGCGAGGAGATAGAAGATCAGGTAGCGGACGTGTCCGAGCCGGTCCTCCACGTTGTCGCCGAAGATCCAGAGGAAGAGCATGTTGCCCAGGAAGTGCGCCCAGCCGCCGTGGAGGAACATCGAGAGGAGGGCGCTCTCCAGCCCCGGCTTCAGGTCGTGGAAACCGAGCCCGCCCGCCGTCAGCTTCGCCGGCACGAAGGCGGCCGACATCACGAAGGCGTTGAGCCGCGGCCCCAGCGACAGCTCGTAGAAGAAGAAGACGGCGTTCAGCGCGATCAACAGGATGTTGACCACGGGCGTGCCGGTGCGGCGGGTGTCGTCCCGAAGGGGGATCAAAGCCCTACGTTCCTCCTAGAGGCCGGATGCGATGGACCCGCAGCAGATTGGCCAGGGGGCGCTCGCGCACGGGGTGCCCCATGAGGATGATGATGCGGTCGCCCGGCACCACCAGCTTCGCCGCCAGGAGCTCGCGCTCGACCACGTTGACGATGTCCTCCAGGCTCCCGACCTGGAACTCGGCGACGAAGGGGCGCACGCCCCAGATCAGTTGGATCTGGCGCGCCACCCGCGCGTCGGGGGTGAAGGCCATGATCGGCGCCGGCGGCCGGTAGCGGGCCACCAGGCGGGCGGTGAAGCCGCTCTGGCTGAAGGCCACGATGCGGCGGACGCCGATCTGCCCGGCGGCATAGACCGCGGCGGCGGAGATGATGTCGGTGACGTCGAGCGAGGGCTCGGCACCGGGCACCGGGGGATCGACAGGGTCGAGCGCGTAGGTGCGCCGGGCGTGGACGGGCCCCAGCGGCTGGAGCTTGGGCGGCTCGTTGCTCTGGCGGACGTAGTCCTCGGCCTCCTTGATGATCTGGGCCATGGTCTCGACCACCAGGACCGGGTATTTGCCCGCCGCGGTCTCTCCCGAGAGCATCAGGACGTCGGCGCCGTCGAACACGGCGTTGGCCACGTCGGTCGCCTCGGCGCGGGTGGGGCGCGGCTGCTCGACCATCGATTCGAGCATCTGGGTGGCCACGATCACCGGCTTGCCGGAGAGGCGGCCGGCGGCGACGATCTTCTTCTGCAGCACGGGGACGGTGTAGAGCGGCACCTCGACGCCGAGGTCGCCGCGGGCCACCATCAGGCCGTCCGCGGCCACGGTGATCTCGTCCAGCTTCTCGATCGCCGTCTTGCGCTCGATCTTGGCGATGATGGGGATGCGGCCGCCCGCCTCGGAGACCACCTCGCGGATGGCCTCGACGTGCGCCCCCTCGCCGACGTAGCTCGCGGCCAGGTAGTCCGCCTCCTCGGCCACGGCGAAGGCGATGTCGGAGCGGTCCTTCTCGGAGATCTCGAATGGCAGGTCGGTGTCCGGCAGGTTGATCCCCTTGCGGGTCTTGATCGGGCCGCCGTTGACGACCCGGGCCCGGACGCGGTCCCCCTGCTTGGCCTCGACTCGCAGCTCGATCAGGCCGCTGTCGATGAGCACCCGCTCCGCGGGCTGCAGGTGCTCCAGGATCTCCGGATCGACGGGCAGGTCCGGGTGCTGCTCCTCCCGCCCCAGCACGACCTCCTGGTTGGGTTTGAGCATGCGCGGCTCGTCGGGGATCAGGCCCAGGCGGTAGCGGGGGCCCATGAGGTCGAGGACCACCGGCACGTGACACCTCTCCTCGGCGGCGACCTTGCGGACGCGGCGCAGGGTCTCGCGGTGCTGCTCCTGCGTGCCGTGAGAGAGGTTCAAGCGAAACAGGTCGACCCCGGCGCGGACGAGCCCCCGCAGCACCGTCTCATCGCGGCTCACCGGCCCCAGGGTCGCCATGATCTTGGCTCTTCGTTCCATAGGCGGGCCAGTATATCGAGGGAGAACGACCGGTCCATGCGGGAAGGCGGCCCCTCTTCCTCTCCGTGGTACCATCCCTGTCCCCAGAATCTCCGGCGGGGCCGGCACGCACCAGAGAGGTTTTTTCCCATGTTCGACGGTTTGCAAGATAAGCTCCAGGACGTCTTCCGCCAGCTCAAGGGCGAGGGCAAGGTCACCCCCGAGGCGCTCGACGCGGCGCTGCGCCAGATCCGCATGGCGTTGCTCGAGGCCGACGTCCACTTCCGGGTGGTCAAGCCTTTCATCGACCGGGTGCGCGAGCGCGCCCTCGGCCAGGAGGTCCTGGAGAGCCTCACCCCGGCCCAGCAGGTGGTCAAGATCGTCCGCGACGAGCTGACGTCGCTCCTGGGCGAGGAGGGGACCGACCTCCGCCTCGACGGCCGGCCGGCGGTCATTATGCTCTGCGGCCTCCAGGGCTCGGGCAAGACGACCACCGCCGGCAAGCTCGCCAAGCGCCTCAAGAAGCACGGCAAGCACCCGCTGCTGGTGGCGGGCGACCTTCAGCGCGCCGCCGCCGTCGAGCAGCTCAAGCAGGTCGGCAAGGGGGTCGAGGTGCCGGTGCTGGAGCCCGAGCCTGGGGAGGACGTGATCCGCCTCGGCGCCCGCGCTCTCGACGTCGCCCGCCAGCGCGGTCACGACGTGGTGATCATGGACACCGCCGGCCGCCTCCACGTCGACACCGCCCTGATGGAGGAGATCCGCCGGCTGGCCGATCGCATCCAGCCGCACGAGGTCCTCTTCGTGGCCGACTCGATGACCGGCCAGGACGCGGTGAAGAGCGCCGAGCAGTTCGCCCAGGTGCTGCCGCTGACCGGCGCCATCCTCACCAAGCTCGACGGCGACTCCCGCGGCGGCGCGGCGCTGTCGATCCGCACCGTGGCCCGGGTGCCGATCCGCTTCGTGGGCGTCGGCGAGAAGGCGGACGACCTCGAGCTGTTCCACCCCGAGCGCATGTCCTCGCGCATGATCGGCATGGGCGACGTCCTGTCGCTGATCGAGAAGGCCGAGCGCGGCCTCGACGCCGCCGAGACGGAGCGCCTCGCCAAGCGCATCGTCAGCCAGCAGTTCACCCTGGAGGACCTGCGCGACCAGCTCCGGCAGCTCCGCAAGCTGGGCCCCCTCGCCTCGGTGCTGGAGATGCTCCCCAAGGTCGGCCCCCTGCGCGGCCTCGACTCGGCGAGCGTGGACGAGAGCGGTCTGAAGAAGGTGGAGGCGATCATCAACTCGATGACCCCCCTGGAGCGCCGGCGCCCCGACGTCCTCAACGGCGGCCGCAAGAAGCGGATCGCCATGGGCTCCGGCACCTCGGTCGCCGAGATCAACCGCCTGCTCAAGCAGTACCGCACGATGCAGAAGATGATGAAGGGCGTCCAGGGCAAATGGCTGCGCCGCGCCATGGGATCGGCCGGCCAGGCCCGGATGTAGCAACAAGAAGGAGGTATCTATGAGATTGAGAATCCTCTCCTTGACCGGTGCCCTCGCGCTCAGTCTTCTCGCCATGACCGGAGCTCGTCCGGCGAGCGCCTGCTCGGCCACCTTCTGCGCCGACGCGAAGCAGGAATGCCTGTCGGGCTGTCCCTGCGCCTCTTTCACCTGCAAGCCCGCGAGCTGCTACTCGAGCTGCGTCTGCCCGATCTTCTGCTGAGCAGGCCCTGAGGCGCGGCGGGACCGACCGCCGCGCCCTCTCCTTCCTTCCTTTTCGATGTCCCCTTCCCCGAGCGGATTGCGCATCTACCTGTAGCTTCCCCTTGGGAGGCTCTCGCGGGACGGATTCGCCCCCGGGACTCTGAAAAGGAACGAATGCCATGAAAAAGAATTCTCCGCTGCGTCTTAATTCTACTTTGTCAGACTGGCGCAGGGGTCTTGCCTTTGGGTGCCTTGGCGGCGTAAAGTTACGGCAGGGCGGGATTTAGAGTTTCCGGGAGGCACCAAGAGTCCCCCAGGCCCGCCCCAACGGATGTAAGTCCAAGGAGACCACCAATGCCCCAGTCCCGCTCGAAGGGATGGGGTTTCGATTTCAGGATTTCTCCAAGCGCTTCGAGGCGCATTTCCGACGCTGGACGCGTTCGGTTGCCGCCCAGGCCC
>JBJMHA010000013.1:0-42073 GCA_045807625.1 Thermoanaerobaculia bacterium | reverse complement strand
GGTGGCGTATGAGTATGTCGGCGTCCGGCTTGGCTGCAAGGTCGGTTATCGCGCCCCGGTGGGGCTTGGACGAGGCCGGGGACCGATCGCAACCCAGCCCGTTGGGCTGGGCTGAGGAAGCCCAGGCCTTCGGCCCGGAAAGCAGGCGATGGTTTCGCGATTTGGCAGCTCCAGCGCTGGATCCCGTTTCCGGCGCGAGGTCGCTTTGAGGCCCGAAGGGGCCGCTCTCCCTCAGCCCAGGGCATCGCCCTGGGTCAGAGGCGGAAGATCCATCCCCAGGCGGCCTGAAAGGCCGCGCTAGCAAACGCCACGCGCGCCAACTCACGGCAGAATACATTGCCGTAATTATGTGCCGAGTGCCGCCCAACGCCCAAACTCAGCCGCGGCGCCAAATTTGCGTAAGCAAGTTTGGTGACGTCGGCTGGAGTGCCTTGTTGGGCGGCATTCATGGAAAGCTCGGGCATCTGACTGGCCGAGCACGACTACGCCTCGTTGTAGGCTCTCTCGAGCTCAGCCACGTCGAGCTTCACCATCGTCAGCATGGCTTCCATCACAGCCTTCACCTTCCTGGGGTCCCTATCACGGATCAGCTCGGTGAATCGTCTCGGGACAATTTGCCAGGAGAGACCGAAGGGGTCTTTGATCCAACCGCATTGCGTGGGCTTCGCTCCTGCCTTCACGAGCTTGTCCCAGTATTCATCCACTTCATCCTGATCCGCGCAGTCCACGTAGAGCGAGACCCCCTCAGAGAAGGTGAAGTACGGACCTCCGTTGTAGCCCATGAAGAGTTGACCACCAACGACGAACTCGGCAGAGCTGATGGGACCGTCCTTGCCCGTTCGGGCGACGTTGCGTACTTCGGAGCTCGGAAACGTCGCGGTGTAGAGCTCGATCGCCGCTTCGAGCTGGTCGTTGAACATGAGGAAAGGTGTCACTTTGTTCATCGGAGTGTCTCCTCTGTGAAGGCGATGCTCTTCTCCGCCCAACGACCCAGCTCACCCGCGGCGGCCGCTGGTGAGACATTGAATTCTGAAAAGCCGTAATGCGGCCGCCGTCGGATGCAGCGCCTTGTTCGGCCGGTTATGCCCAAAAGCGCCACCAGGGCTTCGAGGCTTTCTCAGCTTCCGGCGCCTGGCCATATCCTATGTGCTCGAAACCCAAAGGCGTGATTCCCTTCTGCAACAGTTCCTCGACCGTGAGCTCAAGGCAGTCTTCCCGCGCGTAGTACGTCTTTGCTGATTCAATAAGCTCTCGGCGTTCAATCATGTAATAGAGGTTCTGCGCTTGATTCGCGCGGCCAAACGCCAACGGGTCATCCGAGCAAATGTAGCGGGCGTGGTACAGTATGCACGGCCATTTGGTTTTGTCGGGAATTCGCCAAACGACTTCCCGGCAGAACGCGAAAACACCGGTCTCCTTGGTGACCCGTATACGAAACGCATCGATGTCTCGAACCTTTTTCTTCTCCTGGTATGGATTCAACTCGACGAGATCCAGGAATTCAAACTCAGCGCTCGCGGCATCGTGAACGACAATGCGGTAGTGCCCCTTCGCCAAAGTGTTAAAAGCCTGACCCGCCCCGTCCACCATTTCGACTCCGCCGTCAGCGTCGAACTTGAAGGAATGGCGGTAGTCATAAAAATGCGGGTTCGCCACGAGGATCGTCGGGACCGAAAGAAAGCTCATCATCGTACTCTTGAGCAATTGTGGCCGAACGCGTTGCTGCTCAGCGGCCGGAAAGCGGAGCTTTTCGGTCCACTGAAGCAGCCGGGTTGGGCGGCTGCTCTCCGGCTCTCCGCATGAGCCTCCGCTATGGGACCGGCTGCGAAAAGAAGACGTCATAGGCGAAACTCTTCCTGTGGTCCCCGAAGGCGACCTGCGCCCGATAGCGGAACTCGTTGCCCTGAGGATCCCTCCGCCGAGCTTCCTTGTAGTCGAGGTCGATCTCCGTCAGATTCCGGGCTGCCAAGGACGACAGCTCGCCTGGGGTTGAAACTCCGTCGTGATCGGCGTCGAGCCACAGCCGCAACTCGGGGAAGATGAGATCCGCGGCCGTCAGCTTGCCGTCGCCGTTGCCCCCCATTTCCGGCCGGTCGAACATGGCTAGCGCCAAGAACCCGTTGGCGGACTTGGAAGCTGGCTGGTCCGCGACGTTGCCGAACAGCTCGAGACCATCGTCGATCTTCCCGTTTCGGTTGCGGTCGAGCACCAGGAAGGCATCGTCGGAGGCAGGTCTTGTCCAGCCCATCCGCTCCTTCACATGGTCGCCATCAATGTCGAAGGAGACACCATCCTCGACTCCGACTAGATGGAATCCGTTACTACCGAGGTCCACAATAACGGGGCTGGCGCCATCGCCCCAGCAGAGGCAAAGAGTATCCTCCCAGTACCCGCCCATCATCTGACAGTTGGTGATGGTTTCGAGACTGACGCCGCAGCGCCCGAAGGTGCACGAGCAGTTGAACAGGTCCAAGTTGCCACCTTGCAACCAACAATCAAATTCGAGCTGCCCGTTGAGGCAAGGATTGCATGCCTCTATTTGATCCGAGGTATACGCTGCCAGCCCTTTCGGACCCTGCACGCCGGCGTAGGCGAAACCCATCGCTAGCACGCAAGGCCCCAAAAACTGTTCCGCGGAGATGCCGACGTCAGCGAGCTCTTGCGCGGTGGAAACGGCACCGCACCAACCTTCGAGCTCGAGGAAGAGCAGAAGATCGCACGTGTCCTTGTGACTCCAGAAGTCGGGAAATCCTACACATACCCTGTAGCATGCATCGTGACGCAAACAGGCCCCTGCTAATGCGATATCCAATGACACCTGGACGGCCTCCCGCCCTGGGAAACTCTCGCGCAAAACCGTGCATCCGTCATAGCCGTAGGCTGGTTGAACCACGAGAGCGAGAAGTACCGTGAGGACAACGACGACCGACGACCGCGAGTTGGTGGATGTCATTTTGGAATCCCTTTTCGCAGGAGTGCTCTCATGGTCAAGAACAGACAGGAGACGCTCCTATAAATCTACCCCTTGCGTACGGCCTTGTCAAGGCTGTTCCCTGCGGCGTTGCTATGGCGTTTAGCCCATGAGGCCGGACCGTGCAGCGATGCCGCCGAGTGGACCCGGTGAAGCTGCTCTGGGTCGTTGTGCTGGGGTGGGCGGCGGCAAGCGCAGCGCCGACCGCCAAGGAAGCCGCGCCGGGGTTGGCCGCACCACCGATACGTTGCGATATCTATATACAGCTTCTCCTCTTCAGCGGCTGCTCCAATTCTACCTCGAACGCCTCAGCAAGGCCAGGAGTTCCGGAGGACGCTCCTCGCTGACACCCCGAAGAGGAGAGTTGAGGAACCAGCAGAGTCTTTGAATTGGGTATCGAATATCGACACTGTTTGTGCGGTGCGTCTTCCTGCTGGACTAGGCCACACACACGTCTCAGCGATTGTCTTTTGCATGGTCAAAAAGAATTCTCCGGATAATCTCTGCCTCTCCTTCAGTAGGGTACTTATCTCGGTAGAGGCGTAGATAGCGCTCGCGCTGATCTTCTCGAAGGAAACAGTTACGGAAGTCTCTTCTAAGCTCGTCAAGTTCCCTACTCTCAGCCCTCGTCCTTCCAGGCTGGGTCTGATTCGACCGACGCCGATGCATCGCCATCGCTAGCCCAGCCAAGATCACAACTAGAATAGCAATGAGTACCCAAGCCAAATGTGGTCTCCCTATGTTAGAAGGCTTGACGGCCAACGTTGATGGCAGTGAGCGAGCGGGAACTGCGCTGTTTGCGGTTTCCGTCCGCTCGACTGCCCGGGTTGGCCGCCTCAGTAACTAGCACACACTCCTTGCTGATCGGTCCATCCAGAGTACGTACAGTATGCCACTCCAAAGCTTCTAAGGTAGAAGTTATCATCCTGGCACAAGCTTCGGTTATACGAGACACTTGGAGTGCCACCATTCTCCTGACAGCTCAAGGCGTAATCCCCGCAAGAATCTGGAGGGCAGTATGGAAATGCTTGGCTCGGGGCTGACATCACCCCGAACGCGAGGATGAACAAAAGCAGAGACAGGCGGACGACCGAAGCTCTTCTCATCGAATCTCCTTATGTCGAGTAGGGGTGTAGCTACGGGACGTTATGAGTGCGGCAGACATACAGATTAACCTACCTCATCGGCCAACATCCTAGTTTTACTTCACCGTCCAAACCCCGAGAATGCTTATCGTCAGCCCTCCTGGCCAGCCGTCTGGATTTGTAGAAAAGTGCGTATGTCTTTTGTTCTCAGAGCTTTTACCATCCTACGCCTACCCTGGCACCTCGTCAATGGGGCGGTCGCCGGACGTAGAAGCATCCCAGTGACGCCGGTCTCGTAGCACTTTTATCCGGCGAGCCTGGACGGCTCTTCCCAGGGACGCTATCTTGTTGCAGAAGTTGAATTTGTCCGCTCCCCTGGGGGCTCCTCTGGCGTATAAGCAGATCGAGAGAGCGGGGATCGAGATGCTTATCCGACAGGAGAGGGACAATAAGCAGGACCGCTTAGAGGGCGGCCCGAGGCTTATACGTCGCGCGCTGGACGGATAAGCGCCCACTGCAATCCCGACAAGATCGTCCTCTTCGCCGGCACGCTTCGACGAACGCGGTCCCGCGGAGAATCGCTGCCTCTCCTCGCGGGCGAGCCCGGGCGAGGACGCGCGCCCCCAGAGGATCGGCGCCGCCCTCGCCATGGCGGCTCTCTGGGCCTGGACGCGCGAGGGGATGCTGCTCCTGCTCCTCCTCCTCGTCGCTGTCCTCCGGATCTTCGGCAAGGACGCTCCCGCGGCGGGAGACCGCACGGCGATGCTCCAGTATCTCCTCCTGCTGGGGGTGCTCGCGGCGATGTGCACGATCCATGTGCCGCTCGGGGTGGGACGGTGAGGGAGCGCGGCGGTTGGACCGATTCCTCCATGGGGAGACCGAAAAAGGCCGGCGGATGGCGTTTTATTCACGGCGGTTGGGCTTTTTCCCGCGGCGGGAGGTCCGCCGCGCGGAAGGGTTGGTCCGCCGCGCGCGGCGGCTCATCCGCCGGGGTCGGCGGTCGGTCCGCCGGGGCCGGTCGTTGAACCGTCGAGGGTGGCCGTCCATCCGCCGGGCCCGGCGGGAGGCTCGCCGCGCGGAATTGTTCGTCCGCCACCCCTGGCGGACGAACCGCCGGGGTGAATGGCCGGACCGCCGGGCTCGGCGGACCGACCGCCGGGCGAAAAAGCTCGACCGCCACCCGCGGCGAGAGGACCGCCACGCGCGGCGGAAGAGCCGCCACCCGCGGCGGATGGACGGCCAGCCCCGGCGGCTGGACCGCCACCCTCGGCGGGTCAACGGCCGACCCCGGCGGATGAGTCGCCGGGCGCGGCGGACCGACCGCCGGGCGCGGCGAGGGTCCTACTGACTAATCCAGCGCCTCTGCCAGCTCCTCCGCCCGGGCCACCTTGAGGTCCGCCTGGACCCCGTCCAGCTTCGGGGGACGCGGGAAGCCCCATTCGACGAGGGCGAAGGCGGCGCCGGCGTTGCGGGCGGTCTCGGCGTCGATCCAGGTGTCTCCCACCAGCATCAGACGCTCGACGGGGAGGCCCAACCGCCCGGCCAGGACGCGCATCCCCGCGGGGTCAGGCTTGCGGGTGGGCAGGCTGTCGCCGCCCAGGATCTCGCGGAAGAAGGAGGTGAGCTCCAGGCCGTCGAGGATCTTGCGCGAGAGCGCCTCCCCCTTGTTGCTCAGCAGGGCCAGCGGATAGCGCCCCCCGAGCCGGTCGAGCATCTCCCCGATCCCCGGATAGGGATAGGTCTGCTCCAGGCAGACGTCCCAGTAGAAATCGAGATAGCGGGCGAGGGCGCGGTCGACCTGCTCGGTCGAAAATCCCGGGCCGAGCGCCCGCTCCACCAGTAGCCGCGCCCCCTCCCCCACCATGATCACCACCGCTTCCAGCGGGATCTCGGGGAGCCCCAGCTCCGCCCGCATCCGGTTGATGGCGGTGGTGATGTCGCGGCGGGAGTCGATCAGGGTGCCGTCGAGATCGAAGACGAGGGCGGCCGGGCGGTCCATTCGATCCCGATCAGATCTCGACGAACTCGGCCTCGATCCGCCGCGGCAGGACCCCCGCCTCATGGCCGCGGTCCATCAGGAGCTGCACGGCGCGGCGGCCGGCCTCGCCGTAATCGCGGGTCCACTCGTTGACGTACATGCCCACGAAGCGGTCCGAGCGCACGGGGTCGTCCTCCAGGCCGCGGGCGTAGCGCGTGGCGTAGCCGAGCGCCTCCTGCCGGTGGTCGAGGCCGTAGTTGATGCTGTCGGTCAGCAGCCGGCAGAGGCGGCGCTTGAGATCCTCGTCCAGATCGCGCCGGATGCCGTTGCCTCCCAGCGGCAGCGGCAGGCCGGTCTCCCCCTTCCACCACTCCCCCAGATCGACCACCTTGCGCAGCCCCAGATCGCCATAGGTGAGCTGCCCCTCGTGGATCACCACCCCGGCGTCCGCCTGGCCGGCGAGCACCACGTCGAGGATCTGGTCGAAGGGGACGATGTGCGGCGTCACCTGGGGCTGCCAGAGCCGCAGGGCGAGGTGGGCGGTGGTCAGCTCGCCGGGGATCGCCACCTTGAGCCCGGGCAGGTCGGCCCGGCCGTAGCTCTGCCGGGCGACGACGACCGGGCCGTAGCCGTCGCCGAAGCTGGCGCCCGAGGGCATGATCTGGTAGCGGTCGGCGAGGTGGGCGTAGGCGTGGAAGGAGAGGGCGGTGATCTCGTAGGTCCCCTGGAAGGCCGCCTGGTTCAGGCTCTCGATGTCCTGCAGGACGTGCCGGATCTCCAAACCCTCGACGTCGAGGACCCCCTGGGTCAGGGCATAGAACATGAAGGCATCGTCCGAATCGGGGCTGTGGGCGATGCGGACGGTAGTGGTAGTCGTCTGCGTGGTCATGGCCCCGGAGGGTATCAGAATCGAGGACGGCCGCGCCTCCAGGGGGGCTCCTGGGAGCGTCCACCGGGGAGGACGTTTTTTCGGGCCATGCCCGGCCCGAAATGGAGAACCCCTTTCGTTTCAGTCCTTTGTTTTCATGGCACGGGCCTTGTATCAAAAAGCTCGCGGGGAGGGCAGCGCCAGACGGGGCCCCCGCTCCATCAACCAGGAGATTCAGCCATGAAGACCGCGATCCAACGAAATCTCAACAGGAGCATCGGGCTCGCCCTGCTCCTTGGGATCGGCCTGAGCCTCTCATCGTGCATCATCGTCGATCCGTACCACCGCCACCACCGGCACTATCGCCGCCCCTACCTGGGGTCCTCGTTCAGCCAGGAGGTGAGGCCATGAAGCGGCGGGGGCTCGCGAAGCTGCTGGGGACCGCTCCCCTCCTCATGGCGGTGCTGGCGCTGCCCGCGGCCGCGCAGTACCGCCCCGGCTATTCGTCTCCCTACCGCGGCGGCTACGGCTACAGGGCGCAGGGCGGCACCATGGACGGCTTCATCACCGCGGAGCGCGGGCGCTGCCTGGTCTTCCGCGACCACCAGCGCCGGACGTACTACCTCTCGGGCGACACGGCAGGCCTGCGCCCGGGGGACCACGTCACGGTGCGCGAGCGCATGGTGAGCCGGAGCTACTGCGGCAACGACGGACCGACGCTGGAGGTGCTGGACGTACGGACGGTCTGGACCGGCGGCAGCCACCGCTCGGCCTACTTCGACGCCCGGCGGGACGGCAGCTTCGAGCGCTTCCTCGAGCGCAGCCGCGGCCGCGGCGGGTGGTACTCCGACCGCTACTCCTACATGCAGCGGGGCGGCCGGTACGGGGATCGGTATGGGGACCGCGACCGGTATGAGCCCAACGGCCCGAACGGTCCCAATGGTCCCAACGGACAGTATGCTCCGCCGTACGATCCGAACGGCCCGGGCCAGGCGCAGCCGCAGCCGCAGTACGACCCGAACGAGCAGGGCCAGTACGATCAGAACGGCCAGTACGACGACCAGGGCTACGACCAGAACGGCCCGCCCGACAACGGCCCCTACGACCGGAACGGCGGCAACCGCCAGCTCATCAGCGTGGACGGCACGCTGGAGTTCGACCGCTCCTGCCCGGCGGTGGTCGACCGCAACGGCACCTCCTACGACCTGGCCGGCAGCCTGGGGAATTACCACGACGGCGACCGGGTGCACATCCTCGGCTTCGTGTCCGGCAGGTCCTCCTGCGGCGGCACGGCGCTGGAGGTCCAGGAAATCCGGCGGCGGTAGGCCCTCATCACCCCGGCCCTCTTCTCCCGTCCCCTCCCACCCTCCCTCACCGGGAGAAGAGGGAGAAAGGCAAAATCAAAGATAGAAAAGTCCTGCTCCCCTCTCCCGGTGAGGGAGGGGGGAGGGGACGGGAGAGGGGTCGGGGGTGAGGGTCCGGATTACTCGTATTGGATGAACCCCGGGGCCATGATGCCGTCGGGATCGAACCTGCGCTTGGCCTCGACGATCATCGGCCAGCGGTCGCCGAAGTGCTGGGCCCACTTCTCCACCGTGTTGAAGGTGATGAAGCCCGAGAGGTAGCGCTTGCCGCCGTAGACGATCGACAGCTCGCTCGCCATGTCGAGCTGGGCGAGGGCGCGGTCGAGGAACTTGAAGGGGACGCCCGGCAGGATGCCCCAGCCCATCACGTACTCGCCGCCCGGGTGCATGAACAGCG
Organism: Thermoanaerobaculia bacterium; assembly: GCA_045807625.1. Taxonomy (GTDB): domain Bacteria; phylum Acidobacteriota; class Thermoanaerobaculia; order Multivoradales; family UBA5704; genus DATARR01. The sequence continues at coordinate 33,410 of JBJMHA010000013.1, read as the reverse complement.
GCACGTCCGACGTGGCGGTGTAGGCCGGCCAGAGGAGGACGTGGCCGCCCGGCCCCAGGGCCTGCGGCGGGGTCTGGGCGAGCACCGCCTCGATGAAGTCGCGGGCGGTGTCCCAGGGGAGGGTGGTCTCCATCCACGGGTGGGCCATCTCCCAGTAGCCGCTGCGGCGCCAGAGCTCGAAGACCGGGTCCATGCGGTTGGCGAATTCGTACTGGGTGAAGTCCTCGGTGTGGACGTGCCGGTAGGGCTTGAGCCCGGAGAGCACCGCCGCGTCGTCCGGCTCCTCGCCGGCGTCGAATTCGACGGTGACGTGGACGGGGTAGAACCACTGGGCGAAGGTCTGCATCCCCTCGCCGAGCTCCATCCCCTCGCCGATCTTCCTGATCCCCTGGAGGCAGGGGGTGCACCAGGACTCGATCGAGGAGAAGGTGGGGTTCTCCGGGCTCATCACCTTCTTCGAGTCCTCCATCACGGCGCCGAGGTCGTCGTAGAGCAGGAAGTACTTGCGCACCGTGCTCTTGACCCTGCGCAGACGGATCTTGGCGCGGGTGATGACGCCGAACTGGCCGAGGCCGCAGCGCACCACGTCGAACAGGTCGCGGTGAGCCTCCCGCGAGCAGGTGACGATCTCGCCGGTGCCGGTGACCACCTGGAGCTCGACGGCGTTATCCGCCTGGGTGCCGTAGCGGAAGCTCGCCACCCCCAGGCCGGCCATCGAGAGGGTGCCGGAGATCTGCACCCCCAGGTTGTTGGTGAGCACGCGGGGGACCATCCCCTTCTCCAGGGTCGCGGTAACCAGGTCGCGCCAGACCACGCCGCAGTCGACGGTGGCGGTCTCCCCGGCCTCGTCGACCTCGTGAATGGTGGCCATCACGGAGGTGTCGAGCAGCACGCCCCCCTCGGTGGTGGCCTGGCCGCTCTGGGTGTGCGCCTGGCCGCGCGGGGTGACGGGGATCTTCCGCTCGCGGCAGAAACGGACCACCGCGGCGACCTCCTCGGCCGACGTGCAGCGGGCGACGGCACCAGGGAGCCGGTTGACCGTACGGCCGAAGTCGGAGCGGTAGAGCTCGCGCACCTCGTCGTCGAGCAGGATGCGGTCGCCCAGGATTCCCTTGAGCTCGCGCAGGGCGCCAGTGGTGGAAAGCGTGGTATGGACGGTCATTCGGATCTCTCCCTGAAGGATCGTGGCGCGGACAACCTTGAATCGATCCTCACTTTTAGCGGATTTGTCGCGGCGCGGCAACCACCCCGGGGGGCGGGGGCTTCGGGGCCTCGGGCGGGGCCTCCGGTGCCGGCGGTGGGACCGGCGGCTTCACCGGCACCTCACGGTTGGGGTCGTTCTTCTTCTCGCCCGGCCTCTCGGGCATCACCGGCCGCGGCGCGACCTCCCCCCGCTTCTCGGCGATGCGGGCGGGGAGCACGGTCTTGAAGCCGTCCCGGATCCACTGGTCGATGCCGCCCACCATGCCGACGATGCTCTCGAAGCCGCTCGCCGCGAGGATCTTCGCCCCCTGCTCGGTGCACTCGTCGGTGTCGCAGTAGAGGAAGATGGTCTCCTCCCGGAAGGGCAGGATCTCCAGCAGCCTGTAGGGGAGGCGGGAGACGGGGATGTTCTTCGCCTCGCGGACGTGGCCGGTCTGGCCGTTGTACTGCTGCGGGAGGCGCAGGTCGACCACCAGCATATGCGGGCTGTCCCGCATCATCTCGTAGGCGACCGGCGCGCTCAGCTTCTTGTAGAGCGGGCGCGGGCCGCGGCGGCGGTGGAGCAGCGAGCACCCCCCGAGGAGGAGGGCGAGGAGCAGGAGGAGGGCGATCCGGCGGGCGCTCATTCTGGCCTGCAAGTCTACCTCGGAACGTTGGCCCTCATCACCCCGGCCCTCTTCTCCCATCCCTCCACCCACCCCGGCCGGGGAGAAGAGGGAGAAGTTAGCTTGGTTTGTCCCAAAGCAGGTCTTTGAGGCCCCTCTCTCCCCGGAAGGGTGGGAGGAGGGATGGGAGAGAGGGGTTGGGGAGTGAGGGCCCGCCCCGAAGGGGCGCTATCCCTCCTCCAGCTCCACCTCCGGCCGCACCTTCCCCACCTCCAGGCCGCGCACGTTGCGGACCGGCGGCGAGTGGAATTCGCGCAGATCAGCGCGAGGTCCGGGATCTCGAGACCGTAGCGCTCCGCCACCCCGGCCAGCAGCAGGGGCACGCACTGGAAGGGCTTGGCGGCCGAGCGGAGGAAGGTCGCCACCTGCGGATCCCCTGGAAGGCGACCAGACGCCCCTCGGGGGCAACGGCGGCCACGGCGCCGAAATGCCAGGACTCCGGCTGGCCGTTGCGGATGACCGTGGCGATCGGCGCGAACAGAGGGGCTTACCGCTCCGCGGCGATCGCCGCCTGCACCGAGTCGTAGGTGGGGAACAGGTCGTCCAGCCGCGCCACGTGCAGGAGCTTGCGGATGCGGTCCGAGGGGTTGACCAGGATCAGGTCGCGCTTGGAGCTCCGGAAGCGGCCCAGGTAGCCCACCAGCTCGCCGATCCCTGTCGAGTCGATGAAGTTGATCTTCGAGAAATCGATGATGACGTGCCCCCGGTCGTCCGAGAGGGTGCGCTCCAGGGTCTGCGCGAAGAACTGCGCGCTCTCCCCGAGCTTGATGACCCCCTCGACGTTGAGGAGGGTGAAGCCGTCCAGGTGCTTTTTCTCGACGATCATGGGGGCGCCCGTTGAGGAAGGCTCCGATCTTAACACGCCGGAGGGGGTCTCCAGACCTACCTCAAAGGATGGGGCAGAGCTACCCGATGGGTGAGTGCCCCTACTACTCTCCGGGGCGTCGCGCCGGGAGAGCGGGAGCCTCATGCTAGGCCGGCGGAGCGACCCTCCGGAGCCCGTGCAAACCCCATGCGCTACGTCAACATGTCCAACCTCGACCGCGCGATCCGTGTCACCGTCGGCCTGCTCATGCTGGGCGCCGCATGGATGGGAATCGCCACGGGGATCTGGAGAGCAGGCCTCGAAATCTTCGGCTGGGTTCCCCTCGTGACCGGAGTCGTCGGGTGGTGCCCGGTCTATGCCCTGTTGGGTATCCGGACCCGCAGATCGGAGCTGTGAGCATCCAGGTTTCGCGTAGAATGTCTTTAATGTCCGACGCCCGAGACCCCTGGCTCGTCAATGGGGCAATCCCTCTTCGCAGGCTCAAGTGGATCACCGTCTCCGCCGCTCTCGTCTTCATCCTTCTGCTCGAGCTGGTGCGGCGGGCGCTCTATCCCTACCTCCCCTCGTTGCCGGGCAAGCTCCTGATGGGGGCGACGGTGTTCACCGGCTGCCTCTTCTTCTTCGCCGCCCTGTTCAGCGTCATCGAGCGCATCCAGGGGAGCCTGGAGCTGCGCAACCGGGAGCTCCTCGCCCTTCACGAGGCGGCGCTGGGAATCCATGGCGACTTCGCCCTGGAGACCGTGCTCCAGCGGGTGGTGGACCGCGCCCGCCATCTGGTCGAGGCGCGCTATGGAGCGCTCTCGGTGATCGACGAGCAGCACCGGATCCAGTCGTTCGTCACCTCGGGGATCTCGGCCGAGACCCGGGAAAAGATCGGCCCGCCGCCGGTCGGCCACGGCATCCTGGGAGTGGCGCTCAACGAGGGGCAGCGGCTGCGGACCTCGGATCTCGGCAAGGACCCGCGCTCGGCCGGTTTCCCTCCCAACCATCCGCCGATGCGCTCGCTGCTCGCCGTGCCGATCCTCTGCAAAGGCCCTTTCAAGGGGAACCTCTACCTGGCGGAGAAGGCCGAGGGGGCCGCGTTCACCTCCGACGACGAGCAGAGCCTGATCCGCTTCGCCACCAAGGCCGCGATCGCCATCGACAACGCCCACCTGCACATGCGCCTCAACGATCTCGCGGTGGCCGAGGAACGGCTGCGCATCGCCCACGAGATGCACGACGGCCTCGCCCAGGTGCTCGCCTACGTCAACACCAAGGCGCAGGCGGTGAAGGCGTTCCTGGCCTCTGGCCGCCCTGAGGAGGCCACCAAGCAGCTCGACCAGCTCGCCGCCGCCGCCCGCGAGGTCTACGCCGACGTGCGCGAGTCGATCATCGGCCTGCGCAGCGCCGCCGTCCCCGGCCGCACGGTCACCGACCTGCTCCAGGACTACGTCAACACCTGGCGGGCCCACACGGGGGTCGATTGCAGCTTGGCGATCGACGGCGCTCCCCGGCTCACCGCCAACGCCCAGCTCCAACTGCTCCGCATCGTCCAGGAATCGCTCGCCAACGTGCGCAAGCACGCCAACGCGACCACGGTGAGCCTGAGCATCGCGCAGGGGGACTCGACGCTGCGGGTGACGATCGTGGACGACGGCGCCGGGTTCAAGCCGGGCGAGCTCGGCCGCGCCGAGCTGCCGCGCTTCGGCCTCTCCACCATGCGCGAGCGCGCGGAGACGATCGGCGGCCGCTTCCAACTCGATTCCGCTCCCGGGTCCGGGACCCGGGTCACGGTAGAATTGCCCTCGCCTCCACCTTCCTTCGAGACTCTCCAGGAGAGCCTATGAAAATCGTGATCGCCGACGACCACGCCTTGTTCCGCGACAGCCTGCGCAGCCTGCTGGAAGCCCACGGTCTGGAAGTGCTGGGGGAGGCCAGGAACGGGCGCGAAGCCGTCGAGCTCGCCCGCAAGCTGAAGCCGGAAGTCATGCTGATGGACCTCTCGATGCCCGAGATGGACGGCCTCGCCGCCACCCGGCTGATCAGCGCCGGCCAGCCCGAGGTGAAGGTGGTGATCCTCACCGCCTCCGACGAGGACTCCAAGCTCTTCGAGGCCATCAAGTCCGGGGCTCAGGGGTATCTGCTCAAGAATCTCGAATCCGAGGACTTCTTCACCCTGCTCGACGGCGTCAACCGGGGGGAGCCGGCGCTCACCCCGGCCCTCGCCCGCAAGCTCCTGCAGGAGTTCGCCCGCCCGGCCCAGACGCCGGCGCCCCACCAGGACCCCGACGCGCTGACCGACCGCGAGCGGGAGGTGCTGGAGCTCCTCGTCAACGGCGTGACCTCGAACCGCAAGCTCGCCAAGCAGCTAGGCGTCAGCGAGAACACGGTCAAGTTCCACGTCCGCAACATCCTCGACAAGCTCCATCTCCACAACCGCGCGCAGGTGGTCAGCTACGCCATCCGCCATCACATCGTGGAGGCGGCGCCGGAGTAGGGGCGGTCCGCCGCCGCGATCCCCATCTCCACCGGCAGACCGGCCTCGACCCGCTCGGCCGCCGGCGGGATCAGCAGCACGCTCGCCGGCCCGTGCTGCACCACGTCCGCGGCCATCTGGCCGAGCAGGAGGCGCTCGAAGCCCTCCCGCGCGTCCGCCCCGAGGACGACCAGATCGCTCCGCCACTCCCCGGGCTGCTCCCAGATCTCCTCCTCCACCCCGTGGCAGATCAGCCAGGTGGCGATGCGGTCTTTCCTCCAGACGGCGTTCCTGGCCACGAACCGCTCCAGGTCCGCCAGCGCCGTGATCTCGGCCGCCAGGGAGAGCTCCCGCGGCTCGCCCGGCTGGCGGCCATGCCCATCCAGCACCATCACGGCCTCCAGCATCGCCTCCTCCGGCACGATCCGGCGGAGCAGATTCAGCCCCTGGCGGAACACCGCCGCCGAGAGGGGGGTCAGATCGACCGGCATCAACACGCGCTGCAAGGGGGTCCGCAAGCATTCCCGCACCATCAGCACCGGCGCGGCCGAGTGGCGGATCACCCGGTCGGCCGTGGAGCCGAAGAGCTTGGAGCGGCGCGGCGATCCGGTCGCGCCGATCACGATCAGGCCGGCGTCGCAGTGGTCGGCGACGTCGATCAGCACCCAGTGCGCCGGTCCGTCCTCGATGGCCGTGCCCGCGAGCTCCTCCTCGCGGAGCCCCAGGCGGAGGATCTGCTCCTTCATGCGGCAGGCGAGGACCTCCTCCATCTCCAGCATCCGCTCGAGACCATCCTCGGTCAGGTCGGTGGAGCCGGCTTGCCCCCAAGGCCTCTGGTGGGCATGGGCCAGAAAGACCCGCGCCCCAGCGGCGCGGGCGATCTCCAGCCCGGCGGTGACGACGGCGTCGCTGGCCTCGTCGAGCGAGGTGCCGATCAAGATGGTCTCGAATGATGCATCCATGAGAGCCCCTTTCCTGCCTGACCTTTTTACTTCTACTTCTTACTTCTACGGGCCGAGTGAAGAGAAGTTTAGAGGGTGCTGGAGATAGTCCCGACACCCCGGCAGGCGGTCTCCCGGCGCGGAGAGGTGGGATCGAGCCTACCCGGAAGGGTGGGGACCTCTCCTGCGGTACGATCCGCCTCGCCATGCCGCGCCGCTCCAAGAAGAGAAAACGCCCCCTCGCCGGGGTCCGCGTCGTCGACGCCTCACGGGTCCTCGCCGGCCCCTATCTCGCCATGCTGCTGGGGGACCTGGGGGCGGACGTGATCAAGATCGAGAAGCCGGACGGCGGCGACCAGACCCGCGCCTGGGGTCCGCCCTGGGTCGGCGAGGGGGCCGGCCAGGTCAGCGCCTACTTCGTCTCCGCCAACCGGAACAAAAGGTCGGCGGCGATCGACCTCAAGGGGCCCGAGGGACGCGCGGCGTTCGGCCGGCTACTGGCGGGGTCGGACGTGCTGGTCGAGAACTTCCTCCCCTCCGAGTGGCGGCGGCTCGGCTTCCGCAGCGGGCGCTTCACCCGCGCCCATCTGCGCCTCGTGCAGTGCACGGTCACCAGCTACGGCACCGCCGGCCCCGAGGCGGACCGCCCGGCCTACGACGTGGTCCTGCAGGCGGAATCGGGGCTGATGTCGCTCACCGGCTTCGAGGGGGGCGAGCCGGTGCGGGTGGGGGTGGCGGTCGTGGACGTGCTCTCCGCCCTCTATGGGCTCTCCGCCGTGCTCGCCGCCCTGCGCCAGCGGGACGCCACGGGCAAGGGGAGCCGCGTGGAGGTCTCGATGGTGGACGCCGGCACCGCGTTCCTCTCCTACGCCGCGCAGTCCTGGCTGGCCGACGGCCGGCAGCCGGCCCGGCTCGGCTCCGCCCACCCGAACCTCACCCCTTACCAAGCCTACCAGGCGGCGGACGGTTGGCTGGTGGTGGGGGTCGGCAGCCAGGAGCTCTGGCGCCGCTTCTGCGCCGCGATCGAGCGGCCCGCCCTGGCGGACGACCCCCGCTTCGCCAGCGGCGAGGCGAGATTGCGCCACCGCTCCGAGCTCGACCGCCTGCTCGGCGAGGTCTTCGCCGCGCGCCCCGTGGCCCACTGGGACGCCGCGATGCGGGCCCACCGCGTCCCCGCCGGCCCGCCCGCCACGGTCGGCGAGGCGGTCGAGAAGGCCCGGCGGCGAGGGCAGGTGGTGGATCTCCCCCCAGGCGCCTACGGAACCCTCCCCACCGTCGCCGCTCCCTTCCTCTTCGACGGCGAGCGGGCGGCCCCCGTCTCCTCGGCGCCGGCGCTCGGCGAGCATACGGTGGAGGTGCTGCGCGAGGCGGGGATGAGCCGAGAGGAGATCGCGGAGCTGCTCAGGCCGGCAAGGACCTAAAGGACTGCAACGACTCCAAGGACGAAAGGGACTTCTCGTCCTTGTCGTCCTTGCAGTCCCTTATGTCCTTTGTCCTTTTCCGGGTACAATCAGGGCAACTGCTCAGCGAAGCGAGCGTACGTCGCGTCGAGGTTTTCTGATAGTGCTGCGGCTGTCATCCACGGTGCGGGCTCTGGCCCTGGCGAGCATCCTTCTGGCGGGGTGCCGGACGGCCGTGCCGCCGGCTCCGGCAGTCCCCCCCATCCCCGCGGCGGCCGGCCCGGTCGCGCTCCAGGAGAACGACCGTATCCTGGTGCTCGTCCCGCATCCCGACGACGAGGTGCTGGGCGCGGGCGGGGTCCTGCGCGAGGCGGTACGCCGGGGGCTGCCCCTGCGCGTGGTGTTCCTCACCAACGGCGACAGCAACGAGTGGTCCTTCCTCGCCTACCGCAAGCGCCCGGTGCTGATGCCCGGCGGCGCGCTGGCGATGGGGGCGATCCGCCATCGGGAGGCCTTGGCGGCGGCGGCCGCTCTGGGGGTCTCCGCCAGGGACCTCACCTTCCTCGGCTATCCGGACTACGGCACCCTCGACATCTGGCGCTCCCACTGGGCCCTGAGCCCGCCGGACCGCGGCCGCATCACCCGCGCCCGCGCTGTCCCCTACCCCACCGCCTACCGGCCGGGGGCGCCGTTCAAGGGGGAGGAGATCCTCACCGACCTGGAGGCGATCCTGCGCGATTTCAAGCCGACGCGGATCTTCGTCTCCCATCCGGCCGACCACCATCCGGACCACGCGGCCCTCTACCTCTTCACCCGCGTGGCCCTGTGGGATCTCCAGGGGGAGGTCGCGGCGGCGGTCCATCCGTTCCTGGTCCACTATCCCGGCTGGCCGCGGACCCAGGGGAAGGAGCTGGCGCCGCCGGACCGCCTGCTCGCCGCCTTCCGCTGGCAGTCCCGGGACCTCGACCCGGAGGCGGTCGCCGCCAAGCGCCTCGCCCTCGCGGCGCACCGCACGCAGTACGGCTACAGCGCCTCGCGGCTGCTGCCGTTCGTCCGCCCCAACGAGCTCTACGGGGATCTCACCGTCCCGATCCTGGCGGCGGGCGGAGGCGCCGTCCGCCTGCTCGACGCTCCGGCGGAGATGGCGGCGGCGAGCGACTCCGTCGACCTCCAGGGGCTGACGGTGCGGCGGGTGCGGGACCGGCTGGAGATCGAGATGGAGCTCCAGGAGCCGCTGACGGAAGGCTCCACCGTCTCCCTCTCGGCGCTCGGCTACCGGCCGGACGTCCCCTTCGCCGCGATGCCGAAGCTGGAGGTCCGGATCGAGCCGCACACCTGGACGGTCCGCGACCAGCGGCGGGTCCTGCCGCGCTCCACGGCCTGGGGAGGCGCCCAGGACCGCAGGCTGGTGGCGCGCATCCCCCTCGCCTCCCTGAACGATCCCCGCCGCCTCTTCCTCCAGGTCCGCACCGGCTCCCGCCGCTCGGCGCTCGGGCAGACCCCCTGGTGGATCGTGGAGCTGCGGCCGGGCGCGGCGGCGCAACGGGCGGCGGTGGAAGCGGCGGTCAGCGGCGCGGCGCGGTAGATCCCTATTTGTAGATGCGCCTGATGGTGGTGACTTCGTCGTAACCACCATCGAAGCTCATGATCTGATCGACCCCATGCCGCTCCATAACGGCAACGTGAAGGGAATCACGAGCGGACAGGTCTTTCGTCCCGATCAGGATGTCGCGCGCCCGCTGCAGATCCAGCAGGTCGATCGCGAAGACCTCGTCGACAATCCCCAAGAGCAGGTCGTAAGCGGGCTTGATCGCCTCGCGCCGAGCGATCGCGTCATACCGGTGCAGGATTTCTTGAAAAACCTCGGCGTCCGTGACCAGACGCTCGCGCGCTTTGATGGCGCGTTCGATAAATTCCAGGGATTGGAGCTTGTGCGGATGGTCTGCCCCGATGAGGTACATCGGGATGTTGGAGTCGATGAGGATCATGCCGGCGGGTCAAAGCGGTAACCCTGCTTGATCTCGCGCAGCATCTGATCGATGTCTCCGGTCGGGAACTCGTGCTGGACGGCTTTCCGTACCGCCCGGAGCTTGGCGTCCACACCAGGATCCGGGTGTAGCCGCCGGGCCTCGATCAAGGCCCAGCGAATCCAGTCATCCACTGTCATACCCATTCGCCGGGCGATCTCCTCGATCTCTTGGATCTCCGAGTCCTCAAGGGAGACTTTCAGCGAATGGCGCATAGGCTAAGCGTAGTCGACCTCTCCGGAACCGTCAACCCCAGGCAGTAGCTCAATCCGCCAGCGTCGACAGATCCCCCGGATCCTCCCCCATCGCTTGGCGGCTGAGCCCGACTCCAAAGCCTTGCGACCCTAATGCTCTAGCGCTTCAGCGCGCAGACCCGCATTGTGTCTTCGAACAGGCACTTAGGAACTATACCCGCCGGCTGTCCAACTCGAAACGTTCCGCATCCTAAGCGCCGATGGCTTTGACAATCGCCTTCATACGCAAAGTTGATCGTGGTGATGCCAGGCACGGTCTCGTGAGCACGCGGGCAGAAGACCGAGCCGGACCCTCGCACGAGTTGGCGCATAACTTCCCCGAGCATTAAGCAATGCAGCCAAGCTCCGCCTACGCGAGGTGGCATCACGCCGAGCATTAGCTTGCCATTAACCACACGGGCGGGTGGCAAGCCTATTTTCGACAGCATTTCCAAAAACCCATCGTGGGACCTAAATGCACGATGCCCAGTAGCCAAACGTTGACGGAATAGCGGTACAATGAAAGATTTCGCCATGTAGGTTTCCCAAATAGCAATTGAGCTAGCGGGCATATGATCATCTTCGATACTCTGCCATTCGCCACCTTCCTCAAGGTTAGCCAGCATACCTTCATAGGCTTCCATCACTTCAGACTCATCAGATGTGGCACCAGAAACTAAGACATTAAAGTCTTCGGATTCAAGTATATTCACTAGCCTAGCGCCGACACGCTCGACGTACATTGCGGTCATCCCGGGTTGTGGCTCCAACATACGAATAAAGCTAGTGCTCAGCGCCCGATCAATTAATTCCAGGATAAGGTCGCGAGGAAACTGCTCGATCCCGTGCCGCTGAAAAAAGCGAGTTATTAGCAGATCGCACACCATATATGGAGTCGAAGTCTGCGCAGCACGTTGATCGGTCTGTCCATGTTCATCCAGCACTGTGATTTTTTGGACGCGGTGCTGTAGGCGTTGCGCTACGGACTCTGGAAAGTAGCAGTCGACTAAATTTCTACAAAGCGTGTGGGCACTACCTTCCAAAAGCGCTTCCAAGCCCAAGGGGAAAAGCACCGTACGAGACTCCGTTTCACCTTCTTCGTTGATCAAAGTGATGCGCAGAGGAAAGGCATCGGCTTTTCCTCCGCGGGCATAGTCCAGCTCAATTTTCATATCGTCGCGATGTCCATCAATTTCAATGGGATCAAAGGGAGCTATGTAGATTTCGGAGCTTATATCAAATGCGCGAGCCCGCCGCACGAAATCTCTGATTTCCTTTGGGCAATCTGCTGCGAGAGCCCATGTGCTAAGGGGAAGCTGCCAACCCATTCCCATGCTCAGCAATGTATCAGCGAGAGCCACGAACTCCTTCAATAAGGTAAGGCGACCCGAGAACAAAGAAAGCCCAGCAAGAGTTCCAAAGGTATCAAAAAAATGCCGCATCTCATGGAACAAACTTGTTATCTCATAGGCAAGATGAACCAACGCGTCCTCGTCTTGCTCATCGACACTCGTTGGTTGTACGCCCCCGATTACCTCCTTAAAAAATGCCCACGCAGAGTCAGACATACTCGTCTCGATCAAACCAAGTGGGTAGTGAAAAGAACCGAACTGTGTTTCCTCAGCGCGAATGAAGAAGACATTGTTCACAGCTTAACCCTCCATTGATTGGCAGGATGACTTACATCTTCAGCCTGCCCTCCCCAATTTACGGATTCGATGACGGCCAACGACTTCAGCCGCGATAATGCACGGTAGACCGCCTCTGACGGCAAATCAAGCTCCTGCTCAAGATCGACATTAGCCGGATACTCTTCGCTACCTTTGCTAATGCGACGAGCTCTAACTCGAACTATAGCCTCAAGCACTTCAATAGCATCAGCGTCGGCAGGAAGCTTTAGGGTAACCAACTTGGACCAAAGAGTCTTCAAGATTCCTCCGATCTGCGCCAAGGTCACGATTCCCCATTTACCAGTGAACACTGTAATCGCAATACCCAGCAATGGTAGAGCTATTTCAATTACGGCGTCGTGAAAACTGAATGTGACAATCTTTTTGGTACCATCAGTCCCACCATCGCGGTAGAGAATGCTCTTGAAATCTCGGGCCACTGGCACTTCGACCACTGTGACATCAACCAAACTGGCAGATCCATGCTTAGTTTCATCAAGAAGAAAATTTACCAGCGCGGTACGTAGTACTTCGGCTTCCTCGTCGCTAAGCTTGTCCGCCAATGCGATAGCAACCTCGCCAAGGGGTCGGTAGCAGAAGCCAAGAAGCTCGTTTTCAAGTATTTTTCCCATTATTATCTCCAGTTGTGGTTGATGGCTGACGTCTTACAAGATCTACCTCTTGATCCACCCCGCGACATCCGCGATCACCGCCTCGGAGACGTGGCCCGGCGTGTCGTAGTCCGCCGGGGTGCTCTTCCCCTCCCCCTCGATGAAGAGGTGGTTGAGCTTGGGGTAGGTCTTGAAGGTCACGCCGGGCCGGCCGCCGAGGGCCTTCTTCCAGGCCTCGAGGTTGTCCATCGTCACCTGGTAGTCGCGCTCCCCCTGGAGGATCAGCAGCGGCTCCTTGAGCGCCTTGGCGGCCTCGGGCGGGTTGTAGCCATGGAGGTCGAGCCAGTAGGAGTCGGGGGCGCCGAGCGCGGTGCCGGTGTCGCCCGGCTTCAGCGCCTTGACGCGAGCCACCTCGGCGCGCAGCGACTCGATCTGGGATTTCTCCGCGTCCGTGACCTGGCCGTCGGCGGCGGCGAGGTAGGAGACCTGCTCGAGGATGATGTCCTCCAGCGGCCTGGCGGCCCCGGCCAGCACGATCAGGCCGGCCAGTCGCGGGTCCTGCTGGCCGATGCGGGGGATCATCATGCCGCCCAGGCTGTGGCCGAGGACGAAGACACGTCTGGGGTCGATCCCCCCGGTGTGGCGCAGGAGCTCCGCGGCGGCGAGCGCGTCGTCCACCGTCTCCTGCTGGACGGTGAAGTCCTTCACCCCGGCGAGCTCGGCGCCGTGCGCCCGCGTCCTCTTCTCGTAGCGCAGGACGGCGACGCCGCGCGAGGCGAGCCCCCAGGCGAGGTCGCGGAAGGGCCTCTCCTTCGCCACCGTCTCGTCGCGGTCGTTCGGGCCCGAGCCGTGGACGAGCACCAGGGCCGGAAAGGGCCCGGCTCCCACCGGCATCGAGAGGGTCCCGGGCAGCGCCCAGTCGCCCGAGCCCACGGTCACCTCGCGCTCCTGGAAGGCGTCCTTGTGGACGTAGGCGGGCGGCGTGTACTCGGGCTCGGCTCCCGGTCTCGGCTTCGACCCTACGATGAAGAACCCCGCGATCCTCCCCTTGTCGTCGACCACGACCTTGAGGTCGACCGTGCTGCGCTGGAATTCGGCGGTCACCAGGGCCATCTCGTAGGGCCCCTGCTTCTGGGTCCGCACGCCGGTCCGCCGCTCATAAGGTCCCATCTGCGCCTGGAGCGACGTCCAGATCTCGGAGAGCTTCTCCGGCGGCGCCGCGGCCCGCATGGCGTCGGCGAAGTTGCCCGCCGCCGCCTGGAAATCCCCCTTGGCGAGGCGGTCGATCAGCTCGGCCGCCACCGCGGCGGGGTCGCGCGGGGCCGGAGGAGCCGAGAGGAGCGGAGGCTGGGACAAGGCGGCGGACGGCAGCAGGAGCAGGAGAAGCGACCAGCCGAGGACGTGTTTCATGAAAGGAATCCTATACTCCCCCTCACCATGAAACGCCACCGCCGTCACCGCTTCCGGCGTTTCCAGCCCGTCCTGCATCCCGCGCCCGGACGGGTGCTGCCGCCGGAGCTGCGGATCGGCAGCGTGGAGGCGCTCGCCTCCGCTTTGCCGGAGGGGACGGCCGATCCCGGCTTCGAGCTCCTGCTGCGGCGCATCGACGGCGCGCCTTTCCTCGGCGGCAACGAGGTGGAGGTCTTCTTCGACGGCCGCGCCGCCTTCGCCGCCATGCGGGACGCGGTGCGGGCCGCCCGCGAGGAGATCCTCCTGGAGTCCTACATCTTCAAGGACGACTCCACCGGCCGGGGCTTCCTCACCGAGACCCTGGCGGCGGCGAAACGGGGGGTCAAGGTGCGGGTGCTCGCCGACGCCATCGGCTCCTACGAGACGAGCGCCGACTTCTGGCGGGAGATGGCGGACGGCGGCATCGAATTCTTTCTCTTCCACCCCCTGTTCGAGCGCCTCTGGTACCAGCCGTTCCGGGACCACCGGAAGATCCTGGTGGTCGACCGCGAGGTGGCCTTCACCGGCGGCATGAACATCGGCGAGGAGTACGGCTCCTGGCGCCACCGCCGCAAGCCGAAAGACACCTGGCGGGACACCCATGTGCGGGTCCGCGGGCCGGCGGCCTGGGAGATGGCGGTGGTCTTCTCCGAGGGTTGGATCCACGCGGGGGGCGAGGCCTTCGAGATCGATCCGCTGCCGGCCGAGGCGGTGGAGGCGCCCGGGGTGCGCGTGCTCGTCCTCGACTCGCGGCCCAAGCGCGGGCAGGCGGAGTCCGCGGCGGTGATGGCCGCCATCGCGGCGGCGGCGCGGCGCTCGCTCTGGATCACCAACGCCTACTTCGCCCCGGGCCGGCGGGCGGTCGAGATCCTGGGCGAGGCGGCGGCCCGGGGGGTGGACGTCCGCCTCCTGCTGCCGGGCCAGTCGGACGTGCCGCTCGCCCGCCACGCCGGCCACGGCTACTTCGGGGCGCTGCTCGAGCAGGGGGTGAGGATCTTCGAGTACCAACCGTCCATCCTGCACGCCAAGACCCTGGTGGCGGACGGCCGGGTCTCGGTGGTGGGCTCGACCAACCTCGACTTCCGCTCCTTCCTCTTCAACGCCGAGTGCGATCTGCTGATGATGGACGAATCCACCGCCGCGGTGATGGAGAAAGCCTTCCTGGCCGACCTGGAGAACGCCACCGAGATCCGCCTCGACGACTGGCGCCGCCGCCCCTGGCTGGAGAAGCTCAGGGACCGGATGGCGCGGTGGCTGTCGCCGCTGCTGTAGACGAATACCGTTTCAGAGAGACCCTCAAAAACCCTCTCGGCCGATGCGCGTATTCAAAGGGAAGCGATGAGCCCCAGCGTTCACACCCGCCGGAATCTGCTGCTCGGGCTCGTCCTGGGCCTCCTCGCCTTCGCGGGTGGCATCCTCCTGGCGGAGACGTTCCTGCCCGAGTGGCGAGTGGGGGGGCCCGCGGAGAGCCGGGCCGCCTTCCGGCAACGGTATGAGGAGATCGCGGCGCGGGCCGGCCTCACGCTGGAAGAGGGCGAGCCGCGGGTCTACCTCTCGACGGGCAGCCGCCAGGCGTACGGGGACCTCCAGCCACAGGGCAAGGAGCTGTCCGACTGGCTGCTCGCGACCCGGACGGCGGTGCGGGTGGAAGCCTTCCATGCCGTTCGCGGCACGGAGAGCTGGCCCGAGGGGAATTTCGCGGTCGACTTCTCCCTCGACGGCCAGCCGTACCTGGTCACCTGGTGGAACCGGACGAGCTTCTTCCAGATCCCCAGCCCGGAGGCCTCCGCCCGCTTCGCCGAGCGGCTCATCCCCCAGGTCCTCCATCCCGGCGAATCCCTGGGGCCCCTGCGGCGGGACTTCTTCGGCAACGCTCCGCGCCTGATGGCGTCCATCCAGGGCTCTCCCACCCCGCAGTACGTGCTGGCCATGGCTTCCAGCGCCTCGTCCGTGATCCGCCTGCCTGGCACGCTGGACGAGGCGGCCACCGGGGACCTCCAGGCGCGGATGGGCCGGGTCTTCACCGCCATCTACGGCGGGGCTCTCGGCGGCCTGCTGGTGCTGGGGCTGTTCGTCTTCCTGGCTTTCAAGTCCCGGGTGGGTGTCCTCAACGGCGCGGTGCTCGCGCTGCTCACGGCCGTGACCCTGAACCCCTCTCCGAACATCACGTTGGGCGTCAATTATCTGGGCGTGGTGGCGGTGCTGCTCGTCGGCTGCTGGACCTTCATCCTGTGGTCCTGCGCGGAGTCCCTGCTGCGCTCCACCGATCCGGAATTCACCACCAGCCTGGACGCCCTGCGGACCGGACGCCTGGGTCCCCGGGGGGGCAGGGCGCTCCTGCTGGGCCTCAGCTACGGCGGGGCCGCCGCCGGCCTCCGGCTGGGCCTGCTCTCGCTGGCGGCGGCCCTGCCGGGCCTGCGGCCCATACCCCCGACGTTCAACCTCCCCCTGTCCTGCCCCTACAGCAGCCCGGTCGCGGACGGCGTCGCGCTGGCGGGAGGGGTGGCGCTCGTCCTCGCCCTCTCCTTCCGCGTCTTCCCTCTCCGGTGGGCGCCGCTGGCGGCGGCGGTCGTGGCGGGGGCCGTGCTGTCTCCCATCGGGATCCAACCCTTCGCCGCCCGGCTGGCGGCGAGCTCCGTCCTCGCCGGGTTGCTGGTCTACATCGCGCGCCGGCACGGCCTGACCGCCCTGCTGGCGACCGCCGTGGTCTCGGGGCTCCTCCCCGCCGCGGCCTTCTCGGCCGGGCATCCCGGCTGGCTGGGGCTCGGCCTCGTGGCCACGGTCCTGCCGCTGGTGGCGTTCGCGACCCTGGGCTGGATCGGGCTCTCCCGCCCGGCCGCCGCGGAGGTCCAGCGGCTGAGCCCGCCGGCCTTCGTGCGGCGGCTCGAGGAGGACCGCCGCCTGCGGCACGAGATGGACCTCCTCGCCCGCATGCAGCGCGGCCTCCTGCCCCGCACTCTACCCTCCCTCGAAGGCTACGAGGTCGCCGCCCGGTCGATCCTCGCCAACGAGGCGGGCGGCGACCTCTACGACGTGCGCGGCGACGAGGAGGGGCGCGTCTGGATCGCCGCCGGCGACGTGGCCGGACACGGCTACTCCTGCGCCATCGCGCTGGCGATGACCAAGGCGGCGCTCGGCAGCCTGATCGGCCGCGGGCGCGCCCCGGCGGAGGTCCTGCGCCGGATGGACCTCGTCCTCCGCGCGGCCGGAGCGAAGCGCAATTTCACCAGCCTCGCCCTGCTCCGGCTCGATCTCGCCACCGGCGAGGCGGTGTTCAGCAACGCCGGCCACCCCTACCCCCTGCTCGCAGTGAACGGCGAGGTGCGCGAGCTCGACGCTCCCAGCCTCCCACTCGGGCAGGGCCCGCCGAGGGTCTACCGGGACCTCCATCTGAGCCTGCCCCCCGGAGCGGCGCTGGTCTTCTGCTCGGACGGGCTGTTCGAGGCCCAGGACGGCGACGGCTCTTTCTACGGCTTCGACCGCGCCCAGGCCCTGCTCGGCGTGGCCGCCGGCTGGGACGCTCAACGCATCCTGGAGGCGCTGCTGGCCGACTGGAGCCATCACCTGCGCGGCACCCCGCCCCTCGACGACACCACCGTGGTGGTGCTGAAGCGAAAGCCTCGGAGCTCTCGGGAGTGAGCGGAATGGGATCGCGGGACCGGAGCGGGATCGTCTGGCGCGTCGCCGCGGGCCTCCTCGCGCTCGCGGCCGGCGCCGCCCTCGCGCTGGCGCTGCTCCCCGAGTGGTCGGCCGGCGACCTCGGCAGCGAGCGGCTCTTCGTGACCCGCTATCGCCAGATCGCCGCCCGCTGCGGATTCCAGCTCACTCCCGGAAGGCCGCGGGCGGCGCTGACCGCCGGCGGCTCCGGCGTGAGATCCTCCCTCCGTGTCGAGGTCCGCCATACCGTCCGGGAGCCGGGCGAGGCGCGGGACAAGGCCCTCGAGATCGATTTCTCGCCGGACGGACGGCCCCGCAGCGTCTCCTGGGAGGATTTCGGCGCCTCGATCTTCGGGCCTCAGGACCCATCCCTCTACGACCGTCTGTCCGGGAAGCTGATCTCCGCCCTCCTCGTTCCCGGAGAGTCGCTCGTCCTCCGCCGCCAGAGTCAGGGAATGGGGTTCAGCGCCCGGAAGGACTTCGCCGTCACGGGGAGCTCTCCGCGGGAGCGCCTCCACCTCATGATCAGCCCTCCCTATGCGATCGAGGCGGAGCGGTTTCCGGAGGAGCCCTCCGCGGGCTCCGAAGGAGGCCGGGACAAGATCGCGGCCAATCTCCCTCGGTTTCTGGTCTATCTCGCCCTCTTCCTCGCCGTCGTCGGCATCTTCCTCGCCCTGCTCGCGCGCGGCCAGATCGACCTGATCAACGGAGCGAGCCTCGCGCTCGCCACCCTGCTGAGCGCGAACCTCGCGGAGGCCTTCTCCTCGTTCCGGCCGGCGGGGTGGTTCGGTTCCTTCATGTTCTTCCTCCCGGTCTCCGGCCTGGTCTTGTGGATCTTCCTGGCCTGGTCGGCCGGCGAGTCCCTGCTGCGCTCGCTCCGGCCCGACTTCACCACCAGCCTGGACACCCTGCGCCTCGGGCGGCTCGGCCCCCGCGGCGGGAGGGCGCTCCTGCTGGGCTTCGGGTTCGGAGCCGGCCTCGCCGGCCTCCGCCTCGCCCTGCACGCTCTGGCGGAGGTCCTGCCGGGGGTCGCGCCGAACGGTCCCAGCCTGCCCCTGCCGGTCATCTCCCTGGCCGGGAGCCCGCTTGGGAACGGGATCTCGGCGGCGGCGGTCACGGCGCTGGCGCTGGCGCTCGCCCTGCGCTTCCTGCCCGGGCGCTGGGCCCTGCCGGCCGCCGCGCTGCTCGCCGGCTACGTGATCTCCCCCTTCCACATCACCCCCTTCACGGCCCAGCTGGCGGCGAGCACCGCCTTCGCGGCCATCCTGGCCTGGGTCTGCCGCCGTCATGGCCTGACCGCGCTGCTGGCCGCGTCCGTGACCGCCTTCCTGCTCCCCGCCGCCCTGTTCTCGGGGCTGCACCTCGCCTGGCTGCCCGGCTCCTTCGCCATGGCCTCTGGGCTGACGGCGTTCCTCGTCCTGTGCGGCTTCGTGGGGATCTCCCGCTCCGAGATGGAAGAGAGCGGACAGGTGCCGACCCCGGCCTTCATGCGCCGCCTTACCGAGGAGCGGCGGATCCGCCATGAGGTGGACCTGCTGGCGCGCATGCAGGAGGGGCTGCTCCCCAAGGAGATGCCGCGGGTGGAGGGATACCAGGTCGCCGCCCGCTCGGTGCTCGCCAGCGAGGCCGGCGGCGACCTCTACGACTTCCTGCGCGACGATGCCGGAGGCCTCTGGATCGCCGCCGGGGACGTGGCCGGCCACGGCTACTCCTGCGCCGTGGCCCAGGCGATGGTCAAGGCGGGGCTGCTGAGCCTCGTCGAGCCCGGCGAGACCCCGGCCGGCGTGCTGCGGCGGCTCGACCAGGTGCTGCGCGATGTCAGCACGGAGCACAGCTTCACCAGCCTCGCCCTGATCCGGCTCGATCCGGCCACGGGAGACGCCCTGTTCGCCAACGCCGGCCACCCCTATCCGCTCGTGGCGGAATTCGGCAGGGTGTCGGAGATCGACCTCCCCGGCCTCCCCCTGGGCCGGGGGCCGGTGCAGCCCCATGCGGACCGGGGCTTCCGGCTGCCGCCTGGAAGCGCGCTCGTCCTCTGCTCCGACGGCCTGTTCGAGGCGCTGGACCGCAACGGCAACGCCTACGGCTTCGACCGCGCCCGCGAGGTGGTGCGGGCGATGGGGCACCGCCCCGCCATCGAGATCCTGGACGCCCTGCTCAACGACTGCCGCCGCCACCTCGGCGCGGAGGCCGCGCCGGACGACGTGACGGTGGTGGTGGTGAAGCGGGCGTAGGCCCCTACCCCTTCTTGCGCTCCTGCCGCTGCCCGAAGAGCATCTTCTGCTCCAGCCGGGCCCGCTGGGCGCGGTAGAAGGCGTCGAGGAAGCGGCGCGGCTGGACGTCCCAGCGCTCGCGGGGCCAGCCGATCTTGGTCTTGATCTTGTCGCAGACCTCCTCCAGGATGCGCCCGTCGAGCACCCCCTGGTCGTCGCGGCGCAGGAGATCCTCCAGCACCTGCAGCTCGTGGATGCCGTAGATGTCGAGCTGCTGGCGGGTGAACGGAAACTCCTCCACCACCGGAGCCGGCGCGATCTCGGGCGTGGAGGGCGGCGACCACCGCGCGGCGGGGCGCCCGGCCGGACGGCCCGTCCCGCGGTCGGTGAGGTCCCCGAGCAGCACCGCCACCGGCGCCTTGACCACGATCGTGCCCGCCACCAGGTCGCCGCAGCGCAGGCGGTCCTTGTTGAACAGGGGCATCAGGGCGAAGACCATGAACCAGACCGCGGCGATCAGCCGGCCCCAGACGGGGGCCTCGGGGAGCATCTCTCCCGGCGCCAGGAACACCAGGAGCGGCAGTTGAAACTCCAGGTTCCGCATCAGGTTGCGGGCGACCACCGCCTCCGCCGTGAGCGGTCCGCCGTCGCGCGAGATCACCCGCAGCTCCGCCTTGCGCTTGCCGAAGGTCACCCCGCCGCGATGCGCCTCGAAGTAGATGAAATAGAAGTTCCACAGCAGGAAGCCGACCAGGAGCGCGAAGGAGAACCCCAGCGCTCCCAGCCCGAGCATCTCGCTGACGGCGGCGATCACCCAGACCCCCACGATCGCCAGGATGATCAGCAGGGTGTCGAACAGGAAGGCGCTGAGCCGGTCGCCGGCCGACGCCACCACGAAGGGGAGCGACAGCCCCTCCGGGGTCAGCACCGGGTGGATGCGGGCCTTCTCGAGAGCCGCGGCGCTCATGCCGGCCCTCCCGGCGCTCGCCGCCCCACGGCGAGGAAGTACCAGGTCCAGAAGACCAGCGTCAGGGTGGCGAGGCTCCAGCGGACGGCCACGTCGTGCACCACCTGGCGGAAGATCCCCTCGATCAGGCCCGCCACCAGGAACATGGTGACGGCGCCCAGGGCGAGCAGCGCGACCTCCCTCCCCTGGAGCGCGAGATTGCGCATCCGCGTGTGCCGGCCGGGGAAGACGAGCGCGGCGCCGATCGCCATGCCCGCCGCGCCG
Organism: Thermoanaerobaculia bacterium; assembly: GCA_045807625.1. Classification (GTDB taxonomy): domain Bacteria; phylum Acidobacteriota; class Thermoanaerobaculia; order Multivoradales; family UBA5704; genus DATARR01. The sequence goes on along the minus strand of JBJMHA010000013.1, from coordinate 12,826 downwards.
CACAGGCAGACCGCGCTCAGCTCGGTGATGCCGTGGGGCAGCACCCAGGCCCAGAACTCCCCTCCCAGGCCCCGCGTCTGGTAGAGGGCCGCCATCGCCCCCAGGCTCAGGCCGTTGACGAACAGCAGATAGATCACCGGCACGCCGGCCACGAAGCCGACGGCGAAGCAGACCATGCCGATCTTGGCGTTGTGGGTGAAGAGGAACGTAGCGAAGAGCCCCAGCGGCCCCTTGGCGCCGCTGTAGAGGACCTCCCGCAGCTCCGGCGTCGAGGCGGCGGGGTTGCGCCCCTGGGCCATGGCATCGTCGACCAGGCTGTAGTAGCGCTCCGGGTCGGCCAGGGTGAGCCGGTAGCCGGTGAGGACGCCGAGCCCCAGCAGGGCGTAGGCGGCGAGCACGAACAAGAAATAGCGGCGCACCGCCCACGGGAAGCGGACCAGGAAGAAGTCCGCCGCCGCCTCCGCCACCCGCCGCTTGGCGCCGTAGACGGCCATGTAGGCGCGGCTCACCAGGGCGGTCAGATAGTCGAGCAGGTTCTTGTCCAGGCTGATCGCCGCCGCCACCGAGAGCGAGCTGACGGCGCTCCGGTAGAGCACCGGCAGGCGCTGGAGCTCCTCCGCCGTCAGGCTCTCCAGCCCATTTTTCTCCAGCCGCGCGAGCAGCTCCTCGAGCTCTCGCCAGGCCGCCTCCCGCTCGCGGCGGAACTGGGCGGACTTGAGATCGAAACCGGCCATCAGATCCTCTCCCGCCGTTTGATGTCCAGATAGGTATTGATCAGCCGCGGCGACACCTGGGCCGGGGCGGCGTCGATCGGGTAGATCCCCATGCGGCGCAGGCGGCGCAGCACGACCTCGCGGTCGCGCAGGAGCCCCCCGGCCACCACAGAACGATTGAGATCCAGCAGCCCCGTGGGCGGGCCGTCGGCGGTGGCCGCGAGCCCGGGGTCCTGGAGGGCCACGAAGACGACCACGTGCCGCCGCGAGAGCCGGTCGAGGTTCTCCACCATCAGCTCGGCCGAGACGGTGTCGACGAAATCGGTCAGCACCACGATCAGCGAGCGCCGGGAGAGCCGCTGGCCGAGCGCGGTCAATCCAAGAGTGAAATTGGTCTCGCGGTCCGCGTAGTCGACCTGGGCCGCCATCTGGCTCAGCACGTCGAACCCGCGTAGCCCCCCCCTGGGCTCCACGAACAGCCCCGGGCGGGCGTCGAACGAGGCGAGCCCCACGCGGTCCCCGGCGCGCAGCGAGATGTAGGCGAGGAGCAGCGCCGCGTTGACGGCGTGGTCGACCTTCGGGATCCCCGCCAGCGGCTCGCACATCAGGCGGCCGGTATCGATCGCGATGACGACTTGATGATTGCGCTCGGCCCGGAACTGCCGTGTGACCAGCTTGCGGTGCCGGGCCGACGCCTTCCAGTCGATCGAGCGGTGGTCGTCCCCCGGCGCGTGCTCCTTGAGCGAGTCGAGCTCGGTGCCGTCCCCCTTGTAGCGCTCGATCCTCAGGCCGCTCCGCATCTCGCGGTCGGTGAGCAGGCGCATCGCCACCGTCTTGACCGGCCGGATGTTGGGGACCACCGGCGCCTGCCGCTTCAAGTCGATCGCCGCCACGGTGGCGATCAGCCCGAGGGGGCCGGGCGAGCGCACCCAGGCGCGCTCGACGACGGCCCGCCCCCGCCGCAGGGGGACGAGCCGGAAACGCAGCTCGGCCGCGCCGCCGGAGACCCGGCCCCGAAGCGGCGGCTGCGGCACCAGCCGTTCCGAGAGGTCGACCGCCACCGTCACCGGCGCCCGCCGGGCGGTCGGCACCTTCACGGTGAGCACGGCCTCCTCCTCCTCGCCGATGTAGAGCGTGCCCGGCATCTCCACCGAGCAGGACACCGACTTGCGGCGCGGCGCCCACAGCATGTCCACCCCCAGCGCCAGCGCCAGCAATCCCAGGTACATCGGCCAGAACGGCCACAGCCGCTCGTGCACCGCCACCGGCAGCAGGGCGATGGGCAGGCCGAGGGCGGCGAGGAGGATGGCGCGGCGGGTGGGACGCATTACGAACCCTCACCCCCTGGCCCCCTCTCCCGTCCCCTCCCGCCCTCCCTCACCGGGAGAGGGGGAAAGAAGGGAAAGATATGACCTGTAGGGGCGGCCCTATGTGGCCGCCCTGGGCGGGGGGGAATTCCCGACTGGACCAGCCCCCACCCAGGGCGGCCACGCAGGGCCGCCCCTACGAAAACAGCCCGGCGGGCAGTCTCCCTCCTCTCCCCGGAAGGGAGGGTGGAGGGCCGGGAGAGGAGGGCCGGGGAGGTGAGGGGCCTCATCGCGGCGCCGCCACCTGGCCCAGGACCTGGTCGAGCACCGCATCCACTCCGAGGCCGTCCACCTCGGCGCTGGGCGAGAGGATCACGCGGTGCCGCAGCAGCGGCTTGAACAGCCCCTTGATGTCGTCCGGGATCACGAAGTCTCGTCCCTCGAGCACGGCGGCGGCGCGGGCGGAGGCGGCCAGCATGTTGGCCGCGCGGGGGCTGGCGCCGAACTGGAGCGCCGGATGGTTGCGCGTGGCCCGGATGAGGTCCACGATGTAGGCCACCGTCTCGTCGGCCAGGCGGATGCCCGCCACCACCTGCCGCACCCAGGTGATGAAACGCAGGTCACAGAGCGGGGTGAGCCCCAGCCGGTCCAGGCTCGGCATCGCCGTCTGGTGGCCGTGGGTCTTCACCATCGTCAGCTCCTCCTCGCGGTTGGGGTAGCCGATCAGGATCTTGAACAGGAAGCGGTCGAGCTGCGCCTCGGGGAGCGGATAGGTCCCCTCCTGCTCGATCGGGTTCTGCGTCGCCACCACCATGAAGCCGGACGACAGCGGCTGCGAGGTGCCGTCGATGGTGACCGTGCGCTCCTGCATCGCCTCCAGCAGCGCCGCCTGGGTCTTCGGCGGCGTGCGGTTGATCTCGTCGGCGAGCAGGAATTCCGTGAACAGCGGACCCTTGGTGAGGGTGAAGCTGTTCGTCTGGAAATTGAACAGGTTCGTGCCGATCAGGTCGCCCGGCATCAGGTCGGGGGTGAACTGCACCCGCTTGAATTCCAGCTTGACGCAGGCCGCGAACGAGCGCGCCAGCAGGGTCTTGCCGGTCCCGGGCGGCCCCTCGAAGAGGAGGTGCCCTTCCGAGACCAGGGCCACCATCATCAGATGGATCGCCTCCTCCTGGCCGATGATCACCCGGCCGATCCGCTCCCGCAGGGCGGTGCCCAGCTCACGAACCTTTTCGATTGCCATTCGTCATCTCCAATCGCCATTCATAGAGCCGGCGGGCGATCTTCGCCGCCGGCTCGCCGCCGCGCCTGCCGTCGGGAAGCCGGTAGATGCTCCGCTCCAGCGCCGCGAGGTCCCAGGTCAGCCCGTGCAGGTGGGTGAGCCGCTGGAGCCGGGCGAGCCGCTCGGCGTCCGCCAGGTCGGGGGGGAGGAAATAGTGGGCGGCCACCGCCCGCGTGGTCTGCCGGAAATAGCCCATCAGGCTGTCCCCGGCGTGGCCGCCGTTCACCAGCAGCTTCGCCGTGTTGTCGATCAGCACCGTCTTGCCCGCGCCCAGGGCCGGCGCCCCCGGCAGCGGCTTGCCGAACCGCCCCATGCCCGCCCAGAGCACCACCCCGAGCAGCACGAGCGATTGCAGCACCCCGAGCACCATGGGGAAGCGCAGCGACTCCGCCAGCAGGCCCGGCACCCGGTTGAAGCCATGGATCGTCTCGTCGAAGACCGCGCCGGTCGCCGCCAGGTCCCGGGTGAAAAACTGATAGATCCCCTGGGCGTTGTCCCCCTGGTCCAATCCCTGGTTGTTGAGCAGGTCCGGATCGGCGATCAGGAAGGTGCGTGGCTCCGCCGCCCCCGCGCGCCGGGCGATCAGGTACCCCCCGGGGCAGGCCACGACCGGCTCGAGGCCGTCCGCCGGATCGATGAGCTGGGCCTCCTCGCCGACCCGCAGCTCGGCCGTGAGCTCCCCCCAGCGGGCCCGGCAGCGAAGGCCGCCGGAGCGCTGGACCGAGACGTTCCGCAGCTTCTCGTCCCCGAGCGCCTGGACGGCCTTCTCGACCTCCGGGAGGCTCATCAGGCTCACCTTGGCGAGCCAGCGCGGCTGGTTCTTCTCGGGCGGGCCCGGGGTCCACTTGGGGAGCACGAGGACCAGCGCCGCGTGGCGGTCCCGGGCCTCCTCGCGGAGAGCCTGCAGGCGCTCCCGTTCCCGGCCGTCCGGCTCGGCCAGGACGAGAGGGCGGCTGGGCCCCACGCCCCCCGCCGGCGCCTGACGGGAGGTGACGCCGATCCCCATGGAGCGCAGGAAATCGACCACCGCGTGATGCCCGACCGCGCTGTAGCTGAAGCTGTTGGCCTCGGGCGTGGGGCGCTCCTGGAGGTCCCGGCCGTAGACGCTGAGCAGGATGGCGGCCACGAACGAGAACGACGCGCAGCCGACGATCCAGGCGAGCGTCCGGCGCGAGAAGCCGCCCTCGATCTCGGGGGTCTCCAGCTCCTCTGGAAGCGTCTCGGTCACGCCGCCCTCCGGGTGAGCGCCTGGAAGCGGGCGAGGTTCCGCTCGTAGTCCTCGGCCCCCAGGTCGGCGCCGCCGAAGAGCGACAGCTCGACCGTCCTCACCAGCTCGGCGAAGGCATCCCGCGCGTCGGGGCCGAGCGGCAGCAGCCGCACCAGCTCCCGGCTCGTGCGGGAGGGGGGGATGGCCGTCTTGGAACGCTCGGCGAAGTGGCGGATCGCGGCCAGCAGCAGGGCGTGGACCGCCTCGGCGTAGCGCCCCTCGGCGGCCAGCCTGGAGGCGTCGTCGAACGACAGGCTCAGCGCGGAAGCGGACGCCGCGGCGGGAGCGCCCCCCGGAGCCACCTCCACGCCGCGCTTCCGGCGGCGGTCCACGATCTCGCGCAGGATCCAGCCGGCGATCAGCAGGCCGACCACCACGAACAGGACGACGAACACCACCTTGCTCACGAAGGCCCCGGCCCCGATCACCGGGATGGACACGTCCGGCCCCTCGCCCGCCCCGTCTCCGAGATTACCGCGCTGCCGCCGGTGCGGGGTTTTCGCGGTCCCGGCCTTCTCCTCGTGATCGGGGAGAGAGCGCTGGTACTTGGGATCGGCGAGGGCCGCCTGCGCTTTCTGCCGCACCTCGTCCGGCGTCACGGCTCCCGCCGGCACGGCCCCTGGAAGGGCGAGGCCGGCGAGGAGCAGCGCCGCCAGCAGGAGCCGGCGCTCAGGCGAAGACCGATGCGATCTGGTCAACGTCGATCGATTCGTGGAAGCTGCGGAGACGGTAGTAGATCACCGCACCGGTGGTCGCGAACAGGCTCGACGTCACCACGCTCAGCAGCACTTGCACGAGCTGGCCCGCGGCCGGGATTCGGGAGGTCGCCAGGATCACGCCGAGGTTGAGGACCCCCAGGACGGCTAGGATCCCAAGGATCCGCCCGCGCTGCCCCTCCGTCAAGAAGACGCTCCGCCGCATCGCGCTCATGGCGCCCTCCCGCTCCTCGACCGCGGCGGGCACGGCGACGAAGAACCTCAGCAGGAACATCAGAGGAAAGATGAAGACGAGAAGGATCAAAGGAGCGAGCATGATGCTGCAGGCCGCCGCGCTCCCGGGGCTGCCCGACCGGGCTCCAGAGCCGGCCAGCCCGCCGAGCAGCCCGATGATGAAAGAGACCACGAACGTGGTACCGAGCATCACGGCGCCGGCGATCACGGCTTGCAGAAACGCCACCGAGATCACCGGCAGCAGGCTCGACAGGCCGACGCTCAGGCATGAGCCGAGGGAGGCGCTCCGGCCGCGCATCTCCTGGAATACCCCGTACGTGATCATCGCGGTCGACAGCGGGACGCAGAGCAGGAGATCCGCCAGCAACACGAGCATGACCACTCCGAAGGCGGCCATGGGGCTCTCGCTCACGGGGAAGCGCCGCATCATGTAATCGCCGAACAGGAAGATCGGCGAGAACGCCATCGCCGTCAGGATCGTGAACGGAATGAAGTTTTTGAAGTAGACCGTGAAAGACTCGCTCAGGACCTCCCCGAAACGCAGCTTGTGGGTAATCGTGAGAACCGGCCTGGACGCCGTCCCCAGGCGGGGCTGTGCGCCCGCCCCCTGGTAGACCGTGCCGCCGCCGGCCGCGGCGGGCGGCGGGCCGCCGTAGACGGTGCCTCCCCCCGCCATCGCGGGAGCCGGATCGCCGAAGACCGTGCCCCCGGCAGCCGCGGCCGCCGGGGCGGCCACCGGAGCGGACATCGGCGCAGGGGGCGCCACCGGCGCGGCGGCCCCACTGAAGACGGGCCCCTTGTAGCGGCTGACGATGATGCCGCACCGGGCGCACTCGGGGCTTTCAGGCTGCTCGAACCCGCACTTGGGGCAGATCATGCCGGCGATCCCTCCTCCGTGGGAGTTGTCGCGCGCCCCGTTTCCATTTCAGGGGGCCGGCGCGGCGCTCCGTCCTGGGCGGTGAACTGTGTCCCGGATCGTAGAACGGCGGGCGGAGGGCGTCAATAATTCTCATCCCCCGGATGCTCCCGGGTGGGGATCAGGAAGGTCCGCCGGCAGGTGAGGAAGAGGGTGCCGTCCGCCTTGTGGCCGCGGGTGGCGCAGGTGACCACGCCCAGGGTGGGCCGGGACCGCGAGAGCCGCTTCTCCAGGAACTCGCTCTCGGCGTAGAGCGTGTCCCCCACGAAGACCGGGGCGACCAGCCGGATCTCTTCCCAGCCGAGGTTGGCGAGGGTGCGGGCGCTGGTCGCGTTGACGCTCATGCCGGTAACGATCGACAGCGTCACCAGGCTGGAGACCAGGGGGCGCCCCCACTCCGTCCGCTCCGCATAGACCTTGTCGATGTGCAGCGGATGGGGGTTGAGCGACAGCAGCGACTGCCAGAGGTTGTCCGCCTCGGTGACCGTGCGACCCGGCCGGTGCTCGACGATCTCCCCCACCACCACGTCCTCGTAGCAGAGGCCGTGCACCTCGCGGAACCGGTTCTCCCCGATCCGCTTGTAGGCGCGGATGTCCCCCAGGCTCATGGGGGCATTCTAGCAAGACGGACGCCGTAACACCTTATTTTCCTGTACAATACTTCCAAACGAAACAGATAAGCGTTTCTGCTCCGGACCGAGCCGTTGAAGGATATCGCCCTCGACTTCCGCATCCGTAAAGACGACCAGCGCGGCGTCTTCGTCGTGCAGATGGTCGATCCTGCGTGGGAGATTGGGGAAGACCTCGCCTTCGACTTCAGGAACCAGCGCCTGACCCGCGTGCTGGAGAGAATCGAGCGCGATCAATGCACGCTCGACGATCTCCGGGAGATCGGGGTCAACCTCTGGGCCGGGCTGATGACCGGCAAGGTCGGCGAGCGCTTCGAAGCCCTCCGCGAGGAGATCGAGCCGGAAGCCGGAGGGCGCGAGCAGGTCCGCTTCCAGTTCCGCCTCACCCTGCCGCCCGAGCTCGAGGCCCTGCCCTGGGAGAGCCTCTACCACGAGAAGGACTTTGGCTTCATCGCCTGCCACCCGGACCACTGCGTCCTGCGCTCCCCGCCGGCGAGCATCAAACCCCCGACCCTCCCTCCGCCGCATGGCGGCAAGCTCAAGATCCTCGCCGTCATTCCCTCCGGCTCCGGCCTCAACGCCGAGCACGAATGGCACAACCTGGAGCTCGCGGTCAGTAAGTCGCGCGACCGCGTCGACCTGGAACGCTTGAGCGGCCGGGTGGATGCCGACCGCCTGGGAGAGCACCTGCGCACCCAGCGCTATGACGTCGTCCACTTCATCGGTCACGGCGAGCAGACCTCGGAGGGCAAATCCTTCGTCCGACTGAACAGCGATGAGCCGGGAGGGGAAACCAAGTGGATCGAGGGGGAGCAGTTTGGGAACCTCTTCATCAACAGCGGCGTGCGCCTCGCCGTGCTCAACTGCTGCCTGGGCGCCAAGCCCTCGCCTCTGCGCAGCATGAGCGGTCTGGGCCCTTTCCTGCTGCGGGCCGGCATCCCGGCCGTCATCGCCATGCGCTACGAGATCGCGGACGCCGTCGCGATCAGGTTCTCCGACAAGCTCTATCGAGAGCTGCTCAACGGCCTTCTGCCGGGCCGGATCGACCTCGCGGTCGAGCACGCGCGCCGGTCGATCTATCAGACCCAGGACGAGAGCGACGTCCGCGCGTTCGTCACCCCCATCCTTTTTCTCTCCCGGAGCTGCGAGCAGCTCTTCGAGATCAAGAGCGCACCCGATCCGCCACTCCCGAAATGTTTCCAGGCACCGTCGGGGGTCGAGCTCCCCGAGGAGCTGCGGGACGCTCTCCGGCAAGGCCTGTGCGTCCCCGTCATCGGGCCCCGCGTGCTGGCCGCCGGAGGGGTGCGGTCGGGGAGCCCCCAGGTAACGGAGCCCCGGCAGCTCGCCGCCGCGCTGGCGGGCAAATTCTCCTACCCGCGGCAGCAGGACCTCGACCTCTGCGAGATCGCCGGAGACTGGATGGACCTCACGGTCCTCCAGTGGATCTGTCAATTCCACATGACCCAGACCCGGGGAGCGTCCTACAAGCTCACCCAGGCCGTTCAGAACACCTACAAGGACAGCCAGCCCCCGGCCCTCCTCTCGCTCATCGCCGACTGGAACGTGCCCGGAATGTTCTACCTGTATTTTGACGGTCTGCTCGAGGAGGCGTTCGAGCAGAGCAAGAAGCCGATCCGGGTCGTCAACGCGGTCGACGCGCCGGTCCCGCCGGGCAGCGAGCCCCTGCTCGTCCACGTGCGGGGGACCCACAAACGAGCCGACTCCCTGGTGCTGACCGAGCAGGACCACGACAAGCTCTGGGACCGCATCGGCCGGATGACTCCCGAGATCGCGGAGCTGGTCCGCGGGCACATCGGGCGCAGCCCGCTCTTCCTCGGGATCAACCCCCGCGATCCGCTCGTCAAACGGCTGATCAGCAAGCTCCTCGAGCAGGCCTCGCACAACACCATGGGACCCGTCTTCTTCCTGTGCCGGCCGGGCGAGAAAGGGGACTCCTACTGGGAGGAGTTCCCCGTTGTCTGGGTCGAAGGAGACCTCGAGAACCTGATCCTGGCCGTGACCCAGGCCGCCTCGCGGGAGATTTAGTCATGCTCGCGGAGCAGCCCCTCCCCTCCCCCGAACCGGCGAGCCCCTACAAATTCCTCGACTTCTACACCGATACCGAGCAGGACCAGCGCCGCTTCGGCGGACGCGAGCGGGAGATCCGCGAGCTGGTCGCACGCATCGCGAACGAGTGGACCCTCGTGCTCTACGGCCGCTCGGGGATCGGCAAGACCTCCCTGCTCCTCGCCGGCATCTTCCCGGAGCTCAAGGCGCGCGGCTACCTGCCGATCTACGCGCGGACCCTGACCGACCCCATCCGGGACCTCTGTGAGGCCATCGACAAAGGGGGCGCAGCCGACAGCCCGGTGGCGAGGCTGCGGACGGCCGTGGCGAAGGCCGCCGAGCAGCGCCCGGTCATCATCGTCCTCGATCAATTCGAGGAATTCTTCATCCGCTTCCGGGAAAAACCGGAAATCCGCGCGGAGCTCATCGACGCGGTGGCGAGCCTGGTCAACGACAAGGATTTGGACGTGACCGTGGTGTTCAGCCTGCGTGAGGACTATCTCGCCGAGCTCGACGACTTCCGCGAGAAGATCCCCGACCTCTTCACTAACCGATACCGCCTCCGGGGGCTGACCGCCTTCGGAGTCCGGCAGTCCATCTCGCGCCCCCTGATCGACAGCGGCATCCTCTTCGAGGAAGCGGTGATCTCGCGGCTCGTCGATCAGCTTGAGGGGTATGGCTTCGATCCCGCCGCGCTCCAGATCCTCTGCTCCGAGCTCCATAGCGCTGCCCAAAGCCGGGCGGAAGGCGCTCCCCTGCGCATCACGCTCGCCGACATGGAGGCCGTCGGCAGCCTGGACGACATCTTCCTCCGCTACCTCGACGCGCTGGGGAGCGCCATCCCGCCGTCCAACGCGCTCCTGGCCCGCATGGTCCTCGATCACCTGATCACCGGCGACAACACGAAGCGGGCGGTGACGGTGAACGATCTTCTCGGCGCCGACTTCTCCGCGACTGCCGAAGAGGTCGAAGCGGTCCTCCGCGTGCTCCTGGTACAGCGGCTCGTGCGCCAGCAGATGAGAGGGGACGTTCCCTGGTACGAGCTGATCCACGAGAGGCTCATTTCTCATCTCAAGCAGTGGCTCGATTTCGATCCCCGATTCTACGGATTCCGGCAGGCCCGGGACTTCGTGCAGACCACCGCCAAGACGGACGTCTGGCTCCATCAGCCCGACGCGCTGCTCAACTCGGGAGTCCTGACCGGTCTGCTGGGCCCCTATAAAGAGCGCTTCCGCTTCCAGCCCCGGGAGCTCGAGCTGATCTTCCGCAGCGCGCTCTACCGCGCCCATCCTGACGTGGGATTCTGGTCCTCGCACTTTGGCAAGCGGGAATCCGTCAACATCGTTCTACAACTCGCGGACTCCCCCCGGGAGGAAGAGCGCGACGGTGCCGCCATCGCGACCAGCCGCATCGAGGATCCCGAGGCAGCGTTGCCTCCCCTCTGCCTCCACTTGGCCCTCACGGACCCGAGCGAGAGAGTCCGGCGCAGCGCCGCCTTCTCGCTGGCGAAGATCGCCCGTGAAGGAGAGATCGAAGTCCTTCGCGCGGCGCTTCATCGGAGGGAGTCCCGGCGCGCCGCCCGCCAAGTGTTGACCAACCTTCTTCTCGCGGGCCATCCCCTGAAAGGATTCACCTGGATCACCCGCCGTTTCGCCCATGAGGACGCCGAGCGCCGGCTGCACGGCGAGCACCACCGGGTGGTCCAGGCACGGAGGACCGTCGGGATCGTGCAGGGATTGGCCGCCGGTATCGCCTGGATCGTCATCCTTGGATTTCCCCTAGCCGCCTTTGGCGCGGGGCTCCTAAGAGTGAGCACCGATGCAGAATGGCACGTCCGGATCGCGGCAATCCTTGGCCTAGCGTTTCCAGTCGCAGGAGCCCTGGGAGCCATACTAGGAGGAATCGTCGCCTACGCAGTAGCCCAGGATGCCGCGCTCGGAAGGGACGGGCGGTGGTTCCGGGCGGTCCGAAGAAGCCGTCTTCTTTTCTATGGCATCGCGGCCAGCGTGACCCTGTTAATGGCTTTTCACAATATTTTTACTGAAAAAGAAATATTCGATATAGTGACAGGACTAGGGGCTGCTTTGGTGATCTCCTTTCCGATCGCCCTGATTTTGGCAACGCTCCTCGCACTCTTGGTCCGATGGAACCGCAACATCGTCTGGCCGTCAGGGTCCAAGGCCGTTAGATGGTGCTGGAGCTTTCTGGGGGCGAGCGGCTCCTCGGGCCTGTTGATCGCAGCTCCCTTTTGGGCGTTGACCTTCCTGTCATCTACAAAGGATATTTTCGACCTTCAGCTTTTTGTCTGCGCATTAACTTTATGGACCAGCTTTGTCCTATTTGTCTCGCTCGTGGCCGCCACCGAATCCGACGAGAGGTATCCGTACAGCGAGCCCGCCAACCCTCCACATAGAAGGAGGAGTTTGCAACGCTTCGGAGCGGCCGCCAGCACTCTCGTCTTGGCCATATGGATATGCCATTTATTCACTCTCGACATGATTCCACCTTTTGCACAGATAACTCACTACAACTCAGTAGTGGGACTTCGCTATTCCTCTAAGATCGAGAGGCAACCCGGTGTTCATTATTTTCGAATCTGCAATTCAGAAAATATCTTACGGTATGCCACGCCTCCCTTGAGCAAAGACGCCACTAGCGCTAAAGGATATTTACCCTTGGGCTATTACCGCAGCTTTCGCTGGTTCTACATTGCAAAAGCCTTGGGAATCCAGATTGACAAAAGAGAATTCGTGGCAATCCGCAACCCATTCGACAAAATCCTGGCAATTCCTCCTGGATGTTCGCTTGGCACAACGATCCACAATAGCGGCTTAGCATTATCTCCCTTACCTTCGCTTCAAACGAACGGCGACACAACGCTCGCTAGAGGCGGAGTATCAATAACGGACCTCGTTCTTATACCCGACCCAAACAAAAAGCAGATCTGGACAGGCATTATCGAGGGAATCCTTCCATATACAGGCAAACAGTCAGAAGATTTTGTCGTCAACATATCACCTCAGTGGAATGAGTTGAAGGGTATTTCGCCCAAGCTGTTGCGGCTAGTGGTGGTGCGACAGTTTTGGGAAAACGGCAAATTGACGCGTGCCCCGGTGGAATCTCCTTACGAAGGACAAGGCAAAGAACGACTTATAGAGCTCTCTCCCTTACCTACCCGCCCAGCCTTGATCAAACTGGAAGACTTGTTCTGGCCCACTGCCCTAGATGTTGACGGGCATTGGCAGATTGAGTTCCAGGTAACACGGCTATCGTTTAACGGTGAGCAGCCACCGGCTGAGATCAGGATCCCAACTCTGCTCCAAATTTCGCGGCCTAAGGATAGCGAGGCTCCCAACTCCCGCGGCCTCTCTCAGTAAGGCTACCCCCTCAAGCAGGCATCAGCCTCCAAGCTTGGGAGCCCCTCTCGGGGAGTCGCTCCCTACTTCTACTTTGTCAGACTGACTCGCTAAGAGAAGCGTCGCTAGTCGTAATCCAGGCGTAGGATGGTTCGCGACGCTTCGTTCCCCCCTCAGTTCACCCCAGCGACTCCTTTCATCACGCGCCCAAGGGGGATTCCCGCGCCTTTATGGTCGTACAGAGACAGAGAGGCTCGCACTCGGGGCTTGACTCCCCGCTCGTCGACTTCCCCTAAAACTCTCCCTGAACCGAGGCTCTCGATGGCGCCTCCTACCTTG
>JBJMHA010000012.1:0-164360 GCA_045807625.1 Thermoanaerobaculia bacterium | reverse complement strand
GACAACCCACGACGTGCCGCGCCTCAATCAGCCGCTCGTCGAAGAGCTCCAGATGGACCACCGGCTGGCTGTCGTTGCTGGTCTCGACTGCGAAGCCGTCCAGACCCGACTCCTTGTGCAGACAGAACGCCGCGTCGCGGCTTGTACGGGAAGAAGGCCCGACGCAGCAGCAGAGCGAGACACCGTTCTTCTTCGTCTATTTGGGTGGTACCTGTTTCTCGCTGTATCATTAGCCGGTCCCGAAAGGTCAATTGCCGGGTTTGGAGCGTCATTGCCAAGCCGGACGAGCCCTTTCCAGGGGACGGCTGATTATTTCGTGGAAGGGATAGGCAACGGCGAGCCCGTTCCTTTGTCCCAGGCTCCCGAGTGGTGGAAGGCAGGCAGCCGGTTGCCCGGCCGGACCCCCCGACGACAGGTTCCGCTCTGTTGACTCGCGTCTACATCGCTTCCACTTTCCCAGGCTTATCCTGGCGCACAGTCCCCGGCACCTGTTCCCCGGACCTGGGCGACGGCTCAACCCTGGTGATACGCGTACGCAAGGCGACGATATGCTAACGTCTTCTTGGCATGGATCTACACCGACTCGCAGAGGAAAGGAGCATCGCGTACCACGGCGCCATCGCCGAGCGCCTGCGGGACCAGCCGGAGATTCTCGAAATGGCCCGCCAGCGCGTTGAGGGATGGTTGGTGTCCCGTGAAGGCGCGCGATTCTATGCCCGGCAGTGGGCGGAGGTCCTGAAGGGTGACGCCGCCTCGATTGCGGCTTTCCTGGTCGAACGCAGCGAGCTGGCGACAGAGCTCCGCCAGTCGAGCCCTTTCGCCGGGGCGCTGCGACCCCGGGAGCGTTGGAAGATCTGGCGCGAGACGCGGGAGCGCTTCCTGCAAGGGCCATGACCCGAGACCAGCTCGAGCATCTCATCGGCGCTGCCGCGGTCATCGCCGATGACGATACGATCGTGATCATCGGCAGCCAGGCGGTCTTGGGGCAATTCCCGGACGCTCCGGAGCCCATGCGTGTCTCCAAGGAGGCCGGCCTCTTTCCACTGCATCATCCCGAGCGCGCCGATCTCATCGAGGGCAGCATCGGCGAGCTGTCCCCATTCCATCAGACGTTCGGCTATTACGCTCAAGGAGTCGCTGAGGAAACCGCGGTCTTGCCCGAAGGATGGAAGGATCGGCTCGTCGAGATCCGGAACGAGAACACGCGGGGCGCGAAGGGTCTGTGCCTCGAAATCCATGACTTGCTCATCGCCAAGCTGATTGCCGGACGCGAAAAGGACCTGGCTTTCCTTCAGGAGGCGGCGAGGCATCGGATGGCGGATCCGGGAGAGCTGCTCCGGCGTCTGGGAACTGTGGCGGTCGCCACGGAGGTTCGTGAGAAAGCCCACGCTGCGATTGAGAGGGTCTTCCGGGGAGGCAGGGCCTGAGGCTTTTTACGCTCCAGAGTCTCCACAGCCTTGGGTTGCTGCTGGCTGCTGCCAAAGTCCTTGGCACCTATTCGGCACTTATTCGGTTATCAGGAGGGCAGACGCACTTCGCGAAATGCCTCACCTAGCTGAAGCGCGGCACTTCGCCGGTCGCCCATGTCGACCAGTATGTCAAGTATCCGCAGTAACTTCTGAGCCAGAGCTAGCGTCATTGGCGCATCACGATGTGCGAAATGTTGCACCAGCTCAGCGATACGCGCCGGAATGAACGTTCCATGCCAGCCCTTTAGGTTGTCGGGTCCGTCGCCAATAACCGCGAGCACTTGGTCTGCAAAACCTTCGGCCGGGTAGTTGGCCCTAGCTCGCTCACAGAGCGTCAAGAACGGGTCCATCACGGAAGCAGCCCATCCACCAGCGCGAACAAAACGATCAATTAGCGGCAGAATGCGACCGATTTCGGACCAGTCGCCATTAACATAGCGAGCGGCTAAGTCCGCACGTTCGACCGAGACAAACATCAAGATGCGAACAAGTTTGGGCTGATCAACGCCTGAGAATTCTCCGCTTCGGTAGGCGTTGCGATTGAAGGCAGAGTCCTGAAGAAGTCGCCCAAGACAGAGGTCAAGCGTCACTACTGCATCTGCCGGAACAACCGGTGCATCGTACACATAGGCGCAGACATAGGTGCTCGCGAATGGAGAGAGGACAGCCCAGCAATCGTCGCCTTCTAGGCCCAAGATCGGGTCGAGGAAGCGGGCCTGAAAGTCGGCAAGCGGGATAAGACCAGCCGCGTGGCCCAGCCGCGATCCGAGCGTATGCGTCCACTCAAAGATCTTGGTCGCTGACCGATCACGGCGTCCGGGCTTAACCCAAGGCGGCGCATTCTTCTGCTTGGTCCAGTCGAAAACACCGGCAAGGAAGTCGAGGAGCGCACTCCTCGCGCTGCTTCTCAGGACCTCATCGAAGGGGATGCGCTTGAGGATCTCTGCCGCCTGCTTTGAGCGCCAGAAGACATCCGGTTCAGCCCACACCTCAGCCGCGTCGGCTGTATCATCGGCGTCGTAGTGTTCATAGCTTTGATACCATCGCCGGTCATTTCCGGGTTCAACTTTCACCCAGGCTGGGGGCGGTAACGGAAGGGAGGCCCATCCGCTTCCATTCTCATAAAGCGCGAGCGCCGAATCGACCGCCGCTTGCGCTTCACTTAACGAGTGGAGCGCTTCAAGGTGTTGACGGAGTTTATTACGCGGCCGAAGGGGAACGTGGCAGAGCGAGAATGCCAAGATCAGCCCGGCCCAAGTCAGCTTGGGGTCCTTGGACCAAAGCTTGCAGGTTTCTTCGAGCGCGGCCAACGAAACGATTTCGAGCGGGTGCGCAATCAGTCCGAGGAGATTTCTTGCCGCACTGCCCTCTGCTGTACCTTCACGGAGATCTGCTGCAAGTCCTCGTGCCACGTAGATAGCCTGATGCCACGGAATTACCGAACCAGGCGACCACATCAGATCGGGCTTTTCTGGCAGACGGATCGCGCGCCCTAAGACGTCACGAGCCCACTCAAGGTCTTCTTGAGTGCGCCCTTCTCGGAAGTTGAGCACGATGGCGGCGGTAGCGGCGACCGCACCTCGACGCATACCCAAATGCTCTTCTTCGTTCTCGTCCCTCGAGTGTTTGAACAAGTCTCTGGCGTCCGCTTCCCTTGCCAAAGCGATGGCACCGTCGACCGTATGGGTGTCGCTCAGTGTCTTCTCTTCGAAAGACTTGAACGCCCATGTCCAGAGGCTCGCCTGCCTAAGCCGTTTAGAGGCCTCTTCGGCCCTAGCGACGTTTTCAGGCTTAGCGGCAGAAGGGCTGATGTGGACAATCTCAATCTGGCCCGAATCCTCTCGGGTGCGGTAGGCCTGATAGTTTTCCGAGTCCGCCAACTCGGCATAATCGAGGGCCTGAGCTGTGAGGCTCGCCTGTGCCTCTGGAATGTCGCGGTGCTCTTCGTACTGATAAGGCAGATCGTTCTTGAAGTTGAGTATCGCATCGCGGGCTCGGTCGCTGATCGGCCTCGTCGCAAAGATAAACTTAAACACCATCCAACTGAGCTGCGTCTTACGGACCGGCCGCGCATTTGCTGCTTGGACCGCCTCAAAGTGAGGCTTGTCGGTACGATTCGTAAAACCGATCAGGTTTGCCGTTGACGTTGACAAGAGGTCTTGCACCATTCGGTTGTGGTCTGCCGCAAGCAGGCGTTGTGAAGTGAAGAGCGGCAACGTCGCTTCGGACACCGTCTCCGTATGGAGTGCGAGCATCGCTGCGATGCCCAAGATGGCGATGCACTCGTTCCCATCGACGATTTGCTGGATCAGCTCGTCAGCGGGTCGACTGCGCTCAAGCTCGGCGAAGCACCACTCCTCGAGTGCCATGAACCCGCAGGCGATAGCTTCGGGCGCCGACGTCGACCGAAACCAAAGATACTCCTGGTCGGTTCCCCAGAAGGTTTGGACGCCCCAGGGAAACTTCAGTTCGAGCGGTATCGGGGTGCCGCCACACTCGTCTGAGTGACGATGCAGCTGTTGCCACGCGGTCATCGCGTGATTGCAGAGTTCCCGAAGGAGCCGCAGTGCCTCCTCGGGCGATGATTGGAAAAGGGAGTGAAAGGGTTCTCGAAGCGGCGAAGGGGGCCCGAAGCTCCAGTGATCGTCGTGGATCGATAGCCCTTTCCAGTCGTGGTAACTGAAATCGCCGATGGCGCGCAGAGGAAGTCCGAACGAAAGTGACATTTGCTCTTGACGCGTGCGCTCGGTTTCCGGCTTGGCCAGGACTGCTTTGTGCCACTCAGCCGCGTCATGAAACTCCTGCTCTTCGCGGGCGACTTGCTCGTCTGGTAGCTCCTCTCGCAGGAACGCCAGTGAAAGCTCGACTACAGACTTCGGTAACGATCGGGCGAGAATGGGTGAGTAGGCGATGATGTCGTGAAACGTATCATCTCGGATGCGCTCTGAGTTGGTGACCCGCCGCAAGTAGTCGGCCGCAAGTGTCGGCTCGGCTTTCGACGACCTTAAGAGGAGCTGGCCCAGGGATTTTCGAAAAGCGCCCAAGTCGGGCACTTTGTTCCAGAATGCAGAGTTTTCGTCAGGCTTATCGGCGAGACTGATCGCGTCGATGGCAGCGAGCCAGGTAGCGCATTGCTGCAGCAGAGCGCGAGACGTGGGATTGAGAAAATCAGCCAGGGCGTTTTGCCAGACCTCGAAGATAGCGACGACCTCCGGATAGATCCTCTGCGGAATTTCCGAAATGCGCCGGAGGATGAAATCGATGAGGCGACGCCACGCAGGGAAATCGGAAGGCCAACCGAGGAGATCAGCGAACCTTTGGCGTTGCTCCTGCGGAAGGGCACCATCCAGGATATTCGCATTCGGGGAGGTCTTCTCAGCCTGAAACCAGACGAGTGCCTTTCTGAAAAGCCGGAAGTCGTCGGCAAAGACGGCCGTTGCGAACTGGTTCTCATCAGCTTCGAACCTCGCAGTTCCGAGGGGACCGACCAGCCACGCTCGCAGCCATTGTGATCTAAGGTCCGAACCCTCGGTTTGAGCGAGGTACGTCCGCCAGTCTTTCCCCTGCGTATACTCCCATTGGGAAGAGAGCTCGACGACGCGTGCTACCGCCGGCGGCTCCCCGCAGACCTTGATCTCATCCAACCATTGGGCTCCGCAATCGGCTAAGACATGGAAGAAAGCCCATTCGAAAAAGATATCGTGAGCGAAGCGGACAGAAATCCCTTCACGAGCATTTTGGAGTATGCCGTCCGATCTTAAGTCATCTATGTGTGCGACCGAGGTGAGATCGCTAAGGCGAATCGGCTGGCTAAGCTGACGGACACGAATATGCGCCAAGTCCAGCAGTGCGCGCTGACGTTCGATGGCGCTTCGGCCGGTCTCGTTGTAGCCGCCCCGCCGCCACCAATTTTCGATCAAATCGACTTCAGATCGGGGAGCGAATGCCAGGACGCTGGGGTCAGCCACGTAACTCTGGTTAAGCACCTTCGCGAAGAAGGGTCGTCGGACGATCTCTTGCACCTGGGTTGATCCAAACAGAAGCGGCCTCAGGTGTTGTTTGGCTTTCGCGAGCGTCTCGGCCTCTTCGTCGCTCAGCGGGCCCACGCTAAGCGTTTCGACCTTCAGGACATCAAGGAACTCGCCCAACCAATTGCGAAGCACTTCAATACCGGTGTCGCGAAGGGAGACGACGACGCGCCAGTTGTCGAGCAGCGGCGACTCCACGATGGCGCGGATCACGTCGAGGATGATAGGCTGGTGCTCTTTCTCGATGCGATCGATCGCATCGATGAAGATGAGGGGAGTGCCGGCGACCCCGACCTCCACGAGAAGTTGCTCCAAGGGAGCACCCGAGAGACCCTGCGATGTCGCGTAGCTGATCCAACTGGTGCCTTCGAGATGTTCGGCTTTGAGGAAGAGGATCGGCCCGTGCTCTAGCGCGCGTTGTACCGCTCGCCTCACCAATACTGATTTACCACTTCCTGGCAGGCCGCGGACTTGAGCCACACGGGCCTTAGTGAGGTTGACGTCTAGAGTCTCAAGGAGCGGAGTTCGGTCGAGCTTAATTCCGCCAATATCGTCAGGAATGAGCTTCGCGTAACGCTTTGAGAGCTCCGCCAACTTGTCGAGGTCTGGTCGTAAGGAGGTCGCGCCGCGAAGGCGCGTGATAGAGGAGATCATGCGCACAAGCCGCGCGCGATCAAACTGACCTGATTTGCCGGCTGATGCGCGGGCTAGCTGAACGAACCGCGACCAGATGAGGGGGGCTTTGACAGCGTCCTCCGGCGCGAGGCAATCTCGGATGCGGTTAATGGCATCAGGTGGATCAGTAGCGCCTTCGCGCAGGAAGTCGAACTGAATGAGCACGAGGTGTGCGAGAAACTGATGAACTTCTTCACTCGTGCACGGTGTCCCCTTTGCCACTTCCTCCAGTAAGGCAACGACGTCGTTCTTGACCATTTTGATATCGTCACTGGCGTTACCGTCTTCTGCAAAGCGAGCGTCGAAATGTTCAGCCGTCAAACTTTCTCGGGCCCAATCGCAAAGGGTTTTGAGTGCTCGTTCTTTGGCTGGTGTGATCGTGCCAACTGCTGCCCCATAGCGGTCGATGTTGATGCGGAAATCAGGCTTTTGGAGGGTGTGCCAACTGTCTCGGATGATGTCACGAAAGTCAGTGTTCGTTTCCGCCTTGCTGATCGTGAGCGGACGCTTCACCTGGAGGCTAAGGCGAGCGGAGTTCTTTGCGGCGTCTTCAAAATCGACGATCACATCATCGAGCGGTTCGCCGAAGTCGCGCTGCTGAACCGACACGCGGACAACGGTTCGATCGTCGATGCCGGGTGCATATGCCTCGGCTAGCAGCGCGGTGAGATAGTACGCAGCCGCGTCGCCCTCAAAGGTGAAACCTTCGCCGCCGGTAAGTTCAGGTGATTGCGACATCGCTAGCCTGCAAAACTCGTGGATCAGTCATAAGTAGAGGTGCTACTAAAGTCCCTATTACAGCACCTATCCCAGAGCCCTGAGAGTCAGAAGAACTGCCCAAGGTCTCTGTACGAGCTGAGGATCCGAGCAACCTCGATGCCTCTCTCCGCTATCTGATAGAAGATGACGTAACGGCCGACAGGGAAGCTGCGCAGGCGCGGAGAAAGCTCTTCTCGACGCCGACCGATCTCGGGGGACTTCGCCAAGAGCTCGCACTTTTCGGTCAGCAGATCAATAAAGCGATCCGCCGCATCCGGGTTTTCTCTTGCGATGTAGGTCCAAATCTCCAGCAGGTCCTGTTCAGCCAGCCGTGACAGGTGAGCTTTTGCCAAGATCGCTCACCCTCCGACCAGCCGACGCCGCCCTTCCGCCTTGATGCGCCCGGAGTCGAGAAGGACCGATTCGCCACGGTCCAGTTGATCCAGACCTTTCTGGACCTCTCGCCGGAGGTCCTCGACAGCGAGGATTCGAAGCTCATCCCGGTCTTTGAGCAACCGGAGAGCTTCCCGGATCACCTCATCTTCCGAAGTGTAGAGACCACTGGCGACCTTGTCGTGGATCAGGCGCTCGAGCTCAGGGGTCAACGTGACGTCCATTGCGAATTCCTCTGCTGGTTCATCGTAGGTCATAGTGTACTCCGTCGGCCCGAGCAACGCCCAGCGCCGCCCTCAACCCGCCATTAGCCCCTTGATCTCCCTGTCCACGAAATCGATCCGCTGCCAAAGTCCCTGATGGCCTATTCTCCGGTGCTCTCGCCTCAACGAGAGGCTCCACCTATGTCGAATTGGGTGGCACCTGTTTCCTTGCACCTGTCCGCACCTACCTGTCTGGCGCCGCCCCGCCCGGCGCTGGGATTGATGACGATCCTGTACCGGCGGCGGATCTTCATCAAGATCTAGATCGGCCCGCACGAAGGGCAGGCGTAGTGCGCCGCTTCGGTTTGCGGCTGGACGTTTGCTTGCCACTCGGCGCGGGACGCTCGGCGAGCCGACCCGTCACGTACTTGTGAAGCACGCTGGCAATGAGCGTTTGATATGGGATACCTTCTTCAAGTGCCTTGGCCTGGATGTCGCTCAGATCGCCGGATGACAGACGGATGTTGACCCGCCGATCCTTGATGGCTGTGGCACGGGCGGCCGCCTTGAGCTTGGTGAGCTCGGCCTTGGTTGCCACCGATTTGAGCCTCCCCTCCTCGAAGGCACTGAGAATTTCGAGCTCATACGCATCAGTCTTCGGCATCGGGCTCACCTTGGCTCAAGTAGTCCCGCGTCGCTTTACGGCTCGGGATAATAGTCTTGAGGAAGAAGTAATCCTCCTCCTCGACGAACGGCACCAAAAAGACGTAGTTATCCGCAGCGACGACGAGGATCCGCTGCCGAGGATACTTCGCCGGATTCGGGTGGGTCAGGATGTCGAGCAGACCGCCGGATTCGATAGCCACCACAACGCTTTCGAACGAAACACCACGATCGGCTTTAAGAGCTTCGTTCTTCTCCGGATTCCACCGGAACGGCTTCATTCCGGAATACTACACCTCTGTGTGCCTTTTGTCACCACACCTCACATCGCCCCCAGATACCGCTCCCGGATACTCCCCTGCCCTAGCAACCCCTCGATCGAAGTCACCAGCGCGGGGACGAGCTGGATCTTCAGGTTGTCCGGCGTGGCGATGCGGACGGTGCGGTCGGCGAGGTGCATCTCCAGGGTGACGGGGACGTCGCCGGGGTGCTCGGTCAGCAGGTCGCGCAGCTTGAGCATCTGGCTGGTGGAGAGCTTGGGGTTGAGCCTCAGGTCGACCCCGGCGAGCGGCCGGCCGGCGATCTGCTTGAGCGGGGTGATCTCCTCGACCGTGAGCTCCGAGTCGGTCCCCCGCTCGCGCACCTGCCCCTTCACCAGCACCACCGCCTCGTCGGAGATCAGGTGCCCGAACTGCTGGAGCTGATTGGCGAAGAGGGTCACGGGCATGCTCCCTTCCAGGTCCTCCAGCACGAAGCGCCCCATGAAGCGGCCGGCGTTGGCGCCGCTCTTGATCTTCACCCGGTTGAAGCCGGTGACCATGCCGCCCAGGGTGACCGTGCCGTCCGGGGCCCCCTCCTTCAGAGAGGCGGTGGTGTGGCTGACCGACCGCTCCAGGGCCTCCTGGTATTCGGAGAGGGGGTTGCCGGTGAGGAAGAAGCCGAGCGCCTCCTTCTCGTTGCGCATCCGCTCGCGCTCGGGCCACGGCTTGACCGAGGCGTCCGGCACCGGCTCCATCGACTCGCCCGCGCTGACCATGGCGCCGAACAGGCTGTGTTGCCCCTCCTCGCGCTCGCGCCGGCGGCGCTGGGCGTAGTCGAGCAGACCGTCGAGCGAGTCCAGGAGGGCGGCGCGGTGGATGCCGTGGCTGTCGAAGGCCCCCGCCTTGATCAGCGACTCGAAGACCTTCCGGTTCGCCGTCCGCAGGTCGATCTCGGTGGCGAGGTGGGCGAGGCTGCGGAAGCGCCCCACCCGGCGGCGGGCGGCGAGCACCTCCTCGATCGCCCCCTCCCCCACCCCCTTGACCGCGCCGAGGCCGTAGCGGACCTCGTCGCCGACCACGGTGAAGTACCAGCCGCTCTCGTTGATGTCCGGCGGCAGCAGGCGGATCCCCATGTTGCGGCACTCGGCCGCGTACTTGGCAATGGCGTCGGTGGAATTGAGCTCGGAGTTGAGCATCGCCGCCATGAAGGCCACCGGGTAGTGGGCCTTGAGGTAGGCCGTCTTGTAGGCCAGGTTGGCGTAGGCGACGCTGTGGCTCTTGTTGAAGCCGTAGCCGGCGAAGGGCTCGATCTTGTCCCAGAGCTCCGCAGCCTTCTCCCGCGGCATGCCGCGGCCGGCCGCGCCGTCGACGAATTTCGCCTTCATCTTGGCCATGACGTCGGCCTTCTTCTTGCCCATGGCCTTGCGCAGGGTGTCCGCCTCGGCCATGCTGAAGCCCGCGACCTCCACGCCGATCAGCATCACCTGTTCCTGGTAGACGATGATGCCGTACGTCTCCTCCAGGATCGGCTGCATCTCGGGGGTGAGATAGCCGAATTTCTTCCCCTGCTTGCGCTGGATGTACTCGTCGACCAGGGTCATGGCGCCCGGCCGGTAGAGGGCGTTCAGGGCGGCGAGCTCGTCGAAGCGCGATGGCTTGAACCGCCGCAGCAGATCGGTCATGCCGCGCGATTCGAACTGGAAGATGCCGCTCGTGCGCCCCTCGCAGAAGATGCGGAAGGTCTCGGGATCGTCGAGCGGAATTTCATCCAGATCGAGCGGGGTCCCCTGCTGGCGGATAATCTTCACCGCGTCGTCGAGGACGGTCAGGGTGCGCAGGCCCAGGAAGTCCATCTTCAGGAGCCCGAGGCTCTCGATGATGTTCATGTCCCACTGGGTCATCACCTGCTCCTCGTCCCCCTTGGTGACCTTGTAGAGGGGGACGAGCTCGTCGAGCCGGCTCGGCGCGATCACCACGCCGGCCGCGTGGACCGAGGCGTGGCGGGTGAGCCCCTCCAGGCGGCTCCCCACGTCGACGATCTGCTTGACCTCGGGGTCCCGGGAGATCTCGCCGGCCAGCGGCTCTTCCTTGGCCACCGCGGCGAGCGACTTGGTCATGTCCGGGATCATCTTGGCGATGCGGTCGACCTTGGCGTAGGGGACGCCCATCACCCGGCCGACGTCGCGGATCACCGCCTTGGCGGCCAGGGTCCCGAAGGTGATGATCTGGGCCACCTTGTCGCGGCCGTACTTCTCTCCGACGTAATGGATGACCTCGCCGCGGCGGCGCATGCAGAAGTCGATGTCGATGTCCGGCATGCTGATCCGCTCGGGGTTGAGGAACCGCTCGAAGAGCAGATCGTACTGCAGCGGATCGATGTCGGTGATGCGCAGGGAGTAGGCGACGACCGAGCCGGCCGCCGAGCCGCGCCCCGGCCCCACCGGGATGTCGTTCTCGCGGGCGTGGCGGATGAAGTCCCAGACCACCAGGAAGTAGCCGGGAAATTTCATCTGATTGATCACCTGGATCTCGTAGTCGAGCCGCCGGCGGTAGGCCTCGTCCTCGTGGCGGACGAGTCCCTGGGCGCGGCGGCGGCGCAGCTCGCCGAGCCGCTCCTCCAGCCCCTCGCGGGCCACTTTTTCGAAATAGCTCTGGAGGGAGTACCCCTCCGGCACCGGGAGCTCGGGCAGATGGTAGGTCCCGGTCGGGATGACGAGGTCGCACTTCTCGGCGATCGCCAGGGTGTTCTCGATCGCCTGGTGGTCGTTGGGGAAGATCTTGTGCATCTCCTCGGCCGACTTCATGTAGAAGTTGTCCGAGGCGTACTTCAGGCGGTCGGGGTCCGAGAAGGTCTTCTGGGTGCCGATGCAGAGCAGCACGTCGTGGGCGAAGGCGTCGTCCCGCCGCAGGTAGTGGCAGTCGTTGGTGACCACGAGCGGGATATTGTTCCGCTGGGCGATGCGGCGGACCACCTCGTTGGCGAGCCGTTGCTCGGGGATCCCGTGGTCCTGCATTTCCAGGTAGAAATTCCCTTCGCCGAAGATCTCCAGGAATTCCTTGGCGGCGGCCTCGGCCTCCTTCTCGCGGGTGGCCACGATGTGCTCGTTGATCTCCCCCTTGAGGCAGGCGGAGAGGCAGATCAGCCCCTCGCTGTGCTTCCGCAAAAGCTCTTTGTCGACCCGAGGCTTGTAATAGAACCCCTCGAGGAAGGCGGAGGAGGTGAGCTTGAGGAGGTTGCGGTAGCCGGTCTCGTCCTTGGCCAGGAGGACCAGGTGATTGCTGCTGCCGCGCCCGGGAGTGCGGTCGAGGCGGCTCCCCTGGGCCACGTAGGCCTCCATGCCGACGATCGGCTTGATGCCGGCGGCGCGGGCCTTGTTGTAGACCTCGATGGCCCCGAACATGTTGCCGTGGTCGGTGAGCGCCACGGCGGGCATGCCGGCCTCGCCGGCGGCCTTGATCACGTCGTCGAGGCGATTCGCCCCGTCGAGCAGGCTGAACTGGCTGTGGAGATGGAGGTGGACGAAGTCGGACATCGTGGGCTCTGATCCCTCTCCACGATGTTACCAGAAGAGGGTATCGCCTGAGGCCTGCCTTCGCCTCGATCTTGGGCGTTCTACGCGTCCGGACCGGTGGCCCTCTCTCCCCGCCTCCCCCCCTTCCCGACGGGAGAGAGGGGAGAGGTCAGCTAAAAACGAGGTCTATGCTTCTTCTTGGCTGTTCTCCCTCTTCTCCCGTCAGTGGGGGGGAGGCTGGGAGAAGAGGGCCGGGGTGATGAGGGCCAACCTGCCGGGGGAGCAAACCTTGAGAAGCCGCCCTACTCCGCCCCCGTCCCCCGCAGCTCCTCCCGGACCTTCCGGTGGCTGTAGAGGTAGATGTAGTGGAGCCCGGAGGCGACCGTGAGACCGGCCACCAGGTAGAGCGCGGTGTCGGCGGCCAGCTCGACCGACCGGAGGTCCGGGAAGGCCCCCGAGACGAGGACCAGCGCCACGGCCGCCACCTGGAGGATGGTGTTGACCTTGCTCAGGACCGAGGGCGGGAACCTCTTGACCCCCGCCGCCAGATAGAGCACCAGGGCCACCGAGACCATCAGCACGTCGCGGGCGATTACCAGGATGGTGATCCAGGGGGGGATCCGCATGCCGTGGTTGAGGCCGGGGATCGACAGCATCACGTAGGCGGTAGTCAGCAGGAGCTTGTCGGCGATCGGATCGAGATAGGCGCCGAGCGGCGATTGCTGATGCCAGAAGCGGGCGATGAAGCCGTCCAGGGCGTCGGTCACCCCCGCCACCACGAAGATCAGCAGCGCCTTGCGGAGATCCCCGTTCACCACCATGATGACGAACAGGGGGATCAGCCCCATGCGGAGCAGGGAGAGGAGGTTCGGGATCGTGAAGGTCATGAGCCGCCCAGGAGCTTGAGGCTGCGGCGGAGGGTCTCCACCCCCGCGGCGCCGGAGAGGGGCGACGTGGCGTCGCAGTCCTCACCCGAGACCAGCAGGCCGCAGCCCAGGGAGACGTCACAGATGTCCCCCCCCTCGGCGCTCCCGTTGGTGCAGGAGGCGGCGCCGAAGCGGGCGAGAGTGCGCACGACCACCCGCAGGGCCTGGCCGCGCCGTAGGGCTGAGCCCGGATAGAAGCGGTGCTGCGTGGAGTCGACGTCCATCAGGCCGAGGTTGACCACGCGGACGATCTCCTCCCGGTGGGCGTTGTCGAGCACGTCGGTGGCGATGCGTCCCGCCGTGGGGAGGCTGTTGCGCACCTGCGGCACCAGCCAGTAGAGAAGGACGGCGAGGTCCCCGCGGTTGAGCTCCGGCTTGGCGGCGATCTCCTGGATGTCCCGGGGGAGCTGCGAGAGGCGCCAGCGGAACTTGGCCGACTCGAGCTTGCGGGCGAGGGCCGGGTCCTTGGGGTCGCGGGCGGCGAGGTCCTGGACGATCTTCAGCCCGGCGCTGGGGTCCCCCACCTCCAGCTCGAGCTCGGCGCGGCGCTCGAGCAGTGCCCGGTCGCCGGGGCTGCGGGCGGCGATCTCCTGGACCGCGGCGAGCTCGGCGGCGCGGTCGCCCCGCGCCAGGGCCACCTTGCGGGCCGCCTCCAGGGTGATGGTCTCCGACGGCCCCCAGCTCTGGAGCAGCGAGAGCTGTTTCTGGGCGTCCTCGACCTTCTGGGCTTTCAGGGCCTCGTCCAGGCGATGGGAGACGATCTCCATGGCGCGGGGGTGGAGCTCGCCGGCCCGCTTCAAGGCGAGGGAGCTCCGCGCGGCCACGGCGCGGTAGGCCGAGTAGGCGAGGGCGATGTCGCCCAGGCGCTCGGCGGCGCGGCCGAGCAGCAACTGGCTCGCCGTGTAGGTGGGCAGGGCGTCGCCCACCGGCAGCAGGCGCGTGACCACGTGCGTGTTC
This sequence comes from Thermoanaerobaculia bacterium, assembly GCA_045807625.1. Taxonomy (GTDB): domain Bacteria; phylum Acidobacteriota; class Thermoanaerobaculia; order Multivoradales; family UBA5704; genus DATARR01. The sequence goes on along the minus strand of JBJMHA010000012.1, from coordinate 150,515 downwards.
TCGCCGGCGGCGAAGTCGACCTGGGCCGCCAGGACCTGGGCGGGCAGGAAGTCCGGATTCCTCTCCAGCACCTCCGCGGACGTCCGCAGGGCCCCCTCGGTGTCGCCGGTGTCGATCAGGTCGTGCCAGGCCCTCTCCAGCCGGTCGCGGAGCTCGGCGTCGGCTTCCCGGGTGTACCCCTCCAGGGGGTCGATCACATAGGGACGGTCGGCCGCCTCCAGGGCGAGCGGCTCCGGAGCCTGGGGAACAGGCTGGCGGACGGACGGCGGTGGTGGCGGGGCCGAAGTACAGGCGAGGGCCGCCGCCAGCAGGACGCCGAGGATCGCGGCGATCCGGCGCCCTGGGCGGCGCCGGACCTCAGGGTGCGGGAGGCGCCGCGGTAATGGTGGCGATGGCATGCTTGTAGATGAGGATTTCCTTGCCTTCACTCTCGAGGACCACGGCGAAGCGGTCGAACCTCTTCAAACGCCCGAGCAGGTGCCGGCCGGTGACCAGCTCGAGGTACATGGTCTGCCCTTCCTTCAAGCTCTGGAAGAGATACCCGTCCTGAATATTGATGTTGTGCTTAGCCATACGCCCTCCCGAGACCCCTGTGCTTGGCATGTTCTAATACCCCCGGAATCTGCCGTTTTAGTTCCTGGGCCGAGAACCAGGTGACATCCGGCTCTTTCCGAAACCAGGTCTCCTGACGCTTGGCGAACCGCCGAGTCTCCTTGACGATCTCGGCGACCGCCTGCTCGAGAGACCCATCCCCCTCCAGGTGACGGACGAGCTGACGATACCCTATAGCCTGAAATGCCGGAAGCCGGGGAGACAAACCTAGCCGGAGCAGTCCTCCGACCTCCTCCAGCCACCCTGCATCCAGCATCCGGGCCACACGGCCTGCGATTCGATCGTATAAGATGCCACGCGGTATGGTCAATCCGACGCGGATAGCCGCAATGGCTTGAGTCCCAAAGGGTTGCTCGGAAATCCAGGCGGAGAGCGGCCGGCCGGTGACCCGGGCGACCTCGAGGGCCCGCAGGACCCGCTGGGTATCTCCGGCCGAAAGCCGCGCCGCCGTAGGCGGATCGAGCCGGGCGAGCTCTTCTCGCAGGCTCGCCAGCCCTGCGGCCTCCAGCCGCTCGCGCAGCTCCCGGCGTACCTCCGGGTCGCCGGGGGGGACCGGGCTGATCCCCGAGAGCAGCGCCCGCAGGTAGAGGCCGCTCCCCCCGACCACGACCGGCACCCTCCCCCGGCCACGGATCTCCGCGAGCGCCTCGTGGGCCCGGCGGGCGAATTCCCCCGCCGAGTAGACCTCCTGCGGCTCCAGGATGTCGATCAGGTGGTGCGGCACCCGCGCCCGGTCGGCGAGGGAAGGCTTCGCCGTGCCGATGTCGAGCCCCCGGTAGACCTGAAGGGCGTCGGCGTTGACGATCTCCCCCCCCAGCTCCTCGGCCAGGGCCATCCCCAGCTCGCTCTTGCCGGTGGCGGTGGGGCCGACGATGGCGAGGATGGGGTCCATGGCGGGGATAGGGTACCTTGCCGGAGGGTCACCTGTGCTAACCTGAAGCTGGAGAAGAGGATGGAATCCACGAAACAGTCTCCCAGCAGCCATCTCTTCGTAGTCCACGCTCAGGACCAGACCGCCGTCGCGCAGCGCCTCTCGGTACTCGGACGCGTCCAGCCGCTGGCAGGGGCTGGAGCCCTTCTCCTGATGCTGCCAGCGGCCGGCGATGCCCGATCGGTCTGGAGCCGGGCACAGGAAGCCGTAGGCTCTGCCGGAACCGTGCAGCCGGTCCTCCTGGATGAAGAGGGCGGTCCTCACTACCCCACAGGCGAAGTCTCGGTCCGATTTTTGGAAGCTCCAGAAGATGAAGAGCTGAGACGCTTCGCCGCCCGTCACGACCTCCGGCTAGTCCGCCGCAACAAATTCGTGCCCCAACAAGCCGTCTTCCAGCCACTGGACGGCTCCGGAAGCTATCTGCCGGATCTGGTCGAAAGACTCCAGAGGGAAGCAGGAACCCGTGCGGCATGGGCCAATACTCTGAGCCAATACCAGCGCGTCGCCTCTTGACGCACCGCTGGAACCGGATCACGAGCTCGCGATACACCACCCGCAGCAGACCGCTCCCGGTCTCCTGGAAGACCGTGGGAGGCGGACCTTGCCGCAGCCTCAGGAATCCTGGAATCGCCTCCAGGCGGACGAGCTGAATCCGCCGCCCCTTTTTGTCCAGCAGGTCCACGACGGAATCCGATGGAGAGTGCCTTCGGAGCATCCTCATTTCGGCGCCCCCGGCATCTCGATCCGCAGCCGTCCATCCCCTCCGAACCGCACCACGATCTCCCCGGCCCGGTCGGTCCGCAGCACCCGGGCGTGGTGATCCCGGAGCCGGTCGACGATCTCAGGCGAGGGGTGGTGATAGAGGTTGTTGACCCCTACCGAGATCAGGGCGAGGCGAGGCGCCGCGGCCTCCAGGAAGTCTTCGGTCGAGGAGGTGCGGCTGCCGTGGTGGGCGACCTTGAGGAGGTCGGCCCGCAGGTCCCGGGCGCAGCAGTCGATGAGGTCGCGCTCGGCCCCCTTCTCGACGTCGCCAGTGAGGAGGGCCCGCCGGCCGTTGGCCTCGGCGAGCAGGACCAGCGAGCGCTCGTTGACCGGCTGGTGGTCGTCCGCCGTGGGGTGGAGGGCGGTGAGGCGCCAGCGGCCGAGGGTGAGCCGCTGCCCTCGCGAGAGGAAGCGCGTCCGCACGCTGGGCAGGTCGAGGAGCCTCCCGGCGCAGCCGGCGCGGTCCCAGCCCGGGGCCATCCAGACCTCCCGCACGGGGAGGTAGGCGGCGATGTCGACCAGCCCGCCGCAATGATCGTTGTCCGGGTGCGTCATCACCAGGGCATCGAGGTGCTTCACCCCCTCCCCCAGCAGGGCCGGCAGGAGCGCACGGCCGCCGATGTCCCCTCCCCGCGAGCCGCCGCCGTCCACCAGGATCGCCCGGCCGCCGTCGCGCAGGAGGATCGCGTCCCCCTGGCCGACGTCGAGCATCGCCAGCTCCGGATCGGGGTGGCTGGAGTCATGACAGGCAAGGACGGCGAGCACACCGAGGGCGGCAAGGACGAGGACGGTCCGGCGACGAAGGGGCAGCAGCAGCAGGGCCGCGGCTCCCACCGCGACCCCGCAGGCCCAACCCGCCGAGAGGGCCAGGGGTACGGGGAGCCAGAGCTCCGGCGGCGTTCTCGAAGGCCAGGAGAAGGGCGCCGCCAGGAGGTCGAGCGCCGGGAGAAGGGCGCCCGCCAGCCCGGGAGAGATCAGCGCGACCGCCGTCCAGAGGAGAGAGGCGATCAAGGCGAGCCCGGTCCAGGGCACCGCCGGCAGGTTGAGCAACGGCGCGAGCGGCGAGAGCATGTGGAACCGGGGGAGAGCCCAGGGGAGGGTCGCGATCTGGGCCCCCACGCTGGCGGCGACCGGCTCCGCGGCGCGGACCGGGAGCCAGCGCCCCTGCCAGCGCCGGGCCAAGGGGGGCGCCAGCAGCAGGAGCCCGGCCGTGGCCGACACCGTGAGCTGGAAGGCGGGCGAGAGCGCCAGGTCCGGCTGATCGAGCAGCAGCAGGATCACGGCCCAGCCCAGAGCGTTGGCGGCGGCCGGGGGACGCTCGGCCAGGAGAGCCAGCGCCGCGAGGGCGCCCATCACCGCCGACCGCACGAGCGAGGGGAGCGGCCCCACCAGCAGCAGATAGAGGAGGATCGCGGCCAGCATTAGGAGCAGCCGCAGCGGCCGGGGAAGCCAGCCGGCGAGCAGCCAGACCAGTCCCGCCACCAGGGCCACGTGCACGCCGGAGACCGACATCAGATGGTAGATCCCGGTCACCCGCAGCCCCCGCTTCCAGGCCAGGGGGAGCGCCGAGACGTCCCCCAGCACCAGCGCCCGGGCGAGCGCCTTCCCCTCCCCCTTCCCCGGACCGGCGGCGCGGTAGGCCTCCTCGACCCGGAGCCGGATGGCGCCCGAGAGGCGCGCCACAGGACCCGGCGGGCTCTCGATCTCCAGGAGCTGGCGGCTCTTGACCCGCAACCGCCAGGGGCCGGGGGGTGACGGGATGCGGTTGCTTAAGGCCGGCGAGCGCGCGAGATAGCCCTTGGCGCGGAGAGTCGAGCCGAAGGGGGGCGGGAGCTCCTCGGGATCGGGGAGGTGCACAATGATCTCGATCGGCGGCGCCGTCAGCCGGTTTTCCTGGATCAGGCGGACCACCCGCGCCGGAGCGGACCACCCCTCGTCGTCGGGGGTCCAGTGCCCGGCCACCTGGAGGACCGCCTCCACCGGTCGGTCCCGGCGCAGGGACGCCGCCGGATCGCCCGGCAGGCCGAGCCGGACCGCCGCGGCGAGCAGCCCGAAGGCGAGAAAGGCCAGGCAGACCCCGGCGCGCCGGCCGAGAGCCAGCCCGGCGAGCCCCAGGACCGCGAGCAGGGGGATGGACAGGTATGAGACTTGAAACGCCAGCAGGGTGCCGGCCGCGAACGCCGCGGCCGGAAGGAGCATGGGCTTGTTGCGGAGGTCGAGGTTGGGGACATTGAGGGGCCTCATACCCCTCTGAAAACGTAAAAAATGGGCTCTTCTGACAAACCCTTACAGGTCAGAGACTTAGGAGGCCAAAAATGCCCGAGCTGATCTACGAGCACAGCGCGCGAGTCGAGGATGACGAGGGGACGGTCTATGTGCCGCGGACCTATGGCCAGGCGAGGGGGGACGGCACCTGGACCGGCTGGATCGAGTTTCATCCCGAAGACGGCGAAGGGATCTTCCTGCGCACCGACCAGGAGACCAGTCAACCCAACCGCGCCGCCCTGAACTACTGGGCGTCGGGGCTGGAGCCCGTCTACTTCGAGGGGGCCTTCGCCCGCGCGGCGGAGCTCACGGAGCGGTAGGCCGTCATCCCCCCTGAGCCTCCGGCGAGAACAGCGACAGCACGGGGAGCCCCAGCCTCCGGCGCAGGGTCTGGCGGAGCAGGCGCTCGCGGGAGCTCGCGAGCTCGCCCGCGGGGAGCCGGCCGGCGAGCGAGGCCAGGGTCTTCTCCACCGCGGCCTCGACCTCGGACCGCGTCTCGGTGTCCAGCCCTTCCCAGGCCCGGTCGAGCATCTCCCGGTCCAGGGCGGCCAGGCGCTCCTCCACCTCCTGGGGATCCCCGGAGAGACCGGCGACGCGGGCGGCGAGGGCCTCGCGACCCGGGAGACTCCTGGCGAGACCGGCGAGGAGGGGACCGACCTCGAAGGCGGGGGCCTCGGCGCGGCGGGCGGGCGCGGTCAGCTCGCGCAGGTCGGCCCAGGCGGCCTCGACGGCGGGCGCGCAGTAGCGGAGGCTGGAGATCTTCCCCTTGGCCCCCCGCTCCTGTCGCTTGGCGAAGACCTCCTCCAGCGTGCTCCGCACCAGATCGAGGGGCACCCCCTCCCGGTGCCACCGCCGCGCCACCTGCCAATCCGTGGGGGACAGCAACAGCGGCGCCCCCCGCAGCTCCACGAAGATCTCCTCGACGGCCTGGAAGTAGGCGTGGTCCGCCCCCTCAACCTCGGTTTCGTTCATAAATGAGCTTCAGGCCGGTCAAGGTGAGGTCCGGGTCGACCTCCCGGATGTGCTTCGAGCCGGAGGCGATCAGGGGGGCCTGGCCGCCGGTGGCGACGATGCCCTTGACGTTGGGGATCTCGGCGAGCAGGCGCTCCAGGATGCCGTCCACCAGGCCGATGTAGCCGTAGTAGATGCCCGCCTGCATGGCGGCGGCGGTGTTGCGGCCCACCAGCTCCGTGGGCTTGCGGATGTCCACCCGGTAGAGGCGCGAGGCGTGGGCGAAGAGGGCCTCGGCCGAGATGCCGATCCCGGGGGTGATGATCCCCCCCATGTACTCCCCCGCCGCGTTGACCACGTCGAAGGTGGTCGCGGTGCCGAAGTCGACCACGATCACCGGCGAGCCGTAGCGCTCGCGGGCCGCCACGGCGTTGACGATGCGGTCCGCCCCCACCTCGGACGGGTTGTCGTAGCGGATCGGCATCCCCGTGCGCACCCCCGGCTCGATGAACAGCGGCTTCTTGCCGAAGTAGCGCTGGGCGAGCCGCTCGAGGGTCAGGTGGAGCGGCGGCACCACCGAGGAGATCACCACCGCCTCGGCGCTCGCCGGATCGATCCCCTGCAGGGTGAACAGGGGCAGGAGGAGCGCCCCGTACTCGTCCGCCGTGCGCCTGGTATCGGTCGAGAGGCGGAAGCTCTCCACCAGCTCGTCCCCGCGGTAGATGCCGAAGACCGTGTTCGTATTGCCCACGTCCACCAGGACGAGCAGCCCGCCGCCGTTCTCTTTCCCTTTCTTCATCCCTCGATCACCTCTCCGGCGGCTATGGGGACCCGCCTCCCCTCGCTGTCCAGCAGCAGACGGCCGGCCTCGTCGAAGCCCGCGAACGTCCCCTCGACCAACGTGTCCCCGAGCCGGCAGACGATCCGCTCGCCGGACTGGTGGACCGACAGCGGCCGGTAGCTCTCCACGGCGTAGGCGGGGTCTCCCAGATGGCCGAGCTCGGCCTCCACCCCCTCCACCAGGTCCCAGGTGAGGTCCGCCAAGCTGGTGGTGTCCCCTCCCAGCAGGCGCAGCGAGGTCGCCGTCTCGGGCAGGTCCTCCGCCTCGTGGAGGAGGTTGACCCCGAAGCCGATCAGCCCCACGGCGCTCTCGCCCGGCCGTACCAGCGCCTCGATCAGGATGCCGCCGATCTTCTTACGTTCTCCAGCCACTTCGACCAGCAGGTCGTTCGGCCATTTGAGGCGGCAGGGGGTGGGCAGATGGGAGGAGAGCGCCCGGCAGAGCCCGACGCCCACGAGCAGGGGGAGGGTCTGGAGGAGGGCCGGATCGGCCGCCGCGAGCACCCGCGTGGCATAGGCCCCCTTGCCGGCCGGGCTCGACCAGCTCCGCCCCTGACGGCCGCGCCCGTCCGTCTGCTCGAAGGCGAGCAGGAGGAGCGGACGGAGCGTCTCGTCCTCGTTCTGATAGTGGGTGACGATGGCGCGGGCGAGCGCGTTGGTCGATCCCACCTCGGACAGGATCACGACGTTCTCCGGGCCGCCCCCCCGCCGGCTCCTCTCCAGCAGTTCCCGAATGTAGAGATCGTAGCGATCGTGGTCCACGGTCCCTCCCTCTCGTCAGCCGAGCCCGAGGCTGGAGCGCAGGGCCGCCTGCCGCTCGCGCATCTCGGCCAGCTTGGCCCGCCCCCCTTCCACCACGTGGGCCGGGGCCTTGCCCAGAAAGTCCGGATTGGACAACCTCTCCTCGGCGCGGCCGATCTCGGTGGTGAGCCTGTCGAGCTCCTTCTCCAGACGGCCCCGCTCCTCGGCGCTCATCGCGGTCTTCTCCACCGCCACGCCGATCTCGACCCCGGCCACGAGATCGCGCCGCGCTCCCTCGGGCGCGGCCCCAAAGGCCACCGTCTCCACCCGGGTCAGGAACTGGATCAGCGGCGCCTGCTCCTGGAGCAGCCGGCCGACTTGCGGCTCCGCCGGGTTGAGATGGAGGTCGAGCTTCGCCTTGGGCGCCAGCCCCATCTCGGCCCGCAGGGCGCGCACCCGCGTCACCACCTGGATGAGCGCGTCCATGCCCGCCTCGGCCGCATCGTCCTCCCACGCCTCCTCGCGACGCGGATAGGGGGCGAGGCAGATGGTCTCGGGATGGACCGCCTCATGCCCTGGCAGCCGCTGCCAGAGCTCCTCGGTGAGGAACGGCATCACCGGATGCAGCAGCCGCAGGGCGCGGTCGAGCACCGTGAGCAGCACGTCCCCCACCCGCGGCCGGGGCGCCTCTCCCGCTGTATCAGAGGACATCAGGGCGGGCTTGGACAGCTCGATGTACCAGTCGCAGAAGTCCCCCCAGAAGAAGTGATAGAGCCGGTTGCAGGCCTCGTCGAAACGGAAGGTCTCGAACCGCGCGTCCACCTCCGCCGCCACCTTCGACAACCGCGAGAGGATCCAGCGCTCGGGGGCCGCGAGCCCAGCCGGATCGATCGACTCCCGCACCCGCGCCTCGGCCGGGATGCGCGACAGGGCGAAGCGGGTGGCGTTCCAGAGCTTGTTGCCGAAGGCGCGGTAGCCGGCGATCTGGTCCCGGTTGAGCGGGATGTCGCGGCCCGGGCCGTCGAGCGAGGACAGCGTGAAACGCAAGGCGTCGGCACCGTATTCGGCCACCAGCTCCGTGGGGTCCAACACGTTCCCCTTGGTCTTCGACATCTTCTGCCCCTCGGCATCGCGCACGAGGCCCGTCAGGTGGACCGCCCGGAAGGGGACGTCGCCCATGAAATGAAGGCCGTCCATCACCATTCGCGCCACCCAAAAGAAGATGATGTCGAACGCCGTGACCAGCACGTCCGTCGGATAGAAGGTCCGCAGGTCCAGCGTGTCGTCCGGCCAGCCGAGGGTCGAGAACGGCCAGAGGCCGGAGGAGAACCAGGTGTCCAGCACGTCGGGATCCTGGGTGAGCCGGTCGGTGCCCGCCTCAGCGATGGCCTCCTCCAGGCTGTGGGCCACCACGCAGCGGCCGTCCTCGGTGTACCAGGCAGGGATCTGGTGCCCCCACCAGAGCTGGCGCGAGATGCACCAGGGCTTGATGTTGGTCAGCCAGTGCTCCCAGGTCTTGTCCCACGTCTCGGGGATGAGCCGGATGCGGCCGTCGCGCACCGCCGCCAGGGCCTGGTCGGCCATGCCCCGCACGTCGCAGAACCACTGCGTGGAGACGAGTGGCTCGATGGGCTCGCCGCTGCGCTGGCTGTGCCCCACGTTGTGGGTGTGCGGCTCCACCTTGATCAGATAGCCCTCGTCGCGCAGCCGCTCCACGATCTTCTCGCGCGCCTCGAAGCGGTCGAGCCCGGCGAAGCCGGGGCCGGCCTCGGCGGTCATCCGGCCGTCGGGGCCGATCACCGTGATCCCGGGCAGGTCGTGCCGCTTCCCCATCTCGAAGTCGTTGGGATCATGGAACGGGGTGATCTTCACCAGCCCGGTGCCGAACTCGCGGTCGACCGCCGCGTCGGCCACGAACGGCAGGCGCCGGCCCACCAGCGGCAGGATGGCCGCCTTGCCGTAGAGGTGGGTATAGCGCTCGTCCTCGGGGTGGAGGGCCACGGCGGTGTCGCCCAGCATGGTCTCCGGCCGGGTGGTGGCGATCACGATCCGCTCCTCGCTCCCCTCGACCGGATAGGCGATGTGGTAGAGCTTCCCCTGGACGGTCTTCGATTCCACCTCCAGATCGGAGACCGCCGTGCCCAGCTTGGGCGACCAATTCACCATGTACTCGCCGCGGGTGATCAGCCCCTCGCGGTAGAGGCGGACGAAGGCCTCGCGCACGGCGCGGGAGAGGCTGGCGTCGAGGGTGAAGCGCTCGCGCGTCCAGTCGCAGGAGGCGCCCAGCAGGTCGAGCTGCTCGCGGATGTTGCCGTGATACTGCTCCTTCCACCGCCACATGCGGTCGAGGAAGAGCTCGCGCCCCAGCTCGCGGCGGCTGGTGCCCTCGGTGGCGAGCTGGCGCTCCACCATGAGCTGGGTGGCGATGCCGGCGTGATCGGTGCCGGGCAGCCAGAGGGCGTTGTACCCCTGCATCCGCCGCCAGCGGGTGAGGAGGTCCTGGATGGAGGACTGGAGCGCGTGGCCGACGTGGAGCTTGCCCGTGACGTTGGGGGGCGGGATCATGATGCAGTACGAGGGGCGCGCCGAGGGGGCCTCGGCCCGGAAATATCCCTGCTCCGCCCAGCGCCGCTGCCAGACCCGCTCATAGCCCGCCGGGTCGAAGCGCTTGTCCATCTCGGTGCTCAGGGTCGAATCGATCGCCGTCGTCTCGGTGCTCGTGCCGCTCACGGCCCACCTCCATCGTCAATCTTTTCCAACAATCGGTCCATCAAACAGAAGGGAGCGGTGATGCCACCGCTCCCTGTTCGCCTCCGGCCCTGCCGAAGGCTGTGCTACTCGACCTGGGACTCCAGCTCGCGCAGCCGGTCGCGGATGATCACCTCCGCCATGTCCGGGATCACCTCCCAGGCCACGTCCCGCACGGCGCGGTCGCCCAGCAGCTCCACCACCCGCCGGGCGATGCGGTCCACCTCGTCGTCCGAGAGCCGCCCGTTGCCGCTGCCGGCGAGATCAGCGTGACCGGCGTGAGCCGCCGGGGAGGGCTCGTAGGCGGGCTGGCCGGGAGCGGGCGGATAGACCGGCTCCGGCTCGGGGACGTCCCAGGCGGGCGCGGGCTCCTCGGAGAGATAGCGGTCCTGCGGCGCCTCGTCGAACGAGAGCTCGCTGGGAGCGCTGAAGACGTCCTCCCGGATGGCGAAGGACGGCTCGTTCTGCTCCATCGAGAAGACCGGCTCGGGTGCGGCCGCCTGATAGCCCGGGTCCGGCTCCAGGGAGAACGAGGGCTCGCGGTCGAACGGCTCCGGGGCCGCCGGCGCCGGAGGAGGCACGGCGAACGGCGAGGGGGCGGGCTCCGGCTCCAGCTCGAAGCTCCCCCAGGCTGGCTCCTCCGTGAATTGCGGGATCGACGCCGTCCCCAGGCCCGGCTCCGTGTCGGCGCCGAAGGCCGGCTCCGCGGGCTGCGACATCCAGTCCGGGATCGCGGGCGAGGCGGGAGCCGCAGGAGCCGCGGCCGGCGGCGGCGCGGGCTCCGCCGTCCAGTCCGACAATGGCAGGGGCGTGGGCTGGGCCCAGTCCGCCACCCCGGTGGGGGTCGGACCGGCGGCCGCGGCCGGCGCGGCGGCGGGCCTCGCGGCGATCAGCTCGTCAACCCGCTGCAGCAGCTCCTGCGAGTCGAACGGCTTCTTCAGGTGCGAATCCGCCCCGGCGGCGCGGGCCTGGCCCTCGTCGAACGGCTCGAAGGTGCCCACCAGCAGCAGCACCGGCACGTCCGGGTGCAACTGCTTCGACCGCCGGCAGACCTCATAGCCGTTGGCTCCCGGCATATGGACGTCGGCGATCACGAAATCCGGCTTCAGCTCCGGCAGAAGCTTCACCGCCTCGTCGCCGTTGCTGACGGCGCGGACCTCGTAGTCCTCGTCCATGAACGTCAGCTCGATGACCTTCTGGATGGTGACGCTGTCGTCCGCCAGCAGGATCCTTCTTTTCATTGCTCCTCCCTGAGCACTTTAACGTAGCACCGCGACGCGGGATTAGGAAGCCGCGACAGCGGCGAAACGCCCTTGCAGGTACTCGACGATCGACTTCGTCGACGTGCCGGGCAGAAAGATCTCGTCGATTCCGGCGCCCTTGAGCCCGGGGATGTCCTGCTCGGGGATGATCCCCCCGGCGAAGACCAGGATGTCCTCGGCCCCCTGCTCCCTGAGCAGCCGGGTCACCTCGGGCAGCAGCACGTTGTGGGCCCCGGAGAGGATCGACAGCCCCACCGCGTCCACGTCCTCCTGGACCGCCGCCGCCGCGATCTGCTCCGGGGTCTGCCGCAGGCCGGTGTAGATCACCTCATACCCCGCGTCCCGCAGCGCCCGCGCCACCACCTTGGCGCCGCGGTCGTGCCCGTCCAAGCCCGGCTTGGCGATCAGAATGCGCAGCCTTCTCTCACTCATGGAGCGGGATTGTAGCAGAGGGGGGGCCGCCCCTCTATTTCAGAAAGAACAGGATCAGATCCGTCTCGGGCGGCTCGTACCCGAGCTGGCGTATCAGCGAGACCACCTGCCCCCGGTGGTACGTCGAGTGGTTCACCATGTGGCAGACCGGCTGCCAGAGCGGCCGGGTGTAGATCGGGCCCTTGGTATCCACCCAGGTGATCTCGGCCGCGAGCTGCTCCTCGGTCAACGAGGCGAGGAACGCCTCGATCCCGGCCGCCGTCTCCTCCCAGCCATGGATCCAGGCGGGCAGGTCCGGGAAGTCCGCCAGCCCCGGGCGGCGCTCGGTGGGGCCGCCCGCGAACCGCGAGAGCCAGAGCCGCTGCGAGCCCAGCATGTGCACCATGGTGCCGAGCAGCGATCCGAAGCTGACCCCGGCGTCCCGCGTCAGATCCTCCGGGCTCACCTCGCGGACCGCCTTGAGCATCATGCGGTCGGCCCAGAGCATGTAGAGGAGCAGGTCCCGCACCACGGTCGCGGATGCCATCAGAAGACCGCCGGCTCCTCGTAGGTGCCGAAGACGTCGCGCAGGGCGTCGCTGATCTCCCCCACCGTGCAGTAGGCCTTCACGCAGTCGAGGATCAGCGGCATGGTGTTCTCGCTGCCGGCGGCCCCCCGCTTCAAGGCGTCCAGCGTCCGCTCGACCGACCCGGGGTCCCGCTGATCCTTGACGCTGTTGAGGAAGGCGACCTGCTTCTCGGCGAGGTCGTCGCCGATATAGAGGATGTCGATCGGCGGCTCGTCCGCGAGCTGGTAGGCGTTGACGCCCACGATCAGCTTCTCCTTCTCCTCGAAGGCCCGCTGATAGGCGAAGGCGGCGTCCATGATCTCCCGCTGCGGGAAGCCGGCCTCGATCGCCTCGACCATGCCGCCGAGGTCGTCGATGCGGCGGAAGTAGTCGAAGGTGCCGTCCACCATCCGGCGGGTCATCTCCTCCACGAAGTAGCTGCCGCCGAGCGGATCGACCGAGTGGATGACCCCGGACTCGTGGGCGATGATCTGCTGCGTCCTGAGGGCGATGCGGGCGTTCTCCTCGGTCGGCAGGGCGAGCGTCTCGTCGAGCGAGTTGGTGTGGAGCGACTGGGTGCCTCCCAGCACCGCGGCCAGCGCCTGGATGGTGGTGCGCACCACGTTGTTGTACGGCTGCTGGGCGGTGAGCGAGCAGCCGGCGGTCTGGGTGTGGAAGCGGCACATCCAGGAGCGCGGGCTCTTGGCGCCGTAGCGCTCGCGCATCACCGTGGCCCAGATCTGCCGGGCGGCGCGGAACTTCGCGATCTCCTCGAAGAAGTCGTTGTGGCTGTTGAAGAAGAAGGAGAGCCGCGGCGCGAACTCGTCGACGTCGAGCCCGGCGTCGATGCCGTATTGCACGTACTCCATGCCGTCGCGCAGGGTGAAGGCGAGCTCCTGGAGCGCCGTCGAGCCCGCCTCCCGGATGTGGTAGCCGGAGATCGAGATCGTGTTCCAGCGCGGCACGTGCTGGCCGGCGAAGGCGAACTGGTCCGTGATCAGCCGCATCGAGGGGCGCGGCGGGTAGATGTACTCCTTCTGCGCGATGTACTCCTTGAGGATGTCGTTCTGGAGCGTGCCCGAGACCTGCCGCTGGATGTCCACCCCCTGCTTCTCGGCCACCGCCAGGTACATGGCGAAGAGGATGGGCGCCGTCGAGTTGATGGTCATCGACGTGGTCACCTCGCCGAGCGGGATCCCCTCGAAGAGGACCTCCATGTCCGCTAGGGTGTCGACGGTCACGCCGCACTTCCCCACCTCGCCGTTGGACATCGGGTGGTCCGAGTCGTAGCCGTAGAGGGTGGGCAGGTGGAAGGCGACGGAGAGGCCGGTCTGCCCCTGGGAGAGGAGGTACTTGAAGCGGGCGTTGGTGTCCGCGGCGGTGCCGAAGCCGGCGAACTGGCGCATCGTCCAGAGCTTGCCGCGGTAGCCGGTGGGGTGGATGCCCCGGGTGTAGGGGTACTCGCCGGGGATGCCGACCGTCTTGATGGGATCGATGTCCGCCGTCTGCTCGGGGGTGACCAGGTGGGGCACCTCCATCCCCGAGACGGTCGTGAAGTCCTGCTTCCAGAACGGGACCTGGGCCTCCGCCTTGGCGCTGGCCTTCTCCCAGCGCCGCCGCGCCTCGGCCATGGTCTCGAGGGCCTCTTCCTTATACACAGAGTCGGCGGCGGCCTTCTCGGCCAGCAGCGTCGGTTCCTGGTCCTTCACGGCCATCGCAGGGCTCCTTTCACGGCAAGGCGAAGCGGGCGCACCTCGGGCGCCGGGCGTGACAAAGTATAGACGATGGGAGAGGGCCGGGTATTCCCCGGGTTGGGCTCAGCGGTAATGGTACTTGCACGCGATGATCGTCACTGCGTCCCTCTCGACCTTGTAGACCAGCCGATGCTCGCCGTCGATCCGGCGCGACCAGTAGCCTTGAAGCTCATGGCGCAGGGGCTCGGGCTTCCCCAGGCCCGCGAACGGCTCTCTCAGGATATCCAGGATGAGGGCGACGATCCGGCGGTAGATGCCTCTGTCTTCCGTAGCCCAGGCCGTGAAGTCTTCAAAGGCGCTTCGCTCGAAGACGATCTTCTTGCTCATGCGAGGTCGCCGAGATCAACGACCTCCAGGTTTCGTCCTTCCGCTACGTTCTCGATCGCTCTCAGCAGCCGCGCGCGGTTGGCGGGAGAACGCAAGAGGTAGGCGGTCTCGTCCTCTGCGGCCTCGACAGCCTCACTCACGACGATCTCGATTTCGCGGTCCTGGAACTGATGCTTGAGCGTATCGAGGAACCGTTGGTCCAGCTCATCGGCGCGAAGCTTATAGATGGTGTACATGCGGAGATCTCCTTGCCCGGCTCGGCGCATACTCTCCCGGCGCGGGCGTGACAAAGTATAGAGGATGAGAGATCAACGCCTGCTTTCCGCCACCTGGTGAGCAGCCCGCGTCAAGAGACGCTCTCGCCCTCACCCGGCGGTGGAGCCTGCCCCTCCTCCTGGGTATCGGTCTCCTTCTTGGCAGCCTTGCGTTGACGCTTCTCTTCCTGCTTCTTCTTCTTGGCCAGGTCTTTCTGGCGCTTCTCGTACTGATACTTGGGTCCGGCCAAGTTGGCTCCTTTCAAGTCTGACGGGCTGCTCCGGCCGAATGGCGGACGAAGCGTCGCCGGGCAGGATCTCTTCAAGATCTCCCGGGCTCAAGTCGGCGACGGCGTTCATCCTCCGGGCAAGGTCTGACAAAGTATAGCCGATGAGAGAGCTCCTGTGATTCCCTGGCAGCCGCGCTACACCCTGACGCCGGCCATAGCCCGCCGTCTCATGGAGATCGAGGCGGCGCGGGCGGTCGTCGAGCAGATCCCCCTACCGCCGGCCGCCGTGTCGGAGATGCGGAACCGGGCGCGGCTCCGCTCCACCCACTACTCCACCCGGATCGAGGGGAACCGGCTGACCCTGGCCGAAGCCGAGCGGGTCCTCGCCGGCCGCAAGGTCCCGCTCCACGGCCGCGAGAGGGACGTCAGCGAGGTCCGGAGCTACTGGAAAGCCCTGCTCCGCGTCGAGGAGTGGGCGGCGCGGGGGACCGAGCTGACGGAAGAGCTCATCCAGCGCGTCCACGCTCTGGTGGAAGGGCGGACACGCCCCAGCCGCTACCGCGACGGCCAGAATACGATCCGGGATTCCGAGACCGGGGCCCTGATCTATCTGCCTCCCGAAGCCAGAGACGTTCCCACCCTGATGGCGGGCCTCGTCGCCTGGACCCGGAAGGCGGAGGAGGAACGGCTCCCGCCGCCCCTCATCGCCGGCCTGGCCCACTATCAATTCGTCACCATCCATCCTTATTACGACGGCAACGGCCGGGCCGCCCGGCTCCTCGCGACCTTTCTGCTCCAGCGGGACGGCTACGGCCTGAACGGGCTCTATTCCCTGGAAGAAGAGCACGCTCGCGATCTCACCGCCTACTACGACTCCCTCGCCGTCCATCCTCATCACAACTATTACGAAGGGCGGGACTCGGCCGACCTGACCTCGTGGCTGGACTATTTCCTTACCGTCCTGGCGGCGGCCTTCACGTCCACCAAGGAAGAGATCGTCCGGATCAGCCGTGAGGGGACCCATGGGGAGCCGGAGGAGTTGCGCCGGCTGGACGCGCGCGCCCGGGCCGTTCTGGCCCTCTTTGCCCGTCAAGACCGCGTAACCGCACCCGAGATCGCCCGCCTGCTCGGCCTCTCCGATCGCACCGCCCGCCTGCTCCTCCAAAAATGGACGGCTGAGGGGTGGCTGGTGGTCGCCAACCCCTCCCGCCGCGGCCGGATCTACGAGCTCTCGGCAAGTTATCGGCAAGTTATCGGCAATTCAACGGCAATCCTCCCCCCCGAATAGGAGGAGGAGCCCCCGGCCTACCCCGCCAGGCGGCTAGCTCAAGGCCGCTGGGACCTCATAGAGATATGACCGTCTTTGTCCGCCAACGGGTGGAAGGTGTCGTCGGCCCCCCTGTACATCAGCTCGACAGGTTGCGGGCGGCTCATTTGATCCGCCTCCACGGGCGGAGTCAGGCTGAGCCCGTACAGGTGAGCGACGATGAGCACCAGGCATACCGCGATGACCAACAGCAGGGCGTTCGTGGCTCGTCTCTGATCCATGAGATCCTCCTTGGTTCAGCAGGAAACATCGGTGGCCGGCCCCACCCGCACCGCCTCGGGCTGGGCCGAGAGCTCCGCTTCCGAGGTGAGGCACAGGCCGAGGTCGCGCAGCAGCCCGTCCTGAAGGTCGTAGACCCAGCCGTGCACCGCCAGCGCCTGGCCCCGCGCCCAGGCATCCAGAACGACGGTCGTCTTGGCGACGTTCACCACCTGTTCCAGAACGTTGAGCTCACACAGGCGGTTGTGCCGTTGCGCCTCGGTGCCCAGGGCGTCGAGCTCCGGCTGATGCCTCCGGCGCACGTCCTGGACGTGGCGCAGCCAGTTGTCGCAGAGCCCCACCCGGTCGTCCCGCAGCGCCGCGAGCACCCCGCCGCAACCGTAGTGCCCGCAGACGATGATGTGGCCGACCCGCAGGACGTCCACCGCGAACTGGATGGTCGAGAGGCAGTTCAGGTCGGCGTGGACCACCACGTTGGCGACGTTGCGGTGGACGAACATCTCTCCGGGGAGCAGACCCACGATCTGGTTGGCCGGCACCCGGCTGTCCGAGCACCCGATCCAGAGGTACTGCGGGGCCTGCTGATGGGAGAGGCGCTTGAAGAACTCGGGGTCCTGCCGGGTCATCTCGGCGGCCCACGCGCGGTTGTTCTCGAACAGATGGCTCAGGACACGCATATCAGGATCTCGGAGGAAAACCGCCTCTCGACGGCCGCGGCATCGTATCAGAGAGGCACTGGCTCGCTTCCGGTGACGGAGCCAACTCAGTGCGGCACCTACTTCAACAGGCTTCGCACGGGTCTCCTGTGAACCAGCCATCCGGCCAATGGTCCTGGTCCAGCTCATATTCATCAATGTAGAAGCCGCTGACGTCTTCGTCAATGAGCGGGTCTATAAGGCGTGGGAAGTCCGAGAACCCTGGTTGCGTTTTGAGGCGCTCAATCGCAGCAAGCGCCGCATTCCTCGATGAATAAACGCCGATGATCTTGATGCTCTCCTCGCCATTGGCAAGGATATGAAGGTGTTGTAGAAGATGGATCATTTGCATAGGTTGGAGACCCTGGCACCTTGGGCTCATCCCACGAAAGTCAGCGGATATGAAGAACGCGCCGCAACCGCCACCAGCCGCACGCGGCCAGCCCGAGGAGGAGCGCCACGAGCCCCTCGGGCGAGAGGGCTGGAATGGGCTGCGGGTCGCCGGCTCCACACCCGGTCACGTTCAAGGTGTACTCGCACTGACCGCCGGTCGGAAGCGAGACGACGACCTGAAACGGCGCCCCGGCCGGTACCTGGAACGACGCGCTGACCTGAGAGTTGATCGCCGTCATCCCCGAGCTGCCGAGGTAGCCCTGGCAGATGCTCGACGGATTGAAAGTTGGAGAATAGGCCGCCAGATACAGCTCGGTAACCCCTTGCACGCCGCACGCCGCGGTGAGCTTCGCCGTCACACACGTCGGAGCGGCGGTGTTGTTGTTGACCAAGTTGTAGAGATCGTAGTGGACGGGCTGAGACCCCTGCGCCACGCACGGGGCGGTCACCTGGCAGGTATCCGGGACGCCGCTGGGCACCAGCGCGCCCACCTGCGCGGGGTCGCTGACGAGAACCGCCCCTCCGGCGGTGAAGGGGCAACTCTGTTGTGCGCTGCCCGGCGGCGACAGCGCCACGGCGACGGCCACTCCCCAAAGCACGACGGCAGAGCCTTTCATGATCGGCCTCCTTGCTCCCGCAAGAGACTGGGCATGAGCTTACCTGGGGCTGGCCTTCCATCTTAGCCCAACCCCGTCCTCCGTCACAATGGCTTCGAGGGACTGGGCGCTTGGGAGGCATATCGCACTGAGTACCGGCACTTCTTCCTCCTTATCCTCTCTCGTGTAACGAAGTCGCGCCAACCAACGCCTAAATACGAAGACGCTAACGCCCATTCGGGCGGCTGCGTACCCAAAGGAGATCCCCATGATCACGCGACTCGGCTCCCTCCTTCTTGACCTCAGGCACGGCCCCAGGGCCTTCGCTGCTCTCCTCATTCTGCTGGGGACGATGATGCTCGCCGGCGGGTCAGCGACCGCGACGGCCGAGAATCTGCAAGGGAATGCGAAGGGGTTCATTACCACCCCGCTGGGTCTCACTCAAAACGGCGCGCCGCTCCTGCAGTCTTTTTATTTCCGGTTCCGCGACGACGATCATCACTACGGCGGGATGGAAGTCCAGCCGAACATGCCTGCCATCAACAAGGCTTCCATCGGTTTCTCGGACAAAAACGGTGATGACAGATATTTTTACAACATCACCTTCGCACCCTATTTCGGCGAGATTTCCCGCAATACCACCACAGAATTCGGCAGAAAAAAGAGTATCACCTTCCCTGTTAAGGTACCTGCGAACGGAGCCAGCTCTGTCTTCGTGATCCGCGGCTTCTATCTTCAGTACCGGGGCGGCGATCACCACATCGACGAGATCGGCATCCAGGAGCGAAATGGCCAGGTCACGGTGACGTTGAACGACAGGAACGATGACGACCCTTTTCGCATTGATCTCTCCTACGCGTACATCCCGCGGTCACGCTTTTCCGAGGTCAGCGAGCGCTCGGGCAGCGCGAAGGGTGGGCAGAGAGCGACCATCCCCAGCGGAACGGCCGTGATCCGCGGATTCCACTTCAATTTCAACAGCGACGATCGCCACATCAGGGAGATTGGGGTGATTCTGAACGGCAGTGGTCGCCTCGAAGTATTTTACAGTGACAACAGCCAAAATGACTTGTTCGCCTGGAATGTTGCATATGGCGTTTTAACGCAGTGACATATCAAAGTGTTAGGCGCCCGCGAGAATTCGGTGTCACGCCTTGTGGACATCGCTGTTCTTGCGGAACCAGATGAGCTCGACAAGGGCGCCATTGTCCATGATCATGGCGGCTCGGACGCCTTCCGACGGAGACCCGGGAGGATAGATGACTTCTTGGCCCTCGAGAGCAGCCTCGAGGTCGTCGACTTCGAATGCCACATGGGGCACGGTCTTGATGAGCTCGGGCAAGGGACTGGACTTTTCGAACCGCATCCACTCCACGCCGTACGGGCTGGTACTGAAACCCGCCACGTAGAGGCCATACTCAGCGAGATGAGTCTCTCCTGGGTGCTGGATGTCGGTTGGAACGCCGATGTGGTGATAGCGCCAGCCACGCTTCGCTATCGCGGCTGGGGGCTCATGGCTGAGTCGGCGGTCCGCCGGTGGGGGTTGGGGGTCAGGCACTGTGGTGACAGTCATTGATGCCTCTTCCGGTTCATGCGTAGGAGGGTCATATTCGGACGCCTAACGCTGTGGCGGCTCAGCGCGCGGCGCCAGCCGTCCGCTGATTCGGAGCCATCCGAGAGCGTCTTCGAGGTTGTCGAAGGCCTTGACAAACATGCCCCGGTTCACTGCGACGCTTTCGCCGAATCTCCGTGGGTCAAGGATTGGCTCTGTAAGAACGTACGCGAACTGCGTTGCAGGGGACACACCGCGATCTCCGAGTCTCGTGACGGAGTTTGCCACAAACTCTCCGTAATAGAACCGTTCCATGGTCGTAGGATTTCCTATAAGTTTACGTCCGTCGAAGAGAACCTTTTTAACCCCGTGTCGTGCGACAGCCTCAAGCAGTTCCTGAAAGGTCCTCTTCGCCTCCTCGAGCGAGAAATTCCCCACTACCTCTGCATGAAGAAACCCTGGTTCAGCACGTGTTTCTAAAATCATGCTCATCTGTCACCGAACCTTTGCCAGCAAGGCCTAGCTCCAACGTTAGATCTCGTCGCTTCAGCAAGCCGACCCAAAGGTGCGGCCGCACGGGTCGACGCCGAGCGTCGGTAATCTCCGCGGCCAACGCTTCGGGGCCTCAGCGCGCACTTGGGCGCGAGCCCAGGTGTCCGCTGGAGGCCCGTGTTAGACGCCACGACCACGATTTCCCCGTGTTACCAGTCGCACCGCCAATCGTTTCATGAGGTGGTGGGCTACCAGTTGAACGAGGTGTAGTCGAAAAGTACTGTCGTCCTCGCTCGAGAGGCCTGGGTGTGAGCCCTGCGGGTGCAGGCGGCGCCAGAAGCCTTGTATAAAGCCGGTTGCTTTGGTCGAATCCCACTCGTTGAGAGTCTCAAGAAAAAACGGCGGAGAGATGGTAGCGAGCAGGCGGCGACGTGCTTCGCTCGTGACTGCACCCGCCGCCGCTACGGGATCAAGTCTAGTTGCGATTTCATCGAATAGCGACTCGGCAAACGATCGAAGCTGCGCATTGGCCGACGCCCATTCGCCGCGAGTATGCGCGGCGTTTGCCTGTTCCAGATGTCCCCGAGAAGTTGCAAATCTGAACTGATCAAGCAGATCCATCAACTCGCTCTGAAGAACGGCTGGCCCGCGCGGTGATGGAATCATTGGTTTCAATACGCCATCATCGACGATGAAGCCATCTCGCTCTAAGGCTCGCATCAATCGTGGTCGGGCTTCTTCCACCCCCCCTCTGTGTTTCGAGAGCGATTCCACGAGCGTTCCGATTAAGTACTCGATGATCTCGAAAGCGAGATCGGCACCGCACGGTCCCTTCGCGTTAGGATTAGCCCGCAGGAAATTAATCAGCTGATTCAAGCGATGGTTCTTGGTTGTGGTAAGGGTATTTGGAGCTACTCTTTCAATACCAAACCGCATCAAGATCCGGTCGATTTCCTCGTGGCTGTAGCCCGAGATCAGCTCGAGACCCTCGATTATGGTGTATTGCGAGAGGGCGCTCATGCCTTTCGTTCTCCGTGGCGTCTAACGTGCCTGGCCTTCAGCGGCGGCGCCAGCCGTCCACTGCAAGGCCCGTATTATGCGACTCCGCCGTCGCGCTCAGGAATTCCTCTCCAGTGCTAAGATGCATTCATCGGTTAATTCAAGTGCCTGCGACTTAAGACCTTTGACATATTCAAACATTGGTTGTACACCACGAGCCTCTGTCTCCAATGTGCCTGCTGCAGTAAATGCATCGACCGTGCGCCGCGTCTTATCGATCCAGTCGTTGATCTGACGAATTATGCCGTAAAGCTTCAGGAGAAGCTGGGCTGACCCCGCGGGAAGTTCATGCAAGAACCCACGCTGCCTAAGCAAATCGAACGATGACCCCTCTAGTGGTATGATTAAGACTCCCTTATCCTTTAGGAGGGGAATAAGGCTCTTAAGCTCAAGCAAGCAAGTCTGAAACAATGCCGATCGCTCAGATTTGCTTCTTTTGGCTTCCTGAACTTGTGTGAGCCAGTAGGTCCCCAGGGCACCTATTAGCGCGGCAACGAGACCAAAAACGCCGCCCCAGATCGCTGCTATCACTTCATTCGTCATGCTTGCCTCAGGTACGGATGGTTCCTTGCGCATAACGTTTCGGCGCTTCACCGTGCGGACGGCTAAGCCGGCCGTCCGGTGGAAGCGGGGGTTAGGCGCGCGGAGCTACAAGCCATTACGCCCCTGGCGCTCTATATGCGATGTTTCTCTTATAGACAAAGAGACAACACCCAAGAATAAACATGATTTGAGCTATGGGCGTTGCAATTCCAGTGGTGACTGAAACGATCGCGCCGAGACCCGCACTTCCGTCTGCGGGGACTAGCGCGGAAGTCTGCGGGCTCGGCCCGGGACTCCTGGCGGCCACCGCCAGTCCGATGGTAACGAAGGTCGTGAGGCCGGCAAGGAATAGCGATCGGAGTAAGCTACTACGGACCTCGTCAAGGGCGGCCTTCGCTTCGGCGAGTTGGAACTTGGCCGAAGCGAAATCGCGCAGTTCGCCGCGCTCCGCAAGCTCCTCGACCCTGTACTCCCACTGCTCGAGGGCTCCTTGAGGTGACTTAGGCGGTCGCTCGCACGGATGGGTGAGTTGCAGTCGCTTCTGCGAGCGATTGACCACTGCACTCTCTACGGCGTCAACGGCGAGCCAGCGGGCGCGTGGCCACCCCTGGTACAACGCGATCCAGAGGAAGACAGCATGAGCCGCTCCTATGCCGGAAGGGATTCCATAACTCATCCCAACCAGGATTCCTGCGACTACCGGTGAGACAACTCTGGAGATCGCGGCTATCTTACCCAACATGAGTCTCGCCCTCCTGACGAGTGAACGCCGACCAACTGAGCCCCACGAAGAAGACCAGGCTGGAAATTGCTAGCGAGAGGATTGGAGAAAAAAGAGAAATATCTTTCCCGGTGGCCATCGTAGTGGCAATATATGGAACAAGGCCGCCGATCACGCCCGCTGGAATGGCAATAGTAGCGGCAAGCTTAACCGGCCGAGTGGGCACCTTCTTTCGGCCGTCAAGCCAGAGGCCATAAACCACTGGCGCAAAGAGAGAGAGGGCGGAGCCGTACATTATGTATTGAAAAGCGAAAACCCTGCCTGGCCAGAGGGCGTAACACGCCGCGAAGGTAACTACCATACCAAGGGACAAGGGTAGTACCGATCGTCGTACTCGCTCTACGTAGTCTGCCTCGTGGGCCGCTTTGGCTATTGGATCCTTTAGGGCGGAGATTTCGTCGAACCAGCGGCTCAGCGTGAGGTCCCAGCTAAGAGTCTGTGCTGCCGCCATGATGTAGGTGTCCGAACTTGATAGTGAGGTCGCGATCAGGCCCAAGAAGATCAGCCCGAAGAGTAGTCCGCGGAGAATTTCACTAGAGCCTGGGGCGACCATGCCAAAAAGCGCCGGAAAGAGGTCTCCGTCTGAGAGACCCGAGTGAACTCTGGCGATACAGCCAAGAAGGACACCTCCAAGCGCAGGGAACCAAATCATGTACGTGGCTGAGCGGATAATGGACCACCTGATGGCCGTGAGAGCCTCCTTGGCGACGGCGCCGTTCGCCGCTACCGTTTGCCAGTTAGACATATCCACAAGGTTGAAGAACAACTGAAAAATGACTATGCCTGCGATCATCAGGGTTGGAGGAGAGGAAGAAAGGAAGATATGCGGCAAACGGGGAGTTGAGCTATCGACTCTTTCAAGGGTGAGGATGAATACAGCAGCAACTGGAATAGAGGCGATTGCGGCGGCGTTCAAAATTAAATTGCCGTGTCTTGCGTGTAACCTGTGCACGAGAAGGGCGATGACCACGTATGTGGCGCATACGACCGCAAGCGTCCTGCCGGCGGATGCAACTCCGGAGTGGTTTACGGTTGTTCCGGCAATGATCACAAGCATGGTAACTGAGATCATGCCGAGTATGGTCTGCTCCTTGTCCGTTCGGCAGTTTGCTAGATAGCCGCCGATCATGCAGTAGGCTCCGCACACCCCGGCGAACAACAGCGCCGTAGGAAGCACGAGCGATTGGTAGCCGAGCGAGAGTGAAAACATTCGCGCGCCCCAGTACATCTCGAAGCCGCAGTTGAAGATGTAACCGATGCTGGTGGCAAAACAGGCGACAATGCGCGCACGGGACCCGAATTGACGACCAAGAAAGCCATGAATCGTGCCGACGCCAGCAGCGCGCATGATTGGCACCAAGAAGGCGGCAACGATACAGACGGAGGCGCACCACGGCAGTTGGAGCAGGATGACCCGTGGACCAAACTGGTACGCGAGCACGGCAAAGAACCAGACCCCGTTCGACCAGGCGAATGTCAGGCCCCAGGTCGTATGCTCAGT
Organism: Thermoanaerobaculia bacterium; assembly: GCA_045807625.1. GTDB lineage: Bacteria > Acidobacteriota > Thermoanaerobaculia > Multivoradales > UBA5704 > DATARR01. The sequence goes on along the minus strand of JBJMHA010000012.1, from coordinate 126,701 downwards.
CAGGTCTGGGCCAATATTGCGGCCGCCGAGGAAGAAAGTACTGAAGTTCCAGGAGCGGTCGCGACCCGCCCATGCTGTGCGAATGAACAGAGCGAAGCCCAGTCCAATGACTGCTGCTAGCACTAAGAGTTCAAGTTGTGAGACCGGCCGTACGAGCATGAGATCGCCCTCCCTTCCCTGGGCCAAGTGTTAACGGATTGCCCGAGACGAGCCTGAAAAGGCGGAGATGCCTGCCAACGCGCCTAACTATTGGATTCAACGTCCACCCACCACCTCAATCTTACCCCCCCTTCCCCACCGTCCCGCCAGCCGGACAAATAGCCATCCCTCTATCTCATTGCCTCCGTTCTACTTAGGGCATCGTAAGCCAGTCCAGCACCTGCGTCAACACGCCTCGTGCTGGTCGTATAAGCATCCAGGCGCCGGGCGTCTTATCCGTCAGAGATTGGACGGTATGCATTCCCGGATCTCTTCTCTATTGCTCTTCATCCTACTGACCATCAGCCACTTACAGGCAATCTCTTCGTCTGGGGGCTCGATGCTTATACGACGGGCGAGCCGGATAAGCGCTGGTCCAATCCCGTCAGCTTCCGCGACGCCCCACACCGGAGCCGAGACGCTCTTGACGGCCGCGGAAAACTCTTGACTTACGCCACTCTTTTTCCTTACAGTTCCACTCCAGAGCAGCTCTTCGTCCACCCCCGGAAGGAGGTGCCGCAGCCCGAGATCCAGTCCTCCGCAGCATCCCACCCCCGTCATAGTAGGCCGGAACGGTCCGGCTTGAACGAAAACGGCCCGGAGTGAGTAGCGAGCTCACATCCGAGCCTGACCCAGCATGAGGAGGACAGTCCCCATGTCGAGCTACGACGATTCTACCCTTTCGTCTTCCAACGCGTTTCCCCTTCCTTTCTCCACCGCATCGGTCAGCGCGACGAGCCCCCTTCCGCGGGCGAGGCGGACGTGGCCGGGCCCTGGCGTATCCTCGAACGGTTGATCGAGGCGCTTCACGTCGTGGAACGGCTGGTGCGGTCCCCCGAGGCGCTCGCCAACGTCCTGGAGGCCGCGGGACCGCTCACTCTCGAACGGGCCGGAGCCCTCCTCGACGAGCGGATTCCGGACCCGGAATCCTGAAGACCCCTCCTGGGGAAGGTACCGTCCCTTTTGGGGAAGGTTGCTTCCCTCGAGGGGATGCTAAGGACCCTCAAAGTGCGCGGTTCTGTCCCCGTTTGGGATCCTTCCGTCCCCGAGGGGGATGGTTCCGTCCCCGAGAGGGATGCAAGCATCCCCGAGGGGGAAGGTACCTTCCCTCGTTTGCGCGCGTCGCGCCCTCGAGGGGGATGGTTCCGTCCCCGGCGGGGAAGGTTGCATCCCCAAAAGGGATGGTAGGTTCCCGCGAGGGGATGATGAGCTCCCCAAAGAGGGCGCGAACGCGCACTTTGAGGGTCCACACGTGTACCTCGAAGATCCACACGCGCACTTTGAGGGTCCACAGCGCGGAGTCTTCCGTCCTTCCAGGGAAGAAGAGGGTCCAATCAGCGGAGAAGAGGGTCCTTCCGAAAAAGAAGAGGGTCCTTCCGGAGAAGCCGGGGATGGAAACGGATACATCGGGGATGCAAGAGGGGAAACGTGGGTGCGGAAGGGTCCCCGGAAATCCCGGAATCCCGCGGCACGTTAAGATGTCTGTCATGGACCGCCGCCTCTCCACCCTGCTCGCCCTCTCTCTCCTGGCCGCCACCGCCGGCTGTGACCGCCGGAACGTGGCCGCCGAGGTCCCTCCTCCGGCCGCCGCGCCGCGTCCCGCCCCTCCGAGCGCGCCCGCGGTGCCCGCTTCCGCTCCGGCGCCCCGGCCGGGGTGGATCGGCGTCCTGGTCGCCCGGCAGTCGGTGGACGTGAAGGCCGACTCGCAGGGGCGGCTGCTGGCGGTGCACGTCTCGATCGGGGACCACGTCCGGAAGGGGGACCCGATCGCGACGCTCGACACCAGCCTGGCGACCCAGGATCTGGAGATGGCCCGCTCGCAGCTCCGTAGCGCGGAGATCGACGAGCGCCGCGCGGGCGACGAGATGAACGAGGCCCTGGCCCGCAACGACCGGCGGCAGAAGAACCCCGATTTCTTCCCCAAGGAGGATCTGGCCCAGGCGGCGCTCCAGGCCAAGACCGCGGTCGCGGCCCACGACGTGGCCAAGCAGCGGGTCGCCGAGCAGGAGGCGCGGGTCAGGCAGCTCCAGACCAGCCTCTCGCGCAACGAGGTCCGCGCTCCGTTCGAGGGGCGGGTGGCGGAGCGCTTCGCCGATCCCGGGGCGGTGGTGGGCCCCGGCACGCCGGTGGTCCGTCTGATCAGCGCCGGGGACCTCCTCGTGCGCGCCGCCGTCCCCCCCGAGGAGGCCCGCCGCCTCAACCCCAACGAACCGGTCACGGTGACCGTCCGCACCCTGGGGCTCAAGATCCCGGGCACGATCCAGCGCATCGCCCCCGAGGTGGACGCCGCCTCGCAGATGGTGCTGATCGAGGTCCATCTGAGCCCCTCCCCCGAGGTGGAGAGCCGGCTGCAGATGGGGTTGGTGGTGGATGTGACGGCGGTGCGGCAGGGGTGAGAAGGACCCGCCTTCCAGCCTCCTGATCCTCTGGGGCGCCCTGCCCTCCGAAGCCTCACCCTCGGTCCCTCTCCACTTCGTGGAGAGGGAGGGCCCAGAGATCGAAGCTTTTCAAATCGGCAAGATCGGCTCGGCTACGTTCCCCCTCTCCACTCCGTGGAGAGGGGGCCAGGGGGTGAGGATTCGAGGGCAGACGGCCGCCGTCCAGCAGCGCCCGCCAAGCACTCTTTACACGATCCGCAGCAGCCGCCGGGGCTCCACCTCGACCCGGCCGCCGTAGGGGGCGCTCTCCAGGTCCGCGATCTCCAGGAGCTGTTGCATGAAGAAGTAGCGCAGCGGGGCGACGTGGGCCCCGGGCTTCTTCCATTCGCCGTAGAGGTCCTGGGGGAGGCGCTTCTCGGAGACGAGCTGGCCGCCGCTCCAGCGCCGGATCACCGGCGCGAGGGAGGTCTCCCCGGGCTCCAGCGTGACCGTGTAGTAGTGGCCGCTCTCGCCGGCCGCGCTCCGGTGGACGTAGGCGAGCGGCACCTCCTCCTGGTAGCGCGCGCCGTTCCACCCCTCCTCGACCACGATCACGTCGTGCAGGAAGCCGGGCTGGTGCCACAGGGCGGAGGCGCGTTGCAGGCGGTCGAGCGTGGCCTCAACCAGCCCCTCGGGGGTCGGCTCGATCTCGGCCGACGGCCAGCCGCGGCGGTGGTATTTCGCCTCCAGCATCCGGGACAGGGCCCGCACGTTGTAGCGGAAGCCGTGAATGAAGCCCGAGGCGTGCCTCTCGAGGCCCTCCGCCTGGGTGAGGGTACCCGCGAAGTGGAGGCCGGGGACGTTGACCGACTCCCACTCCGGGGTCTGCGCCGGGAAGCGGCCGTTGCGCGCCAGCTCCGGCCGGCACCCGGCGGCGAAGATCGAATCGTCGAACCGGAAGCCGGCGGCCACGATCACCCGGTCGTAGACCCGCTCCTCGCTCTCGTCCTGGCCGTGGCGCAGGGAGACCATGAGCTGCCCCTCGCGCCGGTCGATCCGCTCCACCGCGTCGCCGGGCACGGTGTGGACGAGCGCCGCGGTGGGGACCAGGTTCTCCGCGGTCTCGAAGGCCGGCCCCCCCTCGCCGATCACCAGGACCCGCTGATTGGCGAAGTCCTCGGGATCGACGGAGACCTCGGCGTAGCTTTCCGCCTGGTCGATGCCGGGGACCGCCGGCACGTAGGGCCTGCTCCCTCCGGTGGCCACGATCAGCCGCCGGCAGGAGAAGACGTTGCCCCTGGCGTCGATGAGCCGGAACAGCCCGGCGTGCGGCTTCTCGACCCGCAGGACGCGGGTGTCGCAGCGGACGTTGAGCCCGAAGTGCTCGGCGTAGCCGGCGAGGTAGCTCACCATCTCGTCCGCGTGCGGGTGGTAGCTGCGGCTGAAGCCGGCGAAGCGGAAGGAGCCGTCGCCGTCCTCGTCGAGGAGCGAGCACTCGTCGAAGCGGAGCCGGATCTCGGGGTCCTCGGTGCCCGCGTGGACCTTGTTTCGGGAGGCGAGAGTGCGGTGCCGCGGGAAGGTCTTGAAGAAGGTGCCGGGCGAGTCGCCGGCTTCGAGGATCAGGTAGCTGTGCCCGGCGCGGGACAGGTGGTGCCCCATCTGAAGGCCCGCGGGGCCGGCGCCGAGGATGAGGTACTCGTAACTGACTTCCCCTCCAGAGCTCACGCCATGGTCCATCTTGACTTCCCCCTAAGAGATGCCGCCGGGTCGAGCCGGACGGCGATAACAAATGAGCACTTCGCCCTATAAGTGGCGTCTTAAGGTGAGAGCGGGACAACTGGCGTGACATGCACGCCGGGACCGTCATCTCTTCGTAACATCCGGGGGGAGCCGTCCCTCTTCGAGGAGCTGGGCGACCATGGCCGCCCGTGAGGAGACGCCGAGCTTGGCGAAGATCCGGCGCAGGTGAGTGGAGACGGTCCAGGAGCTGATATCCAGGACGCGGGCGATCACCTTGTTGGGGTAGCCCCTGGCCACCATGCGGGCGATCTCCCGCTCGCGGGGGCTCAAGGCCCCTTCAGGGTGCACGGCGTCGCGCGGTCGCCGGACCAGGAGGCAGCGGACCCCGCTCACCTCGACGTCCAGCATCACCTTGTCTTCCAGCTTGCCACCGGGCGAAGGCCCGTGCCCGTCGAGCGCGTCGACCAGTTGCTGCACGAGGAGCTTGATGCCCTTGGAGAAGTCGCGCCACTCGCGGTCCTCGTCTGCCACCCAGCCCGTGTTTCGCTGCTCTACCGCTGTCGGGCCGGCTCGTTTCACGAGACCCTCCTCACATCGGTGTTGGCGTTCCCGCCATCCATTTGTATTTCCTTCTTTATACATTCTACAGTCTCTTCTGATTTCTGACGTCACTGTTTCGTGCGACACACGAATGGGGAAGCACGTTTCGGCCTCCCCGGAAGATGTGACTGCCCACGGTTTCCGATGCCGGTCTAGATTGATCTCTGTCGGCAGCAGCCCCAATGACTCATCCGTGCAACGAACGAAGGAGGAAATCCCATGGCGACACTGGAAGGTGAGCTCGAGCTCGAATTCGAGGGTGAAGGCGAGTTTGAGGGCGAAGGCGAATTCGAGGGTGAAGGGGAATTCGAAGGCGAGGAGTTCCTGGGCACGATCGCCCGTGGCATCGGCGGCCTGCTCGGCGAGGGGGAGGGGGAATTCGAGGGCGAAGGGGAGTGGGAGATGGAAGGGGAGGGTGAGTGGGAGATGGAGGGTGAGATGGAGGGGGAGGAGTTCTTCCGACGTCTCCGCCGCGTCGCTCGCGGAGTCGGCGGCTTCGTTCGCCGCGCCGCGCCGATCCTGCGCCAGGTCGCGCGGGTGGCGGCTCCCATCGTCGGCACGGCGGTCGGCGGCCCGCTGGGCGGCATGCTCGGCCGGGTCGCGTCCTCGGCTCTCGGCGAGGGCGAGATGGAGATGGAGATGGAATTCGAAGGGGAGTACGAGGGCGAGCTGGAGTATGAGGGGGAGACCGAAGCGGCTCCCACCCAGACCCAGGCGCTGGCCGAGCTGATGGCGGCGGTCGCCTCTCAGGCCCGCACCGAGGCCGAGGCCGAGGCGATGGCCGGCGCGGCTACCGTGAGCGCCATCTCGCCCGCGGACCGGGCGGCCCTGCGTGTCGTCCTGCCGCACCTGGTGCGCGGCACGGCCATCCTCACCCGCATCCTGCGCCAGCGGCGGATCACGCGTCCGGCCGTGCGCGCCGTCCCCACCATCGCGCGCCGCACGGCTTCCGTGCTCGCCCGCCGCGCCGCCGCCGGCCAGCCGGTCACCCGCCGGACCGCCGCCCGCGTGATGGCGAATCAGACCCGCCGCGTGCTGTCCAGCCCGCGCACCTGCGCCGCCGCCATCCAGCGCAACGTCCGCGCCGCCCGCACGGTCCAGCGCCCCACCGCCGCCGCCCGTCCGCGCACCCGCCGTCCCAACTAGCCAAAGGCGGCTCAAAGACTCAAAGGAGGTCGTAATGGCAAACGAATATGAGCTGGAAGCCCTGCCGGAGCTGGAAGGCGAGTCGGAGTGGGAGGCTGAAGGGGAAGGCGAGTGGGAGTGGGAGGCCGAGGGGGAAGGGGAGAGCGAGGAGTTTTTCCGCCGCATCCTCTCCCTCGCCCGGCGGGCCGCCTCCTCCCCCGCCCTGCGCCAGGTGGGCCTGCGCGCCGCCCGCGGCGCCCTTTCGGGGCTGGGGGGCGCGGGAGCGTCCCTGGGCGGCTCCCTCGGCGGTGCCCGGGGGGCCTCTCTCGGCCGCGGCCTGGGAGGGGTGCTCGGCCAGCAGGTCGCCAGTTGGCTGCCGCAGCGGGAAGGCGAGTGGGAATTCGAATCCGAGAGCGAGATCAATCCCATCCGCCGCGTCTATCCCGATGCCCTGATGGAGCACCTCGGGCACGCCGCCGCCGAAGCCGAGAGCGAAGCCGAGGCGGAGGCCTTCCTGGGTGCCCTGGTGCCGCTGGCGGCCCGGCTCGTCCCGCGGGCGGCCTCGGCGGTGATGCGGGTCGCTCCCACTCTCATCCGCGGCGTGGCCGGCGCGGCGCGGACCCTGCGCGCCAATCCCGCCACCCGGCCGCTGGTGCGGGCCCTGCCGACCGTGGTACGCCGCACCACGGCGACGCTCGCCCGGCAGGCCCAGCAGGGGCGGCGGGTGACGCCGCAGGCGGCCGTGCGCACCCTGGCCCGCCAGACCTCGCAGGTGATCGGCAGCCCGGCGCAATGCGCCCAGGCCTACCGGCGCTCGCGGGCGCTCGACCGCACCTATCACCGTACCGCCGGCCCCGTGGCCTCGGCCACCGGCCCCGCGGCCAGCATCCGGACAGCGGTCCCCCGGCTCGCCTCGCGAGCCGTCCGTCCAGCGGCCCATCTCTGCTCGACCTGCCGCCAGGCCACCAACGGAGCGCGTTGAGAGGAGGGCGCCATGATGCTCGAGACCCTCGAACGGAACGCCACCGACCCGCCGGCGACGGCCACGCCGCCGGCGGGCGTGGGGGGGGCCGAAGCGACCGCTCCGGTCCTGCGGCCCTGGCTGCGGGCGCAGTCGCTCAACGTCATGCGTCATGCCGCCGCCTTGCGCCCGTTCCGCCGCGAGGAGTTCGGCGCCGGCCCGGAGATCCCTTCCGAGGGGCACATCCAGGCCGCCAACGCCCTCCTCTCGACGTTGCGCCGGGACCTGTTCCGCAAGACCCGCAAGGTGACCGGCTCCGTCGAGGCCGCTCTGGCGGAATCCACCACGCCCCGCCTTCAGGAGATGGTCCGCCACAAGGAACGGGCCCACGACCGGGTACGGGCCGTCGAGCAGATCTGGGACTTCTATTTCGAGCTCTTCGGCCAGCGCCAGTCCCGTTTCGGCGTCTGGCTGCTGGGGTGCGACCGCATCGCCCAGGACTGCTATCAGACCGCCTACCTGGGGCTTGGGGCAGCCCGCTCCATCCCCGCGCCGGCCCCCTTCTCCTACATGCGGACCGGCTTCTCCCCCGCCACCTTCCGCCGCGGCATCCCCCTGACGCGGCTGGGCCGGCAGCTCAACCCGTTCCCGCTGATCCAGCTCCCCTACCACCGGATGGTCAACCCATGGACCCTGGGGGCCGTGCTCCACGAGGTCTGCCACAACCTGCAGAACGACCTGGGGCTCGCCCGCGCCGTCCCCCGCGCCATCGCGCGGCGGCTGCTCGCAGCGGGCCTCGGCCGCTCCGTGGCCGCCGTGTGGACGCGGTGGAACCGGGAGATCTTCGCCGACCTCGGCGGGCTGCTGCTCGGCGGCCCGGCCGTGGTGGGCTCGCTCATGGACGTGGTGGGACGCGGGCCGTCGGCCGTGGTGTCCTATGCGCCGCGGGCGCCACACCCGGTGCCCTACCTGCGGACCTTCCTCTCTGTCGAGCTGTTGCGCCGGATGGGCTTCCCCGCCGAGGCCGAATCCTACGGCCGGGCCTGGAGCCGGCTCTATCCGGACCCCCGGGGCGGCAACATCCCCGGACCGGTGATGGCCACCTGGCCGCGGGCCGTGGCGCTGGTGGTGGATGCCATCTGCTTCCAGCCCTACCCCTCGCTCGGCGGCAAGACCCTGGCGCAGGTCATCCGCTTTCAGCCCAAGGAGCAGAGGATGATCGAAGAGGCCGCCCGCCGTCTCTCGGCGGGGATCGATCCCGGGATTTTGCCCGAGCGCTTCATGATCGGCGCCGCCCGCTTCGCCCTCGATCACCGGCTGGCCCGGCCGGGCGTGATCACCCGCAACTTCTACGCCCAGTTGGAGAGGAGATAGGCGGTGGCCCTGGACGGCGCCTTCGGCGAGCTCACCCTCCGGCTCGAACGGCTGCGCGACGGCCTGCTCGGCCTGCGGCTCGCCGTGGTCGAGGACAAGCCTCTCCAAGGCGCCGGCGCGCTGCTGGACCGCCTGGGCGAGGCCGTGATCGACCTCGAGGAGTGGCTGGGGGAGTCGCTCGACGCGGCCGTCCAGGGGCGGCGGGCGGTCGAGTATCCGCGCGACCTGGAGGCGGCGCGGGATGCCCTGGCCCACTGCCAGGAACGCTTCCTGCGCTTCCAGCGAGGGTTCTCGGCGGAGGTCACCTCCTTCGGGCGCATCGCCGACCTCGCCGCGCTGGAGCGAGGGCGGGGGCGGGAGTGGACGAGTTGGGTGAAGAGCGTCCGCGACTCCATCGATCAGTGCCAGGGCGCCACCCACGACGTCGACGAAGCCCTGTTCCAGGGCTGGAAAGAGATCGCCGAGCAAGCCGGCGCGCCGGCTTCCCCACACACCCCGAGCCTAGAGAGGACAAGAAGCCATGGCAAGCACACCGAACAATGACGAGCAAGAACGCTTCGTTCGAGCGGTCGAGGACGTGACCGCCTTTCCCATCCTGACCGAGGACATCGGCTCGATCGGCACTGCCGGCGCGCCGACCTCGGCCTACGGCACGGGCCGGTCATCCTATGACTCCCTGGTAAAGAACACCCTGCGCGATATCCTGAACTGGGGACCCCGCTCCCTCAAGGATCCCCAGGGGTTCGCGGCGGCGCTGACCCAGTCGTTCAACATCCAGGAGATCGAAGGCCGTACCGTCACGACCCACGTGCCGCGTTCTTACGTGATGCAAGTGCAAGGCGACGGCGGCGCGGTCACCGGCGCCCAGGCCAGCATTTTCGCCCGTGCCCAGGCGGCCGTGCAGCAGAGTATTCCCCTCCTCGAGGGTCTCTATCCGCTGCAGATCGACTCCGATCCCGAGGATCTCGCCGCCACCGTGGCGACGCTCCGCCTGGCGATGACCGAGCTCGTCGACGAGCTCGGCCGCCAGGGGGGGCCGCGCCCGCAGCGCGTGGACTCCCTGTTCGACCTGATGCTGGGCATCGAGATCACCGGAAAGCCGGTGACCACCTTCAATTCCGACCACGTGGGGGGCCAGCTCGGCCTGCTGCGCGACCGCCTCGGCTTCGAGCTGTCGCGCGTCAACAACGCCGAAGAGGAGAAGAACCTCACCAACTTCCTCATCCTCGCCGACCACGCCTTCACCCTCTGGCTGAGCTGGACGTCGCTGCGCACCTACTTTGACCGCATCGGTCCGGACGTCTTCCTCGGCCCGCAGTTTGTGCTGCTGTCGCGTGCCCTGGCCGTGATCGCAGAGCAGGTGCGGGAGACCTACTTCACGCTCGACTCGGTGTTCGTGGGGCCGGCCGAGCGGGAGACGACCCGGCTCCCTTTCGCGCATCCCGAGCCGCCGCTCACCCTGGCCGAGCTCCTCGAATGGGCCGAGCGTTTCGCTTCCGAGGAGGCGCCGCAGCTCATGCGGGAGGCGGGCAAGGACGGCGTCATCGCCTTCCGTCCCACCCTCCAGCGTCTGATAGGGCTGTTCACCGAGGCGGTGGCGATCTCCCGTCGCGAGTCGCGCAACCCCTCGCCCGGCGTGCATACGCTGCGCGCGAGCAACGCCCTGGACAGCGTGCTGCTGCAACTGCGGAACGCCGAGCACCTGGCCCAGCCGCTCAGCCGCACGCCACCGGCGAAGATCGCGGCCGTCGATCCCCGGCAGGTCGATCCCAGACAACTGGAGCACGACAAGGAGCCGCTCATCCTGAGGATCGAGGGGGAAGGATTCCAGCCGCAGTCGCAGGTCCGGATCGATCTGCCCGAAGCGGCTCTCAATAGAAAGGTTTCGGTGGAAGCCCGGCGCGTCCACTTCGGCAGCTCCTCGGTCCTCTGGGCGACGTTCGACGCCAAGGAGATCAACGACGCCCGCGGATTCGTCGGCGACACCGTCGGCAACACCGTCGGCGACACCGTCTGGTCCGTGGTGGTCCGCAACCCCGACAGCACCCACAGCTCGCTGTCTCACGCCCTCACCATCCTGTGCGGCCGCCTCCTCCCCGAGCCCGAGCCGCAGCCGGGGGTGATGCCGCTCATCCGCCGGCTCTCGCCGGACAGGGGGAGGCCCGGCCAGAAGATCCTCATGAAGATCCACGGCAGGGACTTCCAGGAGGGGGCGACGGTCGCCTTCGAGCCCGGGCCGCAGGGGGCAGAGGACGTCACCGTGCTCGGCGTGCTCGGCGATCCCGTGCTCACGCCCGACCGGCTCCTGGAGATCTCGATCCACATCGACGCCGAAGCGACCCCCGGACCGCGGGACGTCACCGTGACCAATCCCGGCGACCAATCCGACGTGCTGGAGGAAGGTTTCGAGATCCTCGCCGGCGCGGACGACGAAAACGAAGACGCAGGCGACAACCGGACCGCGGCCCCCCGTGCTCGCAAAGGCCGCTGACGGCGCGCCGCACGCAATGACCTGAAGAAGGAGAGCCACAATGGCGATCACACAGGACTACCAAAGCCTTCTCGACCGCGTCGCGGCGCTGCAGGAGACGATGACGGGCCGGCTGTCGTCCGACCTTATTCAGAACCCGCAGCTCGCGGAGGCGATCGTCCAGCAGATCAACGACCTCTACTCGGCCGTGGTGAACGCGGACGGCCGGAAGCCGCTGCCGCCCGACAAGGGGCTCGCCCAACTGATCGGCGTCGGCCCGGACGCGGCCCGCAAGCTCGGCGACACCCTGCTGCCGCAGCAGGTCGAGCCCTACGACGAGACCGTCACCTCCGAGCGCATCATCGCGGTGGGCGACCTCTACTACATCTATCAGCACGAGCGGATCGGCGTCTTCCGCGTGGTGCAGAAGCTCCAGGAGCTGTTCCGCGGCGGTTCCGTGCGCCTGTCGACCGGTGAAGGCGCCTACGGCCTCTACCAGTTCGACCGCCGCGAGGTGCTGCGCTATACCCGGCGCGACCGGTCGGTGGCCTACCGCCGGGTGCTCGGCTTCGGCAACGCCCAGGTCCCCCCGGGCTCGCGGCCGAACACCGACTTCCAGGGACTGTTCAGCCATCTGATCAACCAGATCACCCTGTTCTGGCGCGACAAGCGGATCTCCGACGTCATCCGCGAGCGGGCGAACGATCCCAGCTTCGGCTCGATCGCCATCGTCCGTCGCGCCGGCCTCGACCTGCGCAACAACATGAAGTTCACCTCCTTCGGCAACCTCAATGTGCTGCGGGTCGAGGTGATGCAGCTTCTCGACGAGGCCTTCCGCATCCTCAGCACCGACGACATACGGCGGCTGTTCGGCGCCGACACGGCCTGGGACGTGATCGAGGACGTGCTCGTCCGCCACTTCAACGAGCGTTTGCAGACCTCGCCGCGGCAGCGCATGGCGGTGACCGGCCGCGAGGTGATGCGCTGGCTCGCCCAGCCGCACATCCTGCAGACCTCGCGCCCGCAATTCGAGGCTTTGCTACTTCAGATCGCCGAATCCGCGGAAGAGTGGCTCACCAGCGCGCAGGCCCTCGGAGTCGCCAACCGCAACCCGGACGGCAGCGCTCGCGTGCTGCCGTGGGACCGGCCGCGTCTGGTCTCCGGGGCGGCGAACCGGCCACGGGCGGCGGCGGGCGGGAGCCGGAGCGCGGCGCAGGAGTACTAGGCTCGACCAACTCAGCCAGGTATTTGAACCGGACCAACGAACTGTGAGGGAGCCATCTTGGAAATCTTCGGTCTTGCGCGAGAACACGACCTGGGCTCTTTGCCCGCGAGCCTCCGGCAGGGCGCTCCGCTCCATGGTCTGACCGGTTCGGCGCAGCAGACCAGTTTTCTCCCGCCCTTACTGGAGGACGAGGCCGATCTGTTCAACGCGGGGGAGGTGGGGCACGAACGGATCGAGTATGACGCCCTCCAGCCCCTGATACGTGATGCCCGGACAAGGTCCGCGATTTACTTTGGCAACTGGCAGCGCGACATGTCCCAACTCCTGGCGCCGGCTCTCCACCAGTACCTCGGTGCTGGCGCCGCTTCCGTCTGTGACCTGATCTTCGAGATTGTGGATGTCCTGAGCGAAGCCAAGTTCAGCCGCAGGCTGGACCGCAACCGGTTCGGTACCTACCGCTGGGAGGAGCATATCGACAACCCGCGAGATTTTGGTGTTGCCCTCTCGCCGTCGACCTGCGCTCCCGTTGCGGAGGCCCTGCGAGCACGGAATGCCGAGCTCGAACCGGAAGCGCCCCGCTGGCGTCTGAACTTGTGGAATGAAGGCCCGGACGCGACACCAACATACCTTCATATCTCTCGGCGCTACGTGTTGCGCCAGCTTAACCTAGCTCTGGTGAGCGGTCGGACCGCACGAGGGCTGGAACACCTCGGGAATGCCCTGCACACCGTCGAAGATTTCTACGCGCACTCGAACTTCATCGAGCTCGGCTACAACCTGCTGGGCGGAGACGATCCGCGCACCGGATTGAATCCGAGCGCCCCTCCTCCCCGTTGGCTCAGAGACAGCCGGGGCCGATATCGTCTGACGACCGGTGTCTTCCTCCTGAACGATACCGTTGAATCGCTCAGCAAGCTCTTCCTGATGTTTATGGAGACCCCACCCGGCACCCGGCCGTCCCCGGTACAACGGCGGGTCACTCGGGTCCTGATTCGGAGGCTCCTCGGAACACGGGTCCTGGGACTCTATGACCAGTTGATCCACGCGTGGGACTCGACCGGCATTCCGGCACGCATTGGGCGAGTCCAACAGGCCTTGGAGCGGGCCGTCCTGTTTCCCTTGCGTTTGGCGATTTCCGCGGTTTTGCGCCCTTTGGCTGAGGCCGGCGCTCGGCAGACCGGCCAGCGCACCTTCCCAATGCCGCCGGGATCTCGCGTCTCCTTCGTCCAGGAGATCTCTCACTCCTTGCTGGCCAAAGACGACACTGCTCACCGTCACCACGGCGTCGCCCGCCAGCTAGCAATCCGTGCTGTCAGAGAGTTCTGGTGCCAGATCGACGCTGCCTGGAGCCGCCGGTCGGCCCCCGAATTTCCAAGGCTTGTCAGCCTCTACATGCAGCACCCCCAAGCCGTGGGCCGCTGGTGGGAGCCGGTCCTCCGAGGAAGCCCCTTGCCGGCCCCTCGCTGTACCCCGTCTCGTGTGCGCCCTCCGAGCCCCACCACCTCTCCCACAGTGCTCACGGGATTCGCCTTTAGGAGTTCGGCCCTCCAACCGCGCCACCTAGCCGAAATCGAACGGATAGCAGCGCGACTGGCCAGCCGTTCTCCCGGGATCATCCGGGTCGTCGGGCACACCGACAGCACCGGACCGGCCGCCTACAACGTGCGGCTCGGGGAAGCCCGCGCGCAAAGCGTGCGACAGGCGCTGGCCAGTGCTTTGGAGCGGCGAGGGGCGCGAGCACCCCGCTTCGTTGTCGAGAGCCGTGGTGAGGAGCAGCCTGTCGCCGACAACAGGACATCACAGAACCGCGCGAGGAACCGGCGAGTCGAGATCCTGTTCAACCTCTCTTCCCCCTGAAGGGCTGCCGCTTGCATCCCTACTCCCTTACCCACAGGTCTCGCTCTCTCGCCGAGCTCAAGCGGTTCGTCCGCTTCCCGTCGATCAGCGCCCAATCCGCCCATGCGGAGGACGTGCGGGCCTGCGCGGAATGGCTCGCGCAGCAGCTCCAGCGAATCGGTATGGCGGGCGTCCGACTGATCGCGACGCCCCGGCATCCTATCGTCTACGCCGAATGGCTGCGGGCACCGGGAAAAACTACCGTGCTGATCTACGGCCATTACGACGTCCAGCCTCCCGATCCACTCAAGGACTGGCGGACCCCGCCCTTCGAGCCCACGGTGCGCGGCCAGCACCTCTACGGCCGCGGGAGCGCCGACGACAAGGGGCAGCTCTTCGCTCACGTGAAAGCCCTGGAGTCGTATCTGCGGACCGCGGGCCGGCTGCCGGTCAACGTCAAGTGCCTCTTCGAAGGAGAGGAGGAGATCGGCAGCCCCAATTTGAAACCTTTTCTGACGAAGCACGCCGGGGAGCTGGCCGCCGACGCCGCCGTGGTATCCGACACCCGCATGCTGGGACCCCGGCAGCCGGCGCTCACCTATTCGCTGCGCGGCGGCTTGAGCCTGGAGCTGGAGGTGACCGGTCCCGCGAAGGACCTCCACTCCGGCACCGTCGGCGGCGCCGTCCACAATCCTCTCCAGGTCCTCTGCGAGATCGTCACGTGCCTGCACGACCGTGAGGGACACATCGCCATCCCCGGCTTCTACGACCGCGTTCGCCCGCTCGATCCGCGCGAGAGGTCCTACATGGCGACGGTGGGCCCTTCCGACGCCAAGATCCTCGCGGACGCCAAGACCGAACGGAGTTGGGGCGAGCCCGGATTCTCGCTGTACGAACGGACGACGGTGCGCCCCTCGATGTCGATCTGCGGTCTGACCGGCGGCTATCAGGGCGAAGGGAGCAAGGCCATCATCCCCGCCCACGCCTCGGCCAAGCTCAACTTCCGCCTGGTGCCGGAGCAGGATCCGGCCGAGATCGAAGCCCTGGTGCGGCACCATCTCGCCCGTCTGACGCCGGCGACGGTGCGCTCGCAGGTGAAGACTCAACTGCGGGCGCGGCCGGCGGAGATCGACCGCCGGCATGCGGCGATCCGAGCGGCCGCGCGCGCCTATAAACGCGGATTCGGGGCCGCGCCCGTCTTCCTGCGTTCCGGCGGCAGCATCCCGGTCGTCAACCTGTTCCAGGAGATCCTCGGGATTCCTACCGCTTTGATGGGCTTCGGCCTGCCCACCGATCGCATCCATGCCCCCAACGAGCGCTTCTACCTCCCCAACTTCGAACGGGGCATTGCCACCTGCGCCGCCTTCCTCGAGGAGATGGCGCTGGTGCGATCGGAGCGCAACGCCGACGCGACGCTCCAGACGGAGGCCGTGGCATGATCGTCGATTTCCACTGCCACGCTGGCCGCGGCGACGGCATGACCGGCCCTCCGTTCACCGACGCTCCCCTGGGTAAATACCTGCGGCGCGCCCGCGAGGCGGGGATCACCCATACGGTGGTCGTCCCCTGCTTCCACAGCGACTACTCGCAGGCCAACGCCGAGTTGGCCCGCATCGTGGCGGGAAATCCGCGGCTGATCGGCTTCGCCTTCGTCCACGCCAAGCGGGACGCCGGCCGCATCCGCGCCATGGTCCGCCGGGCCGTCCGCGAGTGGGGGTTCCGGGGGATCAAGGTCCATGGCACCGACGCCATGCCCACGCGCGAGGTCTGCGAGGCGGCGCGGGAGAACCGGATCCCCATCCTGGTGGACGTGACCGGCCGCCCCTACGTCCTTCACATGCTGGCGCCGCAGTATCCGGACGTCCCCTTCGTGGTGGCCCACATGGGGAGCTTCTGGGACGACTGGCGCGCGCAGCAGCAGATGGTGGACATCCTGGCGCGCTACCCCAACGTCTACGCCGACACCTCGGGCGTGCGCCGTTTCGACTACCTGGTCGAAGCCGTCCGCAAGGCCGGCGCCGGCAAGCTCCTCCTGGGCACCGACGGCCCCTGGCTCCATCCCGGCCTGGAGCTGGAAAAGATCAGACTGCTCCGCCTTCCCGCCGATCAGGAGGCGTTGGTGATGGGCGGCAACGCGCACCGGTTGCTGGTATCATCTAGACGCCGAAGGGCCTTGTCATGCACATCATCTCCCGCAAGGCCCTGCGAGAATTTGGGGAGGGACATCCCGACAGTCAGAGCCCGCTCAGCCGTTGGTACACCATTATCCGGAAGACCGACTTCAAAGACTTCAACGAGCTGAGAGCTACGTTTCCAAGCGCTGACTGGGTGGGACCTCATTGTCTTCAACATTGGAGGAAACAAGTACCGGTTGATCGCCGCGATCCACTTCAACCGTGCGAGAGTCTACGTCCGGCATGTGCTGACCCACGCAGAATACGACCAGGGAGCTTGGAAATCATGAGTGCGCTGCGCAAAGAAACACAGGACCACTGGCGAGCCATCGGACCTCTGCTGACGATCCGCAACGAGCAGGACTATGCCTCTGCCGTCGACCGTCTGAGCTCGTTGCTCGAAGAAATTGGCGACGACGACCGGCATCCGCTGTACGGGTTTCTCGATATCCTGGGAACCCTCGTTCATGCCTACGAGGAAGAGCACGTCTCCATTCCCGAGGCCAGCGGACCCGAGGTTCTGGAGTATCTGATGGAAGAGCACGGCCTCGGCCCCGGCGACCTGCCCGAGCTCGGCGGAGCCCCGGCTGTGCGCGCTGTCCTTGCCGGGGAGAAGGAGTGGCACCTTGGCGAGATCCGTGCACTCGCCGGGCGCTTCAGGGTCTCACCGGCGGTCTTCATCTGAGTCAGCCCCAAGCATCTCTCCGCTCCCGGAAGGCGCTGCTGGAGGCCGTTGCCACGGAGCCGGTGCATGTCCTGCACTTCATGGGGCACGGAGGTTTCGATCCGAAGACCGGCGCGGGCACCCTCCTGTTCAAAACCGAGGAGGGGGACAGGACCATCTGAGCAGCCGCGAGCTCGCAGCCCTGCTGCGCTCCTCGCTTCCAGCCGTCGCCGTCCTGAACGCCTGCGAAACGGCGAGCAGCAATGCGGCGCTCGCGTTCGGCGGCTCGCTGTATCAGCGCCTGGCGGCGGTCAATCCGGAGCCGGGAGGGCCGGGCGGAAGGGCGCTCTCCGCCCGGCGGGACCGTTCCCGGCGCCTAGCTGGCGGAGAGGACGAACTGGTTGCCGTCGGGGTCCTTGAACATCGCGAAGGAGCCCCACTCGGCGGACTTCGGCGGGCCGGAGAATTCGACGCCGCGCTCCGAGAGCTCCCGGTAGGTCTTCTGGATGTCGTCGGTGGTGAAGGAGATGCTGGAGAAGGTGCCGATGCGGTCTTCGTGGCCGTCCGGCGTGAACAGGACCAGGCCGGTGGCCGCGCCCGGGATGCGCAGCTCGATCCAGCGCTGCTTGTCGTTGAACGGCTGGTCGGTGGCCACGGCGAAGCCGAGCTTCTCTGTGTAGAATGCCAGCGCGCGATCCTGATCCGATACCGGTACCGAGGCGAATTTGATCCCCTTGATCATCGTGTCGCTCCTTGAAGGAAGTCGTCGTTCCGTCCGTCCATGCCAGTCTCGGCCGGCGCCGCCGGAGCGTCAAGATCCGAAATCCCTGCTATGGCAACCATTGCCATAGTCTCTTCCTGAGGCCGCCGGCATGAAGACCGTCGAGGTCGATGCCTACGTCATCGACACGCTGATGCAGGACCTGGTCGGGCACGACCACCAGCCGTCCGCGTTCCTGGTCTACCTGTTCCTCTGGAAGGGCACGGAGGGGGGCCGGAGGGTGAGCGAGCCGGTCAGCCTGCGCGTGCTGGCCGAGAGCACCGGCCTCTCCAAGCGGGCGGTGCAGGAGGCGGTCAACCGGCTGGAGCGCCGGCGCCTGGCGGTGGTCCACCGCGACCACCCGCTGGCGGTACCGAGGTATGAGGTGCTCCGCCCCTGGCGCCGGTGGCAGGAGGGGGACGGGAAGGAGGGGCCGGGGTGATGAGGGCCCGCGCCTCGTAGTAGGCTATCGCCCGCCGGGAGGGACGCCTTGATCACGGATACGCCGCAGAAAAGCCCCGAATCCCCGATGGACTACGCGCAGCTCCACCGCGACCTGGTGCGCGCCGTGGACCGCGTCTGCCCGCGCTGGATGGCGGACCGGGCGGACGACCTCGTGCAGGTGGCGCTGATGCGGGTGATGGAGATCCAGCGCAAGAAGGAGGGGACGGCCGAGTTTTCGGCCTTCTATCTCAAGAAGGCGGCCTACAGCGCGATGATCGACGAGATCCGCCGGTTGCGGCGGCGCCAGGAGGTCTCGCTCGAAGGGGGGAGCGGCGAGGAGGTGGTGGTGGTCTACGATCCCGCCGCTCCCGATCCCGACCCGGAGCGCGCCTCGGCCGGCCGCCAGGTCGGCCGCGCCATCCGCGACTGCCTGGGCCGCATGGTCTCCCCGCGCCGCCACGCCGTGACCCTCAATCTCCAGGGGCACAGCGTGCCCGAGATCGGCCGCCTCCTGGGGTGGACCGCCAAGAAGGCGGAGAACCTGGTCTACCGGGGGATGTCGGACCTGCGCGGCTGCCTGGGCACGAAGGGGATCCAGAGCTGAAAAAAGGGCCGCCCGGGATCCCGGGCGGCTATAGACGGCAGAATTCTCGCTGTGTTGAGGATGCCTTCGGCGCCTTCCGGGCCACCGAAGAGACCGGATGGGGCCGGCCCGCCGGATAGAACGGAGCTCAGGTCCCGATCCCCTCACCCCCGGCTTATCCGCCTTGTTCGTGAGGGGTTTCCGGGCCCCGGATCGTTTCTCTCCCGGGTGATCCTGGAAACAGGAGCCCCGAAACCGGAGATGATTTCCTTGATTTACCATGAGGTCGAGATGAGGAACGGAAGAGAGGTGCAAGGATGAGCAACGAGGCCCAGCAGATCTCCCGATGGCGCGCCGCCTTCGCGGAGCCGGACGCCGCCCCGGACCCGGCGAGCTGCCCCACCCCAGAGACGCTCTGGTCGGCGGTGCGGGGCGAGCTCCCCCCGGAGCGGATGAGGGAAGTGGTGGACCACGTCGCCGCCTGCGCCTCCTGCGCCGAGGACTGGCGGCTCGCCGCCGAGTTGCGCCGGGACGAGGAGAAGGCCGCCACGGTGCCCGGCAAGGTGATCCAGGGGCGCTTCGGGCAGTGGCGCCCGCTCGCCGCCGCGGCCGCCCTGGCCGCCGGCCTGCTGATCGCGGTGGGGGTCTACCGCACGAATCAGCCCCTGCCGGAGCCCACCTATCGCGAGGTCCAGCACGCCGGCATCCGCTCGCTCCTCCCGGAGGGGCAGGCGCTCCCCCGCCAGGCCGCCGTGCTCCGCTGGTCTCCACTCGCGGGAGCCGTCTCCTATGACCTGGAGGTGAGCACCGAGGACCTGCGCCCCGTCGCCACGGCCAAGGGGCAGGCCGCCACCGAGTACCGCATCCCGGAGAGCGCGCTCAAGGGCCTGCCCTCCGGCGCCCGGCTCCTCTGGCAGGTGGACGCCGTCCGGCCCGACGGCACGCATGAGAATTCGGGGACGTTCATCACGCCGGTGAGGTAAGACGGTCAACACATCCTTGCCCTCTGGGCGTCCTGCCCTCCGAATCCTCACCCCCTGGCCCCCTCTCCACTTCGTGGAGAGGGGGAACGTGGCTGAAACAACCTGCCGAATCTCGTACGACATCGATCGCAGGGCCCTCCCTCTCCACGCAGTGGAGAGGGACCGAGGGTGAGGCTTCGGAGGGCAGGCAGGACCGAGGGCAAAGATGCCAGAGATCCTACAGATCTAATCTAATCAACGACTTACATGAGAACCGGGAGTAACTTTTCTGGGACTCATGCGTAGTGACAGACAAAGTGAGGGGATCGGGCGGTCTGGTTCGTTCTACCGGCTGTAGGGATGAAACGAGACTGTAACCCGAAACCCAATCAACGAACATTGATGAACGAGGAGATGGTCATGAAGGATACGCTGCTGAACCAAGCCCTGATGAACGCTGGCCCCACGTCGCCGGACGGCGGTCCGGATCCCGGTGATTGCTGCACGGTTCCGGGCGGCGGCGACCCCGGCCCGGGTGGCCCGACCGGCGGCTAAGCCACCTGAGAGCTTTCAGGAAACGAGCGGTTCCCCGGAGCCGCTCGTTTTCCTTTTGGGCCACCGGGTATTGTCGCGCTGGGTTAAACTCCCTCCAATGCTTCAGGCCCTTCTGTGTCTCCTGGCGTTATCGGCCGTCCCTTCCCCCGGCGCCGCTCCCACGGCGCTTCTCAGCTTCGATCGCTGCGACCAGCTCGCGGTCCGGCAGCCGGAGAGCGAGGAGACGGCCGGTTGCTACGATCAGACCGGTAGGGCCCTCCAGCAGACGGAAAAGGCCAAGGCGAGGCTCCAGGAGCTGTTGCGGCAGCATCCGGGAAGCCCGTGGCCCCTCTTCTATCTGATCTATCGCGATCCCAATCCCACGCAGGATCTCCTCCGCGTGGCGGCCAGCTTCGCCGCGCGGGGAGACGCCATGGGGGAGGTGTCCGCTCACGTCAACCTTTACCGGCTGCTGTTCAACGCCGGCCGGGTGGACGAGGCCGAAGCCCAGGTCGAGCAGACGGTGCGGGCGGCTCAGGCGTCCGGCGATCCGGTGCTGATCGCCCGCTCCCGGGTCCTCAAGGCGCGGCATCTCTGGGGGACCGGCAAGGATCTGGAAGCGGCCTACCTCCTGCTCCGCCAGGCGGAGCCCGCGCTGTTTCCCGACGGTCCCTATAACCCCCAGAGGGAGTGCCTGCTCGCCCTGGCGAACCTGGACCTCGATCTGGGGCGGTACGCGGAAGGCCTGGAAGCCTTCCGGCACCTCGCGGAGCTGGCGGCGGTGAAGAAAGATCCCTACACCGAGGCCAATGCACGCTACGGCATGGCCCGGGCGGTCCTCGACCAGACCGCGGAGCTGCCCAGTGAGGAGGGGCGGCGGCAGGCCGCGCGTTTCGCCCAGATGGCGCTCGACGCCGCCGTGGTGGCGCGGAACCAGGGGATCGCGGCAAAGACCCATCTCCTGCTCGGCATCCTGGCCAAGGGGGAGGAGGCGCGGCGGCACTTCGACGCCTGCCTCGCCGTGGCCGATACGGCCCAGGACAAGAGCAACTGCCTGAACGGCCTCGCCCGATTCCTCTCGGCCACCTCCCCCCGCCAGGCGGAGGAGCTGATCGACCGCTCCATCGAGCTGGCCCGCCAGGCCCAGGACTCCTGGTCCATGGCCTTCGCCTGGCGCGAGCGGATGCGCGCGAGCTGGGCCGCCGGTGGAGCCGGACGGGCAGTCGAGGATTCCCGCTCGGCGCTCGACGCCATCGAGGCGCTCCGCGACCAGCAGGCGGCCTCCTCCGGCCAGGCCGAGGCGTTCTCCACCTGGTCCGAGGACTATTACTGGCTCTCCGGACGGCTGCTCGACGCCGCCCTGAAGGAGAAGCAGCCGGAGGATCTCGAGCGGGCCTTCCAGGTCGCCGAGCGGCTCCGCGCCCGCTCGCTGATCGATACCCTGGAGGCCGCCCACGCTCTGCCCATCGCCGCGGTCCCGATCCGGCAGAAGCGGGGGGCGGTCCTCGAGCGGATCTCGGCCGTGCAGCGCCGCCTGCTCGATCCGGCCCTGCCGGCGGCCGAGCGCGCGGCGGCGACCGGCGATCTCGACCGGCTCGAGATCCAGGAGGCGGACCTGCGCAACCAGCTCGCCCGCGCCGCTCCGGCCCTCAACGCCTCCCGCCGCCCCGACTTCGCCACTCTGGCGCGGGTGCGGCAGGCCCTCGGCGCGGACGAGGCCCTCCTCTCCTTCCAGGTCTCCTCCTGGGAGGACGAACGGGGGGACTTCGCCGGCGGCTCCTGGCTCCTCGTGACCACCCAGGGGGGCACCCGCGTCTACCGCCTCCCGGCCCGCGGCGAGCTGCGGCCGGCGGCGCGCCTCTTCAACGGCACCTTCGACCGGCGGGACGGCTCCGAGGCCATCCCCGCCGCCGGCCTCTACCGGCGCCTGCTGGAGCAGCCGTTGCGCGAGCTCCCCCCCGGCGTCCGGCGGCTGGTCCTGGTGCCGGACGACGCCCTTCACCAGCTCCCGTTCGCCGCCCTGCGGCCGGGTCCCCAGGAGCCCCCCCTCGCCACCCGCTACGAGCTGACCGAGGTCCCCTCGGCCACCCTCTGGCTGAGCTGGAAGGGGCGGCGGCCGGCCGTGGCCCCCGTCCCGGCGCTCGCCCTGGCCGATCCCCCTCTGCCGGGAAGAGAGGACGTCCAGCCCGCCGCGGCGAGGGAGCGCGCCGCGGTGGCCGTCTTCGCCTCGGGCATCCGCCTGGGGCCGCTCCCCTACGCCCGCGCCGAGAGCCGCGCCGTGGTGCGCGACCTCGGCGGCGGCAGCGTCCAGCGCCTGGGGGAAGACGCCTCCGAGGTCTACGTGAAGACCACGCCGCTCCAGCGCTTCGGGGTGCTCCACTTCGCCACCCACGCGGTGACCGACGAGGCCAATCCCGACCGCTCGGGGGTGCTGCTCGCCCCCGGAGCCGCCAACCAGGACGGCCTGCTCCAGATCCGCGAGATCGTCGACCTCGACCTCCAGGGGCGGGTGATCGTGCTCTCGGCTTGCAGCAGCAACACCGGGGCGATGCTGCGGGGGGAGGGAGTGATGAGCCTCGCCCGCGCCTTCTTCCAGGCCGGGGCCCACACCGTGGTCGCCAGCCTCTGGCGGCTGCGCGACGACGAGGCCGCCGACCTCTTCGACCGCTTCTACCGCCATCTCGGGAAGGGGCGCAGCGTGGCCGCCGCCCTCCAGGCCGCTCAGCGCGAGATGATCCAGGACGGCGCGCCCGCCGCCGCCTGGGCCGGCCTCGTGGTCCTGGGAGACGGCGACCTGGTGCCGCTGCCGGGCGGGCGGAAGGGGTGGAGAGCGCCGGTGTGGGTGTGGGTCGCGGGGGGCGTGGTGTTGGTGATTCTAGGCCTCTTCGCCTTCCGGAGATTCCGCGGATCGGTCAGATCGGTCTGATCCGTCGGATCGGTCGGATCGCCGCCAGACGAGCAGGTAGGCGGCGGCGTTCAGGAGCACCACGAAAACTCCCAAAACAACCTGGACCCACGGGCCCAACCCCGCCGGATAGAGCACCGGCAGCAGATAGTGCGCGATGAAACCGCCGGAGTAGCCGGCCTCCCCGCCCAGGTGGCGGAGGTGGTTCTCCAGCGGGGTCAGCGGGCAGACGGTCGAGGAGAATTCGACCCAGGCCCCCCACACCGCCGCCGGCAGGTGGACCCAGGCCAGGCGCGGCCAGCGCAGGACGAGCAGCCCGCCCAGGACGACGAAGAGGACGAAGCCGGCGTGGAAGGCGACGAGGAGATCGGCGAGGAGACGGTAGGGCATGGGCTCACTGCAGCCGGATGATCTCCCGCCGCACCGTCACGTCCTCGACGTGGTCCAGATCCACCTCCACCCCCAGGCCGGGGCTCTCGACGGGGACCTCGATCCACCCCTCGCGGTCCATGGTCCACTCCGGGTCCACGATGTCCTCGTCCCAGTAGCGCTCGCTGGGGGAGATGTCGCCGGGGACGGTGAAGTTGGGCAGCGAGGCCAGGGCGACGTTGTGGGCCCGCCCCACGCCGCTCTCCAGCATGCCGCCGCACCAGACCGGGATGCCGTGCGCGGCGCAGACGTCGTGGATGGCGATCGACTGCAGGAACCCGCCCACCCGGCCGGGCTTGATGTTGATGATCTTGCCCGCGCCGAGGGCGATCATGTCCTCCGCGCGGTCGGCGCTGGTGATCGATTCGTCGAGACAGATCGGCGTCTGGAGCCGCTTCTGGAGCTCGGCATGCCGGAGCAGGTCGTCCCAGGCGAGCGGCTGCTCGATCATCATCAGCCCGAGCTCGTCGAGATCCTCCAGGCTCTCCGTGGCCTCCAGGGTGTAGGCGTTGTTGGCGTCGGCCATCAGCGGCGCGTCGGGCCCCAGGGCCTGGCGCACGGCGCGCACGTAGGCGACGTCGGCGCCCGGCTTGATCTTGATCTTGATCTTGCGATAGCCGCGGTCGAGCGCCGCCCGGGCCTTCTCCACCAGGGCCGCCAGGCTCCGCTGGATGCCGAGCGAGATCCCCACCCGGATGCGGTCGCGGGTGCCGCCGAGCTTGGCGGAGAGGGAGATCCCCTCCATCTCGGCGGCGAGCGCCCAGGCGCCCATCTCGACCGCCGCCTTCGCCATGTGGTGGCCGCGGAAGTTGATCTCCAGCGCCGGAGAGATCTCCTCCGGGCCTCCCCAGGTGTGCCCCAGCACCCGTGGGGCCACCCAGTCGCGGATGGCGAGCCAGGCGGTGTCGATCGTCTCGGGCCCGTAGTTGGGGATCTCCCCCGCCGTGCACTCCCCCCAGGCGCGGGCGCCGTCGGCGCTCTCGATCTCCACGAGCAGGATGCGCCGCTGGGTGGTGGTGCCGGAGGAGATCTGGAACGGCTCCTTCAGGGTCAGGGAGATCTCGCGCAGGGTGAGGCTTGCGATTCGTAGCATGGTCAATCCCTTTCCAGTCCCGATTCTCTTTCCAATCCATACCAGCAGCGCCCTTCGCCGACGTCACGATAGAACGCCTCGACCCTGTAGCCATGCCCCAGATAGTACTGGAAGGCGCGCCGGGTGGACGCCCGCCAGGGCGCGCCCAGGTCCGGCCGCACCGCCTTGAGGTCCTGGATGCTCTCCGGGACCTCGATCCGGACGCGGGGGGCCTCGGGAAGCTCCCCGGTCTCCGCGCCGGGGTTGGCGACGGGGGCTTCGCGGAACGGCTCCCCGGCGCCGGCCCGCTGGTCCGCGAGGGCCATTTCGACCCGGGGGCTCGCGATCTTCCAGGAGAGGATGAAGCGGTCGGTGCCGATCCCCTCGAACAGCTCGCTCCCCTCCTCCCCCTCGTACATGTCCTCGACGTACTCGGCGGCCTCGGCCCCGAGGTGGTTGAAGTTGAGGTTCGCGTTGCGCGCCTCGAGGGGATCGAAGGTCCACCGCACCTCCTCCACGCCCGTGGGGAGGAGAAGGTCCCGCTGGTAGAGCTTCAGCCGGGTGCCGAGCCCGAGGTCCCGCGCCTGCCGGGCCACCGCCAGCATGTGGGACCAGTGGAAGAGGCGGCCGCCGGCCCAGCCGGCGAGGCCGTAGACGAAGCCGAGCAGGTCCCCCGCCGGGGAGAAGGCGCCCGCCGCGATCCCCCCGGCCTTCTGGGTGACCTTGAGGATGCTCAGGGGGACCACGTCGGAGAAGCTCCGCCCCCACGTGTCCCTCTGGAGCTCGACGCACGCCTGGTAGTCGGCGACCGAGGAGAGGGACCGGAAGGTCAGGCCGTCGGAGTCGGTCTTCTGCACGGCCGGAATCTTGTCACAGGCGGGGGCCCCCCCGGCATATAGTCCTCCCCATGCCCGCAGGGATCGATTTCAGGCGCTACCGCAAGGTACGCCGCTTCGTCACCCGCACTTTCATCCAGGTCTTCTGGTGGGACGTCATCCTGAACGCCCCGGGGCTGCGGCGGTTCCGGCGGCCTCCCCTCGTGCGGTATCAGGGGATCGCCCGGCGGTACCGGGCCCTGGCGGCCGAGATGGGGGGCGTGCTGATCAAGCTCGGGCAGTTCCTCTCCACCCGGGTGGACATCCTGCCGCCGGAGATCACGAACGAGCTCGCCGGGCTCCAGGACGAGGTCCCCCCCGAGCCGTTCGCGGACATCGTGCGGCAGATCGAGGAGGATTTCGGGCGTCCCGTATCCGCCGTCTTCGCCTGGATCGGCCCGGAGCCGATCGGCGCCGCCTCGCTCGCCCAGGTCCACCCCGCCCGCCTGCCCACGGGCGAGGAGGTGGTGGTGAAGGTGCTGCGGCCGGGGATCGACGTCCTCGTCGAGACCGACCTCGCGGCGGTGCGGCTGGCCACCCGGCTGCTGCGGTTCTCGAAGACGATCCGGCGGCGGGTCGACCTGGGGCGCCTGGGGACCGAGATCACCAACACCACGCTCGCCGAGCTCGACCTGATCGCCGAGGGACACAACGCCGAGCGGTTCGCGGAAAACTTCGCCAACGATCCCAGGGTCTATCTGCCGAAGGTCTTCTGGGACTGGAGCACCCGCCGGACGCTGACTTTAGAGAACGTCGGCTGGATCAAGATCGCCGACCTCGCGGCGCTCGACCGCGCCGGCATCCGGCGCTCCGAGGTGGCGCGCGTCCTCTACCGGGTCTACCTGCAACAGATCTTCGAGCACTCCTTCGTGCACGCCGACCCCCATCCGGGGAACCTCTTCGTGCGCCCCCTGCCGG
Organism: Thermoanaerobaculia bacterium; assembly: GCA_045807625.1. Taxonomy (GTDB): domain Bacteria; phylum Acidobacteriota; class Thermoanaerobaculia; order Multivoradales; family UBA5704; genus DATARR01. The sequence goes on along the minus strand of JBJMHA010000012.1, from coordinate 100,495 downwards.
TGGAGGGGGAGGCCCCCTTCCCCCCCGGCGCCGCGGCGCCACCGGCCCCGGCGGACAGCGAGAGGCCGTTCCAGGTCGTCTTCGTCGATTTCGGCATGGTGGCTGTGATCCCCGAGCGGCTGCGGGGGGCGCTGCGCGAGTACGCCATCGCCCTGGGGACCCGCGACGCCGAGCGGATCGTGCGCTCCTACGTGGCGGCCGGCGTGCTGCTGCCGGGGGCGGACCTGCGCCGGCTGGAGGAGATCCACGAGGAGCTGTTCCAGCGGTTCTGGGGGGTGCGGCTCGGCAATCTGCGGGAGGCGGCGTTCTCGGAGGCGGAGTATTTCTTCCGGCAATACCGGGACGTGCTCTACGAGCTCCCCTTCCAGATGCAGGTGGATCTCCTCTTCGCCTCCCGGGCGGTGGGGCTGCTCGCGGGGCTCTCGACGCAGCTCGATCCGGAGTTCGATCCCTGGGCCGAGACCCTCCCCTTCGCCCAGCGCCTGGCGGCCCAGGAGCTGCGGCGGAACTGGCGGGAGATGCTGAGCGGAGGGCTGGCGCAGCTCCAGGTCCTGCTCGGGCTGCCGCGGCGGGCGGACGCCGTGCTCGCCCGCGCCGAGCGGGGGACGCTCACCATCCAGTCGGCCCTCACCCCCGAGGAACGGAAGATGATCCGCCGCCTGGAGCGCTCGGTCCACCGGCTCTCCTGGACCATCCTGTCCGCGGGCCTGGTGATCGCGGGGGTGATGCTCCGCGCCCAGGCGCCCGGCACGCTCTGGGGGTGGGGGCTGATGGCGGTGGGAGCGGGGGCGTTTTTATGGGGGGCTCTGACGAAGACTTGAAAAGGGACCCCAGGGACAACAGGGACTCCAGAGACAAAGAAAAAACGATCGGCTCTTCTTCTTTGTCCCTGATGTCCCTGTTGTCCCTGGAGTCCCTGCTTCGGTATCCTCTCGCGCCCGTGGCATCCTTCCTGCAAATTTTCCGCGCGCCCATGCCGATCCGCCCGCTCCTGATCTTCCTGCTCGCGATCCCCCTGCTCGCCGCCTGCCGCGGCAAGGATGGGGTACAGGCAGCCGCCGGAGCTTCGGCGGACCCCTCCCCCCAGGAGGAGGCCGCGATCGCGGCCTCCCCAGGCGAGCTCACGGCGAGCGGCCAGGTCGCCTTCCGCGGCGCCAGCTCCTTTTTCTGCGTGTCTCACGGAGAGGGGGGATTGCAGGTCGACTTCCGCACCGGGAGCCCGGAGATGCCGGTGGTGGCGGTGCGGGTCGAGGACTACCGGGGGAGCGGCCCCTACCAGGCCCGCGTGTTTGTGACCGGCCGTTCCGCGAGCGGCGGCCTGGCGACCTCGCCGGGCGAGGTGAGGGTGGAGGTCCGGCAGCAGAGCCCGGTGGAAGGGGGAGTCCCCGCGGTGGTCAGCGGCACCTTCCACGGGCAATACGACGGCGAGGCGGGGAGGGGATCGATCGCGGGCAGGTTCGACTCTTGCAGCTATTCGTCCTCGCGTGGCGGCTCTTCGCCACCGGTGGCCGGCGCGGTGCCGGGACCGGGCGGCACGGAAGAACGGCCAGCAGGCCCAGCAGAGGAGACCCAGACCCATGAGAGACCATCGGACACTTCCCGCGTACCAGCACGCCCACGAGTTGGTCACCGCGGTGCACGAGACCGTTCAGCAGCTACCGGGAGGAGAGGCCGCCGGTCTCGGCGCCCGGATGGAGGCCGCCGCTCACGCGGCCGCCGCGGCCGTGGCGCGGGCGTGCGCGGTGCCCGGTGAGCAGCTCCGGGCGCAGATCGACGAGGCCAGCCGGCGTCTCCGCGAGGTCGGCTACTACATCGACATCGCCCAGAGGATGGGCTACCTCCCGCTCGGCCCGGCGGTCGAGCTCCTGGAGCGGCAGACGCTCGCGGGCATGGAGGTGAGCTCGCTGCTCCAGGAAGACGGCGGCGTGAAGGTGCCCCAGGGGAACGGACTCGACACGCAGGACCTCGCGGCGGCGGTCCTGGCTACCCTTTCCGCTCGTTGAGCCGCTTGAGCTCGTCTTCGAGGATCTGGTCGACCAGCTCGTCCAGGTCCCGGCGGCTCCGGGCGGGCGCGGGTGGCGGCGCCTCTCCGGGAGCCCCGAAGTCCTTCGTGGAGTCGATCCGGTCCAGCATGGCGGTTACCGGATCGTCATCCTGCGGAGGCTCCGGGGCCTGATCGTCGATCTCTTCGTCCGTCATCGCGTGCTGAATTCTACGTAGATCTCGCCAGCAGCGCCACCGGGAACCGCGCCAGCAGGTCCGCCAGCGGACGAGATCCCCCTTCGATCTCCTCACCGTTGAGCTCGTCGCGCCAGGAGCCCGGCGGCAGCTCCAGGGTGGTGCCCCGCCAATCTCCCTGAAGGCGAAGGGGCAGCCGGGGGGCGACCGCGGCCACCGCGCCGCCGCGCGTGAACGCCACCACGTGCTCCGCGCGCGGCCCCGCCGCCCGGAGCGGCTCGTAGGCTCCGTCCGGCCCGAAGACCTCGGGGGACCGGCGGCGCAACTGGAGCCCCTGATGGATCAGCCAGAGCTTCGGCAGCCCGTCGTCCATGCGGGCGACGATCTCCTCAGGGACCATCCCCCGCTTCAGATCCCCCAGGAGGCGCCGCCGCAGCTCGTAGTCCACAGGGCGCCGGTTGTCCGGATCGACCAGGGAGAGGTCCCAGATCTCCGATCCCTGATAGAAGTCGGGCACGCCGGGAGCGGTGAGCTTGAGCAGGGTCTGGGCGAGGGAATTGATCCGCCCCGGCTCGACCAGAGGGGCCACGAAGGCTTCGAGGCCGGCCAAGAAATCCTTGTCATCGAGCACGGCCGTGACGAAGGAGCGCAGGGCCTCCTCGTACTCGGGATTCTGCCGCGTCCAGGAGGTGTGCGCCTTGGCCTCGCGGGCAGCCTTCTCCATGTAGGCCGCCGCGCGCTCGGCCGAGATCGGCCAGGCGCCCACGAGGGTCTGATAGAGGAGGTATTCGGCGTTGCGGTCCGGGAAATCCCCTTTTCGATACTTCGCGTTGCGCTCGTACCAGCGGCGCGCGGCCTCCCCCCATGGCTCGGGGATCTCGGAGAGCAGGCTGATCCGCGCCCGCACGTCCTCGCTGCGCTTGGTGTCGTGGGTCGAGGTGGCGAGCAGGGTCCGGGGCCAGAGCCGCTGGGATTCGGCGGCGAGGCGGTGGAAGGCCTCCACGCAGAGGCCGAAGTCCCCGGGGCTCCCCCCGACCTCGTTGAGGGCGGTCAGGCGGTGGAAGTTGTAGAAGGCGGTGTCCTCCACCCCCTTGGCCATCGCCGGCCCCGTGAGCTGCTGGAAGCGCATCACCAGCTCCCCCTCCACCTCACCGCGGACCTCCAGGAGCAGCAGATCGCGGAAGAAGTCGAACAGGTCCGCCGGGAGGTCGGGGCGCCGGGCCTTGGCCGCCGCGATCGCCTCGTCCACGTAGCGCCGGTCCAGATCGGTGACCTCGCCGATCTCGGCGCGGACGTAGGTGCGGTAGACCGGGAAACCGGCCACCACCTCGCGGATGGCCTGGCGCAGCTCGAAGCGGGTGTAGTCCCGGTGGCGGCGGTGGCGCTCGCAGACCTGGAGGAAGACCTCGGCCAGGCGGTTGACGTCGCTCGCCAGCAGCTCCGAGAGGACGAGCAGCTTCTTCTCCCGCACCAGATCCACCCAGCCGGCGCTCTGGCCGGTCAGTCCGGTATAGAGCTCCGTCAGCGGCCCCTCCCCTTCCCGGTCGACGAGCAGCCCCCCCACCCGGTTGAGGAAGTCGTAGCCGGTCGTCCCCTCCACCGGCCAGGACCCGCGGAGCGGCTCGCCCGGCTCCAGGATCTTCTCCACCACCACCCAGGCCTCCGGGGCCTCGTCGCGGAGCCGCTCGAGATACTCCTCGGGGTCGAGCAGGCCGTCCGGATGATCGACGCGGACGCCGTCGAGCACCCCCTCGCGCAGCCAGCGGAGCACGAGGGCGTGGGTGTCCGCGAACACCCGCTCGTCCTCCATGCGCAGGCCGATCAGGGTATGGACGTCGAAGAAGCGCCGGTAGTCGAGCTCCTGGCCGGCGGTGCGCCAGAAGGCCGCCCGGTAGTTCTGGCGCTGGAGGAGCTCGTCGAGCCGGTCGGGGCCGGCGTTGACCTCCGCCACCACCGCGTCCAGGGCTTTGGCCACCTCCGGCTTCTCCTCGGCGAGGCGGGAGAGCTGGCCGGCGAGCACCTCCTTGTCGCGGTGCCGGCGGACGATGCTCTCGCGGTCGGTGGCGGTGGCGAGGGGGAGCTGGCCGAGCGAGTCGGCGATGAAGGCGAGGTCGGGCGAGCCGCACCGCCGGGCCGCCTCGGCGATCAGGGTGTCGAGCGAGCGGGGCGCCACCGGCATCCGGTGCTCGTGGTAGTGGATCTCGAATTTGCCCCCCTGGCGCACCAGCTCCAGCTCGCCGTTTTCTAAAACCCGGCCGTAGTGGTCGCCGAGGATGGGGAGGAGCACCGTGTCGCGCAGCCGGGCCTGGGGCGGGTTCCAGTCGACGTCGAAGTAGGCGGCGTAGCGGCTGGAGGGGCCGTTCTCCAGCACGTCCCACCACCAGGTGTTCCGGCGCTCGGTAATCGCCATGTGGTTGGGAACGATGTCTAGAACCTGTCCGAGCCCCTTCTCCCCCAGCGTCCGGCAGAGCCGCGCGTGCGCCTCCTCGCCTCCCAGCTCCTCGTTGACCCGGGTGGGATCGACCACGTCGTACCCATGCGCGCTCCCCCGCGCCGCCTGGAGGTACGGCGAGCTGTAGAGATGGCTGATCCCGAGATCGGCGAGGTAGCCCGCGACCGCCGCGGCGGCGTCGAAGCCGAATTCAGGGCGGAGCTGGACGCGGTAGGTGGAGAGGGGGGACCTCGGCACGGTCTGGAGGGAAATGCAAGGGGTAGGCCATGCGAGTTACAGAGCCCTGTGCCCTCGGATCGTCCTGCCCTTCGAAGCCTCACCCTCGGTCCCTCTCCACTTCGTGGAGAGGGAGGGCGCGACCCGGCAGGCTCAGCTCTCCGGAATCGGGTTTCCCCCTCTCCACTTGTGGAGAGGGGGCCAGGGGGTGAGGCCTCGAAGGGCAGGAGGGCCGAAGGGCACGGCCCTACTGAACCCGCACCGCCAACCCCTCCCCCAGCTTCCGGAACCGGCAGACCCACTCCGCCGCCGCGGCGTCCCCCTCCCCCGCCTTGGCGAGCTGCTCCGGATAGACCGTCTGGAGGAGCTCGTAGCACCGGTTCTGGGCGCGCCAGAGATCGACCTGGAAGGGGGCCGAGCGGGCGAGGGTGACCGCCTCGTGGACGCGGCGGAGCAGCTCCAGATCCTCGGGGCGCTCGCGGAGGTTTTCCATCAGGGTCCCGAGGGCCTGCTCCAGGGCGTAGGAGAGCTCCTTGCGGTCGAGGTCCACGCCGAGGGCGGCGGTCTCGCCGAGCAGGCGCTGGACCTCCTCGGGATCGGCCGCGGGATGGGAGACGGCCCGCCGCAGGTCCGCGTTGAGCATGAATTCGGCCGCGGCGGCGAACGCCTTGGGCAGCGGCGTCCCCAGCATCTTCAGGAAGCGCATCAGGGGCGCGTGCGTCTCGTAGACGTGGCGGAATTCGTCCTCCACCTCGGCCAACGTAGAGGCGAGAATGCGGTCCAGGATGCGCCGTTGCTCGTCGCGGAAGAGTGAGCGCAGGGAGTAGGGCATGCCGCCGAAGTAACTGTCGAGGAGCCGCACCACCTGCGGCAGGTCGCCGTGCTCGAAGGCCGCCGACGCCTCCAGGATCAGGGCGTGATACTCCTCCAGCTCGTCCTGCCACGGGATTACGCCGGCGTTGAGGTTGTGGTCCCCGAAGTGGAGGACGCCGAAGGCGAAGGCCCCGGTCTTGCCGGTCAGCCCCGAGGTGACCCGGGCCCTGCCGATCGACAGGCGGGTCCGGCCGGAGCGGAAGGCGCGGCCGTTCTCCCGCTCCACCGAGAAGCAGTAGACCGGCGCCGGGCTTGGGTAATCCTCGAAGAGCGCGGAGACCGCGTAGTGGGCGGCCACCTGGGGGAGGTCCACCACGGACGGCCGCACGATCCTCTCGTAGAGGTCGCGCCCGGTACCCACGTCCGGCACGTTGCTCCTCGCCCTCTCCAGGAGCCGCAGGAGCTCCGGCTCGACCGGCATCTGAAGGACCTCCCGCGCGATCTGGGCCACGCGGCCGGCGTAGCGCAGGATCTGCACCGTCTCGATCCCCCCGAGGTCGTTGAAGAACCAGCCGCAGCTCGTGTACATGAGCATGGCGTGGCGCTGGAGCTCCAGGAGCTTGAGGGCCCGCACCCGGCCCTCCCCCTCCGGCGGCGGGCCGGCCGAGACGCAGGCGAGAAATGCGCCGACGGCCGCGGGCGAGCGGTCGAGGAGCACCTCGACATAGGCGTCGCGCGCGCCCCAGGGGTCCGCGAAGAGCTTCCCAGCCTCCCGCTCCCAGTGGGGGATGAGCTCGTCGCGCATCCAGTCGAGGGCCTGGCGCAGCGGCGCCCTCCAGGCTTGCGTCCACCCCGGCTCGCCGCCGGTGTGGCAGCCGCAGTCCTCGCGCCAGCGGCCGACGCCGTGGACGCAGCTCCAGGCGGTGTTTTCAACGATCTCCACCTCATGCTCCGGCGGATGGGTCTCCAGGTACTCGCCGTAGTTGGTCAGCCGGGCCAGCCCGTTCTCCTCGATATGGTGGAGGGCGTAGGAGAGGGCCATCTCGCCATAGCGGTGGTGGTGGCCGTAGGTCTCGCCGTCGGTGGCGATGTGGACCAGCCGGTCGTGCTCAGGGTCGGCGGGCACCGCCGTCATCAGCCGCTCGGCGAAGCGCTCGCCGCTCATCAGCAGCCCCTCGAAGGCCACCGCACGCGAGATGGCGCCGTCGTAGAAGAAGACGGCGATCCGCCGGCCCGAGGGGAGCTTCACCTCATAGGGAATTGAAGGGTCGATCCGCCCGCCCCCGACATCCTCCCACTCCTTGGACTTCTTCGGCCGCACCCTCTGGGCCTGGTGCGGCTCCAGGATGGTGAAGCGCACGCCCGCCTCGGCAAGAAGATCGAGGGTTTCCAGATCGACCGCCGTCTCGGGAAGCCACATCCCTTCGGCCTGGCGCTGGAAGCGGCGCTCGAAGTCGGCGAGCCCCCAGAGGATCTGGGTGCGCTTGTCCCGCCGGTTGGCGAGGGGCAGGATGATGTGGTTGTAGCCCTGCGCCAGGGCCGAGCCGTGCCCGGAGAAGCGCTCGCGGCTGGCCGCGTCCGCCTCCAGGATGGCGCGGTAGACCTCCGGCCGCTTCTCCTCCAGCCAAGCGAGGAGGGTGGGGCCGAAGTTGAAGCTGATCTGGGCGTAGTTGTTGACGATCCGCTCGATGCGCCTTTCGCCGTCCAGGATGCGCGAGGCGGCGTTCGGGCCGTAGCACTCGGCGGTGATCCGCTCGTTCCAGTCGTGATAGGGGCGCGCCGAGTCCTGGACCTCGATCGCCTCCAGCCACGGGTTCTCCCGGGGCGGCTGGTAGAAGTGGCCGTGGATACAGAGATAGCGATGCATGGGGCGGGGGAGATCTTACCTCATGCCGCTTTACAATAGTGAAAACTCTTGACAATCACTAAAAAACGGTATACTCTTAGCGATCCTCGGGCCTGAGGCAAGAGAAGGGGCGGTCCGCTCCTTCCACCCAAACAGATCGGCTATCAAAATCGCCGATCACTTTTGGAGAGATGTGTTCTCCAAAGGAGAGCAAGATGCCTCCAACCAACAGCGTCTCCTTCCTCATGCCCCCTAACGCCAAAGTTTTCGTCCAGGCGATGAGCAACGCCGCCTTTATGCAAAACGTGACGATCACTCCCCCGGCAGGAACCGCGGCGGCTTTCGCTGGAAGCGGCGAGGGAAACGTTCAGATGAAACTGACGACGCAGGGTTTCCTCACCGCGGCTCCCGCGAATGGACAGCCCAGCTTCACCACGCCGGCGGCCGGCGGCACGTACAAGGTTACCGTCACGCATAACCCGGGGACGAGCCACGTCCCGAGCCTGGCCACCGGCGGCAAGCTGACGGCGCAGAATCCGGACAACGGTGACTTCGGTCTGTTCTGGGTGATCTCCGAGGACGCCAAGGACAAGGACTTCAACGACGCCGTGGTCCTCTTCACCCACTACACGTCGGCTCCGCCGATCTAGAGACCTCCCTCACAGCGATGGCTCGGGGCGACCGGGAGCACCGGCCGCCCCGTCTCTCGGGAAGTCGCCGGCCTGCAAGGGGCAGAGCTACTCGAACGGGATGTCCTCGAGATCCTCCTCCTCCATCGCCTCTGCCGCCTCTTCGATGACCTCTCCTTCCGGGACCTCCCGCTTCAGGAAAAGCACGCCCAGCGGCGGCAGGGAGAGGGTGAGCGAATGCGTCTTGCCGTGCATGGGGATCGGCACCGCCTCCACCCCGCCCATGTTCCCCTTGCCGCTGCCGCCGTATTCGGCCGCGTCGCTGTTGAGGATCTCCCGCCAGTAGCCGCGCCCCGGCACGCCGATACGATAGCTCTCGCGCGGCACCGGCGTGAAGTTGAAGATCACCGCGATGGGCTCGGCCGGCGTCGCCGTGCTCCGCCGCAGGAAGGCGATCACGCTGTGCTCGGCGTCCGAGCCGTCGATCCATTCGAAGCCGTCCGGATGGCAGTCCCCCTCGTGCAGGGCGGGATCGCTCTGATAGAGGCGGTTGAGGTCCTCCAGCCAACGGGCGATGCCGGCGTGCCCCGGATCTTCGAGCAGGTGCCAGTCGAGGCTCGAATCGTGATTCCACTCATGGGTTTGAGCCATCTCCGCGCCCATGAAGAGGAGCTTCTTGCCCGGCTGGGCATACATGTCGCCGTAGAGCAGCCGGAGGTTGGCCAGCTTCTGCCAGGCGTCGCCGGGCATCTTGTTGACGAGCGCCCCCTTGAGGTGTACCACCTCGTCGTGCGAGAGCGGCAGCACGAAGCTCTCGTTGAAGGCGTAGAGCGACCGGAAGGTGATCCGGTTGTGATTGTACTTGCGATGGATCGGATCGTTCGCGAGGTAGTCGAGGGTGTCGTGCATCCACCCCATGTCCCACTTGTAGCCGAAGCCGAGGCCGCCGACGTAGATCGGCCGCGAGACCATGGGCCAGGCGGTCGATTCCTCGGCGATCGTCTGCGCGTCGGGAAAGCTTTTGTAGACCTCCTCGTTCATCGCGCGCAGGAAGGAGATCGCCTCCAGGTTCTCGCGGCCGCCATATTCATTCGGAATCCACTCCCCCTGCTTGCGCGAGTAGTCGAGATAGAGCATGGAGGCGACAGCGTCCACCCGCAGGGCGTCGGCGTGATATTTCTCCAGCCAGAACACGGCGCTGCTGATCAGGAAGCTCCGCACCTCGTTGCGCCCGTAATTGAAGATGTAGCTCCCCCAGTCGGGGTGGTATCCCTTGCGCGGATCGGCGTGCTCGTAGAGGTGCGTGCCGTCGAAGAAGGCGAGGCCGTGCTCGTCGCCCGGGAAGTGCGACGGCACCCAATCCAGTATGACGCCGATCCCCTGCTGGTGCAGATGATCGATCAGATACATCAAATCCTGCGGCGTGCCGTAGCGGCTGGTGGGCGCGAAATACCCGAGCGATTGATATCCCCAGGAGGCGTAGTAGGGATGCTCCATCACCGGGAGCATCTCGACGTGGGTAAAGCCCAGGCGCTTGACGTGATCGGCGAGGAGCGGCGCCATCTCGCGGTAGGTGAGGAAGCGGTCCTCTTCCTCCGGCACCCGCCGCCAGGAGCCGAGGTGGACCTCGTAGATCGACATCGGCGCGGTGAGCGATTGCCTGGGGCCGCGCGCCAGCAGCCAGTCGGCGTCCCACCAGTCGTATTCGAGGTCCCAGACGACCGAGGCGCGCTGCGGCGGCGTCTCGGCATAGAAGGCGAAGGGGTCGGCTTTGTCGGCGCGGTAGCCGCGATGGCGGGAGATCACGTGGTATTTGTACTTCACCCCGGGCGTGACGTCCGGCACGAACGCCTCCCAGATGCCGGATTGGGCGCGCTGGACCATTAGGGTCGCCCGCTTGTCCCAATCGTTGAAATCTCCGATCACCGTCACCGACTCCGCGTCCGGCGCCCAGACGGCGAACCAGATCCCCTCGCGGTCCCCGTCGTCGCCGGCGTGGGCGCCCAGCTTTTCGTAGAGGCGGAAGTGGGTGCCCTCGTTGAAGAGATAGAGATCCTGATCGGTGATTGGACTGGGCATGCTCAACCTCTCTGCTTCCGCAATTCATCCACCCGTTTGAGAGGCTCGACCACGTCCGCGCGGGTCGAGAATTCCTCGAAGGAAAACCTTGCTTTCCGCCGCCAGTTGGGCCGTTCGTCGTGGGTGCCCGGCACGTTCTGGGGCTCGGTCTCCTGCCAGAGGTCCTCCAGGTTTACCAGCACCATGCGCGCCGGGCTCGTGGCCAAGTGGTCCAGCCGCTTGCGCAGGAGCGCCGCGCCGGTGGCCGCTCCCCTCCCCCGTTCCTCCGGCCCCAGCTCCTGCTCCATCTCATGGCGGATCCACCCGCGCCGCTCCTTCTCCTGGCGTGCCTGCTCGGGGGTGAAGAAGCCGAGGCTGTGGAGGTCGTCGACGTCCTTGGTCTGCAGGAACCCCTCGAAGGTCGGCATGTCGTGGGTGTTGAGGCTCGCGACGCATTGGGCCGGCGGCGGGCGCAGGCCCTGGCTGCCCGGCTGGAGCTCGTACTGCACCACGTACATACCGAGCACCTCGTGGCGGTCCATCGCCTCGTAGACCTCGGGCGGCACCGTGCCCAGGTTCTCGCCCACCACCACCGCGCGGTGGCGGTGGCTCTCGACGGAGAGCACGGCGTACAGCTCCTCGGCCGGATAGCGCACGTAGACGCCGGCCGTGGCGCCCATGCCCTGCGGTATCCAGAACAGCCGATGGAGCTGCATGATGTGGTCGAGGCGCAGGATGCCGGCGTGCTCCAGGTGATGGCGCAGGCAGTCGATCAGGTGATCGTAGCCGCGCTCGCGCAGGCGCTCCGGCTGGAGCGGCGGAAACCCCCACTCCTGCCCCTGGGTGAAGAAGGAGTCCGGCGGCGCGCCGGCCGAGGCCCCCTCGGCGAACAGGTCCCGATAGCGCCAGACGTCGTAGGAACCGCCATGGACCCCCACCGGCAGGTCCAGATAGAGGCCGGGGCCACGCTTCCGCGCCTCCCCCGCCATCGAGCGGAGCTGCTGGTCGGCGGCCCACTGGGTCCAGAGGTAGTAGCGCCGGTCTTCGTCATCATAATCGGCGGGCGCGAGGGTCCCCTCCCGCAACCTTTCGGGCCAGTGCTGCCAGGAATCCCCGCGGCGGTCCCCCACGGCGCGGAAGGCGGCGTAGTCGCCGAGGCCGGGCTTGCCGGCCACGAAGCGATCGAAATCCCCCTGCCGGTCCCCCGGATGGGAGAAGAAGCGCTGCGCCAGCTCCTCCAGCACCCGGCGCTTGAGCGCCGCCAGCCGCGCGTAGTCGACCCGCGGCGCGGCCCGCAGCGCCTCGACCTCGCGCAGGAAGTCGGGGGACTCGAGCAGCCGCCGGGCCGGCGCGCAGTCCTCCATCTCCGGCAGCCGGCGGGGGTCGACGTAGATCTCGTTCCAGAACAGGCGCGACGCCGGGCCATAAGGGCTGGGCTCGAACGGTTCGTCGAGAAAGGCGGCGAGCAGCGGGAGGGTCGCCACCACGCCGCCGCCCAGCCCCGCGGTCCACTCGGCGAGCGTCTCCAGGTCGGAGAGGTCGCCGGCCCCCCAGCTCCGGGAGGTGCGCAGGGCGTAGAGCGGCAGGAAGACCCCCCAGAGCGGCTTGCCGTCACTACCGTAACACCGGGTCGGGGCGGAGATGATCAGCGACTCCGAAGCCCGGCCTTCGATCTCCACGATGAGCCGGTGGTAGCCGGGGGGCAGGGGCTCCGCCAGTGTGAGCCGCCGGCCGGGGCGGGACGATCCCTCCCGTGGCGGGAGCTCCGGCAGGCTCTGAAGGTCCGCCATCCAGGCCCGCCGCTCGCCCCCCTCGAGGTCGAGGTGGTAGGCGACCGAGCCGCTGTCGTGGGCCGGATGCAGCTCGATGGAAGGCGCGTGCCCGTCCCAGGCGACGGTCACCGGCTCGATCACGCGGCGGTCGAGCTCCTCGCGCCGCTCGCGGAGCGCCTCCGGCACGTCCGCCATCTCCTCGACGGGGGCCTGAAGGGCGCGCAGCACGGCGAGCAGAGAGTCCGGCCCCGCCTCGACATATCTCCCCATGGCGTCGTCATAGGAGGTCTGGATCCCATGGAGGTGGGCCAGCGTGGCCAGGTCTTCGCGTTCGTTCGCCAAATCGTCCTACCCCTCTCCCTCCAGGATCTGGCGGATGCCCCGCAGCGGGATCCGCAGCCAGTCGGGCCGGTTGTTGAGCTCATAGCCCATCTCGTAGATCGCCTTCTCCAGCAGGTAGCTGTCGAGCAGCACCTCCCGCTCCTCGCGCGACGCCGGCAGGAAGGAGGCCCCCTGCGCCCGCCGCAGATAGGTTTGCAGGAACGCCGCGGAGACCCAGCGCTCCCAGTAGAGCGCCCAGCCCTCCAGCGTCGGCACCGCGTCGGCCGAGGCCACGCCGACCGCCGCCTCCTCGAACAGCTTCACGTAGGCCGCGTACTGGAACGACCGCAGCATGCCGGCCACGTCCCGGAACGGCGACCGCTTGAGGCGCCGCTCCGAGAGGGACCGCGAAGGCTCCCCCTCGAAGTCGAGGATCACGAAGTCGCGCCCCGTGAACAGCACCTGCCCCAGATGATAATCCCCATGCGTGCGGACGCGCTCGGCGGCGAGCTTCCGCCCCGTCAGGCGCCGGAAGCGCTCCAGGATCCGCTCCTCGGCGCCGAGCACCCAGTCCGCCTCCCCCCGCACCGCCTCGGGCAACCCGGCCAGCTTCTGCCGCAGGAGCCGCAGGTTCTTCTTGGTGAGCGAGCGCATGGAATCATACAGCGACCGCTGGTAAAGCTCCGAGAAGGGCTCGGGCTCGAAGTCCTTCCCCGTGCCCGAGGCCAGGGCGACGTGCAGCTCCGCCGTGCGCTCGGCGAGCAGCCGCGCCTGCGGCACGTAGGTGCCGATGCGCTCGAAGTCGTCGGCGCTCATCTCCCGCTCCGCGAGGTCGATCAGCGCCCCGGACGGGAGAGGGGCCACGGCGCTCTGCCAGCTCGTGAGCACGCGGTCGAAGTAGCGGCCGAGGGCGTCGAGCGTGTAGCTCCAGGCGTCCCCCTCGTTGGGGACGAATTCCTGGAGGATGCCGAGCGTCACCGGCTCGCCCGTCCGCTGCCGGACCTCCAGCGATCCGGCCACCCGCGGGATGTGGCGGAAGTCGGTCCTCTCGGTGAGGAAGCGGCCGATCTCCAGGTCGGGATTGATCCCCGGCTCGACCTTGCGGAAGATCTTCAGCACCAGCCGGTCGCCGTAGCGGATCGAGGTATTGCTCTGCTCGGCCCGCAGTGGCGCCGGCTCCAGGTCCCCCTCGCCGCGGAGCTCTGAAAAGACCGGCGCCGGGGCGGCCACCAGATCGCCGCGCTGACCGCGGAAACGCTCGCCGCGCTCGATGGCCGCCAGCAGCGCGCGCGAGAAGCGGGGCTCGCCGAGCGGGTCGTAGAGCACGCCAGTCCCCTCGGGCACGTCCGACTCCAGGCGGGCCACCGCTCCCGCGACCGTGGCGTCCCCGGCCCGCCGGGACGGCGCGAAGGCGAGCGGCAGCGCGTAGACCTCGGCCTCGGCGTCCGCGTAGTCCACCCGGAGCAGGGCGATCACCGCGTCGTCCCCCACCGGGATCGCCTCGGCGATCTCGACCGCCCGTAGCGTCCGCGCCTTGCCGCCGAACCAGCGGCGGGTGGGGAGCACGTCGAGGAGCACGCTCTCGAGGTCCCGTCTGGCCTTCCCCTCCAGGACGCTCCGCCAGCTCCCCTCGATGGCGAGCACCGGGACGGGCGCCTCGCCGGCCGCCGCCTCGCTCGGCGCCGACTGCCGGGCGCGGCCGAATTGCGCCGGGTCCTGCACCAGGGCGAACCAGTAGAAGGAGTGAGGGCCGAGGGTGAGCCCGTAGCAGGCGGAGGTGATCGCGGGGAACGGCGAGCGGCCGAACAGCTCGACCGGCGTCAGGCCGGCAAGCTCCGAGAGGTCCAGCTCCGCGTACTGCGAGAAACGCGAGAGGCTCGCCACCACCAGCAGCGTCTCCTCCGGCGTCCGCCGCACGAAGGCCAGGACGCGGTGGTTGTCCGGATGGAGGAATTCCATGGTGCCGCGACTGAAGGCCGGATGGCGCTTGCGGAGCGCGATCACCCGCCGCATCCACCAGAGCAGCGAATGGGGGTTCCCCTGCTGCGCCTCCACGTTCACCGCCTCGTAGTGATACTCGGGATCGACGATCACCGGCAGATAGAGCCGCTGCGGATTGGCCCGCGAGAAGCCGGCGTTCTTGTCCGCGCTCCACTGCATGGGGGTGCGCACGCCGTTGCGGTCGCCGAGATAGAAATTGTCCCCCATACCGATCTCGTCGCCGTAGTAGAGGACCGGCGTCCCCGGCAGCGAGAAGAGCAGGGCGTTGAGCAGCTCGGTCCGCCGCCGGTCGTTGCCCAGCAGCGGCGCCAGGCGCCGGCGGATGCCGACGTTGATCCGCTGGTCCTTGTCCGCCGCGTAGACGCGGTACATGTAGTCCCGCTCCTCGTCGGTGACCATCTCCAGCGTGAGCTCATCGTGATTGCGCAGGAAGATCGCCCACTGCGCCTTCTCCGGGATCGGCGGCGTCTGCTGGAGGATGTCGATGATCGGATAGCGGTCCTCCATCCGAACCGACATGAACAGGCGGGGCATCACCGGGAAGTGGAACGACATGTGGCACTCGTCGCCGCCGGTCGCCGGATCGCCGAAGTAGGCGATCGAGTCCTCGGGCCACTGGTTCGCCTCGGCCAGGAGCATGCGGTGGGGGAACCTGGCGTCCACGTGGGCGCGGAGCTGCTTCAGGAACTCGTGCGTCTCCGGCAGGTTCTCGTTGTTCGTCCCCTCGCGCTCGAAGAGATAGGGGATGGCGTCGAGCCGCAGGCCGTCGACCCCCATCTCCATCCAGAAGTCGAGCGCCTTGAAGACCTCCTGCCGCACGAGCGGGCTGTCGAAATTGAGGTCCGGCTGGTGCGAGAAGAAGCGGTGCCAGTAGAAGGCGTTGGCGACCGGGTCCTTGGTCCAGTTCGAGGTCTCGGTGTCGGTGAAGATGATCCGCGTGCCGGCGTACTTCTTGTCCGTGTCGCTCCAGACGTAGTAGTCGCGCTCGGGGCTGCCGGGAGGGGCGAGCCGCGCGCGCTGGAACCACGGATGCTGGTCCGACGTGTGGTTGATCACCAGCTCGGTGATCACCTTGAGCCCGCGCTTGTGCGCCTCGTCGAGGCAGAGCTGGAAATCCTCCAGGGTGCCGTAGGCGGGATGGACCGTGGTGTAGTCGGAGATGTCGTAGCCGTCGTCGCGCCAGGGAGAGGGGTAGAATGGCAGCAGCCAGATGGCGGTCACCCCTAGGTCGCGCAGGTAGTCCAGCTTGGCGGTGAGCCCCTGGAAATCCCCCCGGCCGTCGCCGTCCGAGTCGAAGAAGGCCCGCACGTGGACCTCGTAGAGGATCGCGTCCTTGTACCAGAGCGGGTCGTCCGATCGCGCCATCATTCCCCTCTAGATGAAATAGTCGAAATCCCGTTCCGACCGCACCCGCCGCCGCACGCGGAAGACGTGGGCCGGCACTTGGTGCGGATCGATCTGGACGAAGTTGCGCGATCCGTGCCAGAGATAGCGGGCCCCCGTCAGCAGGTCGTGCACCTGGAACTGCTGGTCGGGCTCGAGCCCCATCTCCTCGAGGTCGAGCCGGATCCAGGACGCCTGCGTGTGGTGGGGGTCGAGATTCACCGCCACGACGATCAGGTTCTCCCCGGCCGCCTTGCTGTAGCAGAGGATCTGCTCGTTCTCCGCCTCGTGGAAGCGCAGGCTGTGGTCGGCCTGGAGCGCCGGGCTCTCCCGCCGGATGCGGTTCACCAGGGCGATCATCTCGCGCAGGCTGTCCGGCCGGTCGAGGTCCCATTGGCGGAGCTGATACTTCTCCGAGTCGAGGTACTCCTCGCTCCCCCGCTCGCGCGGCAGGTGCTCCATCAGCTCGAAGGGAGGGCCGTAGATGCCGTAGCTGGCGCCGAGGGTGGCGGCGAGGATCAGCCGCTGCACGAACATCGGCCGGCCGCCGATCTGCAGCGGCTCGGTGAGGATGTCCGGCGTGTTCGGCCAAAGATTGGGCCGGAAGAATTCCTTGACCTCGGTCTGATTGAGCTCGGTGAAGTACTCGATCAGCTCCCAGCGCTGGTTGCGCCAGGGGAAGTAGTTGTAGGACTGGGTGAAGCCGAGCTTGGCGAGCCGGTACATGATCTTCGGCCGGGTGAACGCCTCGGCCAGGAAGAGCACGTCCGGATGCTCGCGCTTGACCTCGCCGATCATCCACTCCCAGAACGGGAACGCCTTGGTGTGCGGGTTGTCCACGCGGAAGATCCGCACACCTTCCTTCACCCAAAAATCGACGATGCTCTTGAGCTCCTCCCAGAGCTCGCGCCAGGAGTCCGTCTCGAAGTCGAAGGGGTAGATGTCCTGGTACTTCTTGGGCGGATTTTCGGCATATTGGATGGTGCCGTCCGGCCGCTTGCGGAACCATTCCGGGTGCTCTTTCACGTAGGGGTGGTCCGGCGAGCACTGGTAGGCGAGGTCGAGGGCGATCTCCAGGCCGTGCTCCGCCGCCTTCTTGAGAAAGCGCCGGAAGTCGGCGAGCGTGCCGAGCCGCGGGTCGACCGCCTTGTGCCCCCCCTCCTCCGAGCCGATCGCCCACGGGCTCCCGACGTCGTCCGGCTTGGGGGTCAGGGCGTTGTTCTTCCCCTTGCGGAACGCCGTACCGACGGGGTGGATGGGGGGCAGGTAGAGCACGTCGAAGCCCATCCCGGCGATATAGCGCAGGCGCCTCTCGCAGTCGCGGAAGGTGCCGTGCTTTCCGTCCGGTCCGCAGGAGCGGGGAAACATCTCGTACCAGGTCGAGAACCGCGCCTTGACGCGGTCCACCACAACCCCGAGCTCACGGGGGTAGACGGTGGCGAACCGGCGGTCGGCATGGCGGTCCATGAGCGCGGCGAGCTCGTCGTCGAGGGCGAGCAGGAGCCGGACCTCCTGGTCCTTGTCGGCCTCCAGGTCCTCCGCCAATCCCTCCAGCACCCGGGCGTCGGCCTTCTTGCGCGCCTGGGCGGCCCGCTGGCTGGCGTCGCGCACCAAGGCCCCTCCCACGCGCAGGTCGAGCGCCACGTCCTGCCCCGCCTCCACCCGCTTCCTGAGGTCTCGCCGCCAGGTCTTGAAGGGGTCCACCCACCCGAGGACGCTGTAGAGCCACCGCCCCTGCTCGGTAACGGTGAATCCGGCCCGCCAGAGGTCGTTGGGCAGCGCCTCCATCTCGGTCTCGTTCCACTTGGACTGGGATTCCGGGCGCCAGAGCAGCCGGCAGGTGATGGAGTCGTGGCCGTCGGTGAACGCGTCGGCCTCCACCTCGACCGTCTCCCCCACCACCCGCTTGATGGGAAACCGCCCGCAGTCGATCTCCGGCCTGACCTTGTCGATGACGGCCCGTTGCCGTCCTGCCTCGTCCTTCATACTCGAATCTCCCCCTGCGCCCCGCGTGCAGATCGCCTGCCAGCCCCCGGGAGGGGGTAGTGGGTGGGGGAGATTTATCAGAGGTGGGGCGGGGGTGCCAAGGCGCGGGAGATCAGACCAGGAATTCCCGAATGCGCCGCTCGAGCTCGGCCAATTCGGGGCAGCGCTGGAGTAAGGCTCCGTACCCATTCAGGGTCTGGCCCATGAGAACATCGCGGCCGCCGCCTGGTGCCTTGGGGTTGCCATGCTCCTGGAGGAACGGCTGGAAGACGTTTTCCTTGACGGAGGTGTCGCTCCGAATCGCCTGCCAAGGCTGGCCCAGACGCTCGCGGTGGCCCGCCAGAAGCCAGACCTCGACCTCTTCCTTGGCGGCGCAGCAGAGAAGATGAATACCTTGGGCGCTCGCCTCCTGCTCCAAAGCCTGAAGCTCCGCGAGTCGGTTTTTGCCATCTGCATCAGGCAGGAACAGGAGGAGATCCATATGGCGGTACCGCGCAAAGACCTGACTCCGCAGAAGCGTCTTGGCATGCTGGTAGCCTTTGGCTCGCGGATTGGAGAGGACCGTGACCTTCGCGTTCGTCTTACCGCAAGCAGCAAGGATGCGGGAGACGAGAGGCTTCAAGATATATCCGTTGTTGGCAGGGTCTTCAGGAACGACAAGCACGTCGAAGCTCAAAACGCCGTCTCCATCCATCCCTCAGTGAAGAGCTCGCCGAGAGATTGGCTCTTAATGAGATCAACCAGACGGGGAATCTCGCTGAGAGGCTTGATGATGGAGGCGCCGGTCTCCTCATCTCGCTTGCAGAAGAAAGTGGTGTCATAGTCGCTCTCGTCCAGCCAGGCGAGGACGACCGGAGAATGAGTGGTGGCGAAGACTTGAGGTCCGCTCTCTGTCGATTGAGACTTCAGCAACTCTACAAGGAGGCGGAGGCGGGTGGGATGGATGCCGTTCTCGATCTCCTCAATCGTAATGATGTCAGGCATATCCGGCTGGAAGAACGCCGCCGCGAGAGCAGCAAAGCGAAGCGTACCGTCGGACAGCACCGGCGCGGGGAATTCCTGCTCGCCTTCCTTGAGAGCAAACAAGGAATCGTCCACTGCGCCCGTCAGAATTACCACATCGTCTAATTCGACAGGCGTCAACTGGCGCAGCCAATCAAGATAAGCCCGCTTTGAATCACAATCTGCTGTAATTTCCCTAACGAGAGCAGCAAAATTTTCGCCATGCTCCCCCATGCGCCTGACGGTTTTATACTGCGAATAATCCCGTAAGATAATCGGAGATGGGTCCAAATTCTGCACATTGCCGAGATCTCGGCTGAAGGCCACATGCAACAAACGTTTCTCCGTATTAAAGGGAGCCATACTCCCATCGAAAATCTTCACCAGATCATCGGCGGTGGAGAGCGACCTGATCAGGGGTGTCCTATGTCGTACAAGCTCTTCCGCGTTGGACCGAAGAGTCTCTCCAAGAACCAGCCCGCGCCCGGGAGACATCTCAATCTCAAACTCGAAGCCAGGCGATTCTGGTTTCTGGAGCACAACGGCGAACCTAATAGGCGCGTCAGGATCGCTGGCACGTCCGGCACCCCGCCTTCTAAACGCGGCTCTCGTGCTTCCTCCCCTAATCCCTTCCCAAATCTCGTTAGTGGAGCTCCGAGGCTTTCCGTTGAAGATCTCGTCCATCGTAAAGCCGTACCCAATCCCCTGGAGGACCCGCAGGGCATCGAAGAAGTTCGATTTCCCGCTGGCATTCGCCCCCACGAACAGGTTGAGCTTACCCAGCTTCAGGCGGACCTTCTCCAAGCTCTTGAAGCCTTCGATTTCGATATCCGTGATCACACTCTCTCCTCGGGGTCGGCTCAGTGAACGATGGTACATCGTACACGTACGTAACTTATAGGCTTGGACGGCTTTAGGCAATCCGGCCTCTCTAACTTACGCCTGTGATGGGCGGCTGGCCCGTGGAGGAGCTCCAGGACGGATTCGAGGAGGAGCTCGCCCGCTGGCGGCAGGCGTAGAGACGTCCCAGTCCGTTTCAGCACGGCGGCGGCAGGCCACAAACGTCGGGACGTCTCCTCGGAGGGCAGACCGCTCCGAAGGGTATGTCCTCCGGTAGGCACACCCCCATGGAGCGCTGAGGAGGAGGGTACAGATCCGGGAAGGCGCGGATGGCCGGTAGGATCTGCCCTTCGAGGAGACGCCCCGACGTTGATGGACTGCGGAGGTTTTGCCAACCGGCTGCCGGGTAGACCTGGGTGGTTACCCACCCAGGTCCCCCACAGACCCGTACGTGCGGGACTACCGCATACGGTTCTTCAGGTCACGGGTTCGCTACGCGACTTCAGGCCGCAACACAGATTCTCAGGTTCGGAAGCGGGTACCGCTTCAAGAGAAGCTGAAACCGCTTCCAGGGCATGCTGGGCTTCCGCGAGCGGCGACTGAGCCACTTGCGCCAGATCAGCTTGACCCTTTGGTGCACGCTGCTCAGAGACAGCGAGTTCCCGGTGATCCCGTAGTACCCACTGTACCCTTGCAGCTTACGGAGAAGTTGTGCATGCTGCCAGTCTAGGGGTGCATGCCGATTGCCTCGACACCACTCGTTGATTCGCCGCAGGAACCGGGTAATCCGGTCCGAAGCCGTCTTGCGCTTGACCGTCCAAGTGCCCCGCCGAGACCTCTCCCAGAGGTGGGTGAAGCCGAGGAAGTCGAAGCTCCTCGGCTCCTCGTGCGGCTGCGTTCTTCCGGGCCCCGCAGTAGGACCGGGCCGTTCGAAACGCACCAGACGGGTCTTGTCGGGATGGAGGCTCAAGCCGTACTTGCCGAATCGCTTCGGCAGCACCTCCAGGAGCCGCCGAGCATCGCTCTCCAATTGGAAGACCAGCACGAAGTCATCGGCAAAGCGGATCAGAAACGCTGCCCCTTGCAACCGGGGCTTCACCACCGCCTCAAACCACGTGTCCAGCACCTCATGAAGATAGATGTTCGACAGCAGCGGAGAGATGACTCCGCCCTGCGGTGTTCCGGTGGTCGGATGGCTGAGGGTTCCTCCCTCCATCACGCCCGCCTTCAGCCACTTGTCAAGAGCGCGGCGGATCACCCCGTCGCGCACCCTCCGGTCCAGAAAGCTCCTGAGCTGACTGCGATCTAGATCGTCGTAGAAACTCTGGATGTCAGCCTCCACGACCCAGCCTCCTCCCATCGACATGAGACCTTCCCACAGCTTCCTGATCGCCTGATGCGCCGATCGCTCGGGCCGGAAGGCGTAGGAGCAGTCCAAGAAGTCCTGCTCATACACCGCTTCCAGCACCATCGCGACCGCCCTCTGAAGGACTTTGTCCTCGAAGGTCGGAATCCCGATCGGCCGCTTCTTCGACGGGTCACTCCCTTTCGGGACGTAGGCCCGGCGAACCGGCGGCGCTTGGTAGCGGCCCGACTTAAAACGGCCCAAGAGGTCCTGGAGATTCGCTTCCAGATTTTCCTCGTAGTCCGCCGCCGTCTGGCCATCCACCCCCGGGGCACCATCTTTACGCGTCCGGCGGTAGGCTTCGCGTAGAAAGTCCAGGTCGATGTGATGAGCCAGGCTCAAGAAGGCCCGCTTCGGATCTTCCCTCGCCAGTTGTGCTATCCGTTGAAGTCGCGTTGAGACTGTCTCAAGGTTCGGCGACCCTGTCATCTTTCCCTCCAACGAGTCCGTGACCCGACACCCCTTTTCCCTCCACGGGGTCCCTCGGGATGGTTCCCCCGCTTCCTCGGTACTGTTGAGGTGCTACGACGCCCTGAGTCCATCCCGCCGCGCTTCGTTTCCTTCGCTTGGCGGTACCGTGGCTACGCCCGCTTATTCGCTCCCACAGGGTGCGGACGCCCTCTGCTGTGGGCCTGGACGATTGGTCTCCCGGAGCCCAGCCGGGACTCGACCGCGGAGATCTCAGGGCTCTCCCAGGTTCCTGGGCGGACCCCCTTGTGTACATGCCCTGGGCTGATACCCCGGAGGACCTCCGACGCCAAGCCATCCGGCGCCAGAGATGTTGCCTTCCGCTCACCCCACGACGTTGGCTCCTCGATGCAGTCTCTCGAGGCTGATTACCACGGCCTGCACACTCGCTGTCTACGCTTCGTGGCGCGGATTACTCCTACCACCACGCAAGACTCGCTTCCGGTGGGTGGCTAGCCCTTGCCGGGTAGGGTTCGGACCTACTGGGTCCACTACGAAGGGTTTCGGGTTCTGTCTATTGCATGTTCCCTCCTCCCTTCCCAGGCTTTGCCTGGCGCAAGGGGCGTCTCTACCGTTCACTTCCGGCTTACCCCGCTCCGCGGATACTTCCCCTGAGAAAAATAAGCCGGCCGCGCCTCGCGGAGTCTTACCGCGTCGCGCACAAGATTGCCGCGCTCTACGGACGCTTACTCCGCCAAATTTAAGCCGGCTGCGCCTCGCGGGAAGGTTACCGCGTCACACACAGGCTTACCGCGCTCGCGGATGCTTACCCTGTCAAAAATAAGCTTGCCGTGCCTCACGGGAAGCTTACCGCGTCTCACGCACGCTCGCCGCGCCCTGCGGATGCTTGTCCTGTCAAAAGCAAGCCGGCCGCATCTTGCGGAAGCTTGCGGCGTCACACATAAGCTTGCCGCGCTCCATGGATGCTTACCCTGTCGAAGATAAGCTTGCCGTGCCTCATGGGAAACTTTTCGAGCCGCGCGCAAGCTTGCCGCGTCCTGCGGATGCTTGCTTCCTCAAAAATAAGCCGGCCGCGCCTCGCGGGAAGCTTACCGCGTTCCATGGATGCTTACTCCGCCAAAAACACGCCGGCCGCGTCCTGCGGAAGCTTGCCGAACGGCTCGCCAAGGCCAGAAAAAGCCCTCTTCATCCAAAAGCTCCAAACCTCCGTAGAGACATTCAGCCGGACCGGCCGCGCGCGATCGTTCTGTAAAGGCTCAGAAATTACCTTAAGGAGACGTGTATGCTCTCAACGGCCCGTGCTGTTTTTCGTCCTTTTCTGATCGTGATCGTGCTCGCGGTTTGTGTCTGCCCTCTCCACCTGCGGGCTCAGGAGACCTCCTCGGGCTGCCAGATCGGAGAGGCTGCTCCGCTGGCCGGCCTTTTCATGGCGGCCGCCGGTCCAGCGCAACCCTCCAGGCGGATCAACCCGAAGATCCTTTGCGGCGGAGCGGGGCAGACCTGCTGCATCGGCGGGCAGTGCGGCTCCGGGCTCATCTGCAACTCGAGCGGTTACTGCCGGGCCTGCGGGGGGAGCGGCAATCTCTGCTGCGCGGACGGCACCTGCTCGGCGGGGCTCACCTGCACGAACGGACGCTGCGCGGCTCCTCCCCCGCCCCCCTGCGGCGGCGTCAACCAGGCGTGCTGCGCCGGCTCAACGTGCAACACTCTCGGGCTCGCCTGCAATCTCATCATCAACCAGTGCCAGCCCTGCGGCTACTATGGCACGTACTGCTGCCCGTACACACCCACATGCTTCGAGGGGACCTGCAAGGGTCAAGGGATCTGCCAGCCCTGAGGGGAGAAAATGAAAGAGCCCGGGGTCGCCCCGGGCTCGAGCCCTACTCCGGAAACAGATCCGAGACCGGAACGCTGAAGCCCGGCAGCAGATCCTCATCGGTCAGGCTCCGCCGGTCGTCGAGGACCGTCACTTCGGTGAGGGACCGGTGGACGAGGACGCGGCGCAGCGTGGGGTCCACCACCCACACCACCTGGACGCCGGCGGAGAAATAATCGCGGAGCTTCTCCTGCACCCGGCTCATCCGGTCGTCCGGAGAGAGAACCTCCACCACGATCTCCGGCGCGACGTCGAGATATCCTTCCGCCTTGCACCGGGCCAGACGGCCGTGTGAGATGAAGGCGATATCCGCCGCCCGTACGGTATCCGGGTTCCGCCGGATATAGATGCCGATCTCGCCGGTCAGCACTTCGCCTTTGTCGTGGTTCTCCACATAGGTCAAAAGGCGGGCGGCCAGCCGGGCCTCCGACTTTCCATGGACACGTCCCGTCGGCATTGTAGGCACGATCCTCCCATCCACCAGCTCGCAAGGGCCGAGATCCGGGGAGTGGAAGAGCTCCTCGCCGGTGATCAACCTCTCGCTGTCCTTCAGCAGGGCCATAAAGCTCACCTCTCCGGAAGGATACCAGAATCCGTACCCTGAAGACACGACGAGCCCGGATTCCTCCGGGCTCGTCGCGGGCTTCCAGGCCGTACGTTGCGCCTACACGTACGCTTCGAGCTCGGTCCAGGTGTCCTCTTCGAGGACCTTCTTGAGATCGATCATGAAGCGGTCGGCGTCGGCTCCGTCGACCAGGCGGTGGTCGTAGGAAATGCTGAAGTAGGACATGGTCTTGATGACGATCGAGTCGTTGCCGTCCTCGTCCTCGACCACGATCGGGCGCTTCTCGATGGCGCCGACGCCGAGGATCGCCACCTGCGGCTGGTTGATCACCGGCGTGCCGAAGAGGCTGCCGAAGACGCCCGGGTTGGTGACGGTGAACGTGCCCCCCTGCGCCTCCTCGGGCTTCAGCTTCTTGCCGCGCGCCCGGTCGGCGAGGTCGTTGGCGGCCTTGGCGAGGCCGACGAGGCTGAGCTGGTCGGCCTTCTTGATCACCGGCACCAGCAGGCCACGGCCCGGGATGTCCACCGCCATGCCGATGTTGATGTCCTTCTTGTAGACGATGTTCGTGCCGTCGATCGAGGCGTTGACGTTCCTGTGCGCCTTGAGAGCGGTCGCCACCGCCTTGAAGATGAAGGGCATGAAGGTGAGCTTGGTCCCCTCCTTCTTGAAGAAACCGTCGCGGGCGCGGAGCCGGGCCTTGTTCACCTTCGACATGTCGATGTGGAAGAGCGTGGTGACGTGCGCCGAGGTGGCCTTGGAGTAGACCATGTGCGCCGCCGTGATCTGCCGGATCTTCGACATCGGCTCGATCTCGACGTTCTCCCCCTCGGTGTAGGCCGGCACGTGGAAGCCCGCCGGGAGCGGACGCTGGCCCGCGGGCGCGGCGGCGGCAGGAGCCGGAGCGGGTGCCGGGACGGCGGGACGCGGAGTCGGCGCCGGAGCGGCGGCGGGGGCCGGGGCCGCCTTGCGCTGCTCCAGGTGGCCCAGGATGTCCTCCTTGGTCACCCGGCCATGGGCGCCGGTGCCCTGGACCTCCTCCAGGTTGACCCCTTCCTTGGCGGCGATGCTGCGCACCAGGGGGCTGGAGAACTTGCGGAGCCGTTCCTCGACACTGGCCTCGCCGGCCTCGATCTCCTTGGCCTGCGCGGACTCGCCCGAGTCGCGCTGGACCTCCTCCTTCTCCTCGGCCTCCGTGGCCTGCTCCGCCGGCGCCGCGGCCGGCTCGGGGCGGGGCTGGGGCTCCGGCGAGGCGACGGCGGGAGCGCCCTCACGGGCCGTCTCCTCGCGCTTCACCTCCGTGGCGGTCGGCTGCGGGGCCGCTTCGGGTGTCGCGGCCGGCACGGCCGGGGCCATGGCGGCGGGCTGCGCGGCCGCCTCACTGCCCGCCTCGCCGATCATCGCGACGACTTGGTTGACGGGGACGGTCTCCCCCTCCTGGTTGCGGATCTCCAGCAGCGTGCCCGAGGCCGGGCTCGGGATCTCGGCGTCGACCTTGTCGGTCGAGATCTCGAACAGCGGCTGATCCCGCTCCACCTTGTCGCCGACCTTCACCAGCCAGCGGGTGATGGTGCCCTCGGCGATCGATTCTCCCATCTGGGGCATCACGACTTCAGTAGCCATAGACTCTCCGTATCAGTAGCTGGCCAGCTCGCGAACCTTGGCGGCGAGCTTGTCCACGTTGGGCAGGTAAGCTTCCTCGAGCGTCGGGCTGTAGGGGACCGGGGTGTCGGGACAGCAGAGCCGGTGCACCGGCCCGTCCAGCCACTCGAAAGCGTGTTGCGAGATCCGCGCCGCCACCTCTCCGGCGACCGAGCCGGTGAGCTGCTCCTCGGTGAGGACGATCACGCGGCTGGTCTTGCGGGCGGTGGCGAGGATGGCCTCCTGGTCGAGAGGCTTGATCGTCCTCAGATCGAGGACCTCCAGGTCGATCCCTTCCGCTTCCAGGCGCCCGGCGGCCTCCAGCGCCACCTGGAGCATAGCACCGTAGGTGATCACGGAGAGGTCGCGCCCCTCGCGCGCCAGCCGCGCCTGGCCGATCGGCACCAGCCCGTCACCGGAGGGAAGCTCATCCTTCAGGCGGCGGTAGAGGTACTTGTGCTCGAAGTAGAGCACCGGGTTGGGGTCGTGGATCGCCGACCGGAGCAGCCCGTAGGCGTCGGCCACGGTGCCGGGGGCCACGACCTTGAGGCCCGGCGTGTGCTGGAAGTAGGACTCCGGGTTCTGGCTGTGGTAGGCCGAGCCGTGGACGTTCCCCCCCGCCGGTCCCCGGACCACGATCGGCACCGGCTGCCCCCAGCGGTAGTGGTTGGG
This sequence comes from Thermoanaerobaculia bacterium, assembly GCA_045807625.1. Lineage (GTDB taxonomy): Bacteria > Acidobacteriota > Thermoanaerobaculia > Multivoradales > UBA5704 > DATARR01. The sequence continues at coordinate 74,413 of JBJMHA010000012.1, read as the reverse complement.
GGCGGCGAAGTTGATGATCTGGTTGAAGCCGCAGGAGATGAAGTCGATGAACTGCATCTCGACCACTGGCCGCATCCCCATCATGGCGGCGCCGATGGCGGCGCCGATCATCGCCGACTCGCTGATCGGGGTGTCGACGATCCGCCCCGGGCCGAAACGGTCGAGGAAGCCGGCGGTGACGCGGAAGGCGCCGCCGTAGGTGCCGATGTCCTGGCCGAGCATGAAGACCCGCTCGTCCTGCTCCATCTCGTCCCACAGCGCCTGGCGGATGGCTTCGAGGTAGGTGACGGTAGCCATCAGGCGTACACCCCCTCGAAGGCCCGCTCCGGCGGCGGCATGGGAGAGGCGAGGGCGAAGTCGACCTCCTCGTTGAGCTGGGCGTCGATCCTCGCCACGATCGCCTTGAGGTCCTCCTCGGTGGCCAGGCCGTTGGCGAGGAGGTGGCGCTCGAAACGCTCGATCGGGTCCTTCTGCTGCCACTCCTCGAATTGCTCCTTGGGCACGTAGCCGGCGTCGTCGTGCTCGGCGTGACCCTTCATGCGGAAGGTCTTGGACTCGATCAGCGTCGGCCCGCCGCCGGCCCTCGCCCGCTCGACCGCCTTCTTCGTGACCTCGTAGACCGCGAGCACGTCGTTGCCGTCCACGGTCTCCCCCGGGATGCCGTAGGCGGCGGCGCGGGTGGCGATGCTCTTGATCCGCATCTGCCGGGAGGTGGGGGTCGAGTAGGCCCAGCCGTTGTTCTCGGCGATCAGCACGAAGGGGACGTTGAGCACGGCGGCGAGGTTGAGCCCCTCGTGGAAGTCCCCGGTCGAGGTGCCGCCGTCGCCGATGTAGGTGAGGGCCACCAGGTCCCTGCCCTGCATCTTGCCGGCGAGGGCGACCCCGGCCATCACTGGGATCACGGCGCCGAGCATGGAGATGGGGGCCACCAGACCGCGCCTGAGGTCCCCGAAGTGGGTGTTGCCGTCCTTGCCGCCGGTCGGGCTGTCGCTCTTGGCCATGTACTGCATCATGACCTCGCGCGGCTGCACGCCGCGGACGAGCATCGAGCCGAGGTTGCGGATGAGCGGGCCCATCACGTCCTGGGCCTCCAGGGCGTAGGCGGTGCCGACGGCGGTCGCCTCCTGGCCGAGGCTGGAGTAGAGGCCGCCGACCACCTTCCCCTGGCGGTAGAGGTTGCCGAGGCGCCCCTCCACCATCCGGGTGAGCCGCAGGAAGTGGTAAAGCTCGAGCTGGCGCTCCCGGGGGAGGTTGGTCTTCGCCAGCCGCTCGACGGTTTCGGTTTGGGGGTGGAGTGGACCCCAACTCTTGCCTGTCTTCATGGGCATCCTTGCTTCTATGGGGTCAAATGTGGATCGCCGCGCCATGGGCGGCGTGGGCCGCCTCCATGACCGCCTCGGACATGGTCGGGTGGGCGTGCATGGTGCGCAGCAGCTCCTCGTCCGTCCCCTCCATCTGCAGGGCCACGCAGGCCTCGGCGATCAGGTCGGTGGCGTGGGCGCCGATGATGTGCACGCCGAGGATCTCGTCGTACTTGGTCTCGCGGACCACCTTGACGAAGCCGGTGGTCTTGCCGATCACCTTGGCCTTGCCGAGGGCGGTGAAGGGGAACTTGCCGACTTTCACGTCGTACCCCCGCTCGCGGGCCTTGGCCTCGGTCAGGCCCACGCTCGCCACCTCGGGGTCGCAGTAGGTGCAGGAGGGGACGCGGTCGTAATTGATCGGCTTGACCGGCAGCCCGGCCATGTGCTCGACGGCCAGGATCCCCTCGGCCGAGGCGACGTGCGCCAGCCAGGGGGTGTTGATCACGTCGCCGATGGCGTAGATGTGGGACACGGCGGTCCGCATATACGGATCGACCTTGACGTAGCCGCGCTCCAGCTCGATGCCCAGGGCCTCGAGATTCAGGTTCTCGGTTACCGGCCGGCGGCCGATGGCGACCAGCAGCAGCTCGGCCTCGACGGTGTCGGCCTTTCCGCCCTCGAGCTTCAGGCGGACGCCGTTCTCGGTGCGCTCGACGCTCTGCATCTTCGTGCCGGCCAGGACGTCGATCCCCCGCTTGCGCAGGGCCTTCTGGAGCTCGGCCGAGACCTCCTCGTCCTCGATGGGGAGGATGCGGGGGAGCATCTCGATCAGCGTGACCTTGGAGCCGAAGGAGGCGTAGATCGAGGCGAACTCGGTGCCCACGGCGCCGGCGCCCAGCACGGCCAGCGACTGCGGCACCTTCTTGAGCTCCAGGATGTGGTCGGAGTTCAGGATGCGCTCGCCGTCGACCGGCGCGATGGGGACGTCGCGCGGCACCGAGCCGGTGGCGATCATGATGTGCTTGGCGCCGTAGGTCTTCTTGCCGTCCGGTCCCTCGACCTCCACCTCGTGGGGGCCGGTGACGCGACCCAGTCCGTGGATGCCGGCCACCTTGTTCTTCTTGAACAGGAACTCGACCCCCTTGGAGTTGCTGTCCACCACCTTCTGCTTGCGCTCCTGCGCCTTGACGATGTCGAGCGTGGGCGCGGCGACCTGGATTCCCAGGGTGCCGGCCTCGCGGATCTCATCGAGGATGGACGCGGTGTGCAGCAGCGCCTTGGTGGGGATGCAGCCGCGCAGCAGGCAGGTGCCGCCGAACTTGGGGTCTCTTTCGATCACCGCCACCTTCATCCCCAGTTGGCCGGCGCGCACGCCCGCGACGTAGCCGCCGGGGCCGCTGCCGATGATGATCAGGTCATACTCTTCTCGCGCCATCGTTATCTCCGGATTTCGATTTTGGATTTTGGATTGCGGGAGGGGTCAGGTCCGCGCGGGCTCTGGGACCGCGACCGGGACCGCCCGGAAACGGCCGGGCTTCTCCTCCACCAGCCGCCCGAAGGGGGTTACGGGGTCGTGCTCGAAGATGCAGAGCCAGTCCCCCGCCATCGCCCGCGGCAGCCAGAGCTTCTTGTTTTCGAGAGTCGTCAACGGATACAGGTCGTACCCCATGATCCAGGGGTAGGGGACGTGGGCCGCGGTCGGCACCAGGTCGGCCCAGTAGACCGCTTGGGCGCCGTCTCCTCCATCCAGGAGAACGATACACATGTCGGCGTTATGCCCGGGGACGCGCACCGCCTTCACGCCGGGGATGGGCTCGGCCTCGTCGCCGAACAGCTCGGCGGCGCCGGCCTCGAAGAGCGGCTCCCAGCTCGCCGGGAAATAGCTGGCGCGGTCGCGCTCGTTGGGGAGTCGTGCATGGTCCACCTCCCCCCGCTGCAGCCAGTAGGTCGCCTTGGGGAAGGTGGGGACGATCTTCCCCTCTTGCTCCCGCCCCCCTTCATAGCGAGTATTCCAGCCGCAGTGATCGAAGTGGAGGTGGGAGAGCAGGACGTGGTTGACGTCCCCCAGCTCGTAGCCCGCCCGGCGGATGGCGTCCGGCAGCCGCGCGGCCTGGGGGTCCATGCCATAGAGCTTCTGGAAGCGGGGGTCGTGCTTGTCGCCGATGCCGGTGTCGATCAGCAGGAGGTCGCTCCCGCGCTCGACCAGCAGGCAGTTGGTGCCCATGCGGATGCGGTTGAGCTCGTCCGGCGGCTTCTCCCGCTCCCACATCGTCCGCGGCACGACGCCGAACATGGCGCCGCCGTCCAGGCGGAATTCGCCGTCGTCGACCAGGGTCAGCTTGAGGTCTCCCAGCTCCATACGGCCGGGAAGTCTATCCGAAGATCTTCCCCCTGTCCCCTATCCGCTATACCCTTCCGCTGCCCTATTCTAGGAGCCTGGAATGATGCTGAAAATCCGCCGCTACTTCTTCGCCGGGGCCGCCGGGGGGCTCTGCCTCCTCCTGGCGATGCCCTCGCTGTCCGCGGGTGCCGCCGCCGCTCCGGAGGCCTCCCCCCTGACCCTGGAGCAGATCATGGCCGACCCCGACTGGATCGGGAACCCGCCCGAGGACCCCTACTGGTCGGACGACGGCCGCTCGGTCTACTACGAGCGGGAGCGCGAGGGGGTCGGCAAGCAGCGGAAGGACCTCTACCGGGTCGATCTGGCGACGGGAAAGACGGCGCTCGTCGAGCCCGCCCAGCGCGCCCGGGCGGACGCGCCGGGGGAGCGCAACCGGGAGCGGACGCGCAAGGTCTATCTGGTCAACGGCGACGTCTTCGTGAAGGACCTCAAGACCGGCGCCGTGCGCCAGGTCACCCGCACGGAGGAGGCGGAGAGCGACGTCCACTTCCTGGCGGACGGCCGGCGGATCTGGTTCCACCGCGGCACCGACGTCTTCATCTATGACCTCGATTCCGGGGTCACCGTCCAAGCCGCCGACCTGAAGCTCGCCAAGGACCCGGCCGAGAAGGACCCCAAATTCCTCGCCGAGCAGCAGACGCGGCTGTTCGACGTGATCCGTCAGAAGCAGGAGCAGGAGAAGCGGGAGCGCGAGGAGGACAAGTCCCTCCGCAAGACCGACCCCAGCCGGGCCCCCCTCCCCTGGTACCTGGGCAAGGAGGTCCAGATCGAGAGCACCTCGCTGTCCCCCTCCGGCGATTGGCTGGCGGTGGTCACGGCGCCGAAGCGGGACGAGGCCACGGCGGGGACGAAGATGCCGGACTGGGTCACCGAGAGCGGCAATATCGAGGTCCGGGACGTGCGCGCCAAGGTGGGCGCGGCGGGGATGGTCCCCCATTCGGTGCTCCTGCTCGACCTCAGGGCCCACGAGCGGCACGACCTCGACGCGTCGGTCCTGCCGGGGATCAAGGACGACCCCCTGAAGGGGCTGCGCGAGGCCGCCGAGGCCCGCAAGGCGGCGGCGAAGAAGGATGGCGAGAAGGGTGAGAAGAAAGACGAGAAAAAGGACGAGAAGAAGCCCGAGGCGCGCCCGCTGGAGGTGCTGGGCCTCACTTGGACGGACGACGGCAGCCGGCTCGCCCTGGAGCTGCGCGCCCGCGACAACAAGGACCGCTGGATCGCCACCTGGGACGTCGCAACCGGCATCCTCACGCCCCGCCACCGGCTGGCCGACGCGGCCTGGGTCAACTGGGAATTCAACGACTTCGGCTGGCTGCGCGACAACGAGACGCTCTGGTACCTCTCCGAGGAGAGCGGCTGGTCGCAGCTCTACCGCGTCTCCACCCGCACGGGCGAGACCCGGCGGTTGACCCCCGAGGGGAAGTACGAGGTCGCGGAGGTGGCCCGGAGCTGGGACGGCCGCCATCTCTACTACATGGCCAACCAGGAGCATCCGGGCAAGTACGACCTCTGGCGGGTGGAGGCCGCGACAGGGAAAGCCGAACGGATCACCCGCACCGGCGGCCTCTTCAGCCATGCCAGGCTCTCCCCCGACGAGAGCCAGGTTCTCTTCCTCCACTCCACGATCACCCGGCCGGACGAGGTCTACGTGCAGGCCGGCCGGCCGGGGGCCGAGGCGCGCCAGGTCAGCCAGACGCGGACGCCGCTCTTCCTCGCCCAGCCGTGGGCGGTGCCGGAGATCCTCCCCATCCCCTCGACGCACGGGGCCGGGGCCGTCTACGCGCGGGTCTTCACGCCGGAGGGCTTCGACCCGGCCAAGAAGTATCCGGCGGCGGTGTTCATCCACGGCGCGGGCTACCTCCAGGAGGTCACCTACGGCTGGTCGAGCTACTTCCACGAGTTCATGTTCCACACCTTCCTGACCCGCCACGGCTACGTGGTGCTCGACATGGACTACCGCGCCTCGGCCGGCTACGGCCGCGATTGGCGCACGGCGATCTACCGCCAGATGGGGACCCCTGAGCTCGAGGACCTCCAGGACGGCGTCGCCTGGCTGGCCCAGCACAAGAACGCCGACCCCGCGCGGGTGGGGGTCTACGGCGGCTCCTACGGCGGCTTCCTCACCTACATGGCCCTCTTCCGCCAGCCCGACCTCTTCGCGGCCGGCGCGGCCCTGCGGCCGGTCTCCGACTGGGCCCACTACAACGACTCCTACACCTCGAACATCCTCAACCGGCCGGAGGTCGATCCCGAGGCCTACGAGAAGAGCTCCCCCATCGAGTACGCGGCGGGGCTCCAGAAGCCGCTGCTGATCTGCGACGGCATGGAGGACAAGAACGTCTTCTTCCAGGACAACGTGCGCCTGGTGCAGCGGCTGATCGAGCTGAAGAAGGAGAATTTCGAGCTGGCCGTCTACCCGGTCGAGGACCACGGCTTCGTGCAGCCCACGAGCTGGCTCGACGAGTACCGGCGGATCTTCAAGCTGTTCGAGACAAACCTGAAATAGGCCCTGGCATTCGCCTTGCTCTATGCCTCCCCCAAGGAGGAGCGAGCATGGCACGCGCAACAACCAGCAGCATCTTCGCGCAGACGGGTCGCCAGATCGAGACCACGGCCCGGACCGCGCTGCACAGCCCCTGGCTGGAGCGGCTGGCCCGCGCCGGCTACGCCGCCCGGGGGGCCGTCTATGCCCTGGTCGGGTTCCTGGCCGTGGAGACGGCGCTCGGCGCCCGCTCCCGTCCCACCGACACCCGCGGCGCCCTCCAGGAGATCGCCGGGCGGAGCACGGCGTTCCTCTGGCTGATCGCCGTGGGGCTCGCCGGCTACGCCCTCTGGCGGATCGTCCAGGGGTTCCTCGACCCCGAGCACAAGGGGAACGACCTCAAGGGTCTGGCCAAGCGGGCGGGCCGGATCGGCAGCGGCCTGATCTACGGCGGTCTCGCCTGGGCCGCCATGAAGATCGCCCTGGGGGCCCATGGTGCCGAAGGCGGAGGCGGCGGGCACACCTACCAGGCCTGGACGGCGAAGCTGATGAGCGAGCCGTTCGGCCGCTGGCTGGTGGCCGCGGTGGGGATCGGGGTGATCGCCGGCGGCCTGCAACAGATCCGGCGCGGCTGGACCGAGCGGTTCCGCAAGGAGATCCGGCTCCAGGAGATGGACGAGACCGAGCGCAAGGTGGCGCTCAACAGCGGCAAGCTGGGGCTGATCGCCCGCGGCGTGGTCTTCCTGATCTCGGGCTGTTTCCTGGTCCAGGCCGCCTGGCGGTTCGACCCCAGCCAGGCGCGCGGCCTGGGGGGAGCCCTCGCGGCGCTGGCCGTCCAACCGCACGGCGCGCTCCTCCTCGGCCTGGTCGCCGTGGGGCTGATCGCCTTCGGCGCCTACTCGATCCTGCTCGCCCGCTACGGCCGCATCGTGATCTGACCGGCCGCCTTGGCGCCGAGCGGTGTAAGATCTCTGCGTTCCAACGCAGAGGCCTTCACGTGACCGCAGACGACGCCAGGGTCAGCGACGAGACGTTGATCGGCCGCATCGCGGCCGGGGACCCCTCCGCCTTCGACCGCCTCGTACGGCGGCACCAGGCGGCGGTCTACCGCTTCGCGCGCGCCGCCGCGCCGGACGAGGACGACGCATTGGAGATCCTCCGCGAGACCTTCCTGGCCGCCCGGCGCGCCGCGCCCCGGCACCGCGACGAGACCTCCGCCCGCCCCTGGCTCCTCTCCCTCGCCCGCCAGGTGATCGACCGCCTCCCCCCGCGCCCCCGCGAGGCCGACCTCACCCCCCTGCGCGAGCTGGCGCGGGCGGCCGGCTGGCAGTCCGGCGGCGGCGGCGCGCCGGAGGCCCCGGAAGAGAGCGGCCCGGCCGTCGAGGCCGCCTTCGCGGCGCTGCCGCCGGAGGACCGCGAGATCCTCACCCTCTGCGACCGCGAGTACTTCACGGTGGACGAGGCCGCGCGGGTCACCGGCCTCTCCGACGCCGCCGTCCGCACCCGCCTGCACCGCGCCCGGCTGCGGCTGCTGGCTCGCCTCAAGGAGGGAACCCGTGGAGGGTGAGCGGATGGTCGCCGGCCTCCATTGCGGCGAGGTCCTGGCGGACCTCAGCGAGCACCTCGACGGCCGGCTGAGCCTCGACCGGGCCGAGAGGATCGGCGAGCACCTCGCCGGGTGCGCGGAGTGCGAGCGGCTCCTCGGCGCGGTCACGGCCGCGGTGCGGGCCCTGCGGCAGCTCCCGGACGAGCCGCTGCCTCCGGAGATCGAGGAGCGCTTGGCGGAGGCCCTGCTTGGCTGAAGGAGAGCTGTCGATCCGCCCCGGCGAGCCGCGGGACGCGGCCGCGATCGTCGATTTCCAGCTCCGGATGGCCCGCGAGACCGAAGAGCTGGGGCTCGACCCGGAGACCCTGCGCCGCGGCGTCGAGGCCGTCTTCGCCGATCCGGCCAAGGGGCGGTACTGGATCGCCCAGCGAGGGACCGAGACCGTCGGCTGCCTGCTCACCACCTTCGAGTGGAGCGACTGGCGGAACGGCGTCATCCTCTGGATCCAGTCGGTCTACGTCATCCCGGAGGAGCGCGGCCGGGGGGTCTACCGCGCCCTCTACGAGCGGGTGAGGCGGCAGGTGGACGAGTCCCCGGAGCTCAAGGGAATCCGCCTCTACGTGGAGAAGCGCAACGCCGCCGCCCAGCGCGTCTACGAGCGGCTCGGCATGAGCCGCGAGCACTACGACCTGTTCGAGTGGCTCAAGGCTTAGAGGAGCACGATCCGGCCGTCGCGGACCTCCAGCCGCCCCTCCTGGGCGGCCCACTGGAAGACGCGGTCCATCCGCTCGCGGATCGCCGGGGTCACCTGGCCGTAGCCCAGGTGGGCCGCCACGGCGCGGACGATCTCGTCCTTCTCGAGCTCGGCACCGCGCGCGAGCTGGCGGACGGTCTCCATCAGGAAGACGTAGTCGTAGCGGCCGAACGTGGGGGTCGCGCCGGTCAGCAGGTCCCCCTGGTGGGCGACGATCCGGCGCGCGGCGGCCACCTCGACGTGCGTCTCCAGCCGGGCGCGGAAGGTCTTGCCGAAGCGCGGGCTCCCCAGGCGGGCGGCCACCTTGCGGATCAGCTCGTCGAGGGTCATCTCCCCCGCTCCCCAGCAGGCCTGGCGGATGGCGGCCAGGATCCGCTCGTGAGCCTCCTCCGGCCTCAACGCCACGGCCTCGATGCCGCCCGCCGCCGCGAGGCGCTCGGTGCTGATGCGGCCGAGCATCTCCGCGGCCGGCTCGAAGCTCCCGCCGTCCCCGCCCTCCCGGGCGAGGTCCGCCTCGGTCGGCACCAGCTCGCCGCGCAGGGCCAGCGCGAGCGCCGTCCGCCGCGCCCGCTCGGCCCGCTCCTCCGCCGCCGCCACATGCCGCTCGATCTTGCCGGCGAAGGCGAAGAGCTCGTCGATCCGCCGCACGATCTCCCGCTGCTCGACCAGCGGCGGCACCGGCAGCGGCATCCGCTGCAGGCGGGAGACGTTGATGTTCGATTGATTGCTGCAGTCGGTGCGCACCGTCCGCGCCCACCGCCGCCCCCAGGGGGAATTGATCCATCCGCAGGCGTAGCGGCTGAAGACCAGGTGCTCGTCGCACTGGATGCGCACCAGGTACGAGGCGAAGACCGCCTCCAGCTCGAGATCGAACACCGCGGCCTTGCCCACCAGCTCGGCGCTGTTGGTGCGATTGAAAAGGATATCTCCCGGCTGCACCGTGAAGGCCCGCACGTCGATCCCCACGCGGTCGACGTACTTGAGGTCGGAGTCGTCCATCCGGCCGTCGCGGATGTTCGCCATGCGGAGCATGACCACGCCAGTCCTGGGATCGCCGTCCGCCTTCACCGACAGCCCGTACTGGGCGCGGTGGATCACGTCCTGGAGCGCCACCAGGCTCCACCCCTCGGGCACCTCGGGGACCTCCAGCGGCTCCGGCGCCTCCCACCCGGTGGGGGCGAGGTTCTTCGGCCGCCGGGGAGCCCGGCGGTCGAACGCCTCCGCCTCGCCGCGCGCCGACTCGTAGGCCTCGCGGCGGGCGGCGAAGGCGCGCGCCAGGCGCGGCGCGAGCGGCTCCTGCACCCCGCGCCGCGCGCGCCAGTCCTCGGTCAGCCGCCCCGAATAGGCATCGGCGAGCACCGCCTGCCGGAAGCGGCGCAGCACCTCCGGCACCCTCCCGAGCCCTTCGCGGACGCGCCGCAGCGTCGCCGCCAACTCCGCCATCTTCTCGACGATCCGTTGCTGCTCGGCCCGCGGCGGCAGCGGCAGGACGGTGGAAAGGAAGCCGTCGAAGTCGAGGTTGCGCAGGTTCGTCGTCTGCGTCTGGTGCTCGTCGAAGCCGCCGCAGAGATAATGATAGGAGAGCGCGAGGTGGACGAAGGCGGGATCGATCTCGCGATGGACCCGCAACTGGCGGCAGAAATTGTTGCAAATCAGCGGCACGCCGGCGGCGCGCCGGACCGCCTCCTCGTCGATCAGCAGCGTCCGGCCGACCGGCTGGCTGGCGCCGCCCCCGGAGACCTCGACCACCAGGTCCCCCACCGCGAGCTGGCGGCGGGCGAGGCTCGAGCGCTTGATCAGCCGCTCCTCCGCCGTCGACCCTTTGTCGCGCTCCCAGTGGCGGAACTCGGTGCCGCGGATCACCCGCACCCGCACCAGCTCGGGAGCTTCCGGGACCTTGCGGGGGTCCTCCCCCCACTCGCCGCCGAGCTTGTGGACGACGATCTCCTCCAGCGTCGTCTCCGCCCACCCCTCCGGCAGCTCCCCTTCCCGGCGGCCGATCTCCCAATCGGAGACGGCGCTCGTCATGAGCCCCCCTGCACGGCGTGCGGCCGCAGCGGCTCCGCGTCGCTGGTCAGCAATTCGATCACGGAATTCAGATCGGCCACGGCGCTCTCCAGCTCCGCGATCGCCTCCGCCGCCAGGTCCTCGGGCGCCGGCAGCTCGTCCTCCAGCGACTCCTCCTTGAGCCATTTCAGGCCGTCGATCTTGAAATCGCGGGCGCGCACCTCGGCGATCGAGAACGACCGCCAGCGGTCCTCCCGCGAGTCGCCGGCCGAGCGCCGGGACCTCCCGTTGGGATCGAGCCCGTAGCAGGCCTCGAACGCGGCGAGATGGGCATGGGTGAGCGGCCGGTCCTTCTTGGTGATGCGCGGCACGTTGGTGCGCGCGTCGTAGACCCAGACGGTCTCCGTGGCGGGCCCCTTGGTGAAGAAGACGACGTTGGTCTTGGTGCCCGCGCTGTACGGAGTGAAGGTGCCGTTGGGGAGGCGCAGCACCGTGTGGAGATCACACTCCTGGGTGATCACCTTGAACACCTCGCCGGCCTGATCGGCGAACAGGCAGTTGTCGGGCACGATCACCGCCGCCCGGCCGCCCGGTTTCAACAACGTGATCACGTGCTGGAGAAAATTGAGCTGTTTGTTCGAGGTTTTCACCGACAGGTCATCCCGCCTGGGCACCTGGTTCGCCCCTTTGTTGCCGAAAGGAGGGTTGGTCAGCACGACGTCGAAGCGGCGCTCGCCGGGCTCGTCATAGATCGAATCGCCGAGCGTGATCTCGGGCTCCAGCCCGTGCAGGAAAAGGTTCATCAGCGCGAGCCGCCGCGGGCGCTGCACCAGCTCCTGGCCGAAATAGGTGCCGCAGCGCACCCGCCCCCCGAGCTCCGGGTCGACGCCGCCGCCGCGCATCTCGGCCAGCAGCCACTCGTAGGCCACCACCAGGAAACCGCCGGTGCCGCAGGCGGGATCGCAGATCGTGAGATCGGGGCAGGCGCGCGGATCGGGATGCACGCAATGCACGATCGCTTGGATCAGCCGGCGCGGCGTGAAGTACTGCCCGGCCCCCTTCTTGCCCTCGCTCGCCGCCTTCTCCAGCAGCCCCTCGAAGACGGCGGCCTTGATGTCGATCTCCAGCGTCGTCCATCTCGTCTCATCGATCAGATCGATCAGGCGCTTCAGGTTCGCGGGGTTGTTGAAGCGCGAGGCGGCGCGCGTGAAGATGTCGCCGAGCAGGCCCGGCTGCTGGCTCAGGCGCCGCAACACACCGTTGTAGTGCTGGGTCAGCGCGTCCCCCTGGCGGCCCGCCAGCGCCGGCCAGGAGCAATCGATCGCCATGCCGTCCGGCGCCGGCATCCGGCTGAGATCGATCCCGCGCTCGTCCGCCATCTTGAGAAAAAGCAGATACGTGATCTGTTCGATGTAGTCGCCATAATCGATGCCGTCATGCCGCAGCGTATGGCAGAAACCCCAGAACTTCTGGACGACATCGCTCATGCGTCCTGCTCCTCGGCTCGGTTGAAAAGAGGTAGGAAAATGCAACGGGGAGGTATCGTAGCCGATTCGGCAGCGATCTAGAAGGGCGTGCTCAGAAGAGTGAAAACAGCAGCCGATGACAAACTGCATGTTCTTCGATGTTCTTTCGTGTCGCGTATGGACGCGACGGCGCTGGGCAAGTTGCGCCTTTGAGCGTTTCGCCACGTTACAGGCCGGCGGCAAAACGTTTCGTTCGGGCGAGGGGAGGAGCTCAGTCGTCCGGCAGGCTCTTGCGGATCTCGCCGACCAGGGCCTCGACCTGGGTCTCCTGGCTCAGGCGCTCCGCCTCGCGGTCGTCCGGGTCCCGCTCGACGCCGAAGTGGTCGAGCAGGCTCTGGACCTTCTGGAGGAGCTTGGTCGTCTCCTGCTCGGCGAGGAGATCGATCTGGAGATTGAGGTGGGCGCGCTGGTTCGCCTGCCGGCTCATCCGGTTCTGGCTGACCAGGACGAAGATGGCGAGCAGCACCCCCTCCGCCGAGACGATCAGCGTGAGGATGCCGAACGGGAAGGGGTCGAAGGGCTCGAGGGGGGTCCACCCCAGGTTGACCACGAACCAGACGGCGAACAGCAGCAGGTGGAAGACGACGAACGACATCGTCCCCATGAAGCGGGTGAAGAGGTCGCTCACCCGCTCGCCCAGGCTGCGGCTCTCCATCGAGGACTGCTCGAGGCGGACCACGGCCTCGATGTTCTTGCGGGCGGACTCCAGGGTGGCCCGGGTGCTCGGTATGGAGGGGCGCGCCATCACGCCCGGAGCCGTGCGAAGTCCGTGCCTAGGAGGAGGAGGTCCGCTGCCGCACCGCCTCGTAGAGCACCGCCGCCGCCGAGGTGGCGATGTTGAGGGAGCCGACCCGGCCCCGCATGGGGAGGCCGATCATGCGGTCGCAGAGCTGGCGGGTGCGGGAGCGCAGCCCCTTCTCCTCGCCGCCGAAGCAGAGGACAACCTTGCCGGAGAGGTCGACCTGCCAGGGGGGATCGCCCGCGGGGTCGGTCCCGTAGACCCAGAACCCCGCCGCCTTGAGCCGTTCGATCTCGGTGGCCGAATTGGTGATGCGCTCGACCTCCAGCCACTCGGTGGCCCCCGCGGAGGTCTTGGCGACCGTGGGGGAGACCGGCGCCGAGCCGCGGTCGCGGATCATCACCCGGCCGGCCCCCGCCCCCTCGCAGACGCGGAGCACGGCCCCGAGGTTGCGCGGGTCCTGGACGTCCTCCAGCAGCACCACCAGGTCCGGGTCCCCGCCGGCCGCCGGCGCGGCGGCCCCGGCGCGCACCTCGGCGGCCATGCCGTTGTGGGCCGGGCCGGCGATCTCGGCGAGCGCCCGCTCCGGCACCACCTCGAAGGGTACCCGGTGGCGCCGGCAGGCCTCCTCGATCTCCTCCCGCCGCCGCCCCCCGCGCGCGGCGCTCACCAGCACCCGCGCCACCTCGTGGGGCCGGTGCCGCAGGGCCTCGCGCACGGGGTGATAGCCGTAGAGGAACATGGGGAAGGAGGCTTACACCTCCAGGATCTGCTGCTCTTTCTTCTGCAGGGCGGTCGAGATCTCGCCGATGTAGCGGTCGTGGAGCTTCTGGACCTCGTCGAGGCCGCGGCGCTCGTCGTCCTGGCTGACCGTCTTGTCCTTCTCCATCTTCTTGAGCTTGTCGTTGCCCTCACGGCGGGCCTGGCGGACGCCGTTCCTGGCGTGCTCGGCGAGGTCGTGGGCCTTCTTGACGATCTCCTTGCGGCGGTCCTCGGTGAGCGCCGGCACCGGGATGCGGATCACCTTGCCGTCGGACGACGGGTTCAGCCCCAGGTCGGACTTCATGATCGCCCGCTCGATCGCCGGGCTCTGGCTCGGATCGTACGGCTGCGCCACGATCATCGTGGCGTCCGCTACCGACAGGTTGGCGACCTGGTTCAGCGGTACCTGGCTGCCGTAGTAGTCGACGGTGACCCCCTCCAGGATCGCCAGCGAGGCGCGCCCGGTGCGCAGGTGCTTCAGCTCGTGGTGGAAGTGATCCAGCGCGTGCTTCATGTGGGCTTCGACTTCCTTGAACAGCTCTTTCATGGTCCCTCCTGCATGGACGCGAGCGCGTCCGGCCGGGCGAAAATCTTCCCCCGGCCGTCACATAGGTGTCAACCTAAGCGCGGACGATGGAGCCGACCCGCTCGCCCAGGACGACCCGGCGGATGTTGCCCTGGGTCGTCATGTCGAAGATGGCGATCGGGATGCCGTTGTCCCGGCAGAGGCTGATCGCCGCGGTGTCCATCACCTTGAGGTCCTTCTCCAGGACCTCCTGGTAGGTCACCTCGGGGAGCTTCACGGCCGCCGGGTCCTTCTCGGGATCGGCGGTGTAGAGGCCGTCCACCTTGGTCGCCTTGAGCAGGATGTCGGCGTGGATCTCGTTGGCGCGCAGGGCCGCGGCACTGTCGGTGGTGAAGTACGGATTGCCGGTGCCGGCGGCGAAGATGACGGCGCGCCCCTTCTCCAGATGGCGGATGGCGCGCCGCCGGATGAACGGCTCGGCGACCTCGCGGATGTCGATCGCCGTCTGCACGCGGGTGGGCACGCCCCGCTTCTCCAGGGCGTCCTGGAGGGCGAGGGCGTTGATCACCGTGGCGAGCATGCCCATGTAGTCGCCGGTCACGCGGTCGATGCCGCGGTGGCTGGCGGCGAGGCCCCGGATGATGTTGCCGCCGCCGACCACCACCGCGATCTCGACGTCGAGCTTGTGGACATCGCGGATCTCGTCGGCGATGGCGGCCACCACCGCTTCGTCGATGCCGAACGGCTGCGACCCCATCAGGGCCTCGCCGGAGACCTTGAGGAGGATCCGGCGGTATCTGGCCGCCGGAGCGCTCTCTCCGGGCTGCCCGCCCTCCATCAGCGGGCCGCCTGGGCCATGACTTCGGCGGCGAAGTCGTCCTGGCGCTTCTCGATCCCCTCGCCCAGCTTGTAGCGGGCGAAGCGGCGCACCTGGATGTTCTCGCCGATCTTGGCGACCTTCTCGGCGATCATCTGGCTGACGGTTTGATCCGGGTTCTTGACGAACGGCTGCTCGAGCAGCACGAATTCGGAGTAGTACTTCTCCATCTTGCCGGCGACGATCTTCTCGACCACCTGGGCCGGCTTGCCGGAGGCGAGGGCCTGCTCGCGGAAGATCGCCTGCTCGCGCTCGAGGAGGTCGGGGGTGACCTCCTCGCGGCGCACGCAACGCGGGTCGGCGGCGGCGATGTGCATCGCGATGTCGCGCACCAGCTCCTGGAACTGATCGGTGCGGGCCACGAAGTCGGTCTCGCAGTTGACCTCGACGAGCACGCCGATCTTGCCGCCGCCGTGGATATAGGAGCCCACGGCGCCCTCGGCGGTGACCCGGCCGGCCTTCTTGGCCGCCGCGGCGAGCCCCTTCTTGCGCAGCGCGTCGACTGCGGCCTCCATGTCCCCCTTGCAGTCGTTGAGGGCGTTCTTGCAGTCCATCATCCCGGCGCCGGTGCGCTCCCGGAGCTCCTTGACCATCTGAGCGGTGATTTCAGCCATGACAGCTTTCTCCTTCGAGCCGCGAGGAGAGCGCCGTTGACGCGGCGGCTGCTGATCGCGGGAATTGATCGGTAGACAAAAGAAAGGGTCAGATCGACACGAGCTCGACTGACCCTAGACCTCGCGCGCACCGCACGGCCCTGGGGCCGCCGGCGCGTCGTATCTCGACGGCAGGCAGGGCAGGCAGGCCCTAGGCCGGAGCGGCGCTCGCGGCGGCGGCGTCCTTGTCGAAGACCGGCATGTTCCTGCCGTCCTTCTGGAACACCGAGTCGTCCGAGAGCTTGCCGGCGCCGGCGAGATAGGCGTCGGCGATCCGCGACGCGAACAGCCGGATGGCGCGGATGGCGTCGTCGTTGCCCGGGATCGGGTAGTCGATCAGCTCCGGATCGCAGTTCGTGTCGACGATCCCGATCACCGGGATGCCGAGCTTGTTCGCCTCGGAGACGGCGATGTCCTCCTTCTTCGGGTCGACCACGAAGAGCGCGTCCGGCAGCTCCTCCATGTCGCGGATCCCCTCGAGGTTCTTCACCATCTTCTCGCGCTCGCGCTCGAGCCGCAGCCGCTCCTTCTTGGTGAGCGGGCTGTTCTCGTCGTTGAGCCGGCCCTCGACCTCCTTCAGGCGCTCGATGGAGGTACGCAGGGTGACGAAGTTGGTCAGCGTGCCGCCCAGCCAGCGGTTGGTGACGTAGAACTCGCCGCAACGGGCCGCCTCCTCGGCGATCGCCTCCTGGGCCTGCCGCTTCGTGCCAACGAACAGGATGCGCTTGCCCTCGGCGGCGAGCTGCTGCACGAGGTCGGCGACCTGGTTGAACATCCGCAGCGTCTTCTGCAGGTCGATGATGTAGATCCCGTTGCGCTTGCCGAAGATGTAAGGCTTCATCTTCGGGTTCCAGCGGCGGGTCTGGTGCCCGAAGTGGACACCGGCCTCCAGCAGCTCTTTCATCGTGACTTCTACCAAGGAACTCTCCCTTCTCTAGCGCTTGCTGAACTGGAAACGGGCGCGGGCGCCCTTCTGGCCGTACTTCTTGCGTTCCTTCTTGCGCGGATCGCGCGTCAGGAACCCGGCCGACTTGAGGCGGTCGCGCAGCTCGCCGTTGAACTCGAGCAGGGCGCGCGAGATGCCGTGCCGGATCGCTCCGGCCTGGCCCGCGCTGCCGCCGCCCGCCACCGTGACACGGATGTCGAACCGCTCCACCGTCTCCGTCAGTTGCAGCGGCTGCTTGATGACCATTTTCAGCACTTCGTTGGGGAAGTAGCTGTCGAGCGTACGGCCGTTGATCTTGAAGTCCCCCGCGCCCGGGCGCAGGTACACACGCGCCGCGGCCGTCTTGCGGCGGCCCGTGCCGTAGTATTGGGTTTGGCTCACGTTCCGATCTCTCCTTGATTCCCGCTGGAAGGTTCCGCCTACAGGGCCGCGGCGACGTCGAAGCTCTCGGGCTGCTGCGCCTGATGGGGGTGCGCGGGGCCGGCGTAGACCTTGAGCTTGCGGAGCTGCTTGCGGCCGAGCGGGCCCTTGGGGAGCATGCCCCACACCGCCTCCTCGACCAGCTTGGCGGGCCGGCGCTGCCGCCGCTTGGCCGCGGTCTCCGACTTGATGCCACCCGGATACCCCGTGTGATAGTGGTAGATCTTCTTCTCTTCCTTGCCGCCGGTCAGCACCGCCTTCTCGGCGTTGATGACGATCACGAAGTCGCCGGTGTCGATGTGGGTGGCATAGGTGGGTTTGTGCTTGCCCATCAGCAGGCGGGCCGCCAGCGACGACAGGCGTCCCAGGGGGATCCCCGCCGCGTCCAGCACGTACCACCGATGCTCGATCTCGGCGAGCTTCGGGCTGTAGGTCTTCTTCAGCATCTCCAGTCTCTCCAGGTCAGCTCTGGCTGGGAAAAAATTTGCTTCGGCGCGGCGGACCAGACCCGCTGTCGCGGACGCAAAGGACCCACATGGTAGGTGGGCAGGGGAGGTTTGTCAAGAGGACGCTAACAGCCCCCGGACCGGGTCCCATCCCGGCGAGCCTCAAGTCTCGCTCAAGATGCCAACTTCCGCAAGAGGGCGCCTATTCCCGGCATTGATGCCCGGGCGGGACGGGGTATGCTTCCCTACCTGATGTCCGACACCACGGCGCTCGACAAATCCGGGAAGACCATCCGCGACATGTTCGCGGGGGTGGCGCCCCGCTACGACTTCCTGAACCACCTGCTCTCCGCCAGCCTGGACGTGGTCTGGCGGCGGCGGGCGGCGGCGGCACTGGGGCTCCCTCCCGGCTCCCGGGTGCTCGACCTCTGCTGCGGCACGGGGGACCAGGCGACCTCCCTGCGGCGCCGGGGGGCCCGCGTGGCGGCGGCCGACTTCTGCGTGCCGATGCTCGCCATCGCCCGCCACAAGTTCGCGCGGACCGCCGCCCCCCGCCCGGCCGCGCTCGCCGCCGACGCCCTGGCGCTCCCCTTTCCCGGCCGCCACTTCGCCGGCGCGACCGTCTCCTTCGGGCTGCGCAACGTCGCCGACCTCGACGCCGCCCTGCGCGAGATCGCCCGGGTGTTGCGGCCGGGAGGCAAGCTGGTCGTCCTCGACGCCACCGTCCCGCGCTGGCCGCCGCTCCGGAGGCTGTACCTCTTCTATTTCCTGCGGCTGCTGCCGGGGATCGGCCGGCTGATCTCCCCCCGGGGGTCGGCCTATTCGTATCTGGCGAGCTCGGTGGTCGATTTCCCCCAGCGCCAGGAGCTCCTGGACCGGATTGCAGTCGCGGGATTTACCGATCTGGCCTGGAAGGACCTCTCGGGCGGCATAGTCTGCATCCATCAAGGGAGAATCCCAGCATGATCCAAATCCTTGACGGCGGTATCCTCGACGGAAAAACCGCTGCCGCCGAGATCCGCTCCGAAACCGCGGCGGAGGCCCGCGCGATGGCCGCGGCCGGCGCCCGGCCGCCGCAGCTCGTCGCCGTGCTGGTGGGCGAGGACCCCGCCTCGCAGGTCTACGTGGGCAGCAAGGTCAAGGGGTGCGCCGAGGTCGGCATGCTGAGCCGCACCCTCCGGCTCTCCCCAGACACCTCCGAGGCGGAGCTGCTGGCTCTTCTCGACGATCTCAACGCCGACGACGCGGTGGACGGCATCCTGGTCCAGCTTCCCCTCCCCAAGCAGATTCACGAGAAGCGGGTGCTCGACCGCATCGACCCCGACAAGGACGTTGACGGCTTCCATCCGGTCAACGTCGGCCGCCTCTGGCTGGACGAGGACGGGCTCACCCCGGCGACCCCCACCGGCATCGTCGCCCTGCTCAAGCGCAACGGCATCCCCCTCTCCGGCCGCCGGGCCGTGATCGTGGGGCGCAGCGCCATCGTCGGCAAGCCGATGGCCGGCCTGCTGCTGCGCGAGAGCTGCACGGTCACCGTCTGCCACTCCCGCACCGCCGACCTCCCCGCCGTCACCCGCGAGGCCGACATCCTGGTGGCGGCCATCGGACGCCCGGGGATGATCGGCCCCGAGCACGTGCGCGAGGGGGCGGTGGTGGTGGACGTCGGCATGAGCCGCCTGGCCGACGCCGCCGAGATCGCGCGCCTCTACCCCGGCGACGCCGACCGCCGCCGGCAATTCGAGTCCAAGGGGTACACCCTGGTGGGCGACGTCGACTATACCCACGTGGCGCCGAAGGCGTCCTGGATCACCCCGGTCCCCGGCGGCGTCGGGCCGCTGACGGTCGCCATGGTGATCGCCAACACCCTCAAGGCCTCCCGCCGCCGGCAGGGGCTCCCGGCCACGCCGTGAGCGCTCTCCACGTCGGCCTGACGGGCGGTCTCGCCAGCGGCAAGTCGACCGTCTCGGCCTGGCTGCGCGAGGCCGGCTTCGAGGTCGTCGACGCCGACCGCCTGGTGGCCGAGCTCCACCAGCCCGGGGGCGAGGGGGCGGCGGCCGTGCGCGGCCTCTTCGGCCCTGAGATGCTCGACGAGCGCGGCGGCGTGGACCACGCCAGGGTCGCCGCCCGGGTGTTCAGCGACCCGGCGGCGCGCAAGGCGCTGGAGGCGGCGATCCACCCCCTGGTGCGGAAGCGCTTCGAGGAGATCGCCGCCCGCTCGCGCGGGGTGGTCGTCCTCGAGGCCACGCTGCTGGTCGAGGCCGGTTACTCCCCCCTGTTCGACTTCATCATCACCGTCGAGGCCCCGTGCGAGCTCCGCTTCGAGCGCGCCGTGGCGCGGGGGATGGACCCCGAATCCACCCGCGCCCGCCTGCTCGCCCAGGGGGACGGCGAGGAGCGGCGGAAGGCGGCCCACCGGCTGATCGACAACTCCGGCGGCGTCGAGCACCTCCGCCGCCAGGTGGACGAGCTGATCGAGGAGCTGAACCGGCTGGCAGCCGGGCCGGCGTAGTCCTTTCTTCTCTTCCGGCGGCGATCTTACCCAGCCGTCGCGGTTTTGCCCTTCCAACGCACTAACACAGAGATACCGATTCGCAAACGCGCGGCCTCCGGTTCCTGAGGCGGGCGTACGGATCTCTGGAGGTCGTGTTGATACAGCCGATCGAGCAGCTATCGCCTATCGTGAGCTCTCCCGTGGTGAGCTCTTACAACGAGTGGGACCCTCTCGAGGAGGTCATCGTGGGGGTGGCGGACGGGGCCTGCATCCCCGCCTGGCACGTGGCGCTCAAGGCGACGATGCCAAGGCAGTACTGGGGCTTCTTCGCCGAGAACGGCGGCAAGCCCTTCCCCCAGGAGGTCATCGACCGCGCCAACCGCGACCTTGACGGCTTCGTGCGGCTGCTCGAGGCGGAGGGGGTGACCGTCCGCCGGCCGGAGACGGTCAACTACTCCCGCCCTTTCGCGACCCCCCACTGGCAGTCCCCGAGCGGCCTCTACGCCGCCATGCCGCGGGACACCCTGCTGGTGGTGGGCGACGAGATCATCGAGGCGCCGATGGCCTGGCGCTCGCGGTATCACGAGATCGCGGCCTACCGCCCCCTGCTGCGCGAGTATTTCCTCCAGGGCGCGCGCTGGACCGCCGCTCCCAAGCCGCAGCTCCGGGACGAGCTCTACCGCCAGGATTACGAGGAGTCCGGGGAGGACTTGGACATCGAGTACGTAATCGGCGAGGACGAGCCGACCTTCGACGCCGCCGATTTCATGCGCTGCGGCGCCGACCTCTTCGCGCAGCAGAGCCACGTCACCAACGACCTCGGCATCCAATGGCTGGAGCGCCACCTGGGCCCCGGCTACCGGGTCCACCGCGTGCGCACCCGCGACAGCCACCCGATGCACATCGACGCGACGATGATGCCGCTCGCCCCCGGCAAGCTGCTGGTCAATCCCGAGCGCGTCCCCGAGATCCACCCCCTGTTCGAGTCGTGGGAGGTGCGCCGGGCGCCGGAGCCCTACTCGCGCGAGGACCACATGCTGTGCAGCGCCTGGGTGAGTATGAACTTCCTCTCGCTCGACGAGCGGCGGGTGATCGTCGAGCGGCACGAGGAGGCGACGATCCGGGAGCTCAAGCGCTGGGGCTTCGAGGTGCTGACCTGCGAGTTCCGCGGCTTCAACCTGCTCGGCGGCTCCTTCCACTGCGCGACGCTCGACGTGAGGAGACGGGGTGATCTCGAATCTTATTTCTGAAGCGCCGGCCGAGACCCCCGCGGCCGGGGCCCTGTCTGAGGCCGCGCGCCACCAGCTCCTCCTCGAATGGAACGACACCGCCGCTCCCGCGCCACGGGGGTGCGTCCACGAGCTCTTCGCCGCCCAGGCGGCGCGCGCGCCCGGGGCGGTGGCCGTCTCCGCGGGGCCGCGGCGGCTGACCTACCGCGAGCTCGAGGAGCGGGCCAACCGGCTGGCGCGCCACCTGCGCGCCCTGGGAGCGGGACCGGAGGTGCCGGTGGCGCTCGCGCTCGAGCGCACGCTCGACGCGGCCGTGGCCCTGCTGGCGGTGGTCAAGGCGGGCGGCGCCTACCTGGCCGTGGACCCCACCCATCCGGAGCCGCGCCGCGCCGCCATGCTGGAGGATTCGGCGGCCCCCCTGCTCCTCCTCGAAGAGGGGGCGGAGCCCCCCGCCGGGTTCCGCGGGCGGGCCGTGGCGCTCGCCGAAGCCGAGCGCGCCGCCGCCGGGCTGGACGCGGGTCCCCTGCCGCGCACGGCGCTGCCGGGCAACCTCGTCTACCTGATCTACACCTCGGGCTCCACGGGCCAGCCCAAGGCCGTCATGGTCCCCCATCAGGCGCTCGCCAACCACGCCGCCAGCGTGGCGCGCGCCTACCCGCTGGGCCCGGGGGACCGCTACCTTCAGCTCGCCTCGTTGAGCTTCGACGTCGCCGCCGAGGAGTATTTCGCCACCTGGGCGGCCGGCGCCACCATTGTCCTCTACCCCGAGCGCCAGCCGGGGCTGCCGGCCGAGCTCCTCGCCGTGGTGGAGCGCGAGGGGGCGACGATCCTGGGGCTGACCGCCTCGTACTGGCACGCGCTGGTGGCGGAGCTCCCCACAATCACCATTCCGCCCTCGCTGCGCCGGGTGATCGTCGGCACCGAGGCTGTCTCGGCGGCGCGGCTGGAGACCTGGCGCGAGGCCGCCGGCGACCGGGTGGAGGTCCTCAACGCCTACGGGCCCAGCGAGGCCACCGTGCAGGCCACCCTCCACCGGCCGCCGCGAGGGGAGCGGAGACGGACGCGCTCGGTGCCCGTCGGCCGCCCCATGGCCAACGTCCGGGCCTGCCTGCTGGCGGACGGCGAGCCGGTGCCGCCGGGGGAGACCGGCGAGATCTTCCTGGGCGGGACGGGGCTCGCCCGGGGCTATCTGGGCCGCCCGGAGCTGACCGCAGAGCGCTTCGTCCCCGATCCCATCGCCGCCGAGCCGGGAGCGCGGCTCTACCGCACCGGCGATCGCGCCCGCCACCTGCCGGACGGCGAGATCGAGTTCCTGGGGCGCGCCGACGAGCAGGTCAAGGTGCGCGGCTTCCGCGTCGAGCTCGGAGAGATCGAGGCCGCCCTGCGCGCCCACCCCGGCGTGCGGGAGGCCGCGGTGGTGGCGCTCGACCGCGAGGCGCCCCCCGCGGGCTCCAGCCCGCCGCCGCACGTCCTGGCGGCAGCCCTGCGCTCGCTCGGGACCACCGAGGCCGAGCGGCTCCTGGCCGAGGCCGAGGCGGGGCCGCGGGCCGGCCACAAGCTCCTGGCGCGGCGCTCGCCGCGGTACGAGCTCACCCTCGCCCTGCCCGACGACCGGTTCGTGGCCGCGCCGGCGGCCAACCAGCGCTCCTGGGTCCTCAACCAGCTCATGGACGAGGCGGCGTCCGACCTCGAATACCTCGACCGGCAGGTGCGGGGCTTCGTCACCGGCTCCGAGCGCCCCCTCATCCAGGGGGAGGGCTGGGGCGCCGGCGAGGCCCGCTACGACGGCTCCCAGCTCCAGATTCACGGGCAGCAGGTCATGCAGGACTGGGAGAGCCCCCTGATGGAAGAGATGGCGCGCGTGGTGACCGAGGAAGGGGGGGACATCCTGGAGGTCGGCTTCGGCATGGGGATCTCCGCCACCTTCATCCAGGAGCACGGGAGGAAGAGCGGCATCCGCTCCCACACCATCGTCGAGTGCAACGAGGAGGTGATGGCGCATTTCGAGCGCTGGCGCGCCGGCTATCCGGACCGCGACATCCGGCTGATCCGCGGCCGCTGGCAGGAGGTCACCGGCCGGTTGGGGGTCTACGACGGGGTCTTCTTCGACACCTATCACAACGACGAGAAGGAGTTCGCGGACCACATCCTCGACGAGGTCACCTTCGCCGAGCACTTCTTCCCCACCGCCGCGGCCTGCCTGCGGCCGGGGGGAATCTTCACCTACTACAGCAACGAGATCGACACCTTCAGCCGGTGCCACCAGCGGCGGATCCTGGAGCATTTCCGCTCGCTCACCCTCTCGGCCGTCCGGGGGCTGCAGCCGCCGCCGGACTGCAACTACTGGTGGGCCGACTCCATGGTGGTCGCCAGGGCGGTCAAATAGGGAGATTGGGGATGACCTTCGAAAGTCGGGTGGCGGCCCTCTCCGCCGGCCAGCGGGCGTTGCTCGCCGAGCGGCTGCGGCGGCTGGGGGCGGCCTTGGACGACTCCGAGCCCGCGGCGGGCAAGCGCCTGGTGGCCTACGTGGCCCCCCGTTCGGGTCACGCGGTCGATCCGGCCGGCCTGCGCGGCTTCCTGCGCGCGCGGCTCCCCGAGCCCATGGTGCCCTCCGCCTTCGTGGTGCTCGACGAGCTCCCGGTGACCCCGAGCGGCAAGCTCGACCGCCGCGCCCTGCCCGCCCCGGAGGCGCACGGCATGCCCGTCTCGGCGGCACCCACGACCCCGGAAGAGGTGGCGCTCGCCGACCTCTGGGCGGAGGTCCTGGGGCTCGACCGCGTGAGCGTCGACGACGACTTCTTCGCGCTCGGCGGCGACTCCATCCGGCTCCTGCGGCTCTGCGCCCGGGCGCGGGAGATGGGGATCGCCCTCACCCCCCGCGACCTCTTCGAGAGCCCCACCATCGCCGGGCTGGCCGCCCGGCGCTAGGCTCTACGCCTCGCGGTCCGTCTCCTCCACGGCCTCCAGCGCGCCCTCCATGCAGCGGCCCAGCCGCGCCGCCAGCGTCTCGACGTGCGGCGGGAAGTGCATGGACAGGTGGCCGCCGGGGACCTCGTGGATCTCCGCGCCGCCGAGCGCCAGCCCGGACCAGACCCTGGCGTCGTCCGCCTCCGCGGAGCCCGCCGCCCGCAGATAGACGAGATTGGCGCGGCAGGGCTGGGGCTCGTAGGAGCGCAGCGCCCGCCGGTTCGCCCCCACGACGCGCACCAGCCTCGCCAGCTCGCGCGCGCCGAAGGCCGGCGCGAGGGCTCCCATCTCATGGCCCACTTGGAGGAGGAGGTCCAGGCGCTCCGCCGGCGCGAGCCCCCGCAGGTGCTCCCGAGAGAAGGGGGGGTTCCCCTGGGTGAGGTAGCCGAGGATCACGGCCTCGGCCTCCGCCTCGCCATCCTCCTCGTTCCGGCTCAGCATGGCGGGATCCGGGGAATCGAGCAGTCCCACGAACGCCACCTCCCGTCCCTTGGAGCGGAGCTGGCGCGCCATCTCGAAGGCGACCACCCCGCCCAGGGAGCTGCCGGCCAACAGGTAGGGCCCCCGCGGCTGGAACGAGAGCAGCGCCTGGACGTAGGTGGCGGCCATCTCCTCGAGAGTGTCCAGCGGCTCCGCGTCCGAGGCGAACCCCAGGGCCTGGAAGCCGTAGACGGGCTGGTCCGGCCCCAGGGCGGCCGCCAGTTGGCGGTACAGCAGAAGCTCGCCGGAGAGCGGGTGCACCAGGAAGAGCGGCGGCTTCGAGCCCTCCGGTTGCAGGCCGACGAGAACGGCGGGGATGGGCGACGCCGGCCGGGCGGCCTCATAACCGAGCTCCACGGCGAGATCGCGGGTGCCATCGTGCAGGGAATCCAGGGTGTAGCGCTCGCGCCATCTCTCCGCCACGCCGGCCTCGACCCCCGCGTGCTGGTGGAACTTGACGTCGCCCAGCATGCGCGATTCGGCGTGCACGCCGTCGGTCATGCGGGCCGACTTCCGCAGGTACGGCTCGGCCATGTCCGGGTGGTAGTCGAGGCCGAGGAGGTCGCAGAGGCCGCGCAGGACCGCCTCCGGATCGCGCAGCAGATCCTCGAAACGCACCCAGCGCTGCCGGCCGACCGGCACGCCGCGCAGGAATTCCACGATGTTCTCGTGGCTCGCCCGCCAGATCAGCTCGGCGAGCTGGTGCCGCGAGAAGGGGTGATCCCGGCGGAAGAAGATCTGGTCGAGCTTGGCCTCCTCAAAGGAGTGGATCATCCCCAGCGGGTGGCGGATCAGATGGATGTAGAACGGCTCCTCGAACCCCTCCTCGGCCCGCCGCAGGATGGCCGGATCGAGGGCGTAGGACGGCGTCTTGTCGACCAGGATGCGGCCGCCGAGCCACTCCTGCATCCGGCCGTAGAATTCGAGCGTCGTCAGATCCTCCCGCTCGCATTGTTCGACCAGCGCCTCGGCCTCGCCGGCGCCGCAGCCGCGGATCTCCATCACGGCGCGGACCGCGCCTTCGAGCCAGAAGGCGTCGCGGCCGGTGAAGGCGGCCCGGCGCTCCCGGAGCGTGTTGAAGGAGAGCAGCTCGAGCTCGGGCGGCGCGAAGAGCCGCGGGTGGCCGCCGAGCATCACCCGCAGCAGCGTCGAGCCCGAGCGCGGCGGGGAGAGGACGAACACCGGGGGGGGGTTCCTGGGTGAGACCCTCGTCCGGGGGGGCAGGGGCTGGATCAGGCTTCGGAACGCGGCCATCTCGGCCTCGCCGGCCGGCTCCGCGGTGCCGTCCAGCCCGCGCCCGCCGGCCGCGTCCGGCCCGAACAGCCTCGCCACCGCCGCCGGGTGCTGCTCGACCAGGTAGGCGGACATCTCGGCGATGGTGGGAGCGTCGAAGATCACCACCACGTGGACGATCTCCTGGAGCTTCTCCTGGAGCCGGCTGACGAGCACCGCGCCGGTGATCGAGCTGCCGCCCAGCTCGAAGAAGCTCTCGAGCGCTCCCACCCGCGGCAGGCCCAGGACCTCCTGCCAGAGCCCGGCGAGGAAGCGCTCCAGGTCCGTGGCGGGCGCGACGTACGAGTCGCCGAGGTCGGCCCGCGCCGAGCCCGGCGCGGGCAGGGCCTTGCGGTCCACTTTGCCGTTGCCGGTCAGCGGCATGCGGTCGAGCACCATCAGGGCCGAGGGGAGCATGTAGTCCGGCAGACCGGCCGCGAGGGCGGCCCGCAGCTCCGGCAGCGTGGGGGCCTCCCCGTCCGGCACCACGTAGGCCACCAGCCGCTTCTCCGCTCCCTCCTCCCGGGCCAGCACCACCGCCTCGCGGACGGCGGGCTGGGCGGCGATCGCCGACTCGATCTCCCCCAGCTCGATGCGGAAGCCGCGGATCTTCACCTGGTGGTCGATCCGGCCCAGGTACTCCAGGTCCCCATTCGCCAGGAAGCGCGCCAGGTCGCCGCTGCGGTAGAGCCGCGAGCCCGGCTCGCCCCAGGGATTGGGCACGAAGCGCTCGGCCGTCAGCTCCGGCCGCCCCAGGTAGCCGAGGGCGAGGCCCGCGCCGCCGACGTAGATCTCCCCCGGCACCCCCACCGGCTGCGGCTGGGAATCCGCGTCCAGCACATAGAGCCCGAGGTCGGGGATCGCCCGGCCGATGACGCTGCCCGAGCCCCGGGCCTCCTTCCAGCCGATGGGGCGCCAGGTGACGTGCACCGTCGTCTCGGTGATGCCGTACATGTTGATCAGCCGCGGCTTCTGGTCCCCGTGGCGCTCGAGCCAGGGCGCCAGGCTCGCCGGCTCCAGCGCCTCGCCGCCGAAGATTACGTAGCGCAGCGCCAGGTCCGGCGTGGACCGCTCGGCCCAGATCAGTTGGCGGAACGCCGACGGCGTCTGGTTGAGCACCGTCACCCGCTCGGCCGCCAGCAGCTCGCAGAAGGCCTCCGGCGAGCGGCTCACCCAGTACGGCACCACCACCAGGCGGCCGCCGTAGAGCAGGGCCCCCCAGATCTCCCAGACCGAGAAGTCGAAGGCGTAGGAGTGGAACAGCGTCCAGACGTCCTCCGCGCCAAAACCGAACCAGGGATCGGTGGCCGTGAAGAGCCGGGTGACGTTGCCGTGCCGCACCACCACCCCCTTCGGCCTGCCCGTCGAGCCCGAGGTGTAGATGACGTAGGCCGGATGATCCGCCGAGACCTTGACGTCAGGCGCCTCCTCGCTCTCGCCGGAGATCCGGTCCAGGAAAACCCTCCGGGCCGTACCCGGCAGGGATTCCGCCAGGGACTGCTGGGTGAGCAGAACCGGCACCCGGCTGTCCTCCAGCATGAAGGCCAGCCGCTCGGTCGGGTACGCCGGATCGAGCGGCACATAGGCGGCGCCGGCCTTGAGCACGCCGAGGATCGCCACCACCGTGTCGAGCGACCGCTCCAGGCAGAGGCCCACCAGATCGCCGGGGGAGACGCCGAGCCCGATCAGATGCCAGGCGAGATGGTTGGCCCGGCGGTCGAGCTCGCCGTAGCTCAACGAGCTCCCCTCGCAGCTCGCCGCGACGGCCTCGGACGAGGCCATCGCCCGGGCGGCGAAGATCTCGTGCAGGCAAGGGCCGGAGAGAGATTCCCCTGGCGCGGAGCCCCACTCCAGGCCGAGCTGATGGCGCTCGGCCTCGCTCAGCAGGGGCAGCTCCGCCACCCGGCGGTCCGGATCGGCCACGGCGCCGGCGAGCAGGCTCTCGAAATGCCGCGACATGCGCGCGAGCGTGGCGCGGTCGAACAGGCCGGTGTTGTAGCTCCAGCCTCCGATCACGCCTTGAGCGGTCTCTCGCAGGTTGAGCACGATGTCGAACTTGGCCGTCTGGCCGCCGGCCTCGACCGGGCTCAACACGAGGCCGGGTAGCTCCAGGGGTGAGGGCGCCGCGTTCTGGAGTTGGAAGACCACCTGGAACAGAGGGGAACGCGACAGGTCCCGCTCCGGCTGCAGCTCCTGCACCAGCTTTTCGAAGGGGAGGCTTTGATAGCTCAGGGCTCCCAGGGCGGCTTCCCGCACCTGGGCGAGCAGCTCCCGGAAGGTCGGCCGGCCCGACAGGTCGGCACGCATCACCAGGGTATTGATGAAGAAGCCGATCAGCGGCTCCAGCTCGCCGTGGTCGCGTCCGGCGACCGTGCCGCCGACGAGGACGTCATCCTGTCCCGAATAACGGTGCAGCAGCGCCTGGAAGCCGGCCAGGAGCGCCATGTACGGCGTCAGGCCCTGCCGCCGGCCGAGGCCGAGGAACGCCCGGCTCACCTCACGGCCGAAGGCGACGCGCTCGGCGGCCCCGTTGAATTCCTGGATGGCCGGGCGCGGCCGGTCGGTGGGGAGCTGCAGGATGGAATGCCCCGCGAGCACCCGCCGCCAATAGGCGAGCTGCGCCTCCAGGACGTCTCCGCGCAACCACTCGCGCTGCCAGACGGCGAAGTCGGTGTACTGGATGGGAAGCTCGGGGAGGGGCGAAGGCCCGCCGGCGAGGAAGACCGGATACAGGGCCCCGATCTCGCGAATCAGCAGCCCGAAGGACCAGGCGTCTGCGACGATGTGGTGCAGGGTCAGCAGGACGACGTGCTCGTCCTCTCCCACGTGCAGGAGCGTGGCCCGGATCAGCGGGCCGGTGGCGAGGTTGAACGGACGCCGTCCCTCCGCTCCGGCCAGCGACCGGAGGGTGCTCTCGCGCCGCCCGGGGGGAAGGGCCCGCAGGTCGACGGCCGGCACCTCCAGGCGGGAGCCGTCCGCAATCACCTGAACCGGCCTGCCGCCGCGCACGGCGAAACGGGCGCGGAGCGCCTCGTGCCGTCTCACGATCTCCCGCAGGCTGGCGCGGAACGCGCCGAGATCCAGGCGGCCCCGCAGGCGGACCGCGGTCGGCATGTTGTAGGCGGTGGAGCCCGGCTGGAGCTGGTCGAGGAACCAGAGCCGCTCCTGGGCGAAGGAGAGGGGGAGATCGCCATGTCGCGGGACGGGGAGCAACGGCGGGAGGTCGAGGTGGCGGTCCGCCCGTACCGCCGCCTCGACCTCCAGAGCCAGGGCCGCCAGGGTCGGCCGCTCGAAGAGCGTGCGCAGCGGCAACTCGACCCCGAAAGTCTCCCGGAGCCGCGAAACGAGCTGGGTGGCCAGCAGAGAATGGCCGCCGAGCTGGAAGAAGTCGTCGCGGGACCCGACCCGGTCGACGGCGAGGAGGCGGGCCCAGATCTCCGCCAGCAGCTCCTCGGTGGGCGTGCGGGGCGCCACGTGCTCCCCTTCCCCTCCCGGAGCCGCGCCGACGGCCGGCAGCGCCTTGCGGTCCACCTTGCCGTTGGGCGTCAGCGGCAGCGCCTCCAGCAGGACGAACGCGGCAGGCACCATGTGCTCTGGCAGGCGTGCCGCGAGGTGGTCCCGCAGCCGCTGGAACGGCGGGGCCTCGGGTCCCGAGGGGACGACGTAGGCGACGAGACGCTGGCCGCCGGCGGCGACCACGGCCTGCCCCACTCCGGGGTGGGCGGCGAGCGCGGCCTCGATCTCTCCCGGCTCGATGCGGAAACCGCGGATCTTGACCTGCTGGTCGACGCGTCCCAGGATCTCGAGATCGCCGGACGGCCGCCACCGCACCCGGTCGCCGGTGCGATACAGCCGGGCCCCCGGCACGCCGGAGAAGGGATCGGGCACGAGCTTCTCGGCGGTGGCGTCCGGCCTGTCCAGGTAACCCCGGGCCAAGGTTCCGCCCAGCAGCAGCTCTCCGGGCACACCTACGGGGACCGGCTGGCCGTAGCGGTCCACGACGTGGGCCGCCCGGCCCGGGAGCGGACGGCCGATGGGCACGCTGGAGAGCGCCTCCGGCAGGCCGCCGGCCGGGACCTCCCACACGCTCGCCGTGATCACCGCCTCCGTGGGCCCGTAGGCATTGAACAGGCGGGAGCTCCTCAGAGGCGTCGACGGCCAGAGGCGCGCCACCTCGGGCGGCAGGGCCTCACCCCCGGTGATCACCGCCCGGAAGGGCCAGTCCGGAGCTCCCTTCCCCGCCACCTCGCGAGCCCAGAGCTGCAGGAAGGCCGGCGTCAGATTCAGGACGGTCACCCCGAGATCCACGGCCCGGCGCAACAGTCTGCCGGGATCGAGATCGCCGTCCCAGAGCACCGCCGTCAGGCCGAGGGCCAGCGGCCCCAGGAGCTCCTCGACCGACGCGTCGAAGCTCCAGGACGCCGTCTGCAGGACTCTCTCCCGCTCGCCAAATCCATACGCCTCGGCGGCGGGCCGGAGGTGGGC
Organism: Thermoanaerobaculia bacterium; assembly: GCA_045807625.1. Taxonomy (GTDB): domain Bacteria; phylum Acidobacteriota; class Thermoanaerobaculia; order Multivoradales; family UBA5704; genus DATARR01. The sequence continues at coordinate 44,100 of JBJMHA010000012.1, read as the reverse complement.
CGCCACCGCGCCGTGCGTGACCCCGACCCCCTTGGGAGCCCCCGTCGAGCCCGAGGTGTAGATGACGTAGGCCAGATTGTCCGGCCCGGCCCAGCTCGCCGGCCGCTCCGCGCTCTCCAGGACGGTCCCCTCCCCATCCGTGTCCAGACAGAGGACCTCGACGCCCAGGCCGGCCGGCAGGTCGGTCCGCAGGGATCCTTGAGTGAGCAGCACCCGGGCGCCGGCGTCCGCCAGCATCCAGAGCCGGCGTTCCCGGGGGTAGGAGGGATCGACCGGCAGGTAGACGCCGCCGGCCTTGAGGATCGCCAGGATGCCGGCGACCCCCAGCGGGGAGCGCTCCACGGAGAGCCCCACCCGGACCTCGGGCCCCACCCCCAGGCGCCGGAGCCGGTGCGCCAGCCGGTTGGACCGGGCCTCCAGCTCACCGTAGGTCAGCGACTCGCCGCCCGCGACCACGGCCACGGCGTTCGGATCGCGGTCCACCCGGGCCTCGATCATCTCGTGGAGGCACAGGCCCTCGGACGGGCCCCCCTCGGCGCGGCCCCAGGCGGCGAGCTGCCGGATCTCCATTTCCGTGAGGAGCGGCAGCTCCGCGAGGCGGCGCTCGGGATCGGCCACCGCTCCGGCCAGCAGGACCCGCAGGTGCCCGGCCATCCGTTCCGCCGTGGCGGGGTCGAACAGGTCACGGCTGTGCTCCAACACTCCGGTCAGCCCGGCGGGAGCCTCGGCGAGGGAGAGGGTGAGGTCGAACAGGGTCTGGGTCTGGCCGTCACCTTCGAGGCTCAGCGGAGTGAGGCGCAGTCCTGGGAGGTCCAGGGCCTGGCGCGGCATGTTCTGCAGGGTCAGCATGACCTGGAAGAGGGGCGAGACGCTCAGATCGCGCCGCGGGCTCACCTCTTCCACCACCCGCTCGAACGGCAGCTCCTGATGCGCGTAGGCCGCCAGGGCTGTCCGGCGCACCCGGCCCAGCAGCGCGCGGAGCCCGGCGCCGCCGGAGAGGTCCAGCCGGAAGACGAGGGTGTTGACGAAGAAGCCGATGAGCGGCTCGGTCTGGGCCCGGCTCCGGTTGGCCATCGGCGAGCCGATGGAGACGTCCTCCTGGCCGGAGTACCGGGCCAGCAGGGTGGCGAATCCGGCGAGGAGGATCATGAACGGCGTCGCCCCCTCGGCGCGCCCGAGCTCGGCCAGGGGACCGGCGAGACCGGCTGGGAGCAGCAACGGCGCCCTCCCGCCCCGGTGGCTCCGCAGGGGCAGCCTGGGACGGTCGGTGGGGAGCTCCAGCACGGGAGCGCCGCCGAGGGTCTGTTTCCAGAAGGAGATCTCGCTCTCCAGCCGTTCGTCCCGCAGCCAGCGCCGCTGCCAGTGGGCGTAGTCCGGATACTGGATGGGGAGCTCGGGGAACGGAGAGGGCCGGCCCTGGGACAGCGCTTCGTAGAGCGCCGTCACCTCGCGAACGAGCACGCCCATGGACCAGCCGTCGCTCACGATGTGGTGCATGACGAAGACGGCGGCGTGCTCTTCCGCCTCCAGGCGCAGCAGAGCGGCCCGCAGCAACGGGCCGTTCCGGATGTCGAAGGGCCGGCGGATCACCCCGGCGGCCAGGCTCCAAGCCTCCGCCTCCCGCCGCTCCGGGGACAGGCCGCTGAGATCGACGACCGGCAGATGGAAGCCGTCCCAGGCCGAGACGATCTGGACCGGCCGGCCTTCGGCCGGGGAGAAACGGGTCCGCAGGGAAGCGTGGCGGCGGATGACCTCGCCGAGGCTCGCGGCCAGGGGCGCCGGATCGAGCCGGCCGGAGAGGCGAAAGGCTGCGGGGATGTGGTAGACCGGGCTTCCGGGCTCCATCTGCTCGAAGAACCAGAGCCGCTCCTGCGCGAAGGAGAGCGGCAGGGGCTCGCCCTCCCGCCAGCCACCCGGCTCGATGGAGACCCGGCCGATGCGAGCCCGTTCCTGGACGGCGTCATAGCCCAGCCGGGCCGCGAGCTCCCAGGAGAGCTCCCCCAGGAAATCGCGGCTGTAGCTCTCCCGCCAGCGCTCCGCGACACCGCCGTCCACGCCCGCGTGCTCGTGGAACTTGACGTCGCCCAGCATGCGCGACTCGGCGTGGATGCCATCGGTCATGCGGCCCGACTTCTCCTTGTACGGCTCGGCCATGTCCGGGTGGTAGTCGAGGCCGGCCAGCTCGCAGATCTCCCGCAGGATCCGCTCCGGCTCGCGCAGCAGGTCCTCGAAGCGGACCCAGAGCTGGCGGCCGGCCGGCACCTCGCGCAGGAAGTCGACGATGTTCTCGTGGCTGGCCAGCCAGATCAGCTCGGCGAGCCGGCGCCGCGAGAAGGGGTGAGCCTGGCGGAAGAAGATCTGGTCGAGCTTGGCCTCCTCGAAGGAGTGGATCATCCCCAGCGGGTGGCGGATCAGGTGGATGTAGAACGGCTCCTCGAACCCCTCCTCGGCCCGCCGCAGGATCGCCGGATCGAGCGCGTAGGAGGGGGTCTTGTCGACCAGGATCCGGCCGCCCAGCCACTCCTGCATCCGGCCGTAGAATTCTAGCGCCGTCAGATCCTCCCGCTCGCAGTCCTCGACCAGGACCTCGGCCTCCTCGGCGCCGCAGCCACGGATCTCCATGACGGCGCGGATCACCCCTTCGAGCCAGAAGGCGTCGCGGCCGGAGAAGGCGGCCCGGCGCTCCTGAAGGGTGTTGAAGGAGAGCAGCTCCAGCTCCGGCGGCGAGAAAAGCCGCGGATGGCCGCCCAGCATCACCCGCAGCAGGGTCGAGCCCGAGCGCGGCGGGGAGAGGATGAAGACCGCGGGCGGGTTCCTGGGAGAGGTCCTCGCCGGCGGAGGCAGGGGCTGGACCAGGCTCCGGAACGCGGCCAGATCGGCCTCGCCGGCCGGCTCTCCGGCATCCGCCAGATCCCGCTCACGGCCGCCGAGCGCTTCGGGGCCGAACAGCCTCTCCACCGACGCCGGGTGCTGCTCGATCAGGTAGACGGCCAGCTCGGCGATGGTGGGCGCGTCGAAGATCACCACTACCTGGACGATCTCCCGCAGCTCCTCCTGCAGGCGGTTGACGAGCACCGCGCCGGAGATCGAGCTGCCGCCCAGAGCGAAGAAATCGTCGTGCACGCCGACCCGCTGGGCTCCCAGGACATCCTGCCAGAGGTCCGCCAGGAAGCGCTCCAGCCCGGTGGCGGGCGCGGCGCAGGAGGCCTCCGCTCCCGGTCGCGCCGCCTCCGGCGCGGGCAGGGCCCGGCGGTCCACCTTGCCGTTGCCGGTCAGCGGCATCCGGTCGAGCACCACCAGGGCCGAGGGCAGCATGTAGTCCGGCAGGCCGGCCGCGAGAGCCTCCCGCAGCTCCGGCAGGCTGGGAGCCTCCCCGTCCGGCACCACGTAGGCCACCAGCCGCTTCTCCGCTCCGTCCTCCCGGGCCAGGACCACCGCTTCCCGGACCTTGGGGTGGGTGGCCAGCGCCGACTCGACCTCCCCCAGCTCGATGCGGAAGCCCCGGATCTTCACCTGGTGGTCGATCCGCCCCAGGTACTCCAGATCCCCGTTGGCCAGGAAGCGGGCCAAGTCGCCGCTGCGGTACAGCCGCGAGCCCGGCTCGCCGTAGGGGTTGGGCACGAAGCGCTCCGCCGTCAGCTCCGGCCGGCCCAGGTAGCCGAGCGCCAGGCCGGCGCCGCCGACGTGGATCTCCCCGGGGACCCCCACCGGCACGGGCTGGCCGTTCGCGTCCAGCAGGTAGAGACCGAGATCCGGGATGGTCCGGCCGATGACGCTGCCGGAGCCCCTCACCTCCGCCCAGCCGACGGGCCGGTAGGTGACGTGCACCGTCGTCTCGGTGATGCCGTACATATTGATCAGCCGGGGCTTTTCGTCGCCGTGGCGCTCCAGCCAGGGCGCCAAGCTCGCCGGCTCCAGCGCCTCGCCGCCGAAGATCACCCAGCGCAGCGCCAGATCCGAAGACGGCCGCTCGGCCCAGATCAGTTGCCGGAAGGCCGACGGCGTCTGGTTGAGCACCGTCACCCGCTCAGCGGCCAGCAGGTCATAGAAAGCCTCCGGCGAGCGGCTCACCCAGTAGGGCACCACCACCAGCCGGCCGCCGTAGAGCAGGGCCCCCCAGATCTCCCACACCGAGAAGTCGAAGGCGTAGGAGTGGAACAGCGTCCAGACGTCCTCCGGGCCGAAGTCAAACCAGGGCTCCGCGGCCGTGAAAAGGCGCAGGACGTTGCCGTGCCGCACCACCACCCCTTTGGGCTTGCCCGTGGAGCCCGAGGTGTAGATGACGTACGCCGGGTGGTCCGCCGTGACCGCGACGGCGGGAGCTTCGGGGCTCTCGCCGGCGAGCCGGTCCAGGAAGACCTTCCGGGCCGTATCCGGCAGGGATTCCGCCAGGGCTCCTTGCGTGAGCAGAACCGGCACCCGGCTATCCTCCAGCATGAAGGCCAGCCGCTCGGCCGGATAGGCCGGATCGAGCGGCACGTAGGCGCCGCCGGCCTTGAGCACGCCGAGGACCGCCACCACCATGTCGAGCGAGCGGTCCAGGCAGAGCCCCACCAGATCGCCGGGCGAAACCCCCAGGCCGATCAGGTGCCAGGCCAGCCGGTTGGCCCGGCGGTCGAGCTCGCCGTAGCTCAGCGCGCGCCCCTCGCAGCTCACCGCCGCCGCCTCCGGCGAGCTCGCCGCCCGGGCCGCGAAGATCTCGTGGAGACAAGGGCCCGCCAGGAGCTCGGAGATCGTGGAGCCCCCCTCCAGCCCGAGCTCCCGGCGCTCGGCCGCGGTCAGCAGCGGCAGCTCCGAGACCGGCAGATCGGGATCGGCCGCGGCGCCGGCGAGCAGGCTCTCGAGATGGCGCGACATGCGCGCGAGCGTCGCGCGGTCGAAGAGATCGGTGTTGAAGCTCCACGTCCCCACCAGGGCGCCGGAAGCGGCCTCCTCCAGGTTGAGCACGAGGTCAAACTTGGCCGTCTGGCTGCTGGCCCGGACCGGGCTCAACACGAGGTTGGGCAGCTCCAGGGGTGAGGACGCCGCGTTGTGGAGCTGGAAGACCACCTGGAACAACGGCGAGCGCGACAGGTCCCGCTCCGGGTGCAGCTCCTCCACCAGCTTTTCGAACGGCAGGTCCTGGTGGCCGAGAGCTCCCAGAGCGACCTCCCGGACCCGGACCAGGAGCGCGCGGACGCTCGGCTCGCCCGAGAGGCCGGTCCGCATCGGCAGGGAGTTGACGAAGAAGCCGATCAGCGGCTCCAGCTCGCGGCGGTTGCGCCCGGCGACCGTGCCGCCGACGACGACGTCGTCCTGCCCCGAGTAGCGGTGCAACAGCGCCTGGAAGCCCGCCAGCAGCGCCATGTACGCCGTCGTGCCCTGCTGCCGGCCGAGACCGAGGAACGCCCGGCTCACCTCCGCCGAAACCGCCAGGGGCTCGGCGGCCCCCTCGAACCGCTGGACCGCCGGACGCGGGCGGTCGGTGGGGAGCTCGAGGACGGCGTGACCCGCGAGCCGCTCCCGCCAGTAGGCGAGCTGCGCCTCCAGCACCTCCCCGCGCAACCACTCCCGCTGCCAGACGGCGAAATCGGCGTACTGGACGGCAAGCTCCGGCAAGGGGGACGCCTCGCCGGCGAGGAAGGCCGGATAGAGCGCCCCGATCTCGCGGACCAGCACCTGGGTGGACCAGCCATCGGCGACGATGTGGTGCAGGGTCAGCAGGACGACGTGCTCGTCCTCTTCCGGGCGCAGGAGCAGCGCCCGGATCAGCGGACCGGTCGAGAGGTTGAACGGACGGCGCCTCTCCTCCACGGCCAGGCGCTGAACGGCGCTCTCCCGCCGGCCGGCGGGGAGGCCGCGGAGATCGACGAGCGGCAACCCTGGGCGCGAATCGTCCACGATCACCTGGGCCGGCCGGCCGCCGCGCACGGCGAAATGGGTGCGGAGCGACTCGTGCCGGCGCACGATCTCCTCCAGGCTCCGGCGGAACGCGGCGGCGTCCAGGGCCCCGCGCAGGCGGACCGCCGCCGGCATGTTGTAGGCCGGCGAGCCGGGCTGGAGCTGGTCGAGGAACCAGAGCCGTTCCTGCGCGAAGGAGAGGGGGAGGCCGCCGTCCCGGGGGACCGGCAGGAGAGGCGGAGCCTCCACGCCCCTCACCGCGGCGTCGATCTCCGCGGCCAGCCCCTCCAGCGCCGGCCGCTCGAAGACCTTGCGCAGCGGCAGGTCGATCCCGAAGGTCTCCCGGATGCGCGACACGAGCTGCGTGGCCAGCAGGGAGTGCCCGCCGAGCTCGAAGAAGTCGCTGTCGCGGCCGACCCGGCGCACGGACAGGAGCCGGGCCCAGATCTCCGCCAGCATCTCCTCGGTGGGCGTCCGGGGGGGCACGAGCTCTCCCGCGAGCTCCAGCGCCGCCGCGTCCGCCGCCGCCAGTGCCTTGCGGTCCACCTTGCCGTTCGCCGTCAGCGGCAGCACCGGCAGGGTGGCGAAGGCGGACGGCACCATGTAGGGCGGCAGGCGGTCCTTGAGGAAAGCGGTCAGATCCTCCACGGAGGCCGCGCGCTCTCCCGCGGGCACGACGTAGGCCACGAGGCGCTGCCGCGCCCGGTCGGCGAGGACCGCCGCCTGGGCCACCCCGGGGTGAACGGAGAGCACGGCCTCGATCTCCCCCAGCTCGATGCGGAAGCCGCGGATCTTGACCTGATGATCGACCCGGCCCAGGAACTCGAGCTCGCCCGTGGGCATCCACCGCGCCCGGTCGCCGGTGCGGTACAGCCGGGAGCCCGGGATTCCGGAGAAGGGATCGGGCACGAACCTCTCGGCGGTGGCGCCGGGCCTGCCGAGATAGCCCCGGGCCAGCGTGCCGCCCAGCAGCAATTCGCCGGGCACGCCCACCGGGACCGGAGAGCCGTGGCGGTCCATCACGTGGGCCGACCGGCCGGGGCGCGGGCGGCCGATCGGCACCACGGAGAGCGCCGCCACGCCGGACGGCACCACCCAGTCGGTCGCCACGATCACCGCTTCCGTCGGTCCATAATCGTTGACCAGCCGGGCATTGCGCAGGGGGGTCGACGGCCAGAGCCGCGCCACCTCCGGCGACAGGGCCTCGCCGCCGGTGATCACCACCTTGACCGGCAGGTCCGGGGCCCCTTTGCCCGCCACCTCCCGCGTCCAGAGCTGCAGGAAGGCGGGCGTCAGGGTGAGGACCGTCACCCCCAGCGCCACCGACCGGCGCAGCAGCACGTCCGCGTCGAGATCGCCGTCCCAGAGCACGACCGTGGCTCCGGCGGCCAGCGAGACGAGGACCTCTTCGATCGAGGCGTCGAAGCCCCACGACGCCGTCTGGAGGACCCTCTCCTCCTCGCCGTACCCGTACGAGGCGACGGCGGGACCGAAATAGGCCGCCGCCGCGCCGTGCTCGACCTCGACACCCTTGGGAGTCCCCGTCGAGCCGGAGGTATAGATCACGTACGCCAGGCTCTCCGGCCGCGCCCAGCTCTCGGGGCGGTCCGCGCTCTCCCTGGCGATCTCCTCCCAGTCCGTGTCCAGGCAGAGGATCTCCACCCCCGGTCCGGCCGGCAGGCCGTCCCGCAGGGAGCTCTGCGTCAGCAGCACCCGGACCCCGGCGTCGGCGAGGATCCAGCTCCGGCGCTCCTGGGGGTAGGAGGGGTCGACCGGCACGTAGACGCCGCCCGCCTTGAGGATCGCCAGGATGCCGGCCACCCCTTGCGGGGAGCGCTCCATGCAGAGGCCGACGCGCGCCTCGGGCGCCACGCCCAGCCGCCGCAGCCGGCGCGCCAGCCGGTTGGCGCGAGCTTCGAGCTCGCGGTAGGTGAGGGTCTCGCCGCCGCCGATCACCGCCAGGGCGTCCGGAGAACGGCCGACGCGCTCCTCGATCAGCTCGTGGAGACACCGGTCCTCCCAGGGGGCGCCCGCGGCGCGGCTCCAGGCCGCGAGCTGCGAGATCTCCTCCGCGGTGAGCAGCGGCAGCTCGGAGAGCCGCCGGCCGGGATCGGCCACGGCGCCCTCCAGGAGGGTGTGCAGGTGGCCGGCCAGCCGCCTCGCGGTGGCGGGATCGAACAGGTCGCGGCTGTATTCCACGACGCCGGCCAGACCGGCGGCGGCCTCGGCGAAGGACAGGGTGAGATCGAACAGGACCGCGTCCCCCTCCAGGCTCATCCGGGAGAGGCGGACGCCGGGGAGATCCAGCGTCTGGCGGGACCCCTGCTGGAAAAGCAGCATGACCTGGAAGAGCGGCGAGACGCTCAGGTCGCGCCGCGGGCTCACCTCCTCCACCACCCGCTCGAACGGCAGCTCCTGGTGGGCGTAGGCGGCCAGGGCCGTCCGGCGCACCCGGCCCAGCAGCTCGCGGAAGCCGGCGCCGCCGGAGAGGTCCGTCCGGAAGACGAGGGTGTTGACCAGGAAGCCGATGAGCGGCTCGGTCTCGGCGCGGCTCCGGTTGGCCACCGGCGAGCCGATGGAGACGTCCTCCTGGCCGGAGTAGCGGGCCAGCAGGGCGGCGAAACCGGCGAGCAGGACCATGAACGGCGTGGCCCCCTGCGCTCGACCGAGGGCGGCGAGGGAGCCCGCGAGACCGGCCCCCAGGGAGAACGGCTCCTTGCCCCCCCGGTAACCCTGGAAGGGCGGTCGGGGACGGTCGGTGGGGAGCTCCAGCAGGGGAGCCCCGCCGAGGGTCTCCTTCCAGAAGGAGATCTCGCCCTCCAGCCTCTCCTCCCGCAGCCAGCGCCGCTGCCAGAGGGCGTAGTCCGGATACTGGACGGGCAGCTCGAGGAGCGGCGAGGGACGGCCTTGCAGGCAGGCGCCGTAGAGCGCGGTCACCTCGCGCATCAGCACCCCCATGGACCAGCCGTCGCTCACGATGTGATGCATGACGAAGACGGTCACGTGCTCCTCCGCCTCCAGGCGCAGGAGCGCGGCCCGCAGCAACGGCCCGCGGCTGAAATCGAAGGGTTGGCGTACCAGCTCGCGGGCCCGGGAGCGGGCCTCCGCCTCGCGCCGCTCGCCGGACAGCCCCGCGAGATCGATCACCGGCAGGCGCCAGCCGGCCGGGGCCGCGACGATCTGGACGGGCCTGCCCTCGGCCGCGGCGAAGGTGGTCCGCAGGGAGGCGTGGCGGTGGACCACCTCCCCGAGGGCGGTTTCGAGCGCCACCACGTCGAGCCGGCCGGCGAGGCGGACGGCCGTGGGGATGTGGTAGACCGGGGTCCCCGGCTCCATCTGCTCGAAGAACCAGAGCCGCTCCTGGGCGAAGGAGAGCGGCAGCGGCTCCCCCTCCCGCCATCCGCCCGGCTCGATGGGCGCCAGGCCCACCCCCGCCCGCTCGCCGGCATAACCGAGCGCCATCGCGGTTTCCCAGGTGGGCTCGCCCAGGAAGTCCTCCTTGTACTCGGACTTCCACTTCTCCGCGACCGCGGCGTCCACCCCCGAGTGCTCGTGGAACTTGACGTCGCCCAGCATGCGCGACCAGGCGTGCAGGCCGTCGGTCATCCGCCGCTGCTTGTCCTCGTAGGGGGCCGCCATCTCCGGACGGAATTCCACCCCCAGGAAGGCGCAGACCTCCGCCAGCCGCGCCGCCGGCTCGGCCACCAGGTCCTCGAAGCGCACCCGGAGCTGGCGCTCCGCGGGAATCCCCTCCAGGAAGCGCAGGATGTTGCGCTGGCTCACCAGCCAGATCAGCTCGGCCAGCTCCCGACGGGAGAACGAGTGCGGGTGGCGGAAGAAGACCTGATCGAGCTTGGCCTCCTCGAAGGAGCGGATCATCCCGTAGGGGTGGCGCAGCAGGTGGACGTAGCGGGCATCCTCGAACGTCTCCTCGGCCCGCTGGAGGATGTTGAGGTCCAGGGCGTAGGAGGGGGTCTTGTCCACCAGCAGCCGGCCGCCGATCCACTCCTGGAGCTGACGGTAGAACGCTTGAGTGGTCCAGCCCTCGGCTCCGAAGCCTTCCATCAGCCGTTCGGCCTCCTCCGCGCCGCAGCCCCGGACCTCCATCACCGCCCGGGTCGCGCCTTCCAGCCAGAAGCTGAAGCGCTCGCCGAAGGCCTCCCGCCGCTCGGTGAGGGTGTTGAAGGAGAGCAGCTCCAGCTCCGGTGGGGCGAAGAGGCCCGGGTGGCCGGCGAGCATGACCCGGAAGAGAGTCGAGCCCGAGCGCGGCGGCGAGAGGACGAAGACGGCGGGCGGGTTCTTCGGTCCGGTCTGGACGGCGGGAGCCAGGGGCTCGACGACCCGCAGCATCTCCGCCACCCGCGCCTCGTCCACTCTTTGGAGAGAGACGGCCTCGACGCCGCCTACCTCCCCGGGCCCGAACAGCCGGGCCACGGCCTCCCGGTAGTGTTCGCGCAGGTAGGCCGCCAGACGCGCCACCGTGGGAGCGTCGAACATGATCACCACGTGGACGATCTCGGCGAGCTTCTCCTGGAGCTGGTTGACGAACAGCGCGCCGGTGATCGAGCTGCCGCCGAGGGCGAAGAAGTCGTCGTTGAGGCCCACCGCCTCGACTCCCAGCACCTCCTTCCAGAGATCGGCCAGGAAGATCTCCAGCGGGGTCTGGGGCGCGGCAAACCCTTCTGTCCTCAGAGCCGGCGCGGGCAGGGCCCGGCGGTCCACCTTGCCGCTGGTGGTTCGCGGCAGGTCCGGCAGGAGGACGAAGGCCGAGGGGACCATGTACTCCGGCAGCGACTGGGTGAGGAAGCCGCGCCAGTCCACGGCAGTCTCCTCCCGGAGCACCAGGTAGGCCACCAGCCGGCGCTCGGCCCGGCCGTCCTCCCGGGCCAGCACCACCGCCTCGGCCACCGCCGGATGGCGCAGCAGGGCGCTCTCGATCTCCCCCGGCTCGATGCGGAAGCCGCGGATCTTGACCTGCTGATCGATGCGGCCCAGGAAGTCGAGCGTGCCGTCGGCCCGGAAGCGGGCGAGGTCCCCGGAGCGGTAGAGGCGCGCTCCCGGCGCCGCCGAGAACGGGTCGGGCACGAAGCGCTCGGCCGTCAGGTCCGGACGGCCCGAGTACCCCCGCACCACCCCGATGCCGCCGATGCAGAGCTCCCCCGGAACACCCAAGGGAGAGAGCTCAAAATTGGCATCCACCACATGGACGGTGACGCCGGAGATGGCCGTGCCCAGGGAAAGCCGGCCGCTTCCGGGCACATAGGCGCCCACCGTGGCGCAGACGGTCGTCTCGGTGGGACCGTAGGCGTTGAGGAACAGCCGGCCCTGCGCCCAGCTCTCCGCCACCTCGGGCGCGCAGGCCTCCCCCGCCACCACCAGGGTCCGCAGGACCGGGAAATCCCGCGACGGCAGCGTCGAGGCCACCGAAGGCGGCAGCGTCACCTTCGAGATCTCCCACCGGCGCAGCAGCTCCACCAGCTCGGCTCCGGGCAGCAGCGCGCTCTTCGGCGGCAGGCAGAGCGCCGCTCCCACCCGCACCGAAAGGGCGATCTCGGCCACCGAGGCGTCGAAGGAGAGCGAGGCGAACTGCAAAATCCGGCTCTCCTCGCCCACCTGGAAGCGCTCTACCTGGGCTGTCGAGAGGTTGTTCAAGCCCCGGTGCGGCACCAGCACCCCCTTGGGCCGGCCCGTCGAGCCCGAGGTGTAGATCACGTAGGCGAGGTTGTCCGCCGAGATCCCGCTCCACGGCGTCTCCACAGCCGAGGAGGAGTCCTCCAGGCAGAGGGCCTCCACCCCTTCCGGTACCCGGTCGAGCAGATGGGCTTGCGTCAGCAGGAGGAAGATCCCTGCATCCTCCAGCACCCAGGCGAGGCGGTCCTCCGGATGGGCGGGGTCGAGCGGCACGTAGGCGCCTCCGGCCTTGAGGATGCCGAAGAGGCCGGTCACCATCTCCAGCGAGCGCTCCATCAGCAGCCCCACCCGGACCTCCGGCCCCACCCCCAGCCGCCGCAGCCGGTGGGCCAGACCGTTGGCGCGGGCGTTCAGCTCGCCGTAGGTGAAGCTCCCCTCCTGGGAGATCACCGCCGGACGGTCCGGGATGCGCCGCGCCTGCTCTTCCAGAATCTCGTGGAGCAGTACCGCCGGCTCGCTCGCTCCCGAGGCGCTCCAGGCCAGGAGCTGACGGCGCTCCTCCGCGCCCAGGATGGCGCAATCCTCGACGCCCCGGTCCGGATCGGCCAGGAAGCCGGAGAGCAGGGCCTCGAAATGGCCGGCCATGCGCGCGATCGTGGCGGCGTCGAAGAGGTCGCGGTTGAACGCCCAGAGAAGGCCCAGACCGCCCCCCGCCTCCTGCGCGTTGAGCGTGACGTCGAACTTGGACGTGGTGCCTTCGAGGTCGACCCGCGAGAGCGTCATGCCGGGCAGGGCCAGGTCCTGCCGGGGGGTGTTCTGCAGCACCAGCATGACCTGGAACAGGGGGGCGTGGCCGAGGTTGCGCTCTCCCGCCAGCTCCTCGACCAGCTTCTCGAACGGCATGTCCTGATGGCGGAAGGCTCCGAGCACCGCCTCCCGGGTCTCTCTCAGGAGCCGGCGGAAGCCGGGGTTGCCGGCGAAGCTCCCGCGCAGGACCAGGTTGTTGACAAAGAAGCCGATCAGCGGCTCGGTCTCCCGCCGGCTCCGGCCGGCGACCGGCGAGCCGACCGCGAGATCGTCCTGCCGCGAGTAGAGGTGCAGGAGCGACTGGAAGGCCGCCAGCAGCCCCATGAACAGGGTGGCCCCCGCCTCCCGGCACACCCCCCGCAGGCCCTGCTCCAGCGCGGCGGGGAGGAGGGCCCACCGACGTCCGCCGCGGAAGGCCTGCAGCGCCGGGCGCGGCCGGTCCGTGGGCAGCTCGAGAAGCGGCGGCAGGCCGGCGAGCCGGTCCCGCCAGTAGCCGAGCTGCGTCTCCAGCGTCTCGCCGCTCAACTGCTCCCGCTGCCAGAGCGCGAAGTCCGCGTACTGGACCGGCAGCTCCGGCAGCGAGGGCGCCGAGCCGGTGGCGAAGGCGCGGTAGAGCTCCGCGATCTCCCCCACCAGCACCCCCATCGACCAGCCGTCCGAGACGATGTGGTGGAGGGTCAGCAGGGCGACGTGCTCCTCCTCCCCCTCCTCCGTGGCCGACCGCAGCAGCGTGGCCCGCAGCAGGGGGCCGGCGGCGAGATCGAAGGGGCGCCGGCGCTCCTCCCGCGCGAGCCTCTCGACGAGACGCTCGCGCGCCGGGCCGGGGACGCCTTGGAGATCGACGACCGGCAGCGGCACGGAGAGCTCGGGAGCGACCACCTGGACAGCCCGGCCGTCCTGGATGGCGAAGCGGGTGCGGAGCGCCTCATGACGGCGCACGATCTCGCCCAGGCTCCGGTGGAAGCCGCGGACTTCCAGCCTGCCCCGCAACCGGACCGCCGCCGGCATGTTGTAGACCGGCGAGCCGGGCTGGAGCTGATCGAGGAACCAGAGACGCTCCTGGGCGAAGGAGAGCGGCAGGGCCTCTCCAGGTTGCCGGGGGTGAGCCACCAGCGGAACCCACCGCGCGTCCCGGCGTGGATAGCCCAGAGCCTCCGCGGTCTCCCAGGTGGGCTCGCCCAGGAAGTCCTCCTTGTATTCGGTCTTCCACTTCTCGGCGACGGAGGCGTCCACCCCCGAGTGCTCGTGGAACTTGACGTCCCCCAGCATGCGCGACCAGGAGTGCAGACCGTCGGTCATCCGCCGCTGCTTGTCCTCGTAGGGCGCCGCCATCTCCGGACGGAATTCCACTCCCAGGAAGGCGCAGACCTCCTCCAGCCGCGCCGCCGGCTCGGCCACCAGGTCCTCGAAGCGCACCCGGAGCTGGCGCTCCGGCGGAACCCCCTCCAGGAAGCGCAGGATGTTGCGCTGGCTCACCAGCCAGATCAGCTCGGCCAGCTCCCGACGGGAGAACGAGTGCGGGTGGCGGAAGAAGACCTGGTCGAGCTTGGCCTCCTCGAAGGAGCGGATCATCCCATACGGATGGCGCAGCAGGTGGACGTAGCGGGCATCCTCGAAGGTCTCCTCGGCTCGTTCGAGGATGTTGAGGTCCAGGGCGTAGGAGGGGGTCTTGTCGACCAGCAGCCGGCCGCCGATCCACTCCTGGAGCTGGCGGTAGAAGGCCTGGGTGGTCCACCCCTCCGCCTCGAAGCCCGCCATCAGCCGTTCGGCCTTTTCCGCGTCACAGCCCCGGACCTCCATCACCGCCCGGGTCGCGCCTTCCAGCCAGAAGCTGAAGCGCTCGCCGAAGGCCTCCCGCCGCTCGGTGAGGGTGTTGAAGGAGAGAAGCTCCAGCTCCGGCGGAGCGAACAGGCCCGGGTGGCCGGCGAGCATGACCCGGAACAGGGTCGAGCCCGAGCGCGGCGGCGAGAGGACGAAGACGGCCGGCGGGTTCTTCGGTCCGGTCTGGACGGCGGGAGCCAGCGGCTCGACGACCCGCAGCATCTCGGCCACCCGCGCCTCGTCCACCCTCTGGAGGGAGGCGGCCTCGGTGCCGCCCACCTCCTCGGGCCCGAACAGCCGGGCCACGGCCTCCCGGTAGTGCTCGCGGAGGTAGGCCGCCAGACGCGCCACCGTGGGAGCGTCGAACATGATCACCACGTGGACGATCTCGGCGAGCTTCTCCTGGAGCTGGTTGACGAACAGCGCGCCGGTGATCGAGCTGCCGCCCAGGGCGAAGAAGTCGTCATGCAGGCCCACGGCCTCGACGCCCAGCACCTCTTTCCAGAGGTCCGCCAGGAAGATCTCCAAAGGCGTCTGAGGCTCAGCGAACCCTTCTGTCCTCAGAGCCGGCGCGGGGAGGGCCCGGCGGTCCACCTTGCCGCTGGTGGTCCGCGGCAGGTCCGGCAGGAGGACGAAGGCCGAGGGGACCATGTAGTCGGGCAGCGACTGGGCGAGGAAGCCCCGCCAGTCCACGGCGGTCTCCTCCCGGAGCACCAGGTAGGCCACCAGCCGGCGCTCGGCCCGGCCCTCCTCGCGGGCCAGCACCACCGCCTCGGCCACCGCCGGATGGCGCAGCAGGACGCTCTCGACCTCTCCCGGCTCGATGCGGAAGCCGCGGATCTTGACCTGCTGGTCGATGCGACCCAGGAAGTCGAGCGTCCCATCGGCCCGGAAGCGGGCGAGGTCCCCCGAGCGGTAGAGCCGCGCTCCCGGCTCCGCCGAGAACGGATCGGGCACGAAGCGCCCGGCCGTCAGGTCCGGACGGCCCGAGTACCCCCGCACGACTCCGATGCCGCCGATGCACAGCTCGCCGGGAATGCCCAGAGGGGAGAGCTCCAGCGCGGAATCCACTACGTAGACGGTGACCCCGGAGATGGCCGTCCCCAGGGAGAGCCGGCCGCTGCCCGGCGCGTAGGCTCCCACCGTGGCACAGACCGTCGTCTCGGTGGGGCCGTAGGCGTTGAGGAACAGCCGGCCGTCCGCCCAGCTCTCCGCCACCTCGGGCGCGCAGGCCTCTCCCGCCACCACCAAAGTCCGCAGGGCCGGGAAGTCCCGCGAGGGCAACGCCGAGGCCACGGACGGGGGAAGAGTGACCTTCGAGATCTCCCACCGGCGCAGCAGCTCCACGAGCTCAGCGCCAGGAAGAAGAGCGCTCTTCGGCGGCAGGCAGAGGGCCGCCCCCGCCCGCACGGCCAGGGCGATCTCGGCCACCGAGGCATCGAAGGAGAGCGAGGCGAACTGGAGGATCCGGCTCTCCTCGTCCACCTGGAACAACCGCGCCTGGGCTACCGAGAGGTTGCCCAGCCCCCGGTGCGGCACCAGCACACCCTTGGGCCGGCCCATCGAGCCCGAGGTGTAGATCACGTAGGCAAGGTTGTCCGCCGTCACTCCGCTCCACGGCGTCTCCGCCGCCGAGGCGGGGTCTTCCAGACAGAGCGCCTCCACGCCCGTCGGCACCCGGTCGAGCAGGTGAGGCTGCGTCAACAGGAGGGAGATCCCGGCGTCGGCCAGCACCCAGGCGACGCGGTCCTCCGGATGGGCGGGATCGAGCGGTACGTAGGCTCCTCCGGCCTTGAGGATGCCGAACAGCCCGGTCACCATCTCCAGCGAGCGCTCCATCAAGAGCCCCACCCGGACCTCCGGCCCTACTCCCAGCCGCCGCAGCCGGTGGGCCAGCCCGTTGGCGCGGGCGTTCAGCTCGCCGTAGGTAAAGCTTCCCTCTGGAGAGATCACGGCCGGACGGTCCGGGATGCGCCGGGCCTGGGCTTCCAGGATCTCGTGGAGCAGCACCGCCGGCTCGCTCTCCCCGGTGGCGCTCCAGGCCAGGAGCTGACGGCGCTCCTCCACGCCCAGAATGGCATGGTCCTCGACGCCCCGGTCCGGATCCGCGACAAAGCCGGAGAGCAGGGCCTCGAAATGGCCGGCCATCCGCGAAACTGTCGAGGCATCGAAGAGGTCGCGGTTGAACGCCCACATCAGCCCCAGGCCGTCCTCCGTCTCCAGGACGTTGAGCGTGAGGTCGAACTTCGAGGTACCCCCCTCGGCGGCGGCCCGGGAGAGGGTCACGCCCGGAAGCTCCAGCGTCTGCCGCGGTGTGTTCTGAAGGACCAATGCCACCTGAAACAGCGGCGCGTGGCTGAGGTCGCGCTCTCCACCCAGCTCCTCCACCAGCTTCTCGAACGGCAGGTCCTGATGCGCGTAGGCCCCGAGCGTCACCTCCCTCGCCTGGGCCAGGAGCCGGCGGAAACCGGGGTTGCCGGCGAGATCCCCGCGCAGGACCAGATTGTTGACGAAGAAGCCGATCAGCGGCTCCGTCTCCAAACGGCTCCGGCCCGCCACAGGAGAGCCCACCGCGAGATCGTCCTGCCGCGAATAGAGGTGCAGGAGCGACTGGAAGGCCGCCAGCAGCCCCATGAACAGCGTGGCTCCCTCGGCCCTGCAGAGGTCCCGCAGCCCCTGGGACAAGGAGGCCGGCAGCGGCGTCCAATGCCGGCCGCCGCGGAAGGTCTGCACCGCCGGACGCGGACGGTCGGTCGGCAGCTCCAGCAGCGGAGGGAGACTCGCAAGCTGTTGCTGCCAGTAGCCGAGCTGGTCTTCCAGGATCTCGCCGCTCATCCAGCCCCGCTGCCAGACCGCGAAGTCCGCGTACTGGATGGCAAGCTCCGGTAGCGACGGCGCGGAACCCGTCACGAAGGCCCGGTAGAGCTCTCCGATCTCCTGGACCAGCACCCCCATCGACCAGCCATCGGTGATGATGTGGTGCAAAGTCAGCAGGACGGCGTGATCCTCCTCTCCGGACTTCAGCAGCGTGGCGCGAAGCAGCGGGCCCTTGGCGAGATCGAAGGGCCGGGCGCGCTCCTCGGTCGCCAGAGTCTCTACCAGGGATTCGCCTGGCAGCCCCCGGAGATCGACGACCGGCATCCGCACGGTCAGCTCCGGAGCGATGACCTGGACGGCCCGGCCGCCGCGGACGGCGAAGGTCGTCCGCAGCGACTCGTGCCGGTCCACCACCGTCTGGAGGCTCCGGCGCAGGGCGTCGAGGTCCAGCCTCCCCCGCAACCGCACCGCCGCCGGCATGTTGTAGACCGGCGAGCCCGGCTGGAGCTGATCGAGAAACCAGAGCCGCTCCTGGGCGAAGGAGAGCGGCAGATCCCCTCCGCGCGGCACCGGCACGATCGGCGGCGCCGCGAGCCCGGCGGACTGGACCTGGGCGGCCAAGCCCTTCACGGTAGGGCTCTCGAAGAGCTGGCGCAACGCGAGGTCGACGCCGAGCGCCTGGCGCACCCGCGCCACCACCTGGGTGGCCAGCAGCGAGTGACCGCCCAACTCGAAGAAGTCCCCCGTCCGGCTCACCCGCTCCAGGCCCAGGACGCCGCCGTAGATCGCCGCCAGGATCTCCTCGACCGGACCCTGGGGCGCCTCGAATTCCGCCGCGCTCGCCTCCCGCCGAGGCTCCGGCAGCGCCTTGCGGTCCACCTTGCCGGTGGGCGAGAGGGGCAGGGCTTCGAGGACCACGAAGTTGGCCGGCACCATCCAGGCCGGCAGGCTCTCCAGCAGGAAGCCCCGCAGCTCGCCCTCCCCGGCCGCCTCTCCGGAATGGAAGACCAGATAGGCGGCCAGGCTCCGGCTGGGGCCGTCCTCGCGGTCGATCACCGCCACCTCCTGCACCGCCGGATGGCGGGCGAGAGCGGCCTCGATCTCCCCCAGCTCGACCCGGAAGCCGCGGATCTTCACCTGCTGGTCGACGCGCCCCACGAACTCGATGGCGCCGTCCGGGCGGTAGCGCGCCAAGTCTCCCGTGCGGTAGAGCCGCTCTCCCTCACCCTCGAAGGGATCGGGGACGAACCGCTCCGCCGTGAGGTCGGGCCGGCGCAGATAGCCACGCGCCACGCAGATCCCACCCAGGAAGATCTCCCCCGTGATCCCCGCCGGCACCGGCTGGAGATTGGCGTCGAGCAGATAGATCCGCGCCTTCGCCGTGGGCCGGCCGATCGGCAGCGTGTGCGGCGTGACGTCCCGTTCGCAGAGCCAGGAGGTGACCGAGATCGTGGCCTCGGTCGGGCCGTACCGGTTGAGCAGACTGGCTCCTGGGAGGTGTCCGTAGAACTGCCCCGGCAGCACCGCCGGGACCGTCTCCCCGCCGGTGATGACCACCCGCAGGCCATCGCAGCGGTCGAAGCTCCCCTGCTCGAGCAGGGCGAGAAGCAGCGACGGCGGGAACGAGGTATAGGTGATCCGCTGCTCCTGGATGAGCCGCACCAAGTATTCCGGGTCCTGCTGGCCGCCCGGCTTCGCCAGCACCGTCCGGCCGCCGATCACCAGCGGAGCGAAGATCTCCAGCAGCGAGACGTCGAAGCTGATCGTCGTCTTCTGGAGGAAGGCGTCGGCCGCCAGCACGTCCCCTGCCCGGGCGTACTGGAGGCGGTTGCCCAGGGCGCGGTGGGAGACCACCACCCCCTTCGGCTGCCCCGTCGAGCCGGAGGTGTAGATGACGTAGGCGGGGTGGTCCGGCAGGACCGGGACCGCCAGGTTCTCCGCCGATTCCTCGCCGCAATCGGGCATCTCCTCGGTAACGAGAAGCCCGATTCCGGCGTCCTCCATCATGTAGCTCAGACGGTCCGCCGGCAGCGAGGGATCGAGCGGCAGGTAGGCGCTCCCCGCCTTGAGGATCGCCATCAAGCCCACCACCATCTCGAAGGAGCGCTCGGCGCGGATGCCCACCAGCACCTCCGGCCCCGCTCCCCGCCGCCGCAGGTGGCGCGCCAGGCGGTTCGCCCGCGCGTTGAGCTCCCGGTAGGTCAGGCTCTCCCCTTCGAAGACCACCGCGACGGCATCGGGGGTTTTCTCGACTTGGACCTCGAAGAGCTGATGGACGAAGCCCTCGTCGGGGTAGTCCACCGGCGGACGGTTCCACTCGACGAGGATCTGCTCCCGCTCGGGAGCCGTCAGCAGCGGCAGCTCCGAGACCCGCTGGGCGGGATTCGCCACCAGCCCCTCCAGCAGCACCTGGAAATAGCGCGACCAGCGCTCCACCGTCTCGCGGTCGAACAGCGCCGTGCTGTAGACCCACTGGCCGAAGACCTGGGAGCCGGAGTCGAAGGCGGTCAGGGTGAGGTCGAACTTGGAGACCGGGAACTCGTCACTCTGGGGGGCCAGGGTCAGCCCCGGGAGCTCCAGGGCCTCGGTGCCGAGGCTCTGGAAGGCGAGCATCACCTGGAACAGCGGCGGATGGCTCAGGTTGCGCTCGGGGGCCAGCTCCTGGACGATGCGCTCGAAGGGCACGCTCTGATGCGCGTACCCCTCCAGAGCCGCCGCGCGCACCCGGCCCAGTAGCTTCGCGGCGTCGAGGCCCTCTCCCAGGGAGGAGCGCAGGACGAGGGTGTTGATGAAGAAGCCGATCAGCCCTTCGATCTCGCGGCGGTCGCGGCCCGCCACGGGCGAGCCCACCGCGAAGTCCTCCTGGCCGGAGCAGCGCGCGAGCAGCGCCTCGTAGGCCGCGAGCAGGACCATGAAGACCGTCGCGCCCTGGGCCCTGGCGAAGACGCGCACCGCGGCGGAGAGCGTCTCGGGGAGAACGAAGGGGACCATCGAGCCGTGGTAGCTCTGGAGGGCCGGACGGGGCCGGTCGCCCGGGAGCTGAAGCACCGGTACCTTGGCCAGCCTTTCGCGCCAGTAGGCGAGCTGCTCCGCCAGGATGTCGCCGTGGAGCCAGCTCCGCTGCCAGAGCGCGAAATCGGCGTACTGCACCGGCAGCTCCGGTAGGGGGGAAGGGCGGCCCTGGGAGAAGGCGGCGTAGAGCGTGGCCAGCTCGCGCAGCAGCACCTCCAGGGACCAGGCGTCCGCGACGATGTGGTGGAAGGTGAGCAACAGGACGTGCTCGCCCTCGCCCAGCCTTAGCAGCGCCGGGCGCAGCAGCGGTCCCGCAGCCAGATCGAATGGCCGGAGCGAGATTACGGCCGAGAGGCGGCGGATCTCCGCTTTCGGATCGGATAGCCCCGAGAGGTCGGCCAGAGGCAGGGCCGGCTGGAGATCCTCGCGGATCACCTGCACCGGCCGGCCACCCCGCACGGCGAAGACGGTGCGCAGAGATTCGTGGCGGCGGACCACCTCGGCCAGCGACCGGCTCAGGGCTCCGACGTCGAGCCTGCCCATCATCCGCACGGTGTTGGGGATGTGGTAGACCGCCGTGCCCGGCTGGAGCTGTTCCAGGAACCAGAGACGCTCCTGGGAGAACGACAGCGGCAGATCGCCGGCCCGGGGTCCCGGCGCGAGCGGAGGCAGATCGATATGCCGGACCTCCTCGGTCCGCGCGGCCAGCTCCGCCACCGTCGGCGACTCGAACAGCACCCGCAGCGGCAGGTCGACCCCGAGCACCTCGCGCAGGCGCGACAGCACCCGGGTGGCCAGCAGCGAATGGCCGCCGAGATCGAAGAAGCTGTCCTCCCGGCCCACCCGCTCCACCCGCAGCACCTCCGACCAGATCCCCGCCACCAGCTCCTCGGCCGGCGTGCGCGGCGGATCAAAGCCCTTCTCCACTGGGGTCACCGTCTCGGCGGGATCGGGCAGCGCCTTGCGGTCCACCTTGCCGTGCGCGGTGAGGGGGACCGACGGGATCTCCACCAGCGCCGAGGGGACCATGTAATCCGGCAACCGGTCCTTGAGATGCTCGCGCAGGTCGGCGACGTCGATCCCGCTCTCGCGAGGGACGACATAGCCCACCAGCCGCCGGTCCCCGGAGCCGTCCTCGCGCGGCAGCACCACCGCCTCGCGCACTCCGGGGTGAGAGCCCAGCACCGCCTCGATCTCCCCCAGCTCGATGCGGAAGCCCCGGATCTTCACCTGATGGTCGATCCGCCCCAGGTACTCCAGGTCGCCGCCGTCCAGCCAGCGGGCGAGATCTCCCGAGCGGTACAGCCGCTCCCCGGTCCCGCCGAACGGGTCCGGAACGAAGCGCTCCGCCGTCAGGTCCGGACGGCCCAGATATCCGCGCGCCACCCCCGCGCCGGCCACGTACATCTCCCCGGCCACCCCCACCGGGCTCTTGCCTACCGCCGCCAGGTCCGCCCGCCGCACCTCCCGGTAGGTCACGTGGACCGTCGTCTCGGTGATGCCGTACATGTTGACCAGCAGCGGCTTCTCGTCCCCATGCCGGTCGAACCACGGCGCCAGGCTCGACAGCTCCAGGGCCTCGCCGCCGAAGACCACGTAGCGCAGCGCCAGCTCCCCTCCTCTCTCCCCGTCCGCCTGCGCGAGCTGGCGGAAGGCCGAGGGGGTCTGGTTGAGCACCGTCACTTTCTCTCGGACCAGCAGCTCGTGGAACGCCTCCGGCGAGCGGCTCACCCAGTACGGCACCACCACCAGCCGGCCGCCGTAGAGCAGCGCCCCCCAGATCTCCCACACCGAGAAGTCGAAGGCGAAGGAGTGGAACAGCGACCAGACGTCCCGCTCATCGAAATGGAAGTGCTCCTCAGTGGCCGCGAACAACCGCGCCACGTTGCGGTGGGTGATCAGAGAGCCCTTGGGCTTGCCGGTCGAGCCCGAGGTGTAGATGACGTAGGCAAGGTTTTCGGGGCCTGCCGCGGACGGCGGATTCTCCTCGCTCTCCTCACCGGTCTCGCTCAGACAGAACGCCTCGACGCCCGGCACCAGCTCGCGCAGATCCTCCGTCGTGACCACCACCTCGATCCCGGAATCCTCGGCAATATACGAAAGGCGAGAGGAGGGGTACCGGGGGTCGAGCGGCACGTAGGCGCCGCCGGCCTTGAGGATGCCCAGCAATCCTTCCACCAGCTCGAAGGAGCGGTCCACACACAGGCCAACCCGCGACTCCGGCCCCACCCCCAGCCGCCGCAGGCGGTGGGCCACCCGGTTCGCCCGCGCGTTCAGCTCGCCGTAGGTGCGGCTCTCCCCCTCGAAGGTCACGGCCGGAGCCCCGGGCGTCCGCGCCGCCTGGGCCTCGAAGATCCGGTGCAGACAGAGCGGGCTCTCGAAGCGGACCTCCGGACGGTTCCACTCCGACAGGAGCTGATTCCTCTCGGCCGGCTGAAGAACGTCGATCTCCCCCAGCCGGCGGTCGGGATCGGCGGCGAAGGCCAGGAGCGCGGATTTGAGGTGCCCCAGCAGGCGCTCGACCGCCGCCGGCTCGAAGCGCGCGCGGTCGTAGTCGATCCGCAGCACCATCTCCCGGTCCGGAGCGGCCACCAGGGTGAGCGGATAGTTGGTGCGCTGGAACACCGCCTCGTGGGAGACCTCCGCGAACCCCTCGAAGACGAAGATGCTCTCGAACAGCGGCGCCGGGCGCGCCACGTCGGACCACCCCAGCACCTGCACCAGGGGGCTGTGCTCGAACCGGCGCAACTCGTTCTGCTCCGCCTGGAGCGTTTGCAGCCAAGGCAGCGCCCGCTCGCCGGCCGGCACCCGCATGCGGACCGGCAGCGTGTTGATGAAGCACCCCAGCATCGCCTCCACACCGGGCAGCCCCGGCGGGCGCCCGGAGACCGTCAGCCCGAAGACGAGGTCGTCCTCGCCGCTGTAGCGGGAGAGCACCAGCGCCCAGGCCCCCTGCACGACCGTGCTCAAGGTGAGCCGGCTCTGCCGCGCCCAGGCCTTCAGCGCCTCGGTCTCCGCCTCCGGCAGGAGGACCATCCTGGTGTCGCGGCCGAGGTCCTCGCGTTTCCCGCCGGCGGGGCTGGCGGGGCGGTCCACGCTCAGCGGCGTGGGGGTGGTGAAGCCGCCGAGCACCCGCCGCCAGTACCCCTCGACCTGCGCCAAGTCCTGCTGGCGCAGCCAGGCGACGTAGTCGCGGAACGCACGGCGCTGCTGGACTTGGAGCGGCCGGCCGGCGGCCGCGAGGGGGTACAGGGCGCCGGCCTCCTGGAGCAGGAGACCAGCCGACCAGCCGTCGAGCAGCAGGTGGTGATAATTCCAGACCAGTTGATGGAGATCGTCGCGCAGCCGGATGACGTCGAAGCGCAGCAGGGGTGCCGCGGAGAGGTCGAAGCCCCGCCGCCGCTCCTCCTCCAGGAGGGCCCGCAGCCGGGCCCGCTGCTCCTCCTCCGGGACGCCGCGCCAGTCCAGGACCTCGACGGGCAGCGCCACCCGCCGGTGAACGACCTGGATCGGCTCCTCCACCCCTTCCCAGACGAACGAGGTCCGCAGGACCGGATTCCGGTCCACCAGCTCCTGCCAGACGCGCGTGAAGGCGGCGAGGTCGAAACCGGCGGCCGCAGGCTGGGTGAACTGCTCGAAGTAGACACCCTCCCCCGGGGCGTAGAGGGTATGGAACAACATGCCCTGTTGGACGGGGGAGAGGCGATAGATATTTTCAACGTTCTCTTTATTCATTACTTCCCAACGGTCCCGTGCTGTGGAGGTTGCTTCCTTCCAGAGGGAGAGTGCCGGGAGACCGCCTGAGTGAGTCGGCGAAGGCGCGGCCATCCCCGGTCCCGCTTTGCCGGAGGACGGGCACCTATTCCTAGGTGAGGTGCAGCCGGGGGCCCGCCGACATCTCTTCCCAAGGATTTGAATGGAGACTGGTTTCATGGAGCAAGCCGTTACCCCTCGACTGCTCGTCCAGCAGGACGGGATGCTGGTCCTCCCGGACGGCGGGCCCTCCGCGCCGGCCTGGGCCCAGGAGCACTACCGGGACTTCAACGAGTTCCTGGTCAGCGAGAGCCGGCCCCATCCGTGCACCTTCGGCGTCGTCGCGGAGAAGCGGGGAAAGCTCCGCTACTCCTACGTGACCCGCGAGGAGATCGCCCATCCGCTGGAGCTCGCGCGCACCCTGCTCGCCTTCCAGGCCCTGGCCCCTTCCATCGGCGGCCGCCCGGCGCTCATCGTCTTCGTCGACATCGCGCCGGACCTCGACGCGGCCGAGCAGGAGGCCACCTTCTGGGCCCTCCTGCAATCCCTCCACGACTGCGATCCTACCCCATGGCCGGAGACCATCCCGGCGGATATCGATCACCCGCTGTGGCAGTTCTGCTTCGCGGGCGAGCCGTGGTTCATCAACGGGCACGGCACGGCCTACCGGCAGCGGCTCAGCCGGGGCAGCAAGCGGGGAATGTTCCTCGTCATGCAGACCCACGCGAACCTCGACGGCATCGTGGGTCACGCGCCGGGGGCGGAGGCCATCCGGCGGGACATCCGCCAAGCCGTCCGCCACTACGACCTCGTCGACGTCTCCCCCGATTTCACCATCTACGGGGATCCGGTGGGCCGGGAGTGGAAGCAGTACTGGCTCACGGACGACAACGCCCCCCGCACGGGCACCTGCCCGCTCAAGATCAACGCGCCGGGCCAGCCCGGTTAACGCAGCGAGACGGTGAAGCCGCGGCCGCCGGTGTAGGCGATGGCCAGGCTCGCGGTGTCGCCGGGCGCGACCCGGCGCTCCCCCTGCCGCAGGTAGAGGACCTGCGGCCAGTGGGTGCGCAGGAGCCAGGGCGCCGAGGAGAGCCGGATCTCGTCGTCCAGGTGGGCCACGAAGTAGAGCAGGACGCCGTCCAGGCGGCCGCCGCGGTCGATGGCGAGCTCCCGCCGGCTCTGGAAGAAGACCCGGCCGCAGGTCTCGAGGTCGGCGCTCTGGACCAGCACCGGCTCGCCCAGGAAGCGGAATTCCTCGGCGCCGATCTCCCGGTAGGACTGCGCGTAGAGGCGGTCGGAGAAGTCGTTCCGCAGCCCCTCCCGCTCGACCATCTCGACCACCGCCGTGGAGCGGACTCCGAATTGGCTCGCCGTCGCCCGCACCCGGTCGATCCGGTTGCGGTAGCGGTTGACCGCCAGATCGCACTCGAAAGGAACGGCGTAGGCGTCGAGGCCGCGGGGGAGCAGCCGGCCGCCGCGCCCGCCCAGGTAGAGGTCGCGCATCCACACCGTCTTGAGCAGGATCTCTTCGTCGAAGATCTCGTCGCCGATGAACTCGCTCACCACCAGGTCGACTTCGCCGATCCGCGCCGCCACCTGCGGGTCGAAGAGGTCGCCGCGCACGAATTCGATGCGGTCGGCGACGCCGTTCTCCTCGGCCAGGGCGCGGCCGGTCTCCAGGATCGGACGGCTCTCGACCGCCCAGACCTTCTCGGCGCCCAGCCGCGCCGCCGCCACCGAGAAGATGCCGGTGCCGGCCCCCACGTCGAGCACCCGCATGCCCGGCTTCACCTGGCGCTCCAGGGCCCGCAGATAGGCCCCGGCCTTCAGCGGGTCGACGAACATGTGGTAATAGAGCATCGGCATGTAGTAGTCGTCGCGCTGGGCCGGCCGCTCCGTCTCCACCACGATCCCCGCGGCGAGCAGGTCGCGCAGGGCGCTCCCGGCGGCCGCCGACGCCACCCCCGCGCGCTCCAGCTCCCGCGCGATCGCCGCGTGGTCGCCGGCCCGGACGCGGGCGACCGCCTCCAGGGCCAGGAAGCCGGCCTCCGAGAGGGGCATCCACCGGTCCGGCCGGCGCAGCAGGGCGACACCGAGCGCCTCCCCGGGCGGGTCCCACGCGAAGAAAACCTCATCCGAAATGCGGAGCATGCCGATCCTCCCAGTCTGTCCCCCGAAGGGAGAGCGGATGGTAGCAGGCGGGCTGGGGCCGCGGCCAGGAATGCTCTAGAGTAGGCACGCCCCGCCAGGAGGTATCGAGAAAACATGCCGGACCCTGCCCGCTTCGTCCTCGTCACCGGCAACGCCGGCAAGATCGCCGAGGCCCGCCTCGCCCTGGGAGCGGATCTCGAAGCGGTCGAGGTGGACCTGCCGGAGATCCAGTCGCTCGACTACCTGGAGGTCCTGCGGGCGAAGGCGGAAGAGGCGTGGCGGCGCGCCGGCGGCCCCCTGGTGGTCGAGGAGGCGGGGCTCGACCTCGCCGCCCTGAACGGCTTCCCCGGCCCGCTCGTCAAGTGGATGCTCCAGGCGGTGGGCGCCGAGGGGCTGGCCCGCGCCGCGGCGGCCCTGGGGGACCCCCGGGCCTCCGCGCGCTGCTTCCTGCTCTATAAGGACGCGAACCGCGAGATCGTGGCCGAGGGGAGGACGGAGGGAACCCTCGTCCTCCCCGGCCGCGGCGCCCACGGCTTCGGTTGGGACCCGGTTTTCCTGCCGGAAGGGTCGGACCTCACCTTCGCCGAGCTCACCGGAGCTGAAAAAGGCGCGGTGAGCCACCGGGGGAAGGCGTGGCGGGAGATGGCCCGGCGGCTCGCTCATCCATCATGGGAAGCAGGCGGCCTATTTCCCGGATGACCTCTCCCGCCTCGCGGAATATACCGCGCGCTCTCCGGAGCAAGCGGTATATTCCGGAATTGAGGCCGCATGCCGCTCTCGATTCGAGGCATATTCCACCTGAAATCCCGCCTGCCGCTCCAGACATGCGGTATATTCTGAGATATCTGCCGCCTGCCGTGATCTCCAAGCGGGCCATTGACCGGAATATACCGCCTGCCCTTCGGGGCACGCGGTATGCCGTTCGCTCCGGGAGAAGGCTGACGGTCCATCTGCCGCATGGAATGATGTCGAGCCCAGGCGGGAGCCGTTTTAGATCTCCACCCCCGCCATCAGCCACAGCAGGACCGCCTTCTGGACGTGCAGGCGGTTCTCCGCCTCGTCGAAGATGCGGCTCTGGGGACCGTCGCAGACCTCGGCCGAGACCTCCTCGCCGCGGTGGGCCGGCAGGCAGTGGAGGAAGACGGCCTCCTTGCGCGCGTGGGACATCAGCGCCGAATCCACCGTGAACCCCTTGAAGGCCTTCACCCGCTCCTGCTGCTCGGACTCCTGCCCCATCGAGGCCCAGACGTCGGTGTAGACGGCCGAGGCATCCTTCACCGCCTCCACCGGATCGTCGGTCAGGATCACCTTGGTCCCCGGACCTTGAGCGTCCTGGCGGACGAGGTTGGCGTAGTGCTCCTTCACCTCGTACCCCTTGGGCGAGGCGATCGCCACGTCCATCCCCACCTTGGTGGCGCCGAACATCAGCGAGTGGGCCATGTTGTTGCCGTCCCCCACGTAGGCGAGCTTGCGGCCGCGCAGGGCGTCGAGGCCGCCGAAGACCTCCATCAGGGTGAAGTAGTCGGTGAGCCCCTGGCAGGGGTGGAGGTCGTCGGTGAGGCCGTTGATCACCGGGATCGAGCCGTACCTGGCGAGGTCGGTCACGGTCTGGTGGGCGAAAGTGCGGGCCATGATGCCGTCGATGTAGCGCGAGAGCACCTGGGCGGTGTCCGAGATCGGCTCGCCGCGGCCGAGCTGGATATCGCGGCTGGAGAGGAAGAGGGCCTGCCCTCCCATCTGGGCCATCCCCGCCTCGAAGCTGACGCGGGTGCGGGTCGAGGACTTCTCGAAGATCATCCCCAGCGTCTTGCGGTGCATGTGGTTTTCGTACTTCGAGCGGTTCGCCTTGACGTCCGCGGCGAGGCGGAAGAGACCGGCCACCTCCGCGGCGGTCAGGTCGTGGATCGAGATCAGGTGGCGGGGCATATCTCCTCCGGAATCGGAATTCGTTTTCATCGAAAGGGGCCCGATCAGAGGGGGTCCCGCTCCAGCGGCATGGTCATGCAGCGGGGGCCGCCCCGGGCGCGCGACAGCTCGTTGGACCAGAGCGAGATCACTGCCGGACCGCCGCCGAGCAGGTCGTGTTTGCCGGCCGCGACCTCCTCCCCCGCCAGGATCCGCCAGCCGCGCCGCGCCAGCTCGTCCATGGTCCGGTGGTTCCGCCGGTAGAGCAGGATCAGCCCGGGGGCGATGGCGAAGGCGTTGGCGCCGTCGGTCCACTGCTCGCGCTGCTGGTCGATCGCCTCCGCGGCACCGCCGCAGGCCACCACCTCCAGCTCGATCCCCAGGTCGCTCAGCGTGCGCAGCAGCGAGGGGCGGAGGGTGAAGGTCAGCTCGCGAGCGGAGAGGTCGACCGAGTAGACGTGCGCCGACTCCGGCCCTCCCGGCTCGATGACCGGCAGGTAGGCCAGGCAGAGGTTGCGGTCGATCAGGGTGAAGACGGTGTCGAGGTGCATGTAGGAGCGCCGGCGCGGCAGCTCCACCATGATCAGGTGGCGGAAGGAGGTCTCCTCCCGGCGCAGGTACTCGGCCAGCGTCTCGATCCCCCGCCGGTTGGTCCGCTCGGAGAGCCCGACGAGGACGATCTCCGGGCTCACCACCAGCACGTCGCCCCCCTCCAGGTTGGGGTATGGGAAGTGCGGGTTGTGCTGCGGCGCGCCCGAGGGGGGGACGTCGATCTCGAAGATCCCCGCGGAGACAAGCGCCGGGTCGTGCTCGAAGATCGCGCGGGCGAGGAGCGGCTCGCGCTCGCGGGCGCCGGTCGCCATCGAGGAGATCACCACGCGGTTGCCCATCACCACCTGGGGGTCGCGCTGGAAGAAGTAATTGGGCACCGGGTTGAGCTCGAAGAACTGCAGCCGCCCGGCGTCGGAGATCTCGGCCGGGGCGCGGATCCCCTCGATCAGGGCGGCGGCGAGCTCCCGGGGCGGCAGCCCGTCGAGCCGGCGCACCAGGCTGAAGGAGACGCCGTACTCGGCCTCCAGCTCGTCGAGCAGCCGCCGCCGTGGCTCCGGGTTCGCCAGCACGCCGGCGAGCAGGTCCTGCGCTTCGAGCACCTCCGCGCCGGCCTGCCGCAGCACCTGCGAGAAGAGGTCGTGCTCCTCGCGCGCCTCGTCGCCGTCGAGGATGTCGTCGAAGAGGAGGGTCTCCATCATGGCGGGGACCATCCAGTCGATCTCCCGCGCCGGGCGATGGACCAGGACGCGCCGCAGGCGTCCGATTTCTGAATCGACTCGTAAAGGCATAGTGGGCTCTGGGCTGGCTGACAGGCGGCCCCCGGGAAGGGGGCGCGGCGGCGGATTGTAGCAGAGGGCCCGTTTGCTACAATCCAGCTCCGGCATGCTGACCGACTCCCCCCAGAACCCCCTCTACGAGCGCTACGCCTCGCCCGAGATGGCCCGGATCTTCTCCTCCGGCCACCGCTTCCGCGCCTGGCGGCGGCTGTGGATCACCCTCGCCGAGAGCGAGCGGGAGCTGGGGCTGCCGATCACCGCCGAGCAGATCGACGCCCTCAAGAAGACGGCCGGCGACGCCGACCTCGACCGGGTGGCGGAGATCGAGCGGCGGACACGCCACGACGTGGTGGCCCACATCCGCCACTACGCCGAGCAGGCGGACCGCGTCCACGAGGGGGCGGGCGGCATCATCCACCTCGGCGCCACCAGCGCCTTCATCACCGACAACACCGACGTCCTGCTGATCCGCGAGGCGCTGGAGCTGCTGGCCGGCCGGCTGGCCGCCACCATCCGCGAGCTGGCCGCCTTCGCGCGCAAGACCCGGGCGATCCCGACGCTCGCCTACACCCACTTCCAGCCGGCGCAGCTCACCACCGTGGGCAAGCGCGCCTGCCTCTGGACCCAGGACTTCGTGATGGACCTCGCCGAGGTCCGCCACCGGCTCTCCACCCTGCGCTGCCGCGGGGTCAAGGGGACGACCGGCACCCAGGCGAGCTTCCTGACCCTCTTCCACGGCGACGGCGCCAGGGTGCGTGAGCTCGACCGGCTCGTCGCCCGCAAGCTCGGCTTCGCCGAGAGCTTTCCGGTGACTGGCCAGACCTACTCGCGCAAGCAGGACAGCCAGGTGCTCCAGACCCTGGCCGGCCTCGCCGAGACCTGCCACAAATTCGGCACCGACCTCCGCCTCCTCCAGGGGGTGGGCGAGCTCTCCGAGCCGTTCGACGCCGAGCAGGTCGGCTCCTCCGCCATGGCTTACAAGCGCAACCCGGTCCGCGCGGAGCGGATGTGCGGCCTCGCCCGCCGGCTGATCACCGACAGCCTCAACGGCCCGCTCAACACCGCCACCCAGTGGCTGGAGCGCAGCCTGGACGATTCGGCCAACCGCCGCCTGGTGATCCCGGACTCGTTCCTGGACGCCGACGCCGTGCTGGGGCTCGCGGCCCACATCGCCGCCGGCCTCGTGGTGCGCGAGGCGACGATCGCCGCCCGGGTGGCCCGCGAGCTGCCGTTCATGGCCACCGAGACGCTGCTGATGGAGTCCGTGCTGCGCGGCGGCGACCGCCAGCAGCTCCACGAGCGCATCCGCGGCTACAGTTTCGAGGCCCAGAGCACCTTGGAAAGAAAAGGGGGTGAGAATCCCCTCATCGACCTCATCGTGAGCGACCCGGAGTTCCGGCTCACGCGCCAGGAGGTCGAGCCCTGGCTCGATCCGGTCGCCTTCACCGGCCGCTCGGCCAGCCAGGTCGACGAGTTTCTCGAAGAGACCGTGCAGCCCGCCCTGGAAGGGATCGAGGCCGCCGCGATCACCGCTCCCCGCGTTTAAGGGGGGCGTTCCTATAGTCGTTCCCATAGTGGGTGGGGGCGTGCCCCACCCGCAGCGCCGGGAAAAAGTTAGCGATGTGCTACTATCCCGGCCGAGCGCAAGCCGTTCCAGCGCTATTGGACCCAAGAGCTCTCACGAAGATGGCTCGCAACCACCTTACGGAGGCCGCAAGCCCATGCGCCCACGGAAAGACTCCCGGCTCGTCGTCGTTCTTTCTCGAGTCGCTTTCGCAGCTTTCCTCCTGGCCCAACTGCTGGCGATAGCCTGCTCGGGCAACCGGAAACCCGCTGCGGCCCCGCCCACGCTCGGCGTGCCGGTCGAGCGGGGGATCGCCTCCTGGTACGGTCCCAAGTTCAACGGCAAGATGACCGCCAGCGGCGAGCGCTATGACATGAACGCGCTCACGGCCGCCCACCCCTCACTCCCCTTCGGCTCGAAGATCGGTGTACGCAACACCCGTACCGGCCGCGAGGTGATCGTGCGGGTCAACGACCGCGGTCCCTACTCGAAGAACCGCATCATCGACCTCTCCTACGCCGCCGCCCGCGAGGTGGGGGTAGTGGGGCCGGGCACGGCGAGCGTCGAGATCTACCGGGTGCCCGAGACCGGCGCGCCGCCGCGCTTCACCGTCCAGGTGGGCGCCTTCAGCGAGGCCGAGCGGGCGATCGCCCTCCAGCGCGAGGTCGTGCGGCTCTATCCGGAGGCGGTGGTGGACTCGGACGGCACCTGGAACCGCGTCCAGATCGGCGCCTTCGACGACCGCGACCAAGCCGAGTCACTGCGCCGCGAGCTGGCCTCGATCGGCATGCAGGCGGTGGTGGTCTCGGCCCGGTAGGGCTAGCGGTCGATCATGGACATCACGGCCGGGTTGTAGCGCGGCCCGGAGATCTTCTCCGGCGCGAGCGCGTCGTCGAGCGTTCTCATCTGTGCCGCGTCCAGCGAGATCGAAGCGGCGGCGACGTTCTCCTCCAGGTACTTGACGCGCTTCGTGCCCGGAATCGGCACGAGGTCCGGTCCCTTGTGGAGCAGCCAAGCGATCGCGACCTGTCCCGGCTTGACGCCGAGCGACCGCGCCACCTCTCGCACCACCTCCGCGGCCCGCATGTTGGCGTCGAAGTTCTCACCCTGGTAGCGGGGGTCGCCGCGGCGGAAGTCCCCCTCGGGATATTCCTCCGCCCGCTTGACCTCGCCCGTCAGGAAGCCGCGACCCAGCGGCGAGAACGGCACCAGGCCGATGCCGAGCTCGCGAATCGCCGGCAGGACGTCCGCCTCCAGGTTCCGCTCCCACAGCGAATACTCGCTCTGGAGCGCGGAGACCGGGTGGACGGCGTGGGCGCGCCGGATGTTGGCGACGCCTGCCTCCGAGAGGCCGAAGAAGCGCACCTTGCCCGCGGCGACCAGCTCGCCCACCGTGCCCGCCACCTCCTCCATCGGCACCGCCGGATCGACGCGGTGCTGGTAGAGCAGGTCGATGCGGTCGGTCCGGAGGCGCCGCAGCGACTCCTCGACCACGCGGCGGATGTGCTCCGGCCGGCTGTCGCGCTCGGTGCCCACCGTCTTCCCGTTCTCGATGCGGAAGCCGAATTTCGTGGCGAGGGTCACCTCGTCGCGCCGCCCCTGGAGCGCCCGGCCCAGGAGCTCCTCGTTGGTGTAGGGGCCGTAGACCTCCGCCGTGTCGAGGAAGGTGCATCCGAGCTCAATGGCCCGGTGGATGGTGGCGATGGACTCCGTCTCGTCCGCGGGGCCGTACGACTGGCTCATGCCCATGCAGCCGAGGCCGATCTCCGAGACCTCCAGGCCCTGCCGGCCGAGCTTTCGCTTTTTCAGGCTCATACGTCTCCTCCTTTCACCCGGAGCCTATCCCTCGCCATCGACTGTTCCAAGGAACTGCGCCCAGTCGAGCTCCGCCCAGTCGAGCTCCTCCTCGATCCGCTGGAACGCCGCGTCACCGATCGTGTCGTCGGCCCGGAGCGCCATGAGCCGCCGCCGCGCCGCCTCGGTCGCGGCGCGCACGACCGCCGCGTCCGCCTCCCGGCCGTCGGTATCGGCCGCGGCCTCTTCGGGCGCGCCGAGCTCCTTCTCCGCGCGGCGCAGTTGCAGGTCGTAGCGGTGCTGTACGAGCTCCGCGGTCTCGGCTCCCGGGCACGCCGCGGCGGCCTCCACCGCCGCCCGCAGCGTCTCCACCCGCGCAAAGCGCACCTCGCTGTCCACCGTCCCGTCATCCTCGAGCCGCAGGCGCAGCAGGAGCGGCCGCAGCGTGAGCCCCTGGAAGACAAGCGTGCCGAGCACCACCCCGAACGCGGTGACGAGGATCAGGTCCCGATAGGGGAACGGGGCGCCGCCCCCACCGCCGATCGGGAGAGCGAGCGCGGCGGCGAGTGTCACCGTGCCGCGCATGCCGCACCACCCCACCACCGCCGCCGCGCGCGGGTCGAGCGCGACCGCGTCGCGCGGTCCGGGCGCCCCGTCCGGGCGCGGGCGGCAGTGCCACCGGCTGAGCGCCGCCGCGCCGGTCACCCACGCGATGCGCGCGAGGATGACCGCGACGCACACCGCCGCCGCCACGGCCGCATAGCGCTCCCCCATCGCCCCGGTCGCGCGCGCGGCGATGGACTTGAGCTGGAAGCCCACGAGGATGAACGCGAGCACGTTCAGCACGAACACCGCGACCTCCCACACCGCCCAGGCTGGAATGCGGATGCGCGCCGGCATGATCTCGGGCGCGCGGCGCGACGCCGCCATCGCGAAGACCACCAGCGTGATGATGCCCGAGAGGTGCAGCCGCTCCGCCAGCACCCAGACGGCGAACGTCCCGCAGAATTGGACCACCACCGCGGTCGCGACATCAGTAATGCGCTCGTTCACGGCCAGGGTGAGCCGCGCGAGCACCAGCCCGAGAACGACGCTGCCCACCGTGACCACCAGCAGCGTGGGCAGCACCCTCCACCCGGACAGGACGCCGGCGACCGTGGCGCCGACCGCGAGGCGGTAGACGAGCAGCGCGCTGGCGTCGTTGAAGAGGCTCTCGCCCTCCAGGATCACGAGCAGCCGGTGCGGCGGGCGGAGCTGCTTGAGCACCGTGGTGGCGGCCGCCGCGTCCGGCGGCGCGACGATGGCTCCGAGCGCGATCGCCGCCGCCCACGGCATGTCTGGGACGAGCCACCGCGCGACGACGGCGACGATGGCGATCGTGAGGGCGACGGCGCCCAGGGCCAGGCTGGTGACCGCGCGCCAGTTCGCGCGCAGGTCGCGCGGCGAGGCGTCGAAGGCGGCGTCGACCAGGACGGGCGCGACGAACAGAGCGAGCGCGAGCTCGGGATCGAGGACGATCGTCGGCACGCCCGGGATCAGCGCGAGGGCGGCGCCGGCGAGCGCCACCAGCGCCGGGTACGGCGCGCCGATCCGCCGCGCCACGGCGGCAAGGGCCGCGCCGCCCAACAGCAGCGCAATGACGATCTCGAATACCTTCATCGCCTCTTCAGCCCTCCCTGACTCTCCCGGCGAAGCCTATCAGCCGGTTCTGAAGGTCGCCCCTGCCCCGGGCCGTCGCTCTCCGTGCGGCGGGCCGAGCCGCCGTGCAGATTCGTCAGCCAGGGGCGGGGAATCCCCTTCGCCCGTCATTTGTTATACTCGCTGACTTCCAAACGAGGTGCCGCTCCTGGAGGCTGGAACCATGAAGATTCCAAAGGCGATCCCCATGCAACGCGAAAGGCGTCCACGCGGAGCGGGATTCGTCTGGATCTCCTGCCTGGCCCTGACGGCCTATCTCGGCACGGCGGTGGCCTCGGGCAACCGGGAACGCGCCTGGGAGAACCTCTCCCTGCCGGAAGACAGCGCGGAGATTTCATCCGGCTCCTTCCGGACCCTCGGCCGCGCCTCCTGGTACGGCCCGCGGTTCGACGGCCAGCCCACGGCGAACGGCGAGACCTTCGACATGAACGCCCTCACCGCCGCCCACCGCACCCTCCCCCTGGGCAGCCGGGTGCTCGTCCACAACCTGGAGAACGACCGCCGGGTGGTGGTCCGGATCAACGACCGCGGCCCCTACATCCAGGGGCGCGACATCGACCTCTCCTACGGCGCCGCCCGCCAGCTCGGCATGGTCCCGGACGGCCTCGCCCGCGTCGAGATCACGCCGCTGTAAGCCCTCACCTCCTGGCCGCGAACAGCGCCACCGGCCGGCCCGCGCCCCAGGCGAAGTCTCCGGCCGGCGTGAACCCCTTCCGGTCCAGGACGGACGCGAGGTCCGGCCCCAGGTCCCTCCGGTAGACCGCGATCCACCGCGCCGTCTCCGCCGCCCTCTCCAGATCCGGCGCGGTCGGCGGATAGGGGATCTCAACCACCTGGACGTCCGGATGGAGATAGATCGTCCCGCCGAAGGCCCAGGGCTGGACGAGCGCCACCGTCTGCCCCCGGGCCGGACCCGCCAGCGCCTGCGCGGCCTGGACGGCCGGCATCGACTTCTGGGCCAGGAAGTTGATCCCCTTGAAGCCGACCGCTACCGACAGCAGGCAGAGCGCCGCCGCCACTCGCCGCCGGCCCCCCTCCCACAGCGCCCAGGCTCCGGCCGCGGCGGTCAGGAAAACGAAGGGGAGGACCCCCTGGAGGTACCGCAGCTCCTTGTGGTGGATTCCGGAGAGCAGCAGGAGGGGCAGGAGCGCGCAGAGGGCCGCGGGCAGCGCCGCGCGCACCCGGCCGGCTCGCCACAGGAAGGGGAGGAGGGTGACCGGCAGCCACTTGGGTAGCCGCCACAGGTACCAGTACCAAGGCTGGCTCGCCACCAGCGACGACGACCGGCGCTCGATCAGCGTGAAGCGGGCGAAGGCGGCCAGGCTGGCGAACGGCCTCCCCCAGGTGAGCCAATCCCCCAGGCCGGAGGTGAGGAGGGCCGCGCCCAGAAAGCCCCCCAGGACGGCGGCGGCCCGGGCCGTCCGGCCGCGCCAGTCCTCCCCCCGCAACCCGGCCACGATCGCCAGCGGCAGGAGGAAGATCCCCTCGCTGTAGCGCTCGGCGAACGCCACCGCCACGAGCCCCCCGGCGAGCCCCTCCCGCCAGAAGCCTCCGCTCTCCCCCGAGAGGAGCAGCGCGGCAAGGAGGATGCAGGCCGTGGAGGCCGTCCGGGGATAGACGGTGCTGCCGTAGCCCAGCGGGATCCAGTGCAGCGCGTACAGGACGGCCGCGAGGAGCGCCGGCCGGTCTCCCCCCAGCCAGCGCCTCCCCAGGTGGAAGACCAGCCAGACGTTGAGGGACGCCAGCAGCACGAACGGCACGCTGGCGGCCGAAACGAGCGCCTGGGTCGAGGTGACCCCCAGCGCCGCGGCGAGCCGCAGGACCGGGGCCACCAGCAGGTCCGGGATCAGGAGGTCGCGGATCTCCCACGGCCGGTAGGGCCAGCCGAACGCGCGCAGGAACCCCGTCTGGAGGACCTCCACGTCGTCCCCCGCGACAAAGCCGGGGAAGGCGAACGCGAGCACCAGGCGCGCCAGGGTCGTGAGGGCGATGACGGCTCCCAGCAGGGAGCCGGTCCGGCTCGGCAGACGCATCTCTCTGATTTTTGTTTTACGGCATTACAGCCAGGATTGTCTAGATCAGCGCCGCCAGGAAGTCCTTGATCCCCTCGTCCAGCCGCCGGCGGTCGGCATGGCGCTCGAGGGCGATCTGGACCAGGCGGTCCACCAGCCGGGGGAGCGGCAGGCCGGTGAGCTTCCAGAGGAGGGGGTACATCGAGATGCTGGTGAAGCCGGGGAGGGTGTTCAGCTCGTTGACGAAAAGGCCATCCTCTCCTTCGAGCAGGAAGTCCACCCGGGCGAGGCCGCCGCCGCCGAGGGCGGTGAAGGCCTGGACGGCGGTGCTCCGCAGACGGTCCGAGACCGCCGGGGGGAGGTCGGCCGGGGCGATCAGGCCGGCGTTGTCCTGGAGGTACTTGTCCGCGTAGTCGTAGAACTCGTTGCCGGGCACGATCTCCCCCACCACCGAGGCCTGAACGTCGCGATAGCCGAGCACGGCGCACTCCAGCTCCCGCCCCTTCACCCCGCGCTCCACCAGCACGGCCTCGTCGAAGCGCAGGGCGAAGCGGACCGCCTCCTCCAGGTCCCCGAGGGCGGAGACCTTCCGCACCCCGACGCTCGATCCACCCACGCTCGGCTTGACGAACAGCGGCAGGGGAAGCCGCTCGCAACGGGCCAGGAACGCCGCCGGACCGGATTCGAAATCCTTGCGCGACACGGCCTCGAAGTCGACCACCGGCACGCCGGCCGCGGCGAGCTGGCGCTTGGCGAGCACCTTGTCCATGGCGATGGCGCTGGCGGTAACGCCGCACCCCACGTAGGGGAGGTCGAGCATCTCGCAGAGCCCCTGGAAGGTGCCGTCCTCCCCCCAGGTGCCGTGGAGGATCGGGAAGACCACCTCGACCCCCGAGGCCAGCAGGTGGCGGAGGGTGGGGGCGACCGGCAGCTCCAGCGGCGGGATCTCCCTGGCCCCGCCGTCGAGCACCGCCGCGGAGGCCTCGGAGTCGATCCAGCAGCCGTCCGAGGCGATGCCGAGGGGGGTGACCGAGTGTCCGGCCTCCCGCAGCCCCTGCGCCACCGTGCGCGCCGAGCGGACCGACACCTGGTGCTCGACGCTCCTGCCTCCGAAGACGACTCCGACGTGGGCCATGAAAACCTCCTCCATAGGGTGCGCCCAGCGCACCGGGCCCGGGGAGCATATACAAAGACGGGCCGGCGCTCACCTTCCCGGCCTTCTCTTTGCAGGGCTCCTGACTCCCATGATCGAAGCCGATCTCACCCGCCTGGCGCTGGGCCCTCCGTTCCTCCTCAGCCTGCTGGTCATCTTCTACCTCCGCAAGCACAAGGCGGCCCGCCTGCTCATGGTGACCGGAGTCCTCCACGTGCTCGGCGGCGCCTGGGTGGGACGGGGGCCGCTGATGAGGATCGTTCAGGAAGGCTTCTTCGGAGCGGCCGATTCGGGGCTCGGGCACGTGCCCTCGGCGACGGACAGGGAGCTCGTCTTCTGGTTCGTGCTCTGGGGCGTCTATACATTCGTCCTCGGCCAGCTCCTCGCCTGGATGGAAGGCCAGGGCCGGCGGCCGCCGGCCTATCTCGGCTGGGAGCTGATCGCCATCAACCTGATCGCCGCCGCGCTGATGCCGAAAGGGGGTTTCTGGCTAGTGCTGATCCCTTCCTTCCTGATCATCCGGGAATCGAGAGAGCGCGTCTGAAGCCCGGGCCGTGAGGGGATCGGCGACGGCGATTCGTTATATCCTCAAACTGACCGTCCGGTCAGTTTTCCTAACCCAGGATTCCGGCCTTCAACCGGAAGAGGAGGACATCATGAACATCCGTTCGATTCTGCGGATCGGCGTCTTCGGAGCGATGCTCGCCGCCCTGCTCCTGCCGGCCGGTGCCCGGGCGGCGGCGGGCGGGCTGCGGTGTGAGGAGGTGACGTTCGCGGTGAATCTTTCGCCGAGCGACGCCACCGTCTACAGCGTGTTCGGCGTGCTCTGCTCCCGGGGCAGCCTCGAGCACAAGACGATCCAGATCACGCTCCACGGCGCGACCTACAGCCATCTCTACTGGGACTTCCCGTTCCAGGCGGAGACCTATTCGTACATGCGCCGCGCCACGGAGGCGGGCTACGCGGTGCTCAACCTCGACCGCATCGGCATCGGCCAGAGCGATCATCCCGCGGCGGACGCGGTCACCATCGAGGCCAACGGCTACGTGGTCCATCAGATCGTGCAGGCGTTGCGCGGGGGGAATCTGGTCATCCCGTCCTTCGGCCGCGTCAGTGCCGAACGGGTGGCGCTCGTGGGCCACTCGCTCGGCTCGGTGATCTCGATACAGGAGGCGGGCACCTACGGCGACGTCGACGGCGTGGTGCTGACCGGCGTCTCGCACAACGTCACGCCGGCGCTGGGGGAGATCCTGTCGAGCCTGTATCCGGCGAATCTCGATCCCCACTTCGCCGGGCGGAGCATCCCGGACGGCTACCTCACCAGCCTCCCGGGCCTGCGCGGCGTCTTCTACCAGGCGCCGTTCTTCGACCCGCTGGTCGTCGCGATCGACGATCAGACCAAGGAGACGGTCACCGTCGCCGAGCTCAACACGGCCGTCCCCGCCCTGGGTCTGTCGGCCGCGATCCACGCGCCGGTGCTGGTGGTGGTGGGGGACTTCGACGCGGCCTTCTGCACCGCGCCGTCCTGCTCGGCCTCCGGCAGCCTGGCCAGCGAGCCCGGCTTCTACCCGACGGACGCCTGCGCGGAGGCGGTGGCCATCCCGAACACGGGGCACGACCTGAACCTGCACTACTCGGCCCCGCTCACGTACGACACCATCCTGAACTGGATGGACCGGCGGGTCGGCGGCGATACGAGGACCCCGGCGCCGGGTTGCGGAGGGTAGGCGTCCCGCTTAGTAGGGTTTTTTCGCCAGCGTCCCGATCATCGGCTGAAAGTGCTTCAAGTTGGGGGTGAAGAGAGGCACCCCCAACCGCTGTGCCGTCGACGCGATCAGGGAATCCATCATGTCGACGTTATGGCTGAGCCGGAATCGCAGGGCTTGCCGGATGGCCCAGTCGAAGTCCGCAGGAAGGATCTCGACTTTGTCGAAATGGCGGAGGAGCTCGACCGCGCGGGTCTGAGCCCGCGCGTTCTCCGCCCCGTCAATGATCTCGAGCCAGACGATGGGGGAAACGCCGAGCCGGTCTTGCGAAGCCAGCCAAGCGCTCGCCGGCGGATACGTCCGGAGAAGATCGACGAGAACCGCGGTATCCAGGAGCCCTGTCACCCGCGCCGCTCGCGTCTCCGGGCGCGCTGCTCCTCCACCCAGGCAGTACCTTCAGGAGCACCCTCCCACCCCCCGAGGAGACCGGCCTTCACGATCTCCGCTCCGGTCATCGGTACGATCTTCAGCGATGGATCGAGACCCGGGATCTCGATCGTGATCCGCGCCTCGCCAGCCGGAAGCCCGGCAGGGAGGTCCAGCTTGAGCTCTCCCTGATCTGTGATGTGCCCCTTCAGGTGATAGACCATTCAGCACCTCGGTCTCAAATTCTAACCCACCCCTGCCCCCCTACCCCAGCAACACCCGCCGCGCCGACTTCACCTCGGGCAGGGCAGCGAGCCGTTCCACCAACTCCTCCGAGGGCTCCTGGTCGAGGCGCAGGACGGCGACGGCCTCCTGGCCGTGGCGGGCGAGGTGGATGTCGGCGATGTTGACGTCGGCCTCGGCGAGCAGGGTGCCGATCTTCCCCACCACTCCCGGCTTGTCGTGGTTCTCCAGCACCAGGAGCTTCCCCTCGGGCCGGAATTCCAGCCGGTAATCCTCGAAGCGCACCACCCGCAGATCGTGATCGCCGAACACCGTCCCCCCCAGCTTGACGCTGCGGTCGCCGCCGGCCCCGCCGGACAACGTGAGCTCCACGAGGTTCGGATACTCGCCCGGCGCGCTGCGGATGGAGCGCACCACCTCGATCCCCCGCGCTTTGGCGATCTGCTCGGCGTTGACGTAGTTGACGTCCTCGCCCTGGAAGGGGGTCAGCGCCCCCTTGAGGACGGCCACCGCCACCGGCGCGCAGAGCGCCTCGTCGAGCCCGGAGACGTCCACCTGCAACCGCTGGAGCGGGCCGCCGATCAGCGAGCCGGCCATGCGGCCGAGCGTCTCGCCGAGGGCCATGAACGGCTCCGCCCGGCCGCCGGTGGGGCGGAAGGGCAGGTTCACCGCCGCCACCGCCAGCGAGCCGGAGAGGGCGGCGAGGACCATCTGCGCGGTCTCGATCGAGATCCGCTCCTGGGCCTCGCGGGTCTGGGCGCCGAGGTGCGGCGTCGCCACCACCCGCTTGTGGCGCACCAGCCGCAGGTCCTTCGGCGGCTCCTCGGCGAAGACGTCGAGCGCCGCGCCGCCGAGATGGCCGGACTCCAGCGCCTCCAGCAACGCCTCCTCGTCGATCACCCCGCCGCGCCCGCAGTTGACCACCAGCGCCCCCTTCCTCATCTTCGCGATGCGCTCGCGGTTGAGCAGGTTGCGGCTCTCCTTGGTGAGCGGAGTGTGGAAGGTGATCACGTCCGCCCGCGCCAGCAGGTCGTCGAGCGGCAGCAGCTCGACGTCGAGCTTGCGGGCCGCCGCGGCGTCGAGGAAGGGGTCGTAGGCGGTGATCTTCATCTCGAAGCCGCGGGCGCGGTCCGCCACCCGCTGGCCGATGCGGCCGAAGCCGATGATCCCCAGGGTCTTGCCCTGGAGCTCGACGCCGGTCAGCTTGCGGTCCCATCCTCCGGCCTTGGTCGAGGCGTCGGCCTCGGGCACCCGGCGGGCGAGCGAGAGGAGGAGGGCGAAGGTGTGCTCGGTGGCCGACATCAGGTTGGCCGTGGGCGCGTTGACCACCAGGATGCCGAGCTCGGTGGCGGCGGCCACGTCCACGTTGTCGACGCCGATGCCGGCGCGCCCCACCACCTTGAGCTTCTTGCCGGCCTTCATCAGGTCGGCGGTGACCTGGGTGGAGCTGCGCACCACCAGGGCTTCGTAGTCGGCGAGGATCTCGGGGAGGCGCGGGCGCTCCTCCGCCGTGAGCTGGTGGACCTCCACCCCGGCCTCCTGGAAGAGGGAGAGGCCGGAGGGGTCGAGGGAGTCGGAGATCAGGATCTTCGCCATGCGGTCTCTCTCCCTCAGGAGGCCGCCGGAGCGGCCACCTTCTCCAGGATCTGGTCGATGACTTCCAGCAGCGCGTCGAGGTCGCTCTCCCGCACCTCGCCCATGTGGCCGATGCGGAAGGTGGTCGGCTTCCAGTCGCCGTAGCCGCCGCCGATGGTGTAGCCGCGCTCGGCACACCCCTTGACGATCGCCTGCGGATCGACCCCCGCCGGCGGCCGGAAGCAGCTCACCGTGAGCGAGCGGGCGTCCGGCGCCGAGGCATACTCGCAGCCGCGGGAGGCCGCCCACCCGGCCGTCTTCTCCTGGAGCCGCTGGTGGCGGGCCCAGCGCGCCTCCATCCCTTCCGCCAGGATGCGGTCCATCTGGACGTCGAGCGCCCAGAGCAGCGGGATGCCGGGGGTGGTGATGAAGCCCCCCTCCTTGTGTTTGTCCAGGTAGCGCAGCAGGTCGGTATAGAAGCCGCGGTGCGGCACGGCCTTGGCCCGCTCGACGGCGCGGTCCGAGAGGGTGAAGAGGGTCAGGCCCGGCGGCACGGCGACCGCCTTCTGGGTGCCGGCGAGGGTGATGTCGATCCCCCAGGCGTCGGTCTCGACCGGCGCGCCGCCAAGCGAGGAGACGGCGTCGACGATCACCAGGGCGTCGCTCTCCTCGCGGACCACCCTGGCGACGTCGGCGATGGGGCTCATGACGCCGGTCGAGGTCTCGTTGTGGACCACGGTGACGGCGTCGTACTTCTTGCGGCGCAGGGCCGCGCGCACCGCCTCGGGGTCGACCGCCTGCCCCCAGGGGGCCGAGAGCTTGTCGGCGGCCTTGCCGGTCGACCTGGCGATCGAGTGCCAGCGCTCGGAGAAGGCGCCGTTGGTGAGGCTCAGCACGTCCTGCCGGACGCAGGAGATGATGGCGCTCTCCATGATCAGCGTCGAGCTGCCGGTGGCGACCATGACGTCACCCTTCGTACGGAGCATCGGGGGCAGCTTGGCGGAGAGCTTGACGTAGAAATCCTTGAACCCGGCCGACCGGTGCCCCACCATCGGCCTGGTCATCGCCTGGCGGGCATCCTCGGGGACGTAGGTCGGGCCGGGAAGGAAGAACTTGATGGGCTCACTCACAGGACACCTCTCCTCTCGTGGGGGGACCCTGGAGAGGTCCCGCAAAATTACGCCGCATTGTGGCAAATGGGGGTGGGTGGGGGCAAGCCTCCCCGCGGCTTCATTTCTTCCAAGGTGCGTCTTCCAAGGTGCGCGATCGAGGCCCGTGGGAGCTGTTTCGCCGCAAAGGCATTTACTTCTAAACTTTATTCTATAAGATAGTGCGCATAAGAGCCTGCGGAGCTTTTCCGCAGCCAGAAAAAACCGCTTGTCACTGGCAAGGAGCCCCTCATCATGAAGAAGGTCCTGATTCTCAGCGTCTTGGCCGTCACTCTGTGCTTGGTCAGCGCACCGGCGTACGCGGGCGGCACCGCCTGCTTCGACTGGTCCTGCAATCAGTCCAACGGAGCCTGCACCGTCAACGCTTCCTGCTCGACTGCCAGCCCGTACATCTATAAGTACAGTGTCGACTGGGGTGATGGCACGTACTCGGGCTGGTCGGGCGACCCGACCTTCTCCCACTCCTATGCCTCGGGCACCTACTCGCCCCTGATCACGGTGCAGATCATCTTCTTCTCGGACTCAGGGTCGGACACGGCATCTTGCTATGCGGCTCCGTACCCCTTTCCGATTGGCCCACAGGCCCCGAGCCAGGGGCGTTGCCAGTAGGAGCAAAAGGGCTTTGGATCGCCGCAATGCGGCAGTCGGACGACTGAAAGGTCTTTCACTCGCTGGAGAAGACTTTTGGATCGAAGACTGGACGCTCTGACGGCGCGGAAAGGGCTTTCGGGCGCAGTCCGGGGCTCTGATGGAGGGGAAAGACCCTGCGGGCGGAACGAAAGGGGGGAGCGCGTCCGACACTGAGGATCTGGAAAAAAGGAGGCCCACCCCATGAAAAAGCATCTTCTCCGTACCTTCGGCCTGGCTGCCGTCCTCTCCCTCTCCGCCTTCACCGTACGGGCCCAGACCGGCTGGGTCTTCGAGGGTTGCTGGAGCCCCTTCATCACGGGCACCTGCTACGACGTCTACCGGGACGCGGCCGGAGCCTACTGGCGCTGCAAGGCCTGCGGCACCACCACCAAGCCCAGCTCCAAGACCTGCTTCCAGGTCAGCCCGTACTCGACCGGGTACTGGTGCTCCTGACTCTACCGGGTCAGATCGCCGGCCGGAGAGAGCCGCCCTTTCGGGGGCGGCCCCTCAGGGCCGCCCCTACAGGCCCCTCTCCTATTTCCAGAACCGAGAGGATTCAGAACCGTAGGGTGCGCTGTGCGCACCAGAACCGGTCCAGGCGCACACAGCGCACCCTACAGGGAAGATCGCCCTCGTCTCCCGTCAGGAGGGATCAAATGAGGGCCAACCGGCCGAGGGCGCCAAATCTGACAAAGTAGCGCTAAACCGCCTGGACCACCCGGAGCCCCGGGGCCGCGAATCGCCGCGAATCGCGTGGCACCTCGCGCCCACCTCGCGCCCGTGGATGCCGCATTCTCCTGGGAAGCCTCTGCGAATCGGGTGGCACCTCGGCCGGGGCCACTTCCTCTCCTACCTGGCGCGGACGCCGCAGAGCCTCGCGCTGCTGGTGGAAGCCGCCGGACCGACGGCGCAGAAGCACGTCGGGCGCCTCCTGGGAGCGCTCGTGCTCGGGGAGAAATAGCCA
Organism: Thermoanaerobaculia bacterium; assembly: GCA_045807625.1. GTDB lineage: Bacteria > Acidobacteriota > Thermoanaerobaculia > Multivoradales > UBA5704 > DATARR01. The sequence continues at coordinate 61 of JBJMHA010000012.1, read as the reverse complement.
TCGTCCCCCGAGGGGACGGTGAGGACCCTCTTTGGGGCGCTGATTATCCCCGAGAGGGAAG
>JBJMHA010000011.1:0-74492 GCA_045807625.1 Thermoanaerobaculia bacterium | reverse complement strand
CTGTCTCGCAAGCAGGATCGATAAGCAGCAGCAATAAGGAGGCAAAGCAATGGGAAGGATGAGATTGGCGCTCTTATTGGTTGTCACGCTTCTGCTCACATTCGTGGGACTGACTCACGCGGACGGTGGAACCCCCGTCTGCGAGTCCTTCTGCACCAAGCCCTCGTCACATCCCTGTCTGTGCCAGCATGAGGGAGGAGTTTTGACCACGTGCCTAGGGTGTATGAGCTTCTAGCGACGGTTCATAGTGCGAGCTCCATGGCCAGAGGCAAGGGCCGGGAGCAGAGTCGCGAGATCCGGCAGAGGCGGTGGGGGCAGCCAACCCCACGGTCGAGCGGACGGAAACCGCAAAAAAGCGCGGTTCCGCCGCTCACCGCCCACGCGTTGGGCGACTCCAGGACATAAGGTGCGTACGTAATGAATGACCTCCTAGAAGTGTTCAAACACGCCTCGCCAGTGCTCTTGGTCACCGTCGTGGCCGCGTACTTTCTGAAGGTCTTCCTGGAAAAGCGCATGGAAGGGTTTGCCGGCCGAGCCGAAAGGCAGCTGGAAAGGGTTGCCAGTCGAGTCGAAGAGATCGCTAAGACCTCTTTGGAGGTGAAGAAGGAGCTTCGGAGCGCTGAGCGTGGCGAACTGGTCGCCTTCCGCGTGGCGGTGGAGGAATGGGAGAATTTCCTCCAGACGCTGCTCTTCGATTTCTCCATGGGGCCGCCTTCTAAGGCGAAAATCGAACCGCTCTCTCAAAAGGACAATTACCTGTTTCTCAAGGTCAAGATCGCGGTGGTTAAGGCCGGGATCTATTTGCGGGACAAGCAACTAGAGCAGCAGCTCATGGCGGCTGTAATAAACTTACGGAAGACGTACTACCCAATCATCAACGAGCCCCTGCCGCGGCTCATTGATTTGCAGTCGCGCCTGCTGCCGATCGAGCGAAAGCTGGCCGCGTTCGAGCAAAGCGCCCTCTCAGACATATCCGTCGCTCCTACCGATAAGGATCGCGAGGAGCATGCCGCTCTCGAAGCGCAGCTGACGAAGGAGATGCGCTGCTTCTCAGAGAACCTGGTCAGAGAGTACCGCGGGATCGCAGAGCAGCTGGTAGCTTTGAAAGAGGGCATTAACCAGTACATTTATCGGCCGATTAGGGAAGTAGCGATCGACAAGGACTGAGTGGTCAGGCCGCAGGGATGCGAACAAGTGCAAGGTGATTCAGAAAAGACCTCAGGACCAGCGCCCAACCCGGGCAGTCGAGCCCCAGAGATCAGGTTCCATCCCAATAGCATAGACGAGCCTCGATAAGCTCCCATTCTTCGCCTTCCTCAGCTTTGACGGCTCTCGGCGAAGGCCATTCCACCCTCTGTTGGAGCCTTCTGAGCCCAAATCGGATCGAAATTACTGACAGCAACGTGATTGCGGCGCCTACGCAGAGACACCTCCGCCCTCCGCCCATCTTCCGAGCGCCGAATCAGGCTGTCTTCAGGGCAAGAGCTCCGACGGCTGGCTATCCTCCCACGTACGGCAACGCCGGCGGGAAGCACCCTCGGGGGAACATCACGTCGCGGATCCCGGCCCGGAGCTTCTCGGCGGCGGAACGATAGGCCGCCACGAACAGAGCGTAGGCGTCCCAGAGCTCGCGGCGCACGGCCTTGCTCGCCGCGTGGAAGACTGGCGCGGGAGACTTCTTGGTCTTCTTCGGCCGGCGGAGAGGATTCTGGGCCAGCACGGCCGCCACGCCCAGAGGCTTGCCGCCCGTTCTCTTTCTCCGGGCGGCGACTTCGGACTCGATGCCCTCCACCAGGACCGCGACCCGGGCGCGCCTCTGCTCCTCGGTCAGATGCTTCCAGCAAGGCAGCGGATCGAGCTCCAGCACCTCCCGCGTCGCATACTCGAGAGGGTCAAACGTCTTTCCGCGGCGGCGGGCCAGGTACTCCTGGGTGCGGTCGAACCAGAGCCCTTCCAGAACCTCGCCTTCGAGCAAGGCCCGGACGGCGTGCACCCCGGGCCAGTCCCGGGGCCGTTCGACCAAGTCCTCTTTCGCGCCGTGCCCGAGACCGTATCGCAGTCGCCCAATTTGGGCTTCCTCCTCATTGCTGACCACGATCGCCTCGTAGCGCCTGCCGAAGATCTTCTCCTTCCAGCCGGTCAGGCGCCCCACCTCGCGCGCCAGCTTCGAGAGGAAGTAGCCCATGAATTTGGCGAGCTCCCGGGCATCCTCAACTCGTAGCAGGAGATGCATATGGTTGGAGGCGCAGATGAAGAAGCAGACCCGGACCTCATGACGGCGCTTGGCCCGGGCGAGGGTCCCGATGAAGATCTGGTTCATCAGGGGACTGGGACGGAACAGGAGACGGCTGTGGAGCGCCCGGCAGGTCACCTCGACCAGGGCCCCTCCTTCGGGGATGAAGCGGAGTCGTCGGCTCATACCCTAAGAAAACGTAAAATCGGTCCCGAATCTGATTCACGCTAGAACCGCTTGGGTTTGCGAGGGGGGTAGACAGGTGCTGCCGGCATTTTAGAAGAGGCGAATCATTGACCCGGCCTGGCCCGGCGAATCGACTGGCACCCGGCCTGCACCCGGCCTAGAAGGCACCCGGCCAGGCCCTAGCGAACATCGTGCTACGATGGCTCGCGCCGCAATCTAAGCGGCATTGTCCCTGCGCGAGGATTCCTTGTACGCCCAGACCGACGAGATCTCTCACCCGAAGCTGCATCAGCAACGAGACGAGCTGGCGGACTTCAGCACCGACCGCCGCGTCCTGGTGCTCTCCGGCCTGGCCGTGGGGATCGGCGTGGCGGCGGCGCTGGTTGCCTACGCGCTGGTCTGGCTGATCGCGGTCATCACGAATCTCGCCTACTACCAGCGCTTCTCCTCCCAGTTCGTGTCGCCGGCCGGCAATCAACTGGGGGGTTGGGCGGTGCTGGTGCCGGTGATCGGCGGCTTGGCGATCGGCTTGATGGCGCGCTACGGCTCCGAGAAGATCCGCGGCCACGGGATCCCCGAGGCGCTGGAAGCCATCCTCATCGGCCGGAGCCGCGTCGAGCCCAAGGTCGCCGTGCTCAAGCCGGTCTCCTCGGCGCTCTCCATCGGCACCGGCGGCCCGTTCGGTGCCGAGGGGCCCATCATCATGACCGGCGGCGCCGTGGGCTCGCTGATCGCCCAGCTCTTCCATCTCTCTTCGGCGGAGCGTAAGACGCTGCTGGTCGCCGGCGCCGCCGCCGGCATGGCGGCCATTTTTGCCACGCCGATGGCGGCGGTGTTGCTGGCCGTCGAGCTGCTGCTGTTCGAGTGGAAGCCGCGCAGCTTCATCCCGGTGGCGGTCGCCTCGGTCGTCGCGGCGGTGGTGCGGGTGCCGTTGCTCGGCGCCGGGCCGATCTTTCCGGTCCCCGGCCATGCCGTCCTGGGGGCCGAGACGCTTGGATTCGCCGTCGCCGTCGGACTGCTGGCCGGTGTGGCGTCGGGGTTGTTGACCGCTCTCGTCTACGCCTGCGAGGACCTCTTCGCCAAGCTGCCGGTGCACTGGATGTGGTGGCCGATCCTCGGCGGTCTGGCGGTAGGCGTCGGCGGCCTGCTCGACCGGCGCGTGCTGGGGGTAGGGTACGACACCATTCGGGATCTGCTCGCCGGACATCTCACCGGCGGCTCGGCCGCGTCGCTGCTCTTCGTCAAAGCCGCGGTCTGGGCCGTGGCCCTGGGGTCGGGCACTTCGGGAGGCGTGCTCGCGCCGCTCCTCATCATGGGCGGCGGTCTGGGAGTCTTGGAATCAGGGCTGATTCCGGTCGGCGATGCCGGGCTGTGGGCCATGGTCAGCATGTCGGCGATGATGGGCGGCACGATGCGGTCTCCGCTGACGGCGATCCTCTTCACCGTCGAGCTCACTCACGATTGGAACGTGCTGCCAGCCCTGCTGGTGGGAGCGGTCGTGGCGCACGGCACGACCGTCCTGCTGCTGCGCCGCTCGATCCTCACCGAGAAGCTCGCCCGGCGCGGCCATCACCTGGTGCGTGAGTACAGCGTCGATCCTTTCGAGGTCCACCGCATCGGCGAGGTCATGGATCGCGATGTCGTGACCATTCCGGCGACGATGACGGTGGCCGAGCTGTCCGCCCGCATCGCCGCCGGCGACCCGGCTCTGACCGGCCGCCAGGGTATCCCCATCGTCGACGCGCGAGGCGAGCTGGCGGGGATCATCACCCGCAGCGATCTGATGCGGGCGATGGAGAGCGAGCAGGGGCGAGCCGCGGGCGTGCTGGAGGCCGGCACGCGGGACCTGATCGTCGCCTATCCCGACGAGCTCCTGCGCGACGCCGTGGCGCGCATGTTGGCGAACGACATCGGCCGGCTGCCGGTCGTCGACCGGCAGGACCGCCGCCGCTTGCTGGGATATCTGGGCCGCGCCGGCATCATGCGGGCGCGGGTGCGGCTCTTCCAGGAAGAGAACCTGCGCGAGCGGGGAGTCGAGTCTTAAGAGCTCTCAAGTTAGAAGGATAGAGTTGGGCGGCACGAAGTTGGAGCGATGGTAGAGCTGAAAACCGTGCTGTCCGGGATTCTGACGTCGGCCGCGGGCGGTCGCGGGGCGGCCAGCGTCAGTGTGATCGATTCCGTTGGTCGGGCGTGTGGAGCCTGGATCCCTGAAACAACACGGGAGCCGGCATTCCTGGCCTACAGCATCACCAAAACGTTCACGGCCACGTTGATTCTGAAGCTGTGCGAGGAGAGGACGCTTGCCCTCGAAGATCGCCTGGCAAACTGGTTTCCAGACATTGCCAACGCGGATCGGATATCGATCCGACAGTTGCTCAATCACACCAGCGGCATTCCGGACTATGGCGAGATTCGGGCGTACCACGAAGGCGTCCGCTCTTCACCATCCATTCCATGGACATTCGAACGGTTCGCGGCCGAAACCTTCCGCAAAGGACTTCTCTTCGATCCCGGCGCCGGATGGGCGTATTCGAATGCGGGATACATGCTCGTCAAGCGAATTGCCGAGGAAGTCACAGCAAAGTCGTATCGCGCTCTCATCGCGGACCTGGTGCGTCCGTTGGGGCTGAAGCGAACGTTTGTCGCGAAATCGATCGACGATTTGGCCATGCTTGCTCCAGGTACCTCCGCTCTTCTCTCGCCGGACGGCTCGCCGCGCGATGTTCGTACGCACTATCACCCCGGATGGGTTTCGCATGGCGTCGTGGCCTCGACCGCTTCGGAATGCGTCCTGTTCATGGATGCTCTCTTCAACGGGCATATAATTTCGCGAGATTCTCTGCGCGAGATGCTGCAACTGGTCGATCTTTCGGGTGGGCCCGGCGAAGACTCTCCTCTCCGTGCGGTGAAGCCGGGGTATGGGCTTGGTGTCATGGGAGACCCGGCATCGCCGTGGGGTCGCACCTTCGGCCATAGCGGGGGAGGACCGTGCTACAGCGCGAGCGCATTCCACACGTTCGACCATGGTGGCTTCTCTGTCTGCGCGATGGCCGCGATCGAAGGCTACAGTCCGGAACAGGTGGTCGCCGCGGTTCTTGACCGGAGTGTGGGGGGACCTGCCGGGCGGGCCAAGGACAGTGAGCCCAGGGGCGCTGGGCCGGTAGGTCCGGTATAATCGGTTGGCGCTTACTTGGGGCACTTACTTGGGAATAAGCGAGAGAACACGGACTGGAGAGAGCCCAATGAAAATGAATCGCCTCATACCGATGCTGCCGGTGAAGAGCATGCCTGCGAGCATCGAGTTCTATCAGAAGCTGGGTTTCAGCGTCGAGACAAGGAATGATGATTGGGGTTGGGCCATGCTCTGCTTCGACGAGTGCCGCCTGATGGTGGATCAATCGATCAACCTTCATCGGGACGCGCCCCGCCAGTCCGTTCTCTACCTGTATCCCGAGAACATCGTGGAGTATCACCGGCAGGTGCGAAGGACCGGATTGGATGTCCCCGACCTGGATGTCACTTTTTACGGCCTGACCGAGTTTCGACTCGATGATCCAGACGGCAATCGGTTGTGGATCGGACAGAGCACATCGACAGGGGCCTCGTAGGAGCCCTCGAGGTGAGGACCTGCCGCCGGATCATCCGGCCTGGGGCCTGGCGACGCGATACACCGCGGAGGCGATCGCCAACATCACCTGCGTCCTGTCGCCCCAGCGGGTGATCCTCGGCGGCGGCGTCCCGAAGGGCGGACGGCTGGGCGAAGAGCGGTTTTTCCAGCAGGTCCGAGAGAAGCTCCAGGCGGCGTTGAATGGGTATGTCACCGCTCCCGCCCTGGGCTCGGAGATCGGTCGCTATCTGGTGCCCCCGCTCCTGGGCGACGACGCGGGAGTCTGCGGGGCGATGGCCTTGGGCCAGAGGGCGGCGAGAACAGAATAGGCGCCGAGGGGTGGGATCTCGAAACGCCACCTCGGCGCCCCGGAGCCGGTGAGCCAGAGCAGGCTAGAAGCCAATGCAGAAGGGGGCGCCGGAGAACAGGTTCCACCCTCTTCGACATAGCTCGTGCTGACTACTCCTGGTCCTGGTCCAGGACCGGCACCACCAGCGTCCGTTCGTCGCGCAGCTCCTCCCCCTTCTCCGTCTTCTGCGTGGCGCTGACGCGATAGTGGCCGGGCATCTCGGCCACCTTCACGGCCGCCTTGAAGGAGCCTTTGCCGTCCACCTTGACGCTCTTCGCCACCACCCGGTCCCCGATGCGGAGGGTGACGGACGAGCAGCGCGGCGCGGCGCAGAAACCGCTGCCGTACACCTGCACGGCGTCACCGGTCGCGGCGGTCGGCTGGCCCGTGACGTTGAGCGTGCCGACCAGTTGCAGGTAGGGCAGGGCCCTCCTGGCCGGCTGCTCCCCTTGCCCACCGGGGCCGGCGGCGGTGAGGCCCGTCTTGTTGCCCCCCGGCTGGCCCGAGAAGCGGCCGATGACGGCGGTGACACGGTCCTCCGCGTAGATGAAACCGGTGATCGAGCCCCCTTCCGCGAGGATGCCGAGACAGCCAGGGCAGCCGGAGAACTCGCCGGGGCGGCTTGCCGTCACCGGCTGGACCGGCAGTGACGGATCGATCCTCTTGCCGCCGATGTCGTAGGCTTCCAGCTTGCCCTCGTTCACGGCCAGGGCCTTCAGCGCGCCCTCCTGCGAGAGCCCGAGGTCCTCGATGATCCCCTTCTCCAGTCCGTACACCTGGCAGGTCGGCAGGTCAGGAGGGTGCGGACAGGCCCAGCGCGGATAGATGCGCTCGCCCACGATCGTCCGCACGTCGATCCGGCAGGGCGCCGGGAAGCTGTCGCAGAGGACCGGCGGCGGGAAGCTGCCCGGCAGGAGCTTCCAGAGGCCGTTGCCGTAGGTGGCGACGACGATCTGGTCGCGATCGAAGAAGAAGTTGTTGATGCTGCGGATAAAGTAGTCGGAGAACGGGACCTTGGCCCAGGCCTGGCCGCCGTCGGCCGATTCGAAGATCCCGGCGGCCTCGGTGCCGACCAGGACCTGGCGGGTGTCGTCGGGGTTGAAGCCGATGGTGTGGACCTGCAGCGGGCCGTTGGGCACACTGAATTGGAACCGGCCGCCGTCGAGGATCAGGTCGGTCAGCGCCGTCATCGCCGTCCACGTGGCGCCGCCGTCCTGGGTGACCTTCATCTGGCCGCTCGCGATGTCGGTGGCGATCACGTGCTGCGGGTCGCCGGGATCGGCGCCGAAGACGGCGGGGGTGGTGAAGGTCCCCTGGCCCGGGCCGTAGGCTCCCAGGCTGCCCAGGCTTCCGGAGCCACTCCCCTCCGCGTTGGCCGAGGTGGCGGTGCGGTTGGCGACGTCGAGGTCGATCCGGATCAGGCCGATGTTCGGACCGGCTGGGTTGCTTCCCGGCCGGTTGACCGCCTGGTAGATCCGCGGGTTGGCCGGCGGCCCGACGATCTGCGGGAAATGGACCGGCGAAGGAGCGAAGGTGAACGGCGTCGTGCTGGCCGGAATTCTGACCGGATTCCAGGTTCCGCCGGTGTCGAGGGTCAGGGCGATCCCGGTGGCGGCGGAGCCTGTAGCCCGCGTGTACTGGATGTACTTGCCGGTGTCGACGAGGAAAGGGTTGCCCGCGTTGTTCGGCGGATCGTTCCAGTGATCGAAATTGGCGAAGTGATCGGAGCTCTTGAAGTTCCCAAAGCCCATGTCCACCCCGGTGATGATCTCGTTGGTGTGGGAGGGCGTGCTCCGCTTCATCTGGAGGGCGAAGCCCTCCGGGCAGCGGGCGTTGATCCAACTCCTCCCGTCATCGGGCGAGGCCCAGAGGCAGTTGTCCTGCGTGCCGATGAACAGGTCGGTGTGGTCCGGGTGGATCTGGCCGGCGACCTCGTAGATCTGGAGTGCGTTGTAGCCCCCTGTGCCCCCGCCGCCGACCTGGAAGGTCTTGCCTCCGTCCGTCGAGTTGAACACGCCGCCGTCGGTGACGATGAATTTGCCGGCGGTGCCCGAGGCATCGAAGGCGAAGGCGTTCGTCTCGTGATCGTTGGGGGGATTCAGATTCAAGGCGGTCCACGAGCCGTTGCAATTCAGGCCGCTCCGGTGGGTGCAGGTCTGCCGCACCCGGTTGTAGGGATTCCCGAAGAAGATCTCGAACTGGCCCGGGCTGGCGGGGAGCGCCTTCGACACCGCCAGCCAGGAGGGCCGCCCCGGGATCGCGGCCGGCGGATTCAAGGTCGTCCAGGTCCGCCCGCCGTCGTCGGATTCGAACAGCTTGTTCAGGAAGGTGGTGACGAAGAGGACGTCTGAGCTCAATGGCGAGGCGTCGATCAGGTGCGTGCCCAGTTGGGTGCAACCGCCGATGCCGGCGGAGGCGGGCCCCCAGGTCGCTCCGCTGTCGTTGGAACGGAAGATCCCGGCGTCACCGCAGACGTCGACGATCCCCTGTCCGTGGGCGACCACGGAGACGATGCGCCAGTTGGCCGCCGCCGGATTGGGCACGACGTGCGTCCAGGTGGCGCCGCTGTCATGGCTGATGGCCAGCCCGCAGTCGGTGCCCACGTAGATACCCCCCGAGACGTAGGAGATCCCGTAGGCGTTCGCCGCGGCCGGACACTTCGCTCCGGCGGGCGGGTTGGTGGTCGCGGGCTTCTCCCAATTCACGCCGCCGTTCAGGCTGCGCCAGATGCCGCCGCGGTTGCCGGTGCGGGTGTCGGCGTAAGTGGTCGCCACGATCCTCTGGGAGGAGGCGGGGCTGTACTTGACGTCGGCCATCCGGAACGGGGCGAGGCCGGTGAGATGGGACCAGGTGAGGCCGCCGTCCTGGGTCTTGAAGAGCCCGCCGCTCTCGCTCGCCAGGATGGCGATCGAGGAGTTGTTGGGGCTGACGGTGATCGCCACGGCCCTCCCCCCCGGCCAGACGTTTGGCTGCATCGGCTCGATGAGGGTCGCCACTACGGGCGCGGGGGATGCGCTCGCGAGCGCAACGAGGATGGCGAGGCTCGCCCAGGCCGAGCCGCAAAGCCCGCTCTTGACGATTGAAACGATACGCATGGGATTCTTCCTCCTTTCCGCCGAGAGGGCGGTTTCTCTTGTTAGGCGACGGAAGGAGCAGAATGTCAACGGATCACCCGGTAGACTCCTTGTCGGAGAGATAGAACGGGTACATCACCGCTCCCGCTCTGGGCCCGGAGATCGACCGCTATCTGGTGCCCCCGCTCCTGGGCGACGACGCGGGAGTCTGCGGGGCGATGGCCCTGGGCCAGAGGGCGGTGGGGGACGGAGCGTAAGGCCGCGGCGATTTCAGCGTATAAGGGTTGTAGGGGTCCTGCTTGAAAGGAAGGGAAATGGCACGTCCTACCGTTGAAGCTTCGCCGCAGGCTTATGCACGGATAGGCGGCGTACTGTATCTGATCATCATTGTCGCCGGTGTCCTCGGCGAGATTTTCATCAGAGGCAGGATCATCGTGTCAGGGGATGCCATGGCCACCGCCAACAACATCATGGCTTCTCAGTCGCTGTGGCGACTTGGCATTGCCGGCGACCTGATCATGCACGTGTGCGATGTCCCTTTGATGTTGATCTTTTACGTATTGCTCAGGCCGGTAAACCGAAATCTTGCTCTGCTTGCGGTGCTCTTCAATCTGATCCAGACCGCCGTCATGGTCGCCAACGAGATCATTCTTCTGGTGCCGCTGTTCCTGTTGGGGGGCGCGGATTACCTGAAGTCGGTCGAGCCACATCAACTACAGGCTCTGGCGTACGTTTCTATCAAGGCGAATGATTACGGCTTTGGCGTAGGTCTCATATTTTTCGGCTTTGAGTGCCTTGTCCTTGGGTACCTGATTTTCAGGTCGGGCTTTTTACCCAGGATTCTCGGCATCCTGATGCCAATCGCCGGCTTGAGCTATCTGACGAACAGCTTCGCGCTGCTCCTCGCCCCCGCCTTCGCGGCAAGGCTGTTCCCCTGGATCCTGTTGCCTGCCTTCATCGCGGAAGCGTCAGTTTGCCTTTGGCTTCTGGTGAAGGGAGTAAACGTGGCGAGGTGGGAAGAGATCTGCCCAGGTGACGCCTACCGCCCCCAGTAGGTCCGCAGCCCGTAGAGGAGGACCAGCACCGCGAAGGCGCCGCAGACGAAGCCCCAGAGCCAGTAGGGCAGGAAGAGCACGTACTGCATCTGCAGGACGTCGGACGGATAGATGCCCGAGGGATTGGCGGCGGTCTTCTTGAAGAGGTACTCGGCGCGGGAGAAGACGCTCAGGGCGAGTTGGGCTCCCAGGAAGACGACCACCCATCGCGCGGTCTCCGGCGCGCAGCGGAGGCCGACGAACAGGCAGCCCGCGGCGATCACCCCCGCGAAGAAGAGGCCGAAAAGGTTGCGGATCACCAGGATCTCGGCGGCGACGAGGAGGAGCCCCACCGCCAGCAGACACCAACGGGCCCCCTGGCCGGTCTTCCCCAATACGAAGCAGAGGGCCGCCGCCACCGAGGGGCCCACCAGTCCGCCGGCCAGGGTCAGGCCCTGCCGGATCCTGCCGAAGCCGGTGAGGTCGAGGTCGGCCAGCCCGGCTCCGCTGGGCCAGACCGCGAGGCGCCGGAAGCTGCCGCCGAGCAGCAGGGCCGTGATTCCGTGTCCCATCTCATGGGCCAGCGTGGACAGCAGGAGGAGCGGCCGGGCGAGGTACCGGCCATAGGGGAGCATGTACAGAACCAGGGTGACGGCGGCGCTCACCAAGAGCACTTTGCGCGCCACGGCATCCGCTCCCGGGGACGTCAGATGGCTTTGATATGGGATCATGGGCGGCGATCGTCCCGGTCATTCTACCAAGCTCCGCCGTCCTGGAGGCGCCGAGGGGGTGGGATCTCGAAACGCCACCTCGGCGCCCCGGAGCCGGTGAGCCAGGGCAGGCTAGAAGCCAATGCAGAAGGGGGCGCCGCAGAAGGAGGACTGGTACTCCCACAGGCCACTGATGCATTGGTACCGATCCTTCGGGGTCGACTGCCCGTCCGGGCAACTGCAGGTGTCACCGGCGTTCACATTCCTGAACGCTCCGCTGGTGCAGCAGGCGGTGCAATAGGTGGTCACGCCGTCGCACGTGACGGAACCCGGCCCCGACGGACAGGTCACGCTCTGGTTCACGGCGTTGCACACGCTGCCGGTGCACGAGACGGGGGCATTGAGATCCCCGCAATCCGCGGTGCACGTCGACTTGGTGGGCAGCCTCCTGTTTGGAGGGCCGGGCTGCTTCACCGGCGCCGAAGCGGTGGAAACTGCCGGAGCGGTGAGGGCCGGTGGTAGCGTGACAGGGGCGGGGGGTATGGCGAGGGCGCTGGCGAGGGCGATGAAGCTCAGAGCTGATGCCAGGGAGCCCGCCTGGGGTTTCAACCTCAGGCGAGTGGTGATGAGGGGCTTGGGGACTGGCGCTTCCGGGTTTATCCTTGTCCCGTTTCCGTTCACCGAAAACATTTTCGTTTCGAGAGGATTAGAGAAAGAACGATGTCTCGTCCCTCCGTCTTGGTCGTCGATCCCGAGGCCGTCCGCCGGAAGGAGATCTCCAATGGCTTGACGGGGTTCGGATATGAGGTCGTCCCGACGATCGGGGTGGAGGAGGGGAAGCGGTTCGCGGCGACGCTCGGGCCGGGGGTGGTGGTGATGCCGCTCGCCCTGGCCAAAGACGGCGACGGGACGATCCCCGAGAGCTTCGGCGCCACGGGCCGCGCGGCCGAGCACACGCTGCTGCTCCTCGGCAGGACGGCCGAGGAGGGGCGGGAGGTGCCGGAGGATGTGCTCTTCCTGCAAGCGGACGGGCTGCCGCCGGAGGACCTCGTGCGGCGCATCCATCTCGTCCTGCTCGGGCGGGAGATTGGCGTCGAGCCGGACTCGGACCTCGAATCGCTGGTGGGGGACTTCTCGCTCATCCCCTTCCTGGAGCTGTTGCGGGCGGCGGGCCGGGCGGGAGTCTCGGGGCGGATCGTCTGCGCCACCGGCGAGGTCACGCTCGACCAGGGGGAGGCGGTCGCGGCGTCGGCGGGCAAGGCAAGGGGCGTCAAGGCCTTCCTGCGGCTGAGCCATCTCGACGCCGGGCCGTTCTGGCTCTGGCTCCGCCAGCCGGCCAACGTGGAGAGGGAGATCCGGCAGGACATCAAGTCGCTCGTCTTCCTTGCCCTGGAGGACCGGGTGCACGACGCGCCGGACCCGCGGACCCGCGCCCGCGTTCAGCTCGGTCCTTCCTTCTTCGAAGCCCGGTTCAATCCGCGCCAGCAGGAGCTGCTGGCCGTGCTGCCCGGGTGTGTGACGGTCGGCCGGCTGCTCGACGCCCTGCCGCACGCCACGGACGGGGAGATCCTGCGCGACCTGATCGGCCTGCGCGAGATGGGGATCGTCGCCCTGGAGGAGCCGGAGGAGCTCGTGCGGGTGGTCACCGACTCCACCTCCGACCTGCCGCCCGAGGTGGCGCGGGAGCATGGCATCCACATCCTCCCCGTGCTGGTGCTGTTCGGCGACCGCGTCTATCACGACGGGGTGGATCTCAAGGCCAAAGAGTTCTACGACATGCTGGAGAAGGGGCCGGTCCATCCGCGGACCAATCCCACGCCAAAGGCCGATTTCCTGGACGTCTATCGTTCGCTCGCGCCGCAGAAGGACATCCTCTCGGTGCACATCTCGGAGAAGCTGTCGCAGACGGTGGTCCATGCCCGGGAGGCGGCGGCGGAGGGATTGTCTCAATATCAGGAGCTGCGGGGCGAGGCCGAGCGGGTCTCCCTCCACGTGGTGGACAGCCGCAGCGCCAGCCTCGGGCTGGGAATGCTCGCCCTGTTCGCCGCCCGCATGGCCCGGCGGGGGATCGAGCCGGACGCCATCGTCGACCGCCTGGAGGCGATGCGGGACCGGCTGCACGTGCTCTTCGCGGTGGACACGCTGGAGTACCTGGCCCGCGGCGGGCGCATCGGCAAGGCGCGGGCGATCATGGGCAACCTGCTCGGCATCAAGCCGATCCTGGGCGTGGTGGACGGCGAGATCGTGCCGGTCGACCGCGTCCGCGGCGGCCGGGCGGCCCATCCGCGCCTGATCGAGCTGTTCCGCGAGCGGGTCGATCCGAAAAGGCCCGTGCTGGCGGCGATCGCTCACGCCAAGGCCCCCGTCTGGGCGAACCGGCTGCGCGGGCTGATCGAAAAGAATTTCCAGGTCCAAGAGATCCTCATGGGCGAGATGGGCCCCGTGGTGGCCGCCAACGCCGGCCCGGGCACGGTGGGGGCAGGGATGTTCCAGCCGACGGAGGAGGAGATGGCGGTGATCGGGCCGGTGGTGGAGGGCGGGTGACTGGGTGTGACCGATTTTTTCTTCAGACCGCGCATTTCCATACAGACTGCCTCCAAAGTTCCGTCAACGGGCAGGTCGACGATTGGGGGCACCTGGAGTAAGGAGATGTCGTGAAAACCAAGATTCGCCTCGCTGTCGCCGCCGCCGTGGCCATCTTCGCAGTGGCCTTCACATCCCTCCCGAAGCCCGCCGAGGCTCTCTGCAGGAAAACGGCGTGCTATCAGGTCACGGTTGATTACGATGGCTATGGTCCCGCGGAGTGCTGTAACTACTCGTGCGATTCGGGAAGCACTTGGGCCTGTGTACCCAACGGCGGCTAAGCTGAGCCGACACCCCGACAGTTGCAACAATGAACCGGCCCCCGATCGGGGGCCGGCTCCATTCGGTGGAGCTTGATCCTCAGGCGCCGGCGCGGTTCGCGGCGGCGATTCTGTGTTAGAAAGGTGGGCAATGGGCGACGATCAGAAATACCGCCAGCGGGGATACAAGGATTCGGAGCGCCGCGACGAGCGCCCCCGGCCGGGTCTGCAAGGCCCGCGCGAGAAGAAGGACGGCCCGCGCGGCAGGGGTCTGGGAGCGCCGACCGAGTCGGTCTTCCGCTGCGCCGCCTGCGGCGAGAAGCGGCCGATCATCCTGGGCGACGATCCGATCCCCTTCGACGCCACCTGCGCCAAGTGCGGCGCCGACCTCCACACCTGCTCGAACTGCGTGAATTTCGACACCTCGGTCCGCTGGGAGTGCCGCAAGCACGAGGAGATCCCGGCGCGGGTCCCCAAGAAGCGGGACCGCAACGACTGCCCGCTCTTCACCCCCAAGATCGCGCAGGAATTCGGGAAGGAGTCGGAAAAGGCTTCACCCGGCGACGCGCGGTCGGCGTTCGACGCGTTGTTCAAGTTTTAGGTCATACCGACCCGTTCCGCAGAAGCTGCGCGTAGAAGCGCACGATCTCGCCGTAGTTGGCGATCCCCACCCGTTCGTTGGTGCCGTGGATGCGCTTCAGGTCCGCCGGCTTCAGCCGCATCGGCACGAACCGGTAGACGTTCGGCGTGAAATCGCGATAGCGCTTGGTATCCGTTCCCCCGGATAGGAGATTGGGGGAGACGATGATGTTGGGGAAGGTCTGGGTCAAGGTGCGCTGGATCAGCGCGAATTCGGGCGCGCGAACGTCCGCCTCCGGCGAGGGCTCGCTGTTGGCGTCCCCCGTGGCACTCACCCGGATGCCGGGGCCCACCGTATCGCGGACGTGCCGGAGGACGCTCCGGATCGAGTCCCCCGGCAGGATGCGGAAGTTCACCACGGCGCGGGCCTCGTGGGGGAGAACGTTCTCCTTGATCCCGGCCTGGAAGATCGTCGGCGCCGTGGTGGTGCGGATACGGGCGTTGGCCGCCGGGTCGGCGGCCGCCTGGCGCTCGAGGAACGGGCTGAAGAGCCAGAGGTTCGCGAGCACCAGGCGAGGGCCGAAAGGCATCTCAGGCGCCAGGTACTGGTAGGAGCGCCGGGTGGCCCCCTCGATCCGCGCCGGCATCGGGTTGTTTTCCAGCTTCTCGACGGCGGCGGCGAGCGTGCCAATGGCGCTGTGGACAGGCGGCATCGAGGAGTGCCCCCCCTCGCTCCGGGCCACCAGCTCGACGCTCAGATACCCCTTTTCCGCCGTGCTCACCATGGCGGCGGGCCGGGTGAGCCCGGGGATGGAGTCCTCGGCGATGATCCCCCCTTCGTCGAGGATGAAGGCCGGCTTCACGCCCCGCTGCGCCAGGAGCTTGGCGATCTCCGCCGCGCCCTGCCTGCCGCCCACCTCCTCGTCGTGGCCGAAGGCGAGGTAGACCGTGCGGTCCGGCTGGAACCCGCGGCCGAGGAGCGTCTCGGCGGCTTCGAGCAGGCCCAGGACGCCCACCTTGTCGTCGAGCGAGCCGCGCCCCCAGACCCAGGCGTCGTCCATGAAGCCGGAGAAGGGGGGTTGAGTCCAGTCCTTCTCCGTGCCCGGCTCGACCGGCACCACGTCCTGGTGGGACATCAGCAATACCGGCGGCAGCTCCGGCTTCCGCCCCTTCCAGGTGTAGAGCAGGCTGTAGCCGTTGACCACCTCGCGGGTGAGCGTGGCGTGGACCCGCGGGAAGGTCTGCTGGAGATACTGATGGAGCCCCTGGAACGCCGCGGCCTCCACGCTCGCGCCACCCTCGTGGGAGATGGTGGGGAAGCGGAGCGCTCCGGCCAGCCGTCCCGCCGCCGCGCGGGCGTCGATGGTGAGGTCCGTGACCTGCGGCGCCTGCACCTGGTGCGATTTGACCAGGATCATCCGCAGCAGGAGGACGGCGATCAGCAGGACCAGCGCGAGGCCGAGGACGGCGAGGATCTTTTTCACAGAGGGGCTCCCCCCACCTCCGCCGTCGGCCGGAACCGCGGCGGCTTCCGCACCTTCGTCGCCTGCTCGAAGGCGTAGGCGAGCCGGATCAGCGTGGGCTCGCTCCAGGCCTTGCCGATGAACGAGACCGCCAGCGGCAGCCCGAACGCGAAGCCGGCGGGGACGGTGATGCTCGGGTAGCCGGCGACCGCGGCGAGGGTGGAGGTGCTCCCCGTGTCCGTATCGCCGTTGACGAGGTCGATCAGCCAGGCGGGGCCGCCGGTCGGGGTCACGATGGCGTCGAGCTTGTGCTGGGCGAGCATGGCGTCGAGCCCCTCGGTCCGGTAGTAGCGGCGGCAGGTCGCGAGCGCCTTCTTGTAGGCGGGCGCGGTGAGCGGCCCCTTGGCCTCGGCCTGGAGGAAGAGCTCCTGGCCGAAATAGGGCATCACCCGGTCTCGGTGGCGCTCGTTGAACTCGATCGCCTCCTTGAGGCTGTGGATCGGGGCCTTGGGACCGAGGTCCGAGAGGTAGCGGTTGAGGTCCGCCTTGAGCTCGCAGAGGAGGACCTCGAGCTCGAGGTTGCCGGCTTTCCCCTCGGAAGGCATCTTGACCGGATCGACGATCGTGGCGCCGGCCGCCTTCATCGCCGCCACGGCCTCGGCGAGGACGGGGGGGATCAGCGGGTTCTTGTCGAGCGAGCTGGAGTGATAGACGCCGATCCGCGCGCCTTTCAACCCTTGAGGATCGAGGAACTTGGTGTAATCGGTCAGCGCCTTGCCGCGGCTGGGGCGGGTGGCCTCGTCGCGCTCGTCCACGCCGGTCATGGCGCCCAGAAGGATCGCGGCGTCGGCCAGGGTGCGGGCCATGGGGCCGGCGGTGTCCTGGGAGTGGGCGATGGGGATGACCCCGGAGCGGCTGAGCAGGCCCAGGGTCGGCTTGATCCCCACGATGCCGCAGATCGAGGAGGGGGAGACGATCGAGCCGTCGGTCTCCGAGCCCACGGCGGCGGCGCACAGGTTGGCCGAGGCCGCCACCGCCGAGCCCGAGCTGGAGCCCGAGGCGTTGCGGTCGAGGGCGTAGGGGTTCCGGCACTGCCCGCCGCGGCTGCTCCAGCCGCTGCTGGAGCGGGTGGAGCGGATGTTGGCCCATTCGGAGAGGTTCGCCTTGCCGAGGAGGATCGCGCCGGCCTCGCGCAGGCGGGCGGCCACGAAGGCGTCCCGCGCGGGGATCGAGCCCTCGAGGGCCAGCGAGCCGGCGGTGGTGGTCATCCGGTCCGCAGTCCCGATGTTGTCCTTGATCAGGATGGGGATGCCGTGCAGGGGGCCGCGAGGCCCCTTGGCGCGCCGCTCGGCGTCGAGCGCGTCGGCGATGGCGAGCGCCTCCGGGTTGATCTCGATCACCGCCCGCAGCTCGGGTCCCTTGGTGTTGAGCTCGTCGATGCGGGCGAGGTACTTCTCGGTGATCGAGCGCGCCGTCTCCTTGCCGGACCGGATCGCCTTGGCGAGGTCGGCGATCGTCATCTCCTCCAGCTCGAAGGGCACCGGGGCGGCCGGGGCCGGTACGGCGGCGGCGGGCTCCGAGGGGGTGAGCAGGGGGCCGGCCGCGGCGAGGGCGCCGCCGGCAAGACCGGCCTTCATCAACGCGCGGCGCGTCCAGGCACCGGTGAAGCCGTCATCCTGTTCTTTCAACGGGTTTCTCCTTGAGCGCAGATGCTACCTCAAAAGACGAGCATCCCCACCGCGGCGGCGAACATCAGAAGGGCCGTCAGGCCGACCAGGGCCTGGGCCGGCTTCGAGCTCGGCTGCCCCAGCATGGTGACTGAATCCATGGCCACGATCAGGATACCGACCAGCAGGAAGGGGGCGAGCAGGCCGTTGATGATGGCCGACATGAAGAGGATGCGGATGGCGTTGACGTTGAAGAAGTCCAGGACGATGCCGGCCGCGGTGGAGAGGATGACGATCGAATAGAAGCCGCGCGCCCGCCACAGCTTCTGATCGAGCCCCTGGCGCCAGCGGAAGGTGTCGGCGATCGCGTAGGCGGCCGAGCCGGAGAGGGTCGGGATGGCCAGGAAGCCGATGCCGAAGATGCCGATCGTATAGAGCGAGGCGGCGAAATCGCCGGCGAACGGCCGCAGGGCCGAAGCCGCCTCGCTCGAAGAGTGGATATGGGTCAACCCATGGACATGGAGCGTCAGCGCCGTGGTCAGCATGACGAAGAACATGACCAGGATGGAGGAGAAGGTACCGAGCCCCACGTCGAGCTTCCGGTCCAGGAGCTCCTCTCGGGTCGCCCCCTCGCGGCGGGCGAGCGTGGTGCGGCCGAGGGCCTTCTCCTCTTCCACCTCCTCCGAGGTCTGCCAGAAGAAAAGATAGGGGCTGATCGTGGTGCCCAATAGGGCGACGAGGGTGGACCAGCCGTCCTTCGTCCGCGGCAGGGAGGGGGTGAGCGTGTCGTGGAGGACCTTCCCCCAGTCCGGACGCAGGAGCAGGGCCGTGATCACGTAGGCGCAGAGGGCCAGGGCCAGCCATTTCAGGACCGTGGCGATCCGCCGGTAGGGGAGAGCAATGGTGGCGGTGGCGATGAGAACGGCGAACAGGCTGACGTAATAATGGGAGTTGATCCCGGTGAGCATCTCCGCCGCGTCGGCCATACCCGCAAGGTCGGCGGCGATGTTGAGACTGTTGGCGGCGAGCAGGCTGAGCGCGATCATGAGGAGTAGACCGCGCGGGAAACGGTCGCGCAGCACGTGGGCCAGCCCCTTGCCGGTGACCATGCCGATGCGCGCGCACATCATCTGGACCACCGCCATCAGGGGCCACGTGAGGAGGGCCGTCCAGAGGAACGCGGTGCCGAATTGGGCTCCGGCGATGGAGTAGGTGGCGATCCCCGACGGATCGTCGTCCGCGGCGCCGCTGATCACGCCGGGACCGAGAGCCGTGAAGAACCGGCGGACGGGATGCTTCGCCTTGGCCATGGAGTCTCTCCCCTGGAAGCGAGCGCCTGCTGTGCCGCAAAGTCTACATGCACGGCCTCGGGAATATGATGGTGGGGCTCTTGGGAGGATCGAGATGAAACGGAGCCCGGCCGGATCCGCCGGGCCTCCGGATGAGCACGGGAGGCGTACGCCTCCCGTGCCTTGGGGCGACTCACGTCCGGGCTAGAACAGCGGGTCGATATCCGCGAAGATGTGGCTCACGGTCGTGGTGTTGCTGCCGTGGCAACTGAAGCAGTTGCTGCCCTGGGAGTAGGTCTCCATGGTCGTGTTCGCCAGCTTGTTGGTTCCCACCTGGTTGCTGGTGGGAGTGGTGTTGGCGCCGAGGATCGTCCAGGTGGTGCCTTCGTGGAAGTAGTTCCGCCGCACGTCGGCGGGGTCGAGGAGCGACCGCACCGTGTTGTTGATGCTGATGACCTGGGCGTTCCCGTTGGAGTTGGTGCCGTCCAGCCCCCAAGGCTTCACTCTCAGGGTGTCGCTGGGGCTGATGGTGAAGGGCGCGACGGAGAGGAGATGGCCCGGGGGGGCGCTTATCGTGGTGATGTGAGGCTGGTTGAAAGGACCGGCGGACCCGTTCGAGGAGAACAGCCAGTCGCCCACGGTGTTCTGCGTGACCGTGCCCGTGCCGCTCGGCGTCTTGGTGTAGGTGTAGGTCGCCGAGGGGCCGTTGCTCAGGTGCTCGAACGTGGCCCACAGCATCTCCGGATGGCCATGGTTGACGTTGTTCGCGGGATTCGTCGACCCGGTGCTCCCCACGATGTGCATCCCGACCATCGCCAGCATCTTGGTCGTCGTGCCGGTCTGCACCCAATCGTTGGGGTTGGTCGTATCGTAGGTCGGGATGACCGCCTTCATCTGGATGAACTTGCTCGGATCCGCCAGGCTGGAGGCCTCGATCCACGCCGACTTGATCTCGATGGCCATCGCTTCGGAATCGATCACGGGCGGCTGGCCGTTCGCGGCGGCGAAGTTGGTGATGGCGTCGAGATCGGCCTGGGTCACCGGGAACTTCGTGCCGGCTGGGACGGAGGCGCCCTGCATCGTGCGGTACAGGGCGAAGACGTTGTTCACGGTGAGCGCGTAGTAGACCAGGGAACCGTTCTGCGCCATCAGGACTCCGCCGTCCGCCATGGCCTGCTCCGTTTTCGGGAAGCTTCCGAACAGATCGAGCGTCACGATCGACTTGTCGGCGAGGGTGAGCTTCTGGACCAGCTCGGTGCGGTCGAAGGCACCCAGAAGCTCTATCTTCTTGGCGATCTCCGGCTGCAGGATGGCCCGCGGCCCCTGGATCTGGCGTCCGCTGAGATCCAGCAGGATCGGCGTGCCGTCGGTCGACAGGCGCGCGCTGCCGACTTCCACTTGATTTCCGTTCTGGTCGGCCACCATCTGCCGGCCCTCCCGGGAGAAGACAGTCGGAAGGACTTCGAGGACCCGCAACGTATCCTTCTCGATGAGGACAGGCAGATCGAGCAGGCCCTTCTGGGCCGTGCGCAGAGTGAAGGCCCTGACAAAGCCGGACGAATGCGGCACGAGCTGCCTGTGGCCCATGGCGTCGGGAGGCGTCACGTCGTAGAAGGCCGACGAGTTCATGATCAGCCCACCGCCGCCGCCGTACCGGGGTGGGGCGGGCGAGGTCAGCCAGAGGAACATCTGCTCGGACCACTTGTAGAAGCTGCAGTTGGGGATGTCCGGGAAGTGCACGCTGTCAGCGGGCTTCACCGAGCCGTTCAACGAAACCACCCCGGCGTCGAACCATGTGTTGAATTCCGCGGCCGTGAGCGAAGTGGCGCAGGTGGTACCTGCGTCCGACGGAAGCGTCTGCTGCGAGAGCGCATAGGCAACACCGGCGACGACGAGGCTTGTGGCCGCGGCTGCGAGCACAAACTTTCCTACGAGAGAACGCGTCATGAATCCCCCTTGGCGATCAACGACTTTTAGGTTTTACAGCGGCGACACGGATATCGAGCGGGAGACAGGAGCCGAACCCGCGGATCGCACCCAACGTTTTACGAGGTGCTTCTCTAAAGGGTCATGGTACAGCTGGGACCATTTAGCGAGCCGCCTGGGCCGGTGATAGCATTTCCGAAACGGTTGACCTGGGTCTCCGCTTCCGCGAAAGGAGAAGAAGCTTCATGCCGCAGCGTTCCCTGGGATTCCCGCTTCTCTCGGCTTGCCTAGCGTTCTCGCTCGCGTCCTGCGCGTCGGCGCCGCCGGCCGGCGCTCCCGCTCCCTCCAAGGGCTCCGGCCCGAAGGGCGAGGAGCTGGCCTCCGTCAACCTGCTCTGCCAAGAGGGCGCCCGGGCCGTCCGCTTCGACAAGATGGGCGTTCCGGACGGGGAGCAGCCGGTCGATGTCGCCCTGACCCGCGGATTCACCTGGGTCCTCTTCGACAGCGGCCGGGTGCTGCAGCTCAGCCGCGGCGGCGAGCGCCTGGCGGTGCAGATGCGCTTCCTGCCCGTCAAGGCGGAGGTCGGTGCGATCGCCGTCGATCCGCTCGACGACTCCGTCTGGGTCGTCTCGCATTCGAGCGTGAATCTCTACCAGATCACCGCGGACGGCCAGATGAGCACCGTTAAGCTCCAGCGCAAGATCGAAGGGGAGGGCGGCTTTTCGGGCCTCGTGGTCGCCCGGGATGCCATCTATGCTCAGCCGACCTGCGCCGACACGGCGGTGTGGAGGCTCGACCGCTCGGGCCGGCTCCTGGGGACGGCCTTCAACGCGCCATCAGACGCCGGAAACGAGGATCAGGTCTATCAGGCGGGGAACAAGGCCCAGGGCGCCTGCTCCACGGTGAGGCTCGAGCGTGACGAGCAGGGGCACATCCTGGCCTGGGACCGCGTGAAGCGGACGGCCTACCAGGTCGACGACCAAGGGAATTGGGCTCCGTTCCAGTCGCGCGTCTTCGCCCATTTCAAGGAGATGGGACCGGATCTCGGGATCAAGGGGGTGAACGTCGGCGAGAAGTCGGAGCAGTGGTACTTCCCGGGCGTCGGCGGCAACCTCTTCTTCTGGAAGGGGAGGCCGGTCTTCGTGGGCAACTACACCGCGAAAGAGCGGGCCCGTGGGAACGACACCGTCCTCTATCTCCCCGGAGAGGACGCCTCCCGGGAAATCCTCATGCCCTGCAACGGCTTCGCCGTGCGGCGGGTCGCCGCGGACGCCACCGGCTACTCCGCGGTGACCGACCGGTTCCTCATCCTCGGAGAGATGGCGAGCGCTCCGGATCTACCGTGAGGATTTCTTCCACCCCGTCCACCCCGGCCCGCGCACCACGCGGCCGGCGGCGGCTCCGGTGGGCTCGCCTTCCTTGAGCACCTGGACACCATTGACGAAGACATGCCGGACCCCCGTGGCGTACTGGTGCGGCTTGTCGAAGGTGGCGTGGTCCGCGATCTTCGCCGGATCGAAGACGACCACGTCGGCGAAGTAGCCCGGCTTGAGCAGGCCCCGCTCGCGGATCTTGAGGTTGGTGGCCGGCTGCGAGGTGAGCTTGCGGACCGCCTCTTCGAGCGGAATCACCTTCTCGTCGCGCACGTAGCGCCCCAGCAGGCGGGCGACGTTGCCGTAGGTGCGCGGATGGGCGCTCGACTTCAGGAAGACCCCCTCGGCCGAGGGGGCCTCGGCGTCCGATCCGAAGCTCACCCAGGGGAGCGCGATCTCCTTCTTGACGTTGTCCTCGGACATCAGGAAATAGATGGTGCCGACCCGGCTGTCGTCCTCGATCACCAGGTCCATGGCGGTTTCCTCGGGGGACTTGCCACGCAGCTTGGCGATCTCGGCGAGGGTCTTGCCGGTGAGCGGCTTCAGCTTTTCGTTCTTGAAGGCGGCGAGGAGGATGCGGTCTGGCCCGGCGGCGGTGAAGAAGTTCTCCCAGGCGTCGGTCGGGGTGTCCATCTCCTTCTTGACCCGCTCGCGGATGGCAGGGTCCTTGAGGCGGGCGATCCAGGCTTCCAGCCCCCCTTCCTGGACCCAGGGCGGCATGGAGGCGTCGAGGCCCGTGGCGCCCGCGGTGTAGTTGTACATGTCGGCCGTGATCCGGAGGCCCGAGGCACGGGCGTCCTCGACCTTCTTGATGGCGGCGTCGAGCTTCCCCCAGTTCTGCTGGCCGGCGGCCTTGAGGTGATAGATCTCGGCCGGTAGCTTGGCCCGACGGGAGATGTCGATCAGCTCGTCCATCGCCTCCAGCAGGCGGTTGCCCTCGCTCCGCATGTGGGAGATGTACATGCCGCCGTACCTCGCGGCCTCCTCGCAGAGCGCCACGAGCTCGTCGGTGCCGGCGTAGAAGGCGGGGGCGTAGATGAGCGAGGAGCCCACGCCGAGCGCCCCCTCCTCCATGGCCTGATCGACCAGTTTGCGCATGCGCGCCAGCTCTTCGGAGGTGGGGGGGCGGTTGGCGTAACCCACCTCGTGGATACGCACGGTCGTGGCGCCCACGAAGGAGGCCACGTTGGGGGCGATGCCGCGCGCCGCGAGCTGGTCGAGGTACTCGCCGAGCGTGGTCCAGGTGACGGGATACTTGAGGTCCCCCTGCTGCTCGACGGTCTCCTTCTTCATGGCGTCGTTGAGCGGCCCCATGGAGCCCCCCTCGCCCATGACCTCCAGGGTGACCCCCTGGCGGACGTCGCTCTGGGCGCGGCCGTCCACCAGCAGAGACTCGGTGGCCCAGCTCAGCATGTTGACGAAGCCGGGGGAGACGGCGAGCCCGCGGGCGTCGACCTCCTTCTTCCCCTTGGCGCTCCCGAGGGAGCCGACAGAGACAATCCGGTCGCCGTTCACCGCCACGTCGCCCACGAACGGCTTGCCCCCGGAGCCGTCGTAGATCGTCCCGCCGCGCAGGATGAGGTCGTAGGTCTTGGGGCTCGCGGCGAGGGCGAGGGCCGGGAGCAGACAGAGCGCCAGGGCGCAGACGATCGTTCGCGTCATATGGGGCCTCCGCGGAATTCGCCGATTCTACGTCACCAGGAGCCGGCGACCGGCTTCCACCCCTGCTTCCGGGGTCCGAACTGGAACTGCGCGTCGGGATCGCCGGTCGTCAGCGAATTGCGCAGCCGAAAGACGGCCGATGCCGGGTCGTAGACTCCGAGGTCGTCTCGTCCGTCGCCGCTCCAGTCGCCGATCACCGGCAGCGATCCACGCCCCGCAGGGCCGAATTGCACCTGGAGCTCCGGCGCCGCGTCCTGGAGGCCGTTGGTCAGATAGAAGACGGACGAGGAGGGATCGAACAGGCCGACGCTGTCCCGTCCGTCGCCGTTCCAGTCTCCAGCCACCGGGAGGAGCCCCGAGCCCGAGGGACCGAACGCGAAGGTGGTGTCGAAGCCCGAGCCCGAGAGCGAATTCTTCAGGCGGAAGGTCCGGGTGGCCGGATCGTAGAGGCCCACCGTGTCCTTGCCGTCGCCGTCCCAATCTCCCACGACCGGCAGCGCGTGAGAGGAGGGGGAGTCGACCTGGAGGATCACGTCGGAGCCGCCTCCCGGAGTGGAATTCTTGAGCCGGAACGTCCCGGTGGCCGGGTCGTAGAGCCCCTCGGTGGTCCTGCCGTCGCCGTCCCAATCGCCCGCCAGAGGAGCCCAGCGACTGTTGCGCGGACCAAAGCGGAAAATCGTTACGTTGGCATTCGCCGTGTTGGCGGCCTTCAGGTTGAACTTGCCGCTTGCCGGGTCGTAGAGCCCTACCGTGTCTTTGGCGCCGCCGCCCGTCGCGGTTCCCATGAAACGGTAGAGCTGGCCGTCCAGGTTGCCCGCGTAGAGCTCTCCCGTCGAGTCCTCGCCGAAAGTCGTGAGTGAGGAGACCTGGCCGGAGATGGTCCGCACGGTGAAGCTGTTCCCCGAGCGCGCCGCGGCCCAGATCACCCCGGAGCAGAGGTCGCCGAACACGTAGGAGCCCCGGAGCTGCGAGACGCCGCTCCCCCGGTAGACGTACCCTCCGGTCACCGAGCAGTGGGGGCCGTGGTCGTACTCCAGGACGGGCGCGGTGTACGCGGTCGAGCCGCAGGCGGGGGTCGAGGCCGGGCAGGCGTCGCTGGAGTCGCAGAGAGTCCCCTCCATCACCTTCCAGCCGTAGTTCTCGCCGCCGCCCGACGAGGCCGACTGGAAGTCGATCTCCTCGCGCTGATTCTGGCCGACGTCGCCGATCCAGAGGTCCCCGGTCTGGCGGTCGAAGGAGAAGCGCCAGGGGTTGCGCAGGCCGCTCGCCCAGATCTCGTCGAGGGGATTGCCCCCGCCGCGGAACGGGTTGGAGGCCGGGATCCCATAGAAGGGTGGAGTCGCGACGTTCTGGTCGACGTCGATGCGCAGCATCTTGCCGAGGAGGTTGTCCGTCTTCTGGGCCCGGCACGCGGGATCGAAAGCGGAGCCGCCGTCCCCCATGCCGATGTAGAGGTAGCCGTCCGGCCCGAATTGGAGCTGTCCGCCGTTGTGGTTCGAGAAGGGCTGCTCGATAGTCAGCAGGATACGGGCGCTCGCCGGATCGGCCCGGTTGGGATCGGAGGCCGAGACCTGGTAGCGGGCGATGACCGTATTGCCCTGGAGGTTCGTATAGTCGACGAAGAAGAAGCCGTTCTCGGCATACCGGGGGTGGAACGCCGTCGAGAGCAGGCCGCGCTCGCCGTCGGTGGTGGTGAGGCTCTGGATGTCGAGGAACGGCTGCGGGCGCGGGTTGCCGTTCTCCAGGATGACGATGCGGCCGGGACGGATCGCGAGGAAGAGCCGGCCGTCCCCGGCGTTGGTGATGCCGGTCACAGGTCCAAGGTTGGTCGCGACCTGCTGGAGGCTCACCCCTTGCACGGTACCGGCGACCGGGAAGGGGGCGGCCGGAGCTGGAAGGGTGGGGGAGAGCAGGAGGAGGAATGCGGTGAAGGAGGATCGGAGGAGGCGGCTCATGGTGGTTCTCCTATGCGTGGGGCATCTTACCCGCGCTTCAGGCCAACCGGAACCGCAATCAACCGATCAGATGGTCATAGTCCGCGTGAGATCCGATCCAGAACCAGGTGATCGTGTCTTCTTCCAGGAGCCCGAGGGCACGCCACCCGCGTCCGATTCTCACTGAATAGAGAGGCTCTTGGTCATGGACCTTCTTGAAGTGGAGGCCTGGATGGGCTGGATTCTCTCTCCAGAGCCGATAGCTCTTCCGAGCGTTCTCTTGGACTCTGTGGGGAAGCTTGTTGAACAGAGAGACGAAATCTTCCGTGATCCTGGATTTCAAAGGTCTTCCACCGGGGTATCCTTGACCCGTCCAGCGCGGATATCCGCCCGGACTTTAGCGGCCAGTTTCCCGAGTTGCTCCTGAGAGCGCGCGAACGACTCCTCCCAGCGTTGCTCATCGGCGAGCTCGTCCAGGATCAGGGTGGCGATGACGTCCTGATCCGCGTCAGGGAGTCCTTGGACTTTTTCGATCGCGCGCTCCAGAAGTGGGGTCATGACCTGTATCCTCCCGTTCGGCGGAAATGCCCTCGGTTCTCGATGAGGATACTCCACGTACCGCAAGCCGCCAAGGCACTTCAGAGGCTCTCCATGATCCCGATCGACGACAATCTTGCCATCCCCGACGAGGAGGTGACCTTCGCCACCTCGCGGAGCGGCGGCCCGGGCGGGCAGAACGTCAACAAGCTGGAGACGCGGGTGACGCTGCGCTTCGACCTCGCCGGCTCGCCCAGCCTCTCCGAGGAGCAGAAGGCCCGGCTGCGGGAGCGGCTGGCGACGCGGATCACCCGGGACGGCGTCCTCCAGGTCAGCTCGCAGAAGCACCGCAGCCAGGGGGCGAACCGAGAGGCGGCCGTCGAGCGCTTCGCCGAGCTGTTGCGGGAGAACCTCCGCGAGGAGCCGCCGCGCAAGAAGACCCGGCCGTCCCGGGCGGCCAAGGCCCGGCGCCTCGACGAGAAGCGGCGCCAGAGCCAGCGCAAGCGGGAGCGGTCGGTTCGGATTCCGACGGACTGAGGGCGAACGGTATAGGATGACGGCGCCATGGAGCCCGACCGCTTCTTCAGCCAGGCCGACCTCGACGCCATCCAGGCCGCCGTGCGGGAGGCGGAGGCGCGGACGTCAGGGGAGATCGTCCCTTACGTGGTCGAGCGGAGCGATCCTTACCAGAATGCCATCTGGAAGGGGGCGGCGCTGGGGGCACTCCTCGGGCCGATGGTGGCGCTCGCGATCTACCGCTGGACGGACGTCTGGGGGTGGCCTCCAGAGCTCTGGATCGCGCTGCCGGCCCCGCTGGGTGGAGCGGCCGGCTATCTGCTGGCCCTCCTGCAACCGGTCCGTCGCTGGATGGCCGGCGAGCACGTCCTCGACCTGCGGGCTCGCCGGCGCGCCGCGGTCGCTTTCCTCGACCAGGAGGTCTTCCGTACCCGCAACCGGACCGGCATCCTCCTGTTCGTCTCCCTGTTCGAGCGCCGGGTCGTGCTGCTGGCCGACTCCGGCATCCATCAGAAGGTGGAGGAAGGGGCCTGGGAGGCGATCACTCGCAAGCTGGCCGAAGGCATCCGGAGCGGCCGGCCCGGCCCCGCGCTGATCGAGGCGATCCGCGCCTGCGGCGAGCTCCTGGAGCGGCACGGCGTGGAGATCCAGGCCGACGACACGGACGAGCTCTCCGACGAGCTGCGCCGGGAGAGGGAGTGAGATGAGACGCCGGGTTTCGTTGATCCTCCTTCTCCTCCTGCTGCCGCTCGCCGGGGCCGCCGCCAAGGACATCCCCCCTCTGACCGGGCGCGTCAACGACACCGCGAGCCTGATCCCGGCGGACCAGCGGCAGCGGATCGAGGCGCAGCTCGCCCAATTCGAGCAGCAGACGGGCGATCAGGTCGCCGTGCTCACCGTCGACAGCCTGGACGGCGAGGCGATCGAGGACTACGCCAACAAGGTGGGCCGCGCCTGGGCCCTGGGGCAGAAGGGGAAGGACAACGGCGTGCTCCTGCTGGTTTCCAAGGGGGACCGCAAGATGCGGATCGAGGTCGGCTACGGCCTGGAGCCGGTGCTGACCGACCTGCAGACGAAGGTCATCCAGGATCAGGTGATCATCCCCTACTTCAAGAAGGGGGACTTCGGCGGCGGCATCGAGGCCGGGGTCAACGCCATCCTGAGCACGATCAACGGCAAGCCCGTGCAGCCGGCGCCGGAGGCCCAGCCCTCGGGCGGCGGCGGGTCCTCTTCCTGGCCGGGGTTCCTCATCTTCGGTCTCTTCGCTCTCGGCCCCTTCATCCTGAACGCCATCCGCAGCGGGAGCTGGATCGTCTACATCGTGATGCTCCCCGTCCTCTTCTTCCTGGGCCTGCTCGCCAGCCCGATCGTGGGGATGATCGCGGCCGGGGTCTGGCTGGTGCTCTTCCCGATCCTGCGGATGATCCTGCCGCGGATCCCCTCGTCGGGGCGCTTCCGGGGTCCCGGTGGCTGGTGGATCGGCCCCGGGATGGGTGGGGGAGGCGGCTGGCGGGGTGGTGGTGGTTTTGGGGGTGGGGGAGGGTTCTCGGGCGGCGGCGGCAGCTTCGGCGGTGGTGGATCTTCGAGCAGTTGGTGATCAGTCCAGCCCCTCGAAAGCCCGGATCGCCTCGCTGACCAGACGGTCCCCCTCCTCGGTGTGCTTGGGGGAGAAGTGGAACGGCACCAGCCGTTTCGCTCCCGCTCTCCTGGCCAGCCATCCGGCCTGCCGCGCCGTGAGGTGGTACTTCTCGGCGGCCCGCCGCTCTTCTTCATGGGTGAAGGCGGTCTCGATGAACAGCGAATCGGCGTTGCGCGCGAGGTCCACGATCGCCTCGGCGTTCGCCGGGGTGTAGCCGGCGTCGGTCACGTAGGCGATCTTCTGCCCGGGGACGATCCGCAGGACCTTCTCCTTGATCTCGCCGAGCGAGACGGTCCGCTCGCCGACAGGGATCGGCATCGAGTCCGGCTCGCCGCGCGCCACGGCCGTCTTGAGGCTCCGCAGCCAGGGGCCGGTGGGGAGGCCGAGCTCCTCGAGGCCGCTCTTCCAGACGTTGACGTGAAATTTCTCCTCCAGCGCGAACGCCAGACAGGGGATCTGATGATCGAGGAACGCGGCGCGGACCTGGAAGGTATCGTCATCCAGAAGGAGATCCGAAGGAAGGCCGGGGGATTCCAGAGGCTCCCGCCGGAACCCCGTGCGGCTGCGGAGCTCGGCCGATCCGGCTCTTCCGTCCGGGTGGATCTCCGTGGCCCGCACCACGAAGTCGCTCTCATAGTTGGCCACCAGGTTCCAGGTGTAGGCGGCGAGCTTGTGCTCGACCTGATCGACGAACCCGGGCGGCCCGAAGAGGTGGAGAATCTTGTCCCGCCCCAGGAGGAGACGCAGCAGGGTGTCGAACCCGGCGAAGTGGTCCATGTGGGTGTGCGAGACGAAGGCGTGGGTCACCCGCAGGAGCTGCCGGGCCGAAAGGGGAGAGAGGTCCCCGAGATCGAAGAGCAGCGCCCGGCGCTCGAAGAGGAAATCGATATAGAGCCCCGGGTCCCCGAACGGATCGTTGACCAGCCGGGGGTGGAAGAGGGGCTTCACACGGCCTACCGCTCCACCCAGTAGTTCGGCGCTTCCTTGGTGATCACCACGTCGTGCGCGTGGCCTTCCTTGAGGCCGGCGGGGGAGATGCGGACGAGCTTGGCCTTGGTGCGCAGCTCGTCGATTGAGCCGCAGCCAGCGAGGCCCATGCCGGAGCGCAGGCCGCCGGTGAGCTGCGGCAGCATCTGGTGGACGCTCCCCTTGTAGGGGACCATCCCCTCGATCCCCTCCGGCACCAGCTTCGACAGCGCGCCGCTCCCCTCCTGGAAGTAGCGGTCGGCGCTGCCGCGCGCCATCGCTGAGAGCGAGCCCATGCCGCGGTAGGCCTTGAAGGTCCGCCCCTGGTAGAGGATGGTCTCGCCCGGGCTCTCCTCGGTACCGGCGAAGAGCGAGCCGATCATGATCGAGTGCGCCCCGGCGGCGATCGCCTTGGTGAGGTCACCCGAGAACTTGATGCCGCCGTCCGCGATGATGGGCACGCCGTGCTCGGCCGCGGCGCGGGAGCAGTCGGCGATGGCGGTCACCTGCGGGACGCCGGCCCCGGTGACGATCCGGGTGGTGCAGATGCTCCCCGGGCCGATGCCGACCTTCACGGCGTCGGCGCCGCGCTCGATGAGGGCCCGCGTCCCCTCCTCGGTGGCCACGTTGCCCACCACCAGCTTGACCTCGGGGAAGCGGTCGCGCAGCGTGGCCGTGGCGTCGAGCACGCCGCGGCTGTGGGCGTGCGAGGAGTCGAGGACCAGGAGGTCGACCTTGGCCTTGACCAGGGCCGCCGCGCGCTCCAGGTAGTCGCCGGAGGAGCCGACCGCCGCGCCCACGCGCAGCCGCCCGAGCTCGTCCTTGCAGGCGCTCGGGTACTGGATCGCCTTCTGGATGTCCTTGACCGTGATCAGCCCCTTGAGGTTGCCGTCGCGGTCGACGACCAGCACCTTCTCGATGCGGTGCTCGTGGAGCTTGGCCTTGGCCTGCTCCAGCGTCGTGCCCTCGGGGACGGTGACCAGGTTCTCCTTGGTCATCAGCTCGCTGATCGTCTTGTCCGGATTCGCCTCGAAACGGAGGTCGCGGTTGGTGAGGATGCCGACCAGGTGCCCCTCGGCGCTGGTGACAGGGACGCCCGAGATCTTGTAGCGGGCCATCACGTCGAGGGCCTCGCGGATGCTCTGGGTCGGGCGCATGGTGACGGGATCGACGATCATCCCCGACTCGCTGCGCTTCACCCGGTCCACCTCCTCGGCCTGGGCCTCGACGGGGAGGTTCTTGTGGACGATGCCGATCCCCCCCTCCTGGGCCAGGGCGATGGCCAGGCGCGACTCGGTCACCGTGTCCATGGCCGCGGAGAGGATCGGGATGTTCATCTCGATCCCGCGGCAGACCTGGGTGCGCAGCTCCACCTGATTCGGATGGACCTCGGACAGGCCGGGGACCAGCGAGATGTCGTCGAACGTGAGAGCGAGGCGAGGCTCGAATTCAGTCATAGGTTCCTTCAAAACGAAATAACGTCCGCCGCAATCGGGATCGGCGGAGGATATCAGGTCTGTCGACTCCTACGAAAAGGGCGGCCCGATGGCCGCCCTCGATGCTGTGACTTCGGCGCGCTTCTCACCCCACCGTCACCGCCGCGCCGTGGCACTTCTTGTACTTCTTCCCCGAGCCGCAGGGGCAGGGGTCGTTGCGTCCCACCTTGGCCTCGCGGTTGACCGCGGGCTGCGGGCGCTGCCCCTCGACCTTGGGAGGCGCGGAGAGCTCGATCTTGGGCGCCGCCCGCTGCTGGCGGACGCGCTGCTCTAGCATCTGCTCCTCGGTAACCGGCTCGTAGCGGAAGAGCTTCTGGATGATGTCGTTCTCCACCCGCTCGCGCATCATCTCGAACAGCTCGAAGCTCTCCTTCTTGTACTCCTGGAGCGGATCGCGCTGGCCGTAGCCGCGCAGGCTGATCCCCTCCTTCAGGTGGTCGAGGGCGAGGAGGTGATCCTTCCAGGCCGTGTCCACCGAATTGAGCATGATGGCGCGCTCGAAGCCGCGGATGACCTCCTCGGGGTGGCGGCTCTCCTTCTCGACGTAGCGCTCCTCGACCGCCTTCCAGAGGGTGGAGCGGAGCTCGTCGATGCCGAGCTCGTCGAGGCCCAGCTCGCCGGCGTTGATGTTGAAGTAGGCGAGCATCTCGGTGCGCAGGCCGGGGAGGTCCCAATCCTGCGGATCGGACTTCTCGGGGCAGTGGAGCTCCAGCAGGCCGTCGACGATGTCCTCGGCGACGCCCATCACGTACTCGCGCCCCTCGCGTCCCTCGAGGATGTCGCGGCGAAGCTTGTAGATCGCCTCGCGCTGCTTGTTCATCACGTCGTCGTATTCGAGGAGGTGCTTGCGGATCTCGAAGTTCCGCCCCTCGACCTGGGTCTGGGCGCGCTCGATCGCCTTGCTCACCATCCGGTGCTCGATCGCCTCCCCCTCCTCCATGCCGAGGCGACCCATGATCCCCTGGATGCGGTCGGAGCCGAAGATCCGCATGAGGTCGTCTTCGAGCGAGAGATAGAAGCGGGAGGAGCCGGGGTCCCCCTGGCGGCCGGAGCGTCCGCGCAGCTGGTTGTCGATGCGCCGCGACTCGTGCCGCTCGGTGCCCAGGATGTGGAGGCCGCCGACGGCGAGCACCTCCTCGCGCTCCCGGGCGCAGGTCTCCTCGTAGCGTGCCAGCGCCGCCTGGTACGCCTCGGGCTCGGTCTCCGGGTCGGCCTCGGAGCGGGCGAGCCCCTCGGGATTGCCGCCGAGGACGATGTCGGTGCCGCGGCCGGCCATGTTGGTGGCGATGGTGATCGCCCCCTTGCGGCCGGCCTGGGCCACGATCGACGCCTCGCGCTCGTGGTACTTGGCGTTGAGCACCACGTGGGGCACCCGCGGCGGCCGGTTGAGGAGCTTGGAGAGCATCTCGCTCTTCTCGATCGACACCGTGCCCACCAGCACCGGTTGCCCCCGCTGCTGCGCCTCGCGGATCTCCTCGACCACCGCGCCCCACTTCTCCTGGGCGGTGCGGTAGACGAGGTCGGCCCGGTCGTCGCGGATCATGTCCCGGTTGGTGGGGATGACGGTGACGTCGAGCTTGTAGATCTGGCCGAACTCGGCCGCCTCGGTGTCGGCGGTGCCGGTCATGCCGGAGAGCTTCTTGTACATCCGGAAGTAGTTCTGGAAGGTGATCGTGGCGAGCGTCTGGTTCTCGCGCTCGATCTTGACCCCCTCCCTGGCCTCCACCGCCTGGTGCAGGCCGTCCGACCAGCGGCGGCCCGGCATCATGCGGCCGGTGAACTCGTCGACGATCACCACCTTGCCGTCCTTGATCATGTAGTCGACGTCGCGCTGGTAGAGCGCGTGGGCGCGCAGCGCCTGGTTGACCCCGTGGATGATCTCCATGTTCTCGGGATCGTAGAGGTTGCGCACGCCGAGGAGCTGCTCGACCTTCTCGACCCCCTCCTCGGTGAGCGCGGCCTGGTGCGCCTTCTCGTCCACCACGTAATCGCCGGTGGTGCTCTTCTTGCCGTCCCCCTCGTCGATCTCCTCCCCCTTGACCAGGCGGGGGATGATGCGGTCGATCCGGTAGTACTTGTCGATCGATTCCTCGGAGGGGCCGGAGATGATCAGCGGCGTCCGCGCCTCGTCGACGAGGATGGAGTCGACCTCGTCGACGATCGCGTAGTGGTGCCCGCGCTGGACCATCGACTCGAGGTCGAACTTCATGTTGTCGCGCAGGTAGTCGAAGCCGAACTCGTTGTTGGTGCCGTAGGTGACGTCGGAGCCGTAGGCCCGCTTGCGGTCGGCGTCCGGCATGTCGTGCTGGATCACGCCCACCGAGAGGCCCAGGAAGCGGTAGATCTGCCCCATCCAGTCGGAGTCGCGCTTGGCGAGGTAGTCGTTGACGGTGACGAGGTGGACCCCCTTGCCCTCCAGCGCGTTGAGGTAGACGGGGAGGGTGGCCACCAGGGTCTTGCCCTCGCCGGTCTTCATCTCGGCGATGCGCCCCTTGTGGAGCACCATGCCGCCCATGAGCTGGACGTCGAACGGCCGCATGTGGACCGAGCGCCAGGCCGCCTCCCGGGCCACCGCGAAGGCGGGGATCAGGATGTCGTCGAGGGTGGCGCCGTTGTCGAGCTGGGTCCTGAATTCGGCGGTCTTGGCGCGCAGCTCGTCGTCCGAGAGCGGCTTGATCTGCGCCTCCATCTCGTTGATGGCGGCCACGACCGGCAGCAACTTCTTGACCTCTCGTTCGTGCTGGCTGCCGAAAATTTTGGTCAGAATCGTGTTGATCATCGAAGTCTCGCTAGGTTCGGGGAAGATCGTCGAGCGTCGGTCGAGCGGCAAGCGCTACAACCCGCAGTCTACCAGAAAGATTCCACCGGCCGCCCGGGGGCGGCGCGCCCAAAAGGATGGGGGAGGGGTGCCCTACGAGGCGCCCGCGGCGGTGTCGTCGAGGATGTAGGCGAGGGGGTTGACGGGGTCGCCGTCGACGCGCACCTCGTAGTGCAGATGGTAGCCGGTCGAGCGGCCGGTGTTGCCGACCCGCCCCACGACGTCCCCTCGCTTGACCCGCTGGCCCGGCCGCACCTCGATGCGCGACATGTGGCCGTAGCGGGTGGTGACCCCGAAGCCGTGGGCGATGAACACCGCCTGGCCGAGGCCGCCGACGTCGCCGGCCCGGATCACCACGCCGTCCGCGCTCGCCCGCACCGGCTGGCCCGGCGCGGCGGCGATGTCCACCCCCTGGTGGTCGCCGCGGCCGTGCGTCAGGGGGTCGGCGCGCACGCCAAAACCGCTGGTGAAGATCCCCTTGACCGGCGCGATGGCCGGAGTGGAGGAGATCCAGCTCACCCGCTCGTTCAGCTTGGTGGCGACCGCGTCGAGGGCGCCGGCGAGATGGCTCGCCCGGCTCTCCAACTGGGGCAGGTCGCTCGCGCCCGCTTCGTCGAGCGGCGTGCCGCCGCCGACGCCCGCCTCGGCGCCGCTGTCCAACCCCTCGACTCCGGCGACGATGGCGAGCTGGCGGGTGCGCTCCTCGTACTGGTTGAGCTGGCCCTGGAGCTTCTTGACGCCCGACTCGAAGGTCAGGTTGGTCCGGCGGAGCTGCTCGTTCTCGCTCTTCAGGCGGGCGATCTCGACCGGATTGACGTTCTTGCTGAAGTGGAGCCAGAGGAAGAAGGCGGCGGCGAGCGTGAGGAGGAAGAAGGCACCGGCGGCGATCCCGACCTGGAGGTTGGTCACCTGCCACTTGCGCAGCTTGGCGTGCGCGTGGGGGATCAGGATGATCGTGTGGTGCCGTTTTGCCATACGTTGCTTTACAAGAAGCCCGCCGAAGCTGGACACCCGTTGGCCACTGAATCGAGCGGCGAAGAACAGGGGCGTATTGTAGACCCTGGAATCCCGATGTCAAGAGGTCGGTAAAATATGGCGAACCAGCATGGGGAGCCGTGTCGAAATTGCACGGAGAAGGGGATACGGGGCGGGGAGCCCCCAGCTACTCCCCGCCCTTGGCCGCGGGCTGCTGACGCGCCTTGCGCGCCTTCCGCGCGGCGGCCAGCCGCTCTTTCCGCGGCGCCTTGTCCTTCCAGCGGGTGATGGCCCGCTTGTCCGAGATATGGATGTGGACGGCGCCGTCGAGCGCCATCGCCAGCTTCACCATGGTGTGCAGGGTGAAATTGGCGCCGCCGCCCAGCAGCTTGGTGATGTAGGCTCGCGACGAGCCGATCCGGCGCGCCAACTCGGCGCGCGAGACCTTCTTCTCCTTCATCAGCCGGTCGAGGTCCTCGGTGAACTCGATGACCGGAGTCGCCATCCAGTAGTCGACGTGGGTCTCGGCCTCCTTGAAGGATCTCTCATACCGTTCGAGGTTACGAGCCAGCTCCTGATCAACCATCGGGTTCCTCCTCGATGCGCAGCCGCCGCAGGCGCTTCGCGCTGAAGTACCGCCGTTTCAGATCCCTGGCCAGCCTGACCTCCGTCCTGGGGGTCCGCTCCGCCTTGAGGAACGCGTTCGTACAGACGATCCGGTACCCGTCGTCATAGAAGAACAGGACCCTCAGCTTCGGCCCCTTGGGCTGCCGCCGGAGCTCGAAGATTCCGTCCCCGAGCGACTTACAGAGCTCCACGCTGCGGGGCGGGCCCTCAGCGGGCAACCGGAGCCGTAGAAACACGAGCATGGAACGTTGTGCCGCGCCCGGGCCTGAGCCCGTCAGAAAATCGAGCACCTGGCACTCTCCCCGGTCGTCCACCACCGCCAGAACCTCCCATCGCTCGTGGGCGATCCGGACGAGCTGCATGTTAACTCGCCTGTTAACGAACGTCAAGACCTTTCCTGCTTTCGGATTCATCTCGTCGCTCATCGGGCCACCCTCCGGTCGAGGCTGCGGTATTGGATCGCCTCGGCGAGATGGGACGAGCGCACGGCGTCGCTCCCGGCGAGGTCGGCGATGGTGCGGGCCACCTTGAGCACCCGGTCGAGCGCCCGCGCCGAGAGGCCCAGCCGCTCGAAAGCGGTGTCGAGCAGCCCCCGGCCGGCCGCGTCGACGGCGCAGAAGCGGCGGAGCTGCTCGGGGCCCATGGCGGAGTTGGTCGGGGTCGCGGCCTGCGGGCCGAAGCGGTCGAGCTGCACGGCGCGCGCGGCGGCCACCCGCGCCGCCACCGTCTCCGTGCTCTCGCCCGCCGAGGAGCGCAGCTCGGCCAAGCTCACCGCCGGCACCTCCACGTGGAGGTCGATGCGGTCGAGCAGTGGCCCGGAGACCCGCCCCCGGTAGCGCTCGATCAGCGGCGGCGGACAGCGACAGCAGTATCGAGGGTCCCCCAGATGGCCGCAGGGGCAGGGGTTCATTGCGGCAAGCAATGAGAAACGTGCTGGAAAGGCGAGCCTTGCGCGGGCGCGGACGACGTTGACACTCCCCTCCTCGAGCGGCTGGCGGAGCGCCTCCAGGGTGTCCCGCCGGAACTCCGGCAGCTCGTCGAGGAAGAGGACGCCGTTGTGGGCCAGGCTCGCCTCGCCCGGCCGGGGGTTGCTGCCGCCGCCGATCATGCCGGCCGTGCTGGTGCCGGTGTGTGGGCTGCGGAAGGGCCGCTGGCGGAGGAGGCCGGCCGGCGGCTCCTCGGCCACTAAGGAGTGGACCTTGGTGACCGCGATCGACTCCGCGAGGCTCAACGGCGGCAGGATCCCCGGCAGCCGGCGGGCGAGCATCGTCTTGCCGGAGCCGGGCGGACCCAGGAAGAGGAGGTTGTGGCCGCCGGCCGCGGCCACCTCCAGGGCCCGCTTCGCCGTCTCCTGCCCCCGCACCTCGGAGAGGTCCGGAGCTCCAACCTCCAGACCGGTGAAGAAGGGGGGCGGGGGGACAGGGAAGAGCTCCGCCTCCCCCCGCAGGTGCTGGACGGCCTCGGCGAGGCCCCGCAGGCCCAGCACGGGCACCGCCTCCAGGGCCGCCGCCTCCGGCGCGTTGGCCGCCGGCAGCAGCACCTCCCGGCACCCCAGGCGGCGCCCGAGGTCGGCGATGGCGAGGCCGCCTCGCACGGAGCGGATGGCCCCGTCAAGCCCCAGCTCCCCGCAGATCAGCCGGCCGCCGAGGGCCTCCTGCGGGATCTGCTCGTAGGCGGCGAGCATCGCCAGGGCGATGGCGAGGTCCAGGTGATTCCCCTCCTTGCGGAGGTCGGCCGGCGCGAGATTGATGATGATGGACGTGGGTTCCAGGTCGAAGCCGCAGTTCTTGATCGCGGCGCGCACCCGCTCGCGGCTCTCGCGGACCGCGGCGTCGGCAAGTCCCACGATCTGGACCTGCGGGAGTCCTCTGTGGACGTCGACCTCGACCTGGACGGGGCGGGCTTCGATGCCCCATGGCGTGGCTGCGGTGGCTCGGGCTAGCATCACCCCTTAGAAGACGTAAAATGCCCCCCGAATCTGATTCGTCCTAGAACCATAAGGGTTTGCGGACCCCTTTTTCGCCCCCATTCAAGACTTCATGAAAACTCTGAGCATCCTCGCCGTCGCCACCAAAGCCCCTTGGCCGGCGGTTGACGGCGGGCGCTTCCTGCTCCTCAATACCCTCCAGGCGCTCGCCGCCGTCGGCTGCCGTCTGACCCTGGTGGCGCCGGTCGACCCCGCGCGCTTCGAGCTCGCCGAGGTCGCCCGCGAGCTCTCTCCTTTCTGTATCCCCGCCCTGGTCCCCGCGGTCCCCTTGTCTCCGGTGGCGGCCCTGCTCCGCTCGGGAGGCGCGCCGCTCTCGATTGCCCGCCACACGCTTCCCGCCGTCCGCCGGGAGGTGGAGCGCCGGCTGGCGGCGGAGCGCTTTGATGTCGTCCATGCCGAGCAGCTCCAGGCGCTGCCGCAGGCCGAGCCCGCGTTCGCGCGCGGCATCCCGGTGGTCCTGCGGGCGCAGAACGTGGAGAGCGATCTCTGGGCGGAGACGGCGCGGCGGGGGCGGGGGTTGCGCGGATTCCTGCTCCGCCGCGAGGCGAGGAAGCTCACCGCCTGGGAAGGACAGGCGGTCCGCCGCGCCGCCGCTACCCTGGCGCTGACCGAGGAGGACGCTTCCCGCCTGCGCGAGCTGGCCGGAGGAGAGGGGCGGGTGAGTGTGGTCCGGGCGGCCTTTCCGGATCTGCCGCCGGGCACGGGGCGGCTGGCGGGGGAGCCGGCGGTGGCGGTCTTCGGCAGCCGGGGGTGGCTCCCCAACGAGGAGTCGACCGCCTGGTTCGCCGCCGAGGTCTGGCCCGCCGTGCGCGCCGAGTTGCCAGGGGCGATCCTTCATCTCTTCGGAGCGCCGCCCAGGCTGGAGGGGCCCGGGATCACCGTTCACCCCTCACCGGAGGACAGCGCGGAGGTCTACGCGCCGGGCTCGATCCTGGCGGTGCCGCTGCGCATCGCCTCGGGGGTCCGCATCAAGATCCTGGAGGCCTGGGCCCGCGGCGTGCCGGTGGTGGCTACCCCCGCCGCCCTCGCCGGCCTGGAGACGGAGGACGGCCGGGAAGTCCTGGCCGCCCGCGATCCCCAGGAATTCGCCGCCGCGATCGGCCGGCTGCACCGGGAGCCGGGGCTCGCGGAGAAGTTGGTCGAGGCCGGCCGCAAGGCGCGGCGGGAGCGGCATGAGCCGGGGGTGGTGGCGGAGAGGTTGGTGGAGCAGTACGAGTGGGCTATTCGCGCCAATTCTCTATCCGCAGTCCCTTGACTCTCTGGAATTCCCGGAGATTGTTGGTAACCAGGACGAGACCTTGCGAGAGCGCCTGGGCCGCGATCAGCAGGTCGTTCGGCCCGATGGGCTGGCCCAGGGCTTCAAGGTCAGCCCGGATCCGACCGTATGCGGCCGCTGCGTCGAGATCGAAGTCCAGACACTGGAGATCCTGCACGAGCTGATCGATCCGCGCGTGGTTCTCTCGCGGGCGAGCGCTTTTATCCGCACCGTAGCGAAGCTCAGCGACCGCTACGGAGCTGAGCCGGAGATCATAGGGATCGGATCTCTGAACGCGGGCCACAACGCTTGGCCAGCGCCCATTCATGTAATCGACGCAGGTGTTCGTGTCGAGGAGGTATCTCAATCCAGGTCAGGACCCGGTTCAACCGGAGGGGGCTCATCGGGATAGGGGAAGTCGGGAGCGCTACCGGCCAGCTCCAGAAACTTCTTGCTCCAGGTGCGTTTGACCGGTTCCAGGATGATGCGACGTCCCTGGCGGCGAATGTCGACCTCCTCCTGGTCTTCGTCGAAGTGGTACTCCCTGGGCAACTGCACTGTC
The DNA here is from genome assembly GCA_045807625.1 of Thermoanaerobaculia bacterium. Lineage (GTDB taxonomy): Bacteria > Acidobacteriota > Thermoanaerobaculia > Multivoradales > UBA5704 > DATARR01. Next base: position 35,185 of record JBJMHA010000011.1, on the reverse strand, counting down.
TGGCTGTCGCCGTTCTTGAGCAGCTTGGCTCGATCCCCCACGAATCACCTCCAATGGAAGTATATACGGACCGCGGCGATACGGCTAAAACTCCCCCACCAACCCGATCTCCACCTCCAGCCTGTACCCCGTCCGCTCTTCCACCACCTCCTGGCACCGCTGGATCAGCTCCCGCACGTCCGCCGCGGTGGCGCCGCCGGTGTTGATGAAGATGTTGGCGTGGCGGTGGGTCACCATGACGCCGCCGATGCGGGTGCCCTTCAGGCCGCACTGGTCGATCAGTCGGCCGGCGCCGATCCCCTCGATCTTCTTGAAGATGGAGCCGGCGCTCGGCTCGGTGTCCAGCGGCGGGTGGCGCTCGCGCCGCCACTGGAGGTTCTCCTCGACGATCCGCCGCATCCGCTCAGGGTCCCCCGGCTCCAGTTGGAAGGTGGCGGCGAGCACCACGTCCGGCCGGTGGTGGAGGACCGAATCGTCGTAGCCGAGCTCGAGATAATCGACTCCCACCTCGCGGCGCTCCCCTTCGGCGGTGAGGATCTCCGCCCCCTTGGTCACCTCGGCGATGAACATCGTCCGCTCGCGGGCCGGGGCCGGCGCCAGGAAGTGGAGGTTCTGCCAGAGCGCGCCGCCCACGGTCGAGGGGATGCCCACGTAGTGCTCCAGCCCCGAGAGGCCGTGCGCGATCGCCGCCTCGATCAGGTCCGGCCAGACCACCGCGCCGCTCTCGGCGCGCACCATCCCCGCCTGCGGGTCGAAGTCGAGACGCCGGGCCACGTTCCGGATCACCAGCCCCCGGAAGCCGCGGTCGCCGACCAGGATGTTGGCGCCCAGGCCGAGCAGGAAGAAGGGCACTCCGTGCTCGCGGGCCGCGCCGATCGCCGCCGCCAGCTCGTCCGCCGACCGCGCCTCGTAGAAGAGGTCGGCCGGACCGCCGATCTTGAAGGTGGTGTAGGGCGCCAGGATCTCGCCGGCGCGCACCCGGTCCGCTCCCAGCGCCCGGCGGAGGGCTTCCGGACCGCTCACGGCTCGTCGATCATCTGGATCCGCCGGACGTGCCGGCCCCCCTCGAACGGGGTGTCGAGCCAGATCTGCACGATGGAGAGGGCGAGCTCCAGCGGCATCATCCGCTGGCCGAGGGAGAGCATGTTGGCGTCGTTGTGCTGGCGGCCGAGGCGGGCCGACTCCTCGTTCCAGCAGAGCACGCAGCGGATGCCGCGCACCCGGTTGGCGGTGATCGCCTCGCCGTTGCCCGAGCCGCCGAGCACGATCCCGCGCTCGACCTCGCCCGCCGCCACCGCCAGGGCCACCGGCCGGATGAACGCCGGATAGTCGACCGTCATCTCCGACTTGGTGCCGAAGTCCTTGACCTCGTGGCCGCGCTGGGCCAGATACTTCTTGATCTCTTCCTTGTACCGGTAGCCGGCGTGGTCGGAGCCGATGCCGATCTTCATCTTCCTCTCCTTGGGACTCACCGCTGGTTCGGGTCCGGGATTGTACGCCAACCGGCCCCGCCCTGGAGGAAGATGGCAGTAGCTATACAGTCTAGGCTCAGCCGAGGTTGTTGTTCTCGGACGAGTCTGGATTCGACGCGGGTGTTTTCACGCCGTGAACAACACGGACGTGATATCGGTGGTCGTATTCACCCTGCTCGATCTTTCTGACAAACTGTGCTCGACTAAGCTCCTCGCCGGTAACATTGTCGCGAAAAGCTAGGTTCCGTCCGCTGGAATCTTCGTTAATTACGCTCACTCGCTTGAAAGCCATAATAGCTCTCCTTCTTGGGTTAAGTGAGGTTAGCACAATCAAGGCTAAAGATACAAGATGTTGTGGGATATTGAGCCGCAATAGCTTTCGATACCCCAACTTATTGGGGAGCTCGAGAAGTGGGGGAACTACGGACACCCTTACTAGCGGCCCCATCTTGACTTCCCCCGGCGATTCCTTCTACCATGACGCAACTGAGGCGTAACGCTTCGACGCGATCTGGAAGGAGGTACGGCGGCTCCGATCCACCCTTCGCAATACCCGACCCCGTTCTTCGCGGGCCGGAAAATTGGCCCAAAACGAAAACGGCCCGGAGTGAGGTGGCACTCACACCCGAGCCTAACCCCGCACCGGAGGTGAATTCCAATGCGAGGCTCCGATGATTCTACCGTTTCGTCTTCCCAGAACGCGTTTTCCGCTTCATTCCTCCATCGCTTCAACCAGCAGGACGAGCCGCCGACGTCAGGCGAGGCCGACTTGGCCGGGCCATGGCACGTAGAAGAGAGCCCCGGCGAGGGGTTCGGATTGTTCCGGGCCGGAGAGAGCCGCGAGCGGGGGTTCGCGCCCTACGCGGTCTTCCAGGGGCGCTGGCTCGCCCTGCTCGCGGCGGCGGTGCTCCCGGGGACCGGCCGCGACGCCGCGTTCCGGCTGCGCAAAGAGAGAGGAAGCGGCGGCTTCGCCGTGGAATCCGCCCGCGGCGAGATCGTGGGCCGCTGCGAGCTGTTCGACGAGAACTTGATCCAGGCGCTGCACATGGCGGAGAGCTTGCTGCGGAATCCGGAAGGCATGGCCTCCTTCCTCGAAGCCGCCGGACCGCTCGGGCTCGAGCGCGCCGGGGCGATCCTCGATTCGCGGGTGGTCTGAGACGTTCCGCACCGTTTGGGCCGCCTTTGCCCAGATCGGGGCAACCTCAGCCCGAACGGGGGCAGGGCGGTCCCCGATCGGGGCAGCCGCGGCCCGAGCTCGGGCTGCGCCAGCCCGGACGCGGGGAGCGGCGGCCCGAATGCGAGCAGGGGCGGCCCCAAGGAGGGCCACCGCGGCCCCGGCTTGGGGAGCCATGGCCCAAGCCTGGGCCGGAGCTCCCCCGAACGGGGCAGCGGCTGCCCCCACTCTGGCCACCGTGGCCCCAACGGGGGCAGAGGCGGCCCAACCGCCCGGCATCAATGCCCGGCGCCCCGCCGCCGCGCCTCGAACAGCACCAGCGCCGCCGCCACCGTGGCGTTGAGCGATTCCACCTCCGGCTCCATCGGGATGGTCAGGCGCAGCTCGGCGCGGGCGAGCAGGGCGGGGGAGAGGCCGGGACCCTCGGCGCCCACGGCGAGAATGAGGGTCCCTCCGAGCGGCGCGCTGTAGAGATCCTCGCCGTCGCGGGGGACGAGAGCGGCCCAGCGGGGGTGGGCGGAGGCGAGGTGGGCTTCGAGGCGGTCTGGGTCGGTGGCGACGGCCACGGGGAGGCGGAGGAGGCTGCCGGCCGAGGCGCGCAGGGCGCGCGGGTGGTTGGGATGGACGCAGCCGGGGGAGAGGGCGAGCCCGGCGGCGCCCGCCGCCTCGGCCACGCGGGCGAGGGCGCCGAGGTTTCCCGGGTCCTGGAAGCCGTCCAGATAGAGGTAGGGGCGGCCCGGCGCCACCGGCAGGGCCTCGACCCCGGCGCGGGGGAGGCGGGCCACGGCCAGCACCCCTTGGGGGGAGTCGGCGTCGGTCAGGTCGTCGAGCAGCCCGGGGGCCACCTCCAGCGGCGCGGCCGGCAGGAGGGCGGCGAGACGGCGCCCCTCGGGGGTGGCGAGGAAGGGGGGCGTCGCCAGCACCTCCTCGAGGACGATCCCCGCCGCCAGCGCCTCGGCGACCAGGTGGGGCCCCTCGAGCAGGGCGCGGTCGCCTTTACTTCGCCGGAGGCGCCGAATATCCTTGAGCCTTTGGTTCTGGCGACTGGAGATCATGATCAAGGCAACGGATCTTAAGAGCTTCTGGCAACGGCTTCAAACGGGCGTCGAGGTGGCGGTGGCGGGCCAGGCCTCGGACAAGCTCCTCGGAGCCCGCGACGGCTTCCTCCGCTTCTTCCACGACGGCCTCGACCGCACGGTGTCGGTGGTGGTGGTGCCGCAGCCGGTGGAGGAGGAGCCCGTGGGGCTCCTGGTCACCGACGAGGAGGTGGTGCGCGAGGCCCGCAAGAAGGCGATGCAGATGGAGGGGCGGCTGCGCGACACCTACCATTTCTACATCGCCAGCGAGGGGGGGATCGAGGCGCTCGACGTCGACAGCCAACCCCGCTACTTCGTGCGCAACTGGACGGTGGTGCGCAGCCCGCTGGGGGAGAGCTGGGGGTCGAGCGGCGCCATCCAGCTCCCGGACCGCCTGGTGGCGGGTCTCGACAGCGCGCAGGTCCCGTTCGCCGTGCCGGGCACCCGGCGGGCCGGCGGCATCACCAGCTCGCTCACAGGGGGGCTCGAGACCCGGCGCAAGAACATCGCCCTGTCCACCTTCCACGCCCTCTCGACACTTTTCTACGGTGTGCTGGAGAGCCGCCCGCTGCGTTGAGGCGGCGCTCCGCTCGACCCTTTTTCACGGCCAGGTCACGCTAGGGGTACGAACATGAGCGAACGAGATATCCACCTGTTCACGTCGGAGTCCGTGACCGAGGGTCATCCGGACAAGGTGGCCGACCAGATTTCCGACGCCGTCCTCGACGAGGTCCTCCGCAAGGACCCCGCGGGGCGCGTCGCCTGCGAGACGCTGGTGACCACCGGCACGGTGCTGCTGGCCGGCGAGATCACCACCAACGCCTACGTGGACTTCGCCGGCGTGGCCCGGCGGGTAATCCGCGAGATCGGCTACACCAAGGCCGAGTACGGCTTCGACTATGCCACCTGCGGCGTGCTGTCGGCGATCGATCCGCAGTCGCCCGACATCGCCCAGGGGGTCGACACCGGCGGCGCCGGCGACCAGGGGCTGATGTTCGGCTTCGCCTGCCGCGAGACGCCGGAGCTGATGCCGCTGGCGATCGCCCTGGCGCACCGGCTGACCAACCGCCTGGCCAAGGCGCGCAAGTCGGGGGACCTCTCCTGGCTGCGGCCGGACGGCAAGAGCCAGGTGACCGTCGAGTACGAGGGGGCGCGCCCGGTGCGCGTCCACACGGCCGTCATCTCGACCCAGCACGACCCGGACGTCTCCAACGAGCAGATCCGCCGCGAGGTGATCGAGAAGGTGATCGAGGCCGAGGTGCCGGCCGAGCTGCTCGACGAGCGGACGATCTACCACATCAATCCCACCGGCCGCTTCGTCATCGGCGGCCCGCAGGGGGACTGCGGGCTGACTGGCCGCAAGATCATCGTCGACACCTACGGCGGCTACGGCCGGCACGGCGGCGGCGCCTTCTCGGGCAAGGACCCGACGAAGGTCGACCGCTCGGCCTGCTACATGGCGCGCCACGTGGCCAAGAACCTGGTGGCCGCGGGGATCGCCGAGCGGGTCGAGGTGCAGCTCGCCTACGCCATCGGCGTCGTCGAGCCGGTCTCCGTGCGCGTCGACTCCTTCGGCACGGGCGAGATCAGCGACCGCCGGATGGAGAAGCTGGTGCGCGAGTGCTTCCCGCTGTCGCCGCGCGGGATCATCGAGGACCTCGACCTGCGCCGGCCGATCTACCAGCAGACGGCGGCCTACGGCCACTTCGGCCGCAACGAGAAGGACTTCCCGTGGGAGAGCACCCGGCGGGCGGCCGGCCTGCGCGCCGCCGCCGGGCTCGAAGGGGTGCCGGTGGCGGTGCCCGCCTGAAGGGGAAAACCCGGGAAGTAAGGACTTTGAGCCGGCTTTCCACGACCGGTTCGTAACGGCGGCCCGTGCGGGCCGCCGTTACAATTTTAGGATCGCTTGTTGACTATGGACAGGGGGCGAACGGGGTGTTAGCCTAGCGGCTGTCGACGGTAAACATTGTGTCTATGGCAACTCTTGACCATCCTGAGCTGCGGGAATCGCTGAATAGTCTGCTGAAGAGCTCCAGGCCTCGTCTGGAGCGGGTTCTCCGTAATTTCGAGGTCCCGCCGGAGGACGCCGAGGACATTCTGCAGGACGCTCAGCTCACCCTCCTGTACAAGTGGGACAAGATCCGCAGCCCGGAGAGCTGGCTGATCGGCACCGTCAAGAAGAAGTGCATCATGTACTGGCGCAAGCGGCGGGGTAGCCTGTGCGAGGCCGTCGACACGGCGATCCTCGACCTGCTGGCGGTGCCGCAGGCGCCGGACCAGGAGAAGGCGGAGCTGCAGACCGACCTCAACCGCGTGATGTCGCGCCTCTCCACCCGCTGCCGGTCGCTGCTCAAGCTGCGCTACGGCCTCGGCTACGGCCCGACCGAGGTGGCGGAGCAGATGGGCTACCGCACGTCGAGCATCCGCAAGGTCACCAACCGCTGTCTCGCGGCTCTCACCCGGCAGCTCCTGGCGGTCGGGTTCGATCAGGAGCCGCAGGGAGAGCCGCAGGATGGATAAGCACCCGCACCCGGCCCTCCTCGACCGCTTCGGGCGCGGCCGCCTCCAGCGCCGCAAGAGCCGCGCGGTCGTCCGCCACCTCCTCACCGACTGTGAAGACTGCCGCCGGGTCACCGGCCCGCTCCTGCCGCCGGCCGGCGTGCCGGACGAGGAGGCGGGCGCCCGGCTTTCTGGAGAGACCGTCGCGGCGGCCGAGTACGGGCCGGCGTTCGACCGCTCCCAGAGGGAGGTCGATCGCGTGCGCGCGGTGCTGGCGGCCGAGCGCGCGGCGGCCCCCGAGCTGATGCGCGATCTGCTGGCGCAGCCGCTCGACCGGCAGTTGGACGAGGCGGTCGCCGGCTCCCGCTACCACACCTGGGGCTTCTGCGACCTGGTGCTGGACACGGCCAAGGAGTGGGGGTTCCAGGACCCCGGCCGGGCTCTCGACCTCGCCCGCGTCGGCGCCGAGATCGCCGAGCGCCTCGACGGCTCCCGGTACGGCGAGGAACGGGCGCGCGACATGGCCGCCCGGGCCTGGGCCGGCCTGGGGGGCGCGCAGCGCATCCGCGGCGACTTCCACGCCGCCGAGGCGAGCTTCGCGCGCGCCGAGCAGCGGCTCAAGAGCGGCACCGGGGACCTGGTGGAGAAGGCGCACGTGCTCCTGCTCAAGGCCTCGCTGCGCGGCAACCAGCAGCGCTTCCGGGAGGCCTTCCAACTGCTGGACCGGGTGATGTCCCTCGGCCGGCGCTGCGAGGACGACCACCTGTGCGGCAAGGCGCTGATCATGCGCGGCTTCCTCCTCGGCCTCGCCAACGATCCCGAGTCGGCCATCCGCCATCTGACGGAGGGGCTGGAGAAGGTCGACCCCGAGAGCGATCCGCGCCTGGTGATCGTGGCCCAGCACAACCTGACCCTCTATCTGGCCGAGGGCGGACGGTACATGGAGGCGATGCGCCTGCTCGAGAGCGCGCGGCCGCTCTATTATCAGGTGGGCGACCAGATGAGCCTCCTGCGCCTGCGCTGGCTGGAGGGGAAGATCGCCAGCGCCCTGGGGCATTTCATCGAGGCCGAGGAGCTCCTGCGCGGCGTGCAGAAGGAGCTGGTGGAGCGCGAGCTGGGCTACGACGCCGCCCTGCTGTCGCTCGACCTCGCCACCGTCTATGCCAGCCAGGGGCGAGGCGCCGAGATGCGGCGTTTGGCCGAGGAGATGATTCCGATCTTCAAGTCGCGGGACATCCACCGGGAGGCGATCGCCGCCCTGTTCGTCTTCCAGAAGGCGGCGGAGATGGAGCGCGTCACCCTCGGCCTGATCCGGGACGTGACCAGCTATCTCAAAGAGTCCCGTGCCACCTCCAGCCTGCGCTCGCGAGAGCCGCGCTGAGGGTTCTTTTCTCTCTTTGCCTCCCGCGCCGCCCCTCCCCTTCGCTGGACAAGCCCGGGGGAGGGCTGATAAGCTGCGATCTTCGATACACTTAGGATTGCCATGAGCACTTCGGTCCCACCCGATCTGGCGGAGCCATCCCTCGAGGAGATCCTCGCGCGGGCCGAGCCCAGGCTCAAGCGGGTTCTCAGCCGCTACCGCATCCCCGCGCAGGACGCCGACGACCTCCTGCAGGAGACCTTCCTGATCATGGTCACCAAGGCGGGGAGCATCCGGAACCCCGACGCCTGGCTGGTCGCGACCCTCGCCAACCGCTGCATCATCTACTGGCGCAAGCACCGGGCGAAGCTCTGGGACCTGGTCGACACCGCCATCCTGGAGCTGCTGGCCGACGTCGAGGCCCCGCCTCAGGAGAACGCCGAGCTGCGCTACGACCTCAACGCCCTGCTCTCCAACCTGCCGGACCGCTGCCGCTCGCTGCTCCGCCTGCGCTACGGGTTCGGCTGCAGCACCGCGGAGACGGCAGAGCGGATGGGCTACTGCAAGTCGAGCATCCGCAAGGTGACCCGCCGCTGCCTGGCGGCGTTGACCGAGCAGCTCCTGGGCGCCGGCTTCCACCAAGCCGGCTCCTGATCCTCCCCCTCGCGCCCTCCGCGCCAGGCATCCGCCGGCGGGAAAACCATTTTTCCCGGTCTTCGTGTCTCTGGAGGCGGCTCAGCGGTAACTCTACTGATGAGCCCATCACACGCCTATGGCTATTCAGTTACACAGGCGATTTTGAAAGGAGACCGTCATGTCCCACCCCAATCTCCGCCGTGCCCTCGCCGTCCTGGCCCTGACCTTCGCCACCGCCTTCGCCGCCGCGCCGGAGGCCGGCGCCGCCGTGTGCTCCCCGAGAGCCGGGACGGCGCACGTCCGGACCGCGCAGCAGGCGCGGGGCTCCCGGCTGCGGGAGGCCTTGACCCAGATCCTGCGGAAGGCCGGGATCCAGATCGATCCCTGGGGCCTCGCCGACGTCTTGGTCCAGATCCTTCCCGACGACCGCGGATAGGGCGCTGTGAGAGATTGAGAGGGCCTCCGCGGGAGGGGGATCCGGCTGGACAACGGGTCCAGGAAGGTGCTAGTGTCTCAAGAAGCTTAGAAGAGACGCGACGTCAACAAAACCGATGAGTGCCCTGGACCACCCGCAAGTAGAGTCGTCCCTCGAGGGGTTTCTCAACCAGGTCCGGCCCCGGCTCAAGTCGGCGTTCACCCGCTACCGGATCCCCGCGCAGGACACCGAGGACATCCTGCAGCAGGCCCTGATGGCCCTGATCTACCACCGCCACGAGATCCGCGACCCCGAGGCCTGGCTGCTGGGGACGGTGCGCAACAAGTGCCTGCTGTACTGGCGGGAGCGGCGCCGCCGGCTCTACGAGTCGGTCGACGCGGTGGTCCTCGAGGCGGTCGCCGGTACCGTCGGGCCGGCCCAGGAGAGCACGCACCTCAACCACGACCTGGCCCAGGCGCTCGAGCGGCTGCCCGAGCGCTGCCGCTCGCTGCTCTGGATGCGCTACCGCCAGGGGTACGATCCGCCGGAGCTGGCCGAGCGGCTGGGCTACAGCCCGGCGAGCATCAGCAAGGTCACCAGCCGGTGCCTGGCCGCGCTCACCCGCCACCTGTTCGCGCCGGGGATCTGCCGGAGGAAGGCGAGGTGAGAGCCGTCCGCCATCCCGGACCCGCGGCCCTGGAGCAGTTCGTGCTCGGACGGCTCTCGCCGCTGGAGATGCGCGACGTCGCGCGCCACCTTCTCACCGGGTGCCCACAGTGCCAGGAGGCCACGGCCAATCTCTGGGAGCCCGCCGACGTCTTCGAGGATCCGCGGACCCTCGCCACGGCGGAGCCGGCGGCCGGGGACGCCGCCTACGACGCCGTCCTGGACCGGGTCTTCGAGCGGGTCGCCGCCACCGAGTCGCTGCTCGCCGGGCAGCGGGCCGCCGGCCACAGGCTCTACGAGGAGCTGGTGCAGTGCCCGGCGGAGCGCCGGCACCTCCTGCTCGCCAACTGCCAGCGCTTCCGCAACCGCATGCTGTGCGAGCGGCTCATCGAGGCGAGCTATGAGATCTGCTTCGAGGAGCCCCGCCGCGCCGTCGAGGTGGCGCGGCTCGCGGTGGCGGCCGTGGATCTGCTGACCGCGGAGGACTGCGGTGGGGGAGAGCTCACCGGGCTGCGGGTGCGGGCCTGGGCCCATCTCGGCAACGCCTGCCGGGCCTGCTTCGACCTCCCGGGCTCCGAGGCCGCCTTCGACGTCGTCGAGCGGCTGCTGAACGAGGGGGGCGTCACCCCTCTGGAGAAGGCGAAGGTGCTCTCGATCCTGGCCGCCTGGCGCAAGACGCAGCAGCGGCTCGGCGAGGCGCTGCAGGCCCTGGACCGCGCCGCCGCGATCTACAAGAAGCTGGGGCAGTGGAGCTTCTTCGGCCGTACGCTCCTCCAGAAGGCGATGGTCTGCAGCGAGGCCGGCGACAGCCAGGAGGAGCTGAAGCTGCTGCGGCGGGCGCTCGACCTGATCGATCCGCAGGCCGACCCCCGCGTCTTCCTGGCCGCGCGCCACAACCTGATCAACGCGCTCTACGAGAGCGGACGGGTGCGCGAGGCCTTCGCCCTGCTGTACCACACGCGGCCGCTCTATCTGCAGGCCGGCGACCGCATGAACCTCCTGAAGCTCCGCTGGCTGGAGGGGGTGGTGGCCTTCGGGCTACAGCGGAACGATCAGGCCGAGGCGGCCCTCCGCGAGGTCCGCGAGTCCTTCCTGGAGCTGGGCTTAAGCTACGACGCCGCGCTCGCCTCCCTCGACCTCGCCGGCGTCTACGTCGTGCAGGGGCGCACCGCCGACGTCAGCCGTGTGGCCGAGGAGACCCTGAAGGTCTTCCAGACCTACAACACCCATCGGGAGGCCATCGCGGCGCTCCTCGTCTTCTGCGCCAGCGCGCGCCTGAACCGGGCGGGTCTCGACCTCGTCCGCGAGGTCTCGGGTTTCCTGAAGCGTGCGCGCAATAATCCCAACCTCCGGTTCTCCGAGCCCTCCTGAGCTTTTTCCTCGCGTGCCCGGCGCGCGCGGTTCTTTTCTGCTAAAATGATAGTGGATTCGCTTTTGCTTTGCTTGCAAGACATGATGCGCCGCGATCCTGACGAATACGCCTGGCTCCTCCGCGGAGCGTTCAGCGGAGAGGAACGCCGCGGGATCGTCCGCGACCTGCTCACCGCCCGCGGGGGGCGTGGCAAGGATGGGGGGCGGCGCCGGCGGGAGAGCCGCCCCGCGGCGCCGGACTACGGCCCGGCGTTCCACGGCCTCTCCTTCCGCTTGGCCGATGCCATGGCGGAGATGGCGCGCCAGCGCCAGCAGCTCCCCGCGCTGCTGGAGCGGCTGCGGGAGCTCTCTCCCGACGACCGGCGCATCGTCCTGCGCTCCGATCCGGCGTTCCACAACTGGGCCCTGGGCGAGCGGCTCATCGAGGAGAGCCGGAAGAGCCTGGGCTCCGACCTTGGCCACGCCCGTGAGCTGGCGGGCTCCGCCGTGATCGTCGCCGAGGCGCTGGAGCCCGCGGACGGTTTCGGCGGCGCGCTGGTCAACGACCTCAAGGCGCGCGCCTGGGGATCCCTGGGCGAGGCGCTCCGCCGCCTCTCCGACCTGCGGCGCGCCGGCGAAGCCTTCGCCGCCGCCGAAGCCTTCATCAGCCAGGGGACGGGGGACGCCCTGGAGGAGGCCGGGCTCCTGGAGCTCAAGGCGCTGCTGTACCGGGACCAGAGCCGCACCGGGGAGGCGCACCACCTGCTCGACGAGGCGATCGCCGTCTACCGGCGATACCGGGACTCCCACCTCATGGGCCGGGGCTTCGTCCAGAAGGGGCGCGTCCACGGACAGGCGGGTGAGCTGGAGCCGGCGATCGAGTGGCTCCGCAAGGGCTTGAGCCTGATCGATCCGGAGCGCGACCGGCCGCTCGACCTCGCGGCCCGGCACTGCCTCATGCTCTATCTGACCGAGGGCGGACGCCCCCGGGAGGCCCGCTTCCTGCTCAAGGCCACGCGGGCCGAGGTCCTGCGGCACGGCAGCCCCTGGCTGCTCTCCCGGCTCCGCTGGCTGGAGGGGAAGATCTACGACGCGCTCGGCTTCCCGGCCGAGGCGGAGAGGGGGCTGCTCGACGCCCGCCAGGGGTTCCTCGACCTCAAGGCCGAGCTCAACGCCGCCGCGGCCTCCCTCGACCTCGCCGGCCTCTACGTGGCCCAGGGGCGCGCCGCGGAGGCGCGGAGCCTGGTCGCGGAGGTCCTGCCGATCTTCCGCTCGCGGGACCTGCACCGGGAGACGATCGCCGCCCTGATCGCCCTCGAGCAGGCGTCCCGCCGGGAGACCACGAGCGCCCGGCTCCTGGCGGAGGTCCGGGACCACCTCGATCGCGCCCGCCGTGATCCCACCCTCCGCTTCGAGCCGCTCTGAGCCATGGCGGGGGAGGGAGGACGGCTCGTCGTTCTGGGTTGCGGCTTCGGCGGCTTCTCGTTGCTCTCCACCCTGCGGCGGAGCCGCTGGGACGTCACCCTGATCAGCCCGCGCAACTATTTCCTCTTCACCCCGCTCCTCCCCTCGGCCGTCACCGGCTCGGTCGAATTCCGCAGCATCCTCGAGACGCCGCGGCGCCGGCTGCGTGACCTGCGGGTGGTGGAGGGCTCCGCCCGGTCGGTCGATTGGCAGGCGCGCACCCTCTCCTGCGTGGGGGCGGTCAGCGGGGAGGAGTTCTCCGTCCCCTACGATGTCCTGGTGATCGCCGTGGGGGCGGCGGTGGCCGACTACGGCGTCCCAGGGGTGGCCGAGCACGCCTTGAAGCTCGCCAGCATCGAGGACGCCCGGGCGGTCCGGCGCGGGATCCTCGAACAGCTCGCCCGCGCCGAGATCCCCGGGCTGACCGAGGAGCAGATCCGGCAGCGGCTGACCTTTGTGGTCTGCGGCGGCGGCGCCACCGGGGTCGAGGGGGCGGCGGAGATCCACGACTTGATCCACGAGGAGCTCTCCCAGAGCTACCCGGAGCTGGCGCCCTTCGCGCGGGTGATCCTGGTCGAGGCGCTCGGCCGCCTGCTCACCGGCTTCGACGAGGCGCTCGCCGAATACACCTTGAAGCACTTTGGACGCGGAGGGATCGAGGTGCGGATCTCGGCCAAGGTGCAGGCGGTGGAGAGGGAGCGGGTCCTGCTGGAGGGGGGCGGAACGATCGACTGCGGCATGGTCCTCTGGGCGGGCGGGAACGCCCCGGTGCCGTTCCTCCAGTCGCTCGGCATCCCCCTGAGCCCGCGGGGGCGGCTGGTGGTGGACCCCTACCTCCGTCTCCCCTCCCACCGGCAAGTCTACGCCCTGGGCGACTGCGCGGCGGTGGGGGAGCCCCCCGCGCCGGCCACCGCCCAGGTGGCCCAGCAGCAGGGGGAGTACCTGGCCCGCGCCCTCGACCGGGGGCGGGAGAGGAAGACCGTCGAGCCCTTCCGCTTCAAGTCGTCCGGCATGCTCGCCTACATCGGCGGCGGAGAGGCGCTGGCGGACCTCCCCAAGGTCAAATGGAGCGGCCGGGGGGCCTGGCTCTTCTGGCGCTCCGTCTACCTGACCAAGCTGGTCAGCCCGGCCAACAAGGTGAAGGTGCTGTTCGACTGGATCAAGGCCCGGCTGTTCGGCCGCGACCTCAGCCGCTTCTGATCCCTCAGGTTCTTACCCCCAGGAACAGGTAGCCCGAGAGCAGCGAGAAGACGGCCGCCGGGCTCCACACCGCCACGGCCGGCGGCAGGGCGCCGGCCGCGCCCATCTTGGTGAAGAAGGCGTAGACCGCCATGAAGGCGATCCCCAGCACGAGCGAGATGCCGATCCCGTAGAGCGCCCCCTGCCGTCCCAGGCGGAAGGCGAAGGGGAGCGCCACCAGGGCCATGATCAGCGAGGCCACGGGAAGCGCGATCTTCTCCTCGAGCTGCACCTGGAGCTCGGGGACCGACTGGCCGCTCTCCCTGAGCTCCTGGATGTACCCCTTGAGCTCGCCGTAGCGCATCTGCTCGGGGGGGCGGATCTCCGAGTCGAAGTAGGCCGGGGTCTCGGGATAGCGGACGATCCTCGGCTCCTTGAACCGCGTGTAGGCGGTGACGTCCACCCCCTGGAACGAGCGGGCCCAGCCGTTGTCGAACACCCAGGCGTCGTCCCCGGCGTAGCGGGCGCCCTCCGCGTAGAGCCGGCGGGTGAGCCGGTGCTGGTCGTCGAAGTCGAACACCTGCAGCCGCTGCAGGCTCGCCTGCTGCGGGTCGTAGTGGATGTAGTTGTAGATGTAGCGCCCCTGGCCGAAGAGCCACTGGCGGTCGGCCCGGCGGTAGGTGCGGGCGGTTACTTTTCCATGAATACGGTCCTTGAGCTTCGCCACCTTTTCATTGGAAGCCGGCAGGACCGAGGATTCGAGGTAGCCGCAGAAGAAGGTCACCAGCATCGCCGCGGCCACCGCCGAGAGGGAGAGCCGGTAGAGGCTCATCCCCAGCGACTTGGCGGCGGTGATCTCGTTGGTCCGCGAGAGCAGGCTGAAGGTCAGCAGCGTCGTCACCAGCACCACGATCGGGGCGATGTCGTAGAACATCTGCAGCGAGAGGTACTTGTAGTAGCTCAGCATCACCCCGCTGCCTACCTTGTTCTTGAGGATGTCGTCGAAATTCTCGGACAGGTCGAAGATGATGAACAGGGAGACCCCGGAGAGGACCACCAGCAGGAAGACCCAGGTGAAGAGGCGGGTCACGTAGCGGTCCATGATATTGGGGAAGACGATCCGCGGGCGGGGGAGGAGGAGCACCAGCCGGGGGCGGCGGGCCTCCTTCTCCTTCGGCGGGCGAGCCGCCTGGCGCCGCTGCCGCTCCGCGCGGATCTCCCGGCGCCGCTCCTTGCGGATCCCCCGGAGCGTCAGGATGCCCCCCCAGACGTCCTCCCGGATCCAGCGGTCGATGCGGGTCAGCAGCAGGCTCTTGTCGCGGTTGCGCCGGACCAGCAGGAAGACCCCGAAGCCCGCCAACAGGAGGTTGGGGAGCCACATCGCCAGCCAGGCCGGCATGCGGCCGAAGCGCGCCGCCTCCTCGCCGTTGTTGAGCAGGATGTAGTAGACGATCAGGATGCCGATCGACAGCGCGAAGCCGGACGCCTTGCCGCCCCGGCGGTTGTTGATCCCCAGCGGCAGGGCAAAGAGGCCGAACACCAGGCAGGCGGCGGGAATCGAAAACTTCTTGTGGATCTCGACCCGGGCCAGGTTGTGCTGCTCGGAATCGACCGACGGGTCGCGCGCCAGGTCGCGGAGCTCCCCCAGGGTGAGCTCGCGGATCCCCTTGGAGGCCGAGAGCTTGGCCTTCTGCTCGGTGGTGAACTGGTCGTCCAGGACCAGGTCGAGACGCCGGTGCCGGCTGATCTCGTAGCGGTCCGGGGCGCTCAGGTCCACCTTGTGCTGGATGGCGTTGTACAGCCGCAGCACCAGCCGCTCGCCGGCCGGGTCGACCAGGATCTCCCCCCAGTCGGCGGTGGTGATCTGGTTCTTCTGGGTCGAGGGGATCGCCTCGGCGAGGAAGACCCCCTTCCAGCGCTTGCTGCCGGTGGGCACCTCGAAGACGTAGACGACCTTGCCCTCCCACTCCTCGTAGAACACCCGCGGCTCGACCTGCTGCGCCACCGTCTGGGTGGCGATCTCCAGCCGCAGCTCCTGGAGGGCGTGGTTCCCCCAGGGGAGCGCGTAGACCATCAGCAGTGTATTGAGGAGGGTCAGCGCGCCTGAGAGGAGCAGGATGGGCCGGTAGAGGGTCAGCAGGCTGAGCCCCGAGGACCGCATGGCGATCAGCTCGCTGTCCGACGAGAGCCGCCCCACGGCGATCAGGGTGCCGAACAGCAGCGACATCGGCAGGGTCAGGACCACGATGTTCGGCAGGGTCATCAGCAGCAGCTTGCCGACGATCGAGACCGGCAGCCCGCGGCGGATGATCATCTCCGCGGACTGGAAGAGGAAACGAATGAGGAGGATGAAGGTATAGACTACGAACCCCAGCCCGAGGGGGCCGAGGATCTCGGTCATCAGATAGCGATCCAGCTTCCGCACGGGCGCCATTATAACCATCATGCCGATCACCCTCGAACGCCGCTACCGGTTCAGCGCCAGTCACCTGTACCGCCGCCCGGACTGGAGCGAGGCCGAGAACCGGGCCCGCTTCGGCAAGTGCGCCAACCTGCCGGGGCACGGCCACAACTACCGCCTGTACGTGACGGTCGGCGGCGAGATCGAACCCGCGACCGGCTTCGTGGTCGACCTCGGCGCGCTGGACGCCGCCGTGCAGGCGTATGTGATCGAGCGGCTGGACCACCAGCACCTCAACTCGGCGCTCCCGGAGTTTGGGGAAGGGGGGGAGATCCCGTCCAGTGAGAGCCTGGTCCGCTGGATTCACCGGGAGCTCGCGGACCGTCTCCCGCCGGGAAGCAGGCTGGTCAAGCTCCGCCTGGAAGAGGACGAGGACCTCGCCGCCGAGTGGGCCGCCGGCTGAGGGGCTTCGCGCTCCTGCATTAACATAATATGCCTTATCGGTCTGATCTGTCGGATTGCTTGATCCGACCGATCGGACGGATCCGTCCGATCGGTCGGATGAGAAAAGCGCCTTAAACCGGCTTCCGCAGATCCGCCAGGATCTGCTCGAGCGCCCGGATCAGGTCGTCCTGATCCACCTCGCTCTGCCGGAAGCTCAGCGACAGGCTGAAGGTCCGGTCCGGCGCCTTGAACCGGAAGACGTAGGGCTTGCGGCGGCTGGATTTGCCCCCCTTGTCGCCGCGCCCGCCGCGCCGAAGCCGCTGGCGGAGGTCGTCGCGGTTGAGGCCGCGGCGGGCCACCTCTTCCAGGAGCTCGATCATCTCCTCCTCGTCGCCGGCCTTCAGCACCTCCAGCAGCAGCGACTTCGAGGTGATCCCCAGCGCCTGGACGGTGTCGCGCACCCGGGGGGGCATCTGCAAGAGGGAGAGGCTCTCCGTGACCACCGTCCGCGACTTGCCGACCGCCTCCGAGATCTCCTCGTGGGTGTAACTGTGGCTCTCGGCCAGCATCCGGTACCCCTCGGCCTCTTCGAAGGGGGTCAGGTCCTTGCGCTGGAGGTTCTCGATGAGGGCGATCTCCAGCGCCTCCTCATTCGAGACCTCCATCTCGATCGCCGGCACCTCGTAGAGCCCCGCCTCCTGCGCGGCCCGGTAGCGACGCTCGCCGGAGATGATCCGGTACAGGACGCCGCCGCCCGCCAGCAGGTCGCCGTCGGCGCCGGCCAAGGGGCGGACCAGGATCGGCTCCAGGATCCCCTTGTCCCGGATCGACTGCACCAGGTCGTCCAGGTCCCCCATGGCCGAGCGGGGCTGGCCCGGGTCGGGCTCGATGGCGGAGAGCGGGATCATCTTCCCCACCGGCGTCTCGTGCCGGGCCGTGAGCTCCTCGACAAAGTGGGTGTCGTGGCGCATCTTGACGCGCGTGGGCAGGCCACGCTTGCGGGCGGGCTCAGACACGGCTCAGCACCTCCTCCGAAAGGCGGTAGTACTCGTAGGCTCCCGTCGACCGCGGGGCGAAGGTGAAGATCGACTCCCGGTAGGCCGGGCTCTCCTCCAGCCGCACGCTCTTGGTGATCACCGTCTCGAAGACCTTGACGCCGAACACCCGCTGGATCTGCTCGTAGATGTCCTTCGCCAGCAGGGTCCGCTTGTCGTACATCGTGATCAGGGCCCCCAGGATCTGGAGCTGCGGGTTGGCCCGGACCTTGATCTTGTCGATCGTCTCCAGCAGGTCGTCCGTCCCCTCCAGGGCGAAATAGCTGGCCTGGATGGGGATCAGCACGTGCGAGGCCGCCACCAGGGCGTTCACCGTGATGATCCCCAGGGTGGGCGGCGTGTCGATGATGATGTAGTCGAAGTCATCCTGGATGCGCTGCATCTCATCCTTCAGCCGGTAGTGGCTGTCGAGCTCGCCGATGAGCTTCGCCTCGATCTTCGCCAGGGCGATCGTCGAAGGGGCGATGTGGAGATTCTCGATCTTCTCCGCCGGCTGGACGACGTCCTGCAGATGGACCTGGTCGTCCGTCAGGGCGTCGTAGATCGACACCTTCAGGTCGTGGATGTCGAGGTACGACATGGAGCTGTTGGCCTGCGGGTCGAGGTCCACCAGGAGGGTCTTCCTCCCCTTACTGGCGAGAGCCGCGGCGAGGTTGATGGCGGTGGTGGTCTTGCCGACCCCACCCTTCTGGTTGGTGATGGCGATGATCATAGGCGGCGGGCAGTCTAAGGAATGGCCCCCATCCGGTCAAGTGACGTGACGCCGCGATGTCGGCGCGCCGACATTGCGTCTAAATCCATGAATTTTCGGTACTTACATCGTCCATTTGCCGAGATCGTCGGGGCTGATCTCCTCGAGCCACTTCTTGAGCTTCTCTTCGTCGTTGGCGTCGGTCGCGAGGTCGACCGCCTGCGCCTTGTCGAGCACGGAGCGCAGCACGAAGATGGGCGAGCCGGTCCGCAGGGCGAGGGCGATGGCGTCGCTTGGACGGGCGTCGACCTCCACCCCCTGCTCGTGGTTGCGGATGTGGATCACGGCGAAGAAGGTGCTCTCCCGCAGATCGGAAATCACGATCTTCTCCACCCGGCCGCCGAGCTGCTCCAGCACCGAGCGCAGAAGGTCGTGGGTCATCGGACGGGGGGGCTCGACCCCCTCGATGCGGAGTGCGATGGCGTTGGCTTCGAAGACGCCGATCCAGATGGGCAGGAAGAGCTGGCTCCCGATGTCCCGGAGAATCACGATGGGAACGTTCGACGAGGGGTCCAGCATCAGCCCCTTGATCTCGACCTGGAGCTCATCGTTTGGGTTGCTCATGCCCCTATTCTGGGCGTGAGACAGGGGGAGGTCAAGGCGAAAAACGGTCAGGAATGAGCAGGGACCGGGGCTTCCAGGCGCCGGCCCACCAGGCTGTAGGAGAAGGCGGTCTCCACCCGCACCCGGGTCGTTCCGCCCAGGTTGACCGGCTCCCCGCCGGTCTCGAAGTGGATCACGCGGTGGCAGGGGGTGCGGCCGGTCTGCATCCCCGGCTGCTTCCCCCAGCCGGTCACGATGACCTCGAAGTCCTTCCCCACCAGCCCCTCGTTGATCTCCCGCTGGATCCCCTCCTGAAGGGCGAAGAGGCGCTGCAGGCGCTCGTCCGCGATCCCCGCCTCCACCGCGCCGTCCAGGCGGGGGGCCGCGGTGCCCGGCCGCGGCGAGTACTTGAAGGCGTAGACCAGGGCGAAGCGGACCTCCCGCATCAGCTCCAGGGTCTGCTCGAAGTCCTCTTCCGTTTCGCCCGGGAAGCCCACGATGATGTCGGTCGAGAGCGCCAGGCCGGTCCGCGCCCGGCGGAGCTGGCCCGCCAAGTCGAGGTACTCGCTCCGGGCATAGCCCCGCCCCATGCGGCGCAGCACCCGGTCGGAGCCGGACTGCACGGGCAGGTGCAGGTAGGGGGCGATGTTGGCGTGCTTCCCCACCTGCTCCACCATCCGCGGGGTGAAGTCCCGTGGGTAGGAGGTGATGAAGCGCAGCCGCCGCAGGCCCGGCATGCGGGCCACCCGGTCGAGCAGGTCGGCGAAGTCCCAGTCCCCGCCCGGCTCGCGCCAGTGGTTCACCGTCTGCCCCAGCAGCTCGATCTCCTGGAAGCCGTAGTCGAGGAGGTGACGGACCTCGCCCAGGATCTCGGCCATCGGCCGGCTGCGCTCGGGGCCGCGGGTCTTGGGGACGATGCAGAAGGTGCAATTCTTGTTGCACCCCTCGATGAGGGTCACCATCCCCTTGTGCTCGCCGTGGCGGGAGACGGCGTCGATGTCGTACTGCCGGCTCTCCGGGAAGCCGGTGGCGACCACCCGCTCGCCGGCCCGGCGCTTCGCCACCACCTCCTGGAGCTCGCCGACGCGCGCCGGCCCGAGCACGAAGTCGAGGTCCGGCACCCGCTGCAGGGCCCGCTCCCCCTCCTGCTGGGCCACGCAGCCGCAGAGGCCGATCAGCAGGTCCTCCCGCCTCCTCTTGAGCAGGCGGTACTCGCCGAGGCGGGAGTAGACCTTCTGCTCCGCCTTCTCCCGCACGCTGCAGGAGTTGAGGAGGATGATGTCCGCCTCCTCGGGCTCGCGGGTGGGGAGGATCCCCTGCTGCATGAGCTGGCCGGCCATGCGCTGGCTGTCCAGCTCGTTCATCTGGCACCCCCAGGTCTCGATGTAGAAGCGGCGGGGACGGCTCATCGCGGCGCCTCCTTACCCGGAGGCGGCGTGCGGGCCGCGTCCCCCTCGATCACCGGCGGCTCGATCGACTGCACGGCGGCCGCCGGCTCCTTCTTCTTGGCCGCCTCGTCCGCCGGCTCGTCCTCGATCCCCTCGTCCAGCCAGCCGGGCAGGGCGCCGGCGCCCCTCCCCTCCTCCAGGAACGCGGCCAGCTCCTGCTTGGCGGTATCTACGTCCACCCGGGCCTGGCGCAGGCGGTCGAGCACGCGGTCCCAGTCGGGCTTGATCTGGGTGTCGCGCAGAAAGGTGTCGCTCTCGCTGTAGAACTTCTGGCGGAGGGCGGTCGACTTCTGCTCCAGGTCCTTGACCTCGTCGGCCGCCTGCTTCCAGCTCTCCCGCAGCTCGCGGGCACGGCCACGCCAGTACTGCTCGTCCCTGGCGGCCGGAGCGGCGGACGGCGCCGCGGCGGCGGGCCTCTTCTTGGCCTTCTTCGGATCGGCGACGGTGATCTGCCCCTTGGCGGCGTACCTGGGCAGGGTCTTGTCGGTGATCACCGCCACCGGCTTGCCGGCGTTGGCCCGCCGTTCCTTCTCCGCCCGGGAGGCCTCCAGCAGCGTCTGCGGCGCGGCGGCGCCGTCCACACCGGGGTCCACCACCACCGGCGCGGCGTCCCCCTGGCGGGCCGGGGCCGGAGCGGGCGTTTCAGGGGGGGAGGGCTGCGGCGCCGCGGCGGGAGCCTTCGTTTCCTTCGGGGGCTCGGAGCGGGTCACCGGCTGCGGAGTGGCGCCGCGGCATCCCGCGGCGCCCAGCGCCAGGAGGGCCGCCAGGAGGAGGGTCAGGGACCTAGGCCCGGCCATAGCGGTCCTCCAGCCGCACGACGTCATCGAGCTCCGGGGTGGAGACCTCGAGGATGTCGCAGCCGTTCTCCCCCGCCACCATGCGATGCCTGGTGCCGGGGGTGATGTGGTAGGAGTCGCCGCCGCGCAGGACGGTGCTGACCAGCGCGCCGTCCTCCTCGACCACCAGCTCCACCTCGCCGCCGGTGAGGTAGAGCGTCTCGTCCTTGACCTCGTGATACTGGAGCGAGAGCGCGTGGCCGGCGTTCACGTGCAGGATCTTGCCCACGTAGCGGTCGGTGTGGGCGAAGATCAGCTCGTACCCCCACGGCTTCTCCACTCGGCGAATGGGAAAACGCATCAGCAATCCTCTCCTCAGATGTGGCTCTAGGCGCCGGAGGCGCTCACCCGCGAGGGCAACGAGCACTCGAAAAAGCTGTCCATGTGGCGCTGCACCTCGGCGGCCGTGCTGTGCTCCATGCACCCTACGGCCAGCTCGGCGAGATCGGCGGCCGAGGCCTCCCGGATCCAGGTCTTGACCTCCGGGATCTGGCGCGGGCTCATCGAGATCCGCCGCAGCCCCAGCCCCGCCAGCAGCAGCGCGTACCGCGGATCGGCCCCCATCTCGCCGCAGAGGCTGACCTCGATCCCCGCCGCCCGGCCGCTGTCGATGACGAAGCGCAACATGCGCAGAATCGCCGGATGAAGCGGCTGGTAGAGGCTCGCCACGTGCTCGTTGTTGCGGTCGACCGCCAGCGAGTACTGGATGAGGTCGTTGGTGCCGATCGAGAAGAAGTCGACCTCGCGGGCCAGGATGTCCGCGATCATCGCCGCGGCGGGGACCTCGATCATCACCCCCAGCCGGACTTCGCGGCGGAACGGCACCCCCTCGCGCTCCATCTCGGCCATCACGCCGTCGGCGAAGGCGCGGAACTGCCGCACCTCCTCGACCGTGCTCACCAGGGGGAGCATCACCCAGAGGTCGCCGTAGAGCCCCGCGCGGTAGAGGGCGCGGATCTGGCGCCGGAAGATCTCGGGGCGGGCCAGGGTCAGGCGGATGCCGCGCAGACCCAGCACCGGGTTCTCCTCCTGGGTCGCCATCATCTCGCGCGCCAGCTTGCGCCCGCCCAGGTCGTAGGTGCGGATGATCGCCGGGTGGGGCGCCGCGGCCTCGACCATCCGGCGGTAGATCTCGACGTGCTCCTCCTCGGTCGGCATCTGCGGGCTCTTCTCGATGTAGAGGAACTCGCTGCGGTAGAGGCCGATGCCGGCGGCGCCGAAGACGGGGACCTCGTCGACCTCCTCCGGGAGGTCGATGTTGGCCATCAGCTCGATCCGCACGCCGTCGCGCGTCTCGGCCGCCAGCTCGCGGGTGGCCAGCAGGTCCCGGTCGCGCCGCTCGATCTCGGCCTTGCGCCGCGCGTACTGGCGCAGCACCTCGCGGGTGGGATGGAGGATGAGCCGGCCGTTCTCGCCGTCGACGATCACCGGCGCCTCGTCGCTGAGCTGCCCCATCACCCCCGTCAGGCCGGCCACCGCCGGGATGTTGAGCGAGCGGGCGATGATCGTGGTGTGCGAGGTGCGCCCGCCGGTCTCGATGGCGAAGCCGATCACCCGCTCGCGGCCCAGCCGGATGGCGTCCGACGGGGTGAGGTCGTCGGCCACGATGACGATGTCGGACGGCAGCTCCAGATCGTGATGGGCGATCCCCTGGAGGCTGCGCAGCAGGTGGCGGCTGACGTCGGTCAGGTCCTCGCTGCGCTCGCGGATGTAGGGGTCGTCCATGTGGGCGAAGCGGTTGTCGAGCTCCTCGGCGGTCTTGTGGACGGCCCATTCGGCGTTGACCTGGTGGGTGCGGATGCGCTCCTCCACCCGGCCGAGGAACTTGGCGTCGGAGAGCAGGAGGATGTGGGCGTCGAAGATCGCCGCCAGGTCGTTGCCGAGGTCCTCCTCGGCGCGGCTGCGCAGGCGCTTGAGCTCGCCGCGGGCGTGCTCGACCCCCTCGCGCAGGCGGGCGACCTCCTTGTCCACCTGCGACTCGGGGAGGTGCAGGCGGAAGACCTCGGGGCCGCGGGTCTCCAGGCAGACCGCGCGGCCGATGGCGATGCCGCCAGAGACCCCCATGCCCTGAAGAATCTGCATCTCGGCCATCAGCTCTCCTCGTCGAACCGGTTGGCGATGAGCGTGGTGACGGCCCGCAGGGCCTCTTCCTCGTCCTCCCCTTCACAACGCACGGTGACACAGCTCCCCTGCCCCGCCGCCAGCAGCAGGACCCCCAGGATGCTCTTGGCGTCGACCTCCTCGCCGTCCCTGGCGACGGTGACCCGGGCTTGGAAGGCGCCGGCGGTGTGCACCAGCTTCGCCGCGGCCCGCGCGTGGAGGCCCAGACGGTTGACGATCTCCGTCTTGCGCTCGATCACGCCGGCTCTCCGCCTCGCTTCACGGCCCCCAGGGGAACCGGCTGGGGGGTTTCGCACTTCGGGGCGCAGCCCTTGCCGTTCCCCATCTCCCCTGCCAGGCAGACGCTGCGCTGACCCTTGTCCTGCAGCCAGTGGGCAAGGTCCGAGACCGTCCCCCGGTCCCCTCCGGTCTGGCAGGCCAGGCGGAGGACCATCGGGAGGTTGACGCCGGTCAGCACCTCGACCTTGCCCGGCTGGAAGAAGGTCATCGCGATGTTGCAGGGGGTGCCGCCGTACATGTCGGTCAGGATGAGCACCCCCTGCCCCAGGTCCAGGTGCTCCAGGGCCACGGCCACCTTCGACCGCGCCTCGTCGAAGCCGTCGCTCCAGTCGAGCGACAGCGCCTCGAAGCCGTCCAGGGAGCCGGAGATCACGTTCGCCGCGGCCAGCAGCTCCCGGGCCAGGCCGCCGTGAGTCAGGATCAATTTGCCGATCATCGTCTCAAACACTATCCCTTGATTGGTAACCCGCTTTCCAGGCCGCCGATTCCGCGCTCCAGCGGCGCCTAGCGGGCGATGTCCCGGTGGATCACGCGGGCCGGCCACCCCTGCTCCTCCAGCGCCGTCTTCAGCCGCTCCGCCAACGCCACCGACCGGTGCCGCCCCCCCGTGCAGCCAATTGCCACCGAGAGGTAGCTCCGGTTCTCCCGGCGGTAAAGCGGCAGCAGGTAGGCCAGGAGGTCGTTCAGCCGCCCCACCAGCTCCGGAAAGTCCGGCTGCCGGTCGAGGTAGTCCCGCACCCCCTCGTCCTGCCCCGTCTGCTCGCGCAGCCCGGGCACGAAGTGCGGGTTGGGCAGGAAGCGCACGTCGAACAGCAGGTCGGTGCCGTACGGGATGCCGTGCTTGAAGCCGAAGCTTACCAGGGAGACTACCATGCCCGGCTCCTCGCCGGGGTTGCTGGCGAACTCGCGATAGATCTGGCTGCGGATCTCGTGGATCGACCAGCCGCTGGTGTCGAGCACCATGTCGGCGCGGGCCCGCATCTCGGCCAGGATCTCCCGCTCGCGGCGGATCCCCTCGATCACCGGCTGGTCCACCGCCAGCGGATGGGGGCGCCGGGTCTCGGAGAACCGGCGCACCAGGACCTCGTCCGAAGCTTCCAGGAAGAGGAGCCGCGGCTCGATCCGCTCGCGGTCGATCTCGGCGAACAGGCGGGGGAGCTCCTCGGCGAAGCCGGGGGCGCGCACGTCGGTGACCACGGCGATGCGGTCGATCCCCCCGGCCAGCTCCAGCGGATTGTCGAGGAACTGGCGCAGCAGCGGCAGGGGGAGGTTGTCCACCGTGTAGTACGAGAGGTCCTCGAAGCACTTGGCGACCACGCTCTTCCCCGAGCCGGAGAGCCCGGTGATGATCACCAGCCTGGCCTTGCCGAGACTAGCGGGTGGGGCCTTTGCGGTTTCGTTCAAGCTGGGCCTCGAGCTTGCGCGCGAACTCACGGGCGGAGTGGTGCCCCTGCAGCTTCAGTACGTGGTTGCGCGCCGCGATCTCGACCAGGATGCTGATGTTCCGTCCGATGGCGACCGGCATGCGGATGTACGGGACGGGGGTCTCCAGGATGTGGAACACGGATTCGTCCAGGCCGAGCCGCTCGTAGGCCCGGCCGTCCTGCCAGTGCTCGAGCTCGACGACCAGGTCGATGGTCGTCCGCTCGCGCACCGAGGCGAGGCCGAAGAGGTCCTGGACGTTGATGATGCCGATCCCCCGCAGCTCCATATGGTGCCGCAGCGGCCCCTCGCTGTAGCCGACCAGCTCGCCGTTGGGGTAGCGCTTGACCGCCACCTTGTCGTCCGCCACCAGGCTGTGGCCGCGGGTGATGAGGTCGAGGGCCGACTCGCTCTTGCCCACCCCGCTCTCGCCGATCAGCAGCACGCCGATCCCGTAGATCTCCAGCAGCACGCCGTGCAGCGAGGTCGAGGGGACCAGGTGGTCCTCCAGGAAGTAGCTGATCCCCTTGATGACGTTCGAGGAGAGGGCGGGCGAGGAGAGGACGGGGACCTCGCGGTTCTGGCAGAGGGAGAGGAAGCCGGGGAGCGGCGCGATCCCCTTGGTGATCACGAACACCGGCACCGGCAGGGCGGTGATGCGGTCGAGCCGCTCGTGCCGCTCCTCCTCGGCGAGGGTCTTCAGGTACTCGGTCTCGCTCTCGCCGATGATCTGCACCCGTCCCGGCTTGATGTACTCGTAGTAGCCGGCGAAGGCGAGCCCC
Source organism: Thermoanaerobaculia bacterium (assembly GCA_045807625.1). Taxonomy (GTDB): domain Bacteria; phylum Acidobacteriota; class Thermoanaerobaculia; order Multivoradales; family UBA5704; genus DATARR01. The sequence continues at coordinate 9,812 of JBJMHA010000011.1, read as the reverse complement.
GGCTTCTGCACCCGCGGATGGGTGATCGGGTTGTCCAGGTGCGAGCCGCCCGACAGCACGCTCAGGCGGAGGTAGCTCAGCTCCTCCCCCATCAGCTCGGCCACCGGCACGGCGCCCTGGATCGCTCCGTATTCCATCAGCCCCCCTCGTTGCGCAGCAGATCGTACACCGCGGCGGGATCGCGCAGGGCGAGCAGCCGGCCGGCGTGGTCGTCGGCCCGGATCCAGCGCGAGATCGCGGCCAGGATCTGCAGGTGCTCGGCGGGGGACCCGGCGGGCGAGACGACCAGGAAGAAGACCTTCACCGGCTGGCCGTCGACCGCTCCGAAGTCGACCCCCTCGGGCACCAGGCCGACCGCCACCACCCCGCGCGCCAACCCTTTCAGCTTGCAGTGCGGGATGGCTACCCCCTGGCCGATGCCGGTCGAGCCGAGCTGCTCGCGCTCCCAGAGCTTCTGGAACAGGTCCTCGCCGTCGCCGACCAGCCCCTGGGCCGCGACCCGTCCGGCCAGGGAGCGCAGCACCCCCTGGGAGTCGGTGGCACACAGGTCGGGGAAGATCAGGCCCGGCCGGGCCAGCGCGCCCAGCCCCACGTCAGAGCTCGGGGGCGATCAGCCCGTAGTTCCGGTCCTTGCGCTTGTAGAGGACGCTCAGGCGGTCGCTGGCGGCGTCGCGGAAGACCACGAAGCCCTCCTCCGAGATGTCGAGCTCCAGCGCCGCCTCGTCGAGGGTCATCGGCTTGATGGCCAGGTGACCGCTCTCGATCACCCGCGGCGCGCGCCCCTCGCCGACGCTGTCGGCGCCGAGGACCTCGACCGGCCAGCGATGGCTGCGATCCGTGCGGTCGGCCGCGCGCCGCCGCCTGTCGACCGTCTTCTGGTGGGTGCGGCGCGCGGCCTCCTCCACCTTGGCCACGGCGCGCTGCACCGCCTCCTGGAAGCTGCCGTCGGTCTCCTCGGTCCCCTGGAGGACCCCGCCCCGGTGAGTGACGTGGAGCTCGGCGACGTGGCTGTGCTTCTCGGCGGTCAGGGTGACCCGCGCCTCGACGGGGGCGTCGAGGAATTTCTCCAGCTTGGCCAGCTTCTTCTCGACCAGCCCCCGCAGCCGGTCGTCGATGGGGGTGTTGCGGCCGATGATCTCGGTCTTCATGGTGTCCTCCTCCGGCGAGCCGCGCTAGAAGATCTGCTTCCGGTCGGTCGAAGAGGGGATGCTCAGCTCGTCCCGGTACTTGGCCACGGTGCGGCGGGCGATCTGGATCCCCTCGCGGTTCAAGATCCGCATCAGCTCGCTGTCGGAGAGGGGCCGCTTGGGGTCCTCCGCCTGGATGAGCTGCTCGATCTTGCGCTTGACGGTCAGCGAGGAGATGTTATCGCCGTACTCCCGGTCGATGCCACTGTGGAAGAAGAACTTCATCGGGAAGAGGCCGCGCTGGGTGTGGATGTACTTGTTCGAGACCACCCGGCTGACCGTCGACTCGTGCATGCCGATGTCCTCGGCCACGTCGCGCAGCACCATCGGCCGCAGGTGCTCGATGCCGCGGTCGAGGAACTCGCGCTGTTGGCGGACGATCGACGCCGCCACCTTGTAGATCGTGCGCTGGCGCTGGTCGAGGCTCTTGATCAGCCAGACCGCCGAGCGGATCTTGTCCTTGATGAACTGCTGCGCCTCGGTCTGCCGACCCTCGCTGCGCATGGTCTGCAGCATGCGCCGGTAGGCGCGGCTGACCCGCAGACGGGGAAGGCCGTCGTCGTTGAGCTGGATGACGTACTCGTCCCCCACCCGGCGGACGAAGACGTCCGGCTCGATGTAGTGCGGGCGGTCGGTGCTGAACTGCCGGCCGGGGTGGGTCTCGAGGGTGCGCACGTCCTCGAGCGCCGCCTCCAGCTCCGGCAGCTCGACCCCCAGCTTCTTGGCCACGGCGGGGAACTGCCGGCGCAGGAAGAGGTCCCAGGCCTCGTCGACCATGCGGCGGGCCAGGGCGTCCTGGGGGATCTCCTTGATGTCCATCTGCAGGAGCAGGCTCTCGCGCAGGTCGTTGCAGGCGATCCCCGGGGGGTCGAAGGAGCGCACGATGGCGAGCGCCTCCTCGACCTCCTCCAGGGTGTACTCGCGCCCCTCGTCGTCCCCCATCGCCACGATCTCCTCGGGGGTGGCGACCAGGAAGCCGTCGGGGTTGAGGTTGCCGATGATCAGCTCGACGATCTCGCGCTGGCGGGGGGTGACCTCCGCCATGTGGAGCTGCCAGAGGAGGTGGTCGTAGAGGTCGGCCTCGCGGGTGAGGCTGTTCTCGATCGGCGGCTCCTCGCGCTCCTCCATCATCGAGGAGGAGCCGGGGCCCTCCCAGTAGTCGCCGAAGTAGGCGTCGAGGTCGATGTTCTCCATCGACTCGGTGTGGTCGAGCCCCTCGCCGTTGGCCGGCGCCTCGGGGGCCGCCATCTCCTCCTGGGCCGGCGCCTCGTCCTCGACGACCTCCCCCGACTCCTCCAGGACCGGGTTCTCCACCAGCTCCTGGGTGAGCAGCGTTTCGAGCTCCATGCGCGTCATCTGCAGAAGCTTGATCGCCTGCTGCAACGAAGGCGTCATCACCAGCTTCTGCGCCAGCTTGAGGGAAAGTTTTTGCTCTAACGCCATTCAGCCATGCCCTGCCTACAGAGTGAAGTCCTCGCCGAGATAGATTTTCCGCACCTGCGGGTCGGTCGAAAGCTCCAGCGGAGTGCCGGAGCGCAGGATCTCGCCATTGTTGATGATATAGGCCCGGTCGGTTATTTTCAATGTTTCCCGCACGTTATGGTCGGTGATCAGGATGCCGATCCCCATCGACTTGAGATGGCGGATGATGCCCTGGATGTCGAGCACCGCGATCGGGTCGATGCCGGCGAACGGCTCGTCCAGCAGGATATACCACGGACTGATGACCAGCGCCCGCGCGATCTCCACCCGCCGCCGCTCGCCGCCCGAGAGCAGCGCCCCGCGGGTGCGCCTGACCTTCGAGAGCCCGAGGTCGGCGATGAGCTGGTCGATGCGCCGCTCCTGCTCGGCGTGCGAGAGGTCGAGCGTCTCGAAGATCGCCCGCAGGTTGTCCTCGACCGACATGCGGCGGAAGACCGACGGCTCCTGGGGGAGGTAGCTGATCCCCCGCTGCGCCCGCAGGTACATGGGCAGCTCGGTGATGTCCTCGTCGCCGAGCTGCACGGTGCCGGAGTCGGGCGGGGTGAGCCCCACCACCATGTAGAAGGTGGTCGTCTTGCCGGCGCCGTTGGGGCCCAGCAGCCCCACGATCTCCCCCGGGCCGACCTCGATCGAGACGTCCTGCACCACGGCCCGGCCCCGGTAGACCTTGCGCAGGCTGGTGGTCCAGAGCCTGCGCGTCTCGGCCGCCTCGGGGGTCTCCCGCGGCGGCGCGGTCTCCAGCTCGGTCATTCCCACTTCCCGGTCCCCGGCGGCTTGGGCGGCTGGGGCTTCGCGGGCGCGGTCATCGCCGGGGGCGGGCTCGCCTCCCCCTCCTTGCCCTGGACCACCGCCCGGCCGTCGTCCACGTAGTACAGCACCCGCTTGCCGCGCACCTGGTTGCCTTCCCTGTCGTTCATCACCACCGGCTCGCCGGTGATCTCCACCTGCCGCTGGCTCACCTGATAGACCGCCTTCTGCCCCGCGATCTTGCGCCCCACCCTGGGGTCGTTCACCTTGACGTCGCCGGTGCAGATCATGGTCTTTGCCTGATGATCGGGTCCGAGGTCGACCTCCATTTTTTGGCACGTGATCGTCTTCCCCTCCTGGTCCACCCGCACGTTCCCGGTGTAGATCAGCACCCCCGACTTCTGCGTGTACTGGAGATCGCTGGCCGAGGCCTGGATGGGCGTGGGCTTGCCGGCCGGAGCCTTTCCAGCCTTCCCGGCCTGCTCCTGGGTGGGATAGAAGAGCGTCTTCACCCCGCCCGTGGCGGTGAGCTGGTCGGCCGCCTTGTCCCCCCGCAGCTCGGGGGCCAGCAGGAGGTTGTCCCCCCGCCAGGCCCGTACGTCGCCGCGGAAGATGAAGGACGACGGCTGCTGGCGCCAGAACGCCTCCTGGGATTCTACATGCACCGGGCCCTGCCCGCTAGCAATCGGCGTGCCAGAGAGCGCCGTCTCCTCCACCCGGGTCATCAGGGCCTTGACGCCGCCGCGGGCGTTCACGATCTGCTGGTCGGTGTTGTAGACCATCCGGGGGGCCTCGATGCGCCCGCGGTCGCTGGTCACCACCACCGGGTTGCCCACGAGCTCAGCCCGCGCCTGCTCCATGTCGAGATTGGTATGGTCCCCCGTGGCGGTGGCCTGGCCGTCGTGGTAGACCACGTTGTTGTCGAGGACCATGCCGGCGATCTGGCCGTCCGGCTTGAAGCTGGCCGACCCCCGCTGGCCGTTGGCCTGGCGCAGGACGGGCCTGCCGTCCGGCCCCTTCACCGTCTCGCGGATCTCGACGCCGCCCACCGCGTCGGCCGAGCTGAGCACCCGGTTCTCCAGCGTGCCGCCGATCCGCCGGGCGGTGAGGGTGCGCGTGATGCCGCCCCCCACCGAGTCCATCTGCACCCTGCCGCCGTCCGGCGCCTCCATCTCCACCCGGCTGGGCTGGTTCGGCTGCGCCCCCTTCCGCTCCGGCTGGAAGGCGACCACCAGGTCCTTCCCCCCCTTGAAGCGGACCGTCGTGGGGGCGGCCGCCTTGCCCGGCGTGAGGGGCGCCGTCGAGTGGGTCTCTCCCGAGATCTCCCAGAAGGCATGGACGAAGGTGAGCGTGGTCTCGTCCTCCGACAGGTTGCCGTAGATGCGCACCGCCGACATCCAGTCCGGCCCGCGCCGCAGGTCGGCCCCCCCCTCGGCCCGGAGCCAGTGCGCCTGGCGGTCGTAGATCAGCCGCTGGGCATTGATCGAGACCGCGGGCACCACCCCGGGGACGCTCTCCACCCGGGCGCCCCCCTGGAGGGCGTAATTCTCGCCCGGGATGTCGACCGTCATCTTGCCGGAGTGGGCCACGTACTTGCCGCCGTAGTGGATCTCGACCGGCACGTCGCTCACCACCACGTTCCCCTTCTGCTGGAGGTTGAGCCGGGCGGTGTGCAGCTCCAGCTCCTCGGGGCCGCGCAGGACCACGTTCCCCTGCAGCTGCCCCTCGTTGGACTCGCGGTTGAAGCTCGCCTTGCGGCTCTCCATATGGAAGATGCGCCCCTGGCGGTCCCATAGGGTGACGGCGACGCGGTCGAGGTAGATCGTCCCCTCGCGGTCGGCCTTGATGCTCACTCCCTTGATGTGGAAGATCGGCCGCGCCCCCTCGGTGAAGGTGTAGTCGAAGTCCTCGCCGATCAGGGTCATCCCCTTGGGGCCGCGGGTCTCCTCCTCGTCGGTGCGGGCGGGCTTCTCCCGCCGCTGGCCGGCCTTGCCAAAGAGGAAGAGGCCGCCGATGCCGGCGAGCAGGAGCACCAGCCCCGCGAGCAGCAGCTTGCGGAGCCCGGCGAGCGGCGAGCGGGCCTTGCGTGGCATGGGCGATCGGGCTCTAGACGTCGGTTCCTGAAAGGGCGGGCCGGCTGTCCACCAGGCGCAGCACCGGACCGCCGCGGTATGTGTCGTCCTCGACACAGGCGAGGACCTCGAAGCGGCCGCGCAGGCTCCCCGCGCGCTCCCCCCACCGCCATCCTACGAGATTCACCGCCGCGCCGTCCTCCCCCCGGGCGCGCGCCGAGAGGTGGCCGTTGCCGAAGGCGCGCGGCTCCCCCTCGATGCGCAGCGGCCCGGTGCGCAGCACCGGCCGGGAGTTCCCCTGGCCGAACGGCTCCAGGGCCGCCAGGGTCGCCAGCAGGCCGGGCGACACCTCGCCCGGCGGCAGGTGGAGCTCGTACTCGATCCGCCGCGCCAGCAGCTCCGGAGGCCAGGCCGCGCCCGCCTCCTCCCAATCCCGCCGCAGCCCCTCCAGCGCCTCCGTCCGCGCCGTCAGCCCCACCGCCTGGGCGTGGCCGCCGAAGCGCTCCATCCGCCCCTTCCAGGCGTCGAGGAAGCCGTGCAGCTCGATCCCCGGCACGCTGCGCCCGGAGCCGGTCGCCGTCTCCCCCTCCACCGCCAGCAGCACCGTGGGGCGGTGGAGGTCCTTGGCCAACCGGCCGGCCGCCACCCCCACCACCCCCTTGTGCCAGCTCTCGCTCCAGGCCACCAGCACCGGCGGCAGCGGCGAGCGGGTTGCGAAGAGGCTTCGCGCCTCGTCCACCACCCGGGTCTCGGCCACCTGCCGCTCCCGGTTCCAGCCGTCGAGCTCGGCCGCCAGGACGGCGGCCCGGCCGGCGTCCCGGCTCAGCAGCAGCTCCAGGGCCCGCTCGGGGTCGTGCAGCCGGCCGGCGGCGTTGATCCGGGGGCCGATGCGGAACCCCACGTCCGCGGCGGTGAAGGGGGGCTTCATGCCCGACCTCTCGATCAGCGCCTTGAGGCCGTGCGAGCGGGCCCCGGCCAGCGCCTTGAGACCGAGGGCGGCGATCACCCGGTTCTCGCCGTGGAGCGGCACGAGGTCGGCGATGGTGCCCAGGCAGGCCACCCGCAGCAGCGCCGCCGGATCCATCGCCTTGCCGCACCGCCCGGCCAGCGCCAGCGCCAGCTTGAAGGCGAGCCCCACCGCCGCCAGGTCGGGGAACGGATAGCTGCACCGGGACTGGTGCGGGTTGATGTGCAGCGCCCCTTCCGGCAGCTCGCAGCCGGGGAGGTGATGGTCGGTGATGATGACCCCCATCCCGGCCGCCAGCGCCCGCTCGACCGCCTCGGCCGAGGAGCTGCCGCAGTCGGCGGTGACGATCAACCCGCACCCCTTCTCCCGCGCCCGCTCCACGTGGACCGCCTGGAAGCCGTACCCCTCGCGCAGGCGGTGCGGCAGGACCGCCCTCGCCGCGATGCCGCAGGCGGCGAAGACGGCGAGCAGCAGCGCGGTGGCCGAGATGCCGTCGACGTCGTAGTCCCCCACGATGGCGACCGTCTCCTTGCGGTCCCGGGCGTCGAGCAGCCGGGCCACCGCCTCCTCCATGCCGGCGAGCAGGAAGGGGTCGTGGAGCTGGTCGAGGGAGGGCTTGAGGAAGCGCTCGGCGCCGCCGGCATCCACGACCCCGCGCCGGGCCAGCAGCGGCGCCAGCCACGCCGGGCGTCCGGCCAGCTCCAGGCCGGCAGCGCTCTCCGGCACCGGCGCGGCCACCCACTCCACCAGAGAGCTCAAGGCCGGCTATCCCTCGTCAATTAACCCTCGTCAAACGGGCCGAGGCCTCGGAACTTCTCGTAGCGGCGGGCGACCAGCTCTTGAGTGGAGATGCGGGAGAGGTCCTGGAGAGCCCGCTCGACCGCGTCCCCCACCCGGCGGCAGGTGGCTTCCGGGTCGGTGTGGGCGCCGCCCTGGGGCTCGGGGATGATCTCGTCCACCACTCCCAGGGCGAGGAGGTCGGGCGCCGTCATCTTCATGGCCTCGGCGGCCTCGGCCTTCCTGTCCTGGTCCTTCCAGAGGATGGCGGCGCAGCCTTCGGGGGAGATCACCGAGTAGGTGGCGTATTCGAGGATCAGCACGCGGTCCCCCACTCCCAGGGCCAGGGCGCCGCCGCTCCCCCCCTCGCCGGTGACGGTGACGATGATCGGCACCTCCAGCACGGCCATCTCGATGAGGTTGCGGGCGATCGCCTCGGCCTGGCCGCGCTCCTCGGCGTCGAGGCCGGGGTAGGCGCCGGCGGTGTCGATGAAGGTGAGCACGGGGAGGCCGAACTTCTCCGCCATCTTCATCACCCGCAACGCCTTGCGGTACCCCTCGGGGCGCGGTTGGCCGAAGTTGCGCCAGATCCGCTCCCGGGTGTCGCGCCCCTTCTGGTGGCCGATCACCGCCACGCTCCGCCCCCGGAAGGTGGCGAAGCCGGCGACGATGGCGGGGTCGTCCCCGAAGCCGCGGTCGCCGTGGACCTCGATCCAGTCGGTCATCAGGGCCTGGACGTATTCGAGGGTGTAGGGGCGGTCCTGATGGCGGGCCACCAGCACCTTCTGCCAGCGGTTGAGGCCGCCGTAGATGTCGGAGGTGGTTTTGCGCAGGCTGGTGCGCAGGCGCTCCAGCTCCTTCTCCTGGCCGCTGCCGGCCGGGAATCCCTCCAGCTCTTTGATCTTGCGGCGGAGCTCGTTCAGGGGCTCGTCGAAGGAGGAATCGGAGATCGCCATGCGCCCGGCAAACTAGCAGGAGCAAGGGCGAAGGTCAACGTGAGACGGTACCTGTAACGTATCGCTTGAGGGTTTGTCGGCGCGCCGACAGGGGCGCCCGGGCGCTATGAAAGGAACCGCCCCCGCAGCTCCGGCGTCGGCAGCCAGCAGGTCTCCTGCTTGCCGAACCAGCGGTACCGGTTGCGGGCGATGACACGGTAGGCTCCATCCCGCACCGGACGCGGGACGAGGCGGAGCCCCCACAGCGCCTTCCAGGCGCCGCCCAACCCGCGGGCGATGCGCAGGGCGGCCTCGCTCTCCTTGTACCAGCGCTCCCCCTCGACCAGGATGACGCTGTCGACCGCCTGGGGGTCGATCCCGAAACGGGCCCGGAGCTCCTCCCCCAGCCCGGACTGGAGGGAGGCGAAGCGGAAGCGCCCTCGCGGGTCGTGCCGGATGATGAATTGGACCGAGCGGCTGCAGAGATTGCAGACGCCGTCGAAAAGCACGATGGGGTTCTCGGTCGCCATCCGGATTCATTCTATGCCGGAGCCGGGGGCCGGGTCTCCAGGTTCGTCATCCCGCGGGCGAAGCGCCAGGAGCCATCCTCATCTCGTCGGAGGACCATGAACGTCCCCCCGCTTCCCCGCCTCCCTCCAGTCGGCGAACGGCTCGTCGATCTCGCGCATGATGGCTAGACGATACCCTCCCGCTCCCTCACAATCCACCCCGAGGAGGGAGACGCATGGCGGAGCTGACCGGCGCGCAGCGGAAGTACCTGAGAGGGATGGCCCACTACCTCAAGCCCGTGGTCCAGGTGGGAAAGAACGGCCTCACCGACGGGGTGGTCGAGTCGATCGACGAGGCGCTGGACATCCACGAGCTGATCAAGGTGAGGATCTCCGACCCCGGCCAGAAGCGCGAGCTCTCCCACGAGATCGCCGAGCGCACCCACAGCGCCTGGGTCGGGATGGTGGGCTTCGTGGTGACCCTGTACAGGCAGCAGGCGGATCCGGAGAAGCGGACGATTGAGTTGCCGGGGTGAGACGGCACGCCGTCAACCTGAAATAACGGATGTTTGTAGGGGCCGCCCTGGGTGGGGGAAATTCCCGATCGGACCAGCCCCCACTCCCAGGGCGGCCACGCAGGGCCGCCCCTACAGTAACTCCAACACAGGATTCAGAAGGTTCTCGTCGGGAGCCTGCCCTGCCTGTTCGGCGTTCCAACGATAGATCCGCACCATGACCGTCATCCAATTCCGAAACGCGGCGGGATAGGCAATGAAGTAAGGAGAGAGGGTCCGGACGGCCTCCTCACTGAGGACCAGCGCCTCCTCCCGACGACCCAGATCGCTCAGACGGTTGGACAGGTTGTTGAGCGACGTCGCCAGATCGGGCCGGAAGGCGTCGGGGCGCGCGGCGGCCAACTGGCGGTACAGCTCCGACGCCTCTTCGCAGGCGGCCAGCGCCTCCTCCCGACGACCCAGATCGCTCAGACGGTTGGACAGGTTGTTGAGCGACATCGCCAGATCGGGCCGGAAGGCGTCGGGGCGCGCGGCGGCCAACTGGCGGTACAGCTCCGACGCCTCTTCGCAGGCGGCCAGCGCCTCCTCCCGACGACCCAGATCGCTCAGACTGCTGGACAG
>JBJMHA010000010.1:0-57826 GCA_045807625.1 Thermoanaerobaculia bacterium | reverse complement strand
ACGCAAGAGGTCATCGGCACTGCGCACCGCCCGCCATCTCTGGGCCCCCCCGGTCTCCCGAAGGCTCTTCTCCAAATCCACGGCCGGCAGCGCGGCTCGAAGGAACTCCCACTCTTCTGTAAATGCCCGAAGATCGCTCATGGGCACTAGAATACACGATTAGAACCTCACTTTAAACGATAAAGTTAGCGCCTATGCCCTCACCGGGAGAGGGGGAACGCAGCCGAGCCGACCTTACCGAATCTGGAAGATGTCGATCTCTGGGCCCTCCCTCTCCACGAAGTGGAGAGGGACCGAGGGTGAGGCTTCGGAGGGCAGGACGCCCCAGAGGGCAAGGTTAACCCTACAACGTGGCCCGGCTCTGGGGCTTCTTCTCCTCGCCGAGGGCCGCCAGCCGGCGGGCGGCCAGGGCGTGGGTGGACATCAGCTCGCCCTCCGGGCTCTTGGGGGGCGCCACCTTCTTGTAGTACTTACGCGCCACGTCCGGCAGCCCGTACTGCTCGGCGAGGCGGCCGAAGACGTACCAGTCGTCCGGCCCGGCGCTCTCGTTGGCGCGGGCGTCGATCGACTGCACCAGGATGCGGTAGGCCTCCGCCGTGCGCCCCTTCTCGGCGTAGAGGGAGGCGAGGGTGTGCAGGTAGGGGGCTTGGCGGTACTCGGAGAGGCTCGCCGCGCGCTGGCCGAAGTCGAGTGTCTCGTCGTCCACCCGGCCCCGTTCGAGCAGCAGCCAGGCGATCTCGTTGTAGTCGTTCGCCGTGGCCTTGCCGGACTTGACGATCTGCCGCAGCCCGGTTTCGGCCTGGCCGAGATCCCCGGCGCGCAGGTCGGCATCGACGAGCAGCCGGAGGGCCCAGAGGTCGTCGGGAGAGCGCTGGAGCCGCTGCCCGGCGAGCGCGCGGACCTCGTCCCAGTGTCCCAGAGTCATCAGGGCCTGGGACTGGAGCGTCTCGGCGCGCTCGGAGCCCGGGGTGGCGGCGAGCAGCCGGCGGGAGATCTCCTCCCCCTCGGTGGCGTGCCCCGCCTCCAGGTCGGCGAGGGCGAGCGCCACGTCGAGGGCGTTGCGCCGGGCGGGATCGCCGGCCGCCTCGCGGCAGGAGTGGAGAAGGGGCAGCGCCTTGGCGCTCTCCTGGGTGGCGAGCAGGGCGGCGGCGGCGCAGCGGATCTCCTCGGCGCCGGTCTTCTCAGCGCTGGTGGCCCCCTTGGCCCAGAGAGCCGGGAAGGGGCGGGACGGGACCGGATCGGGACCTCCGGCCTCCTCGCCCATCCCCTCGCGTGCCCAGTCCAGCCACTGCCGCGCGCCGGCGAGGTCCCCCCGCTGGACGCGCCGCAGGGCCTCGTCGGCGAGCATCGCGGGGGCGGTGCTCAACCCCGCGACCCGGTACTCCCCGCCCTCCCGCACCACGTAGACCACGAAGCTGCCCGGGCTCTTGTCGGTGCCCGGGAAGGAGAGGGCGACGCGGTAGCCCGAGGCCTCGCCGCCGCTCACCGTCTCCTGCATGGCGCCGAGGGCGAGGTCGATCGCCGCGTCGGCCGGCATCTGCAGGGCGCGGAGCTGCCGGCGGGCCGAGGCGGACCCCGCCTCGAACAGCCTCTGGGCCTCCGGGTCGCTCAGCTTGAGGACCTCGGCGGCGACCTCATGAGAGAAGAGCGCCGCCACCTGCTTGACGTCGATCTTCTCGCTGGTGGCCAGCAGCATGATCCGGCGGGCCGGGGTCGCGGGCTGGTCCGGCGGCAGCGCGACCTCCTCGTGCCGCTTGGCCTTGCGCAGGAGGTCGGCCATGGAGAGCAGGGCGGCGGCGTTGTCGGACTGGCGGCCGGCCCGCTCCATGAGCGCCGCGGCCTCGGGGTAGCGGCGGGCGAGGGTCAGGGTCTGGGCCGCCGACTGCAGCGCCGAGGCGCGCGCCTTGTCGTCGCTGAACGCGTGCTCCCCCTCGCGCACGGCGGCGTCGGCGCCGTCGGTGGCCGCGATGGCGACCAGCGAGACGATGGAGCCCGTCTGCGAGTCCTTCCTCTGGGCCGCCAGCTCCTTGGCCTCGGCGTAGCGGCCGGCGCGCGCCAGCGCCACCAGCAGGTTGTCGTCGGCCTCCTTCGCCCCGAGGTCCTTCTTGAGGGCCTTGTACTCGTCGATGGCGGCGCCGAGGTCGGCCCGCGGGCTGTAGCGCACGCCGCCGGCGTCGTGCTCCAGCAGGATGGCGAGCTCGGAGCGGGCGGCCTGGTCCTTGGGGTCGAGCTCCCGGGCCTTGCGCAGGGCGGCGAGGGCGCCCGCGCGGTCGAAGCCGGAGCCGAAGCGGCGGCCGATGTCGTCGTGCTCCAGGATCCAGCCGAGCTGGCGGTAGGCGGAGGCGAGCTTCGGCTCGAGCCGGAGGGCCTGGCGCGCCTCCTCACGCGCGGCCTCGCCCATGCCGCCGGCCAGCAGGGCCCGCGCGACGCGGGTGCGGGGGAGGGCCTTCTTCGGCTCCAGGGCGGCCAGGCGCTGGAATTCGGCGAGCGCCTCGTGCACCCGGCCGGCGTTGAGGTGGGCCTCGCCGGTCTGGTCGAAGACCAGGAGGGTGGCCTTGTCGTCGAGCGCCTCGCGCGCCGCGGTCCGCAGGGCGGTGAATTCCTTCGCGGAGATGCGGCGCCTGCCGGTGTCGAGCCGGAAGGTGGCGGTGACGGCGTTGTCGGCGCCCGCCGCGTACTCCTCCGCGAGGGTGGCGGTGCCGAGGTGGCGCACCCGGGCGGCCGGCAGGGGCTCGGGGGCGTAGCCCACGGGGGGCACGATGCGGTAGCGGATCTCGGCCGTGATCGGCCGCCGGAACACGTAGTCGGCCTGGCGGGGGTCGTCGCCGCCGTCCTCGCCGCCGGCGGTGAATTCGTCGGGGAGGCGGCTCAGCAGCGACGCCGCGCTCACCCCCACGGCGGCGTTGCGCTCGTCGGTGAAGCCGCGGCGGGCTTTCCTGACCTCGATCCGCAGGCGCATCGGCGCCGAGAGGTCGGCCGGCTTCGAGTGGTCCACCGCCGAGAGGTCCTCGGCGAGGTAGGCGGAGACGGCGTACTCCTTGAGCGCCTGGCGCATCGTCGGGCCGTCCTGGAGGGCGTAGGCGGCGCGGACGTCGTGCTCGATCGCCCCCTGGTACTCGCTGGTCTCGACGATGCGCGAGGGGCCGAGGTCGGCGAGGAAGACCTCGCGGGTCTCGATCACCCGGTTGTCGGCGGCGGCCGCCTCGGGGGTGCGCACGAGGCCGGTCGCCGTGGCGCTGGCGATCAGGGCGAGCCGCCCCTGGTCGGCGGTCGGCAGCTCGCCGGCCCGGGCGTAGGGGTCGGTGGGATCGATCCAGAGCGCCGGCGCGCCGGGCACCACCACGATGGCGTGGTTGAATAGGCCGAAGCCGGGGAGCGCCTCCTCGACGTCCGGATCGTCCTCCCCGGCGTTGAGCAGGGCCACGTAGGCGGGGATGTCCGCGACGCGCAGCAGGGCGGTGAGCAGCACCGCCTTGTCCTTGCAGTCGCCGAACCGGCGCTTCAGGGTCTCGGCCGGGGTGCGGGGGATCAGCCCCCCCTCGCCCAGCTCCATGCCCGTGTAGCGGACCTCGTCGCTCATCCGGGCGAGGATGCGGTTGATGGTTTCGAGCTGCGACGCCGCGGGGCCCCCCGCGGCCGAGCGCAGGAAGGCGGCGACGTCCGCGCCGCGGACCGTCCGGTCGACGATCCCCGAGTAGCGGCGCGCGAGGTCCGCCCACGAGCCGCCGGTCGAGAAGGCGACGTAGGCCGAGCGCGGCACGTCGGACGGCAGGCCGGGCTCGGGATCGTCCGCCGGCTGGAGGTCGCGGGCCTCGAAGGTCAGCCGGCGGCGCCCCTGGGAGACCTCCTCTTTGGGCGAGACCCCGGGCAGGCCGCGGACCACCCAGCGCAGAGGGAGCGGCGCCGGCGCCTCCAGGGTCAGCCGGGCGTGGCGCACGGGCATGCCGGGATCGAGGGTGTGGAGCCGCACCACACCCCCCTCGAAGAAGGGGGCGGTGTCGCGCACCGTCACCTGCTGCTCGACCACGGCGCCGGGGCGGGTGGCCGGGAGGGGGGCGCGCAGGACGCGGCCGTCGTCGAACATGTCGGGCGCGTCGCGGGTGGCGCTGCTCTCGGAGACCGTCGAGGGGTCGAGCGGGTGCTCGGCGCCGTCGGGGGTGATGACGCGCGCCCGGATCTCCGGCCGCGCCTGGTGCCAGGGCTCCCAGCCCTCCTCGACGGTGGACCAGCTCTCGTGGGCGTTGGCGTTGAGGATGCGGTAGACCAGGCGCTGGCTGTAGGTCTCCCGGCCGGCCTCGTCGAAGGTGTAGCGCACCTCCATGAGGAGCACCACGACGTCGTCGTCCTCCTCGGCCTTGACCTTGGCGGCGGCCTGGGCGACCGCGCCGGCGTCGGCGGTGAACGGGGCTCCTTCCCAGGGCGTGGCGGTGGCGGCCGGAGCCGCTGGCGCCTGGGCGGAGCGGGCGGCTCCGGCGCCGGACGGCAAAGCCAGGCCCGCGAGGGCCAGCCAGGCGAGGAGAGACTTCCGGGTGCTGCTGAGCTTGCGGGACATTGCTTCTCCAGGGGGCGAGAGGGCTCCGGGCTCGGGCCGGTGGGATCGGGACGATTTTAGCATGCCGTTCCGGAAGGGCCGGGGGCGCGGTGTAGAATCGCGAAACGCAGCCGGCACGTCCTGATCCAGGTGCCCCCATGCCGGGATTCGTTTCACCGGAGACGAGATGACCGCACGCCTCCCGAGATGGCTCGCTCTAGCTATGCTCCTGGCCGCGCCCCCCGCGGGCGCCCAGACGCCGCCTTCGCCCCCCACCCGCCTCGCCGCCGTGACCCTCACGCCGACCGAGGTGAAGCTCACCTGGCGGGCGCGCGCCGTGGAGGGCACCGAGGTGCGGGTGGAGCTGCGGACCCTCGACGGCGCCTTCGAGGACGTGGGCGCGGTACCGGGTCTCTCCCGAGCCGCTCTGGTCCAGGGGCTCCAGCCGGCGACCGGCTACGTCTTCCGGGTGCGCGCGGCGCGCCCGGGCACCTTCTCGGAGTACTCCAACGAGGCCGCCGTCACCACCTCGGCGGTGCCGGGCCCCTGCGTGGCCGACGCCCAGACGCTCTGTGTGGGCGGCCGGTTCCGCGCGCGGGCCGAGTGGAAGGCCCCGGACGGCCGGGCCGGCGTGGCCTCGGTCCAGCCGGTGCCCTCCGGCAGCTCCGGGCTGCTCTGGTTCGTCTCGCCGGACAGCCTGGAGCTGCTGGTCAAGGTGCTCGACGGCTGCGCCGGCAACGGCCATTACTGGGTCTTCGTCGGCCCGGCCACCAATCTCCAGTACCTGCTCACCGTCACCGATACCCGCACGGGGCAGGCGCGGGCCTACTTCAACCCCCAGGGGGTCTCGCCGCAGGCGGTGACCGACACCTATGCTTTCGAGGGGTGTCCGTGAGAGAGGGCGGCGTTTGCGGCGGCTTTCCCGCTCTGGTATCTTTGTGAGTCCTGAGACAGGGAGGCGTCCGTCTTTGTCGCTGCGCGGCCAGAGACCCACCGCCCTTTATAACCGACGGCCTCGGGGAGGCCAGGAGCGACAGAGAACATGGGCAAGAAGCTTTTCGTAGGCAATCTGAACTTCAAGACCAACGACGACGATCTGCGCACGCTGTTCAGCCAGGCGGGCACGTGTGAGTCGGCGACGGTCATGATGGATCGCGCCACCGGCCGCTCCCGCGGCTTCGGCTTCGTCGAGATGAGCTCCGACGAGGAGGCCCAGAAGGCGATCCAACAGTTCAACGGCTACGATTTCCAGGGACGCAACCTGAACGTCAACGAGGCCCGCGAGCGCACCCCCGGCGGTCCGCGCCCCGGCGGCTATGCCGGCGGCGGCTACGCGGGCGGCGGCGGTGGCCGTGGCGGCTACGGCGGCGGTGGTGGCGGCGGCCGCGGCGGTTACGGCGGCGGTGGCGACCGCGACTTCGGCGGTGGCGGCGGCGACTTCGGCGGCGGCGGTGGTGGTGGTGGCGACTTGGGCGGCTTCGGCGGCGGTTTCGCCAGTGGTGGCGGCAACTTCAAGCCGCGCAAGGAAGGCGGCAGCCGGCGCGGTCTGCGCGCCAAGAAACGCAGTCTCTGACCGGCCCGGCTCTCAGTAGAGATCGAAGATCAGGATCCGCCCCTCGATGGGGCCGTTCATCACCGGGATGCGGCGGCGCGGCCGGAGGCCGATCTGCTTGCCCCGGTCCTCGCCCGTCAGCACCGCCGCTTTCCAGCCCTTGTATCGTTGCTTGAGGAGGTCGCCCAGGGCGCGCCAGCGGCCGGCGTCCGTGTCCAGGCGCTCGCCATGGGGAGGGTTGACCACCAGGAGCCCGGGCCCCTCGGGTGGCTGGAAGGCGGCGGCGTCCCCCCGGGTCAGGATTGCGCGGTTGAGGAGGTTCGCCTGCTCCAGGTTGGCCCGCGCGGCGTCGAGCGCCTCGGCCGAGAGGTCGTTGCCGTAGACCCGGACGTTGGGGCCGGGGACGAGGAGCGGCTCCTGGAGCACGGCGGTGAAGGCCCGCGGGTCGTACCCCGGCAGGCGCTCGAAGGCCCAGTGGCGGCGCAGCCGGCCGGGCGCCCAGCCGAGGGCGAGCCAGGCCGCCTCGACCAGCAGGGTCCCCGACCCGCACATCGGATCGACCACCGGCCCCCGGCCGTCCCACCCCGAGGCCAGGACGCAGGCCGCGGCGATCTGCTCGCGCACCGGCGCCGTGGTGGTGACGGCGCGGTAGCCGCGGCGGTCGAGCGGCTCCCCCGAGGTGTCGAGGAGCAGGGTCGCCCGGTCGCGGTGGAGGCGCAGGCGCAGGTGGAGGTCCGGGTCCTCCCGGTCGACGTCGGCCCGCCGCCCCCAGCGGTCGCGCTGGCCGTCCACCAGACCGTCCTTGAGCGACATCGCGGCCCAGCGGGTGTCGCGCACCTCGGAGGCGGTCGCGGTGGCCTGGATGGCGAAGGTGCGGTCGGGGTGGAAGAGGGCGGCGGCGTCGAGCCCGCCGCGCCAGAGCCGCGGGCCGGGGCGGCCGGATACGAGAGCCCGCGCGCCGGCGGCGATGCCGGCGCCGTCCCGCGCCTCCCAGGAGGCCACTTCCACGAGCACCCGGTTCGCCGTGCGCAGCCGCCAGTTGGCGCGCCAGCAGTCCCGCCAGTCGCCGGTGAAGGCGACCGCCCCCTTCTGGCGCTCGGGACCGCACGCCCCCATGGCGCGCAGCTCCCCCTCCAGGATCTCCTCGAGACCGAGGACGCAGGTGGCGACCAGCCCCAGGCGCGCCATCAGCCCCGGTGCCGCTCCAGGAAGGGGAGAACGGCGCGCAGGAGCGCCTCCGGCTGCTCCTCCATGGGGAGGTGACCGCTGTCCTCGAGGAGCACGAATTCGGAGTGGGGGAGCCGCGCCGCCGCCCGCCGTCCCGATTCGGGCGAGATCAGCTCGTCGTGGGCCCCCCAGACGACCAGGGTGGGGACCTCGATCGTCTCGAGCTCCACCGGAGGGCCGGGGAGGACGGGGGCGGTCAGGCCGTAGAAGGCGTCGCCCACCCCCTCGACGGCCACGCGGCCGGAGTAGGCCCGGACCAGCTCGGGAGTGACCTTGGAATCGTCCCAGAAGGAGCGCAGGAGCGCTTTCCGGACCGCGCCGGGGCGGAGGGCCACGGTGCGGACGAAGAGGATGTCCAGGGGGCGCAGGGCGGCGGCGCGACTGCGCCGGTCGTTCGCGTAGGTCGGCGCCGAGCTATCCACCAGCACCATGGAGCGGAACCGCTCGGGGTGGCGCGCGGCGAGGTACAGGGTGATGCCGCCGCCGTAGGAGTGGCCGACGACATGGGCGCGCGCGATCCCCAGGGCGTCCATCGTGTCCAGCACGAGCTTCGCCTGCCCTTCCCGCGTATAGCTCTCCCGGGATCTCGGCCGCTGGGTGTAGCCGAAGCCGTTGAGGTCGATCGCCACCACCCGGTGGCCCTCCGCGAGCGCCGGGATCACCTTGCGCCAGGAGTAGGCCGAGGCGCCGAAGCCGTGCAGCAGCACCACCGGCTCGCCGGATCCCGCCTGCTCGGCGTGCACGAGCTGCCCGCCGACGCGCACGAATTGGCTGGCCGGGGCCGCGCGGCGGATCTCGTCGAAGGAACGGAGCGCGACGCAGCCGGAGAGCAGGAGGGCGAGGAAGGCGAGGGCGGCGAGACGCATGGGCGGGGAGCATACAACCGTCCCCGCCCTTCAGGAACGAGGCCTATCCGGCCGCGCCGTGCCGGTCCGGCAGCCGCTCCTCGTCCTCCTTCTCCTGGGGACGCGGGAGCTTGACCTGCTCGAGCGGGGCGTCGCCCATCCGGCGGTAGAGGGCGCTCGCGCGGTCGAGCGACTGGGCGGCCTTGCCGTATTCGCCGAGGTCGCAGAGGAGCTTGACGAGGCTGCCGAGCAGGCCGGCCTCCTCCAGGAGGTCGCCGGTCCCCATCTCCAGGTTGATGCGGGCTTGGCTGAACGCCAGGCGGGCGCCGGCGAGGTCGCCGGCGCGGCGGCGGGCGTCGCCCAGGCCGGCGAGCGCGGCGGTCTTGAAGTCGGAGACGCGCTCCTCGCCGTAGACCTCCGGAGCGAGCCGCTCGGCCACGGCGAGGGCCAGCTCGGCGAGGCCCACGGCCGCGGTGGCGTCGGACTCCACAGCCTCGCGGCTTTTCTCCAGGAGCAGGTCGAACAGCCCCCAGTGGTGCAGGCGCTCGTCGTTGCGCGCCATGATCAGCCGGCGGGCCGGCGGGTGGCCGTCCAGCGAGTCCCACTGGACGGCCGCGAGCTGCCGCTCGCGCTGGACGCGCTCGTGGGCCTCGGTGAGACGGCGCTCGGTCCTGCGGAAAGCCTCGTCATAGCGGGCCGTTTCATCGCGCCCGGCGAGGCCGGATCGGTCGGCTCGATTCTGGGATGGCCGCCGTGGCGAGCCGGCGAGCAACCGGCGCACGACCTCGCGGTTTTCGTCCCTGGAGAGCCCTGTCTTGAGGAAGCGCTCCATCCCCTCGGGTACCAGCTTGTCCTCCACGCTCACTCCTCCTGAAGCAGATCAACACATCGCCTTCAAAGAATAAGTTGCCGCAGAGCACCGAAAGGGGACAAAAAAGTAGAGGCAATTTTCGATCACCGCCGGACCGGTTCCAAAACTCTCGATTTTTGTCACCGCCTTTCGACTGACAGTGTCACCGCCGGTCCCTATTCTCGCCTTCGTTCTGGAGGCACGCCGATGTCGATCGTTCTCGAAGACCTGACCAAGCGGTACGGGGGGCACCCGGTGGTGAGCTCGGTGTCGCTGGAGGTGGGCGACGGCGAGCTGTTCGTTCTGCTGGGCTCCTCGGGGAGCGGCAAGAGCACGTTGCTGCGCATGATCGCCGGCCTCTCGGAGGTGGACGCCGGGCGGGTGACGCTGCACGGCCGGGACGTCACCGACCTGCCGCCGGCCGCGCGCGGGGTCGGCTTCGTCTTCCAGAGCTACGCCCTGTTCCGCGGCATGCCGGTGGCCGAGAACGTCGAATTCGCCTTGGCGGTGCGCGGCGTCCCCGCGGCACAGCGCCGCCGCCGGCGCGACGAGCTCCTGGAGCTGGTGGGCCTCTCAGGCCTCGGCGGCCGCATGCCGCGCCAGCTCTCCGGCGGCCAGCAGCAACGGGTCGCCATCGCGCGGGCGCTCGCCCACCAGCCCGAGGTGCTGCTGCTCGACGAGCCCTTCGGCGCTCTCGACGCCAAGGTGCGCCTGGAGCTGCGGCGCACCATCCGGGAGATCCAGCGCGAGCTCGGGATCACCACCATCTTCGTCACCCACGACCAGGAGGAGGCCTTCGAGCTGGCCGACCGTCTGGCGGTGCTGAGCTTCGGCCGCCTGCTGGAGGTGGGGCCGCCGGATGAGCTCTATCTCCGCCCGGAGACGGAGTTCGTGGCCACCTTCCTCGGCACCGCCAACCTGATGGTGGGGGAGGCCACGGCGGAAGGCGTGCGGCTGGGGCCGGTCCAATTCCCTCTCGGCACGAAGGCGGAGCCGGCGGATGCCGCCCGGCGCGTGCAGGTGCTCTTCCGTCCCGAGGACGTCGCCGTGCGCGATTCGGCGGACGGCCTCGCCTGCCCCCTGCTCGGCCGGGCGGTGGTGGAGCAGCGCTCGTTCGTGGGCTCCTTCGAGCGGCTGCGGCTCCGCCTGCCGCCGCTCCCCGGCGTGCGGGCGATCGCTCCGCCGGTCCCCTTCGGCCGCGACGAGGTCTGGATCGAGGCGACCCGCCCGCAGGATCTGGCCCGCCGCTTTCCACTCCGCCCGGGGGATTCGACTTTCGTGGGAGTGCAGCGGGTGCACGCGCTGGTGCACCCCGGCCTGCGCTTCCTCCTCCTCACCCGTTTTTGGGGAGGATCGTCGGAGCGCTCGCGCGCGGCCCTGGCGCTGGGCGGCGAGCTCGCCCGCCGGGCCCATGCCCGCGTCGCCGTGCTCGGTCCCGCCGCCGCGGATGGCTCCGGCGAGCGCGCGCTCCAGGAGGCGCGGGAGGTGCTCGGCAGCGGCCTCGCGGCGCTGGAAACCCGTCTGACGGCGGAGCGGCCGGCCGCGGCGGTCGCCGAGGAGGTGGCCCGCCGTCCGTGCGACCTGGTGATCCTCTCCCTGCCCCCCAAGGACGGCATCGAGATGGCCGAGGACGTGCTCGCGGCCGGCCAGCACCACCTGCTGCTGGCGCCCGCCGCGGAGGGGGCCGTCGGTAACGGGGTCCATTTGCCGGAGCGGATCCTCATCTGCGTCGCCGTGGGGGAGCCCGGCAAGGAGGACGTCTCCTTCTCCGGCCGCCTGGCTCGCCACCTGGGCGCGGAGGTGACGATCCTCACCGTGCTGCCCGAAAGGACCCGCAACCCCCAGGCGGAGGAGCAGGCCGCGCGGTTCCTCGACCGTAGCGCCCGTACGCTCCGCCGGCTCGGAGTGCCGGTGGACACCCGCGTCCGCTACGGCGCCGTGCGCGAGGAGATCCTCGCCCAGATCGCCGAAGGCAAACACGGCCTGCTGGTGCTGGGAGCGCCGCTGCCAGGGCGCGACGGGCGGATCGGCCTCGGCGGCTTCGTGGGCAGGCTGCTGCCCGAGGCCTCCCGCCTGCCGGTGCTCGTCGTCCGCTCGCCGGAGGCGGTGTCGTGAGGGGGCCGCACCGCCTGCCCGTCCTTCCCTCCGCCGCCAGCGAGCGGGGGGACGAGGAGCTTCGCCGGATCGAGCACGAGCTGCGGCTCGCGCTCTCCGAGATCCGTTACGGCTCGATCGAGATCGTCATCCAGGACTCTCGCGTCGTGCAGATCGAGCGCCGGGAAAAGGTCCGTTTCGACCGGGAGGGGAGAGAGGGGAGATGAGCGTGCCCTCCCGGTCGTTGATTCCACCCGCGCGGCGCCGGCCGGACCTGCCGGAGGCGCCGTGGCGGTTTTCACTTCTTTTCTTCTGCGTTTCGTTCGCGGTCGACCGGACCTCCGGAGGCGTGGACTTTTGGAGGCTCCGATGAAGAACACCGCGCTCTGGCTCTCCCTCGCCCTGTTGGCCCTGCCGACCGTGGCGCAGGAGACGAATCCGCAACCACAACCCCCGACCGAGGCCGCGACTTCCCAGGAGCCGGCGCCGGACGCGCCACAGGCTCCGCAATCCGTCGACGACAAGATCCAGGAGCTCGATCAGAAGATCCGCGTCCTCGACCGCAAGATCGAGATCGACAAGGAAGCCGCCGAGGAGAAGGCGAAGACCGCAGGCCAGGCGACGGCTGGTAAAGACGGCTTCTCCCTGCGCTCCGCCGACGGCAACTTCGTGCTCCGGCTGCGCGGCTACGCGCAATTCGACGGCCGCTTCTGGACCCAGGACGAGCAGAAGCCGCAGGTCGAGACCTTCCTCCTGCGCCGGGTGCGGCCGATCTTCGAGGGGACGGTCTACAAGATCTTCGACTTCCGCGTCATGCCCGACTTCGGCGGCGGCACCACCGTGCTCCAGGACGCCTACATGGAGGCGCGCTTCAACCCGGCCTTCCGCGTCCGCGCCGGCAAATTCAAGCCGCCGGTGGGCCTCGAGCGCCTGCAGTCGGCCACCGACCTGCTGTTCGTCGAGCGGGCCCTGCCCACCAACCTGGTGCCCAACCGCGACCTCGGCGTCCAGGTCGGCGGCGACCTCGCGGGCGGCGTGGTGAGCTACGCGCTGGGGGTCTTCAACGGCGTCCCCGACGGCTCCAGCGCCGACGCCGACACCAACAACGACAAAGACGTGGCCGGCCGCCTCTTCTTCCAGCCGTTCGTGAAGGGGACCGGACCGCTCAAGAACCTCGGCTTCGGCGTCTCGGCGAGCCAAGGGGATCAGACCGGCACGCCCACGGCCCCGGGGCTCACGCCCTACAAGACGCCCGGCCAGGTGAATTTCTTCACCTACCGCTCGGACGGCACCGCCGCGGGCACCACGGTCGCGAATGGCACCCGCTACCGCCTCTCCCCTCAAGGGTACTTCTACAGCGGCCCCTTCGGCCTGCTCGCCGAGTACGTGGTCTCCCGCCAGGACGTGCGGCGCGACCTCGTCTCCGACACCCTGGAGCACAAGTCGTGGCAGGTGGCGGGCTCCTGGGTGCTCTCCGGCGACGCCGCCTCGTACCGGGGCGTCAACCCGAAAAAGGTTTTCGATCTGGCGGCCCACACCTGGGGCGCTTTCGAGATCGCCGCGCGCTACAGCGAGCTGAAGCTCGACGATGCCACCTTCCCGACCTTCGCCAGCATCACCAGCTCCGCCCGCTCGGCCAAGGCCTGGGCCGTGGGGCTCAACTGGTACTTCAGCCGGAGCCTGCGGCTGCTCTTCGACTACGAGAACACGAAATTCACAGGCGGTGCCACGACCGGCGACCGCGAGGACGAAAAGATTTTCTTCAGCCGCTTCCAGATCGCTTTCTGATGAGAGGAACGACCATGAGAAACCGCTTCCTTCTGTCGGCGCTCGCGCTCTCTCTGCTCGCCGCGGGGACCGCGCAGGCCGCGGGTATCAAGCTGCTCAACGTCTCGTACGATCCGACCCGCGAGCTCTACCAGGACGTCAACGGCGCTTTCGCGAAGTCCTGGAAGGCGAAGACCGGCCAGGACGTCTCCGTCCAGCAGTCGCACGGTGGCTCCGGCAAGCAGGCCCGCTCGGTGATCGACGGTCTGGAGGCCGACGTGGTCACCCTGGCGCTGGCCTATGACGTCGACGCCGTCGCCAATTCCGGATTGATCGCGAAAAACTGGCAGACGCGGCTGGCCAACAACAGCACGCCGTACACGTCGACGATCGTCTTCCTAGTGCGCAAGGGGAACCCCAAGAAGATCAGGGACTGGGACGATCTCACCCGCCCGGGCGTCGCGGTGATCACCCCCAACCCGAAGACCTCGGGCGGCGCCCGCTGGAACTACCTCGCGGCCTGGGGGTACGCCCTGCGTAAATTCGGCAACGACCCCAACAAGGCCAAGGACTTCGTCGGCCGGATCTACAAGAACGTGCCGATCCTCGACACCGGCGCCCGCGGCTCGACCGTCACCTTCGTCGAGCGGGGGATCGGCGACGTGCTGATCGCTTGGGAGAACGAGGCCCTGCTCGCCGTGAAGGGGCAGATGGGGACCAAGGGGGACTTCCAGATCGTGGCGCCGTCTGTGAGCATCCTGGCCGAGCCGCCGGTCGCGGTGGTCGACAAGGTGGCCGGCAAGCACAAGACCGTTCAGGCCGCCACCGCCTACCTCCAGTTCCTCTACACCCCCGAGGGGCAGGAGATCGCGGCCCGCCACTACTACCGGCCACGCAACGAGGGGGTCGCCGCCAAGTACGCGGCGCAGTTTCCGAAGCTCCAGCTCTTCACCATCGATCAGGTTTTCGGCGGCTGGACCAAGGCGCAGCAGACCCACTTCGCGGACGGCGGCGTCTTCGATCAGATTTACGGAGCCGGGCGGTAGGACGTGGAGGCCGTGGAGAAGCCGGCGGCGACCCTGCCGGCGCCGTTGCCGTTGTCGGCCCGGCGCCGGCGCCTGCGGGGGGGCAGCGTCCTCCCCGGCTTCGGGCTGTCGCTCGGCTTCACCCTGCTCTACCTCGGGCTGCTGATCCTGATCCCGCTCTCGACCGTCTTCCTCAAGTCGGCGACCCTCCCCTGGGCCACCTTCTGGGCGGACGTCACCGGGCCCCGCGCGCTCGCGGCCTACCGGCTGAGCCTCGCGGCGTCGTTCATCGCGGCGTCGATCAACCTCGTCTTCGGCCTGCTGGTCGCCTGGGTGCTCGAGCGCTACACCTTCCCGGGCCGGCGGCTGATCGACGCCCTGGTCGACCTGCCGTTCGCGCTCCCCACGGCGGTGGCGGGTATCTCGCTCGCCACCCTCTACGCCAAGAACGGCTGGATCGGCCGCTGGCTGGAGCCGCTGGGGGTCGAGGTGGCCTACACCCGCCTCGGCGTGGTGGTGGCGCTCACCTTCATCGGCCTGCCGTTCGTGGTCCGCACCGTGCAGCCGGTGCTCGCGGACCTCGACCCGGAGGTCGAGGAGGCCGCCGCGAGCCTGGGAGCCGGGCGCTGGCAGACCTTCCGGAGGGTGCTCTTCCCCGAGCTCGTGCCGGCGGCGATGACCGGCTTCGTCCTCTCCTTCGCCCGCGCCCTGGGGGAGTACGGATCGGTGATCTTCATCGCCGGCAACATGCCGATGAAGTCGGAGATCGTGCCGCTCCTGATCATGATCAAGCTGGAGCAGTACGACTACGCGGGGGCCACGGCGATCGCGATGGTCTTCCTGCTCGCCTCATTCATCCTGCTGCTGCTGATCAACTTCCTGGCCTGGCGCCGCGGCCGGCGGCTGCGGGCCGTCGACGGAGAGACCTGATGGCTGGCGCGGTCGCGACCTTTCCACGCGGAGAACGCTCGCCGGAGCGGCGGGGGGCCCTCACCGAGCCCCGGCTCGTGCGCTGGCTGCTGACCGGCGCGGCGCTCACCTTCCTCGGCTTCTTCCTCTTCGTGCCGCTGGCCCTGGTCTTCGCCAAGGCCCTGGCGGACGGCTTCGGGACTTACCTCGAGGCGATCCGGGAGCCGGTGGCGCTCGCCGCGGTCCGCCTGACCCTGACCGCGGCGGCGATCGCCGTGCCGGTCAATCTCCTCTTCGGCCTCGCCGCCGCCTGGGCGATCGCCAAGTTCCGCTTTCCTGGCAAGAACCTGCTGATCACGCTGATCGACCTGCCGTTCAGCGTTTCGCCGGTGATCTCGGGGATGATCTACGTCCTCCTCTTCGGGGCCCACGGCACTTTCGGCCCCTGGCTCCAGGCCCACGACATCAAGATCATCTTCGCGGTGCCCGGGATCGTGCTGGCGACCATTTTCGTGACCTCGCCGATGGTGGCGCGCGAGCTCATCCCCCTGATGCAGTCGCAGGGGAACGACGAGGAGGAGGCGGCGCTGACCCTCGGCGCCTCCGGGATCCAGACCTTCTTCCGGGTCAGCCTGCCGAAGATCCGCTGGGGGCTCCTCTATGGCGTCATCCTCTGCAACGCCCGGGCGATGGGGGAGTTCGGCGCCGTCTCCGTGGTCTCGGGGCACATCCGGGGGGAGACGAACACCATGCCGCTCCACATCGAGATCCTCTACAACGAATACCAATTCTCCGCCGCCTTCGCCGTGGCGTCCCTGCTGGCCCTGCTGGCGCTCGTGACCCTGGCGATCAAGAGCGTGATCGAGTGGCGGACGAGCCGGTAGGGACGGGACCGTCTCCGCGGCCGCGCGGGACGAGGCGTGGGCGGCTCACGCCGGGAGGGCGGGTGGCGCTGGGATTGGGGCAGCCGTCCAGAAGGTCGGGGGGGCCGTTTCAGCGGCTGGGGGAGGGGCCGGCGGGATTGGGGGAAAGGCTGCTTGCGTTTGGGCAACCCTCCAGCCGGTTGGGGCGGCCCTCGCTTAGGTTGGGGCTACGGCACCTGGAGTTGGGGCCACAGCACCTGGAGTTGGGGGGAGGGCCCGGTCCCCAGGGGGAAACCTCCCGGCGGACCGGGGAATCGCGGCTCGGAGGGCCTGAGGCCCGGGCTCCGCGGCTCCCTCAGGACAGCGGTTTTTTATACGCGCCAGCCGGACCCGGCGTCGGGGAGCCCGCGAGCCCGCGTCCAAGGCGGTATCCTACCGGGGTTTGGAAACGCCCATGAAGTCCCGCCTCTCCCTCAGCACCCTCCTGATCGGCCTCAACGCCGGGCTCGTGCTCTTGGCGGTGGTCGCCGTCGCGGTCGCCGCGCTCGGGCTGATCGAGCGGTTCGCCGATGAGCAGGGAATCGCGCGGGTCAACCTCGCGGGGGAGGCGGCCCAGGAGGCGATCGGACGCTCGGCGCGCGACGTGCGGACCTCGGCCCACCTGCTGGCCGAGCGGCCCACGGTCAAGCGCCTGGTCGAGGGCGGGGACGCCGCCGGCCTCGCCGCCTTCCTCGACCGCTTCCGGCGCACCAGCGCGCTCTCCGGCGCCGCCATCTTCCTGGCGGGAAGGCCGGTCGCCTCGGCCGGCGCGCCGGTCGCCTGGGAGGCGGTGCTGCGCGGTGGCGAGACCTCCTCGGTCCTGCGCCTGCCGGACGGCGGTCTCCTCCTCGGCACGGCCTCCCCGCTCGCCAGCACTCCGGACGCCACCGCCGCCGCGGCCCTGGTGCTCGACGGCGTCTTCGCCCACCAGATCGCCGGCCAGGTCGGCCTCCCGGTCGCCATCCTCGACCGGGAGAAGGCATTGGCCGATGCGGACGACCCCCGCATGCCGCTGCGGGCCGAGGTCCTCGCCTCGGGCCGGCCGGGCTCCGGCCGCCTGAAGAACGCTGGGCTCTACGTCTCCGTCCGCCCCCTGCGGGCGCCTTCGGGCGAGGTCGTGGCCCTGGTCGAGACCGCCCTGCCGCGCGGCGCCTTGGCCTCCTCGCTCGCCCGGCTGATCCGTGAGCTCCTGCTGCTCTCGCTCCTGGTGGCGGCGCTCGCCACCCTTTCGGGGTTCCTGATCAGCCGGCGGCTGACCCGCCCCGTTCAGGCGCTCACCGCCTCGGCGGCGCGCATCGGCCGCGGCGACCTCTCGACCCCCACGCCGCGCGCTCCCGGCGCCGAGCTCGGCACCCTCGCCGCCACCATGGAGGAGATGCGCCGCCGCCTCCTGCAGCTCACCTCGGAGCTCCGCCGCCGCCAAGCCGAAGGGGAGGCGATCCTCACCGGCATCTCCGAGGGGGTGTTCAGCGTCGACCGCGACCGCCGCGTCCGCTACCTCAACCCGCAGGCGGCGGCGCTGCTCGGGCTGCGCCCCGAGGAGGCGATCGGCCGCTTCTGCGGCGACGTGCTCAACGCCCGCGACCGCGACGGCTCGCGGCCGTGTGACGAGAGCTGCCCGATCGTCCACGCCCGCTTCCGCGGCGGCGCCACCGCCACCGAGCACCTGGTGCGGCCGGACGGCACCCGCCGGGTGGTGGTGATCACCAGCGCTCCGCCGGCCGAGGACCAGCAGTTCCAGGTGATGCGCGACGAGACCGACGTCGAGGCCGCCCGCCGCCAGCGCGACGCCGTGCTCGCCAACATCTCGCACGAATTTCGCACGCCGCTCTCCGCCCAGCTCGCCTCGATCGAGCTGCTGCGCGAGCGCCTGCTCCACGACCCCGCCGGCCGCGACCCGCAGGCGCACGACCTCGTCCTCTCGCTGGAGCGCGGGAGCCTGCGGCTGACCCAGCTCATCGACAACCTGCTGGAGAGCGTACGGATCGAGTCCGGCCAGGACTCGATCCGCAACCGCCCCGTGGCCCTCGACGAGGTGGTCGAGGAGGCGGTCGAGATGACGGCCCCCCTCCTCGCCCAGCGCGGCCAGGAGGTGGAGGCCGACCTCCCCTATCCGCTGCCTGAGGTGCGGGGCGACGCGCCGCGCCTGACGCAGGTGTTCGTCAACCTTCTCGCCAACGCCAACAAGTACGCGCCTCCCGGGTCGGTGGTGCGGGTCGGGGGCGCGGTGGAGGGGGGACGGATCGCCCTCTGGGTGGAGGACGAGGGGCCGGGGCTGCCGGCCGGCGCCGCCGCCGGTCCTCTCTTCGACCCCTTCGTGCGCCGCGCCGGGGAGGGGGAGGAGCCGGAGACGGCCGGCATGGGGCTCGGGCTCTGGATCGTGCGCTCGATCGTCGAGCGCCACGGCGGCGCCATCGAAGCCGAGACCGGAGCCGCCGGCCGGGGGACCCGCATGCGGATCCTCCTGCCCCTCGAACGGCCCAAGGAGGAGACAGCCGCGTGAAGATCCTGGTGGTGGACGACGACCTGGAGCTCTCCAGCCTGATCGGCTACGCCCTGCGGCAGGCCGGCTACATGGTGGTCGAGGCCGGGGACGGCGTCGCCGCGCTCGAGGCCTTCGAGCGCGAGGCGCCGGCCCTGGTGATCCTCGACATCAACCTGCCGCGCCTCTCGGGGCTGGAGGTCTGCCGGAAGATCCGCGCCGCTTCGCGCGTGCCGGTGATGATGCTCACCGTGAAAAACGCCGAGGAGGACCAGGTGCAGGCGCTCGACCTCGGCGCGGACGACTACCTCACCAAGCCCTTCAGCCCGCGCACCCTGCTCGCCCGCGTGCGCGCCCTGCTGCGCCGGGCCGGCGAGGAGAAGCCGATGCCGCTCGCGGCCGGCGATTTCTCGCTCGACCTCGAATTGCAGTCGGTGTCGGTGCATGGCGCCGAGCCCGCGCGGCTGACCCGGCTGGAGCTGCGCCTGCTCCAGATCCTGCTCGCCAACGCCGGCCACACCCTTCCCGCCGAGCGCCTCCTGGCCCACGTCTGGGGCTCGCGTGGCTCGGGCGACCGCCAGCTCCTCAAGCAGCTCGTCCATCGCCTCCGCCAGAAGATCGAAGCCGACGCGGCCGAGCCCCGCTATCTGGTGACGGTGAGCGGGGTGGGGTACGCGTTGCGGCCGGCGGGGGAGGAGTAGCCTACCTCGACGCCCGCCGCCGGCCCGGCAGATGGGGATCGGTGTCGTCGAGATCGCGCAGCCGGGCGTCTCTCTTCGGTCCGCCCACGAGATGGGCCAGGCGCAGGGCCTTGCGGCCGGCCTCCTCGGCCTCCTCGGGGCGGCCGAGGTCGCGCAACAGCGCCGCGCGGGCGCTTTCGAGCTCCGCTTTCTCCAGCAGGTCGCCCGTGCCCATCGCGAGCATCGTCCGCGCCTGGTCGAGCGCCGTGCCGGCGCCGTCGAGGTCCCCGGCGACCCGCCGGGCCTGCGCCAGGGCGATCAGCGCCTCGGCCTGGAAGTCGTGCACCTGCTCCTCGCCGTAGAGGGCGGGGGAGAGGCTCTGCGCGGTCACCAGGGCCAGCTCCGCGGACTGGAGCGCCGCTCCGGGCTCGCGCTCCAGCAAGGCGTGGGAACGCTCCCGCAGGCATTCGTAGAGCCCCCAGGTCTGGAACCGCCGGTCGTTGCGGATCAGGATCCCCCGCCGGGCCGGGGTGTGGCTTTCGAGGAGATGCCACAGCCGGTCGGCGTCCCGCTTCTCCTGCGCCAGCCGTTTGTGGGCCTGCCGGGTCCCCTCGACGGCCCGGCGGATCGAATCCTCATATCTGTCCGGCTCGACCGTGTCCGGAAACACGGCGCCGGGGGACTCCTGCGACGCGTTGCGCGCGGCCCGCCAAACCAGCCGGCGGACGATCTCTTGGCGCTCCCGGCCACCCGTCTCCGGCTGAAAGAGCTTTTCGACGTCGGCCCAGGAGAGAGCTTGCGGTGTGTCCTTCTGGATCTGCATTCTCGGGCCCTCCCTGTCAAGGCAATGCACAGAAAACTGTGCCATTCCTGTCCGCGAAATCATCGAAAGCAGGAACCGTGCCTACTTTATCGGGGAACGATGAAACCGCCCGTCCAGATGGGGGCCGGAACGCGGTGGGGTGGGCCGGCGCCCCGGAGGATCGTCAATCTGGCATTCTCTTTGCCAAAGGAGGTGTCATGGACGTCCTCACGATTCCCCACGTGACCCACCCGGGGCTGCTGATCGCGATCGGCGGCGCCGAGGACAAGACCCGCGAGCGCGTCATCCTGCGCTACTTCCTGGAGGCGGCAGGGGGCGACGACGCGACCGTCGTGGTGCTGGCGACCGCCTCGGAGATGCCGGACACGGGAGAGCGCTACGCCGACCTCTTCCTGGCCCTGCGCGCCGAGAACGTCGAGGTGCTGAAGCTGGAGACCCGCGAGGATGCCATGGCGGCGGGCCCCGAGGCGCACGACCTGCTGGAGTACGCGACCGGGCTCTTCATCACCGGCGGCAGCCAGCTCAAGCTCTCCTCCGCGCTCGGCGGCACCGAGGTCGCGCAGACCATCCGCGCCCGCCACGCCGCGGGCATGGTGGTGGCCGGCACCAGCGCCGGCGCGGCCCTGCTCTCCGAGCACATGATCGCCCTGGGGGAGAGCGGCGCCACGCCGCGGCGCCGGCTGGTCCATCTGGCCAAGGGGCTGGGGCTCGCCCCCGACCTGGTAATCGATCAGCACTTCCGCCGCCGCGACCGCCTGGGCCGCCTGCTGACAGCACTTTCTTACAATCCCGCCCCCCTGGGCGTGGGCATCGACGAGGACACGGCGGCGATCATCGCCGGCAACGGCGAGCTCTCCGTCCTCGGCGCCGGCGCGGTGATGGTGGTCGACGCCTCGGCGATGAAGTTCACCGACAGCCACGCCATCCACCGCGGCCAGCCGGTCGCCATGATGGGTCTGAAGCTCGACTTCCTCACCACCGGCTGCCGCTACGACCTCAAGCGCCGCGAAGGGCTAACCCCGCCTCCCATGGTCCACCTCGACCCCATGGACCGCCGTTCCCCCGAGCGGCCGCCGGTGATGACGGAGGCGGAGGAGGTGGTGGTGGGGTCGGAGGATGGGGGGGAGTAGAGCAGTTTCCCCCGCCCCCCATGGCACACGCCTTGCTGCTAAAGAACCCCATCTTTGACCAGGAAAACTATCTTCGGAGAGACGTCGCATCATGAAAATCCTGGAGACTCGGGTCTATCGCGGTCCCAACCTCTATGCCCTCTGGCCCGTCATCCGGCTGCGGATCGATCTCGAAGAGCTCGAAGACTTCCCCACGGCCAAGCTGCCGGGATTCACCGACAAGCTGCTGGAGCTCATCCCCTCCCTCGGGCAGCACGGCTGCTCCTACGGCGAGGACGGCGGCTTCGTGCGCCGTCTGGGGGAGGAGGAGGGGACCTGGATGGGGCACGTGCTGGAGCACATCGCCATCGAGCTCCAGGTCCTCGCCGGCACGCCGGTCACCTTCGGCAAGACGCGCGGCGAGCACCTGCCCAAGGGGCACTACCACGTCGTCTACAGCTTCGTCGAAGAGGAGGTCGGGCTGGCGGCGGGGGACTTGGCGCAGCGCGTCATCCGCCACATCCTGCCGCCCGAGCGCGCGGACCACGACCCCTCGCCGTTCGATTTCCGCCAGGAGCTCGAGGCATTCATCGAGCTCGCTCAGCGCCGCGCCCTCGGCCCCTCGACGGCCGCCCTGGCGCGCGCCGCCGAGGAGCGGGACATCCCCTGGATCCGCCTCAACGAGGGATCGCTCGTCCAGCTCGGCTACGGCAGGTACCAGAAGCGCATCCAGGCGACCCTCACCAGCGAGACCCGCCAGATCGCCACCGAGATCGCCTCCGACAAGCGGCTGACCCAGCGCATCCTCGAGCAGCTCGGGCTCCCCGTGCCGCGGCAGTCGATCGTCTGCGACCCGCAAGAGGCGGCGGAGGAGGCCGAGCGGCTCGGCTTCCCGGTGGTGATCAAGCCGCTCGACGGCCACCACGGCCAGGCTGTGGCGACCAACCTCAAGACCCCCGAGCAGGTGCGGGAGGCCTACGAGCAGGCGCGGGGGATCTGCCCGCGGGTGATCGTAGAGTCCTATCAGACCGGCAACGACTACCGCATCCTGGTGATCGACGGCCGCGTGGCCGCCGTGGCCCAGCGCGTCCCTGGCCACGTGGTGGGGGACGGCCGGAGCACCATCGCCGAGCTGATCGAGGAGGTCAACCGCGACCCCCGGCGCGGCATCGGCCACGAGAAGGTGCTGACCCGCATCGTGGTGGACGAGCAGGCGCGGCGCCTGCTCGCCGAGGAGGGGATGACCCTCGACTCCGTGCTGCCGGAAGGAAAGGTCTTCTACCTGCGCCTGACCGGCAACCTGTCGACCGGCGGCACCGCGACCGACAGGACCGACGCCATCCACGAGGACAACCGGATGATGGCCGAGCGGGCCGTCAAGGCGGTCGGCCTCGACGTCGGCGGCGTCGACTTCGTCTCGCCGGACATCTCCCGCAGTTATCGGGAAGTAGGAGGAGCGATCGTCGAGATCAACGCCGCGCCCGGCTTCCGCATGCACCTCGCGCCTACCGAGGGGAAGCCGCGCGACGTCGCCGGGCCGGTGATCGACATGCTCTTCCCGCGCGGCAACCGCTTCCGCATCCCCCTCGCGGCGATCACGGGAACGAACGGCAAGACCACCACCACCCGCATGGTCGGGCACATCCTCAAGCTCTCGGGCTACACGGTGGGGATGTCGACCACGGATGGCGTCTACATCGACGGCGTCCGCACCGTGCGCGGCGACATGACCGGCCCCTGGTCGAGCCAGATCGTGCTGCGCGACCCCACGATCGACGCGGCGGTGCTGGAGACCGCTCGGGGCGGCATCGTGCGCTCGGGGCTGGGCTGGCGCAAGTGCAACGTCGGGGCCGTGCTCAACGTCGCCGCGGACCACCTGGGGCTGGGCGGCATCGAGAGCGTGGACGACCTCGCCCAGATCAAGCAGATCATCGTCGAGGTGGCCCAGGACTACTGCGTGCTCAACGCCGACGACGAGCGGGTGGTGAAGATGGCCGCGGCCAGCCCGGCCGAGCCGATCTGGGTCACCCTGGACCCCAAGAACGAGCTGGTGCGCAACCACGTGCGGGCCAAGGGCAAGGCGGTAGTCCTCGAGGAGGGGCTCAACGGCCGCATGGTCGTGCTCTACCAGGGGGAGCGGCAGATCCCGCTGCTGTGGGCCCGCCAGATCCCGGCCACCATCGAGGGGCGGGCGCTGCACAATATCCAGAACGCCATGTTCGCCGCCGCCGTCGTCCACGGCCTCGGGGTGGGGGTGGACAACATCCGCCAGGGGCTGCGCACCTTCTCGACCGACTTCTTCCAGGCGCCGGGGCGGCTCAACTTCTACAACGAGCACCCGTTCCGCGTGCTGCTCGACTACGCCCACAACGCCCACGGCATGGAGGCGGTGGCGCGCACCGTCCGCGAGCTCGCCGTCCACGGCCGCCGCATCGGGGTGATCGCCGCCCCCGGCGACCGCCGCGACGAGGACATCGCCGCCCTGGCCGCCGCCGCGGCCCCTGCCTTCGACCTCATCCTTCTGCGCGAGGACGACGACCTGCGCGGCCGCCAGCCCGGCGAGGTGGCCGGCATCCTGCGCCAGGGGCTGCTCGCGAACGGCTTCTGCCCCGAGCGGATCGTGAACGGCTATTTCAAGGAGGACGAGTCGGTCCGCCGGGCCCTGGAGATGGCGCGCGCCGGAGACCTCGTGGTGATCTTCGGCGACAAGCTCGCCCGCATCTGGGAGCAGATCGTGAGCTTCAAGCCGGGGCCGCAGGTCGGAGAGAGGGTGCGGGAGGAGGCCCTGGTGGAGGCGGGCGGGTAGGGACCGGCTCCGCCCGGCCTGAGCTGGAGTATCCTCTCCGGGTAGCTCGACGCTCCATCCAAAGGGAGGGCCGGATGATGACCTGGACGCAGGTGTACTCTCCCGTCAGCGGCAGCCTTCTCGGATCGACGCTCGTCGCCGCCATCCCCGTCGTCGTCCTCCTCGGGCTCCTGGCCTTCCTCCACGTGCGGGCGCACTGGGCCGCGCTCGTGGGGCTCGCCACAGCGCTCGCGATCGCCATCCTGGTCTACGGCATGCCGGCGAAGATAGCGCTCGCCGCCGCCGTGGACGGCGCCGCTTTCGGCCTCCTGCCGATCGGCTGGATCGTCTTCGGGGCGATCTTCGTCTACGACGTCACCGTCAAGTCGGGCGATTTCGAGGTGCTCAAAGTCACCATCGCGGGCCTCGCGAGCGACCGGCGCATCCAACTGCTCCTGATCGGCTTCAGCTTCGGCGCCTTCGTCGAGGGCGCCGCCGGCTTCGGCACGCCGGTCGCCATCTGCGGCGCGATGCTCATCGGGCTCGGCTTCCGGCCTCTCCAGGCGGCCGGGCTCGCCCTCCTCGGCAACACCGCGCCGGTCGCCTTTGGCGCGCTCGGCACCCCGATCATCACCCTCGCCAAGGTCACCGGGCTGCCGGAAGGGGCCCTCTCCGCCATGGTCGGTCGTCAACTGCCCTTCTTCTCGGTCCTCGTCCCCTTCTGGCTGGTCTGGGCGATGGCCGGGAGGAAGGCGATGCGCGAGGTGTGGCCCGCCTGCCTCACGGCCGGCCTCTCCTTCGGGATCACCCAGTTTCTGGTCAGCAATCTTTTCGGCCCCTCGCTGGTCGACATCGCGGGCTCGATCGTCTCCATCCTCTCGCTGCTCGTCCTCCTCCGCGTCTGGCAGCCGCGGACGACCTGGAGCTTCGAGCACGAGTCGGACGAGGAGCGCGCGGCCACGGCGGCGGCGCGGCCCGTGCACACTCCGGGGAGGGCCTTCAAGGCCCTCGTGCCCTGGCTCCTCCTCTGCGTCTTCGTCTTCATCTGGGGCTATCCGGCCTCCAAGGACTTCCTGAACGGCGGCGCCGCGGGGCACGAGAATTTCCTCCATGGGATCTCGGTCCTCAACGTCCCCGTCCCCGGGCTGGACAAGGCCGTGGTGCGGACGCCGCCGGTGGTCGCGAAGCCGACTCCGGAAGCCGCGGTCTACACCTTCAACTGGCTCTCCGCCTCGGGGACGGCCCTCCTGCTGACCGGGCTGGTGAGCGGCCTCCTGCTCGGCTTCCCGCTCGGCGAGCTGATGAGGATCCTGGGCGGGACGCTGTTGCGGGTGAGATGGTCGCTGCTGACCATCGCGGCCATGCTGGCCCTGGGATTCACCACCCGCTACGCCGGCCTGGACGCGACCATGGGGCTCGCCTTCGCGTCGACGGGAGTGCTCTTCCCCTTCTTCTCGCCGCTTCTGGGCTGGCTCGGGGTGGCGCTCACCGGCAGCGACACCTCGTCGAATGTGCTGTTCGGAGGGCTCCAGCGGATCAGCGCCGAGCGGCTGGGGTTGAGCCCCATCCTGGCCTGCGCGGCCAACAGCAGCGGCGGCGTGATGGGGAAGATGATCGACGCCCAGAGCATCGTGGTGGCGGGTGTGGCCACCGGCCAGCAGGGCAACGAGGGGGAGATCCTGCGCTACGTCTTCTGGCACAGCATCGCGCTCGCCTCCCTGGTCGGCGTCCTCGTTCTCCTCCAGGCCTACGTCTTTCCAGGGATGATCCCGGCGCTGCCGGCCGGAAACTGAGATAATCGATTCCGGTCCATGGAAACTCCCGAAGAGCGCCAGGTCCTGGACGAAGCAGGCCGGGTCCGCGAAAAGCACACCCTGCTCGACGGCCGCCTGCACGGCGACTCGGTGACCTATGACGCCGGGGGGCGGGTCGCGCGCACCGCCCGCTTCCAGGAGGGGCAACTGGACGGCGAGGTGGTCACCTACGACGTCGCCGGCCGGGTGCGCGAGCGCTGCCAGTTCCTCAATGGCGTCCCCCACGGCGAGCTGGCCCTCCACGACGAGCGGGGATGGCTCGTCCAGCGGATGTCCTACCTCGCCGGCAAACCCGAGGGGGAGTGCGTGATCTTCGCCGACGGCCGGCCCGCGGCGTTCCTCCACTATCGTCAGGGGGTGCCGGAGGGGGAGCTGCGGGTGCTCTACCCCAGCGGCCCGGACTCCGTCCGCTCGCTCTACCGCGACGGCCAGCTCGAGGGCGAATCGCGATTCTTCGATCAGGAAGGGAACGTGGTCCGGCGCGCCCAGTACCGCGCCGGCAAGCTCCACGGCGAGACCCTGGAGTACTACCCCAACGGCCAGCTCCGCGAGAAGGCCCCCTACGACCAGGACCGCCTGCACGGCACCGTCCAGCGCTTCCACCTCGACGGCCGGCTCAAGGAGAAGCAGACCTACCGCGAGGGCAAGCCCCTGGGCCCCCCCGTCGAATACGACGCCAAGGGGCGCCCGAAGACGGCGAAGCCGGCCGGAGCCGTGAAGAAACCGGGATGGCGCAAGAAGCTGGGTCTGGGCGGCGGGGACAATCCATGAGCCACTGAGCTTCATGGTATGCTGCAGTTCTCTTTTCCGAGGAGATCATCCATGGTTCGGTATCCGTCCCCGGCTTTGATCGCCGCCGCCCTGCTCGCTGTGGGCTTGGTGGCGCCCCGTCCCGCCGCCGGCCAGGGCTGAGTGCTCATCCGACAGACCGCGCCCGTGTTTGGCGCGGCAAGCCGGCTGGTCCCCGCCAAGGGGGAGTGGCAGATGAGCCTCTCCTACCGCGATCTCAACTCCGACGTCCATTACAGCGGCACCGAGCACCAGCGCTACCGCGAGCGGCTGGGCACCAACGTGATCAACACCCAGCAGGCGCTCGACATCGGGGTCTCCTACGCGGCGAGCGATCGCCTGAGCTTCTCGCTGGGCGTCCCGGTGGTAAAAGCCTCCTGGTCGATCCCGTCGCCCACCGCTCCGGTGCCGGGGCCGCGGGCCAGGCAGGAGACCAGCGGGCTGGGGGACGTCAGCCTGACGGGGCGTTACTGGGTCTTCGCGCCCGAGAGCCGTCACAACGTCTCGCTGGGCCTGGGGATCAAGGCGCCGACCGGCGATTACAACGCCACCGACCAGTATCCCAACATCGACGGCACCCACCCCGCGGTGAAGGCGGTCGACCAGTCGATCCAGCCGGGCGACGGCGGATGGGGGATCCTGGTCGACCTCCAGGCGTTCCGCCAGTACGACAAGATCACCCTGTTCGGCTCCGGCGTCTATCTCGCGAACCCGCGCGACACCAACGGCACGCCGTCGATCATCGTCGGCCTGGGGCTGGGGAGCAATCCGACCTTCGCCCGCGAGGGCCTGCTGGTCAACTCCGTGCCGGACCAGTACCTGGTGCGGCTGGGCGCCGTGGTGCCGGTCGGCGCGACGGGGCTCGGCGTCAGCCTCGCCTACCGCATCGAAGGATTGCCGCGCTACGACCTGATCGGCGGGAGCCACGGCTGGCGGCGTCCGGGCTATGAGATGTTCGCGGAGCCCGGCCTCTCCTTCTCGAAGAACGGCTCGACCTTCTCGTTGAACGTGCCGATCGGCTTCTTTCGCAATCGCCAGCCGAACCCCTATACCGGCCGGGCCGGGGACGCCACCTTCCCGAGGCACATCGTATTGACAGGGATTTCCTACCGGTTCTGACCTCACGTCATAGTGGTGACCCTCGGCGGGCGATCCTGGACCTGTGTCAGGACTGAAAGATAGATTCCTATCTCAATCCGCTGAGGAAATTCCCCACCCGCCGGAAGAGCCCCGGGCGCGGGCCCCGCTGCTCCCGCCGGCGCGCCACCAGGTGGTAGGACTGCATGGTGTCGACGTGCAGGGCGTGCGAGCCGCCCCAGAGATAGAGGCGGAAGGCGCGATAGACCTTCTCCCCCCAGCCCTTGACGATGAAGTCCCGGGCGGCGTCGAACCGCTCCGCCCAGTGGCGCATGGTGAGCTCGTAGTCCCAGGTGTCGCGCTTCACCTCCTCGACCTCGAAGCCGTGGTAGAGGAATTCCTGGACGATGTCCTGGAGGCACATGAACGAATGGCTGCCCTGCCAGATGTACTTGCGCGTGAACGTGCCGACCTCGTACTTCTGGTGCGACGCCGAGGCGTCCATGTAGATCCGTCCGCCGGGGACCAGGTCCTCCCAGACCAGCTCGCAGAACCGCCGGTAGGTGGGGATGTGCTCGATGACCCCCAGGATCACGATGGCGTCGTAGGGCTTCTCGGGCCGGTGCTGCAGGAAGTCCTGGCGGCGGACCTCGCCCGGATAGCCGGTGGTGTCCAGGATGTTGCGGATGTAGTTGTAGGAATCCTGGGCCAGAGTGAGCGAGGTCACGTGGACGCCCCGCGCGCCGCAATAGCGGGTCACGCCCCCCCAGCCGCCGCCGATGTCGAGCAGGCGCATGCCGGGCTGGAGCCGCAGCGCCGCGAAGATGGTCTCCAGCTTGTGCTCGGAGGCCTCCTCCAGCGTCTCGTCCGCGGAACGGAAGAGGCCGTGCGAGTAGAAGTGGTACCGCGTATCGGTGAACGAGTGGTAGAAGTCGTCGCCCAGGGTGTAGTGGAAGTCGATCGCCCGGCGGTTGATGCGGGCGGGCGCGGTCAGGAAGAGGTTCACCAGGAAGCCCAGGAGCTGGTGGATCCGCGCGCGGTCCTGCAACCGGCGGCGGACCTCGAAGACGCTCCAGATGTCCCCTTCGAGGTCGATCTCGCCTTCGACGTAGGCCCCACCGAGGGCGAGCTCGTCGTAGGCTCCGCGCAACGCCCGGTCGGAGCGCACGATCACCCGGAACCTCGGCGGGCCGTCGCCGCAGCGGATCGCCTCGCCCGAAGGGAGAACCATCTCGCACGGGACGCCGGTCCCCGCGAGGAGCCGGGCGAGGGCTCTGGCCCCCCGGCTCCCTCCTCTCGGCGTCGCGGCGGAGGAGAGAGGCTCCCCTTGGGGGAACGCGAGTGTCGGGCCATCCGACGAAGACGATGGATTGGGTGTCGTCATCTACGATCCTCCCTTTGCCATACCCGGCAAGAACGTTTCCGATTCAATCCTGTCAGTAAATGCTATCAGAATCCCGGCGTTGGGATGCGCTCCGCGTTCGATCTCAAAGGGCCGACCTCACCGGCATCGCCAAGCCGTCTGCGCGGACCGAACGCCTCTTCCTCCAGGACGTTTTTCACAGGTCGACCGCCCGTTCCTCTTCCTCATCCGCGACAACGCGAGCGGGATGATCCTCTTCCTGGGACGGGTGAGCGACCCCGGCCGGAGGTAGGCCGGGGGCTCACCCCTGAATAGGAGGGAGCCGGGGAACAGCCCCGCGCCTGTTCCCCGGCTTTGATCGCTTCAATTGTCAAAGAGCCAGGCCGGAGATCCTCTCCGCCTGTCCCTCTCCCGAGGGAGAGGAGCCAAAAGCGTTTTCCCGCTCCCTTTTAACCCTTTCACCAGCGGAAAAGCCGTCCGGGAGGAGGGGAAAGAGCTTTCAGTCACTTCAATCTATGTACATCGCGCTCAAAAAGTCATTCCAGCGAAGAAAAGAGTCTTTTCGGCCGGCAAAAGACCTTTTTCCCGCCCCAAAAGGTCTTTTCCCCGAGAGGAATAGAGTCAAAGATCCCCGGAAAGCCAGAAGACAGCCTCTGAATCCCGCCAGGAGGTCTTGCCAGGACAAATTCTACAGCCTATTGTATGCAGATTGCAAGAGAATCTCGAATCGCTTCTGGGAATTGCCTGCGGAGACCTCTTGGGGTTCTTTGACAAACGAAGTACCGCCGGAGGGGATGGACGCGGGGGCGTCCTCTCCGGCGGCTGCGTTTCCGGCAGCCGTGCTCCGCGTTTGACGGGGGTACGGCTCGCGAATAAGCTTGACGGACCCCTCGGGCTTCACCGGTCATGACGTGGAAACGAAGATCGAAGCTCCTGCTCGCCCTCGGCACGTTCGCCTGCGCGGCGCTCGCCGGCGAATTCGCGTTGCGCCGCTATGAGCGCGCCCGGCGAAGCGTGCCGGAGACGATGCCCTATCTCTATTACCGGCACAGCCGTCTGCGATACGCGCTCGTGCGCAACGGCGACTATTACGGCTGGGCGCACGTCAACGCGCAGGGCTTCCGTGGCAGGAAGGACGTCGCCGTCGAGAAGCCCGCGGGCGTTTTGCGTGTCCTGGCGGTCGGAGGCTCGACGACCTTCGAGACGAACGTGAGCGGCGATGCCCGCGCGTGGCCCGCGCGCATGCAGCTCTATCTGCGCGAGCTTGCGCCCGGAAAACGCGTCGAGGTGGTCAACGCGGGAGTCCCCGGGTATCGAGACCTCGACAACCTGATCCGCCTCGAAACAGATCTCTACCGTTATCAGCCGGACGTCATCATCCTCTACGAGGTGCACAACGACCTCTACGCGGCTTTGAGAACGATTTCCGATTCACCCCGGGCGGCGACGGACACACCCGGCGAGATGCCGGCCGCCACCCCCTGGGGGCGCTGGTTGAGCCGTCATTCCCTGCTGTACATGAAGCTGGGAACTCTGGCCAAGGTGGCGCGGC
Organism: Thermoanaerobaculia bacterium; assembly: GCA_045807625.1. Lineage (GTDB taxonomy): Bacteria > Acidobacteriota > Thermoanaerobaculia > Multivoradales > UBA5704 > DATARR01. The sequence continues at coordinate 27,650 of JBJMHA010000010.1, read as the reverse complement.
TCAAGCGGGCGAGCCGGCGTGCCGCGGCGAATCCCAGGGGGCTGGAGGCGCGCGTCGCCGGCGCGCTCGCGCGCGGAGCGGCGGATTTCGAGCGCACCCTGACGGCGTACGTCGCGGTGGCGAACAGCCTCGGCATCCATGTGGTGATGCCGGAGGTCGTGAACGTCAGCGGCGCGGGCGCGCTCGCCGAGCCCGATCCCGCGATCCGCCGGGTCTGGGAGGTCAACTTTCCCTTCGCGAAGCCGGAGGCCGTCCTCGGCGGCTACGCGCGCTTCAACGACGCCGCGCGCCGGGTGGCCGGGTGCGCCGCGTCCGCGACCTATCTGCCGACCGCGGGCTTCGGCCTCCGCGGAACGCCCTTGTACGCGCCCCACGATCCGATTCATTTCAACGACCAGGGGGCGGACAGGATGGGCCGCGAGATGGCCAAAGCCTTCGTCGCGCGGGGGCTTCTCGAACGGCGGCCGGCGGGCTCCGCGCGGTGTGAAGCCTTTCGCTCAGGCTCCTAACGCACCCGCTTGCACGACTCCTCGTCCCCGCCATCGCAGGCGCGCTGGAAGAGCTCGCGGGCGCGGACGGGATCGGGGATGACGTCCTCCCCCTTGTCGTACATCTCGGCGAGGCTCGCGCAGGCCAGGGTGTCGCCGCCGTCGCAGGCCTTCTGGTAGAGGAGGACGGCCTGGGAGGGGTCCTTGGCGACGCCGAGGCCTCCCGCGTAGCGCGCGGCGACGTTGTAGCAGCCGCGGGGAAGCCCCGCCTCGCAGGCCCGCTGGTAGAGCAGGAGAGCGCGGGCGTCGTCCTGGGGGACCCCGGTGCCGTTCGCGGTCAGCACGCCGAGGTCGACGCAGCCGCGGGGCTCGCCGGCGTCGCAGGCCTTCAGGAAGTAGCCGGCGGCGCGGGCCGGGTCGGCGGGGACGCCCATCCCCTCGTCGTGGATCGTGCCCAGGTGGTAGCAGGCGGCGGTGTCCCCCTCGCCGCAGGCATGGTCCAGGCGGTCCACGGCGCGGGCGGTCTCTTCCGGATTCGTCGCCTGGAGGGCCAACGCATTGCGGCAGGAGACGGTGTGCCCCCCCTCGCAGGCCTGGCGGAAGAGGCCGGCGGCCCGCTTCTCGTCCCGGGGCACGCCGTCCCCGGCGGCCAGCAGGTCGGCGAGGTTGGCGCAGCCGAGGGCGTTGTGGCCGTCGCAGCTCTTCTCGAAGAAGGCGGCGGCCCGGGCCTTGTCCAGGGCCACCCCCTCGCCGTCGCGGTGGAGGACCCCGGCGTTGAAGCAGGCGAGCGGGTCCCCCTCCTTGCAGGGCGGGCCATCGCACGCCTGGCGGTAGAGATCGGCCGCGTGGGTCACGTCCCGGGGGACTCCGAGCCCCTTCTCATAGAGGAAGGCGAGGTTGGTGCAGCCGAGGGCGTATCCGAGGTCGCAGGAGCGGCGGTAGGCGATCAGGGCGCGGCTGCGGTTTTCGAGCAGGGTGCCGCGCGCCTTCTCGAAGTGGAGGCCGACGTTGTAGCAGGCCGCGGCGTCCCCCTGGTCGCAGGCGTCCTGGTAGAGGGTGAGGGCGCGGGCGTCGTCGTGGGGGACGCCCCGGCCCGTGGCGTAGAGGAAGGCCAGATGCGCACAGCCCGCGGCGCTGCCGCCGTCGCAGGCCCGGCGGACCCATTCGAAGATGCGCGGGTCGCCGGCCGTGCCGCCGTAGCCGTGCAGGTACCGGCCGCCGAGCTCGGCGCAGCCGGCGGCGCTGCCCCCCTGGCAGGCCTGCTCGAAGAGCTGGTTGGCGCGTTGGGGATCGGCCTTCACCCCCTGCCCTTTGACGTAGAGGACGCCGAGCTCGTAGCATCCGGCGGCCCGGCCGGCCTCGCAGGCCTTCTGGTGGAGCGCGAGGGCGCCGGCCAGCTGCACCGGCTTTTCGAGGATCGACGGGCCCCGCCGCACGGTGAGCGTGACCTCCTGGCCGGGGCTCCTGGCGAGGAGCAGGTGCTCGAGGGCGCATACGCTCTCTACGGCCGTGCCGTCCACCGTCAGGAGGCGGTCCCCCTCCTGGAGCCCGGCGCGGGCGGCGGGACCGTCCCCGGCGAGGTCGTGCAGGACCACGCCATCCGCTCCCTCCGCGGGGCGGAGGCCGGCGCCGAGGGTCGCGGGCCCCTCGGGGCCGGAGCTCCTCGCGCAGCCGAGCGCCAGCAGCAGGTAGAGGCAGAGGCCTGAGCGCATGACGTTTCCATCATAGCGTTCTCCTCTTCGCGAGAAGGGGTGCTATCATGAGCTCTTTCTGGCCCCTTTTGACGCCGAGAGCGCGATGTACAACTTCCTGTTCGACAAGAGGTCCCTCGTCCTCCTGCTGGCCGGCATGGGGATCGCGGGGGGTGTGCTGTTCTTCGCCGGGGTGCTGGTGGGGGTGCAGTGGAGCTTCCCGATCGAGGCCGCTCCGGCCGCCGCTCCCGCGCGTCCGGTGCCGAGGCGGGCCGCCCTCCAGGCCACCGAGCGCCCCTGCAAGCCGGCGCCGGAGGCCGCTCCGGCCGCCCCGCAGCCGGTGCCGCTCCCCGCTCTCTTCCCGCGGGCAGAGCAGAAGCGCGCGGCGGTGGCTCCCGCTCCGGAGCCCGTGACCGTCCAGCCGGCTCCGCCGCCGGCGCCCGTCCCGGCTCCGGCCCCGGCGGCCGCCGCCGGGGCGGTGACCCCCGCTCCGGACCCGGAGCCCAAGGCCTCCCCTGAGCCCGCCACGGGGCCGGGGCGCTACTCGCTCCAGGTCGGCGCCTTCCGCGACGCCCGGAACTCCGAGAAGGTGATCCAGGATCTGCAGGCCCGGGGGTACGAGCCGTACGTGGTCGAGCAGAAGGGGCGGAGCGTCCTGCGGACGGTGCGCATCGGCCGCTACGCCGACCGGGCCGAGGCGCTGCGGGCCGCCTCCGAGCTCCGCCGCCGCGAGGGGCTGGAGGCGATCGTGCGGCCGATCGGGTCGTAAACCCTCACCCCTGCCCCTCTCCCGTCCCCTCCCGCCTCCCTCACCGGGAGAGGGGAACGCAGCTGAGGCGGCGGTGCTTCTAGCAGGCGTTATGGGTCGGATCCGACGGATCGGTCGGATCGGTCGGATCGGTCGGATGGCCCAGGATGGGAGAAGAGGGCCGGGGTGATGAGGGGTCTTACTTCGTGACCGAGATCCCCAGCAGGTAGGTGTTCCCCTTGTAGGTGCCGTTCAGCCCGTTGGCGTTGGTGGCGGTCTTGCGGATCGCCGGGGCGATGAATTGGAAGCCGATGTCGAGCCAGTCGCGGCCGAAGCCGGCGCTGAAGACGCTGCGCTTGGCGTCCGGCAGGAGGGGGGCCAGGCTGGCGTCCGGCTGCGGGGTATCCTCGAGGGCGTAGCCGAGCCGGAGCACCATCCCCTTGCCCATCTTGAGCTGGGCCCCCAGACGGTAGGAGAGGGTGTCGTCCCAGGCCCCCTGGAGGGTCTGGTTGAAGGTGGAGTTGTTGGGGAAGAAGACGGAGAGCCCCTCGAAGCGGCTCCAGGCGGTCTGGGTGACGTCGGTCTCCACCCAGAGCTTCGAGCCGAGGGCGAAGCCGACCCCCAGGGTGGCGGTCTGGGGGAAGTCGATCCGGGTGCCGATCTTCAGGTTGGTGTCGTAGGGGAGGGCGGCGCGGTTGAGAGCGTCGAGCTGGCTGTCGCCGGTCGAGACCTGGGTCAGCCGGCCGGCGCCCGCGAAGTCGATGCGGATCGGGCTGCGGTAGCTGACCCCCCAGGCGAACCCCTGGCCGATCTTGTGGAGGAAGCCGGCGTCCCAGCCCAGCCCGTAGTCCCAGTCGGTGTCGATGGCGAAGCTGCCGACGTCCTGGATCGCGCCGGTGTTGGGGTTGGCGCGGGGGAGCCGCCGGCCCATGGAGAATTTGGCGCTGCGGTAGATGACGCCGGCGCCGAAGCCGACGCTCGGGGTCAATTTATAGGAGACGTTGGTGTTGAGGTCGTAGCTCTGGATCTGGCCGCGGGTGGCGAGGTAGCGGCCGGCGAAGGTGCCGGGGTCCTCCCACTCGGTCTTGAAGGCGTAGGGGGTGTAGACGGCGATGCCGAGCTTGAGCTTGTCCCCCAGGGGCTTGACCGCGTAGAGGTGCGGGGGGAGGGTGAAGCCCTTCTTCTGCTGCCCCGCCTGCCCCGCGCCGATGCCGGGAGCGGCGCCCTGGTACTGCGACTCGTTGAGGTAGTCGGCGGCGATGCCGGCGGTGAGCTTCCCCTTCTTGAGCAGGGCGAGGCCGCCGGGGTTGTAGAAGCTGGCGGTGGGATCGCTCGCCTGGGCGGTGAAGGCGCCGCCCAGGCCCATGGCCTTGATCCCGGGATCGGGAGCGGTGAAGCCGGCGGCGCCCAGAGGCCCTACGGTGAGCGCGAATCCACAGGAGCAGGCGAGCGCGATCGACTTCAACCGGCCTTGTCCAGTCATGTGCGTTTCTCCAGCGACAATTGAGAGCTTGCGGCGCAAACTTAGGCGAAGGCCTCATGGGTGTCAAATGGGTGCGCAAGATTTTGGTAGCGCCCGAGGGGGACGAGGCGCCATCCTGTTTTTGGACCGCTTCAGGTCCGGAGGGCGCCTTGGAAAGGAGACGTCCATGAGAAAGAGCCTGTCAACGAAGCTGAGCCTGTCGAAGGAGACGCTGGTCCATCTGGATAACACGAAGCTGGCCCACGCCGCCGGAGGCTACAGCTACATCGCGGCTTCGGATTGTAGTTATTGTGCCGGCGCCCCGGTGTCGCATAGCGATTGCCCCTGCCCCCCGGACATCCAGGCATAGGGATCGTTTGATCGAGATCGTAGGCAGACCTCCTGGGGACCCGCCTGCCGGGTGGGTCCCCCCCTGATCGAGCCGATCCCTGCTAGAGTTGCCCGCCTATGAACGTCCCGACCCTCGTCGCCGGCCTCGCCGGGCTGTCCGCCGGCCTGATCCACGCCCTCTCCGGGCCGGACCACCTGTCGGCCGTGGCGCCGCTGGTGATCGACGAGCGGAGCCGCCGCTGGCGGATGGGGCTCTTCTGGGGGATCGGGCACAGCCTGGGGGTCTGGATCGTGGGGCTGATCGCGCTGGGTCTGCGCGGGGTGCTGCCGGTCGAGAGCCTCTCCTCCTGGAGCGAGCGGCTGGTGGGGGCGGTGCTGATCGGGGTGGGGATGTGGGGGCTGCGCCGGGCGTTCGTGGCCAAGCTGCCGGCGCCGCATGTCCACCCCGAGGAGCCGCGGACCGGGCGCCCCGGCCGGGCGGCGGTGATGATCGGGGGGCTGCACGGCCTGGCCGGCAGCTCGCACATCCTGGGGCTGCTGCCGGCGCTGGCGCTGCCGTCCCGCTGGGCCTCGCTGGCCTACGTGGTCGGCTTCGGGCTCGGCGCCGTGGCGGGGATGACCCTCTTCTCCTCGACCTTCGGCCTGATCGCCCACCGGATCACCGGCCGCGGCCAGCGGGCCTACCAGGCCCTCCTCGCCTCCTTCTCGGCGGCGGCGATCGTGGTGGGCGGGTACTGGCTGATGGCGTAGGGTGGGATTATCCTCCCCCTGCCATCTGTTAGACTCCGCGCCGATGTCCGACCCCGTCCGCCGCCCCCGCGTGGGCATGATCAGCCTGGGCTGCCCGAAGAACCTCGTCGACTCCGAGATCATGCTCGGAGAGCTGGGGCGGCGCGGCTATGAGGTGGTCAACGACCTCGACGGCGCGGACACGGTGGTGGTCAACACCTGCGCCTTCATCGAGGAGGCCCAGCAGGAGTCGATCGACACCATCCTGGAGGTGGTCGGCCGCAAGGGGAAGGGGGTCGAGCGGGTGCTGGTGGCCGGCTGCATGGTCAACCGCTTCGGCGACCAGCTCGCGAGGGAGATCCCCGAGATCGACGGCTTCGTCGGCCTCGACCAGCTCCGCGAGGTGGGGGATGTGGTGCAGCTCGGCGGCGGCCCGCCGCTGCCGGCGCCTTCCCACATGGTGTTCGACCACACGGCCCCCCGGCTGCTCACCACCCGGGGGCACGCCTACCTGAAGGTCGCCGAGGGGTGCAACAACCCGTGCACCTTCTGCGCGATCCCGGTCTGGCGCGGCCGCTTCCGCAGCCGCACGATCGAGAGCCTGGTCGCCGAGGCGAGGCAGCTCGAGGAGGCGGGGATCACCGAGCTCAACCTGATCGCCCAGGACACCACCCGCTACGGCGAGGATTTAGGGGTGCGCCGGCACGGCCTCACCCGGCTGGTCGAGGCGCTGCTCCAGCACACGTCGATCCCCTGGATCCGGTTCCTCTATGCCTATCCGACGACCCTCGACGAGGACCTGCTCCGCCTGATGGGCGCCGAGGAGCGCTTCTGCTCCTATCTCGACATGCCGCTCCAGCACAGCCATGGGGAGATCCTCTCGGCGATGCGGCGCGGCGGCGACGCCAAGCGCTACCTTCGGCTGCTCGACCGGGCGCGCGAGCTGGCGCCGGACGTCTTCCTGCGCTCGACGTTCATCGTCGGCTTCCCAGGCGAGACCGAGGAGCACTTCCGGGACCTCCTGGAATTCATTGAGCGGGCCCGCTTCGACCACCTGGGCGCCTTCGCCTACAGCCCCGAGGAGGGGACGCCGGGCGCGGAGCTCAAAGGCCGGGTGCCGAAGAACGTCCAGCGGCGGCGTCTGCGCCAGCTCCTGGAGGCCCAGAAGCCGATCGCCCTCGCCCAGCGCCGGCGGTTGATCGGCCGCCGGATGCCGGTGCTGGTCGAGGGGGCCTGCGAGGAGTCCGAGCACCTCCTCCAGGGCCGCCATCACGGCATGGCGCCGCAGATCGACGGCCGGGTGCTGATCAACGACGGCTCCGCCCCGGCCGGCACCCTGGCTCTGGTCGAGATCACCGAGGCCTATGCCGACGACCTGGTGGGCCACGTCGTTGGCGCCGTCCTTCCCCAAGACGCGGACCGCGTGACGATCGCGGAAACAGTCGCGGAAAGCGCCGCCGTTCTCGCCTGAGCGATAAGCTCCTCCCATGCACGTCGTCCAGGACGCCTTCAACAGCAGCGACCTGCCGCAGGGCGGGGTTGTCACCATCGGCAACTTCGATGGAGCTCACCGTGGCCAGCGGGCGATCCTTGACCGCGCCGTGAGCCGCGCCCAGGAGCTGGGCGTCCCGGCGGTGGTGGTGACCTTCTCTCCCCACCCCTTGGGCGTCCTCGCTCCGGAGCGGGCACCGGTGCCGCTGACCACGCCCAAGCAGAAGGAGGCGTTGCTGGAGGCGGCCGGCCTCTCCGCGATGCTGGTGGTCCGCTTCACCCCCGACTTCTCACGGGTGCCGGCGGGGCAGTTCGTGCGCGAGCTCCTGTACGAGAAGCTCCGGGTGCGGGAGGTCTACGTGGGCGAGGGCTTCGTCTTCGGCCACCAGCGGGAAGGGAATCTGGAATTGTTGCAGAAGATGGGCGGAGAGCTCGGCTTCACCGCCCACGGCGTGCCGGAGGTGGCGTGGGAGGGGGAGCGGATCTCCAGCACCCGTATCCGGCGGGCGCTCTCGGAAGGGAAGGTCGCCGACGCCGCCGAGATGCTGGGGCGGCCATACTCGATCGCGGGCACCATCGCCCGCGGCGACCGCATGGGGCAGAAGCTGGGCTGGCCGACGATCAACGTCGCCTCCGAGAACAAGCTCCTGCCCGCCGACGGCGTCTACGCGACCCGGGTCTTCTTCCCGAGCTACCCGGCGACCTTCGACGGCGTGACCAACATCGGCACCCGGCCGACCGTGTACGAGAACTACCAGCGGGTGGTGGAGAGCCACATCCTCGACTTCAAGGCCAACGTCTACGGCCAGCGGGTGGAGCTGCAGTTCTACAAGCGGCTGCGCGAGGAGCGGATCTTCCCCAACGTGATGGACCTCTCGGCGCAGATCGGCCGGGACGTGGAGGCGACGCGCGAGTATTTCGCTCAACGGCGAAGGATGGAACAAGAGACCGCCCCCGCCGCGTTGGAAGGGGAGTGAAGGCCGCCCGCGGGACGGCCCTCTTGATTGAACGTTACCGGAGAGGAAGAGAACCATGGCCAGTGAAAAGATCCTGACGGTCACCGATGAGAACTTCGAGACCGAGGTGTTGAAGTCGGACAAGCCGGTGCTGGTGGACTTCTGGGCCTCCTGGTGCGGTCCCTGCCGCGCGGTGGCGCCGGTGCTCGACCAGATCGCCGAGGAGAACGATAAGGTCCGTATCGCCAAGCTGAACGTGGACGAGCAGCAGAAGATCGCGTTCCAGTTCCAGGTGTCGAGCATCCCCACCTTCATCCTGTTCAAGGATGGCAAGATGGCCGACCGCACCATGGGCGCCATGCCCAAGCAGGCCTTCGAGAAGTTCATCGAGCGCAACCTGTAGCCTGAGAGCATGAGGGCCCGTCTCGAAGCGCTCTCGGCCGGTCTGGAGGAGATGGGCTGCGAGGCCCTCCTCGTCCTCGCCGCTTCGGCGGAGGACACCGACCTCGCGCCCTTCCTGCCCGGCCCCGTCCACATGGGGGAGTGCTTCCTGATCCTCCCCCCAGGGGGAGAGTCGCGCCTGGGCTTCCTGACGCTGATGGAGCGCGAGGAGGCGGCGGCGACGGGGCTCGCCCTGCTGACCCCCGACGACCTCGACATCTCGAAGCTGTCCAGCGAGATGCCGGAGGCGGGGCCGTTCCTCGCCCGGGTCTGGGGGAAGGCCCTGGAGCTCTGCGGTCTGACCCCCGGAAGGGTGGCCCTGGCCGGGCACGGCCCCGCGGGGGTGATCCAGGGGGCCTGCTCGCTGCTCGCTTCTCAAGGGTGGGTCTGGGTGCCAGGCAACCCGCTGGTCTTCGCCTCCCGCAAGCGCAAGGAGGCGCCGGAGCTCGCCGGCATCCGCGAGGCCGCGGAGGGGACCTGCGAGGCGATGCGCGCCGTGGCCTCCCTGCTGGCCGCGGCATCCCACGAAGGGCCCGGCTCGGAGCTCTATCTGGCCGGTAAGCCGCTGACGGTGGCCCGCGTGCGGGCCGAGGTGGCGCGGGTCTTCTTCCAGCGCGGCCTGGAGCAGCCGCGGGGGAGCATCCTGGCCCCGGCGGAGGAGGGGGCGGTGCCGCACAACACGGGCAGCCCCAAGCGCGTGCTGCGGGCCGGCGAGTCCTTCGTGGTCGACCTTTACCCTCGCGGACGGCTGTTCGCGGACTGCACCCGCACCTTCTGCGTGGGCGAGCCCTCGGAGGCGCTGGCGAGGGGGCACGCCCTGGTGCGGAGGGCGGTGGAGGAGGTCCACCGCCGCTCCGCCCCCGGCGCGCGCGGCTGGGACCTCCAGGAGCTCGTCTGCGGCCTGTTCGGCGAGGCGGGGTTCCCGACCCCCATCTCCGCGCCCGGGACGACCCGCGGCTACGTCCACAACCTCGGCCACGGCGTCGGCTTCGACCTCCACGAATTCCCCACCTTCAAGAAGGCCTCGGGAGGCGAGGGGGTCCTGCGCGAGGGGGACGTCTTCACCATCGAGCCGGGGCTCTACGAGCCCGAGCAGGGCTGGGGAGTCCGGCTGGAGGATCTCGTCTACCTCGGGCCGGACGGTCTGGAATCGCTGACGCCGCTGCCGTACGATCTCGATCCCCGGGCGTGGAGATAGTCGCCAGACTTACGGTTTACCTAGTTGATGGGTTATAGATGTAAATTTTTTGGTCCTTTCCTTCTGTATAGGGTTACTATTTAGTAGGGAACCATGAAGGGGCCCCGGGCCGATGGAGAGCCGCTCTTCATCGGCCCGATCGACAAGGAAAGGAAAACGTCCATGTCCAAGAAGCTCTTCTGGTTTGCGTCCGCGATCCTGATGACCCTGGCCTGCATGGTCGGCCCCGCGAAGCCCGCCGCCGCCTGCCCGTCGAGTTGGTGCAGCGCCCCCCATAGAGCCGCCTGCTTCACGGAATGCGGGGGGACTCTGCAGTGCGACTTCGCGACCTGCACCGACGACTGCATCTGCCCCTAGCAGGGTCTGCCCCCTGTTCTGCCGGGAGCGCTCCTCTGCCCGGGGAGCGCTCCTAGCCGTTTCCCCACGGGTCCGCTACCATCTCGCCTCCGGAGCTTGTTTACCGGCGGGAGGAAAAATGGCGGACGACATCGCGGCCTACGAGAAGCTCGGGGCCTTCTATCTGGGGAGGCCGTACGACGCGGCCAAGGGGGAGACGGCGCCGGCGCCCCTGCTCTACGACTCCCGCGACCTGCTGACCCACGCCGTGGCCGTGGGCATGACGGGAAGCGGCAAGACCGGCCTGCTGATCGGCCTGCTCGAAGAGGCGGCGATCGACCTCATCCCGGCCCTGGTGATCGATCCCAAGGGGGATCTGGCCGACCTGCTGCTCACCTTCCCCGGGCTGCGGCCGGCCGACTTCGCCCCCTGGATCGATCCCGACGCGGCGGCCCGGGCGGGTCTCACCCCCGAGGCGTTCGCCGCGAAGGAGGCGGAGACCTGGCGCAACGGGCTGGCCCGCTGGGACCAGAGCGGCGAGCGGATCGCCCGCCTGCGCGACGCGGCGGAGTTCGCCCTCTACACCCCCGGCAGCGAGGCGGGGCTCCAGATCTCGATCCTCTCCTCCCTGGCGGCACCGCCGCCCGCGGTGATCGCCGACGGCGATCTGCTGCGGGAGCGCGTGGGGACGCTGGTGGCCAGCCTGCTCGCCCTGCTCGGCGTCGACTCCGACCCGATTCAGGGGCGCGAGCACATCCTGCTGGCCAACATCTTCGATACCGCCTGGCGCGAGGGGCGCGGGCTCGATCTCGCCTCGCTGATCCAGCAGATCCAGAAGCCGCCCATGGAGCGGGTCGGGGTGATGGACCTCGAGACCTTCTTCCCGGCCAAGGACCGCTTCGGCCTGGCGATGGCGTTCAACAACCTCCTCGGCTCGCCCAACTTCGCGGCCTGGCTGCGCGGCGAGCCGCTCGACGTCGACCGCCTGCTCTACACCGCCGCGGGCAAGCCGCGGATCGCCGTCTTCTCGATCGCCCATCTCTCGGACCGCGAGCGGATGTTCTTCGTCGCCCTGCTCCTGAACCAGACGCTCGGCTGGATGCGCGGCAAGCCCGGCACCACCAGCCTGCGAGCCATCCTGGCGATCGACGAGGTCTTCGGCTACATGCCGCCGGTGGCCGAGCCGCCGTCGAAGCGCCCGCTGCTCACCCTGCTCAAGCAGGCGCGCGCCTTCGGCCTGGGGGTGGTGCTCGCCAGCCAGAATCCGGTCGACCTCGACTACAAGGGGCTCTCCAACGTCGGCACCTGGTTTCTGGGGCGGCTGCAGACCGAGCGCGACAAGCAGCGGCTGATGGACGGCCTCGAAGGGGCGGCCGGCGGGAGCTTCGACCGCGCCAAGATGGAGCAGATCCTATCCGGGCTCTCCAACCGGGTCTTCCTGCTCCACGACGTGCACCAGGACGAGCCGGTGCTCTTCCAGACCCGCTGGACCCTCTCCTATCTGCGCGGCCCACTCACCCGGCCCGAGATCAAGCGGCTGATGGACCCGGTCAAGCAGGCCCCTCCGGCGGCGCCGGTCAAAGCCCAGGAGCCCACCGGCTCGCCGTTGCCGGCTCCGGCCGCCGCGCCCGCCGCTCCGGCGAGGGAGATGGCCCCCGTGCTGCCGCCGGACGTCCCCCAGCGCTTCCTCCCTCTGCGCACCAAGCCGGAGGGAATCGTCTACGAGCCCTGCCTCTTCGCCGTGGCGAGCGTCCACTACCAGGACGCCAAGCGGGGGATCGATCACACCGAGGACGTATCACTCCTCACTCCTGTCACCGGCGAGGGGGCCGACTGGTACGCCGCCGAGCCGGTCGAGCTGGCGCAGGGCGATCTGGAGGCCGAGCCGGTTCCGGGGGCCCGCTTCGCGCCGCTGCCCGACGCGGCGGTGAAGGCCAGGAGCTACGACGCCTGGAAGAAGGGGCTGGAGGAGTGCCTCTACCGCACCCGCAAGTGCGAGCTGTTCCGCAGCGACACGCTGGGGGTGGTCTCGAATCCGGGGGAGTCCGAGCGGGACTTCCGCATCCGCCTGACCGAGACCGCGCGCGAGACGCGGGACGAGCAGGTCGAGGCGCTGCGCCAGAAGTACGGCGTCAAGATCGCCCAGCTCCAGGAGCGCAAGCGGCGGGCCGAGCAGGCCAAACAGCTCCAGGCGGATCAGGCCCGGCAGCAGACGCTCAACACCGTGCTCCACGCCGGCTCCGCCGTGCTCGGCATGATCTTCGGCCGCGCGCGGTCGCTGCGCTCGATCAATGCCGTCGGCACCGCCATGCGGGCGGGGGGGCGGACCTACCAGGAGCAGCAGGACGTCGCCCGCGCCGCGGAGACCGTGGAGGCCGTCGACAAGCAACTCGCCGACCTCAACGCCGAGCTCGAGACCGAGGTCGATCACCTCCAGGACCGCTTCGATCCGGAGGCGGGGGAGCTGGAGGTCCTGGGCCTCAAGCCCCGGAAGACCGACGTCGTGGTCCGTTTCCTGACCCTCGCCTGGGCCCCCAAACAGGGGAGCGAGCCCGCCTGGAAGTAAGCGGGCCCTCCCTGCGTTACCATGGAGTGACGAAAGGAGGGGCGGGGAATGGTGGAAACGGTGCTCAGCATTCTGATCGGCCTCGGGCTGGCCGCCGCGTGCGGCTTCCGGGTCTTCGTCCCCCTGCTCATCATGAGCCTGGCCTCGCGCGCCGGGGTGGGGCATCTGGAGCTCAGCTCGGGCTTCGCCTGGATCGGCTCGACGCCGGCCCTGCTCTCCTTCGGGGTGGCGACGATCCTGGAGATCGCCGGCTATTACATCCCCTGGGTGGACAACCTCCTCGACACGGTCGCGACGCCGGCCGCCGTGGTGGCCGGGATCGTGGTGACCGCCTCGGCGATCACCACGGACGTCAGCCCCTTCCTCAAATGGACGCTGGCCGTGGTGGCCGGCGGCGGTACCACGGCGGTCTTCCAGGGGATCACCTCCGTGACCCGCCACATCTCCTCCTTCACGACCGGGGGCCTGGGCAATCCGGTCCTGGCCACCGCCGAGGCCGGCGGCTCGGCGATGCTCGCGGTGCTGGCGATCACGGTGCCCCTGCTCGCCTTCCTGCTCGTGGTGGGGCTCCTCTACCTCGGGGTCAAGAAGGTGCTCTTCCGGTTCTGGCGCCCCACGGCGCGGACCGCCTGACGCCGCCCTTCCGGTCCACGCCGATGCGGGGGATCGCTCTCGCCGTACTCCTCGTTTCGCTCGTCGGGTGCGCCTCGACGGGGCCGACCACGGTCGCGGGCGTGGCCCACGAGCTGCGCCAGCGCGGGGTCGATCCCGCCTCGGTCGTCGTCCCCTTCGAGGTCACGGACGAGATGCGGACCTGGGTCCACGCCCAGGTGCCCGACACCGGCGCTCCCGAGCAGCGCCTGGAGCGTCTCCTCCTCGCGATCGTCGATCCGGCCGGCCTGGGGCTCTCCTATGAGGGAGGGAGCACGAACACCGCTCGCGAGGCCTTCGCCAACCGCAAGGCCAACTGCCTGGGGTTCACCAGCCTGTTCGTGGGGCTGGCCCGCGAGCTGGGCATCCCGGCCTTCTACCTCGGGGTAGACGATGTCGAGCGGTTCGAGCGTGAGGGGGACCTGCTGGTGATCTCGGGGCATGTCAGCGCCGGCTTCGGCCTGGGTGGCGGCAAGATCAAGATCCTCGAGTTCACCAACGCGCCCAAGGCGGATTACCGCCACATCCGGCGTCTCGGCGACCTGACGGCGATCGCCCTCTATCATTCCAACCACGGCGCCGAGCTCCTCCGCGCCGGCCGCATGAACGAGTCCCTCCCCTGGCTGCGCAAGGCGGTGGAGATCGACCCCGAGCTCGGCGACGGCTGGATCGACCTCGGCGTCGGCCTGCGGCGGGCCGGGGATCTCACCGGCGCCGAGGCGGCCTACCGGCGGGCCCTGGAGGTGAATCCTCAAGGGGCCGCCGCGTATCAGAACCTGGCCGTCCTCCTGCGCCTGCGCGGACAGGCGAAGGAGGCCGACGACCTGCTGGTGCTGTCGACCCGGGCGAGCGGGCAGAGCCCGTTCAGCTATCTCGCCCTGGGGGACCTGTCGCTGTCGCACGGCCGGCTCGACGAGGCCCGGCGTTTCTACCGGCGGGCGATGTGGTTGAATCGCGACGATCCGGAGCCCTACGCCGCCCTGGGGCTGGCGGCGCTGGCCAGCGGCGACCGTCGCGAGGCGGCGAAGTGGCTGCGCAAGGCGTCGGCGCGGGACAAGGGGAACGAGCGGGTGCGGCGGCTGGAGTCGGGGCTCGCCGAGAAGACGGTCCCGCGGCAATCCGAGGGAGGGGCATGAGATCGCTCACGCGGCACCTGACGATGAACGTCCCGGCGCGGATGGATTTCGTCAACATCACGGCGGAGGTGGAGCGGGCGGTGGCGGAGAGCGGAGTCCGCGAGGGGCTCTGCCTGGTCAACGCCATGCACATCACGGCGAGCGTCTTCATCAACGACGACGAGCCCGGCCTGCACCAGGACTACAAGCGCTGGCTGGAGGAGCTCGCCCCCTTCGACGCCAGCCCGCAGCGCTACCAGCACAACCGCACCGGCGAGGACAACGCGGACGCCCACCACAAGCGGCAGATCATGGGCCGCGAGGTGGTGGTGGCGATCACCGACGGCCGCCTCGACTTCGGCCCCTGGGAGCAGATCTTCTACGGCGAGTTCGACGGCCGGCGCCCCAAGCGGGTGATGATCAAGATCATCGGTGAATAGCAGTTTGTAGGTCTATATTTCTAAAAATGCAATTATAATCCGGGAACCCCCTCGACTCTCCGTGGGGGCGTCAAAGGAGAGAGCCGTGAAGAAATGGACGGTGAAGAAGCTTTCTTTGGATCGCGAGACCCTGCGCCAGCTTAACACCACTCACTTGAGCGAAGCTCAAGGGGCCGGCACTTCCGGCTGTACCACTACCACGATCGACACCTGCCGCCAAACCTCGTGCGGGCCTTATACCTGCTTGTGCTGACCACGCCTTGTCAGGTCTGAGCTCACCGATGGAGGGCCTGCAAAGGCCCTCCATTCGCCCATTCATGATCCGCATCGTTCGCGCCGGGGACGACTGTGATACACCATCCCCCGCATGGTGGATTGGTACATCTGGCTCGATACCGGAGGGACCTTCACGGACTGCCTCGCGGTGGATCCCGAGGGGAATCTCCACCGGGCCAAGGTGCTCTCGACGAGCGCGGTGCGCGGCCGGATCGCGAGGTCCGATGAGAGCGCGGTCCAACTCGCCACGGCCTGGGATCTTCCGCTGGGCTTCTTTCGCGGCTTCACCTTCCTCCTTTTGGGGACGGAAAGTGAGCCACGAACCGTCGAGGATTCCGATTCCGCAATCCTCCACCTGGACGGCCCGATCCCAGGCGATCTCGCCGGCGCCGCCTTCGAGCTGCGCTCTCCCGAGGAGGCCCCGGTCCTCGCCGCCCGGCTGGTGACGCGGACGCCGCTCTCGGCGGAGCTTCCCGAAATCGCCATGCGCCTCGCCACCACGCGGGGCACCAACGCCCTGCTCGAACGCAAGGGCGCCCCCACGGCTCTGCTGATCACGCAAGGTTTCGCGGACCTCCTCCGCATCGGCACCCAGCAGCGGCCGGACCTCTTCGCGCTGGAGATCGTCAAGCCGGAGCCGCTCTACCGGGAGGCCGTCGAGATCCCCGAAAGGCTGGCGGCGGACGGCTCGGTGCTGGTGCCGCTCGATTCCGCGGCGGTCCGCGAGACGGCGCGGCGGCTGCTGGAGGAGGGGATCGAGACCGCGGCGGTGGCGCTGATGCATTCCTATCGCAATCCGCGGCACGAGCGGGAGATTGGAAACCTTTTGCGGGAAGCCGGCTTCCGCTACGTCTCGCTCTCCTCGGAGCTGGCGCCGCTGATCAAGATCGTCCCGCGCGCCGAGACGGCGGTGGTGGACGCCTACCTCTCGCCGATCCTGGAGCGCTATCTCTCCGGAGTCTCCGGCGCGCTGCGCCGTGGCTCGCTCCACGTGATGACCAGCGCCGGCGGGCTGGTGCGCGCGGAGGCCTTCCGCGCCAAGGACGGTCTCCTCTCGGGCCCGGCGGGCGGCGTCGTCGGAGCGGCCCGCGCCGGCCGGCGGTCGGGTTTCTCGCGGGTGATCGCCTTCGACATGGGGGGCACCAGCACCGACGTGGCCCGCTGGGACGGCGACTTCGAATACCTCTTCGAGCACCGGGTGGGGGACGCCCACCTCGTGGCCCCCGCGCTCGCCATCGAGAGCGTGGCGGCGGGCGGCGGCTCGATCTGCGGCTTCGACGGCATCCAGCTCAAGGTGGGCCCGGAGAGCGCCGGAGCCTGGCCCGGGCCCGCCTGCTATGGCGCTGGCGGCCCGCTGACGCTGACCGATGTGAACCTGATCCTCGGCCGGCTCGACCCCGACCGCTTCGAGATCCCTCTGGATACGGCGGCGGCGGAGAGGGCCCTCGATAGCCTGCGGAAGCGGATGGGCTCGCACGATCCCCATCCCGAGGCGGTTCTGGGCGGTCTGCTCGACATCGCCAACGAGCGCATGGCCGAGGCGATCCGCTCGATCTCGCTCCGCCGGGGGTACGACCCCGCGGGTCACGCGCTGGTCGCCTTCGGAGGGGCCGGGGCCCAGCACGCCTGCGCGGTGGCCGGGCTGCTGGGAATTGGCCATGTCCTGGTCCCCGCGGACGCGGGCCTGCTCTCCGCGCTGGGGCTGGGAGCGGCCGTGGTCGAGCGCTTCGCCCAGCGGCAGGTGCTCGAGCCGTTGACCCAAGTGACCGGCGGCCGGCTCGCCGGCTGGCTCGAAGAGCTGGGCCGCGAGGCCTTGGCGGCGGTCCGGGCCGAGGGGATCGCGCCGGAGGAGACCGGAATCCGCCGCAACCTGCTGAGCCTCCGCTTCGCCGGTCAGGAGGCGGCGCTCGCCGTGGAGTATCGGGAAGACGCCGAGATCGAGCCCGCCTTCGCCGCCGCCTACCGGGAGATCTACGGTTACGCTCCCGAGGGCCGAGCGATCGAGCTGGAATCGGTCCGCGTGGTCGCCTCCTCCCTATCCTCCGCGGAAGATCCGACTCCTGAGCCGGAGACGTCCGAAGCCGTGCCCGCAGGGTTTCGCCACTGCTGGACCGGCGGCGCCTGGCGGGAGGTCCCCTTCTTCGATCGCGCTCTCCTGAAGCCCGGAGCCGCCTTCGCTGGTCCCTCCCTGCTCTTCGAGAGCCATAGCGCCACGCTGTTGGATGAGGGGTGGCGCGGCCGGGTGGACGGAGCCGAAAACCTGGTGCTGGAGCGTGGAGTAGAGTGAGGCATGGACGCGGATCTCGACCTGACCGGCCGCCGGCGCGACGATCCCACTCCAGAGTACGCCCGCCGCCTCCGGCCCGTGAGCCGGATCTGCGCGGCGCTCGCGGGATCGGTGGCGCTGTTCGCCGTCCTGAGCTGGTTTCTGACCCCCGAGGCCGGCGGACGTCCGGTCCCCGGTCTGCCGCCTTCGGTCCCGCTCGGGCTGGCGCTCCTGGCGGCGGTGCTGATCCTGCTCTCCTCGCGCCTACGCTCCTCGATCCTCCGGCGGGCCTTCCCCCGCTCGGCGGCCTTGCAGGCAAATCCGGACACCGTGCTGGCCGCCTATGGAAGGGCCACGCTGGGCGGCTTCGCCATCCTGGAGATCGCCGCCCTGCTCGGGCTCGTGATCTCGCTGACCTCCGGGTCCGCGTACTACGGGATCGTGCTCTGCATCGCCAGCGCCTTCGGCATGCTCACCCGCTGGCCCCGGGCCGCCGAGGTCGACCGTCTCCTCCGGGGACGCACGAGGCCGTGATGACCGACCGTTTCCGGCAGCTCCACATCCTGTGCGGGGCCATCCTTTCGGGGCTGGTGCTCGTGAACGTCGTCCTGATCGTTCTCCTCAAATCGGGATCGATCGGACCGGCGCCGCTCCCGCAAGCTTTTCCCGTGATCCTGTTCGCGATCGCCTTGGCGCTCCTCGTCGCCTCTCCGGCCGTCAAAGGAGCGGTTTTCAAAAGGATCGGCGCGGAGGGATTCGGCGGCGATACCGAAAAGATTTTCGCCGCCTACCAGACATCCAACATCATTGCGTTCGCGCTGCGCGAAGCCGGAGGACTGATCGGCTTCATCCTCTCGCTGCTGACCGCGAATGTCTGGTGGAGCTGGGGCCTGGGAGGAGCCGCGGTGATCGCAATGATCTTCGACTGGCCGAAGCGCGAGCACTTGGGGCTTTGATCACTGGACGTAGTGTATCAAGGGGCGCCTGCTCGGCATCATGGTTTCCAGAGCGGACTCGACCTCTGGCAAGTTTTTAGAATGAGCCAGCAGGCGACCTTCGGCCAACGCAACCCACTGCCCTTGATAGTGACGGCCATAAGCCCGCAGCCATTCGAATTCAGGCGTGCGGTCGAGCTCCAGCTCATCGCTGGAGCCCTGAGATCTCGCCGGACCCAGAAGCCGCTGCCACCTCAGGAGCTCCTCGCTCTCGTCTCCCTGCTGGATAGCCTCAGCCACCAGCCTGCGAGCGCCCTCGACGTATTCAAACTCTACGAGATCTCGAATCCTCTTCGCATAGGAGCGGGTCTCTTCCTGGGGTGTTCTGAGCGGCTGGGCCATGGCGTCGTCCTTCCCTGCCTATGATACCCCAGGACCGGACGGACGCGTCAAGCGGCGGAAAATCGCGTCAGGAGATCATGGCTCCGGCACCAGGACTGTCGCCTGCCTCTTTCCGTCCTTTCCATAGCGGGCGGCGATGTGGTCCCCAGCCTTGCGCCCGGTGCCCCGGCGGGCGACGGCGACGATCGAGCCTCCGAAGCCGCCGCCGGTGATGCGGGCGCCGTAGACGTCCGGCTCCTCGCTCGCCAATTCGACGAGATGATCGATCTCCGGGACCGAGACCTCGAAATCGTTGCGCAGCGATTCGTGCGAGGCGTAGAGGAGCTTGCCGAGACGCGGCAGGTCCCGCTCGCGCAGGGCGGCCACGGCGGAGCGGACGCGGGCGTTCTCGGTGATCACGTGGCGCGCCCGCCGGTCGAGCGGCTCGGGCAGGGAGGGGAGACGCCAGAGGTCCTGCGGATCGAGATCGCGGAGCTGGCGGACGCCCAGGAGCTCGGCGGCGCGCTCGCACTCCTGCCGCCGCACCCGGTATTCCCCTCCGGAATGGCTGTGCGTGACGCCGGAATCGATCACCACGATCTCGGCCTCCGCGGGCAGAGGAATCTTTTCATATTGCAGGCTCCGCGTATCGAGGAACAGGGCGGTCTTCTCGTCGGCCAGGCTCGACGCCATCTGATCCATGATGCCGACAGGCGCGCCCACGAAATCGTTCTCCGCCTTCTGGCCCGCGAGGGCGATCCGCACGTCGTCGATCTCCAGCCCGAACGCCTCCCGCAGGGCCCGCAACAGCGAGACCTCCAGCGCCGCGCTCGACGACAGCCCGCCCCCCAACGGCACATCCGAATCGATCCGCAGGTCGAAGCCCTGGAGCGTATAGCCCCCCTGGCGCAGCACGTCGGTGATCCCCTGGACGTAGTCGAGCCAGCCGTGGACGGGTTTCTCACCGCCCAGCCTGTACTCCAGGATCTCCGGATTTTCCACGTTGGCGCTCCAGGCGCGGACCAGCGGCTCGGCGCGGGGCGCCAGCTCGACCCGGGTGCGCTGCGGGATCGCCAGCGGCAGCACGAAGCCGCCGCTGTAGTCCGTGTGCTCGCCGATCAGGTTCACCCGGCCAGGCGCGTCGGCTTGCACCTCGGGGTCATGCCCGAAGAGGTCGGCGAAGGTGGCCGTGGCGGCGGGGCTCTCTTTCACGCTCATGATGTCTCCTTCGCCAATAGTTGGGGCTCGAGCTCGACCTCGACCGCCTGCAGCTCCTTGACCTTCTCCTCCGGCAGCGTGTCGGCGGTGAACACTCCGGCGCCGATCTCGCTCCCGGCCAGATATTTGAGTCTTCCGGGCATGCGGTAGGCAGGATAGAATTCGATGTGCAGGTGCGCCTCCGGATGGAGATTCCCGTCCGTGGGCGCCTGGTGGAACACCAGGATGTAGGGGAAAGGTTTTCCCCACAACGTATCGTATTTCAGGAGCACCGTCTTGAGCGCCCGGGCGAAGTCGGCCCGCTCGGCCGCGTCGAGGTCCGCCACCGATCCGGCGGCCCGGCGCGGCGCCACCCAGACCTCGTAGGAGTAGCGGGCGAACACGGGCATCCAGGCGACCGCCCGCTCGCCGGTGTAGAGCATCCGCCGGCCGTCCTCGAGCTCCTCGCCGATCAGATCCTCCAGCAGGCCGCGCCCATGTTCCCCGAAATAGGCGCTCTGCTGCGCGAGCTCCCGCGCCGGGATGGGCGGGATGAACGGATAGGCGTAGATCTGCCCGTGCGGATGATGGAGCGTCACCCCCACCTCCACGCCGCGGTTCTCGAACGGCATGACGTACTCGATATCGTCCCGCTTTCCGAGCTCGCGGTGGCGGTCCGCCCAGACCTCCAGAAGCTCCTCCAGGTGCCAGAGGGGGAGCGCGCCGAGCGACGCATTCGGGTCCTGGGTGAAGACCACCACCTCGCAGGCCCCCTTGCCCGGCCGGGTGGGCACGATGGCGGGCGGCGCCGGCTCCTCGGCATGCTCGGTCAGGGTGGGGAAGCGGTTCTCGAAAACCGCCACATCATAGTCGCCGGGCGGCAGCTCGGTCGGATGGGCGGGGTCCGTCGTGGGCGCCAGCGGGTTGTACTCGGGCGGCGGCAGGAAGGTGCGATTCTGGCGATGGCTGGCGTAGGCCACCCACTCGCCGCGCAAGGGGTGCCAGCGCAGATGTGTCTTCGTACCGGGAGGATCGGTCCCCGGGCTGGTCGCCTGGATGTCATCCGGGATCGGCCGTTGCGAATAAAGGATCAATTGCCGGCCGTCGGGCTTGGTCAAAACCTTTTTATACATCCCACCTCTCACTCGTCCGGAGCGTGGGGATCGTGGCGGGTGCCGGCGCCGCCGATCCCGGCCGCTATCTTGGTGGACTGGGGCGCGACCCCGCGTGTCGCGGCGGACATCTCCTCCAGCGAGAACTTTTCCGTGCGGTCCGCCCGCAGCAGCCCGTTGGCCTCCTGATAGGTATCCGTGAATTGCGTGTAGCAGAATCCGGAGAAGAGGGAGAGCGAGCTCACCGCGTAGAGGAGCTCCCGGTAGCGCTCCGCGAGATCCTCGCTGCTCTGGGCCCGCGAATACCCCCAGGTCCCCTTGACCTTGGATTCAGTGACGCCGCCGAACTCGGTGAGCATCACCGGCAGGGAGTCGGCCACGTGCTCTTCCAGCACCAGCAGCCGGCCGCCGGGGCGTTCCTGCTTGAGGAGCCGGGGGAGCACATCCTCCGCGTGATAGCGTTTCAAGATCTGCTCC
This sequence comes from Thermoanaerobaculia bacterium, assembly GCA_045807625.1. GTDB lineage: Bacteria > Acidobacteriota > Thermoanaerobaculia > Multivoradales > UBA5704 > DATARR01. The sequence goes on along the minus strand of JBJMHA010000010.1, from coordinate 6,343 downwards.
GGGTTGCCGTCATAATCGTGGATGCCGATGATGTCGGTCGCGATGCTCTCCCAGCCGTCGTTACCGATCACCGGCCGGGTCGGATCGAGCGTCTTGGTGAGATGGAACAGGGCGCGCACCCAGTTGCGCTCCGGCAGGTTGTCCGGCAGGTTCGGCACCCCCCAGGATTCGTTGAAGGGGACCCAGGCGATGATGCACGGATGGCTGAGATCGCGGCGCACGGCCTCCATCCACTCACGGGTCAGCCGCTGGATCGACCGCTTGGTGAAGCGGTAGGCGCTCGGCATCTCCTCCCAGACCAGCAGCCCCAACCGGTCGGCCCAGTAGAGGAAGCGCGGGTCCTCGATCTTCTGGTGCTTGCGCACGCCATTGAAGCCCATGGCTTTCACCAGCTCGACGTCGCGCTGGAGGGCGGCGTCGCTCGGCGGCGTCATGCCGCTCTCCGGCCAATACCCCTGGTCGAGCACCATGCGCAGGTAATAGGGGCGGCCGTTGAGCACCAGCCGGTTCCCCTGCACGGCGATCGAGCGCAGGGCCGTGTAGCTCTTGACTGTATCGAGCTGCTCCTCGCGCCCCGCCCAGAGGTGCAGGTGAGCCTCGATCAGGGTTGGCTTCTCGGGGCTCCAGAGCAGCTCGTTGCGGAAATCGTCGATCCCCGGATCGGAGAGGGCGATCCGGCGGTGCACCTCTCCGGCGACCACCTTGTAGGTGTCGTCGGCGAGGAGCTGGCCGTTCGCCCACAGCTTGACGCTCAGCCAGAGCCGCTCGCGGGGCTCCCCCTCCACCCAGGCCTCGAAGCCGATCTCCCAGCGCTCCAGATTGGGGACCCAGCGGACGCTGCCGATCCAGGTCGCGGGGACCCGCTCCAGCCAGACCGTCTGCCAGATGCCGGTCGTGCGCGGGTACCAGATCGAGTGAGGCTCGAGCTGCCAGTCCTGCTTGCCGCGCGGCTTGGCGAGGTCGGCCGGGTCGTCGTCCGCCCGCACGACCACCATCTGGGGGCCGTCCACCAGAAGATCGGTCAGATCCAGGGAGAACGGCGTATACCCCCCCTCATGACAGCCGGCGAGCCCGCCGTTCACCCACACGGTTGCCGCCCAGTCCACGGCGCCGAAGTGAAGGAGCAGGCGCTCGTTCTTCCCCAGAGGAGGGATGTCGAAGGTGCGGCGGTACCAGCACCGGCGGTAGAAACCGGTGTCGCCGATGCCGCTCGCCTCCGTCTCGGGCGCGAAGGGGACGGTGATCGTGCCGTTCCACCGCACCTCCCGGGGGGTGCGCCAGCGGGCGTTCGCGTCGATCACGAAATCCCAGGCCCCGTTCAGGGAGGTCCAGGATTCGCGTTGCAAGAGGGGGCGGGGGTGGCCGTGTCCGGCGGATTTGGGTCTGCGGGTCAAAGAGCGTCTGGCCATGGTCGGAGGGAGATCGGGTGCAAGACGTGAGCCACATCATTAGAATCCCCTCCAGGAGGATCACCCTCATTCCCGTCTACGATCCCCGTCCCGAGACCGTCCAACTGGAGCTGTTCACCCACCGCTTCGCCGCCATCGCCCGGCAGATGGGGGAGCGGCTCCAGCGCACGGCGGTCTCCACCAACGTCAAGGAGCGGCTCGACTTCTCCTGCGCCCTGCTCGATCCGGCGGGCGAGCTGGTGGTCAACGCGCCGCACATCCCCGTCCATCTCGGGGCCCTCGGCCTCTGCGTGCGGCGCCTGCGCGAGACGATCGCCATGGAGCCGGGCGACGTGGTGGTGACCAACCACCCCGGATACGGCGGCTCCCACCTGCCCGACGTGACGGTGGTGACCCCCGTCTTTGAAGAAGAAGAGGGTGGCACCCTCCTGGGCTACGTGGCCAGCCGCGCCCATCACGCCGAGATCGGGGGGATCCGCCCGGGCTCGATGCCCCCCGGAGCACGGTGGCTGATCGAGGAGGGGGTGGTGATCCCGCCGGCTTACCTCATCCGCAAGGGAGAGCCCCGCTGGGACGAGATGCGCCGCCTCCTGCTGGAGGCCCCCTTCCCGACCCGGGCCGTCGAGGAGAACCTGGCCGACCTGCGCGCCGCCGTGGCGGCCAACCACCGGGGGGCCGAGGCGCTGCAGGGGCTTGCCCGCGAGCACGGACGCGAGACCGCCGCCCGCTACATGGCCGCGCTCAAGGCCCGGGCCGAGGAACGGCTGCGCGCCGCCCTCGCCAGGCTCCCCCTGGGCCGCTACGAGGCCCTCGAGCGGCTCGACGACGGCGCCGCCATCGCCGCGCGGATCGAGATCGCCGGCCCCGGCGCCGATCCCGCGGTAGTCATCGATTTCGCCGGCTCGGGTCCAGTCCATCCGGGAAACCTCAACGCGCCGCCCGCCGTGGTGCGCAGCGCCGTGCTCTACGTGCTCCGCCTGCTGATCGCCGAGCCCCTGCCGCTGAACGAGGGGATCCTCCGCGCGGTCGACATCCGCATCCCGCCCGGGATGCTCAACCCCCCCTTTCCGGACGACCCGGCCGAGGCCCCCGCCGTGGTGGGGGGCAACGTCGAGACGAGCCAGCGGCTGGTCGACACCCTGATCAAGGCGCTGGGCCTCGCCGCCTGCAGCCAGGGGACGATGAACAACCTCCTCTTCGGCAGCGAGCGCTTCGGCTTCTACGAGACCGTCTGCGGCGGCGCCGGCGCCGGCCCGGGGTTCGCCGGGGCGAGCGCCGTCCACACTCACATGACCAACACCCGCATCACCGATCCCGAGGTGCTGGAGCACCGCTACCCCGTGCGCCTGGAGCGCTTTGCCATCCGCGCCGGCTCGGGCGGAGAGGGCCGCTGGCGGGGGGGCGACGGCGCCGTCCGCGAGATCGCCTTCCTGGCGCCGATGTCCCTCTCCCTCCTCTCCCAGCACCGGGTGGAGCGCCCTTATGGGATGGAAGGCGGCGAGCCGGGCCGGCCCGGGCGCCAGCGGCTCATTCGCTCCTCGGGAGAGATGGAGGAGCTCGCCTCGATCGACGGCCGCGAGGTGGGCCCCGGTGACCGGCTCATCCTGGAGACGCCGGGCGGGGGAGGGTGGGGCGCCGCCGCCGCATCACCTCATAGGCCGCCAGCGCCACCGACGTCGAGAGGTTGAGCGAACGGATCTCTGGATCGACCATCGGGATGCGCACCAGCCTCTCGGGGTAGCGAGCGCGGATCTCCGGCGCGAGCCCCACGCTCTCCTTGCCGAAGACCAGCACCGTCCGCTCCGGGTACTCGACGCTCCAGAAATCCCGCTCCGCCTCGGCGCTGAAGAAGAACGGCTCGCCCAGGCGAGGGATCTCCGGCTCGAAATCGGCCCAGCGGTCCCAGACTTTCCGGTCGACCCGCGGCCAGTAGTCGAGCCCGGCGCGCCGTACCTGCCGCTCGCCCAGGAAGAACCCGAGCGGCCGCACGAGATGAAGGCGCGCCCCGACCGCCAGGCAGGTCCGCCCGGCGTTGCCGGTGTTCCAGTGGATCTCCGGCTCGACGAGGACGACGTGGAGGGTGGGCTCGCTCAAGCCCGGACAGTCTACCGCGGCAGGGACACCGTCACCTCGGTGCCCTTCCCCGGCGCGCTCTCGATGCCGATGTCGCCGCCGTGCGCCAGCACCAGCTTGCGGGCGATGGCGAGGCCGAGGCCGGAGCCGCCCGAGCCGCTCCCCTTCTGGAACCGCTCGAAGATGCGCGGCAGATCTTCCGGCGCAATGCCGGAGCCGCTGTCGCGCACGCGGAGCAGAATCCGTTTCGGCTGAGCTTCGGCCTCGACCGCGACGGCGCCCTCCACCGGTGTGTGGCGAAGCGCGTTCGCGAGCAGGTTGAGCAGCACCTGACGGATGCGCACCGGGTCGGCTTCGAGCGTGGGGAGCTCCGCGGGCACCACGACGGCGACCGGCCGCGGCAGCGATGCAACGACGTCGCGGATGAGATCGCCGAGGTCGACGGTCTCCTTGCGCAGCTCGAGGGCGCCGGCCTCGGCGTGCGCCAGCGTGCCCAGGTCCTCGACCAGCCGCGAGAGGTGGCGCGTCTCCTCGAGCAGCTCCGCGAGATGGTGCTCATCGCGGGGGTAGACGCCGTCGAGCAGCCCCTCGATACGACCCTGCAGGATGGCCAGCGGCGTCCGCAGCTCATGGGCGACGTCGGCCATGAGCTGACGCCGGAGGCGGTCCTGCTCGCCGAACGCCCGGCCGACGCGGCGGATGGCGAGCCGGAAGACCGAGGCGAGCGCCGCGAGCAGCACAACGGCCGCCACCGAGATCGCGGCCACCTGCCGCGGCGACCGCCAGAGCAGCGAGACCAGGGTGCTGGCACCCAGGGCGGCCAGGGCGATGAGCGCCGCGAAGGCGCAGCCCATGCGCCGCACGAAGTGCGGCGGCATGCGGCGGCGGCCCGCGAAGGTCGGCGGCTGATCTCGCCAGCGCCACGGTGGCGGCGGGCCGCGCCTCCTCATTCCTCCACCAGCTTGTAGCCGATGCCGTACACCGTCTCCAGGTACCGCGGCGCGTGGGGGTCGGGCTCCAGCTTGCGGCGGATGTTCTTCACGTGGCTGTCGATGGCGCGATCGTACGCCTCGGCGTCGGTGCCGCGCGCGGCGTCGAGCAACTGGGCGCGGGTGAAGACCCGGCCGGGGTGGCGGGCCAGGGTGGCAAGGACCTGGAACTCGGTCGGCGTCAGGTCGACCGGCTCGTCGCCACGGCGCACGCTCATACGGGCGACGTCGATCACCAGGTCCGACACGCGCAGGAGGTCGCCGTCCACGTGCCGCCCCTCGCTCCGCCGCAGCACCGCGCGGACGCGGGCCACGAGCTCGCGCGGGCTGAACGGCTTGGTGACGTAGTCGTCGGCGCCGATCTCCAGCCCGCGCAGCCGGTCGTCCTCCGCGACCCGGGCGGTGAGCATGATGATCGGCACCTCCGACTCTCGCCGCAGGGCGCGCGCCACCTCCAAGCCGTCGAGGCCGGGGAGCCCGAGGTCGAGCACCACGAGGTCGGGACGGCGCCCGCGCGCCGCTTCCAGCGCATGGACGCCGTCGCCGGCGACGATCACGTCGAATCCGGCCAGCCGCAGGTAATCGCGCACGATCTCGGCGATCTGCGGCTCGTCGTCGACGACCAGGACCGTCCTCACCGCTCGCCGGAGCCTCCCGCCGCTGGCGCCTCGGCGTCACGCGCGTGAGCCTGCCGGTGCCACTCGTCGAAGCGGCCGTAGGGTCCGTAGGGCCCACAGCCGCCGCCGTACCAGGCTCGGCGGCGCCAGAACAGGCTCCGGACGACGACGAGCCAGAAGACGATGAAGAAGATAGGCCCGAAGAAGAACCCGAAGCCCCAGGGCCTGTGCCAGCCGTAGTATGGATACGGATAGGGGTACGGGTACGTCCCGGCCGAGGGAATCCCGGCCGGGGGAACGACGATCTTGGCATTTTGCTCGATGCCGTGCGCCACGCCCGCCTGGTAGGCCCAGAAGCCGACCGCGGCGGCGAGCAGCAGCGCGCCGACGATAACTGCCCAACGAATGCTGTTGTTCATGAGCACATCCTCCTTTCCACCTGTGAGGATGCATGGCCATTGTGGAGAGAGTATGGAGGAAGCGCGCAGGCTCAAGATTCGGCGGAATCTATTGGGATGATCCTCTTACTTGCGGGCCATGGGGCCGGCAGCACATCTCATCTCACGACCTCATAGTAAAGCACGAGCAGGCCGCTGGGGAATGCCTGCTCCTGGCTCAATCTCAGCTTTCGGGGTCGATCGAGCGAAGGAAGAAACGGCCTGCCCTGACCGAGCATGATTGGGCTCACTCCGACCTCGACCGTATCCACGAGGTCGGCCGCGAGAAGACTGCGGAACAACTCGCCGCCCCCCGAAAGCCAGATGTCCTTTCCATTCTCACTGCGGAGCTCCGTCACTGTCGCCGCCGCGTTTTCGGCAACTATCGTGACCTCAGGGTAGTCGGTTGGCTTGAGGGTCCGCGAGAACACGTAGGTGTGCAGCCCGGGATACGTGCGCGCACCATGCCGCAGCATGACTTCGTACGAGCGGCGGCCGATCAGCACTGTGTCGATGGAAGCAAAGAACGGCTTCGAATCGTAGCCGGGGTCGCCGATCATCCATGACATGCCATCGTCGGAATCAGCGATGGTATCTGTTTACCGTTCTGAAGCCGTCATCAGGTCATGGTAGGAAGGCGGTCTGGGGCTGCGAAGAATCGTGCTGAAAAGAGCCAGTGAGTTGAGGCCGCGTTGCTGACCTGTCCGCAGAAGGCTGGTCAAGATGGACTGGGCCTTGGCGCCGTCGGACGTGCGGTTGCCGCCACACGATTTGCGGTTGACGACGGCGGGCCGAATCGCCTGCTCGGCGGGCCAATT
>JBJMHA010000009.1:0-19881 GCA_045807625.1 Thermoanaerobaculia bacterium | reverse complement strand
TTCAGCGCCGACCCGCGGATGATCGGAATGTCGTCCCCGGGGAAGTCGTACGAGCTCAGCAGCTCGCGCAGCTCCAGCTCCACCAAGTCGAGCAGCTCCGGGTCGTCGACCATGTCGCACTTGTTCATGAACACCACCATCGACGGCACGCCCACCTGACGGGCCAGCAGGATGTGCTCGCGCGTCTGCGGCATCGGACCGTCCGCGGCCGACACCACCAGGATCGCGCCGTCCATCTGCGCCGCGCCGGTGATCATGTTCTTCACGTAGTCGGCGTGGCCCGGGCAGTCGACGTGCGCGTAGTGGCGCTTCTCGCTCTGGTACTCCACGTGGGCGGTCGCGATCGTGATGCCGCGCTCGCGCTCCTCGGGAGCCTTGTCGATCTGGTCGAAGGCCACGAAGTCCGCCAGCCCCTTCGACGCCAGCACTCGCGTGATCGCCGCCGTCAGGGTCGTCTTGCCGTGATCGACGTGACCGATGGTACCGACGTTGACGTGCGGCTTCGAACGGTTGAACTTTTCCTTGCCCATGGTCTCTCCTCAATTCCTCGGAAGCGTGTCAGAGCGGCCAGCTCAGCCGGCGGCCTTCGCCACGACCTCTTCACTGACGTTCTTCGGGGCCTGCTCGTAAGCGGCGAACTGCATCGTGTACTGGGCGCGCCCCTGCGACAGCGAGCGCAGGTCGGTGGCGTAGCCGAACATCTCGGAGAGCGGCACCCGGCAGGCGATCACCTGGGCGTTGCCGCGCCCCTCCATGCTCTGGATGCGCCCGCGCCGCGAGGTGATGTCGCCGATGATCTCGCCCATGTACTCCTCGGGAGTGACCACCTCGACCGCCATCACCGGCTCCATGAGGACCGGCCGCGCCCGCTTGCAGGCGTCCTGGAAGGCCATCGAGCCGGCGATCTTGAACGCGATCTCGGAAGAGTCGACGTCGTGGTAGCTCCCCTCGTAGAGGTCGACCTCGACGCCGGTGCACGGGAAGCCGGCCAGCGGCCCGGTCTCCAACGCCTCCTTGATCCCCTGCTCGATCGGCTTGATGAACTCTCTGGGGATCAGGCCGCCCACGATCTTGTTGTTGAAGATGAAGTCGGCCTCGGGGGTCGGACGCATGTGGATCTTGGCGTGGCCGTACTGGCCGCGACCGCCGGTCTGGCGCACGTAGCGCCCCTCGCCGTCGGCCTCCTGCGTGATCGTCTCCTTGTAGGCCACCTGCGGCTTGCCGACGTTGGCGCCGACGTTGAACTCGCGCACCAGGCGGTCGGTGATGATCTCGAGGTGCAGCTCGCCCATGCCGGAGATGATCGTCTGGCCCGTGTCCTTGTCCGTGTGGACGCGGAAGGTCGGATCCTCCTGCATCAGCTTGGCGAGCGCCGTGCCCAGCTTCTCCTGGTCGGACTTCGTCTTCGGCTCGATCGACACCGCGATCACCGGCTCCGGGAAGCTCATCGCCTCCAGCACCACCGGGTGCTTGGGGTCGCAGATCGTGTCGCCGGTGGTGACGTTCTTGAGCCCCACCGCCGCGGCGATGTCGCCGGCCCACACCTCGCTGATCTCCTCGCGCTTGTTGGCGTGCATCTTGAGGAGGCGGCCGATGCGCTCGTTGCTGTTCTTCTTCGAGCCCAGCACCGAGGAGCCCGACTCGACGTGCCCCGAGTAGACGCGGAAGAAGACGAGCTGGCCGACGTAGGGGTCGGTCATGATCTTGAACACCAGCCCGGCGAACGGCTCGCTGTCGTCCGAATGGCGGACCACCGCCTGATCGGTCTCGGGATCGATCCCCTCGATCGGCGGGATGTCGAGCGGCGACGGCAGGTAGTCGACCACCGCGTCGAGCAGCGGCTGGACCCCCTTGTTCTTGAAGGCGCTGCCGCAGATCACCGGCTGGACCTGGTTGCTGATCGTCGCCCGGCGCAGCGCGGCCTTGAGCTCGTCGTTGGTGACCTCCTCGCCGGAGAGGTACTTCTCCAGGAGCTGGTCGTCCGTCTCGGAGATCGCCTCGACCATCGCCTCGCGCATCTTGTGCGCCTGGTCGGCGTAGTCCTCGGGGATGTCGACCAGCTCGTAGTCGGCCCCCAGGGTCTCGTCCTTGTAGAAGATCCCCTTCATCTGCAGGAGGTCGATGATCCCCTTGAAGCGGTCTTCCTTCCCCCAGGGGAGCTGGATGACGACGGGATTGGCGGCGAGGCGGGTGCGCATCATCGAGACCGTGCGCTCGAAGTCGGCGCCGACGCGGTCCATCTTGTTGACGAAGGCGATGCGCGGCACGCGGTAGCGGTCGGCCTGGCGCCACACCGTCTCGGACTGCGGCTCGACGCCGGCCACCGAGTCGAACACGGCGACGGCGCCGTCGAGCACGCGCAGCGAGCGCTCCACCTCGGCCGTGAAGTCGACGTGGCCGGGGGTGTCGATGATGTTGATCCGGTGCTTGGTCCAGAAGCAGGTGGTGGCGGCCGAGGTGATCGTGATGCCGCGCTCCTGCTCCTGCACCATCCAGTCCATGGTGGCGGTCCCCTCGTGCACCTCACCGATCTTGTAGTTCACGCCGGTGTAGAAGAGGATGCGCTCGGTGGTCGTCGTCTTGCCGGCATCGATGTGCGCCATGATGCCGATATTGCGCGTGTCTTTCAGGGGTGATTGCCGTGCCATGGTCGTACCGCTCTTCTCGTCTTCCGCTTTGCTCTAATGTCTACTACCACTACCACCGCGCTTTACCAGCGATAATGGGCGAAGGCCTTGTTGGCCTCGGCCATGCGGTGCGTGTCTTCCTTCTTCTTGATGGCGGTGCCGCGGTTCTCCGCGGCGTCCAGGAGCTCGCCCGCCAGCCGGGCGCGCATCGTCTTCTCGCCGCGCCCCATGGCGCCGTTGATGATCCAGCGCATCGACAGCGCCAGCTTGCGGGAGGGGCGCACCTCGACGGGGACCTGGTAGGTCGAGCCGCCGACGCGCCGGGACTTCACCTCGACCGCGGGCTTGACGTTCTCGATCGCCTTCTTGAACACCTTCATCGGATCGTCGTTGGTCTTCGTGCGGATCGACTCGAGGGCGTCGTACAGAATGCGCTCGGCGACCGACTTCTTGCCGTCCTTCATCACCACGTTGACGAACTTGGTGACCAGCTGCGAGTTGTAGAGCGGATCCGGCAGGATCTCGCGCTTCGGGACCTCTCTCCGCCTGGGCATTTACTTCTTGCCTCCCTGACCGGCCTTCGGCCGCTTGGCGCCGTACTTGGAGCGGCCCTGGCGGCGGGCCTGCACGCCGACGGCGTCGAGCGTGCCGCGGATGACGTGGTAGCGGACGCCGGGGAGATCCTTCACGCGGCCGCCGCGGATCAGCACGATCGAGTGCTCCTGCAGGTTGTGCCCGACGCCCGGGATGTAGGTGGTCACCTCGATGCCGTTGGTGAGGCGCACGCGGGCCACCTTGCGCAGCGCCGAGTTCGGCTTCTTGGGCGTCTGGGTGTACACGCGGACGCAGACTCCCCGCTTCTGGGGGGAAGACTGCAGAGCGGGGCTCTTGGTCTTCGTCTCGATGCGTTCGCGGCCCTTGCGCACCAACTGATGAATCGTAGGCATGCGTCCAGATCTCCTCGACCCGTTAATCCGATGTTCTTCCGCGGAGCGACACGGCGCCGTCCCCACACGAGAGGGGTTTGCGGCCCACACTCCGGCCCCGAACGGTGTTCAGGGTAATGGTCTTCGGTTTGAAGACGTCAACCGCCCCCGTCCCTGGCGGGACCATCGGCGGCGAAACCCGCAGAGTCTACATTGAGAGGCCGGCGCGCGTCAACAGACAGCCGCGCCTGGACCTAAACCAGGTCGGCCAGCGGGACGCGCAGTATAAACCGGAGCGCCCCTGCTCCGCAAGGCCGGCGGTTTGAGCCCCCTACCTCTATATAGATGGCGGGAAGCCCACCTACCAGCCGAGACTACCGGGCACAGACCTCAAAACCACTGCGGATGGGATTGTATTCCAGATGGGGGGCCGGGCGCCAGCCCCGAGCCGCGCCCCCCGCCCAAACCCTCACCCCTGCCCCTCTCCCGACCCCTCCCACCCTCCCTCACCGGGAGAGGGGAAAGACCTCCTTCATGAGGCGTGTCGTAGGGGCGCCCCCCAGCCCTCGCCCAATCGCCAAGTCACGACTTGACAAGTCTAGACTTGACAAGTCACGCCTAGGAATCTACCGTCACCCTGGAGAGTCGATCCATGACCCACCCCTTCATCGGCCGGCAGAACGAGCTCCAGGTCCTCAACGCGGCCTACGAAGGCCCGGAGAGCGCCCTGATCCCGATCTACGGCCGCCGCCGGGTCGGCAAGAGCGAGCTCATCCTCCACTTCCTGGACGGCCGGCCGGGGATCTACTTCCTGGGCAAGCAGGCCCCCGCCGGCATGCAGATCCGCGAGTTCCTCGGCGAGGCCGCCAACGTGCTCGAGGAGCCCCTGCTGGCCGGCCTCTCGACGGAGGACTGGAGCGCCGCCCTCGACGCCGTGGCCGGCCGCTGGAGATCGGACCGCAAGCTCGTGATCGCCCTGGACGAATTCCAGTGGATCGTGGGCGCGAGCCCCGAGCTCCCCTCCATTCTCCAGGAGAAGTGGGACCGCTCCTGGCGGCAGGCCGGCAACGTCCTCCTGATCCTCTGCGGCTCCTACATCGGCTTCATGGAGCGCGAGGTGCTCGGCAAGAAGAGCCCGCTCTTCGGCCGCCGGACGGCCCAGATCCCGCTGCGCCCCTTCGGCTACCGGGACGCGGCGCTGTTCCACCCTCGCTACTCCCGCACCGACCAGGCCCGGACCTACTTCCTCTGCGGTGGCGTCCCCCTCTACCTGAAGCGGTTCTCCGACACCCGCTCGATCGAATCGAACATCGCCGCGGAGCTCCTGGACGAGTACGCTCCCCTCTACCGCGAGGCCGACTTCCTGCTGCGGGAAGAGCTCCGGGAGGTCACCCTCTACTACGCCATCCTGGCGGCCCTCGCCTCGGGACAATCCACAGTGCAGGAGATCGCCCGGCAGGCGGGCCAGGACCCCCGCGGCCTCGCCTACTATCTCCAGCAGCTCATCGAGCTGGGCTACATCGAGAGGCGCTACCCTCTCACCGGCGCCTCCCCTTCAGCCCGCTCCGTCCACTACGACCTGGCGGACCCCCTGCTCCGCTTCTGGTTCCGCTTCGTCTTCCCGAGCACCAGCTACATCCGCCACATGGGAGCCGACCGGGCCCTGCGCGACCTCATCCGTCCGCACCTGGACGCCTACTACGGCCACTGCTTCGAGCGCCTCTGCCGCGAGGCCCTCCCCTGGCTCTACCGCCAAGAGGGGATCACCGCTCCCTTCGAAGTCGGCCAATACTGGTCCAAGACCACCCAGATCGACCTCGTCGGCCTGCGCGACGACAACTGGACCGACCTCGGAGAGTGCAAATGGGGCCCCGTCCGCTCCCCCCAGGCGGTCGAGAGGGAGCTCGAGGAGAAGGTCCGGGATTTCCCCAACCCCCGGGGAACCACCACGATCGGAAGGCGGATCTTCACCAGGCAGGCGCCGCCGGAGGGGGCGGGGGGAGGGGTGAAGTGGTTTGGGCTGGAAGATCTGTACGCCTGACCGGCCCCCCTGGAAGCCCCTGGGACCGCCGGCGTCCCCGCCGGCTTCTAACTCCGCTTTTGCCTTTGTTCTTTGGCTAGAAGGCCGGCGAGGACGCCGGCGGTCCCAGGGGGCTTGGCTTCGCCAAGTCACGCCGAGGATTCAGGAATGTGGATCAGAATAGCTATACTTATCCTCCCCATGGAGGCTTGCCCATGAAGACCGTCCAGATGACCCTCGATGATTCCCTGGTGGAAGCGGTCGACCAGGCCGCGCAGGACCTGGGCACCACCCGTTCCGCCTTCACCCGCGACGCGCTCCGGGCCGCCCTGACTAACTTGAAGGAGCGCGAACTCGAGCGCCGGCACCGGGCCGGCTACGAGCGCCACCCCGTCGAGCCCGGCGAATTCGACGTCTGGGAAGACGAGCAGGTCTGGGCCGACTGATGCAACGGGGCGAGATCCGCTGGTACCGCTTCAGCAGCCCCGACAAGAAGCGCCCCGTCCTCCTGCTCACCCGGGATTCCGTCCTGGAATACCTCGGAGAGGTCACCATCGCGCCTATCACCACGACCATCCGGGACATCCCCTCCGAAGTCCTCCTCACCCCGGACGATGGGATGCCCCGCACCTGCGCCGTCAACCTCGACCACCTCCAGACCGTGTCGAAAGACAAGCTCGGCGCCGTCATCACGGTCCTGCCTTCCTCCCGCATGGACGAGGTCCGCTCCGCGCTCCTGTTCGCCCTCGGCTTCGGACGATGAGAAGGCTCACGATCCGCCTCTCCAACGAGAAGCACGAGCGCCTCCGCGAGCTGGCCGAGCGTCGGAAGATCAGCATGAACAAGCTCATCGACGAGCTCTCGACGATTGCACTGGCCGACTTCGATGCCGAGACCCGCTTCCGGGCCCGGGCGGCCCTGGGCTCACGGAGGAGGGGTAGTACTGCTGGCTTTGGATCGTGAGGATTCAGGACGTTCGCCGAACAGTCATTAACTCCAGCCAGCATAGGGAGTACCACTTCCGTTCAGCAAATCAAATCATCGAGGCAACATCCCATTTTCATGTTATCAACAACCCGTGCTTCGCGACCATATAGCCGCAAAAATGATCATAATTAAATCTATCGCAATGTTCAGGATCTCTTATAATTTTCCCTCTAGCGTCTGTCCTAGATGGATTTAGCTTCCCCAATTTGTGAGACCAATATCCATCAGAATCCTGACGAAACCAATGGTATTCATTACTACCAGATTTAACTGCCAACGCCACATACCAGCCCAATCCTCGATCCAACGGCGGCAGCCCCGTTTTCGCAACTTCCAGGCCATCGGTCTGAGCCGCCGCCTTCACCTGATAACAAGCATCCCGCCCATTTACAATAGAGGCTACATAAGCCCTCCCTGGCTGAGCATAGCTATTAGTAATCTTGTCCAATGCATAGTTATAACAATTATTTTTCTTTCGGGTGCAATCGTCTAGCCAAAGCTCAGGCTTGAAAGTGGGAGCATCAATTGCACCTCCCATGAGCGCTTCGACCAACTCTATTGCCTCGGACTCGCGGGGGGGACTAAGCCGCGCTCTGAGCACATCCTCAGCGGGAGCACTCAGAGCTTCCTGCACCTCATTACGAGTCTCTTGATCCACCACATCGCTAGCGGTAGAAAGAAGCCATGATTCCAAAGCTCGCGCCTCGTCAAAGCGACTAGCCGCTCGCGTCCCAGGATCAACGATCCCTCCATTTATATGGAGATCGAAACCCGTGACACTTGAAGAGCTAAAGGCCGAAGTAATCGAAAATCCTTGATAGCCGAAGCCTCCGTTAACATAGCCAGCCTTAACTGATGTCTCCACCTGTATGGAACTTATCCTACCTAGCAACTCCCTCGACTGCTCCTCAGAAAGCAGCCAAACGGGGTTAGGGCGACCCGAAAATATATTAAGCATGACAACCAATGCCATAGCCCCTCCTCTGCAGATTAAGACTGTTGACGTCTTATATGCCTTATCGAACTATGCCCCAAGGCTTCTTAGTTCCTCCTAAGGCTTCTTAGCTCATCTCGCCGAGAAGACCTGCTTTCCTCTCTGATCCTTCGAGCCGTAGTTTCCATGTGAAGCAGCGTTACCCTTAAAGAATCCATGAGGGCATCGAGATTTTCCAATGTCCCAACACCGCAGTTGAACTGCACAGCGGCTCCCCTGGCACCTTCGGGATTATTCGTAGGGCCGCACGTCAGCAAATCTACCATTACTGAAGCATCGGCCCCGCCACAACCACCAAATCCCAATTCTACCTCATCTTCACTCAAGATGTTAATTTTAAATGCAAGATCCGCTACTTTAAACGCCATAAGACCTCCTTTAACTTAGCTTTGAGAAAATACCGCGACTCTTTCGCTGTGTCAATCCCCTGACTGCTGAAGAAGATCTTTAAAAGAGGAATCCTCTCGCAGAGGATCCCATATAGGATCTAGGCGCAGAGCAGCGACAGACACCGGGGACTGATATGTCATAGCCAGCAATCGAGCAAGCCGACCAATGGCCTCCCTACGCCTCCCTATGATTACATCGACAACTGCCTGTATTTCAATCATCCGTGGACCAGTAAACGCATCGTCGCGTCGCTGCTCGGCGGCCTGCTCTGCTTGTGCGAGAGCCACCTCCTTTCTCCCAAGTTGGGCAAGGGCTATCGCCAGGTAACCTCGATAGAATGGCTCCTTAGGATATCGAGCCACTCGGGCCTCCAAGGTGACACGATTCTCTTCAGCGGCGGCTAGAGCCCCTCTATAATCGCCCACTCTCTCTAGCGCCAGAGCAGCCAGAGTAAGCACTCGGCTTTGCACTTGTGGAGCTAACTTCTGTATTTTTTCGGGTGAGAGGCGGGCCAAAGCTTGGCTGTAGTTCCGCTGATAAAAGTCAAGTTGGAATTTCATAGGCAGCAATTCAGGGTTCTCAGGAATTGGCGCATCCGCCATAACCTCTCTAGCAGCCGTCACATCACCTGTCCAATCTAGCCGGTTACGCGCCCTCTCCTCCCAAAAAACAGCCAAGTCCGGGACCAGCGATATGGCCTGATTAAAATAGTTGTCCGCCTGTTCATACTCCCGCAACGCCCGGTGCGTCTCAGCAAGCATCCAAACCAATTTGACTGTGCGCGGGTCAAGTAAGAAGGCGTGCTGAAAAGCCTCTATAGCCACTGCCAATTGTCCTCGCCGGCGAAGCACTAAGCCTAAGGCCTGAAAAATCTCAGCGTCGTTAGGATAAAGTCGCGCAGCGGTAGAGATTTGCTTATAGGCGGTTTCGAAATCCTGTAGACATCGGTAAGTAAAGTACGCTTGCGCCAAGCGTACTGCTGGAAGATCTGCTTCCAGAGAAACTGCCTGCTCCATTGCTTGCCTCGCCCTTTCTACTTCGCCTGGAGAGGGATCAGAATTGAATGCGAGATATGAGTGAGCCTGAGATAGCTCTGCCCAAGCTACAGCAAAAGCTGGATCTAACTTAACAGCTCGCTCAAACATAGGTACAGCCTTCCTCAGATCCTCCTCTGAGTAGAAAGGCTGGTTCTTGAACTCCAATCCTCGGAGATAGGCTTGGTAGGCATCCAGATTCTGAGTAGGAGGAGGACGTAATACATGCTTGCCCTTGGCTTGCAAAGATATGCCCAACTGGCTGATTACCTGGCGAGAAATTTCAGATTGGACTTCAAAGATATTTTGAACTTCCCGTTCGAATGCCTTAGCCCAGACATGGCTATCGTCTTTGACGCGGATAAGCTGCGGTGTGATACGGACTCGGTCCTGCCCTCTGGCCCAACGCACCGTTCCTTCCAGTACATAGTCCACCCCCAGCTCCCGACCGATATCAGGTAAAGGCTTGTGGGCTCCTCTGTACTGCATCGCGCTGGTACGAGAGATGACCTGGAGGGCGGGAAGAGACGCTAAGTCCTTGGTGATCTCCTCTGTTAGACCATCAGCAAAGAAGGCGTCCTCTGGTCTACCCAGGTTCTCGAAAGGAAGAACAACGATGCGGACCTTGAGTGTCCCCGATCCTTCGTTTGGCCTGAACCGACTCACGAGGTACACCCCTATCAAACCAAGGGTCACTATCACCACAACGCCGACGATGTCCCGAAGAGAAAGGGATGGCCACCACCTGCTCTTTGCAGGCAGGCCTGTGAGATCCGGCTGAATCAACTCCTGCTGCTCGGTCCCCTCATTTACATCTGGCTCCTTTGAGGTGACCGGTTGGACGAGCCGGTATCCTCGCTTCGGGATTGTCTGGATGAACCGGGGCTGGCGGGCATCATCCCCCAAGACCTTGCGGAGCGTGTGTACAGCTTGGGCGAGCGCCCCCTCCTCCACGAACGCTCCACTCCAGACCGCCGCCATGAGCTCTTCTTTGGGCACCACCCTCTCCGAATGAGCTGCCAGGTAGATGAGCACGTCCATGACCCGGGGTTCTAGACGGACAGACCGGCCGTTTGTCCGCAGGGTGCCCTCGGACTGATGAACGGACCATTCGCCTATACAGAATTGGCCAAGGTCCGGAATGGATGTCTCTCGCAGGGGGTTCATCGTCTGAGTGGGGGACCTGGAACAGCTCCCGCCCCCCCTCTCCTACCATTCTAAGGCTTACGCTAACTCATCCTTGAGGTTTCCCAGAGCATTTCCAAAGGACCCGAAGAGGCCCATCGAGCGAGGCTAGCCACGAACGAGGGCCGCGGAAACGTTCCTCCGCGGATCGGGAGGCCAAAATGGTTCGCGAGCTCATCACCGAGGCGCTACTGACAGAGAAGCCCAAGGGCACCTGCCAACGAGGATCGATGCATAGAGGCATGAGCACTTTCCTCCGACAAACTCCTGAGGTACTGGGGGCTGCCAGTACACTGGGTCATCCCCTAAGTGTGAGGAAGTCAGCTAGAATCCCATCTTCTCCACGAAGAAGGAGCGCTTTCGACGCCTCTATGGCTACCCCCACCCCACCCGGCGATCGTACTCCCGAGGAAATCTTCCTCGAGAACCTGAAGTACATTGAGAAGGTCATCGCCCAGAGCTGCCGAAATTCAAAGCTCAGTCCCCAGGAAGCGGAGGATTTTGAAGGCCACGTCAAGCTCAAGCTCATCGAGGACGACTATGCGGTGATCCGGAAGTTCCGGGGGGACAAGGGGGCCACGCTGCAGACCTATCTCGCGACGGTCATCACGCGGGCGCTCCTCGACTACAAGGACCACATCTGGGGGAAGCACCACGCCTCGGCTGAGGCGAAGCAGTTAGGTCTCGTGGCGGTCCGCTTGGAGATGCTCATGGTCCGGAACCGGTACTCGTTCGAGGAAGCCTGCGAGATTCTGCGGACCAACGAGGGGGTCGACATGTCCGTGGCGGAGCTGGCCGATCTCCGGGCCAAGCTTCCGCACCGGGTCCCCAAACAGGTCGTCGGCGAGGAGTCTCTTCAATTCGAGCGGGCTCGGGAGCTTCGGCCGGACCAGCAACTGCTGGAGAAAGAGCGTGAAATCGGCCGTCGCCGGCTGTACATGGGACTCAAGCGGGGCCTCGACACCCTTCCCAATGACGACCAATTGCTCGTCAAGCTTTGGCTTAAATTTACGATCGCGGATATCGCTCGTATCTACAAGGTGGAACAGAAACCCCTCTACCGCCAGATGAAAAAGATCCTCGACGCCCTGCGCAAGGCTCTCGAGCGCCAGGGGGTCCGGCGGGAGGACATCAAGGAGCTCCTGGGCACCCTGGAGGATGACCTCAATGCGCGTCCCAAGAGGAACAGAGGGTAACCCTAGATCGCCGTCCGTCTATACTCTTCGGGTGGCTTTGGATATCGCCTAGCTATGCAAGAATTTGCACCTATGAAATCGCGCCTCTCCGGTAATCATCCCTCGGATGAGGAGCTGGCCGCCTACATCGACCGCGGGCTCGTCAATGCTGAGGCGGACCGGATCGCCGAGCATCTGGTCTCCTGTGAGCGATGCTACGAGATCTACTCGGAAACGGTGCGGCTTCAACTGGACGGCGACGTGCTGCTGTTCTCTTCAGCCGAAGAGCAGAGGGGTAGGGCTGCCCGGCGCCGCGCCGTCACCTCTCTCTGGCTCCCCTTCGCCGCCCTCCTCCTGCTCAGCGTCGGAAGCGGAGGCTATCTCACCTACGTCCAACTCCTGGCCAGGCCCGAGCTGACGACCAGTCCGGCCGCCCCTCCCTTGGCGAGCCTTCCGCCGATGGCGCCTGACAAGTCGCCGCTATGGATCGGACCGACCTTCCGGGGCGAGGGGGGCGAGGAGGAGACCAAGATCAACGAGGCCTCGTTCCGGACGGGCGTCCAACTCGTGAACCTCGACGCGACTCTCCAGGCGGGGCAGGCCCGGGAGAGCCAGGACGTCATCGCCAGGATTTTGGGGCTTTTTAAACCGCAGCCTTTGACCTCGAATCTTTATAATCGTTATGCCAAGATGAGTGGCGATCTTTACAAAACCCCTCCAGCGGAGCTCCTGCCCCAGGCCGCCCGGCTGGCCCGGGAGTCCCGCGAGGTCTTTGAGCCCACCTCCTTCGACCTCGGCCAGATCGTGGAGGCCGGCCGGCTGGCCGCCATGGCGCGGAATCCCACCTTCTTCCAGCAGCCCGAGACCCGGAAGTTCCTCCGCCGGCTCCGCTGGAACGACAAGCTCGGCCTCCACGACGTCCAGCTCGACTCCACCACCCGCGAAAGCCTGACCCGGGTCTCCCAGATCGCCGCCAACCGGAATCTCCGGCCGTCCGATTACGCTGAGTTGGAACAGCAGCTGCGAAAAATTCTCGAAGTCTACTATCCCCAGTGACAATAGAAGCGGGCACCGGGCCATTGCCAGCCTCAAAAGGGCTGTTGCACCCGGCATTGAGTCTTTGCGGCCTTGAAATGACCAGTTCCTCGCTCCTTCGACCCAGTACCGGCCGGAAATGACTCTTTGCCGGGGGCCAGAGGGTAGTCCCGCCGTGGTCATGGGCTTTTCCGGATCCAAAAAGTCTTTACCCGGCGGTGACTGGTCTTTGAGGACCTGGGCGAGGCCATTGCGGGGCGGAAATGAGCTTCGGGCGCTGGGCATTGGCTCCGAGCCAGATCCCGGAAACCAGTCTCAGGGTGCGGCGGCTCATTTCACGCCGGCAATGCTCCGAAACTGCTCCCCTCAGCCGACCGGCTGCCGGTCTCTCTCGTAAAGCGCGGCCAGCTCTTCTACCTGCCTCAGAACCGCTTCCCGGCGGGATTTCAGCTCGGCGGCGAGGCGTCTCCTCGTCCTCAGGAGAAGGTAGGCCCTCGCTTCGTGCCAGAAGATGGCCCGGCGGTCGTGGAAGAGGAGGGCGACGTAGCCGGTGGGCCCGGCGAGCAGGGCGGCGAGCGTGCCGATCCAGCCTCCGAAGTAATGGCCGAGGAGCCAGCCTTCGGCGATCCAGGCCAGGGGGAAGAGGAGGAGGGCTCCGAAGACTTTGAGGGTGGCGGTCTGGTCCTCATTGCGGTTGACCCGCTTCACGATGGCGCCGATCAGACGGTAGACCGGGTAGTTGAGGACCGTCCCGATCGCCGCGAGGGGAAGGTGGACCAGGAGGCGCAGCAGGGTGCGGCCCACGAAATGGGCCACCGGCGACGGAGGGTAGGCCGCTCCGACCTGGTCGTCCCGGAGACGGAAGGCCTCCAGGAGTTGGTCGTACTCGCGGACGCAGCGGGCGGCGGCGGCGACCTTTTCAGGGTATTGCTCCCGGAGATCCCGGTACCCCTCCAGGAAGGCGCGGCGGAAGGCCACCCCCTCGGCCAGGGTCCCCCGGGTCGGCAGCGCGAGGTGGCGGTGACGGTAGAGATCCGCGGCGCGGGCGATCAGGCGGGCGTCCTCCCAGGTCTCGTAGTTGAGGGTGACCTCGTGGAGCGCCTGGTCGATACGGGCGGTCAGTTGGCGGGCGGCGGCGACCGGGTCCTGGGCGTCGAGGGCGATCTCCGGCGCCGGGTCGAGCGGCTCCCCCACCTGCACCAGGGCGCGCGAGCGGAAGGCCTGCTTGGCGTCGAAGAGGAGGCCGACGGGGACGATCCTCGCCCCCAGGCCGGGGAATTTGCGCTCCGCCTCCAGGACGATCCGCGCGGCGCCCGTCTTGAGCGGCTTGAGCGCGGGGTCGCTGTGGCTCGTCCCTTCGGGGAAGAGGGCGAGCGCGCCCTTCTCCGCCAGCAGCTCGTGGGAACGGGAGAAGGTCTCGGCGTTCTTCGCGAGGTCCGAGCCCTCGTCCTGCCGGCGGTAGACGGGGATCGCCCCGGCGAGGTCGAGGAAGGGGCGGACGACGGGGATCTTCCACAGGGTGCTCTTGGCCAGGAACCGCGGCAGCACCGGCAGCGGCCCGATCAGCAGGATCGGGTCGATCAGGCCGTTGACGTGGTTCGCCACCAGCACCAGCGGGCGGTCCCGCGGGATGCGCTCGGCGCCCGCCACTTCGACCTCCCGGAAGAAGGCCTTGAGGACGAGGCGGGCGAGGGCGCGGAGGGAGCGGTCGGCGCCTTTCACCGTGCCGCCCTCCCAAGACCCTCATCACCCCGGCCCTCTTCTCCCGACCCCTCCCCCCCTCCCACACCGGGAGAAGAGGGAGAGACCCCTTCGGGGTTGTCTCGGGCGGGCGGTTCCCCTCTCCCGGTGAGGGAGGGGGGAGGGGACGGGAGAGGGGCCAGGGGTGAGGGCCCGGGAGGGGGACCGCCCCGCAGGGGCGGGTATTGAATAGCCTGGGGTTTCAACCCCAGGCGGACGGACAGGCGGGTGGACGGGCGGGCGGACCCCATGATCGTTTTTCGGCTCTTCGCGCACCTCTTCCTTGGGAGAGGCGCGTCGTGGTACGGAGCTGGCGCGAGGTACCTTGCAGGATCTTGCGGCTCCAAGTCAATCAGCGCTTCAGCAATTGATCCCTAACCGAGGGGGTGTGCTACCCTCGCTCGCGAGTCTTTGCAGCGCCGGGCTCGCTTGAAACGGATCGGCGCCAGGAGAAAAACCGATGACCGTCAACAACCCCGTACCTCCGATACCCCCGAAGAAGAGCACGCTGGACACCGCCGCGAACATCGCCATCATCATCGTCTGCGCGATCGCGGCCGTCGTGCTGATCCGCAACCAGTTCTTCCCGAAGCAGGCGGCGGCGCCGGGCAACATGCCGCAGATCGAGAAGGGGGAGAAGTATGCCCAGCTCCAGCAGGTCGTCCCCGTCGGCGCCAACCGCGCCCTGGTGGTCGCCGTGCAGCCGGGATGCCACTACTGCAATGACAGCATGCCTTTCTACAAGCGGCTCATCGACGAGCGGAACCAGAAGGGCTCGGCGGTAAAGTTCGTCGCCGCCGTCCCCTCGGACGACGCCAAGGCTCCGGAGTCCCAGAAGTTCGCCGCCGCCGGCACCCAGCCGGACAGCATGGTGAAGCTCGACTTCGGAGCCGTCAAGGTCCCCGGCACCCCCACCCTCGTGCTGGTGGACAACAGCGGCAAGGTGCTCAACGTCTGGGTCGGCAAGCTCGACGAGGGCGGCGAGAAGGAAGTTTTGAAGACGCTGTAGGCGCCGTCACTCCAGGCCTCCCTCTCACCTCGGGGCGGCCTGCCCTTCGAGGCCTCACCCCCTGGCCCCCTCTCCACGAAGTGGAGAGGGGGAAACCTTGCTGAGCCCGACCTTGCCGAATCCGGAAGATTTTGATCGTAGGGCCCTCCCTCTCCACGAAGTGGAGTAGGGACCGAGGGTGAGGTTTCGGAGGGCAGGCGGGACCGAGGCCACAGTGACACGCTTTGGCACCCCTCTTGCTATCCCCACCTCCGAGGGCAATGGCGCCTGCACGGAAAAAAGGAGCACAACATGGAGATCGATTCCCTCAGGGAGCTCTACGTGGATGAGCTGAAGGACCTCTACAGCGCGGAGAAGCAGATCCTTCAGGCCCTGCCGAAGATGGTCAAGAAGGCGAGCAACGAGAAGCTCAAGGCGGCGTTCCAGGAGCACCTGGAGGTCACCCAGAAGCAGGTCGAGCGCCTGGACAAGGTCTTCGAGGAGATCGGCAAGGCCGCGCGCGGCAAAAAGTGCAAGGCGATGGAGGGGCTCATCGAGGAGGGCAAGGAGATGATGCAGGAGGATATGGAGCCCGAGGTGATGGACGCCGCCCTGATCGCCGCCGCCCAGCGGATCGAGCACTACGAGATCGCCGGCTACGGCACGGTGCGCACCTACGCCCAGATCCTGGGCGAGAAGAACCAGGCGAAGCTCCTCCAGCAGACCCTCGACGAGGAGGGGGACGCCGACAAGAAGCTGACCCAGCTCGCCGAGAGCTCGATCAACGTCGAGGCGGCGGTCGGGGTGTAGGCCCCCTCACTCCCCCGGCCCGCTTCCTGCAACCCCCCCGGCGGGAAGGCTGCCTCACCTGTGGTAGCTTTCCCGCCCGGAATGTCTCAGACCGCTTCACATCCACACGAACACGGGAGGAGCGACCTGTTCGCCCTCTCGCTCGGCGCCCTCGGCGTCGTCTACGGCGACATCGGCACGAGCCCCCTGTACTCGCTGCGCGAATGCTTCCACGGCGAGCACGCGGTCCCTCCCTCGCACGACAACGTCCTCGGCGTGCTGTCCCTGGTCTTCTGGGTGCTCATCGTCACCATCTCCATCAAGTACCTGGTCTTCGTCATGCGCGCCGACAACCGGGGCGAGGGGGGGATCCTGGCGCTGATGGCCCTGGTGCCGCCGAAGATCCGGCGCTCCGGGCACTTCATCCTGGTGGCGCTCGGCATCTTCGGCGCCTCGCTGCTCTATGGCGACGGCATGATCACCCCCGCGATCTCGGTCCTCTCGGCGGTCGAGGGGCTCTCGGTGGCGACGCCTTTCTTCAACCCCTACGTGGTGCCGATCACCCTGGTCATCCTGTTCATCCTCTTCCTGATCCAGCGGCGGGGGACGGCCGGCATCGGCAAGCTCTTCGGCCCGGTGATGATCCTCTGGTTCCTGGTGCTGGCGGTGCTCGGCATCCTGTGGACGGTGCGCTACCCCTCGGTGCTCGGCGCCGTCAACCCGTGGCACGCGGTGCGCTTCTTCCTGGAGAACCGCGCGCACGGCTTCCTCGTCCTCGGCTCGGTCTTCCTGGTGGTCACGGGGGGGGAGGCGCTCTACGCCGACATGGGGCACTTCGGGAAGCGGCCGATCCGGATGGCCTGGTTCGGCCTCGTGCTCCCCTGCCTGCTGCTCAACTACTTCGGCCAGGGGGCGCTGCTGGTGACCCATCCGGACGCCGCAGCCAACCCCTTCTTCGAGCTGTCGGGCCGGCTCGCCCCCCAGTGGGTGCTCTATCCGATGGTCATCCTCTCGACCGTCGCCACGATCATCGCCTCGCAGGCGGTGATCTCGGGGGCCTTCTCGCTCACCCGCCAGGCGGTGCAGCTCGGCTACATTCCGCGCATCGAGATCGTCCACACCTCGGGGCGCGAGATCGGCCAGATCTACATCCCGTCGATCAACTGGCTCCTGATGTTCGCGACCTTCGGGCTGGTGCTCGGCTTCCAGCGCTCGACCAACCTGGCCGCGGCCTACGGGGTCGCGGTCACGGCCACGATGGTGATCACCACCCTCCTCGCCTACGTCGTGGCCCGCCAGGTCTGGGGGTGGAAGCGCGCCCTGATCGCCCCGGTGACGGCCTTCTTCCTGCTCGTCGACGTCTCGTTCTTCGGGGCGAACATCATCAAGGTCGAGGACGGCGGCTGGTTCCCCCTGCTGGTGGGGATCTGCGTCTACACCCTGATGGCGACCTGGAAGCGGGGGCGGAAGATCCTCGCCGACCGGCTGTCGGCGGACTGCCTGCCGCTCGAGCAGTTCGTGTCGAGCCTCAAGCCGGATTCCCCCATCCGCGTCCCCGGCACCGCGATCTTCCTCGCCCGCGATCCCAACGGCACCCCCCCCTCGCTCCTCCACAACCTCAAGCACAACAAGGTCCTGCACTCCAAGGTGCTGTTCCTGACGATGGCGACCGAGGAGGTGCCGGCAGTGCCCGCGGAGGAGCGCCTGGAGATCCAGCCCCTGGGCCAGGAGCTCTACCGGGTGATCGCCCACTACGGCTTCATGCAGAACCCCGAGGTGCCGGACGTCCTCCGCCTGCTCAAGGAGAAGGGGATGCCGCTGGAGCCGATGTCGACCACCTTCTTCTTGAGCCGCGAGACGCTGATCCCGAGCAAGCGCCCCGGGATGGCGATCTGGCGCGAGAAGCTCTTCGCCCTGATGGTCCGCAACGCCCAGCGCCCCACCGACTTCTTCCGGATTCCGGTCAACCGGGTGGTGGAGCTGGGGATGCAGGTGCGGTTGTAGAAGGCCCCCTAGTGCACGCCCCCCATCAACCGCCGGATCGGCCGCGCCAGCAGGGCGAGGATCACGCCGGCTCCCGCGGTGGTGGCGAAGACGGCGCCGAAGATCTGCGGCAGGGGGAAGCTCTCGAACTGGCCGCCGATCAGGCCGGCGAGCAGGTTCCCCAGCGCCAGCGACATGAACCAGATCCCCATGAGCTGGCTGACCTTGCGGTGCGGCGCCAGCTTGGTCACCGTGCTCAGGCCCACCGGCGAGAGGCAGAGCTCGCCGAAGGTGTGGCAGAGGTAGGTGACGACCAGCCATAGCGGGCTGACCTTGATCACCTGGCCGTTGGGGCCGAGGCTCAGCATCGAGGCCCACATGAGGACGCCGAAGCCCAGGCCGAGGAAGATGAGGCCGAACGAGAACTTGGCCGGGGCCGAGGGGTCACGCCTCCCCAGCCGGAGCCAGAGCCAGGCGAAGACGGGGGCGAAGAGGATGATGAACAGCGGGTTCACCGACTGCAGCACGGAGACCGGCAACAGCCTGCCGAAGATGTTCCGGTTGGTGATGTCGCGCGCGAACAGGGTGAGCGAGGAGCCCGCCTGCTCGAAGCCGGACCAGAAGAGGGCCGAGAAGAGGAAGAGGACGAGGATCACCAGCATCTTCTTCCGCTCCGTGGAGTCCAGGCCCCCGGCGGCGAACTGGAAGCCGAAATAGAGGCAGGCGATGCCGAGGATGACGATGCCCGTGGCGCCCGCCAGCTTCTCCACCGGGATGGTGACCACCCCGGCCCAGACGAGCGCCACCGCCAGGAGGATCGCGACGACGGCGCCGGCGAGGACCTTCTGGGCGCTCGCCTGCGCCGCCGGATCGGTGCCGGCGTTCGGGTCGATCCCGATCCGGCCGAGGTACTTGCCGCCGAGGCTGTACTGGACCAGGCCGAGCACCATGCCGAGGCCGGCGCAGGCGAAGCCCAGGTGCCAGTTGACCTGCTCGCCGAGCGGCCCGCAGACCAGGGGAGCGACGAAGGCCCCGAGGTTGATGCCCATGTAGAAGATCGAGAATCCGGCGTCCCGGCGGGCCCCCCCTTCCGGATAGAGATCGCCGACCATGGCGCTGACGTTCGGCTTGAGCAGGCCGGTGCCGATGACGATCAGGACCAGCCCCAGGTAGAAGGTCGACTCGCTGGGGATCGCCATGCTGAAGTGGCCGGCCGCGATGATGCAGCCGCCGTAGAAGACGGCCCGCCGCTGGCCGAGCAGGCGGTCGGCCAGCCAGCCGCCGGGCAGGGCCAACAGGTAGACGAAGGCGGTGTAGAGGCCGTAGATCGCCCCCGCCCGCTCGGTCGTGAAGCCCAGCCCCCCCTTGACGGCCGACGCCGTCATGAACAGGGTCAGCAGCGCGCGCATGCCGTAGTAGCTGAAGCGTTCCCAGAACTCGGTGAAGAAGAGGGTGGCGAGCCCCCGGGGGTGGCCGAAGAAGCCTCCCCGCCCGGGAACGGCGTCCCCGGCGTGCGTGCCGGTGGCCGGATCAGCGACTTCGACGTCAGGGGTCTTGACCATGAGCACCACCTAGGAAAGTTGACGTTTGCCGGTCCAAACTCAAAAGTGCCGCGAGCTTACCGCAGCGGGATCAGCAAGCCCAGTGCCAGGGCCCTCGTTGATCCCCTCCAGGGGCCCAACCCTCTTCTCCCGACCTCTCCCGCCCTCCCTCACCGGGAGATCGAAACGGTCCTTCTCCCCTCTCCCGGTGAGGGCATAGGCGCTAACTTTATCGTTTAAAGTGAGGTTCTAATCGTGTATTCTAGTGCCCATGAGCGATCTTCGGGCATTTACAGAAGAGTGGGAGTTCCTTCGAGCCGCGCTGCCGGCCGTGGATTTGGAGAAGAGCCTTCGGGAGACCGGGGGGGCCCAGAGATGGCGGGCGGTGCGCAGTGCCGATGACCTCTTGCGTTTGGCGCTGGTTTACGGTTTCTGCGGCCTGTCGCTTCGCCAGACCGCCGCCTGGG
>JBJMHA010000008.1:0-41406 GCA_045807625.1 Thermoanaerobaculia bacterium | reverse complement strand
GCTCGCACTATGAACCGTCGCTAGAAGCTCATACACCCTAGGCACGTGGTCAAAACTCCTCCCTCATGCTGGCACAGACAGGGATGTGACGAGGGCTTGGTGCAGAAGGACTCGCAGACGGGGGTTCCACCGTCCGCGTGAGTCAGTCCCACGAATGTGAGCAGAAGCGTGACAACCAATAAGAGCGCCAATCTCATCCTTCCCATTGCTTTGCCTCCTTATTGCTGCTGCTTATCGATCCTGCTTGCGAGACAGCCAACCTCTAGATTAACCTTCCGCCCTTTTCCCCCCAGAATGCATATCGTGGTCCAAATCGTCTCCCGGGGCCGCGCTCTCCGTCTATTGTATGTCTCTGATTCTATAAGGTTCTACCATTCTACGACTCTTCATCGCCCTACGTCAACGGCTCAGCGGTGCACATAGAAGCCGACGCCTTCCTGAGATGGTGTCGGACTCATCCGGAGTCAGAGCGAGAGGGGCTAACTGGCAGCCTCCAACGGACTTCCCCTTGGCGGAGCACGTATAAGTCTCTACAGCCGGAACGTTATACGGGGACGATATGCACTCCAGGCTGAGGAGAGGAGCGACCGTATCTCTGGGCCGGAGAAGGAGATCCTCAACTTGAGATTCCTCAACGAGCCCACTTATCCGCGCCGGGCGAGACGATATGCATGCCCAGGTTGGAGGCTTCTACGCTCTCCCAGATCTCCCGCGGAGCGCCATTCGGAAGATACGGCTCTGTCTTCCGAGCTTCCGACTTGGAAGCTTGGCTTGGTGCCGAAGTCGATCAGCATGGCCACGTCGTGGTACGTGCCGAAGAGGTTGGCACCTGTTCACCTGTCGGCTCCCAATGAAATGGCGGGGCGGCGGCGCACACGGGTCCCGGGCGCGAAGGACCTGAAGTGTGGCCGCCGCGAAGAAAGGTGGGAGCCGGAGAGCGTTCCCTATCCGCTCCCCGGCTTGAACCATCAATTGTCAAAGAGCCCGGGGGCGAGGCGCCGCGCGTCCAGGCCGGCGAGCCTCATTCCCCCGTCCCCCTCCCATCCGGAGAGGGCTTTGCGTCATTCAAAGACCTCTTGGCACCGCGTTCCCCACTCTTCGAGCCTCATCTCCTCCTCTTCGAGCCTCATTCCCCGGCCTTCGAGCCGTCCGAAGGCGAGGAAAAACGCCGCGAGCTCCACCTCGAGAGACGCGAAGGGCTCGCCGGGAGCCATTCCCTCGCCTTCGCGCCTCCCGAAGGACTCTTCGCGGTCCATTCCCCGGAGCGCGGATGGCGCGAAGAGCAGGGAACGCGGCTCGAAGAGGAGGGAAATGCCATGCCAAGAGCAGGGAACGCGGCATTTCGAGCTCTTCGTGCGACATTCCCTCCGTATCGCATAAAATTCTCCGCAGGGAATGAGCCCCGATCTCTCCTTCGAGCGGCTCAGAGAGCGGGGAATGCCGTTTCCAATGCAGTCAATACTCCTTAAAAGCGGCGTAAAACCCGGTGAAGCCCTCTACGACCCCCTCCAGGAACCGACCTTCTGGCGCCAAGCCGGAGACCGATTTCTCGAAAGGGGCTTGACAGGGCATATTCTATTCCGCATAGTACGCCCATTGCAACACCCCTTCCCCGGGAAGCTCGTCGAAGAGCGCTGAATGGGAACAGCCAGGCTTCCGGGGATCGTCAGATCGCGGGATTTTCCGCCGCCACTTTCGGCGACGGATTACGGGCCGCTTATGGCCCAGATGGAGAAAGACCATGGCGAAGGAACCGAAGTACGGAGCGACGTTGAACGGCTGGGAGCGTCTGTTGGCCTCGATGGAGGCCAACGCGCACGACTTCCCGCAGCTCGACACCTACCGCGCGGAGCTGAAGGCGAAGCTGGACGCCGCGCGGGCGGCCTCGGCGCAGCAGGCCGCGATGGAGGCCACGAAACAGGAGGCGACGAAGAATCTGCAGGCGATGCTGCTGGAGGGCCGAAAGCTGGCGACCTTCCTGCGCGGCGGAGTCAAACAGCGCTACGGCGACAGGTCGGAGAAGCTGGTCGAATTCAGCCTCAAGCCCTTCCGTCCGAAGGCCAAGGCGACGGTCGACCCGAAGCCTCCGGCGACGCCGCCTCCCACGTCGCACCCGACCACCGCCTGACGCCCACGGCCGTCAGGTCAGCACGCACGAGCAGGACCGCCTCATCTCACACCAGGGATACGCTCGCGAGGCGGGCAGTCGCGTTCATTGACAATCGATACACCTTTTGCCAGAGGGACGGCGGTGGCGGGGCCGTCCCCTCTGGCCTCTTTTTGTCGGCGGGAGGAATGGTCTCCAACGTCCTCCGCGGCCCTACGGCCGCGTCGGCACCCCGCTCACCGTCCGCGCCGTCAGCCCCTTCTGCCCCTTCACCTCCACCTCGATCTTGCTCCAGGCCGCGGGGGGCGCGGTGTCCTTGGGGTAGAAGGCGAGGGTGTACTGGCTGCGGAGCTCGGAGAGGATCTGGCCGTAGACGCCGCCTAGGTCCTGGTTCGGGTGGATGAAGTAGACCTGCCCTCCCCCCGCCACGGCCAGGCGCTGGAACTTGGCGGAGGCGGGCTCGCTTAAGAAACCGCCGTCCTCTCCCCTTTCCTCCCGCGGGTTCGAGACGATCAGGTAGATCGGGACGCCGCTCTCGCGCGCCGCTCTCAGGCAGGCGGGGAACGCGGCGTGCTCGGTTTCGTCGATGCCGTCCGAATAGATCACCAGGGCCTTGCGGCCGGAGATCCCCTGGAGCTGGCGCAGCGAGAAGGAGATCGCCTCCCAGAGCGCCGTGCCGCCGTCCGGCTGGAGCTGGTCCAGGGCCGAGACCACGGCGGAGAGGTCGCGGGTGAGCGGCCGGACCAGCCGGGGCTTGGAGTCGAAGTCGATCAGCATCGCCCGGTCGCGGTCGGTGAGGCCGGTGTTGAGCAGGAAGGCGACCACCTTGCGGACGTCCGGGAGCTTCAAGAACATGCTGGCCGAGCTGTCGATGGCGAGGGCTACGGTGAGCGGCAGCTCGCCGGCGTTCTCGAAGGCCGAGATCTCCTGCTCCTGGCCGTCCTGGCGGAGCCGGAAGGCCTCTTTGGGGAGCCCGGGGACCGGCTTGCCGTTGGCGTCGGTCACCACCACGGCGAGCTGCACCAGGCGGACGTCGATGTGGGTGCCCAGCTCCGTGGTGTTGAGCGACATGGAGTCCTCGGCCGTGGAGCCGTCGTCGAGGCGGGCGGTGACGCGGAGGTAGCCGACGGACCGGTTGCGCGGCACGTTGACGCGGTGGCGGAACGGCGGCGCGTAGAGGGTGGCGGCCAGCTCGTCGTTCCAGTACATCTCGACCTTCTCGATCTTGCGGCCGGCCGGCGCCCGCACGTCGGCCTCGACGTCGACCGGCCCCACCCCCTGCCGGCCGGCGGGCTGGACGATGCGCACGCCGAAGCCCTCGTTGGGATCGTTCAGGCGCACCCAGTCGCGCGCCAGCTCCTGGCCGTCGGCGCCGTAGGCCACCCCCTGGACGATCTGCGGGCGCACCCGGCGGCCGAGGTCGACCTCGGCCTCGCAGGGGACCTTGCCGCAGCTCGCGGCGGTGCGCTCGCCCAGCTTGACGTCGACGCGGGCGATCCCCGCCCCCTCGCCGTTCACCCGTAGGCGGACCTTGCCGGCGAGGCCGGCGCCGGAGGGGGCCACCAGGCGGATGCCGGGACGGATCACGGAGACCGCCGCGGGGGCCTCCGGCGGCGCGCCGCTCAGCGTGACCACCTGCCCGCCCCAGACGCCGCCGGCCAGCGGCTCGACCAGCACGGCCACGGCGTCCGCCCCTTCGGGCAGGGTCACCGGCAGGTGGTAGACGTTGGGCTCGGAGCCGGCGCGGTCGGCGGCGGTCAGGATGTGGTGGACCGCCCCGCGCCCGCCGGGGCCGGCGAGGGTCACGCGCAGGGGGCCGGCCGGGACCTCCGGCGACTCGATCCGCAGGTCCAGGGCCCCCGGCTCCCCCACCGCCGCGGGCTTCTGGAGGTGGGAGGAGATCTCCAGCCCCACCTCCTCCTCCCCATCGGCGACGCGGCCGGCCCGTTCGGCGGCGATCCACTCCGGCACGCCCTCCACGTCCCAGCGCCGGGCCCGCAGCTTGAGGTCCTGCCGGGTGGCGACGACCTCCAGGGCGCGCGGCCGGCCGTCCAGGGGGCGGGGCGCCTCGTAGCGCACCGCGAAGCGGGCGGCGAGGCGGGCGAGGGTCGCGGGTACGTCCGAGGTCTGCAGGAGGACCTCGCCGCCGGTCGCCACCGCCAGCCAATTCAGCGGCTCCTGGGGGGCCAGGAGGACCGGCGGGGGCGGCGGCTGCTCCGTCCCCGCCGGCGGTTTGCGTCCCAGGGTGATCGTGCCGCCGAGCGGCACCTGGGGGGTGGAGCGCGGCTTGACCTTCCGGAGGTCCGGCAGGGTGGAATCGCCGACCGGCAGGGGATAGACGGCCCAGCCGAGCGCCGCGGCCGTGCGGGCGGCCTCCGCCGCCGTCTTCTCGAGCGCCCCCTCCCCCTCGGCGAGAGAGCCGCGGTAGAACTTCGCCGGATTGACGTCGAAGCCATCGCTCACCAGGAAGACGGCCCGCGGCCCATCGCCCCCCTGGGCGTTCAGCCATTCGGCGAAGGCGTCCTGCTGGCGGCGGACCAGCCGCGCCTCGGCCTCGATCGCCTGGGTGGCCCGCTCGGCGGGATCGGCCCCGCCTTCCGCCTTCTCGTCCCGGAAGCGCTGGCGCAGGACGCGGACGTCGTCCCGCCCGTCGTTCTCCAGCCAGAGCTTGGAGAGGGCCTCGTCGATCGCCGGGATCTCGCGCGTGGGCCCCAGGGCCACCCGGGGCTGCGGCTCGGCCACCACCACCTCCACCGTCCCCAGGGCGGCCAGGCGCGACGCCTGCTCGGCCAGGGTGCCGGCGGAGGCGCGCAGGGTGCGCGAGCCGGTGAGGACGCGGTCGACGTAGACGACGATCCGCCACGGCCGGGAGAGCGGTCCCAGGGCGGTGACCGGCCTCCTCTGGCCGGAGTCGATCACGGCGAGGTCCCCGGCCTGGAGGGCCTTGGGGATTTCCCCCCTGGGGTCGAGGATCTGGACGGGGAGCTCGAGGGTGGAGACCGGAACGGCGGCGGGGGCCGCGGGCGCCGGAGCCGGAGTCTGCGTGGCGAGGAGAAGGGCTGCGGAAAGAGCGAATGCGGTGATCACGGGGGTATTGTACGGGTGGGGTGGGTGGGATGTTCGTTACAAAGGGCGTTGGCCTCGGGGCGTCCTGCCCTCCGAAGCCTCACCCTCGGTCCCTCTCCACTTCGTGGAGAGGGAGGGCCCGGAGATCAGCGTCAGCGAAATCGGAGGGTTGTTTTCCCCCTCTCCACGTGAGTGGAGAGGGGGCCAGGGGGTGAGGCCTCGGAGGGCAGACCGCTCCGAGGCCTCAAGATTGCCCGGCCGCCCCCTCCCCCACCGGCGCCCGCAGCTCCGCCACCATCCCCAGGAGCTCCTTGAGGAACGGCCGCAGGAGGGGGAACTGGAAGAGCGAGACCAGCCGCAGGATCAGCTTCACCGACCGCTCCATCAGGTGATAGCTGCGGCGGCAGCCCGGCGAGCTGTCGTGGATCCAGAAGAGGATGATCCCCATGTGGTAGACCCAGAGCAGGTTGGGGAGCGCCGCGGCGAGGTCCGGCGTCAGGCGGGTGTCCGCGCCGTTCACCACCTCGGCGAACAGCTCGGTCGACTGCCGCCGGATGGGCTCGGATTCCTGGCTGAACGGGTTGAGCGGGCTCGCCGGGTCCGCGGCCGTCTTGAAGAGGACGCCCGAGAACTTGTGGTAGGGCATGATGGTGTCGAGCTTGGCCCGCATCACCCCCAGGAGGCGCTCGCGCAGGCCGCGCTCGCGGGCCAGGATCTCGCGGCTCGCCTCCAGGTGCTGGTGGTGGGTCCGCTCGTAGAAGGCCTGGATCAGGTGCTCCTTGGAGCGGAAGTAGTAGTAGGCGTTCCCCACCGCCACGCCGGCCCGCTCGGCGATGGCGCGCATGGTGGTCTCGTCGTACCCCCGCTCCAGGAAGAGGTCGAGGGCGGCCTCGAGGATCTGGGCGCGGGTGCGCTCCCCCTTGCGGACCTTCTTCTCCGCCTTCTCCTCCTGGAGGACCGGCCCGGTCATTTCGTCCATCCGGCGGCCTCTCCAATCCAGAACCGGTTCCTGGAGACCCAGGCGATGAGCCGCCGGGCCACGGGGATCATCTCCGGCTCGGACAGCCGCAGGGATGCCGAGCGGTATTTCTTGAGCGCCCAGAGGCACATCACCCAGGCCTTGGCCCCGCGGTAGACCTCCCCTCCCCAACCCACGACGGTCAGCTCCTCCAGGGAGGAGCCGTGATCGAGATCGGGGAAGCGCCGCCGGGCCTCGTTGGAGCCGGCCGGAAGGAACGCCATGGAGACGTACTTGGGCTGGTCCGCGAGCCAGGCACGGGCCCGGCGGCAGAGCGCGCAGCGATCGTCGTAGAGGACGGTGAGCACGGCGTCCGCCGGCTGCGGGGCGGGAGCGCCGGGGCTGCACGAGGAGTGGTGGTATTTCTCGGCCCAGAGCTTCATCGTCTCCTCCTCTCCGGGTCAGCGGCTCACCATCACGCAGGCGTCGGGAGCGACCGGAGGGGGCGCGGTCTCCAGCACGGCGCGGCGACGGATGCGGCTGAAGACGTAGAGGTTGAAGAAGTGCATCAGGCCGAGGACCAGGAGCACGTAGCCGACCTTCTGGGAGAGCGCCTCGATGGAGCCGCGGGCGTTGGTCACGTCGTACCCGAGCTTGAGCGCCAGGGTCACATAGCCGAAGTTGATCAGGTAGAAGCCGACCACCAGGAGGTGGTTGACCGAGTCGGCCAGGGACTCGTTGCCGTGGAAAACGTCGACCAGGAACAGCCGGCCGTTGCGGTGCAGGGTGCGCGCGACCCAGATGGTGAGGCAGATACTGACGGCGAGGTAAAAGCAGTAGGTGACGACGACGAAATCGGTCTTCATGGCGTCTCCTCCCGAGGACGAACGCGTTGAATTGAACGCGTTCAACTACAGAGTAGAGGTGCCAGGGACTTATGTCAAGAGTTTTGAACGCGTTCGGTTTTTTACCCCGTCACCCGGACCAGCCGGTACTCCTTCCGCCCCTTGCGGAGCACGATCAGCTCGCCGCCGATCGCGTCGTCCGGGGTGACGGCCTTCTTCTCCTCGGCCGCCCGGCGGTTGTTGAGGTAGATGCCGCCCCCCTGGATGGCCCGGCGGGCCTCCCCCTTGGAGGGGGCCAGCCCCGCGGCGACCAGGAGGTCGACCAGGGAGAGCCCGTCCTGGAGCTGGGCTTTCGAGATCTCGGACGAGGGGATGTCCGCGAAGATGTCGCTCACCTCGCGGGGCTCCAGGGCCGAGATCTCGGCGCCGAAGAGGACCGCCGTGGCCCGCTCGGCCTTCGCCAGCGCGTCCTCCCCGTGGACCATCCGGGTGACCTCGCGGGCCAGCCGCTTCTGCGCCTCGCGCTCCTGGGGGGCCGTGCGCAGCGTCTCCTCCAGCTCCGCGATCTCCTCGCGGGTGAGCCAGGTGAAGGACTTGAGATAGTGGACGGCGTCGCGGTCGTCGGTGTTGATCCAGAACTGATAGAAGCGGAAGGGGGAGGTCAGGGCCGGATCGAGCCAGACCGTCCCCGCCTCGGTCTTGCCGAACTTCACCCCCGAGGAGGTGGTTACCAGCGGGAAGACCAGGCCGTGCGCGAGCTTCTTTTGCACCCCAAGCTCGGAGGCTCCCTCGCCGCGCAGGCGCCGGATCAGATCGGCGCCGGCCAGGATGTTCCCCCACTGGTCGCTCCCCCCCATCTGCAAGCGGCAGCCGTAGCGGTCGTAGAGAACCAGGAAGTCGTAGGCCTGGAGCAGCATGTAGCTGAATTCGGTGAAGGAGAGGCCGTCCTCGGACTCCAGCCGCCGCCGCACCGACTCCTTGGCCATCATAGCGTTGACCGTGAAGTACTTGCCGATGTCGCGCAGGAAGTCGACCAGGGGGATCACCGCCAGCCAGTCGGCGTTGTTGACGATGCGGGCCGGGTTCTCCCTGGCGTCGAAGTCAAGGAAGCGGGCGAGCTGCGCCTTGATCCCCTGGAGGTTCTC
The DNA here is from genome assembly GCA_045807625.1 of Thermoanaerobaculia bacterium. Lineage (GTDB taxonomy): Bacteria > Acidobacteriota > Thermoanaerobaculia > Multivoradales > UBA5704 > DATARR01. The sequence goes on along the minus strand of JBJMHA010000008.1, from coordinate 33,285 downwards.
CTCGATCTTCTCGCTCGACAGCAGTTGGCGCTCCTGGGTCTTGCCGCTGGGATCGCCAATCATCCCCGTGCCACCCCCGGCGATGGCGATCGGCGAGTGCCCGAAGAGCTGCAGCCGCGCGAGCCCCAGGATCGGCAGCAGCGAGCCCACGTGCAGGCTGGCCGCTGTGGGGTCGAAGCCGATGTAGGCGGTCAGCTTCTCCTGGCCCAGCAGCTCGCGCAGCCCCGGGGTGGCGTCGTAGACCAGCCCTCTCCACTCGAATTCGTCGAAAACGTTCACTGGACCCCCTCCCTCGAAGGGCGCCTATCCTACCGTCACTTCGCCCGTGAAGTGTTGCCGCACCAGCTCCTCCGCCCGCTGGACGTCCTCGCGGGGCTCGGCGATCCGCTTGAAGAGGGTCTTGTAGGTGAGGCCCAGGGTCTCCAGGTCCTGTTCGTGGAGGAGCTTGACCACCTCGTCGACCGCCCGCTGGGAGGTGGCGGGGTGGATGCGCCGCTCGGACTCCCGCTCCAGCAGGAGCAGGGCGAAGAGGAGCGGCTCCGGCAGCTCGGCCGGCGAGGGCTCCGGGGGCGGCGGCGGGAACTGGGCCCCCTGCACCACCTTCTCCTCGTTCTTCTCCTGGGGAGCCGCCTCCGGCAGCTCCGCCGGGGGCGTCCGCCGCTCGAAGCGGAAGGGCAGCGAGCGCACCTGGTGGGCGAAGCGGGAGAACAGGCCCACCAGCTCCCGCTCGGACGAGAAATTGCCCACCAGCCGGGCGTCGCGCCCGATCTCCAGCCGCTCCGTCTCCTGGAGCACCACGTGGGCCCGCGCCGATTCCTCCAGGTGAAGCGAGCGGGCGTTGACCTTCCAGGCGGTGAGGAACCCCTGCACGTAGCAGGTCTCGGGGCAGCGCACGGTGATCGCCTCGACCTCGACACCGCGGTCGATGCGGATGGAGCCCCCCATCGATTCGAGCACTCCGTACTTGCCCGAATTCTGGACGACCAGGTTGCCGGGGGCGTGGATCGAGAGCTGTCCCTCGGGGTCGATCTCGATCCGGAGGCCCTGGGGGATGATCAGGGTGGGGGCGGCGGGCTCGGCGGTGCTGCGATTCATGAAGCTCCTGCTTTCCTGCGTGGCGCGATTTTAGGGTCAACCAGCGGCACCGGCAGCGGCTCGAACTCCAGGAGCGGCGGGGCGGTGCGCGCCGCGACCAGGAGCCGGTCCTCGTTGGGCCAGTGGCGGTCCAGGATGTAGATCAGCGGATCGACCGGACGGTAGACGCCGCCGGCGTCCCGGCGGCGGATCTCATAGTAGAGGTGGGGGCTCATGGCCCAACCCGTCTTGCCCACGGTGGCGAGCAGATCCCCCCGCTTCACCCGCTGCCCCGCGCGGACCTCGACCCGCTCGTCGTGGCCGAAGAGGGTGAAAAAGCCGTCGCCGTTCCGCACGATCACCAGGTTGCCGTAGCGGTACCAGAGGGGGCTGCGGCCGAGCGGCACCTGCCCCGCGAAGGCGACCACGCCGTCGGCGGTGGCGCGGATGGGGGTGCCGACCGGCGCCGCGAGGTCGGCGCCGGAGTGGACCTCCATCTCATGGGTGAACGGGCTGCGACGCCTGCCGAAGGAGCCGATGAGCACCAGGTCGCCGCCGCGCAGGGGGCAGGTCGAGGGGGTGGTCCGCACCTCCTCCGGATGCGAGGCCTCGAAGGCGCGCACCGCGTCCAGCGAGCGGTCGAGCCCCTGGAGCCGCTCCCGGACCCGGCCCTGCAAGCGCCGCCCCTCGGCGAGGGTCTCGCCGTAGATCGACCGCGAGTCGGCCGCGGCGGGGGGCCGGGATCCCCGCGGCTGGACCGGCGGCAGGCCGTAGACGAGGAAGATCGTGTCCATCCTCAAGCCCAGCGCCTGGGCGTGGCGGTCGAGGTCGTCCATGCGGCTGACCAGGGCCTGGAGGCGCTCCCCCTGGAGCCGCCGCTCGGAGATCAGCCCCTGGTACTCCCGCCGGCTCATCAGGCCGTCGACGACCCCCGGGGCCACGGCGGCGGCGAGGGCGACCCCGGCGAGATAGAGCAGCGCCACCAGCGACCCGAGGACGAGGTGGCGGCGCGCCAGGAAGAAGTAGCGCACCCGCTTGCGGATGTCGCCGGGGTGGATCTGGACCTCCAGGCTCCGGGAGACCGCGTCCGCCTTCACGGGGTGGCCGGCTCCATGATCCGCCGCTCGATCGCCGACTCGCTGGCGTGACGCTGGACGATCGCGAGGAGCTCACGGTGGACGGCCGGTCCCCCCGCCACGACATTGCCGCTGGCGAACGAGCCCGCTCCTCCGTCGGTATCGGTGACGATCCCCCCGGCCTCGCGGACCAGCAGGATGCCGGCGCCGATGTCCCAGGGGGAGAGGCGAAACTCGAAGAAGCCGTCGTAGACCCCGGCGGCGGTATAGGCCAGGTCGAGCGCCGCCGAGCCGCACCGGCGGATGGCCTTGGAGAGCGGGAAGACGTCGCGGAAGATGCCGAGGTAGAAGTCGAGGGTCGGCAGGGCGCGCCAGGGGTAGCCGGTGGCGAGGAAGGAGCCTTTGAGACCGTCCTGCCCGGAGACCTCCATGCGCCGGCCGTTCCAGGCGGCTCCGCCCCCGCGCGTGGCCGAAAAGAGGTTGTTCCCCTCGGGGTCCTGGATCACCGCCGCGAGCAGCTCGTCCCCCTTGCGGCAGGCGATGGAGACGCAGTAGACCGGGAGGCCGTGGAGGAAGTTGGTGGTGCCGTCGAGCGGATCGATCAGCCACTCGTAGTCGCCAGACCCCTGGCCGGCGCCGCTCCCCTCCTCCGCCAGGATGCGGTGGTCGGGGAAGCGTCGGCGGATCTCGGCGAGGATGGCGGCCTCGCTCTCCTTGTCCGCCTGGGTGACGAAGTCGTTCTCCGCCTTCCGCCGTACCTCCAGCCCGGCGGCGCGGAAGTAGCGGGTCACGACGCGGGAGCCGGCGTCCGCGGCGGCGAGGGCCGTTTTTAGGAGATCCTGGAGGATGTCGTCGTGCTGCATGGCGCGGGTATTATGCCAGCCTTCCGCCCCGAACCCTCACCCCTGGCCCCTCTCCCGACCCCTCCCACCCTCCCGCACCGGGAGAGGGGAACCGCCCTCCAAGATAAAACCCCGTAGGGTTTTCTCCCTCTTCTCCCCGTGAGGGAGGGGGGAGGGGACGGGAGAAGAGGGCTGGGGTGATGAGGGATCAACGGCGCGGATCTCCTCCATAATACCGGCTCACCACCCCCTCCGCCTTCCGCCCCTGGAACCGGAAATCCGCCTCCCTGCCGCCGTCCGATCCCTGCCCGCTGAAGGCCTTCCAGACGAAGGTGCCGGCCAGCCAGGGGTGATGGTCCAGGGCGGCGAGCAGGGCCTCGTAGGCCGCGGCCTGGTCGTCCTCGGAATATCCACCCCCCTCGACGTGCGGCTCCATCCAGGCCTCCCGCTTGGCCGCGAAGCCCACCTCGGTGAGCAGGACGGGTTTATTCGAGCGGCGCGAGGCCCGGGCCAGCCGCTCGGCCACCAGCCGCGCCCCCCGCTCCAGCTCCGCCCTCCCCGCTCCGGGCTTCTCGGCCAGCGGGAAGTAGGTATCCACGCCGATGAGGTCGAGCCGGTCCCAGAAGCGGACGGTCTCCAGGTCGCCGTACCAGTTGGCGGCGTAGGTCACCGGACCGGGGTAGACGAGACGGACGGCGGCGATCAGGTCCCGCCACTCCGCCTCGCGGCCGACCGTCTTCGATAGCTCGACCCCCACGCAGAAGAGGTCGGCCCCGGCCCAGCGGGCGAGCAGGGCGTGATGGAGGACGTAGCGCCGGTAGCTCCGCCACCAGGCGGCCCAGTCTCCCTCGCTCTTCATCGCGATCTCCCCCGGCCAGGAGGCGCCGGACACCCAGACGTGGGGCTTCCAGAGGACGCGGATCCCCCGCGCCCGCGCCGCCCGCGCCGCGTGGATCAGACCGATGTCGGTCTCGCTGGACGGCCCCCGATTGAGGAAGCGCAGCTCCGGCCGGTCCGCCCCCGGCTGGAAGGCGAAGGGCATGAGCGACACGGCGTTGGCCCCGAGCTTGGACAGGGCGTCGAGCTGCTTCTCCACCGCCGGGGCGTGGTAGCCCCCCTCCAGGCTGTTGAGCATGGCGAGGGAGACGCCTTTCAGGAAGGGCTCCTGTTTTCTTGCGGGAACGGCCGGAGGCTCCGTCGCCAGGCGGAACGAGGAGAAGATCTCCCCCACCTTGGTAGACGAGGGGAGCTGGGCCAGCTTCTCCTTCAGCGTGGAGCCCGACAACCGGTCGATGACCGCGGCGGCGGCAGGGGTCGCAAGGAGATTCGATGAGTCTTCCGGCTCCTCCCGGGCGAGGATCTCCTCCGCGTCGGGGAGGACGCGGGCGGCGGCGAGCAGGGGGAGCCAGTCGGGATAGGGCTTGCCGTACCAGTCGCGCGAGAGCCAGAGGGCGGCGCCGTGGGCGATCTCCGGCGGGAGCTTCGCGGCGAGCCCGGCGCGGTCGAGCAGCACGCCGGCCAGCGCGTAGCGGTAGGCCGGAAGGTCGTCCGGGTGGTAGACGAGGTGCAGGTCGGCCCGGCGGCCACGCACGGCCTCGCCGATCTCACCCGCGTGGCGCCCCTGGGCCGCGTAGTCCGGCTCGACGACGACGGTGATGAGGGAGGGGGAAGGGGACGCGGGGAGCTCGACCGGGACCCGGGAGGCCATCTCGCGCACGGCCAGATCCAGTTGAATCGCCAGGCGGGCGAGCTCCGGACGGTCGTGCTCGGCGGGAGGGACGAGCACGAGGACGTGTCTCCCTCCCAGCGGAGCCAGCCTCTTGAAAGCGCGATCCCACTCGGCGAGGTCGTCCCGCTCGGCCGCGCGGTCCAGGCTCCAGCCGCCCTCTGCCGCGCGGGCCCACTTGCCGCTCCTCTCCATCCAGGGGGTCTCACGCAGCAGGTAGTCCACGTCGAGCGGAGCGCCCCGCCGCCCCCGGCGCAGGCCGGTCATCGAGGCCGCGAGGCGGAAGAGCACCTCGTCCGCCAGAGCGGTCAATCCCTCCCCCGCCGGACCGGCCACCACCCAGGTCGGCTTCACCGCCTCGGGGATCCGCAACGCCAGGGCTTGGCCGGGCTCCGGATAGCGGGTGCCTCCGAGGACGATCGCGTCCCCGAGCTCCACGGGCAGACCCTTGAGCAGATCCGCCACCGGGCGCGACGCCGGCAGGATGGTCACCCAGACCACGGCGTCGCCGGACGCCTCCGGCCCCACCTCCACCTTGAGCCCGGGGAGGCGGGGGACGCCCCAGCGGAAGAACCCACCCTCCCGGGTGCGTGCCGCGAGGTCGGCCGAGGCGCGGACGGCGAGCACGGCGGGCTTGGGCGCGGGGGAGGGAGCCGGATCCTGGGTGATCGCCTCTCCCCCCTGAGAGCAGGCGAGGGCGATCAGGAAGACCGGAAGCAGAAAGGTCCGGCCCGCCATCAGGGCTTCGGCTTATTGGGGCGGGGGCTGAAGACCTCGAAGGCCAACTTCCAGGGGCCCTCCTTCTCCTTGCGCCAGACCCGAAGGTAGTTGGAGGTGTTGATCCAGGGGGATTCCGGACCGTCCTCGTGCCGCTTCACGAAGCCGTAGGTGTAGCCGAGGTCCCCCGAGGTCGCGATACCGCCGCCGAGCGGCTCCCAGGTGGTCGGCATCGGGTTCTCCGCCAGGAAGGCCCGGGCCGCCGCCTTGCCGAGGATCGGCTGCCGGCTCGCGCGCAGCAGACGGACGTCGTCGGTCAGCACCCCCTCATAGGCTACGGGGCTCCCCTTCTCCTGGGTGGCCGTGGCGAAGGCGCGGTCGGCGTCGAGCAACGCGGCTATCGCCGCTCCGAAATCTACCTTGGGAACGGCGGTCACCTCCACCCTGGCGGGACCGGTCAGAGAGATCGCCGGAGCCACCGGCGAGGGGGGCTCGGGGGTGGTCGCGCCGAGGTCGAGCGCCGCTTTCCACGAGCCGTCGGCCTGCCGTTTCCAGATCGTCGCGAACTGCCCGAAGACCACCGGCTTGTCCGCGGGCTTGTCCCGGTACTCATAGGGGCCGGTGTTGAAGCCCAGATCGCCCGCCAGCGAGACCTCCGAGTGGACCGGATACCACGAGAGGAAACCCGGCGGCGCCGGACGGGCCCGCCAGGACTCCTTGCCGTTCACCGGATCGGGCTGAAACATCAGCCCATCGTCGGCCAGGAAGACGAGAAAGGCGTCGCGCGTCCCCTTCTCCGCCGCCGTCCGGGCGAAGGCCTTCTCGGCGGCCACGAGCGAATCCAGAGCCGCCTGGCGGTCGACCATGGGGACGGGCGGGGGCGCCGGTTGGGAAACCGTCTGGGAAAGGGCTGGCGCGGCCAGTAGCCCGGCGACGCCGAGCGCGATCCACGGAAAAGCTTTCGAGATCATCGGAACTCCTGTCCCCGAAGGAGCTACGAGACGAGCGTCCGCCGGCCTTCGAGGAACGTTGCTACCGGGTGGCCCTGGAGCTTCCACCCGTCGAAAGGCGTGTTCTTCCCCTTGCTGCGGAAGGAGGCCTTGCTCAGCGTGACCTCCTCGTCGGGATGGAAGACCGTCACGTCCGCCGGGCTCCCCTCCTTCAGGGTACCACCGGGTACGCCGAGCACCCGCGCCGGGCCGGTCGAGAGCAGGTGGATCAGGCGCGGCAGGCTGAGGATCCCCGGCCGGACCAAGCGGTCCAGGCAGAGGCTGAGCGTGGTCTCCAGACCCACGATGCCGAAGGGTGCCATGCTGAATTGCACGTCCTTCTCGTCGGCGTGGTGCGGCGCGTGGTCGCTCGCGATGCAGTCGACCGCACCGTCGGCGAGGCCATTGAGCAGCGCCGCGCGGTCCTTCTCCGAGCGCAGCGGAGGCTTCATCTTGGTGTTGGTCGAGAAGCCGCTCCTCGCCACCTCCTCGTCGGTGAGGATGAGGTGGTGGGGGGCCACCTCGCAGGTGACGCCGATCCTCTGGCCCTTCGCCCGCCGTACCATGTCGAGGCTGCGCGCCGTCGAGAGGTGGGCGACGTGGTAGCGGCCGGCGGTGTCTTCAGCAAGGATGAGGTCGCGCGCCACCATCACATCCTCGGAGGCGCCGGGGATGCCGGGCAGGCCCAGCCTCGTGGACCACACCCCCTCGTGCATCACGCCGCTGCCGGTGAGGGTCAGGTCCTCGGCGTGCTGGATCACCGGGATGTTGAAGTGCTGGGCGTAGAGCAGGGCCCGGCGCATCAGCTCGGCGTTCATCACCGGCTTGCCGTCGTCCGAGACCGCCCGTGCCCCCGCGCGCACCATCTCGCCGATCTCCGCCAGCTCCTCCCCCAGCAGCCCTTTGCTGATGGCGCCGATCGGATAGACCCGGGCGTGGCCGTGGCGCTGGGCTTCCAGCAGGATGTGCTCGGTCACCGACCGGTTGTCGTTCACCGGATCGGTGTTGGCCATGCAGGCGACCGCGGTGAAGCCGCCGGCCGCCGCGGCCAGGGTGCCCGTGCGCACCGTCTCCTTGTACTCCTGCCCCGGCTCGCGCAGATGGACGTGGATGTCGATCAGCCCCGGCGCGACCACCAGGCCCGAGGCGTCGAAGGTCTCGGCGTCCTTGGGAGGTTTGAGGCGGCCGTCGAGCTTCGTCACCCGGCCGTCCTCGACCAGCAGGTCGAGCGCCTCGTCGAGGTCCTGGCTGGGATCGATCACCCGGCCGCCATGGATCCAAAGCCTCGCCATCAGACGGTCTCCTCGTGCACGCCGGAGAGCAGGTAGAGGATGGCCATGCGCACCGAGACGCCGTGGGTGACCTGCTCCAGGATCACCGAGTAGGGGCCGTCCGCCACCTCGCTCGCGATCTCGGTGCCGCGGTTCATCGGGCCGGGGTGCATGATGATGACGTCCTCCTTCGCCGCCGCGAGGCGGGCGGTGGTGAGGCCGAAGATCTGGAAGTACTCCTTGACCGAGGGGAAGGCCATCCGCCCCTGCCGCTCGAGCTGGACGCGCAGCATCATGATGACGTCGGCGTCGCGGATCGCGTCCTCCAGCGTGTAGGCCACCTCAACGCCCATCGCCTCCATCTCGACCGGCATCAGGGTGCGCGGCCCGCCGATCGTCACCCGGGCTCCCATCTTGTTGAGCAGATGGATGTTCGAGCGCACCACCCGGCTGTGCTCGATGTCGCCCAGGATGGCCACCTTGAGCCCGGCGAGCCTCCCCTTGTGGCGGCGGATGGTGAAGGCGTCGAGCAGCGCCTGGGTCGGGTGCTCGTGGGCGCCGTCGCCGGCGTTGATCACCCCCGCCTTGATCCGCCTCGCCAGCATGTGGGGGACCCCGGGATGGGCGTGGCGGATGACCACCAGGTCCGGCGCCATGGCCTGGAGGTTGAGAGCCGTGTCGACCAGCGTCTCCCCCTTCTCCAGGGCCGAGCCGGAGGTCGAGAAGTTGATGTTGTCGGCCGACAGCCGCTTCTCGGCGATCTCGAAGCTCGAGCGGGTGCGGGTCGAGGCCTCGAAGAAGAGGTTGAGCACCGTCTTGCCCCGCAGCGTGGGGACCTTCTTGATCGTCCGCTCGCCGATCTCGCTGAACGACTCGGCGGTGTCGAGGATCAGCTCGATCTCGGCCGGGGAGAGCTCGGCGATCCCCAGAAGATCCTTGCGCTGCCAGCGGATGGGGGTCTCCGGCGTCATGGGGCGGCCGGGCGCTCCAGGATGCGCACCTGCTCCGTCTCGTCGGTGGAGAGGAAGGAGACCTCGATGATCTCGCTCTGCGAGGTGGGGACCTTCTTGCCCACGAAGTCGGCCTGGATCGGCAGCTCGCGGTGGCCGCGGTCGATCAGCACGGCGAGCTGCACCATGCGGGGGCGGCCGAAGTCGATCAGCTCGTCGAGCGCCGCCCGCACGGTGCGGCCGGTGTAGAGGACGTCGTCGCAGAGGATGACCGCGCAGTCGTCGATCGACCGCGGCAGATGGGTCCCCTTGACCAGCGGCTGCGGGCCGACGGTCGAGAGGTCGTCGCGGTAGAGGGTGATGTCGAGGACGCCGACGGGGAGCTTGATCCCCTCCATGCGCTCGATCTCGGCGGCGATCTTCTCGGCGAGGGGGACGCCGCGGGTGCGGATGCCGGCCAGGAGGACCGTGCCGAGGTTGCCGTGATGGCGCTCGGCGATCTCCCCCGCCATCCGGCGAATGATCCGGGCCATCTGCTTGGCGTCGAGGATCGTCGTCTTCGGCGTCAGGTTCTTGGCCATGGGTGGGGGTCGCTCCAGATCCGCGGCATCCTATGCCGGGGGCGGGGGGATGTCAATGAAGAGGGCAGGGGGTGTGGTAACGTAAATACGCGCCGTCCCTTTCTCTGTCGCACAAGAGTAGAATCAGGCCATGAAGGCCGGAATCGGGAGCAGACCGACTGTCCTCTCCACAGAAGCTCGCGCTCTCCTCGCTGATGGACGGCATGCCCGGGCTCACGCCGGCCTGGGGAACGGTCCTGGCCGAGGCGGCGTCGGTCTGCCTGGAGAGCCAGGGGCACGGGTTGACAGTCGCCTTGCAGGTGGAAGGTGAATTCACGGAGCGGCTTCTCCTGGAACGGCTTCGAATCAGCGGACAGATGAGAAATGCTCACCGGCACGACGAAAGGACGACGGAGAACGGCGCTTACGGCCTGGCCCTGCTCGTCCTCTGCCGCTTGACGGAGAAGACCGTGGTTTCCCAATCGTGGCAGGGCACCGGCTTCGATTATTGGCTCGCGCCGGAAGGCGACGACCAGTTCCAGGACTCGATCCTCCTGGAGATCTCCGGAATCCGGAGAGGCACGGAAGGAGCTATCCGTGGACGGGTCCGGGAAAAAATCATCCAGATGCAGAACCATTCCCCGGTCGGGATGGAGCATGGGCTGATCGCGATCGTGGAGCTCAGCAGACCGCTGTTGAGGGTGGTGAAACCATGAGAGACCAGGCTTCCAGCGCCAGCCTTCATCAATCCGCCATGGAGCGAACGCAGGAGGCGGTCCTGGCCCAGAATCCCGAGGTCGCGAGAGAGCTTTTCCGCCGGGCGCTCGACCTCGAAAGGAGGGCGGCCGAGGTCTGGGAGGAGACTCGGGACGAGGAGCCTACCCGGTCCATCCTCTACCGGAGCGCCGCTGCTCTCGCCTGGAGCTGTCGGGATTACGCGGAAGCCGAGCGCCTGGCCCGGAAAGGCCTGGAGGGCAAGCCGCCAAGCAACACGGCCCGAGAGCTCGACGAGCTTCTCCAGAAGGTCTATCGAAAAGTTCCGTCTCTGCGCGCTTCCTAGCCATCCGATTCGGGCAGGGGATGTCCCCGGGCTGGACACCTCGCCCCGATCCCCCTAAGATCTCCTCTCCATCTTCAACTTTGGAATCGCGCACCGTATGGCCCGCAAGAAGTCCCCCGTATCTCCGAAGCCTCCGGCCGCCGAGGCTACCCCCTTCTGGCGGCGCAACCGGCGGGAGCTGACCTTCCTCGTCCTGTTCGCCGTGCTGCTCGGCGGCGGGTTCGCCCTGATCTCGCTCAACTGGGTCAACGACCATGCCATCGAGCCCCTCACCGGCGGCATCGCCCGCGTGAGCGGCGCGGTGCTCAACGTCCTCGGCCAGCGGGTCACCATGGCCGGGACCGTCATCCGCAGCCTGCGCTTTGCGGTGAACATCCGCAACGGCTGCAACGGGGTGGAGGCGATGCTGATCTTCCTCGCCGCCGTTCTCGCCTTCCCGGCCTCCTGGAAGTCGCGCCTGGCCGGGCTCGGCCTCGGGATCGTCGCCATCCAGGTGGTGAACCTGGTCCGGGTGGTGGTGCTCTTCCTGACCGGGGTCTACTTCCCGCGGATCTTCGACACCTCGCATACCGTGATCTGGCAGACGATCGTCATCCTGTTCGGCGTGATGCTCTGGATCTTCTGGGCGAACCGCTTCGCCGCGCCGCCCGCAGAGCCGGCCGCCTGATGGCTTCGGGAAAGGCGCCGGACCCGCGGCCGGGCTGGGCCCTCCGGCTCATCCGCAACGCCCTGCTCTGGATATTGCCGGTGGCCCTGCTCTGGCTGCTGATGACGCCCGTCTATAACCGCTTCCTGCTGGGGAGCGCGCAGAACCTGGTCCACCTCACGGAGTACCCGAGCGTGACGGACCTGCTGCGCAAGGACAACCACTTCGCCTACATCTCGCGGCGCGACTTCCCCCCCGCCACGAGCCTGGTCCACTCCTTCCGGGTGACCGACGTCCACTTCCATCTCATCATGCTCGGCGTGCTGTTCCTCGCCGTGCCGGCCATCCCCTGGCGCCGCCGCCTGGAGAACCTCGGCTGGGCCTTCCTGGCCACCATCTTCTTCGACATCTTCCTGATCTTCTTCTACGTCAAGTTCACCTACGCCACGCAGCTCGGGCCCTGGAGCGTGGCCCACTACGGCGCCTTCTCCCGCAACTTTTGGGGGCTCGCCTATCACGTGCTCGACCTGGCGTTCAAATTCGCCCTCCCCTTCCTGCTCTGGGTGGGCTTCTACTACCGGGACCTGACAGCCGGGATACAGACCGCTCGCGCTTAGGGGATCGAGACACAAGATCCGGTCGCGCTGGGGACCTGGAAATTCAGCGTCAATAGTCCCAGATTGGCCGTGTAGTTGCCCGCGGCGAGGGCCCCGGAGTCACAGGAGGCCGTGCCGCCGCCGTTGCAGTCCGCCGTGCAGGGACCCTGAGTAATCTGCTCCTGGAGGCAGACCAGGGCGTCGAGCTGAAGGAACGCTCCGTTGTCCTGGACGGCGCAGCCGGTGTGGACCGTCTTGGTGCAACTCGACGAGAAGCAACCCCGCGGGGTCACGGTGAAGTGGGCCGGCTGCCCGGCCTGGGTCGGACCCACGCACAGTTGCGCGAAGTCGGCCGGCTGGCCCCCCGGACAGCGGTCGGCGGCGGTGGCGCAGAGGCTGTTCAGATGCGTGCCCTGGAAGCCGACGCTGTACCGCCCCTGCGAGCTCGACACCTGCCCCACCCAGCCCTGCGCGTACGGATCGCCCAGGGCGTTCATGAACGGCTTGAGATCCATGAGGAACCAGCCGAAGTTAAAGGGGAGGGGGAGAGCCCCCCCGCCCGCCATCACCCGGGCCGCCCCGCCAGGAAACGGAGTGGGAATCGGCGACGGGAGCTCCACCGGAGCGACATTGAGGTCGACCGGGTGCTCCTCCTCGTCAAAGACGATCAGCTTCTGCTGGCCCTGTGGATAACCGGCCGGCGAAGTGCCGCACGGGAACGGGTTGCCGGCCCAGGGCACACTCCTCCAGACGACCAGGTGGGTGCCGCCGTCAAAGGGGCCACCGCTCAGGTATCGGGAGACCCAGGAGGTGGGCAGGGGCTCGCGGCCGTCGGCGCCGGCGCTGACGTAGCGCCCGTAGAAGGTGACGCCGCCGCTGAAACGGGTGGGATCGGCCTCGATCCGCACCAGGTTGTCCCCCTGGGCGAAGCGGCCGGCCGGATCGACGTAGAAGAAGTCCCCCCAGAGGACGTTGTCGAACCCCGCCACGCCATCCGCGCCGAAGTAGCCCTGATCGCTGGGCCGCAGGAGCGTGCAGCGCTTCACCACGTCGATGGTGGCGTACCCCCGCGCCACCGTCGGCTGATTGAAGTTGATGCCGGAGCAGTGCCCCTGGAAGACCGGCGACGGCTGGCCGGAATGGGCCCGTCGCAGGTGGTCCACGAAACTGGCGGGGAGGGCCGGAGGCGGCAGGCTCTCGCAGCCGGGGAAGGAGAGGTCCTGCGAGTAGAACCCTTTCGGGCTGGTGAGATCCCCCGGGTCACGGTCCTTGTCCGCCGTCTGCGGGAGCTGGCCCGCGGCGAAGATGTCCCGCAGGTTGATCGTCTGTACGTCGTAGCCGGTCAGGTAGACGTCGAAGGTCAGCGTGGGGATGGCGAGGTCGGTCCACAGGGTCACGTGGGCGAGCACCGGACTGGCGGCGGCGTTGTTGATCGAGAACAGCGTGGTCCTGCCGCCGGCGTCCGCGAGGTCGACCTCGAAGTACGGCAGCAGCAGGGTGGCCGCGGGAGCATGGTCGAGCGCGCAGAGGTCGGCCCGGGCCGCGAGCGGCAGGCCCGCCGTCAGGACCAGGAGAAGGGCGGCGATCCGTTTCATCTCGTGCTCCTCCAGCTCAGGGGAAGGGGTTGACCGTCTGTGGATTGCAGCCGCTGTCGCGCGGGTCGGCCTCGTAGCCGACACTGAAGGTGCCCAGCGCCTCGTGGATCGTCCCCAGCCAGGCCTGCGTCGCGCCGGGCGCCGAGAAGGCCGGTCTCGCGAAGGTCTTCATATCGAGGTATGCCCAGCCGAACGAGTACGGCGCCGGAAACGCCAGCCCGCCCACCGGGATGCGGCCCGATTCGCCGGGGAACGGGGAGGCGAGGGTCGGACAGAGGATGGGACAGCTCGGCACCGCCGGATGCTCCTGCTCGTCGAAGATCACGGTCCGCAGGAATTCCCAGGGAAAGGGGTACCAGGAGGGCGGCCGGCCGCAGTCGAAGGGCTGGTCGCGCAGGCGGCTGTCCCGCCAGTAGATCAGGTTGGTGCCGCCGGTGAAGGCGCCGCCGTTGACGAAGCGGCTCTCCCAAACGGTGGGGAGAGGCTCCCGGCCGTCGGCCCCCGAGGAATTCACGTAGCGCTCGTAGAAGGTCGGATGCCCCGCGAAGCGCGCCGGATCGGACTCGATCCGCACCAGGTCCTCCCCCTCCGCCACGTTCCCCGCCGGATCGATCAGGAAGAAATCCCCCCACAGCACGTTGTCGTGCCCCGCCACGCCGTCCGGCCCGAAGTAGCCGGGGTCGGCGGGGGTCAGCGTGGAGCACCGCCGCGCCACGTCCACCGTGATGTAGCCGCGCTCCACCTGGTCGCCGAGAAATTGGGCCGCGCACTTCCCGCCCAGCAGCGGCGAGGCGAGCCCCTGATGGGCCCGCACCAGGTGGTCCACGATCGCGGGGGACAGGCCGGGGGGAGGCAGCAGGCCCTCACAGCCCGGAAAGCCGGTGTCCTGCGACAGGGCGCCCTTCGGGCTCACGGTGTCCCCGAAGTCGCGCGGAGCGTCCGCCGTCGCCGGCAGGTTTCCCGTGAAGAGGTCGCGCAGGTTGAGGGTCTGCACGTCGTAGCCGGTCAGATAGACGTCGAAGGCCAGCGTGGGCACCCCGAGGTCGGTCCACAGCACCACGTGGGCGATCGTCGCGCGGTCGCTCGCGTTGTTGATCGACATCAGGGTCGTCCGCCCGGCGGGGCTCTTCAGATCGACCTCGAAATACGGCAGGAGGAGCGTCGCCGCCGGCACGACGTCCACCGCGCAGGTCTTCGCCGCGACGGGCGAGGGACTCGCCAGAAGGGGGAGAATCAGAAACCACGCCAGCTCGGGAAGTCGTCTCATAGCTTCCTCGCGAGGTCGGTACGGCTTTGTTTATGCTTTCTCAGCATTTCATAGGTGAGGTCCGGTTTCAAGGGGTACCAGGGCATAGACCCGCGCGTGGGAGTCCGCATAGAGAGGCGTGAACCAGCGCCGGAAGGCGTCATCCTCTGGGAACGGCAGGCCGCCGTTCTCCGTGACGAGTAGATAGCCGGCACCGAGCCCGCGCAGCTTCCTGTGGAGATCCTCCGGCCGTCCCACGCCGGCGAGCACGCGCTCAAAGCCCGCCGGGCCGAACCAGTCCCCCAGGAACCGGCCGCCGGCGAGATAGGCCATGCTCTCGGCGTGCAGCGCCCAGACGGTGTAGGCGCTGCCGCGCGTCCGGTTGAGCCAGGAGACCGCGGGATAGAACGGCAGGCTCCGCGCGAGATAGCTCTCCCGCTGCGCGGCGGTGAGGGGCAGCGGGCCCTGCTTCCTGATCCGGTAGCCGGCGTAGAGCCAGCCGGGAAGGAAACAGAGGAGACAGAGGGCCGCGACCGCGCGCCGGGGAATCCGGCCGCCGAAGGCGATGGCCAGGGATGCCGCGAGGGCCAGGCTGGCCAGGGGGAGGACCGGCTCCAGATAGCGCCCGTCCGGTGGCAGGAAGGTGAAGACGAGCGCGTAGAGCCCGGCCACCGCCAGCGCCCCCCTCACCCACCGGTCGCGGACCGCCCCGAAAAGGAGCAGGGGGGTGGCGGCCAGATAGAACGGCGAGAAGGGGGGCTGCTGGTTGTAGAGCTCGCGCCGGAAGACCAGATCCCAGGGCAGCCGGAGCCAGTGCATCAGGTGCTCTCCGTGGGGCTGCTGCGCCTGCGGCAGGTCCCCGGAATTCCACGCGGTCGCGCCGAAGATCCCCGGCAGGTAGGGGAAGATCGGGTTGCCGCTGAAGGCGTAGATCCGCAGGTACCAGGGGGCGAAGAAAGCCAGGCAGACCGCGCCGAAGAGGAGGGCGTCCCGCACCCGCCTCCCGGCCAGGAGAACGCCGATCCCCGCGATCCCCAGGAAGAACAGCCCGAGGTATTTGACGTCGCACGCCGTGGCGGTGAGCACGGCGGCCAGGACCAGCCAACCCCGCCCGCCTCCGGAGCGCCAGCAGTCCAGGCTGTAGAGCCCGGCGGTGATGAACAGCGTGAGCCCCGCCTCGATATAGCCGGTGCCGGCGAGATAGACCACGATCGGGTTGCCCAGGAACACCGCCGCGGCGAGCCACCCCACCCAGGGGCGCTCCGGGAGGACCCGCCTCCCCCACTCCACCGCCAGCGCCGCGCTCAGCAGGGTCATCAGGAGTTGGACGCCGTGCGCCGCCACGTCCGGCCCGAACAGCATCACCGCCGCGAAGAGGATCTCGTTGACCTGGGGGAAGACCGGCACCCGGCGGTCGAGGACGTACGGCACGCCGCCGGACTCCACGAAGGCGCGGGCGAACGGCAGGTGGTAGAGCGTGGCGTCGAACGCCGTGGGCGGGTAGAGGGCGAGCAGGACGAGGGGAAGGACCGCGGCCAGCGCGATCCCCCACCTCCAGCCGGGCCGGAGATCCCGGGCGAGCTCGCGCCAGACTGGAATCCCTGCCGCGTGGATGACGGCCACAAGGAGCAAGACCGGCACCGGCCGCAGGAGATGCGCGAGGCCGAGCAGCAGCAGAAGATGGGCGATCAGCCCCAAACCCAGCGCCGCCGACACCGCCCACCGCTCCAGGCGGCCGGCGGTCTCGATTCCCAGGAAGGACCAGCGCGTCGCTGTCCTCCCGAGGACGTACGCGGTCAGTCCCAGTCCCAGGACCGGGAGCAGGAAGCTCAACACCAGGCGGAACGCTTCCCAGACCAGAGCTACCCCTAGGGAACGAAAGGCGCGGCGGGCGCGCAGGCGCTGTCGAGAGGGGTGGCTTCGAGGCCGACGCTGTAGCGGCCCCGCGCCTTCATCACCGTCCCCATCCAGGACTGGCGGACGGTGCGCCCTCCCCCCTGGACCGGAGCGTTGAGATCGGCGTAGAGCCAGCCGAAGTCGAACGGCACGGGATAGGAGGCGCTCCCCACCTTGATCCGGTTGGCCTCGGCCGGGAAGATCGACGGGAGCTGCTCGCCGGCGGGGGGCGGCACCGGGCTGCTGGCGCTCACGAACGTCGCCCTCTCCTGCTCGTCGAAGACGTGCTCCCGGTTGAGGAGCAGGGGGAAGCCGCCGGGAGGGCTGCCGCACGGGAACGGCCGCACGGTCCGCCCACTGTCGCGCCACACCAACAGGTCTGTGCCGCCCGAGAAGGCGCCGCCGTTCACGTAGCGGGAGGCCCAGGTGGTGGCCAGGGGCTCCCGGTTGTCGGCGCCGGACATCCCGACGTAGCGGCCGTAGAAGGTGAGGTCCCCCGGCTTGAAACGGCCCGGGAAGGACTCGACGCGCACCAGGCTCTCCCCGTCCGCGTAGTCGTTCCCGGGGTCGACGAACAGGAAATCCCCCCAGAGCATGTTCTGATCGGTGGCCACGCTTCCGGGGCCGAAGTAGCCGGGGTCCGCGGGGGTCAGCAGCGTGCAGCGGTTGACCGTGTCCACCGTGACGTAGCCGCGGGCCACGTTGTCGCCGAAGCTCTGCCCGGCGCAGCTCCCCCCCAGGATTTGCGAGGGCCCGCCGGTATGGGCCGCCCGCAGGTGTGCGGCGAAGCTCGCGGGCAGCACCGGCAGCGGCAGGAACCCGGTGCAGGAGGCGAAGTTGAGGTCCTGGGAGTAGACCCCCTTGGGGCTGAGGGTGTCCGCCGGGTCCTGCCCCCTCGTCGCGGTGCCCGGCAGATTGCCGTTGAAGAGGTCGCGCAGGTTGATCGTCTGCACGTCGTAGCCGGTCAGGTAGACCGGGAAGCCCAGCGTCGGCACCCCGAGGTCCGACCAGACCACGACGTTGAGGAGGGCCGCGCTCGCCGAGGCGTTGTTGACCGAGAACAGGGTGGTCATCCCGTTCGGATCGCTCAGGTCCACCTCGAAGTACGGCAGCAGCAGGGTCGCCGCGGGCACGCTGTCCAGCGCGCAGGAATCGGCCAGGAGGGGCGCGGAGGCGAGCAGGCCCAGGAGCGTCAGGCAACCGGCGAGAGAGCGTCGCATCGCGGTCTCCTCCTAGGGAACCGGCACCGGTGGAAAGCCCGGCCGGCAGGCGTCGGCGAGGACGGTGGCGCCGAGGCTCACGCTGAAGTGCCCCTGGGCCTTCAGGACCATGCCCACCCAGGCCTGTGACGGATCGGGCCATAGCCCCAGGTCGAGGGAGAGCCAGCCGAATTTGTAGGGAACCGGGAACCGCTCCTTGCCGATCCGGAAGCGGTTCGCCTCCGCCGGCAACTGGTCCGCGGGCGGCGGGGGCGGTTGGGGATCGACCGGGACGAACGGCGGGATGAACGGCTTCTCCTGCTCGTCGAAGGCCTGGTAGGAGCCCGGCAACAGCAGCGGATACCACGACGGCGGATGGCCACACGGGAAGGGGTCGACGGTCCGGCCGCTGTCGCGCCAGACGATGAGATCGGTGCCGTCCTCCGGGCTCAGGCCGAAGTCGGCGAACCGGGCCGCCCAGTACTGGGGAAGCGGCTGGCGGCCGTCCGCTCCCGAGCCGCCGACGTAGCGGCGATAGAAGGTGCGCTGCCCCGTGAAGGCCGCCGGATCGGCCTTGATGCGGACCAGGCCCTCGCCGTCGGCGAAGCCCCGCCCCTGATCGATGAAGAAGAAGTCCCCCCAGAGGACGTTCTGGCTGGTGGCCACTCCGCCTTGACCGAAGTAGCCGGGGTCCCGCGGGGTGAGGGACGCGCACCGGCTCACCGTGTCCATCGTCACATAGCCGCGCGCCACCCGGTCGTTGAAGGACTGGCCGGCGCACATTCCCGAGACCGGCGAGGCCTGCCCGGTGTGGACCGCCCGCAGGTGGCGCTGGAACCAGAGCGGCGCCGGAGCCGGCGGCAGGACGCCGCCGCAACCCGGGAAGGCGAGGTCCTCGGAGAAGGTGCCCCGCGGGCTGACCGTGTCGCCGGGGTCCTCTCCCGCCGGCGCCGTCCCCGGTCGGCGGCCGGCGAACAGGTCCCGCAGGTTGACCGTCTGCACGTCGTAGCCCGTCAGGTAGACCGGGAAGCTCCACGTGGGCACCCCGAGGTCGGTCCACAACACCACGTTGACCAGCACCGGCTGGGCAACGGCGTTGGCGACCGAGAAGAGAGTCGTGCGCCCGTTGGGATCGTCGAGGTCGACCTCGAAGTAGGGCAAAAGCAGCGTGGCCCCGGGCCGGCCGTCGAGCGGGCAGCTCCCGGCGGCCCGTAACGGCCCCGCGGCCATCAGCAGCAGGGCGAGCAGAAAAAGGTTGGAGGCCGACCTCCACTGCGCGAGCTTCTCGAACAGCCGATCCATGGGTGGCCTCCTCGGGGAGAGAGAGGATCGTTTATGCGCTCTCAACATATCACCGGGGAAAGCCGTGGCGCAAGAGCCGAGCGGCTTAAAGAGGACATCCGTCCGATCCGTCCGATCCGACGGATCAGACCGATACCGCCTCTCCCGGACCGGGAACTCCCTACCACGAAGAGCGGCAAAATGCCACATCTAGTGGCGTATCCCTCCCCTACCCCATCTACTTGTGGTGCGATCCCCCCTCTGCTAAGCTGCCCGGGTTGCCAGAATGATTCCTCCCAGATAGCCCATGCTAAAAGTCGAACGCCTAGAGATCTCCGGTTTCAAGTCCTTCGTCGATCCCGTGGAGGTCCGCTTCGCCGGCGGCATCACCGCCATCGTCGGCCCCAATGGCTGCGGCAAGAGCAACCTCTCGGAAGCGATCACCTGGGTGCTTGGCGAGCAGAGCGCCAAGAGCCTGCGCGGCGGCAGCATGGAAGACGTCATCTTCAACGGCTCGGACAGCCGCAAGCCGCTGGGGATGGCCGACTGCCTCCTGACCCTGCGCACCGATCTCCCCTTCCCCGGCGCCGAGGACGGCCGCATCACCATCGGCCGGCGGGTCTTCCGCGGCGGCGAGGGGCAGTACCGCCTCAACGGCAGGACCACGCGCCTCAAGGAGGTCAAGGATCTGCTGATGGACACCGGGCTCGGCATCCGCGCCTACTCCGTCATCGAGCAGGGGAAGATCGGCATGATCCTCTCCGGCAAGCCTCAGGAGCGGCGCAAGCTGATCGAGGAGGCCGCCGGCATCACCCGTTACAAGGCGCGCAAGAGCATCGCCGAGGTCAAGCTCCAGGAGGCGATGTCGAACCTCCTGCGGCTCGACGACGTGATCTCCGAGGTCGAGCGGGCCCTGCGCTCGCTCAAGCGCCAGGCGGGCGCGGCCCGGCGCTATCAAGAAAAAGAGAAGGAATACCGCGAGCTCCTGGAGGCCGTGCTCCTCGGCCGCTGGGCGGCGCTGTCGGCCCGCCTCGCCGAGCTCAAGGGCCGCATCGAGGGCGCCACCTCCCGCGAGGCCGGGCTCGCCGCCGACCTCCATCGGGATGAGGCCTCCCTCGCCGCCGGCCGCGAGCGGCTGGACGAGCTCGCCCGGCGCATGGCCGAGCGCCACCAGACGGTGGCCGAGCTCGGCGCCGTCATCGAGGGGCGCCAGGAATTCCTCAAGGCCAACCGCCAGACCGTGCAGGAGCTGGGAGAGCGGGCGGCCCAGGGGCGGGGCCTCGCCGACCGCCGGGAGACCGAGATCGCCGCCCACGGCGAGGCCTTGGGCGAGCTCGACGAGAAGCGCCAGGAGCTGGTGGGCGAGCGCGAGCAGGCCGCCGCCGCCGTGGACGAGGACGAGCGCCAGATCGCCGCCGCCGAGCGCGACTTGAAGCAGGTGGCCGCCCGCGTCGACGGCTTCCGCTCCCAGATGCTCGCCGCCGCCGCCGAGATCAACGCCGCCCGCAACCGCGCGCAGCAGGCGCAGATCGAGCAGGAGAAGGGGAACTTCCGCCGCCACCGGATCGACCAGGAGATCGCCCAGCACGCCTTCGAGGTCAAGCAGGCCGCCGAGGTGCTGGAGATGTCCCGCTCCAAGGTGGCCGGCACCGAGTCGGCGCTCGACACCCGCAGCGAGGAGCAGGAGAAGGTCGCCGAGACCCTCGAAGCCACCATGCGCCGCGAGGCCGAGGCCTCGGAGAAGAAGCGCTCCCTGGAGGACCAGCTCTCCGGCGCCCGCCAGCGCCAGCGCATCCTGGCCGAGCTCTCACGCGCCCACGCCCAGCGCCGGGCCGCCCTGGAGAAGGCCCTCGCCTCGGCGGGCATCGAGACCCCCGTCTACCTCGCCACCCAGGCCAAGGCCGTGGAAGGCTGGGAGCGGAGCCTCGACATCTATCTCGGGAGCCTCGCCGACGCCGTGGTGCTCGACCCCGGCGAGAGCGCCCGCGGGCTCGCCCAGGCCCTCGCCGGCCGCTCCGCCGCGGTGCTGATCGAGCGCCAGGCCGGCGCCCCCGAGACCTGGCCGGTGGTGGACGACCCGGCAGTCGTGCTCTCCCTCTCCGAAGCCCTCGGGCTCTCCGAGGACTTGGCGAGCGCCCTTCCCCCCGCCTTCCTGGTGCGCACGGCGGCGGACGCCGAACGGCTGGCCCGCCGGCACCCGGGGCTCGCCTTCCTCAGCCGCGAGGGGGTGTGGGTGGAGGCCGGCACCTTCCACGTCGAGGGGGAGATCGCCACCCCCGGCGTGCTCGAACGGGGCAGCGAGCTGGCCGCCCTCGAAAGGCAGATCCCGAAGCTCGAAGGGCAGCTCCGCGAGGCCTCCACCCTGCTGGAGCAGCTCATCGCCGAGCGCGCGCGGCTCGCCAAGGAGTCGAACCGCCTCCAGGGCGAGGTGGCGCAGCTCCGCCAGGAGCTCGCCGTCGGCAAGGCGCGCATGGAGGACGCCGCGGCCCGCCACCGCCGTCTCACCACCGAGGCCGAGACCCTCTCCAACGAGCAGCAGGAGATCGCCCGCGAGATCGAGCGGGTAGCCGAGCGCCGGGAGCGCCTCCAGGAGGAGCTCACCGCCGCCGAGGCCCGCAGCGTGGGATTACAGGAAGACTTCGAGCGCGCTCAGGCCGAGCTCGAGGCCGCCAAGGCCAACCGCGAGGGATTGCGCACCGCCAGCGCCGGCCGCCGCGGCCGGCTGGAGCTGCTCGACGAGCGGCTGGAATCGCACGACCGCGAGATGTCCCGCCTGCGCGCCGAGCTCGAGCGGGGGCAGAGCCAGATCGCCTCCTGGCGTCAGGACGCCGACCGGCTCGCCGCCCGGCGGACCGAGCTCGAAGGGGCCATCGAGAAGGCTCAAGGCGATCTCCAGACCGCCCTGGAGCAGCGGGCCGCCGCCGAGGAGGGGGTGCTGGAAGAGCAGGAGAACCTGGACGTCCACCGCCAGGAGATCCGGCTGCTGGAAGAGAGCATCGCCAGCCACCGCGAGCGGCGCGACGCCGTACGCTCCGAAGTCGAGGAGCTGCGCATCGCCCAGGCCAGCGTCAGGCAGGACGCCGAGCACCTCGCCCTCACCTTTCGCGACGAGTTCAGCCGCGAGGACCAGCCGGCCGAGCTCCCCGAGATTCCCGGCGAGCCGCGGGCCGACCTCGCGGAGATCGAGGCCGAGCTGGCGCGCACCAAGGCGGCGCTGGAGCGGCTGGGGCCGGTCAACATCCTGGCCGTGCAGGAGCACGACGAGCAGGAACAGCGCTTCGAGTTCCTCACCGTCCAGCGGGCCGACGTGGCCAACTCGGTCGACAGCCTCAAGAAGACGATCAAGGAGATCAACGAGGCCTCGGGCGAGCGGTTCAACGCCACCTTCCAGGAGGTCAACAAGAACTTCGGCGAGATCTTCGCCCGCCTCTTCCGCGGCGGCGAGGCCGAGATGCGGCTGCTCGACGACGAGGACCCGCTCGAAAGCGGCATCGAGATCCTCGCCCGCCCGCCGGGCAAGCGGCTGCAGAACCTGATGCTGATGTCGGGTGGCGAGAAGGCGCTGACGGCGATCGCGCTCCTCTTCGCGCTCTTCCGCACCAAGCCCTCCCCCCTCTGCATCCTGGACGAGGTGGACGCGCCGCTCGACGACGTCAACACCACCCGCTTCGTCGACCTGCTCCAGGAGATGGCGGAGCAGACCCAGTTCATCGTGATCACCCACAACAAGCTCACGATGGAGGTGGCCTCGCGCCTCTACGGCGTCACCATGGAGGAGAAGGGGGTCTCGAAGCTGGTGTCGGTGGAGCTGGAGGAAGTGCAGCCCGAGGAGCGGCGGACGGCGTAGGGTGATTTGGAAACGACTAGAGGTAATGGACTCTTCTAGAAGCATGGTATTTGGGCCAAGCGGCCATGAAACACCCGACGGCCTTCAGCAGTGTGCAGTGAACGAGAATGCTCCAAGTATCTTCCTGAGCCACGCTCATGAAGATAAGGACTTCGCTCGGCGCTTGGCTCAAGACCTAGTTGCCGCAGGGGCTCGCGTATGGATTGATGAAGCGGAGATCCTTCTTGGAGATTCTCTAATTGCCAAGATCTCCGAGGCAATCGACGTCATGGACTACCTCGCTGTTGTACTATCACCGACCTCCGTGCAGTCGGAGTGGGTACGGCGCGAGGTGGAGATCGCATTGAACGGAGAGATCGCAGGTCAAACTGTCAAGGTGCTCCCGTTACTCCTTTCTTCGTGCGACATTCCCCCCTTCCTTCGTGGCCGGCTATATGCCGATTTCACAGGTCCCGATAGCTACGCAAATAGCTTCAATCTGATCCTCGAGCGACTCGGCCTTTTCCGCGAACCTCGTCCAAAGAGGCTCGCGACCTCTGGAGTCTCAACCGGCGTGCTCGTTCGTGAACAGGAAAGTCGCCAACAGCAACTCGGCGAGCTTGCAATTGTTTGGCATCACCTCGCTCCAGGCTATGTGCTCAACAAAACGGGGCTCCGCAACCTGGCACGGCTGCTGTCGACCTTTTCGGCCGAAGAGGTTCTCTATGGTATGGAGCAAGCGGCAAACAGCTACTTGATCCAAGAAGACGATGATTCCGTGACCGCCGAATCTTGGGAGTTGGCGTTCTCAAAAATTGGTGCAATCTGCCGTGTTCAGCGGGAATCCAGGGACAATCCCGGCCTCAAGGACCTCTACTACATTAGAGGAATCATGCGCAAGCAGTACTCCTATGTTGACGAGATTCTTGCGCTCAACCTCCTTAAGGAAGCCCACACTGCCGGTGCTGACATTCAGACGCTCCGAACAGTTGTGCATCAGTCCAGTAGTTGGACCCGCTGGCGGAACGAGATGCTTGATCTCATCAGGTATCTAAACGACCAGCCCAGATGACGGCTCTTCAAAGTAGTACCTTGGCCGCCTAGCCCAGGAGACGCTTAAGAATGGTAACTCACGTAACTCGCTGCTTTTATTGTGGCGGTACCAACCTTGAGCCCAAAGAGGTCGAGGAACTCCTCTCCGTCGGCGACTACGTCGTGAGGTGCAAGGTGCCGGCGACTGTTTGTCTCCGACGTGGCGAGCGCCATTTCGATCCGGATACGGTGCGGCGGCTCGAAGAGATTCGGGCCCACGTCCGGACGGGCGATCTGTCTGGGCTCCGTACCGCGGGCGCTCTCCTCGAACCGGCCGCCTGAGTGCCTCGCGGGAAGCTTACCGTGTAATACGGACGCTTGCCGCGCTCCGCGGAAGCTTGTTCTGCCAGAAGATACCTCGCCTCGAACTATTTGGAAGGGTGGTCTTCTCAACGCTGATTCTGAGCCGCAAGAAACTCGGAGACAGTGAGACCGGCACTGCGGATCAGGCTGCGGAGCGTTCCCTGGGCAACCTCGCGATGGTCCGGAACAGAGAGGCTTGCGATCTGGTCTTCTTTAACGAGGACCATATGGCTACCCCTCTGACGGGCAACGATCCAGCCGAGGCCTTCGAAGATCTTCACGACCTCCCTACCGCTGAGGACGGGCAGACGGGGCACTCAGGCCACCACTTCGACTTCGCGGGTCTCAATCGTCAGAGGCAGACCACGCTCGGCGCGGACTTCGAGGCAAAGCGCGATGGCCTCTTCAATGTTCTTGAGCGCCTCTTGCTTGGAGGATCCCTGGCTGACGCATCCAGGAATGGCAGGGCATTCAACTACCCACACGCCGTCTTCATCCCGGTCCAAAGTCACCTGAAAACGCATCGCCTATCTCCTGAGCCTTCGACAAGAGCGTTCCTCCCTCTCCCGGTCTGGACAGTGGCAGGGAGAGGGAGGAAACCTGACGAGGATATTACCAGACTGTCAGCTTCACATCATCCACCCACTCCTCGAGGTCGGTGCCGCTGCTGCCGATGTCGAGTTGGAACTGGACGCCGAGGTTCGAGCTCCAGCCCGCGGGCGTGGGACCGACGGGCTCCAGCAGGTTCCATTGCGTCGTCACGCCGTCGATCGTGACGTTCCCGTAGAGCACCTGGTCGCGGGCATCCCCCACGCGCTGGACGAAGTACACGGCGTGATGCCAGACGCCGGTCGAGAAGCTGCACGGGAAGCTGGTCTGCACCCAGTGCCCCGTCTGCTGGTTCCAGCCGTCCCAGAAGCCGCCGCGGCCGTAGTTGCACTGCGAGCCGAACATGAAGTTCATCAGCGTGCCGTTGATCGGGGTGAACTGGAAGGCGTCGAATTCGAGCGCCTGGGCGGTGGTGGACGAGCTGGGGAGATAGAACCAGAAGTCCCAGAGGAAGTTGGTCGCCGTGTCGTTGGCGCCGACCTTCTTCCACCACAGCGCGTCGGCCCAGGCCGGACCGAAGATCTGGAAGTGCGTGCTGCCGCCGTCGTGCGAGGGGGAGGCCACGTTCTGGGTCATCGGCCAGGAGGTGGCGAGCGTGCCGCCGCCGGCACAGTCCGTGCAACTCCCCCACCCCGCCGCGTCGTCCAGGTCGTCGAAGACCAAGGCCCCGGCCGGCGGTGTCGGAATGGTCGTCCCCTGCACCGTGATCGGGAAGGTGGCCGAGGTGCCGAAGGCCCCCGAGGAGTCCCAGGCCCGGATGTAAACGTTATAGGTCCCCGGATTGAGGATCACCCATTGATCCAGCGTGCCGATGTGATTCTGGAAAGCGTTCGTATTGTTGACGTAGACGACGAACCCGGTGATGCTCCGGCCGGCGCCGTCCGCGGCGCTCGCCGTAAAGCGGACGGGGGTCGGGACGCTGCCGGTCTCGGACGGCGAGGTCACCGTCACGCAGACGCCGCCGCACGCCGCGGCCGTCAGGTTGAGGATCTGCGTTCCGAAGGCGCCTGTGCTGTCCCAGGCGCGCACCAGGACCTGGTGGCTGCCGGCGCTCAGCGTCAGGGGAGCATTGACCGAGCCGGTCGCGTTCCCATGCCAGGCCTGGACGCTGTCGACGTAGATCCACCAGCCGGTGATCTTGGCCCCTGCGGCATCGGTGCTGGCGGAGGCCACGACGTTGAAGGATGTGGGTACGTTCGCGGTGCTGGCCGGCGAGCTGACGGTGACCGTCACGGTGGCCAGGGCCGGGGCCGCCGCCGCGAGGAGCAGGACGGCCAGGACCGGGAGGATTCTCTTGGTGATCATTCGTGAAGACCTCCATGACTCCTTGCAAAGAGCCTCTACGACTGCCGGCGGAAAGCACGCCGGCAGCGCATAGCTTCTTCTGCATAAGCCGTGCCTTCACTTTAGCAAGCCCAGGAGAATAGTTGGCCTACAATCCCGCCCATGAGCCTCCGCTGGACCGACCGCCGCTTCACCTTCGACCTCCCCGAAACTCTCTTCCCCGTCGTCGTCGAGCGCCTGCGGGGGACGCCCGCTCGCATCGAGGACAAGGTGCGGAACCTCTCCCCCGCTCTCCTGACGCGGCGGGACGGCGGCGCGTGGTCAATCCAGGAGCACATCGGCCACCTGCTCGATCTCGACGATCTCCACACGGGGCGGCTGGACGACTTCCTCGCCGGAGCCGAGGTGCTCCGCGCCGCCGACATGGCCAACCGCAAGACCCACGAGGCGGACCACAACCGGCCTCCGCTCGCCGACCTGCTACAGGATTTCCGCCGCGAGCGCGAGCGCTTCGTGGCCCGCCTCGACGCCTGGGACGAGGGGCTGATCGGCCTCACCGCCATCCACCCCCGTCTGAATCAGCCCATGCGGGTGATCGACATGGCGTTCTTCACCGCCGAGCACGACGACCACCATCTGGCGCGGATGACGGAGCTGGCGCGATCTCACTGAGCTTCGAACCGCAGCTTGGGTCCTGGCGGGCGCGGTAGAGATATTCGCCGGCGCCGGGCTCGTTCTTGGAACGCCAGCCCGGAGCTGACGGATGCTCTGGGATTTCGGGGAGAGGGTGCTCTATATAGGGACGGACCTCGTCTTATATGGACGAGGGGCCTCCCAAAAAGACGGAGCCCCGTCCCAAAAAGACGAGGCCTCTCCCGAAAAAGGCATAGGCGCTAACTTATGAAGCAAGCTCCCTGGCTGCCTTCATGGCCCGGGGGGCCTGTTTCTTCCTTTGGCGGCGGGGAGAGTCTAAGAAATAGCGGCAGAGCGGCGAGGCTTTCTGCAGCAGCTCTTTAAGCTTCAGCGCACCCAAGATGGCGTGGGCCATCGCGCCGAGCAGAGCTTGTTGGATTCGCCAGAGGCTGGGCGGGCGGCTCTGGCAGAGGGAAGCCCCAGGGGGAAAAAGACAGGAACTTGCCTGTCAGGTCTTCCAGTAAGAGGGCCGCCAAGAGCTTGGCGTATAAAGCACTGCGGGCCAGATGAGAATCCTTGGCCGACAGTTGGTCCAATCCTAAAAGCCCCTTCAGACGCTTGAAGACCATCTCGATTTGCCAGCGAAACCGGTACAACTCCAGAGCCTCCGCAGCCGGCAGTTGCTCCTCTCCCATCGACGTCAGCACGATCGTGTACTCGGCGGCTTCCAAGGACCGCGGATCGGCCTTGCGCTTCTTCCGGGCAGCCTCCCGCAGGATCTTCTGGCGTTCCTTCTCCGCGGCGGCCGGACTCTTGCGCACCGCAATCAGGCGGGCGGGCAAGGCCGGAATCTTGCCCGACTCCTGAGGCACGGTTTGCACCCGAAACTCAGCCACTTGGTTGCCGGGGATCTGACGCAGAGCTTCGAACAGATCGAACGGCTCCCCGCGCTCGCCCTGCAGCGGCACATTCGACCAGTTCAGGCGAACCAGAAAGTGCCCCCCGGCGTCGCGCACCCAAAACAGACCTCGACGATGAGCGTAGCCGCGGTCGCCGGTGACCAGATCCTGACTCTGCAGGGGAAAGCGGCAAAACGTCTCCCCACCCTCAGCACCGGTCACCTCGATGTGGTCGATGGCCAGTTGGCTCAGACCCAGGCCGACATGAACCCGCCAACCCGTGCCCTTGCACCCCGGCACGCTGATGGACGTTGCATCCATCAACCGCAGTCGCAACGACGACTCCGGCCGCGGGGCCATCTGTGCTCGCTCGGCTAACTTCGCCCCAAGAAGGTGGCTCAACCAGTCGTCGCAAGAGCGCAGTCGCTTCAGCAGCGCCACATCCGACAACTCCGCAACCTCCTGGACGTGAGCCCAGGCGGCGGTCTGGCGAAGCGACAGGCCGCAGAAACCGTAAACCAGCGCCAAACGCAAGAGGTCATCGGCACTGTGCACCGCCCGCCATCTCTGGGCCCCCCCGGTCTCCCGAAGGCTCTTCTCCAAATCCACGGCCGGCAGCGCGGCTCGAAGGAACTCCCACTCTTCTGTAAATGCCCGAAGATCGCTCATGGGCACTAGAATACACGATTAGAACCTCACTTTAAACGATAAAGTTAGCGCCTATGCCACGGAGTGGAGAGGGACCGAGGGTGAGGCTTCGGAGGGCAGGAAGCCCCATCCGGCACAGCCGCCTATAAGCGCGCCGTCTAAACCCGTCCCTCGACTCCGCCCTTCGCGCACTCTAAGATAGGGCAACTTTTCTTTTCTGATCTGGGATGTGGGCCGTCTTCCCGGATGGCCTGGGGGGCGTTTCGATCATGGAGTCAGCGGTCCCGCCGGTGTGGACACCGTACCTGGAGGCTCTGCCTTCCGAGGTGGCTCCCGCGCTCGTGCCGTTGCTCGACCATGTCTTTTCCCTGCTCTCTCCCCTGCCCGCTCCCGCCACCGGCGGCGCCTGCCTGGCGGTGTTCGACGCCGGGCCGGGCCAGCTCGGCGGGCCCCGCGTGGCGCAGATCGCCACCCTGCTCGCCCTCGCCCGCCGGGCCGAGGCGGCGGGGGTCCGCTTCGGCTGGGGAGTGCTCCAGGAGCCGGAAGCGCCGCTCTCCCCCGGCGTCACGGCGGAGGGGGTGCGCCGCCTGGTGGGCGCGCGGACGCCGCACGAGGCGACCAACCCCCAGATCGCGTCCTGGCGCTCGCGCCTGGAGGAACGGCCCGAGTGGGACGAGGTCTGGGTGGTGGGCGCCCCCCGGCTCGGCGCGCCGCCCGACCTCCCCGCCGCCCTCCATCTCCAGATCTGGGACGCGCTGGAGCCCGGCGCCCGCAAGGTCCGCGCCTCCCTGCCGCACGGCGGCCGCGCGGACGAGGCCATCTTCGACCTTCCGGAGGACGCCGCCTGCGTGCGCCTGCTGCGCGCGGGGGGCACCGGGCCCCGGCGGTCCGAGGAGCGCGAGCCGGCCACCCTCTCGCCGTCCGGGGACCTCTCCCGCGACGAGCCGGCTCCGCTCCCCGAGGCGGACCCGGCCGACGGGCCTCCCGATCCCCACCGGCCACGCTCGGGGGGCTCGCGCTTCGCCACCGCCCTGCACCGGCTGACCGGCCGCACCGCCCTCGCCTCGCGGCTGTCGCGCGCCGTGGGGCGGCGCCACACCGCCTACATCCGCAAGATGAAGGAGATGTTCGAGAGCGGCGATTTCGACAGCGCCCTGCGGCACGCCATCCCCTTGGCCGCGGAGGCGGGCGGGCCGCGCCGGCTGCCGCTGCGCTCCTTCGCGCCGCGGGCCGACCTGCACATCCGGCCGGAGCGCTCGCGCCCCTGGTCGGTCTCCGAGATCTCCCCCGACCTCCATGGCGAGCTGCGGCGGCTCTACCGCGAGGCCTTCCACCGCCTGGAGGCCCAGGACCGCATCGAGGAGGCCGCCTTCCTGCTCGCCGAGGTGCTGCACGCCCACGAGGAGGCCGTCTCCTTCCTCGAGCGTCACGGCCGGCTCCGGCTGGCCGCCGAGATGGCCGAGGCGCGCGACCTCCCGCCGGGCCTGGTGGTCCGCCAATGGTTCCTGGCCGGCGACCGCCAGCGCGGCCTGCGGATCGCCCACCGCACCAGCGCCTTCGCCGACGCCGTGACCCGGCTGGAGCGCAGCCGCGAGACCGAGCAGGCCTCGGAGCTGCGGCGGCTGTGGGCCCGCGAGCTGGCCGCGGCGGGAGACTACGCCGCGGCCGTGGACACCGTCTGGAACCTCTCCGAGGAGCGCCCCCGGGCGGTGGAATGGATGGACCTCGCCATCGACCAGGGAGGAGCCCCGGCCGGCCGCATGCTGGCCCGCAAGATCGATCTCACCCCCGAGCCTTTCGCGGAGACGCGCGGCGCCGCCCTGCGGCTGCTGGAGAGCTGGCGCGCCGAGGGGTCCCCCGCCCGCCTGGCCTTCGCGGACACCCTGCGCCGCGGCGTCCGCTCGCCGGAGGCGGCGACGCTCGCCCGCGCCGCCGTGCGGGCCATCGCCCGCGACTCGGGCCGGTTCGGCGCCCGCCTGGAGCCGGCCGACTTCCGGCAGCTCGCCGCCTTCGCCGGGGACGGCGCCCTGCGCGCCGACGTCCTGGCCCTGCCGATCCCCGCGCGCACGCTCTGGATCACCCGCGGCCAGCCGCTGGAGGTCGAGATCGCCGCCCGCGACGCCGGCACCCGGCCGGCCTACGACGCGGCGTTCCTGCCCAACGGCCTCACCGCGGTGGCGCTCGGCGAGGCCGGGGTCCGGCTGCTCACGCGCGGCGGGCGGACGGTGGCCGAGCTCGACCAGCCGGCCCACCGGCTCGTCGTCTCCGATCACGGCGACCGGGCGATCGCCCTGGCGCGCAGGGGGGATTCCTGGCGGCTCTCCCGGCTCGACTTCTCCCTCCGCCGGGCCGAGGACTGGTGCGAGGCGCGGCTCGACGCCTTCGCCCCGGACTACGACGGCGCCCTCTGGTTCGTGGCGGGCCCGGACGGCCTGCTCGCCGCCGATGCCACGGCCAAGCGCCTGGAGGGCTCCTGGGGACTCTCCCGCCTGCCGGGGAGCGCGCTCGCCATCGCCCGCTCCACCGGCCGCTGCTCGCTGGCCCTGGCGGGCGAGCCGTCCGAGGTCTGGACCTACGAGCTCCCCTCGCTCACCCTGCGCCGGCGCGATCCAGTGCTCATCGCGCCGGTGATCCGCCGCACCCACCGGATCGCCATCTCGCCGGACGGGGTGCTCGCCGAGCCCTCCCCCGGCGGCGCCACGGGGAAGCAGATCCTCCTCCAGATCCACGGGCTGGACATCCAGGACGGCCCGCGGGTCGAGATCCCCCTCGACGCCTCCGGCCGGCCCGGCGAGCCGGCGATCGCCGGTGACTGGGCCGCGCTGCCCGTCTTCTCCTCGGAAGGGGCCTGCGTCCACCTCCTCCACCTCCCCTCCGCCGCCGTCCGCGCCGAGGTGGCCCTGGGGCGCTCCACCAAGGTGGCCCTGCGCCTCACCGCCCAGTACCTCACCCTGGCCGACGACCGCGGCCGCGTGGTGGTGCTCGACCTGGAGAACGGGCAGGTGCGGCGGGATTTCCGGCTGTAATTTCCGCCTGTAGAAAGGGAACCGCCCCGGCGGTCACTCAACGGAGAAGCTTCCCGTTCCGGCCCCATTGCGTTATGCTTTTACCGCAACCCGACCTCTGAGGACCATCAATCGCGAGACGCGGCGTTTTCACCTCCCCCGGGAGCCGCGTCTCCGGAGGAGAGCAATCATGAGTGATCCGATCCAACTCGACCGCGCCGACTTCGCCCAACCTGTATCCGAAGCTCCGCGGTGCGGCGTCTGCGGCAATGAGCTGATGGGGAGCTACTTCGAGATCAACGAGAAGATGGCCTGCGAGCGCTGCCGCCACGAGGTGGAGGAGGCCTTCAACCGGCGGGGCGGGGCGGGCGGCTTCTTCAAGGCGCTCCTCGCCGGCTTCGGGGCGGCGGTGGCGGGATCGATCCTCTACTACGCGGTGCGGGAGATCACGCACCTGGAGATCGGGCTCATCTCGATCCTCGTCGGCTGGGGAGTGGGCAAGTCGGTCCACTGGGGGTCGCGCGGCAAGGGTGGATGGGTCTACCAGACCCTCGCCGTCTTCCTCACCTACATGGCGATCGTCTCCACCTATCTCCCGGCGGTCTTCGAGATGATCGGGCAGCAGGCGGACAAGAAGGACAAGGCGGCCGCCACGGCGCCGGCCCAGGCGGGAGGGGCCTCCACGCAGGCGGCGGCCGGCAAGGCTCCGCGGCCGGCGAAGGCGGAGACGTCCATCAGCTTCGGCGAGGCCCTGCTGGGCATCGGGGCCATCTTCCTGCTGGTGGCCGCGATCCCCTTCCTGGCCGGAGCCAAGAACCTCATCGGCCTCCTGATCATCGCCTTCGGCCTCTGGGAAGCGTGGAAGCTCAACCGGCGCACGGCGCTGGCGATCTCCGGACCGTTCCAGGTCGGCGCCGCGCTGGCGACCGCGCCCGCCGGCTCATGACCTGCGCGCGGTGCGGGACCGAGCTCGCCCCCTCCCGGCTGAGCTGTCCGGTCTGCCACTCGCTGGTGCACGCCGCCGAGCTCAAGCGCCTGGCGTCCGTGGCCGGCGGCGCGGCGGCGAGCGGCGACCTGACCGCCGAGGCCGCCTCCTGGCGCCAGGCGCTGCCGCTGCTGCCGCGGGGCTCGCGGCAATTCGAGCAGATCTCCACGAAGCTGGCCGACCTCTCCCGCCGTCTGGAGGCGTCGCCGGACGCCCCGCCCGGCGAGAAGGGCCGGGGCTGGAAGCAGGGAGGCGTGCTCGGTACGCTGGGCCTGCTCGCCGTGAGCCTGCTCTCCAAGGGGAAGCTCCTGCTGATGGGCTTCGCCAACGCGGGCACCCTGTTCTCGATGGCGCTGTCGATCGGCGTCTACTGGGTCGCCTTCGGCTGGCCCCTGGCGGTCGGCCTCATCCTCTCGATCTACGTCCATGAGATGGGGCACGTGGCGGCCCTGCGGCGGCTCGGCATCAAGAGCTCCCTCCCCATGTTCCTGCCCGGGATCGGCGCCGTAATCCGCCTCCAGCAACATCCGGCGAGCCCCAGCGAGGACGCCCGGATCGGGCTGGCCGGGCCGCTCTGGGGGATGGGCGCCGCGATCGCCGCGTATCTGGCCTATCTGGGCGGCGGCTGGCCGCTGCTCGCCGCCCTCGCGCGCTGGGGGGCCTGGCTGAACCTCTTCAACCTCCTCCCCTTCTGGCAGCTCGACGGCGGGCGCGCCTTCCACGCCCTCTCGCGCCCCCAACGGATCGCCGCCGCCCTCGCCATGGCCGCTCTCTGGGCGTGGACGCGCGAGGGGCTGCTGATCCTGCTCCTCCTCGTCGCCGCCCTCCGCGCCTTCGGCAAGGACGCTCCCGCCGCGGGAGACCGCAAGGCGATGCTCCAGTACCTCCTCCTGTTGGGGGTGCTCGCGGCGATGTGTACGATCCGGGTGCCGCTCGGGGCGGGACGGTGAGGGATCATCGGGACGGTGGGCATCTTGGTCCGCGCCAACGTTTGGGAGCTAAGTACTTCCCACCATAAATAGGGTGGCGTATGAGTATGTCGGCGTCCGGCTTGGCTGCAAGGTCGGTTATCGCGCCCCGGTGGGGCTTGGACGAGGCCGGGGACCGATCGCAACCCAGCCCGTTGGGCTGGGCTGAGGAAGCCCAGGCCTTCGGCCCGGAAAGCAGGCGATGGTTTCGCGATTTGGCAGCTCCAGCGCTGGATCCCGTTTCCGGCGCGAGGTCGCTTTGAGGCCCGAAGGGGCCGCTCTCCCTCAGCCCAGGGCATCGCCCTGGGT
>JBJMHA010000007.1:0-180237 GCA_045807625.1 Thermoanaerobaculia bacterium | reverse complement strand
GGGTGGGGTGATCCCGTAATCGGGCGCCCACACTGGGCCGCCCCTACGAATTCAGCGCAGAACCGGCGTGATCAGGCCCTTCACGAATTCCATCTCATCCGCGTTCACCGTGTGCCCCATCGCGGGGTAGATCCGCTCCGTGACCTCGGCCCCCATCCGCCGCAGCACCTCGGCGGTCTCGTCCACCCGCTCGCGCGGGATGTGCGGATCGCGGTCGCTGCAGCCGAGGAAGACGGGCGTGCCGGCGAACGAGCCGGGATAGTCCCGCGGGGTGCCCGGCGGGCCGATCAGGCCGCCGGAGAGCCCGAAGATCCCTCCATAGCGCTTCGCGTTGCGGGCGGCGAATTCCAGCGTCAGGCAGGCCCCCTGGGAGAAGCCCAGGAGGAACGTGCGCTCCGGCGGAATCCCCGCCGCCGCCAGCCCGGCCAGCACCTCGCCGATCCGGGCCAGCCCCGAGGAGAGGCCCGGCTCGTTCCTCTCCAGCGGCGCCAGGAAGCTGTAGGAATACCAGGTGTACCCCGCCGCCTGCGGCGCCACGTAGGCGAGGTCCGGGGCCGCGAATTCGTGCCGCAGCTCGAGGATGCTCTCCGCCGTGGCCCCCCGGCCGTGCACCATCACCATGGCTGCGACGGCCTCCTCCACCGGACGGCCGGCCCGCGCCAAGGGCTGACCCTGATGGGGCCCCGTCACGCCGCACCTCCGGCGATCTCATGCACCTCGATCGGCGGCAGCACCGCCTCGATGCGCGAGCGGCTCTCCTCCAGCCATGGCGGCAGCTTCAGCGCCGTGCCCAGGGTCTCGACCGGCTCGTCGCGGGTGAAGCCCGGCGGATCGGTCGCGATCTCGAACAGCACGCCCCCGGGCTCGCGGAAGTAGATCGACCGGAAGTACTGCCGGTCGAGCACGGGCGTCACGTAGAGGTCGGCCTCCGCGACCGCCTCGCGCCAGGCGAGCTGGTCCGCCTCGTCGACGGCCCGGAAGGCCACGTGGTGCACCGTGCCGGCCGAGATGTGGCCGCGCGCCGCCGAGGGGGAGGCCAGCACGTCCACCCGCGAGGAGCCGGCCGCGAAGCGCACCCGGTCCCCCTGCTCCCCCACCCGCTGGAAGCCCAGCGTGCCCGCGAGCACCCCCTCGGTGACGCCGAGGCTCGCCTCGGTGAGCGTCACCCCGTCGAAGCCGCGCACCGCGTGCCGGGCCGGCACCGGCCCCTTCTCCCAGCCCGGCCGGCCGTCACCCGCGCGGGCGATCAGCTCCAGCCGCAGGCCGTCCGGATCGAGCACGGTCAGCACCTCCTCCTCGAAACGCGTCTTGGGGCCGTCGAACGGGACCCCCAGACGGTCGAGCCGCTCCGTCCAGAAGCCGAGCGACCCTTGAGGCACCGCGAACGCGGTCACGGTCGCCTGCCCGGCCCCCTGTACCCCCCGGCGGGCCATTGGCCAGGGGAAGAAGGTCATGATGGTCCCCGGATGCCCCACCTCGTCGCCATAGTAGAGGTGGTAGGTGCCGGGATCATCGAAGTTCACCGTCTTTTTCACCAGCCGCAGCCCCAGGACGCCCGTATAGAAATCGACGTTCGCCTGCGGGTCGCTGGCCATGGCGGTGACGTGATGGATGCCTGCGATCGGTTTGCGCATGATGGGTATGTCCTTTCGCTGTCTTTACGATGTCCGTTAGAACAATTATTTGGTCAAAAAAATTTGCTGTCGCGCCGGCCCTAGGTGGCCGCCCTCGCCTCTTCGAGGAGCGCGACGAGGGTCTGAAGCCGTTGCTTCCCCAGCGGGCCGAGCAGCCGGCCGAGGATGCGGCCGACGGGCTCGTCCAAGCCGGCCAGGAGACCATTCCCCTCCTCCGTGATGCGCGCCCGCACCACCCGCCGGTCCTCGGCATCGCGGAGCCGCGTGACGAGGCCCCGCTCCTCCAGGCGGTCGAGGAGGCGCGTCACGTCCGGACCCGGGCTGACCAATCGCTCGCCGATCTCCCCGCAGGTGAGGGCGTCGGGCCCCGCCCCGCGGAGGATGCGCAGCGTGTTGTATTGGGCCGGCGTGAGGTCGTGCCCCTTGAGCTCGCGTCCGAGCGCCTGGAGCAGCAGGCTCGCCGTCCGCTGAAGGCCGAGGAACGCCTCCTCCTCCAGGCTGGCGAAGGGTTTCTCCTGATGGATTTCCCGGCTCAGGGTGCGGTTTCCGCTCATATTCTGTTGCAACAACCTTCGTTGCGCGGATATTCCGGGCGGCGGCTCTTTCGCCGGGCGGAATAGACGGTATCTTTCGCCCGGCGATCCGGCCGCCGGGAGCGGCAGGCGGCCTATTCAGCCCGGCAATCCGTCCGCCGGGTCCGGCATGCGGTAGGTTCCGCCCGGCGGTGGGGTCGCCGGGGGCGGCAGGCGGTATCTTCAGCCCGGCGGTCCGCCTGCCGGGCTCGTTGCGCGGCAGGTTGAGGTCAAAAGTCCGACCGCCGGGGCCGGCATGCGGTGGATTCCGGCTGGCATGCCGCCTGCCGGGCGGAGCAGGCGGTATGCCGCGGCCGGCAGGGCTTCCGCCGGGCGGAAGGTACCGTGTGCTTCGGCCGGCGGTCCAACCGCCGGACGGTAGGGCCCGCCTGCTCCGGCCGGCGGACGAAGGCGGACGGGCTTCATGCCACCCCCAGGATCCAACCTTCCAGCCGCGCCCGGTCTTTTTCCTCCTGGGAGAGCGGCGGCGTGAAGTAAGGGCGCAGCAGGCCGAACTGGTCGCGTTCCTGGAGCCAGGCGCAGATGGCGTAGGCGTCCTGCTCCTGGGCGGCGAGCCCCTCCTTGCGGTAGCGGTGGCGCAGGCGGGCGGGGCGCACCTCGGCCAACACCGATTTCCCCTTCGCCACCTCGAAGCCGTCGAAGGGCCAGAAGTGGGCGCGATCGCCGGCGCGGCGGAGGTAGTCGATCCAGGGGAGCCCGGCGTGGGTGGCCTTGGCGAGGCTGTCCTGGATGTCGAACTGGAAGACGCTCTTGGGGAAGGCGGTCCACTGGCCGGCGAGGCGATGCTCGTCCGGGTCGCCGGTGCGGGGGTTGCCCGGCAGCAGCTCGCGCACGGACAGCTTGTCGGTCGGCCAGCTCTCCTCGAAGTCCTGGAGGAAGCCGTCCCAGCTCTTCAGGCCGTGGCGGTCCATGTAGCTCTGGGGGAACGAGAAGGCGTGGTCGATCCCCACCACGGCCGGCTCGCCGCTGGTGATCTTGCCGAGCAGCCACTCGGCGAGGTCCCGCCGGCTCCAGCGGCCGGACGGATGCCCCTGGTTGAGCTCGCGGAAGACCTCGTGGTCCTCCACGGCGGCGAAGACCTTGATCTCACGGATGGGATCGCCCGGGTCCTTGCGGCCCGAGTAGCGCACCCCGATGTACTGCTGGAAATCCGGCACGATTCAAACCTCCGACTGCGGAGGCGGCATGGTATCAGCTTTGGAGGGAGATCTTCAGGGGGAGGGGCGCTCCACAGGCCAAGCCTGCACGGCCACGATCCCGCTTCCGAGAATGGTCGTGAGATCCCGGTCTCGGACGAGAATCGCGGAGCCGGTCTCCTCGGCCAGGACAGCGATCAGGCAGTCGATCGTGGATCGTAGGGTCCACCCGCGCTCCCGCAGACGCCTGTAGACCTCAGCGGCACGGAAGTAGAGCCCGATCCCGGACGGATCCAGGTACGTCATCTCCCGAAACAGCTCCGCCAGCTCCGAACGTCCCTTCTCGCGGCGCAGCCCCTGGAAGACCTCAGCAAGGACGACTCCGCAGGTACACACGTCATGGTCGCTCACCAGCAGACTCGCGAGCGCCTCCCGCTCAGGAGACGGGTGGCCGTTCAGGAAATCGACCCAGACAGAGGTATCGACCAGGACCCTCAAGCTTGGGAGCTCGTCCGCTTGCGGAGGTCGTCGAGGTTCCCTTCCCAGTGCAGCTTGCCCTCGAATTTGAGGAGGTTTTGAAGCTTCCTGCGCCTTGCAAACTCCCGCAAGGCTTCGTTGATGACATCCGTCTTGGTCTTACCAGGAGCTTGGCTCATCGCATCCAGGAGCGCTTGATCGTCAATGTTGAGCGTGGTTCTCATGATGCAGATGATACAGCCTCCAGATCTGCATGGCAAATCTGGATCAGAGGGCGGGGGCAATGATCTCTCAATATTCAACAGGGTCAATTTCCTTGATCCGCTTTCATCCACAGAAACCCTTCGTAGAGCGCTACAACGCGCAAAAAAAGAGGAAGATCAAGACGTTCGCCCCGGATCAGATTGGCAAGCAGAGATCTCTCTTCTGCTGGGGCCCAGAGGCTCTGGCCCAACCTGGATGGAGCCGCAAGACGGCTCACGACAAAGCGCGCCAGAGCTCCGAGGGCGGTAACCCTGCCCGCCTTCGGCAACTCGATACCCTTCTGTACTCGGCCCGGGCTTCATGCAACGCCCTGTCGGCGGACTTCCTCGTCGTCGCCGACGGCTCTCCCGCGCCACCAGCGCGACGAGGGAGAGCGTCACCCTAGCAGCCCGGGCCGAGAGATCACGGCCCCGCCGCCCAGGCGGCCATCCCGCCCGACTCGAAGCCGTCGCGGAAGATCTCGGCGGCGCCGCCGGGCTTGGTGGTGTCGCAGATCCCGAGGCCGCCGTACTCGACCGCTCCGAGGTCTGGAGCGCCATCGCTCCGCAGCCTGCCGCAGTAGTCGTCGGTCACCTGGGCCAGGGGCTGCCCGAGGTTGACCACCTGGGAGCCGTTGAGCAGCGCGAAGTTGGCGGCGGCGGGGCCCACGAACCAGGAGGCCCACTGCGCCAGGGTGATCCCCGTGAGGTTCGACCCCTGCGTGCTCGTGCCGCCGTCCCGGTTGCGGATCGCCCCCGAGAGGAGGTTGTCGCGCAGGTCGGCCGTGCTCGCCGTGAAGCGGACGTCGATCCCGGTGGTGTTGTAGAGGGTGTTGTTGTAGATCCCGGTGCCCTGGGCCTTGTTGAGGTAGATCCCCACGTCCGCCGGGCAATT
Organism: Thermoanaerobaculia bacterium; assembly: GCA_045807625.1. GTDB lineage: Bacteria > Acidobacteriota > Thermoanaerobaculia > Multivoradales > UBA5704 > DATARR01. Next base: position 175,260 of record JBJMHA010000007.1, on the reverse strand, counting down.
GACGATGATGTTGTTGCGCATGACGCCATTCTGGTGCTCCGGCGTGCAGGTGCCGCCCTCGCAGATCGACTCCGGGGAGGTGCCTCCCCCGCCGAAGGAGAGGCCGAGGCGGACGAACCCGGTGGTGTCCCGCTCGCAGATCACCAGGTTGCGCTCGAACGTGCCGTTGCGCGAGCTCCCCTTGAGGAAGGCGGCGTAGCTGATCTGGTCCCCCTGCGCCTTGGCGTGGTCGTGGATGAAGTTGCCGCGGACCACCCAGCGGCGCCCCCCCACGACGTCGATCGGCGTCACCGGGTTGGAGGTCTGGCGCGGCACCGAGTCGAACAGCTCGTTCCCCTCGATCAGCACGTCGTTGGGGAAGACGGGCGGGGTGCCGTCGCCGTTGCCCTTGATCTCCGCGTTGAAGTCGTGCAGGCGGGAATTGCGGATGCGGGTGAAGTCCCCCCCGCCCCCGATGTGGAAGGCATGCTCGCAGTCGCTGTGCAAGGGGCAGACACCCTGGATGTCCAGGCTCTCGAAGTCCCAGTAGGGGGCCGAGATCCTGAACCCCTCGACCGTGTTGAAGCGGATCTTCGCCATTCCCAGGGCCGAGGCCTGCACCGTGATCGGCTGCGCGGCGGTGCCTGGCGTGTCGCAGTAGAGGGTCTGGCTGAGGTCGTAGGTCCCGGGCGCCAGGGTGATGACGTCGCCTGCTTGAGCGCTGTTGACCGCGGTGAGCAACTGCGCGGCGGTGGCGACCGGGACGATCGCGGCGCCGGCTGGAATTGTCGTTACCAGGAAACCCGCCCACCCGAGCACAAAGACGCCAATCCTCTGGAGTAGGGGCATGGGAGAAACATCCTCCAGACCGTGAGAGCGGAATTGCCTCTCGACTGTGGCGCTTATTGTAATTGATCTATAGGAAGAAGCAAAACCTCACCGGCCGGGAGAGGGGACCCTGCTGAGGTGTTATCGGTCTCATCCGTCGGATCGGTCGGATCCGTCGGATCGATGGGCGCTGGGAAAGGGGTGAGGCGTTTACCCTTCGCTGTTCCGGTCGTAGTTGACGATGTTCTCCCACTCGGAGGCGTCCGAGCGGGCAACGACCGCCACCACGGGCTCGGTGTCGCTCAGGTTGAAGACCTCGTGGGGGATGCCGGGCTCGATGAAGATGAAGTCCCCCGCCTCGTTCTCCACCGACTTCCTGAGGCCCGGGCCGTACTCGTGGCGGACCCGCCCCTGGAGGATGTAGAGCATCACCTCGAAGTCGACGTGGATATGCGCGTAGGCCACCCCCCCGGGCGGGATGGTGGCCACGTTCATCGACAGCTTGCTGGCGTTGACGTTCTTGGCCGAGAGCCCGGCCTTGTACTGGATGTTGTTCCAGCCGCGGCAGGTGCCGCTCCCCCGGATCACGGAGATCCCGTCGTTGCCCTCGACGGCCTGCTTCAGGTCCACGGTTTCGGACATGGCCTTCCTCCTTGGAGGAGGATTGTAGACCGAACCCTGGATCACATCAGCGAGACGGCTCTCTGCAGGAACCAGAGAGTGGCCATCGTGCCGATTCCATAGGCAGGGATGGCCTTGGCCCATTGCGGCCAGGCGACGGGCACTCTGCGGAGCGCCGCGGCGGCGAGGAGCACGGCGCCGACGAAAGCGAGTTGGCCCAGCTCGATCCCGACGTTGAAGGAGAAGAGCGCCAGCGGGATCTCCGCCGTGGGCAGGCCGACCTCGGCCAGGGCCCCGGCAAAGCCAAGGCCGTGCAGCAGGCCGAAGCCGGCGGCGACCGCCCAAGGGGCTCTCTGAGTCAGCGTCCGCCTGCCTTGGCGCGCGCTGGTGAGCTCGACCGCGAGGAAGTAGATGCTGAGAGCGATGGCGGCCTCGATCGGGGCCTGCGGCACGTGTACCACTCCCAGCGAAGCCAGGGCGAGCGTGACGCTGTGGCCGGCGGTGAAGGCGGTGATCGTCCACGCCAGCGATCTTCCCCAGCCGACGAGCAGCACCAGGGCCAGCACGAAGAGGAGGTGATCCCGGCCGGTCAGGATGTGCCCGACTCCCAGAGCGGCGTAGTCTTTGAAGACCCCGGCACGGCTGCTGTCGACGTCGATCTTGAAGCTGGGCGCCTCGGCTTTGAGCACGTGCCGGATGCGGCGGCCGTCGCGCAGGGTGATGCGCAGGAGCACGTCGGCCTGGCTGCTGGCGATGCCCTCGACGCCCACCGACTTGCCCGTCAGGCCTCCCGGACACCGCATCCGCCAGCGGGCGCGGAGCCCGGTGCCCTCCTTCTGCACCTGCGGATCGCCGAGGCCTTCACACTCGACCGGCAACACCGGGCGGAGCTGGCTGCCCTGCACCCGGACCGCCGGCTGCTTCCACGCCACCGCGGCCTCGTTGGCCGAAAGCTCCTCGATCTCGAGCAGGGCGGGCGCGAACTGGTGAGCCAGCGCCGGAGAGGCCCCCGCGAGGGCAATGAGGGCGAGGAGGAGGGCCCCCACGAGCAGGCCGAACGGAGACCGACCCGTCACGACGGGCTCCCCGGCACGACGATCTCGAATTCGGTGCGCAGCTCGCGAAGCCGCAGCCGGAGCCAATCGTCGGCCAGCTTCTGGCGCAGCGCCTGTTCGACCTCAGCCCGCACCTTCTCGAGCGGTAGAACGCGGGCTTCCTGGAATTCGTGGACCCAGACCAGGTGGTGCCCGTAGTCCGAGGAGATCGGCTCCGACCAGCTTCCGGGCCGCAGCTTCATGACCGTGGTGGCGAAGTCGCCGCCGAGCTCCGACCGCAGGCTTTGCTCGCTCAGCAGCACCAGGTGCACCGGCGCAGGCGTCTCGTCGGCGAGCGCCAGCGCGGCCTCGAGGTCGAGCTTCTCCGCCCGGATCCGCGCCAGCAGCCGGCGGGCCCTCGCTTCCGAGTCCGGACGCACGAAGCCGTTGATCGCGACCTGCGAGATGCGGATGCGCGCCGGCTGGGTGAATTCCGCGGCGTGGGCGGCGTAGAACTGCTCGACGATCCCCGGCGCCGGTTTCTGCAGCAGCACGACGCCGCGGATCAGCCGCCTGGCGCTGTCGACGAGGATGCGCCGCACCACCAGGTCACCCTCGTGCAGACCGAGATCCATGGCCGCTCTGGCCTTCCCGGCCTGGGTCGCCTCGTGCGGGTTGGCCTCGACGAAGTCGGCGATCTGCGCCAGGCGCGCCTGGGCGGCGGAGCTCTCGTTCATGCCGAGGGCGAGCGCGTACTGGAACAGGACCTCGTCGTCGACCTGCATGTCGACCATCTGCTCCCACTCGCGCCGCGTGGGCCTGCGGCCGGTGTCGGCGACGAAATCCTTGAACGTCGCCTCGAGGCGATGGGCGGGGATCTCGATCCGTTTCTTCCGCGGCAGGAGAGCTCCGCCCCGGAGCTCGGTCAAGCCGAAGAGCAGCGCCCCGAGCGCCAGCATGTGCAGCGCCGGAGCCTTGAGCCACCGCTTCATTTCTGCGCCGTCATTTCTGCGCCAGGCCGCTCGTCGCCGGCTCGTACCAGATCGGCGAGGTCCAGGCGCGCTCCTGGATCACCGGCTGCACGAAGGTGTCGGTGGTCTGGTTCGAGCAGCACATGGCGCCCTGACTCGCCTTGGCCTTCTGGGCGGCGTTGCCGCTCTTGAGGGCCGCCAGCTGGCTGTTGCACTCGCTGGTGTCGAGCGGATCGACCCCGATCCACTTGCGGCACCACAGCGTGCTGTAGCGGCAGACCGGCTCCTCCAGCACGCGCACGTAGTAGAACGCGTGCTGCCTGGGGTCGAAGAGGGGGTCCTTCCAGACCGCGCAGAGACGCTCCCGGCCGAGGTCCGGCCTGGCCTTGCAGGTATTGGAGTCGAGCGCCGCCTGGGGATTCAAGGGGCTGCCCTCGTCGCCGGCCACGGTGTAGACCCGCTCGTGAGAGTTGCCCTTCGCGTCGACCCAGCCCTTGACGATCTGGATCTGCTGCAGCTTGGTCTTGATGTGGTCGTCCCAGATGGCGGCGGTGATGAAGGTGGGGCTGCCGTCCCTGGCGGTGCGGGCGGGCATGTCGCCGCCCATCGGCACGCCACCCTTGTAGCCGATGTCGACGAAGTCCTTGCCGCAGGCGTCGGCCGGATAGCCCCAGCCGCCGAAGAAGCGGACCTTCATCCGCGGGCCGCTCGTGCCGTAGGTCTCCTTGCGCTTCAACGCTTCGAAGATCGAGTCGCGGGTGTTCTCCTCGGCCCATACCACCGAGGGGCCGCCGGTGCCGTTCTGGATCGTCGAGGACTCCGCCATGGGGTAGGCGTCGTCGATGCCCAAGTGCCCTGGCCACTGCTCGTTCTCCGGATGCCAGCCCATCACGCCGGTATGCGAGTCGGAGGCGGAGACCACCCCCATCTTGAAGGGGTTGATGCCGTCGAAGGTCTTCTTCGCGGCGTACTGGATGCCGTCCTTCCAGACGTTGCGCACGTAGGCGCGCTCTCCCCAGGTGTCGGGCGCGGCAGGACCGCTGCTGGAGCTCCCCGAGCCGACGCCCGAGGCCGAGCCCAAGCTCTTGCTGTCGAGGATCTCGAAGGCGCAGTACTCGTCGATGGTGTTGGTGCCGGCGAGGAAGCGCGGGTCGTAGCGGCATTCGCTGGCGCCCTTGTCCTGGTAGATCTCGACCAGGGGCTCCATCTGCAGGTGCCGCTTGGCGTCGGCGGTGTTGTAGGGGTCGAGGAACATGGGCGGGAACGCCTTGCCGCCGCCGCCCAGGTTCGAGTTGTGCGGGATGGTGATGAAGTCGCAGCGGCTGGCCTTGCCCGGAGTGACGTTCTTGCCCTTCGAGCAGTCCTCCTCGAGCTTGTTCCAGAAGGGCTGCGGCAGCGGGTGGTTGACTTTGGTGCCCGGCGGCACCGGCCACACCCGCGGCTCGTCGGGCACGATGGCGAGCAGGGTGTCGACCGGCTCCTTGGTGGGATCTTTGTTGACCACCACCGCCATGTCGAGAGCGTTGACCGGCTTCTTGACCACGCGGTCGTTGCGGAAGATCACGTTGCGGTGCCAGTTGTTGAGCAGGGGCGTGGAGGCGTTCTCGTAGGCCACGAAGCTGGTGAAGCTGCACTCGCTGCTGCGGTCGTAGGCCTCCTCGGCGGCCTTCTGGATCTCGTTCCAGACCTCCATCTCGGCTTTGGCGCACAGCTCCGGATTGTTGTTGCACACCGGGAGGTTGGTGTTCTTGCTGATCGCGCCGAGGTTCGTGAGGGTGAGCTGGGTGAACGCGTTCGACGCCATGGTCTTCCCCAGGACCGGGTTCAAGGCCCGCAGCGGCTCGTAGAAAAAGCCGTTGAGCATGCGGCATTCCATCGACAGGCTTTCGGGCAGGTCTTTCCCGAGGAAGCCTTTGCAGAAGCCCATCACGCCGAAGTGCTCGGAGTGGTCGGTCACGGCGCCCCAGTCGAGCGGCTGGTCGATGCAGGGCGTACGGCTCGGGCCGCCGCCGACGGGCTCGGTCGCCGGGTCGTTGCAGGAGGCGCGCCGCCTGGGTTGCAGGCCCGAGGGCTCGGGGATGCTGATCGGCGCCTTGCCCTGGGCGAACCGGTAGGCGCCGCGGGGATCGTTGCCGCTCGCGTAGTCGACGAAGCGGATGCTGGCATCGAAGGAGAGGCCGGTGTGCAGGTGCGTGGTGCCGAAGAGGGCTTGGCGCTGCGGGTTGTAGTTGCGGCACCGGGGCCGGTCCTCGGTGATCTCGAAAGGAGGCTTCAAAGGCGACTTCGCAGGCGGCTTTGCAGGAGGCTTCGCGGGCGGCTTTGCGCCGGCGGCGAAGCTCAGTGCGGTGAAAACCAAGGCGCCGGTTGCGGCCAGACGAGAGACACGGCTCACAGCCTGTAATGACTGCATCGGTCACCCCCGTCCCGCTAGGCGGGCAGATCAAGGAATTTCACGGATGGTATCAGGAGCTCTACGCGAAGTCGATAGGAACGCCGGCCGCTCACCTGGCGCTCCAGGGCGGCCACACAGGGCCGCCCCCACGGGCGGATTCGCAGTGGACAGGCGCCTACGCCGCCTTCCTCATCCCCTTCTCGGCCTTGATCCACCCCTCGATCTGCTCCTGGAGCACGTCGAGAGGCAGGGCGCCGGCGCCGAGGACCTGGTCGTGGAACTTGCGGATGTCGAACTTCGGGCCCAGCTCCTTCTTCGCCTTCTCGCGCAGCTCGAGGATCTTGAGCTGGCCGATCTTGTAGGCGAGCGCCTGGCCCGGCCAGACGATGTAACGGTCGGTCTCGCTCTGCACGTCGACCTCGTCGATCCCCGAGTGGTCGTGGAAGAACCGCACCACCTGGTCGCGGCTCCAGTGCTTGTAGTGGAAGCCGGTGTCGACCACCAGGCGGATGGCGCGCAGCATCTCGTCCTGCAGGCGGCCGTAGTCGCTGTAGAGGTCCTGGTAGAAGCCGACCTCCTTGCCGAGCCGCTCCGAGTAGAGCGCCCACCCCTCGACGAAGGCCGTGTAGCCCCCCTGCTGGCGGAACGGCGGCAGCGTCGGCAGCTCCTGGGCGATCGAGAGCTGCATGTGGTGGCCGGGGACCCCCTCGTGGTAGGCGGTGGACTCCATGGTGATGGTCTTGCGGCTCTCCGGATCGCTGGTGTTCACCTGCACGCGTCCCGGGCGCGAGCCGTCGGGAGCGCCGGTCTGGTACTCGGCCGCCGAGGCCTCCTTCTCGCGGAAGTCCTCCGTGGGCACCACCACGACCTTGGCCTTGGGCAGGCGGCCGAAGAGCTGCGGCAGCCGGGCGTACATCTGATCGATATCTTGGGTGTAGAGGTCGAGGATCTGCTGGCGCGAGGCGGGGTGCAGCTTGGGGTTCTTCTCGATGGCGGCGTTCAGGCTCTTGAGATCGCTGAAGCCGAGCTTCTTCGCCACCTGCATCATCTCCCCCTCGATGCGCGCCACCTCCCGGAGCCCAAGCTGGTGGATCTGCTCCGGGGTGAGGTCGGTGGTCGTCGACCCCTTGACCCGCCAGGCGTAGCGGGCATCGCCGTCGGGCAGGGACCACATGCCGGGCTCGGTGCGTCCCTTGGGGGCATACTCCTCTTTGACGAACCTGGTGAATTTGACGTACGCCGGCAGGACCGAGTCGCGGATCGCCCCCAGCATGGCCTCGCGGATGCGCGCCTGCTCGGCCTCCGGGATCTCCTTGGGGAGCTTGGCGAGCGGTGTCGCGAACGGGGACTTCTCCGGCGGCGTCGCGGCGATCCCCTCGGACTGCGTGACGACCTTCTCGAGCAGGAACTTCGGCGGCATCAGGCCGGCGGCCATGCCGGCCCGCATGTGGTCGATCGTCTGGTCGAACGCCACCGGCATCTTCTTGTAGCGGGTGATCAGGTCGTCGTAGTCCTTGACCGTGGTGAAGGTGAGGAACGCCGGGAACTGCGGCGCCTGGAGGTGGATGCCGGAGATCTGGCTCACCGGCATCAGCCAACCCTTGAACTTCGCCCCTTCAAGGTCTTCCTTGAGGCCGCGCACCATCAGCTCCTTGTTGAGCCTCTCCTGCTCGGGGAAGCCGGCGGTGTCGATCGCCTCGAAGCGCTGGAGGAATTCGCGCGACTTGGCGAGGTCGGCGTCGATGGCTCCTTGAGAGAAGTCGGAGAGCTGGTCGTTCCAGCGCTTGTCCCCCAGGATGGAGGCGAATTCCGGCGCGTGGGAGAGGGTGTATTCCCACTGCTCGGCGAGGAGCTTGTTCAGGGCGTCGCGCCGCGCCTGGAGGTCGGACGGCGCGGGAGCGGCCCAGGCGGCGGTGGCGGCCAGCAGCAGGCCGGCCAGCAGAAATTTCGGTTTCATGGGTAGGGGTCTCCTTTGCATTGGCAACCCCTATACGGCGGAAGCGGCCCCGAGGTTACGGCACCACGTAGAGGAGGATCGCGAAGAAGTGCAGCACGCTGCCGGCGAGGACGAAGGCGTGCCAGACCGCGTGGTGGTACGGCAGCCGGCGCCAGACGTAGAAGAGGACCCCCGAGGTGTAGGCGAGGCCGCCGAGCACCAGCAGGACCATGCCGCCGTGCGCCAGCGCCGCGGTAAGGGGCTTCAGGGCGATCAGCACCAGCCAGCCCATGCCGATGTAGAGCACCAGCGACAGCCTCCGGAAGCGCCCCATGGCGGCCACCTTGAGCGCGATCCCCAGGATGGCCAGCCCCCAGACCAGCCCGAACAGCGTCCACCCCCAGGGGCCGCGCAGGAGGACGAGGGTGAACGGCGTGTAGGTGCCCGCGATCAGGAGGTAGATGGCGGAATGGTCCAGGATGCGCAGGATGCGCTTGGCGGGAGGGTGCGGGATGCTGTGATACAGCGTCGAGGTCAGGTAGAGCAGGACCAGGGTGACGCCGTAGACCGCGGAGGCCACGAGGTCCCAGGTGTCCCCCGTCCGGCGGGCGGTCAGGACCAGGGCGATCAGCCCGGCGACGCTGAGGGCGACCCCGAGCCCGTGGATGGCGCTGTGGGCGATCTCCTCGCGCGCCGAGTAGGTCTTGACGTCGCTCAAGCTCACCTCCTCCCCATGAGCGGATTGTAATCGAAGGGATGTACCATCCCCGCCCATGACCGTGCATTCCATCCTCTTTTGGACCGCCGTCTCCTTCGTCCTGGCCCCCCTGGCCGCCGCCGCTCCGGCCCCGCCGGACCCGCGGCGCCTCGACGCCGCCACCGCCGGGCGCTTCGCCAACCTGGCGCTCGCCTGCGTCCACAAGGAGTATCCGAACAAGATCGCCCACTCGCTCAACGGCGACGCCGACGTGAAGCCGCCGCGGGCGCTCACCCCGGCCTTCTACGGCTGCTATGACTGGCACTCGGCCGTCCACGGCCACTGGCTGCTGGCGCGGCTGGCCAGGCTCTTCCCGGAGGCGCCGTTCGCGCCCCAGGCCCGGGCCGCCCTCGACCAGAGCCTGACGCCGGAGAGCATCGCGGCCGAGGTGAGGTATCTGGAGGCGGAGGGGCGGGGGACCTTCGAGCGCCCTTACGGCCTCGCCTGGCTGCTCCAGCTCTCGGCGGAGCTCCACGAGTGGGACGACCCCGAAGCGCGCCGCTGGGCCGCGACGCTCGATCCGCTGGCGAAGGCGGCGGTGGGCCGGCTGCGGACGTGGCTCCCCAAGCTCTCCCACCCCATCCGCACCGGCGAGCACAACCAAACCGCCTTCTCCCTGGGCCTGATGATCGACTGGGCCCGCGGCACGGGGGACCGCGACGCCGCGGCCCTGTTCGAGAGGCGAGCCCGCGAGCTCTATCTCCAGGACCGCGCCTGCCCGCTCGCCTATGAGCCCGGAGGCGAGGACTTCCTCTCCCCCTGCCTCGCCGAGGCGGACCTGATGCGGCGCATCCTGCCGTCCACGGAGTACGCGGCGTGGCTCTCCGCCTTCCTCCCGCAGGTGCGCGGCGAGAGCTGGCTCACCCCCGGCGTGGTCACCGACCCCACCGACGGCAAGCTGGCTCATCTCGACGGCCTGAACCTCTCCCGGGCCTGGATGCTCGAGGGGATCGCCGCCAGCCTGCCGCCGAACGATGGGCGCCTCCCCTCCCTGCGCGCCGTCGCCGCGGCCCACCGGGAGTCCGGCCTCGCCGCGGTCACCGGCGAGCACTACGAGGGGGGTCACTGGCTAGGCAGCTTCGCGACCTATCTGATGACCGGGCGGGGGTTGCCGCGGTAGGGGTCAGCTTTCGTGGAGCCGGTCCATCTGAGAGGTGAACGCGGCCATCTCGGCACGAAGAGATTCAAAGGTCTCCTCACAATGCAGAACCAGGGGCTGCATTTTCTCCCAGTGGAGCTGAAACGAATAGGAATTGCGGAAAACGTGCCGGAACTGGAGGTAAGGCTGCAGCCGCTCGAGAAGCTCATTGGAGATCACGGACGGCCGGCTGTCGCGGCTGGTCCCCACCTGGACGAGGAGGCGGCGATGCCATCCATCCCCTTTGTCGATCCCTCCATCGACTTCGATCGCGATCCTGCGGAAAAGGTTTTCGATCCCGGTGTAGAAGGAGTGCAGGAGGGCCGCGAGGGCGGAAAGCTCGATGTCGTTCGGAGCTTGCGTACGTGATCTTTCCAGCAGCGGTTGGTGGATGGCCAGCAAACGTTCAAGCTGAGATTCTTCGACGGCGATCTGCTCCTTGAGATCAGGCCACACGCCGAAGGACTCCCTTGGTCTTAAGGTATTCGGTAAACGGGGTGGCGTCGTCGAGGTCAACCAAGTCGACGGAGCGGTCGAACAGATTCTCCAGACGAGCCAGGGTTGAGAAGAAACGCTCGGGAGGCAACCCCGCGACGGCCAGATCGAGATCAGACCTCTCATGAGCCCGGCCGGCAGCGACCGATCCGAAGACGTAGACCTCCCGCGCACCCTCCTCGGTCAGGAGCGCCGCCCCTTGAGTCAAAAGCTCCTTCATCCGGTTATCCATGGATCACCTCACCTCCGGCCCTTTATCATACGAGGTTCAGGACATGCTCGACATCCTCCAAGCCACGACCCCAGAGCATCTCCGCGACATCCGCGCCCTCTTCGAGGAGTACGCGGCCTCGCTCGGCTTCGACCTGGGCTTCCAGGGGTTCGCGGAGGAGCTCGGCGGCCTGCCGGGGGACTATGCCCCACCTCGCGGGCGGCTCCTCCTCGCCTCCGAGGCCGGGCCGGCCGGATGCGTGGCGCTACGGGACCTGGGCGAGGGGGTCTGCGAGATGAAGCGGCTGTACGTGCGGCCGGATTGCCGGGGGACCGGCCTCGGCCGCGTCCTGGCCGAGGCCGTGATCGCGGAGGCGCGCGGGATCGGATACGCCCGCATGCGCCTGGACACCGTGCCGTCGATGGGACGGGCGCGATCCCTCTATCAAGCCCTGGGATTCCGGGAGATTCCGCTCTACCGGTACAACCCGGTCCCCGGCACGGCCTTCCTGGAGCTCCCCTTCAGTTGAACGCTGGGGCCGCCGGGCTCTTCCGCTGCCCCATCCGCTGGCCCACGAGGGACTCGAGGAAGGCGCGGTCGCCGGGGCTGATGCGCAGGAACTCGACGCCGACCTGGTGCTCCGTCGGGCTGTTCCGGATCTCGTAGACTACGCGGCTGTCGGTCTTCAGGACCCGCCCCTGGACGGCGATCGAGAGCTCCATCAGCGAGCCGAAGCCGAGCGACTCCTCGCTGACGAACATGCACCCGCCGGGACCGAGGATCCGCGTGCGGGCGAACTCCTCGAAAGGCTGGACGCCGAGCAGGCGCACCATCACGGCGTGCACGGCCTGGACGCGGGGGAAACGCCGGATCTTGGGACGGGGCTGCATCGAACCTCCCTTCGAGCTTCCCTCTATTTTAGCCAAAAAATAGAGGATGATCAATATCATCCCGGGCCACGGAGGCGGTGCTTGAGCCGCACCAGGGCTCCCCGCAGCCGCCAGGCGCGCGTCCCCTCCATGAATGCCATCTCCCGCTCCATGAGCCCCATCTCCCGCCGGCAGGTGTCGAGCTCCTGCTGGAGCTCCCGCAGGGAGGCGCGCAGGGCCTCCCGCTCGGGCTCGACCGTGGAGGCCAGGAGGTCGATGTCGCGCTGGAGGCGGTCGCGCGACTCCCGCAGCGCCTGGGCGTCCGCGGCGAGGAGGCCGGCCTCCCGCTGCAGACGGTCGCGCGCTTCCAGCAGCCCGTTGGCGTAGGCGGAGATGCTGGCGATCTGCTCCTTGGCGGCCAGCAGGGCACCCCCGAAATGCTCCGCGTAGAAGTCGCGGTGCTTGCGGTAGACGTGGCCGTAGAGCCGGCGCCAGCGCTCCTCCCCCTCGGCGAGGGCGAGCATCGAGCCCGGCCGGACGCGGTACTCGAACGTGACCTCCGGCACGTGGCGGAATTTCCATCCCCGCGCGAGGACCGCGATCCAGAATTCCCAGTCCTCCCAGGAGGTCATCGCCGGGTCGTAGCCGCCGCAGCTCTCCCACACCTCCCGCCGGTAGACGGCGCAGGCGTCGATGGTGTTGGTCCACAGGAGGAGGGCGGGGTCGAATTCCTCGTGGGTGATGTGGCCGGAGCGGAGGCCGAAGTTGATGCGGTCGCCGTAGGCCACGGCCACTTGCGGGTCGGCGTCGAGCAGGCGGAGCGACGCCGCGACCCCCGCCGGCACCAGCCGGTTGTCGGCGTCCAGCGGCAGGACGTAGCGCCCGCGGGCCTCGCGGATCCCCCGGTTGCGCGCCGCCGAGAGGCCGGCGTTGGGCTGGCTGACGATCCGGTAGCCGCCATCGGCGAGGATCTGGAGGACCTCGCGGGTGCGCGGCTGCCGCGAGCCGTCGTCGACCACGATCAGCTCGCAGCGCTCGGGGGCGCTCCGCTCGGCACTCGCCAGCGCCTCCACCAGCAGCTCCCCGAGCTCGTAGCAGGGGATCACCACCGAGAGGTCGACCGGCCCCTCCGGCCGCCAGCGCTCCCCCTGGAGGGGGGAGGCGCTCCACAGCTCCGTGGCCGGGAGGTCGGCCGCGGCGTCGAGGCCGGCGAGCACCTCCACGCAGCGGGGGGAGGTGGCGGCCACCAGCGAGACCAGGGGGTCCCGCGGCTCCAGGGAGACGAAGAGGTCGCGGTCGCGCACCGCGTCCAGCGACTCGCCGGCCATGGCGAGGCCGAGCCTCTCCCGCAGCAAGGGCGCCAGCCGCGCCGGGTCCCGCAGCAGGGCGTTGACGCTCACCAGCAGCGAGCGGTCCGCGTGCCGGCGGTGGAAGTCCAGCAGGTGGCGGTTGTAGAAGGTCCAGATGGGATAGGCCCACTCCGGATGGCCCAGGAAGACATCGGCGCCCAGCCGCTGCATCGAGTCGGCGACCTCCCACGGGAGGCGGTAGAGCAGGACGTAGAGGGGGCGCTCCTCCAGGACCTCGTCCCAGAAGTCGAGCAGCAGGGTGGTCCGCGGGTCCTTCCACCCCCAGACCTCCCCCCCTCCGGACCGGCTCGTGGCGAGGGCGCGGGCCTCTCCGGCATAGCGGGCGAGGACGCCGCGGTCGAGCCGCTCGCTCTCGGTCCACCCCCAGTCCCGGTGCCCCGGCTCCTCCACCGTGGCGTCGCGCAGGATGCGCCCGTGCAGCTCGACGAAGCCGGCGTCCTCGAAATAGCCGCGGGGGTTGCGGCGGTCGGCGGGGATCAGCCGGTCCCCCATCGAGATGCCCAGCGACGAGAGATAGGAAGCCACCAGCGAGGTGCCCGAGCGGTGCATGCCGGTGATGACGAGTGGACGGGACGGAGAGGACATGAGCGAGGCGAGTAGGATACCTGAAGCGGCCCTTCCCCGCATGCAGTAGAATGCCGGCCTTCCTATGGCTGAGCTCTCGACCCGCAAGAAGATCGCCTTCTCTCTCGTCCTGCTCGCCTTCCTCTGGGCGGTGGCCGAGGTCGCCTGCCTGGCGGGGCTGTGGGCCCTCAAGCGCTACAAGAACGTGGAGTACCAGCCGAAGGTGGTCGAGGACCTCACCGACAAGCACAAGGGGATCCTCGCCGCCCAGATCGCCGACACCTCCTCCTACATGGTCTTCGACCGCGAGCTGGGATGGACGATCCGCCCCAACGGCAACAAGCCGCAGTACAAGGCGAACAGCAAGGGGCTCCGCGCCACCCGCGAGTACGACCTCGACGTGGCCCCGGGCACCGTCCGCGTGGGCGCCTTCGGCGACTCCTTCACCCACGCCAGCGGCGTGCCGACCGGCTACACCTGGGAGGAGAAGCTGGAGGGGATGCTCCCCGGCTTCGAGGTGATCAACTTCGGCATCCCCGGCTCGGACCCCGGGCAGGCGCTGCTGCGCTACCGCCGCGAGGGGATCCAATACCATCCGTCGATCGTGCTGATCGGCATGATGTCCGAGAACATCAACCGGATGGTCAACGTCTTCCGGCCGTTCTACTTCCCGCGCAGCGGCATCCCGTTCACCAAGCCGCGCTTCGCGGTCGAGGACGGCAAGCTGGTGCTGATCAAGAATCCGATCCAGAGCATCGACGAGTACAAGGAGCTGCTGGCCGACCCCGAGAAATGGCTGCCGCGCCTGGGTGAGCACGACTGGTTCTATCAGCGCAACAACCGCCGCAGCCACTTCGACTTCCTCCCCTCGGTGCGCTTCGCGCATGTGATCCGGGTGCAGTATTTCGATCAGCCGACCTTCACCCCCGCCGGGCTCTACAACCCCCGCTCGGAGGCCTATCAGGTGTCCTTCCGGGTGCTCGACCAGTTCTACCGCGAGGCCCTCGGCCACGGCTCGCTGCCGGTCATCGTCCTCTTCCCCCAGCGCCGCGAGGTGAAGGAGCGCCACAACCACCGCACGACCACCTATCAGCCGCTGCTCGACGAGCTGCGGCGCCGCGGCTACCGCGTGATCGACCTCGCCGACGGTTTCGAGAAGTACGACCCCGAGGCCGAGATGGCCCACAAGAACTTCCTCCACTACCCCAGGGAGGGCAACGAGATGGTGGCGGAGTGGGTCCGCGACGTTCTCGTCCAGCAGGGGCTCACCACGCCGCAGGGGGTCCAGACGGCCCTCAAGGCCACGAAGGCACCGAAGTTGTAGAAGTTACATGGCTTTGGGCGGCGGTCGTTTCGGGGCGTTCTGCCCTCCGAAGCCAAGGCCGGCCTCCGGGGCTCAAAAACGTCGAGCGGGGGCCGGACCCGTGCCCGAACCCCCCGCCGTCAGAGAGCTGCTGTGAGGTATGCGCTTAGCGCACCGCGCCACGCCGGAACAGGTTGACGATGGCGAGCAGGATGACCGAGCCCAGCAGCGAGACCAGCAGGGCTGGCAGGCTGAAGTCCCCCGAAGTGATGTTGCCGGTCCCGAACAGCGGGGCCAACAGGAAGCCCGCGAGCAGCGCGCCGACGATGCCGACGACGACGTTGAGAAGAATGCCCTGCTGGGCATTCGTCCGCATCACGATGCTGGCGATCCACCCGATGAGGCCACCGACGATCAGGATGAGAATAAGGTTAATCATGACGATCCTCCTTTGACTTGGTTTAACTTCCTTTTTCTCTCCCCGCCTCGTATGGATAGCAACTGCCGTGCCATGAACGGCCCGGCCCCACCGGCATAGAATGGCTCCGCCTGGAGGGAAACCTTGGAGAGATGATCCCGCTAATCTCACCCCTGGAGCCGCCGCCTCCCCCACCGCCGCCGGTCCCGCCGCTCCGCGCCGCCGTCGGCCTCACCGTGCCGGTGCTGCGCGCCGCGCTCTACCTGACCGTCTACGTCCTCATCCAGTACGGCGAGATCGTGATCATGACGGCGCTCGCCCGCCTGGGGGGAGGCAGCCTGTTCGGCCGCGGGGGGATCGGCAGCTCCAGCGAGGTCTTCCTGGCGTTCACCGTGCTCACGCTGCCGCCGCAGCTCCTGGTGACCTGGCTGTTCGTCCGCTTCCTCGACCGCCGGACGCTGGCGAGCCTCGGGCTCCGCCCGCCGCGAGGAGGGACGCCGGCGGCGCTGCGCCAGCTCGCGACCGCCCCGCTGGGCGCCGTGGGCGTCCTGGGGCTCTGGCTGGCGCTGGTGCTGGCCCTCCCCCCTTCTCTGGCCGTGGTGCGTTACGGCGGGATCAGCTCCGGCCTCTCGCACGGCCCGGCCTGGTGGCCGCTGCCGCCCTACCTGCTGCTGCCGCTCCTGCTGGCCGGGTTCATCCTCCAGGGGGGGCTGGAGGAGCTGATCATCCGCGGCTACATCTACCACACGCTCCGCGACCGCTGGCGGCCGTGGGTCTCGGCGCTCGGCTCCTCGGTGCTCTTCGCTCTCCTCCACCTCAACAACCCGGACGTCTCCGCCCCGGCCCTGCTCAACATCGTGCTCGCCGGCATGGCGCTCGCCGCCCTGGTCGAGCGCACCGGCAGCCTGGGGAGCGCCACCCTCGCCCACGGCGCCTGGAACTTCGCCGTCGCCTGCCTGCTCTCGGTGCCGGTGAGCGGGGTGCGGATCTTCCACCTCCTGAACGTCACGATCACCGGCGACCCCGGGGTCACCGGCGACGGCTTCGGCCCCGAGGGGAGCTGGCTGCTGACCGCGATCGGCGTGGCGCTGACGGCGTTCCTCTGGCGGGGGATGTGGCGACGGCCGAGCGATCGCGGGGCCGTGGCGGCCCGGGCGTCAGCTCCAGAGGACGGAATTCCGGCCCTGTCCTCTTGAATCGTCTCTCGGGGAGGACGGTCCGGACGGATCTCCCCAGGAAGATGGAATGGCGTATCCTTTGCAAAACCTTTTTCCATTCCTGAAGATTTCCTCCGAGGAGGGATGACGATGATGAAGCTGCTCGCGCTTTCCAGCGTCCTCCTGCTGCCGGCCTGGACACCCGCGGCCGCGGCGGTCCCCCCCTCCACTCCGGCGTTCGCCGAGGCTACGGAGGTCAATGTCGTCAACGTCGACGTCTACGCCACGGACAAGAGCGGCCGCCGGGTCAACGGCCTGGGGAAGGACGACTTCGAGATCCGGGAGGATGGCAAGCCGGTCCCCCTCTCCTACTTCCAGGCCGTCGGCGGGGGCCCGGAGAAAATGCCCTCTCCGGCGGGCGGCCCCGCGGCCCCGGCTCCGGCTCCGGAGGCGCCCGCGGCGGAGCCGGCCGACGCCATGAGCCTGGTGGTCTACTTCGACAACCTGACCCTCTATTCGGCGCACCGCGACCGCGTGCTCAAACAGCTCCACGAATTCCTGGCCCGCCAGTTGGCGCCGGGAGACCGGGTGATGCTGGTCACGCAGGAGAAGGGTCTGCACGTCCGCCTGCCGTTCACCAGCGATCCGGCCGCCATCGCCCGCGGCCTGAGCGCGATCGAAGCCCTGGCGGCGAAAGGCGGCGAGGGCAATCGCTACCAGCGGCAGGTCTTCGACGAGATCATGGCCATCCAGAAGGACTCGATCACGGACGCGGAGCCGGTCCCCTGCCCGCGCCACATCGTGGAGCCGGCCCGCGCCTACGCCGACACCCTGCGCCAGGAGGTCCTGCAGACGATCAGCTCGCTCACCCTGACGATCAACTCGCTCTCCGGCGTGCCCGGCCGCAAGGCGCTGCTCTACGTCAGCGACGGCCTGCCGATGACTCCCGGAGAGGAGGCGTTCCAGTTCCTGACCGAGCTCTGCGGCGGCAGCGGGACGTCCGGCTTCGGGACCTCCAACACCGTCGCCAACCCGCAGCGCGGCAGCTCGCCGTCCTCCGAAACGCCGGAGCTCTACACCGTGTACGACTCCACGTCGCTCGGCCCCAAGTCCTACCGGGCGGCGGACGAGGCGCCCCTGGACGCCCAGAAATACAACGTCTCCAAGCCGCTGGAGGCGCTGGCGGCCCACGCCAACGCGCAACGGGTGACCCTCTACATGCTGCAGGCCACCGGGCCCCAGGTCCCCGGCGGCTCCGTCGACGCCACCTTCGGGCTGGACGAGCGGCTCTACCAGTTCCCCTCGATCGGGCAGAACGCCCGCTTCAACGCCCAGAGCTCGCTGAAGCTCCTGGCCGAGGAGACCGGCGGGAAGGCGATCCTGGACACCAGCGATTTCCGGGCCGACTTCGCCCACATGCGGGAGGACCTCACCAGCTTCTACTCCCTCGGCTTCACGCCGTCCCACACCGGCGACGGCCGCGAGCACAAGATCGAGGTGCGCGCCCGGCGGCAGGGCCTGCGCCTGCGCTACCGCCAGAGCTATCGCGACAAGCCGGCGATCGAGAAGGTGGTCGACCGCACGCTGGCGGCCCTCTTCTACGACATCCAGGACAACCCGCTGGAGATCACCACCGAGACCGGCGAGGCCGCGCCGGCCGAGAACGGCCAGTACGCCGTGCCCGTCCGCCTCAAGATCCCCCTGTTCAAGCTGGCCATCCTGAGCCAGCAGGACAAGACCTACGTGGGCAAGCTCCGCCTCCTGGTGGCGGTGCGCGACGAGATGGGGGGCATGGCCCCGGTGCGCCAGGTGGAGGTGCCGCTCAACATCCCCCGCAAGGAGGTGCTGAACGCCATGGGCCAGTATTACATCTATACCTTGACGCTCAAGCTGAGGCCCGGCCTCCAGCACGTCGCCGTCGCGGTGCGCGACGAGATCGCCACCACCACCTCCTACCTGAGCCGTCCGGTGACCGTCAACGCCACCGCGGCGGTGCCTCACCCTTGAAGGAAGATCCAGGCATGACTCGCAAGCGCCTCCCGCTCGCGGCCCTCCTGCTCCTCGCGGCTCCGGCCTTCGCCGCCGCCCCGCCCAACGCGCCGAGCTTCGGCGCGACCGTCGACGTCGACGTGGTCAACGTCGACGTCTTCGTGACCGACAAGGACGGCCGCCGGGTCACCGGCCTCAAGAAGGGGGACTTCGAGCTCCAGGAGGACGGCAAGGCGGTCGGCGTCAGCAACTTCGCCGAGATCACCCCCGCCGGCCGGCCCGCCCGCGGAGCCGCGCCGTCCGTGACGGGATCGGGGGGCCTCGCTCCCGCCGCTCCCGCCGCCGCGCCGCCGGAAGCGGCCCCCGACCCGCAGCGGCAGCTCTCGCTGGTGGTGTTCGTGGACAACCTCCACCTCCGGCCGCAGAACCGCACCCGCGCCGTGGAGCAGATCCGCAAGTTCCTGGCGCAGAGCGTGCGGCCGGGCGACCGCGTGATGATCGCCACCTACGACAACAACATGCACGTCCGCCGCCCCTTCACCGGCGACCCGGCCGAGGTCGACGCCACGCTGCGCGAGGTCGAGCGCCTCCCCACCTACGGCCAGCAGGAGGACGCGGCGCGGCGCACGGCCTACCAGTCGGTGGTCGAGCTCGACGCCATGGTCAAGTGCAGCAAGGACATGGTGCGGCCCGTGGAGGCCTACGCCGACCAGATGCGCGGCGAGGCCGTGCGCACCCTCGCGGCGCTGACGGTGGTGATCAACTCCCTCTCGGGGGTCCCCGGCCACCGGGCCCTCCTCTTCGTCAGCGACGGCATCTCGGTCAACCCCGGCGAGGAGCTCTACCAGGCGGCCAGCGAGCTCTGCGACGGCTCCATCAACGGCACCAAGACCTCCACCGGGGACCTCGTGCCGCTGGCCGAGAGCAAGAGCGAGAGCGGCGTGGAGGCGGTGCGCTGGGACCCCCGCACCGCCGCCCTCGACGCCCGCAAGTACAGCCTCGTGGACCGCTTCCAGAAGCTCGCGGCGCACGCCAGCTCCAACCGGGTGACCTTCTACACCCTGCAGGCGAGCGGCCTGGAGGGCTTCGCCACGGCCGACGCGGGGGGGGAGCTCAACGAGCGGGGGCTGGCGGTCGGCGTGGTGCAGCAGATCCAGCTCAACAACCTCAAGAGCTCGCTCACCGAGCTCGCCGTCGACACCGGCGGGCGCGCCATGCTCGACGTCAACGACTTCCTCCCCGAGCTGGCGCGCATGCAGGAGGACTTCGAGAGCTACTACTCGCTCGGCTACTCCCCCGGCCACGCGGGGGACGGCAAGGACCACCGCATCGAGGTGAAGGTCAGGAAGCCGGGCCTCCAGGTGCGCTACCGCCAGACCTACCGCGACAAGCCGCTGCTGGAGAAGCTGGCCGACCGCACCCTCGCGGCGCTCTTCCACGGCTTCGAGGAGAACCCGCTGGAGGTGCAGATCGAGATCGGCGATCCGGCGCCGGCCGAGGACGGGCAGTACGCCGTGCCCGTGCGGCTGCGCATCCCGCTCTTCAAGCTGGCCATCCTCAACCAGCAGGAGTCCTATCAGGGGAAGCTCCGCCTGCTGGTGGCGACGCGCGACGAGAAGGGCGGAGCCTCCGCCGTGCGCCAGGTCGAGGTGCCGCTCAACATCCCCCGCAAGGAGGTGCTGAGCGCCCTCGGCCAGTACTACCTCTACACGCTGACGCTGAAGATGCAGCCCGGTGCCCAGCACGTCGCCGTGGCCGTGCGCGACGAGCTCGCCGCCGCGACCTCCTACCTCACCCGGCCGGTGCAGGTGGGGGCGGTGGCGAGCCGCTAGGCCGTCGCCAGCACGATCTTCCCGAAGGCGCCCCCCTGGCCCAGGGCCTTGTAGGCCTCGGCGGCCCGGTCCAGGGGGAAGACGCGGTCGACCACCGGGCGCAGGCGGCCGTCGAGCAGGCGCGGCAGGGCGAAGGCCGCGAAGGCCTCGGTCAGCTTCGCCTTCTCCTCGCGCGGCCGGGCGCGCAGCAGCGAGCCGACCACCTTGAGCCGCCGGCTGAGGATCATCCCGAGGTCCACCTCCGCCCTGCGGCTCCCCACCGTGCCCACCACCACCAGCCGCCCGCGGTTGGCGAGGGCGGCGAGATGGCTGCCGAATTCCGGCCCCGCCGTGTAGTCGATCACCAGGTCGGCTCCGCGGCCGTGGGTGGCCTCCTTGACCTGGCCGGCCAAGTTGGCCCCCTCCAGACAGACCTCGTCGATCCCGAGGTCGCGCAGCAGCTCCAGGCGCTCCCGGCTGCGGCCGGCGGCCAGCACGCGGGCGCCCAGCTCGCGGGCGAGCTGTACGGTGAAGCTCCCCATGCCGCCGGTGGCGCCGGTCACCAGCACCGTCTCCCCGGCCTGGAGCCCCCCCTCCGCCACCAGGTTCACCCAGGCGGTGAGCGCCGCCTCGGGGATCGCGGCCCCCTCGATGAAGCTGAGGTTGTCCGGCAGCGGCAGGAGCTGCCCCACGGGAACGGCGGCGCGGGTGGCCTGGGCGCCGCCCCCCACCAGGGCCATCACCCGCGTGCCCGGCTGCCAGGGGCTCCCCTTCTCCCCCTCGAGCACCACGCCCGAGCATTCGAGCCCCGGCACGTCGCTCTCCCCGGCGGGAGGCGGATAGTTGCCGCGCATCTGGTGGAGATCGGCGTGATTGAGGCCCGCGGCCTCGACCGCGACGAGGACCTCCCCCACCTCCGGGACCGGATCGGGGAGCTCGCCGACTCTGGGGATGGGCTGGCTGAGATCGGCGGGTAGGATGGCGCGCACGGCGCCATCCTACCCCAGGAGAGTTTAGTGCGTCCCCACCGGCCGCACCTTCGGCACCGGCACCGGGTCGGGATTGGAGGGCTCGACCGCCACCGGCTTCATCGCCGCCTTGGCCCGGTCGCTGAGAGGCAGCGCGCCCTCCTCCAGCCAGGCGTGCTTGCCGTCGAGCACCCGCAGGGCCACCTTGTACTTGCGGACGTCGTCGTTGGCCCACAGCTCGTGGAAGAGCTGGACGATCTTGCGGCGCGAGCCGCGGCAGAAGAGATCGGCCAGCTCGGCGGCGTTGGCCGCGTCCTTGTGGCCGGCCTGCTCCATGGCGTGCGCCCGGGTCACCGAGGCCGCCATCGCGAACATCTCGTTGGCGATGTCCACCAGGCGGAAGAGGAACGCCTGCTTGTTCTGCAGCTTGCCCTGATGGACGATCATGCCGTGGAAGATCTGGCGCGACAGCCGCCGGGTGTTGCGCTCCACGAACCGCAGGTGCGTCGCCAGCGCCCCGAAGTCCTGATAGCGCGGCCACTGGCCCCAGCCCAGCCAGCGGGTGGGGTACCACGAGGCGTAGAAGGCGGAGATCTTCGGCAGCTCGGAGAGCTTGTCGGCCACGCTCTTCTCGGGATCGATCATCGCGCCGGCCACCTGCAGGTGCTTGTCCACCGCCTCGCGGGCCATGAACAGGTGCATGATCTCGGACGACCCCTCGAAGATCTTGTTGATGCGGTAGTCCCGCATCATCTGCTCGACCGCGATCGGCGCCTCGCCGCGCGCCTTGAGCGAGGTGGCGGTCTCATAGCCCCGGCCGCCGCGGATCTGCATCGTGTCGTCCACGATCTCCCAGGTGCGGTCCGAGTTCCACTCCTTGCAGGCCGCCGCCTCCAGGCGGATGTCGTAGCCGCCGCGGTCGGACATCTCGGTGGCGAGGGTCACGATCGACTCCATGGCGAAGGTGGTGGCCGCCATGTCGGCGATCAGATGGGCGATCGCCTCGTGCTTGCCCACCGGCCGGCCCCACTGCACCCGCTCGGCGGCCCAGGTGCGGCAGATCTCCAGGCAGAGCTTCGAGGTGCCCACCGAGCCGTTGGGGATCGACAGGCGGCCGTCGTTGAGGGTGGTGAGGGCGATCTTCAGACCCCTCCCCTCCTCGCCGATCAGGTTCTCGGCGGGGATGCGGACGTTCTTGAAGGAGATCACGGCGTTGGCGAGCGCCCTGAGGCCCATGAAGTGGCAGCGGTGCTCGACCTTCACGCCCGGCCAGTTGGTCTCGACCACGAAGGCGCTGATCTTCTTCGACTTCGGGTCGCGCGCCATCACCACCAGCAGCTTGGCGATGGTGCCGTTGGTGCACCAGAGCTTCTCGCCGTTGAGGACGTAGTCCCCCTCGGGGGTCTTCTCGGCGGTGGTCTGCACGCGCGCCGGATCGGAGCCGACCTGCGGCTCGGTCAGCGCGAAGGCGGAGATGTCCCCCGCGGCGCAGCGCGGCAGGTACTTCTTCTTCAGCGCGTCCGAGCCGAACAGCTTCAGCGGCTGCGGCACGCCGATCGACTGGTGGGCCGAGAGCAGCGCCGAGAGGTTGCCGTCGATCGAGCCCAGGAGCTGCATGACCCGCTGGTACTCGACGTTGCTGAACCCCAGGCCGCCGTACTTCTTCGGGATCTTCATGCCGAACGCGCCCAGCTTGCGCAGGCCGTCGACCACCTGCTCGGGATACTCGCCGGTGGTGTCGATCTCCACCGAATCCACCTGGTCGCGCAGGAATTCCTTGATGGCGTTGTAGAAGGCGGCGAACTCGGGCCGCTCCTCCACCGGCAGCGGGTACGGGTGGATCAGGTCGAGACGGAAGTTGCCGAGGAACATCTCCCGCAGGAAGCTCGGCTGCTTCCACTCGGTCTCGCGGGAGGCTTCCGCCACTTTCCTGGATTCAAGCTCGCTGATCTGCTCCAGCTCCTTCGACATTGTCTCTCCCCTTTTTGCTGGCCCCGAAGGGCCTCTATGCCGCACTGCGACAATGATACCAGCCCTTCGTTCCCCGCGCCAGCCCTCTGTTCCGAGAGGTAGTGCTACTTCTGAGGACGGGGTTCGCCGCAGTGCGGCTTACCCGTCGCTGAAACGTTGCAAGAGGGTTGCCCAGGGCGGTCCGTGCCCGTCCGTGTTCTTCCTACCCCTCCTTCCCCACGTTCACCATCCACGGAATCCCGAACCGGTCCACCAGCATCCCGAACCGGACCGCCCAGAAGGTCTCGCTGAAGGGCAGGTTGACCCTCCCGCCCTCGGCCAGCGCGTTGTAGACCCGTTCCGCCTCGGCCACGTCGGTGAAGTGGAGGGACACGTAGAAGCCCTGGGGCTTCTCGAAATACTCCGGAGGGGAGTCCGAGCCCATCAGGACGCCGCCGTCCACCCGGAGCATGGCGTGCATGATCTTGTCCCCCCACTCCGGGGGGACGCTCCCCTCCGCCGGCGACCCCTGGTGCTTCATCATCGCCTCGATCTTGCCGCCCAGGACCCGCGCGTAGAAGTTGAAAGCCTCCTCGCACTGACCGTTGAAGAACAAATAAGGATTTACTTGCATGATGGTCGTTGCCTCCTCGGTTCGAAGTTGGCGGGGTGTCGCCCCCATCCTGTAGTCGAACGGGGTGTCCCGAAATCGACAAAAAAATTTTTGTCCCGCTTTGGGGGGTCTCGCGCACTCTCCAGCCGAAGCACTTGTATTGCTATGACTCGCGGTCTCCCAGGCCGCACTATTTTCGGAGCGCTCGTCGCTTCAGGGGGAGATTCCAGTGAAACAGGAAACGTATGACGTTGCCGTGCTCGGTTCGGGCATCGCCGGCTCCACGCTGGCCGCCATCCTCGGCCGCCAGGGCTTTCGGGTGCTGCTGCTCGAGAAGGGGACCCACCCCCGCTTCGCCGTCGGCGAGGCCATGCAGCCCCAGAGCTCGATGCTGATGTGGATTCTCGGCGAGCGGTTCGACGTGCCGGAGATCGCGAACATCAGCAGCACCGAGAAGATCCTGACGCGCGTCACGCGGAACTGCGGGGTCAAGAAGACCTTCGGCTTCCTCTATCACGAGGAGGGGAAGCCGCAGGACCCGGCGCAGGCGAACCTGCTGATCCCGCCCCAGACTCCGCTGGTCTCCGAGAGCCACCTCTTCCGCGAGGACATCGACGAGTATCTGATGAAGGCGGCCGTCAAGCACGGCGCCGACTACCGCGACCGCACCGACGTCGTGGACTTCGAGATCAACGACGACGGCGTCCTCCTGCGCACCAGCGCCGGCGAGGAATTCCGCGCCCGCTTCCTGGTCGACGGCACCGGCCACAAGTCGGTGGTGGCCAACAAATTCGGCCTGCGTCCGGCGGTGCCGGACCTGCGTACCCAGTCGCGCACCATCTTCACCCACATGGTCGGCCTCGACCGCTACGACGACACCATCCCGCCGGAGGACCGGCCCGGCCTCTCGCGCGGCTGGTACGAGGGGACGCTGCACCACATGATCGACGGCGGCTGGTTCTGGATCATCCGCTTCGACAACGTCCCCGGCTCCGAGAGCAACGTCACCAGCGTCGGCCTGACCCTCGACATGCACAAGTACCCGCAGCGGGACGACGTCACCCCCGAGCAGGAATTCAACGAGATCGTCGCCCGCTACCCGAGCATCGCCAGGCACCTGGAGAAGGGCGTCGCGGTGCGCCCCTGGGTCGGCACGGGGCGGCTGCAGTTCTCGGCCACGGACAGCGTGGGCCCGCGCTGCTTCCTAATGTCGCACGCCCACGGCTTCATCGACGCGCTCTACTCGCGCGGCATGATCAACACCTTCGAGCAGATCCACGCCCTGGCGCCGCGCCTCATCCAAGCGCTCAAGGACGACGACTTCTCGCCCGAGCGCTTCGACTACCCGCGGCGGCTCCAGCAGTCGATGATCCGCGACAACGACCGGATGGTGTTCAACTCCTTCCGCTCCTTCGCGACCTTCGACACCTGGAACGCCTGGCTGCGGCTCTGGCTGATCAACATCATCTTCGGCGACCTGCGGATGTTCCGCATCTGCCTCAGGTACCTGATGACGGGCGACAAAGCCGAATTCGCGCGCCTGGACGACGATCCGCTGCCGACCGAGCCGGGGGAGAGCCTGATGGAGGATCTCTACCGCTTCGGCGACGAGACGTACAACCGCTGGGAGGCCGGCGAGCTCACCGCGCAGGAGGCGGCTGCGGCCATCTTCCAGAGGCTCGGCGAGACCAACCTGCCCCCCATCCACGCCTGGGGGGACCCCGCGGCCTGCCACCTCGACTTCCTGCCCGAGAAGCTCGGGCAGATGGTCGGCTGGGGCATGACCGCCGCCCCGCCGTCGATCGCCCGCATGTTCGACTTCGACCCCTCGGTCCTCGCCAAGCTGCCGCCGCAGCCGGTGGTGCCGGTGCCCGCCGAGGCGGAGATGGCGGCGGCGTAGGTTTCCCAGGATTCCCGGCCGGGATGTCAACGTCTCGGCCGGTCAGGGCGTCCGGAGGACGACCGACGGGAAGTAGGTCCGGAAACGTCCTTCATCGGCCGTCGCAAGCGGCCAATCCATGACTTGGGCATGGGCGCCGATAAAGAAATCGGGGAGTGGTAGCGAGGGGGCGTTGAGCCCGGATTCCGCGCGTCGGCGCTCTCGGTACTGCTGGTAGGCCTTGGCGCACGGCTCGGCGGCGGCAGTGGGAACGTCCAGGAGGACGACGCCCCAACTCCGGAGCCGGTCGGCGACGATCTCCGGCTCCGCATCGCCCACGCAGATCTCCGCGAGGCTGACCGCGTTGACCGCCGCTCCGTCCTCAGAAACACCTTCGGCGATCGTGCGCCGGGCCCACTCGAGGAAGGGTGATCCCTCGGTGGAAGCGTAGATCAGGACGTTTGTGTCGAGGAGGATCATGGCTCCCGGGTCGTCGCCTTCAAGGCGTCCCAGGTCAATTTCGGCTGCAGAGGGGCGGCGGCGATGGCCTCCAAGCAGCGCCCCATGCTCATCCCTGGCCCCGGCTTCGGAGGTTCGAGGCGCACTAGGAGCAGACGGCCTTCACCCTGGCTTTGGATATCGAACACGTCCCCAGGTCTCGCCGTGGGAAGGACCACACGCCGCTTGGCATCTGCCGTTGATATCGCCATGGTGGGATTATCCCACCGGACTACACCAAACACAAGGCTAAGAGGTCGCGGACCCGGCCGCCGCAGCCGCTGCGCGTCTCGGAGGTGAGCGTGACCTCGGCGGACGAGTCGGTCCTGGCGCGGGTGCAGGCCGCCGTGGAAGAGCGCCTCGGCGATTCCGGCCTGAGCGTCGAGAGCCTCTCCGAGGCGCTGGCCTGCGACCGCTCCTACCTCCTCGGCAAGCTCCGCTCGCTCACCGGCGAGACCCCCTCGGGGCTGATCCGCTCGCTCCGTCTCCAGCGCGCCGAGTAACTCCTCCGCGCCGGCACCGTGAGCGAGATCGCCTACTCCGTGGGCTTCAAGAGCGTCGCCCACTTCTCCAATGCCTTCCACGAGCGCCACGGCGAAAGGCCGTCGGCGTTCGCGGCGCGGCACAAGGGGCGGTAGGGCCCGCCCGGGCATTGATGCCATAAGATTACACACATCTTTTCTCCCAGCCCGCAGGGCGGCAGGCATTAGCCCGGTGGCGTAAGCCCCGGGAAATGAAGGAATTCCCGGGTACCCATAGCCCCGCCAGGGGCGGCAGGTCTTCTTCGACAACGCCAGATTTCGCGGGCAAAGAGCGCGGCGAACGCAGGGGGGGTATGTTCTCCGAGGAATTCCTGTCGCCCCTACGGGGCTCCGGAGAAAATGGAAACCCTTCATTTCCCGGGGCTTACGCCACCGGGCTAATGCCTGCCGCCCTGCGGGCTGGGGGGCAAAAGATGTGTGTAATCCTATGGCATTGATGCCCGGGCGGGACCTCGGCGTCATCGCCTGATTTGCTGCCGTCTGCGGCGTAGAATACCTTAACCCTATGGCAAAGAGAAAAGCGCGAGGGCGACGGGTGAACGAAGAGCTGCAGCCGGAGTTGCCGCCGGGCGTTAAGCTGCTCCGCACGCTCGAAGGGCACCAGGGGAGCCAAGTCTATAGCGTAGCGTTTGATCCACAAGGCGAGACGCTGGCCAGCGGGAGTGATGACAAAACCGTGAGACTCTGGGAGGCGCGCAGTGGCAAACTGCTCCGCACGCTCAAAGGGCACCGAGGCCAGGTGTGGAGTGTGGCGTTTGATCCGCAGGGGAGGATGCTGGCCAGCGGGGGCAATGACAAAACCGTGACACTCTGGGAGGTGCGCAGTGGCAAACTGCTCCACACGCTCGAAGGGCACACGAATTGGGTAAATAGCGTGGCTTTTGATCAGCAGTTTGGGATATTGGCCAGCGGTAGTGTGGATAAGGGGGTAAAGCTCTGGGAGCCAGCCACCGGTAAGCTGCTGCATACACTCGAAGGACACCGGGATTTCGTCAAGAGCGTGGCGTTTGATCCACAGGGAGGGACGCTGGCCAGCGGGGGTCTTGACATGACGGTGAATGTCTGGGAGCCAGCCAGCGGCAAGTTGCTCCGCACGCTCAAAGGGCACCAAAACTCGGTCTGGCACGTGGCATTTGATCCACAGGGAGGGACGCTGGCCAGCGGGAGTGGTGACAATACAGTGAAGATCTGGGATTCGCGAAGCGGCAAGCTTCTCCGCACGCTCGAAGGGCATACGGGCATTGTGGACACTGTCACCTTCTCTATGGATGGGCAGTTATTGGCCTCGAAGAGCAACGATGACACGATCCGTCTCTGGAGCTGCGAGACTTGGGAGACGGTCGCGGTCATCCCGGAGCGAAAGCAGGGGATCGGATGGCTCCCCGCACTCGCCTTCCATCCTACGCTACCTCTGCTCGTCTCCGCCGGCTCCACGCCGGATGACCAGCTATCCGGACTAATCTACCTCTGGGAGCTGGACCTCGACGTGCTGCTGGGCCAGCGCGCCGGGGTGGCAGCGGCTGCACACGCGGTCCATCACACGACGGGGAAGATCGTGCTGGTGGGCGATCACAGCGTGGGCAAATCGGCGCTGGGCTATCGCCTGATCCACGGCCGTTTCGAGAAGCAGGAGTCCACGCACGGGCAGCAGTTCTGGGTGTTTCCCGACCTGGGCAAGCGCCGCGCCGACGGGACGGACTGCGAGGCGATCCTCTGGGACTTCGCGGGCCAGCCCGACTACCGGTTGGTCCACGCGCTCTTCGTGGATAACGCCGATCTGGCGCTGGTGTTGTTCGATGCTTCGGACCTTCGCGACCCACTGCACGGCGTGGGGTTCTGGCTCAAGCAACTACAGACGGGGCAAAGCCGTTGTCCTATCATCCTCGTGGCCGCTCAGACGGACCGAGGGAGCTGTTCGTTGACACCGGAGGAGCTGAAAGCGTTCTGCCAGAGGCACGGCATCGAGGGTCCAATCGCGACGAGCGCCGCCACAGGCGAGGGTGTTGCGGAGCTCGTCGAGCGCATGAAGTCTCTGATCCCCTGGGAGGACAAGCCCGCGACGGTCACCACCACGACCTTCAAGCGGATCAAGGACTACGTCCTCGGCCTCAAGGGAACGGAATCGGACGCCGAGGTCATCGTCACCCCTGAGGAGCTCCGCGGCCGGCTGGAGGCCACCGATGCCGACTGGCATTTCACCGACGCCGAGATGCTGACCGCCGTGGGCCACCTGGAGAACTACGGCTATGTGAAACGCCTGCGGACCTCGAAAGGCGAGCAGCGCATCCTGCTCCAACCGGAACGGCTCAACAACCTGGCGTCGTCGTTCGTGCTGGAGGCGCGGCGAAATCCGAAGGGCCTGGGTGCGCTGGAGGAGAAACGGCTGCTGGCCGGCGGCTACGAGTTTCCCGAGCTGAAGGACTTGCCAGTGAGTGAGCGCGACGTGCTCCTGGACTCGGCGGCACTGCTCTTCCTGGAGCACAACGTCTGTTTCCGCGAGACCGACCCGCTCCGCATGGAGCCGTATCTGGTCTTTCCCGAGCTGATCAATCTCAAGAAGCCGCCGGAGGAAGAGCAGGCGACCGAAGATGGCGTGGCCTATACAGTGAGCGGCCCCACGGAGAACGTGTTTGCTTCGCTGGTGGTGCTGCTGGGCTACACGCATACCTTTACGCGCACGGCCCAGTGGCAGAACAACGCGCGCTACGAGGTGGGCGACGGGCTGGTGTGCGGATTCCGGCAGGAAGCCGAACGCGACGGCGAGCTGGACTTCGTGCTCTGCTTCGGTCCGAAGGTCGGTCTGTCAGTGCGGACGCTCTTCCAAGGACTGTTCGAGAGCTTCCTGGCGCGGCGGAACCTGACGGTGCTGCGCTATGAACCGGTTCGCTGCACCAACGTGACATGCGGCCATTTGCTGGACCGGTCGATCGTGCGCCAACGGTTGAAGGATGGGAAGACGTTCGCCTTCTGCAACGATTGCGGCGAGAAGCTGACGTTGCCGAAGATGGCGGAGCCGATCCAGTTGACTCGGGAAACGCAGATCCAGGTAGAGACGCAACGCCGTGCCGCCGAGCAACGGACACGCTTCGAGCAGGCTGTCTTCAGCGTGCGCGCCTACGTGGCTGAGCAGAAGATAACGCCGCCAGAAACCTTCATCAGCTATCCCTGGGGCGTGCCCGAGCATGAGCGCTGGGTCGAAAAACGGCTCGCGATGGACTTGCAGAATGCAGGAATTGACGTGGTATTGGACCGCTGGCACAACGCGCAGATTGGCGCGAGCGTGCCACGGTTCGTGGAGCGGATCGAGAAGAGCGACCGGATTGTCGTGGTCGGCACACCGCTCTACCGCCGGAAGTACGAGAACAAGGACACCAGCACTGGCTACGTCGTGGCGGCAGAGGTCGATCTCATCAACAACCGTCTTCTCGGCACCGAGCCGCAGAAGCAAAGCGTGCTGCCTCTGCTACTGGCCGGGGAGAAGACCGAGTCGTTACCACCGCTGCTTCAGGGCCGTGTCTACGCCGACTTCCGCGACGAGCTCGCATACTTTGCAACTGCTCTCGATCTGATCCTGAGCCTCTATCAGCTCCCGCCGAATCACCCCGCCGTGGCCGATCTGCGCGAGTCGCTCCGCGGGCCGGAGGTGAGGTGAGTCGCGTCTTTTCCCGCTTCAACCCCTGCCGGAACTGCGCGCAGGCGCTGATCGCCTTCAAGCAGTGGCTGTCGCTCCATGCGACGAACAACTTCGCCGGCGCGAGCTTCGATGTCGCCTATACGGATCGGGTCTACATCGATAACAACAACGGGGAATCGGCGGCGGCTGCCGTCATGGGCAAGGAGGCCAGCAGCACGGCGCTCCGTCTCGCCGGCTGGACCGTGACGGAAAGACTCAACTTCATACACCCGCAGATCGCGACCGCGGCCACCCTGGGAACGCAGGCCGATCCCATCGTGCTCGAGTAGGGCTCTCCGCCGCTCCCGGCCATCATCGACACGGAAAGGCGAGGGGCTCCCCGGGGCGCCCCTCGCCTGGAACCTTCCACATTGCCCAGCGGAGCCTGGGCTTGCCGGCTCTCAGAGCCCGGGCACCACGATCAGGCGCGAGGTCTCGACCACCGAGCTCGAGGAGTTGTAGAACCCCCCCGAAGACCAGCCGCGGGCCCGGAGGGTGAAGAGCGTCCTCCATGGCAGACCGACGCCGCTCAGCTCCCAGCCGCCGGGGATCCGTACCGCGTCGCCGAACGGGGTCCAGTGGACGCCGTCGATCGTGCCCTCGAAGGTCACGCGGGTGACCTCGGGGCCGACGCCGCTCCGCAGCCAGGTGATCGTGTCGCCGGTCGGGTCGACTTTCAGGTCGTCCAGGATCGGCCCGTTGTCGGTGAGCCGGGCGATGCCGGCGCGCGGCACGCCGTCGAGCGAGGCGAAGGTGCCGCCCACCAGGACCCGGCCGTCCGCCTGCACGGCGAGCGCGCGGGTCCAGGTGTTGTCGCCGGCGATCTTCAGCGTGAAGCTCGGGTCGGGAGTGCCGTCGGGGTTGAAGCGGTTGATGGCGTAGCTCCCTCCCGCCAGGATCCTGCCGTCCGCCTGCAGGGCGATGGCCTCCACGGAGCCGGAGACGGACGGCGCGAAGCCGCCGTCCAGGGTGCCGTCCGCGTTGAGCCGGGCGAGGGTGAGGGCGGGGCCGTTCGCCAGCCGGAACCAGCCGCCGATCAGGATTTTGCCGTCCGGCTGCACCGCCAGGGTCCAGGGCATGTCCCTCAGCTTCGCGTCGAACGCCGTGTCGAGCGAGCCGTCGGGGTTGAGGCGGGCGAGGTACGGGCGCGGCTGGCCGGCGACCTGGGTGAAGAAGCCGCCGATCAGGATCTTGCCATCCGGTTGCACCGCGACCAGCTCCACGGCGGAGCTCGCCTGGGGATCGAACCCCGGATCGGGCGAGCCGTTCGGCAGCAGGCGGGCGATGTTGGCGCGCGGCTGGCCCGCGACCGCGGTGATCCAACCTCCGATCACCAGCTTGCCGTCCGGCTGGAGCGCCATGGCGTCGGTCCGGCCGCTGACAGCGGGCTTGAAGGAGTAGTCGGGAAAGCCGTCGGGGAGCAGCCGCGCGACGGAGCCCAGCGACTGCCCGTTGACGATCCCGATGGCGCCGGCGATCACGATCTTGCCGTCCGGCAGCACCACGATCGACCCCACGTTGTTGCCCTGGATCCGGCCGTCGAACAGGGTGTCGAGGCTGCCGTCGCTTTGCAGCCGGGCCAGGGAGCGGCGAGACCCGCCGGCGACCTTGTTGAAGGTGCCCCCGACCAGGATCTTGCCGTCCGGCTGGAGCGCCAGGCTGGTGACGTAGCCATCGGTCCCGGGATCGAAGGCGTGGGGCTCGGCGGTCCCGTCGTCCGCGATCCGCGCGATGCAGCGGCTCGGCTGGCCGGCCACCGTGGTGAAGCTCCCGCCGGCGAGGATCTTGCCGTTCGGCTGCACCACCAGAGCGCGGACCAGGCCGTCCGCCCCCGGGTCGAAGGTGGGGTCGAACGACCCGTCGGGATAGAGGCGGGCGAGACGCGCGCGGGGGGTGCCGTTGAAGTACGGGAAGTCGCCGCCGATCACGATCCTGCCGTCGGCCTGGAGCGCGATGGCGTAGACGTCCGGCGCGCCCGGGATGGTGGTGATGAGGTTGTCGACCGCGCCGTAGGAATTGAAACGCGCGAGGCCGACGCGCCATGCCACGCCGATCTTGGTGAAGCTGCCGCCGGCCAGGATCTGGCCGTCCGCCTGCGCCGCCAGCGCGTGGACCGGGCCGTCGGTGTCGAGTTGGACGCTGGTGTCGAGCGCGCCGTCAGTCTGGAGCCGGGCGAGGTTGATGCGCGCCTGGCCGTCCACCCAGGAGAACTGGCCGCCGATCACGATCCTGCCGTCGGGCTGGAGCGCGATGGCGCTGACGTATCCGTCCACCCCGTAGCCGGGATTGAACGTGGGGTCGAGCCGGCCGTCGGCCTCGATGCGGGCGATGCAGTGCCGGGGCTGCCCGCCGGCGCCCGTGAAGAAGCCGCCGATCACCAGCTTGCCGTCCGGCTGCCCGGCGATCGCGAAGACGCCCCCCTCCGCGATCCGCGGGTCGAAGGTGTCATCCACCGTGCCGTCCGGATTCAGCCGGACGAGGCCGCCGCGCGGCTGTCCGCCGATCTCGGTAAAGCCGCCGCCGACCAGGATCTTGCCGTCCTTCTGGACGTAGAGGGAGGCGACGGTGGCGTTGGTCTCGGTGAGGAAGGTCTCGTCGAACGAGCCGTCGGCGTTGAGCCGGGCGACGCCGATGTGGGGGTGGCCGTCGACCGCCATGAACTGGCCGCCGATCAGCACCTTGCCGTCCGGCTGCACCGCGACGGCGTGGACCGTCTCGCTCGCGCCATATCCGGGGTCGAAACCGTCGAGCGGCGACTGGGCACGGACGGCGGCGGGCAGGAAGATCACCGCCACGAGCAGCAGGGTGATGAGCAACAGCGAAGACTGCGAGCGGCCGCGCGGGGCCGCGGGGTGCGTCCGGGATGTCATATCGTTCTCCTCAGCGATCTCAAAGATGGGATATCGGTTTGGTGAAGCCAAGGCAATAACGGCTCCTCCCGCTCCGCACCCTCACCCCCCAAGACCCTCATCACCCCGGCGCTCTCATCACCCCGGCGCTCTCAGGGCCGCGGCGCGGATGCGGGCCGCGCTTGCGCCGCCGACCGCTCCTGCTCCGGGAGCCGCCAGCCGCCGCCCAGCGCCTTGTAGAGCTGGACGAGGCTGACCAGGCGGTCGCGGCGGGCCCGCGCCAGCGAGCTCTCGGCCGCGAGCTGTTGCTGCTGCGCCTGGAGCACTTCGAGGTAATCCGCCAGGCCGGAGAGATAGCGGTCGTTCGAGAGCCTCACCGCGTCCCGGTACGAGGTCACGGCGCGCGCCTGCTCGCGCTCGACGCCGGCCAGCTTCTGGTAGGCCACCAGCGCCGTCGACACCTCGGCGAAGGCGTTGGTCACGCTGGCCTCGTACCGCACCTTCGCCTGCTCCCAGCGGGCCACCGCCGCCCGGTGCTCCTCGCCGAGGCGCCGGCCTTGGAGCACCGGGGTCAGCAGGCCGCCGCCGATCGACCAGGTCTTGCCGTCGCCGAAGAGGTCCGCGACCTGAGGCGCCACGCCGCCCAAGACGCCAGTGAGGCTCAAGCGTGGAAAGAAATTGGCGGCCGCGACGCCGACCTCGGCGTTGGCGGCGACGAGCTGCTGCTCGGCCTCGCGCAGGTCCGGCCGGCGCTCCAGGAGATCCGACGGCAGCCCCGCCGGGACCTCCGGCGGCAGGAGCTGATCGTCGAGCGCCTGGCCGCGCGGGATCGGCTGCGGGTTTCGTCCCAGCAGGAACGCCAGTTGGTTCTCCTGCGCGACGATCCGCCTCTCGAGATCCGGGATGGTGGCCGTGGTCGAGGCCAGAGACGCTCCGGCGCTGGCCGTTTCGAGGCCCGAGGCGGCGCCGGCTTCCAGGCGGCGGTTGAACAGGTCGTAGGTCTCCTGGAACGCCGCCGCCGAGCGCCTGGCGATCTCCAGCTCCAGGTCGAGCTCGCGGAGCTGGAAGTAGCTCGCGGCGACGTCGGAGACGAGCGACAGCAGCACGCCGTGGCGCGCCTCCTCGGTGGCCAGGACCTCGCCCCGCGCCGCCTCGTTCAGGCGCCGGATGCGGCCCCACAAGTCGATCTCCCAGGAGACGCCGAGGTTGATGTCGTAAAGGTTTTCCATCCGCGCGCCGGGGCTGGCGAGCTGCGAAGCCTGACCGCGCGACCAGCCGGCGTCGGCCTGGACCTGAGGAAGAAACTGCGAGCGGCTGATGCCGGCCGCCGCCCGCGCCTCCTCGACGCGCCAGGCGGCGAGACGCACGTCGTAGCCGCCGCGCAGCGCCTCGTCGATCAGGCCCTTGAGCTCGCCGTCCTGGAAGATCTCCCACCACGGCCGGTCGGCGAGGGACGCCGCTTCCGCCGGTCCCGCCTGCCCGCGGACCTGCTCCGGAGCCGTCACCGGCGGCCGCCGATAGTTGGGTCCGGCGGTGCAACCCGCGACGAGCAGGCAGGCGGCCAGGCCGAGAACGAAAAGGTTGCTGTTGATTTTCATGATGTCGTCTCCATGGCGGCGAGGGATTCGGGGAGCGGCTGTACGTCCTCACGCGCGCGCCCCGAGCGGAAGAAGGAGCTGCGGTTGAGCACCTTGCGCTGGAGCTCCTCGAGGTACAGATAGATCACCGGCGTGACGTACAGGGTGAGGAGCTGCGACACCAGCAGACCGCCGACGATGACCAGGCCGAGCGGCTGGCGGGAGGCGCCGTCGGCGCCGTAGCCGAGAGCGATCGGCAGCGCGCCGAAGACCGCGGCGAGCGTGGTCATCAGGATCGGCCGGAAGCGGTCCATGCTCGCGTCGTGGATGGCCTTCTCCGGCTCCTCGCCGGCGGCGACGCGATGGCGGGCGAAGTCGACGATCAGGATGCCGTTCTTCTTGACGATACCCATCAGCATGAACATGCCGACGAAGGCGTAGAGCGACGCCTGCGCGCCGAACACGACCAGCGTCAGCAGGCCGCCCACCAGCGCCGGGGGGAGCGTCGAGAGCACGGTCAGCGGGTGCACGTAGCTCTCGTAGAGGATGGCCAGGATCACGTACATCACGAAGACCGCCAGCAGCATCAGGAGGGTCAGATCGCGGACCGTGTTGCGGAACGTCAGCGCCTCGCCCTGCAGGCTGGCGCGCACGGTCGGCGGTACGATCTCCTTCGCCGCCCTGGTGATGAAGTCCGTGGCGTCGCCGATGGCCACGCCCGGCTTGAGATTGAAGAACAGGGTGACGCTGGTGAACTGATTGGTGTGGTTCACCGCCTGGGGACCGAGCGTGGTCTTCCAGGTCACCAGCTCGCGCAGCGGCACGAGGTTCTTGCCGTCGTCGGAGCGGATGTAGAGAAGCGACAGGTCCTCGGGTTGCGAGCGCGCCGCGTCCGCCGCCTCCAGGATGACCTGGTACTGGTCCTCCGGCTTCTTGATCAGATAGAGGTAGCTTTGCGAGTATGCGCTGCGCAGCAGCTCGAGGATGCGCGCCTCCGAGACGCCGTAGATCTTGGCCTGGTCGCGCCGCAGCTCGATGTCGAGGTTCGGCGTGTTGTCGAACCAGTCCGACGACAGGGTCAGGAATCCCGGGTACCCGCGGAGCTTTCCCATCAGCTTGCCGGCCACCTCGTAGACTTGCCCGGGATTCACGCCGGAAAGCGCGAAGGCGTACTGTCCCTGGTTCGTGTTCACCGCTCCGGTGCTGATCTCCAGGACCGGGAACGGCCGCAGGAAGGCGAATACGCCGGGGCTGCTGGAGATCTTTCCCATCATCTGCGCCGCCGCCTCCTGGATCGGCTGGCGCTTACCTGGCGGCTTCAGGAAGGTGAACGTGATGCCCTGGTTGGAGGGCAGGAACTGGCCGTTGCCCGTCATCGTGAAATCCATGAGGACGTTCGGATCCTGGTGCAGCGTCTCGTCGACGCGGTCCTGGAGGGCCCGCATCTGCGCTGGCGAGGAGCCCTCGCGGCCGAGGAAGACGCCGTAGACGACGCTGCTGTCCCCCGGCGGCAGGAACGCCTTGGGAACGATCATCAGCAGGCCGACCGTGCCGGCGAGGCAGGCGGCCCAGATCACCGCCGAGATCCACCGGCGCTCGAGGAACCACCAGAGCGAGCGGCTGTAGAAGGAGAGCCAGCGCTTCTCCAGCCGGCCAAAAACCCTTTCCATCCACGTCTGCTTGAAGCCGTGGCCCCGTTCCTTGAGCAGCCGCGCGGTCATCAGCGGCGTCAGCGTCAGCGACACCAGGCCGGAGGCGAAGATGGCGATCACGATGGTGACCGCGAACTCGCGGAAGATGCGGCCGACGAGGCCGGTCATGAAGACCAGCGGGATGAACACCGCCGCCAGCGAGATGGTCATCGCCACGATGGTGAAGCTGATCTCCCGGGCGCCGTTGAGGCTCGCCGCGAGCGCCCCCTCGCCGCGTTCCATCCGCCGTACCGTGTTCTCCAGGAACACGATCGCGTCGTCCACCAGGAAGCCGATCGCCAGCGTCAGCGCCATCAAGGAGAGGTTGTCCAGGCTGTAGCCGAGCAGCCGCATGGCGATGAACGTGATGAGCAGCGACAGCGGCAGCGCCACCGCCGGGATCAGCGTGTCGGTGGCCCGGCCGAGGAAGACGAAGATCACCATCACCACCAGGGCGAAGGCGATGAGCAGCGTCATCTGCACGTCGGCCACCGAGTGGACGATGTTCTGCGAGCGGTCGTAGATCGGGGTGACGCGCACCGATCCCGGCAGCTCGGCGCCGATCACCGGCAGCGCCTCGCGGATGCTCTTGGCCACCGCCACGGCGTTAGCGCCGGCCTGCCGATTGACGGCCACCACCACCGTCGCCGAAGGCACGGGGTAGCCGCGGACCCAGAATCGCATGTTGATGCGCTCGTCCTGCACCGAGTCGCGCACCTCGGCCACGTCGCGCAGATAGACCGGCGAGCCGTCCTTGGCGGCGACGATCAGATTGCGGTACGCCTCGGCGTTGTCGAGCTGGCCCTGGGGACGCAGCAGTGCCGTGCCGGCACTGCCGTCGAGTTGGCCGGCGCCGGTGTAGCTGGTGCCCCCCTTCACCGCGGCGGCGAGGTCGTCGACGGTGATGCCGCGCGCCCACATCGCCGACGGATCGGCCTTGATGCGGACCGCCGACTTGGTGCCGAACACGTCGACGCGGGAGACGCCCGGCAGGATGCTGAGCCGCTGGCCGACCTGCGTGCTGGCGTAGTCGTAGAGCTGGCCGGAGGTCACCGAGTCGCTGGTCAGCGCGATATACATGATCGGTTGGTCGTTGGGGTTCGTCTTCGAGAACGTCGGCGGCGAGGGCAGGTCCACCGGCAGGCTGCCGGTGGCCTGGCTGATCGCCGTCTGCACGTCGGTGGCCGCGGCGTCGATGCTCTTCGAGAGGGCGAACTGCAGCGTCATGCTGGTGTTGCCCTGCGTGCTCTTGGAGGTGACCAGCTCCAGCCCGTTGATCTGCATGAACCGCCGCTCGAGCGGCGTGGCGATGTTGTTCGCCATCGTCTCCGGGCTCGCGCCGGGATAGCTCGCCTGCACCTCGATCACGGGGTAGTCCACCGCCGGCAGGTCGTTCACGGGCAGTTGCAAATAACTGAGCACGCCGAACAGGACGACGGCGAGCGTCAGGACCGCCGTCATGACTGGCCGGCGGATGAAAGGCTCGGAAAGGCTCACGATTTACCCTCCTTCTTCGGCGCGGGATTGGAAGAGACCGCCGTCGCGTCCTGGCGATTACCTGCGGGGGCGCCGTCGACGCGCACCTTGCCGCCGGGGGTCACGCCGAGCTGGCCGTTGACGACGATGCGCTCGCCGGGTTGGACCCCCTGACGGATGACGATCAGATCGCCCTGGCGCTGGCCCGGGGTGATCGTGCGCTGCTCGGCCGTCGAGTCGGCCTTGACGACGTAGACGAAAGGACCCTGCGCCGAGGTCTGCGGCGCGGCCGCGGGCACCAGCACGGCTTTTTGCAGCGTGTCGAGGACAAGGCGGATCTTGACGAAGCGACCAGGCCAGAAGCGTTGATCGCCGTTGGGGATGGTGGCGCGGAGCTTCACCGTGCCGGTGCCGCCCTGCACGGCGTTGTCGAGGAACGTCAGCGCGCCGGTACGCGCTTCGCCGGGCTCGTCGGGCAGGCGCACCTCCACCTTGAGCGAGCCCCGCGCCATGTTCCGTTGCACCGCCGTGAGATCGTTCTCGGGGACGGTGAAATCGGCATAGACGGGGTCCAGGCGCTGGATGGTGAGCAGCGCGCCGCTGCCGGCAGACATTGCGGTCACGACGTTGCCGGAATCCACCAGCCGCTGCCCGGCGCGGCCGTCGATGGGCGAGCGAAGGAAGCAATACTCGAGATTGAGCTTCGCGGTCTGCACGGCGGCTTGGCCCTGCTCCACCTGGGCCGCGGCCACGTCGACGGCGTTCTTCCTCAGATCGTATTCCTGCTGCGCGATCGCTTTCGTTTCGATCAGCTTCGCCGCGCGCGCGGCTTGAAGCTTGGCGAGATCGAGCGCCGCCTTCGCCTGCGCGAGGTTGGCCTCCGCCGCGTCGAGCTGCGCCTGGAAGGGCCGCGGATCGATGGTGAACAGCGGATCGCCCTTGCGCAGGTGAGCGCCGTCGCTGAAATGGATGCGCGTGATGCGGCCGGAGACCTGGGGCTGCACGGAGACCACCTCGCGCGCGGCCACCTTGCCGATCTCATCCAGGTAGACGGGCACGTCCCGCGCCACCGCCGCGGCCACGGCGACGGGCGCCGGCGGCCGTTCGAAGGCGGGCGGCGCCTGCTGCCGGCAGCCGGCGAAAGCGAGGGCCACGAGCCCGAGGACGGAGATTTTGATCGATATGGATTTCACGGTTCGTTCCTCCGTAGACTGATCTTTTGAATGCGTGGGTCGAGGCAACCGGCGAAGCGTTCCGCCGCGTCGACGTCGAGGTCGAGGAGCGCGCCTCGCTCGACCGGCGTGAGCTCCAGGCCATTGGCAATGGCCTCCCGGAGAGCCCCCTCCCGGCTCTTTTCAAATCGCTGGCGGAAATCCTCGTCGGTCGCCAGCCTTCCGACCACCTGCTCTACACTGCGCTGGGACATGGTCCTCATCCTCCTCGCCAGACCTCTATGTCACGCTGCGTGCCAGCGCGGTGAAAGGCGCGGATCTGCCGACTAAAGCGCTGATGCGGCGACGGTTAGGCGCGAGGGGATGCACGGCGGAGGCGGGTGGCCCGGGTGTCTGAAAATCGACAGGTGACGGAAAGCCGTCAGCGGCTCTACCATGAAGCAGACATGTTGAAGGGCTCGGAAATCGCGACTCGCCGGCTCATCGCTCAGCAGATCGCTCGGCCTGCGTTCAAGACCCCGCGCGACCTGGTCGCCTGGCTGGGCGCGGTCCAGGCCCAGGACTACGCCGCGGTCAAATGGGCCGCCGGTCTCCGGCTCGCCGGCACCGCCACCGACGCGGGCATCGAACGAGCGATCGACGATGGCGCCGTGCTCCGCACCCACGCGCTGCGCGGGACATGGCAGCTCGTCGCGCCCGCGGACGTCCGCTGGATGCTGGAGCTCGTCGCCCCACGCCTCACCGCCAGTTATGGGACCCGGTATCGCCAGCTCGGGCTCGATGTCGCGACGTTTCACCGCAGCAATGCCGTGCTCGCCAAGGCGTTGCGCGGCGGCGCACAGCTCACCCGGGCCGAGCTGGCATTGGCGCTCGAGGCCGCCGGCATCTCCACCGCCGGTCAACGGCTGGCCCATCTGCTCCAACGCGCCGAGCTCGAAGCGTTGATC
The DNA here is from genome assembly GCA_045807625.1 of Thermoanaerobaculia bacterium. Taxonomy (GTDB): domain Bacteria; phylum Acidobacteriota; class Thermoanaerobaculia; order Multivoradales; family UBA5704; genus DATARR01. The sequence goes on along the minus strand of JBJMHA010000007.1, from coordinate 135,582 downwards.
TGCGGCGGCGCCAGGCGCGGCAAGCAATTCACCTATACGCTCCTCGAAAACCGCGCGCCGAGCTCGCACCTGCGTCTGGAGCGCGACGAGACGCTCGCCGAGCTGTCCCTGCGTTACTTCCGAAGCCGCGGCCCGGCGACCCTCGACGACTTCAAATGGTGGTCGGGCCTCGCTCCCGCCGACGCGCGCGCCGGCCTCGATGCCGTCAAATCCAGGCTCGCCTCGAGCGTCATCGACAGTCGAACCTATTGGCACGACAACGATACCGTCGCGAAGGCCCGCGCTCCGGCGGCTTTCCTGCTGCCGGCGTTCGACGAATACCTCATCGCCTATCGCGACCGCGACGCGGTGCTCGACCCGAAATACGTCAAGCGTCTCAATGCCGGCGGCGGCATGCTGGGCCCCTGCATCGTCCTTGACGGCCGCGTGATCGGCACCTGGCGGCGCACCTTGGCGCGCGCCACCGTCGCGATCGAGCTCGATCTGTTCGAGGCACCGGCGCAACGAGAGCACCAGGCCATCGCCACCGCCGCCCAGCGCTACGGCGCTTTTCACGGCGTCGAGGCCAGCGTAGTGACGCCTTTTTAGGAGCCTGCGCGCCAGAAACCCAGAAGCAGGGACGTAAGGGACGACAGGGACTGCAAGGACAATAAAGACATGAAGAAGGGTGCCGATACCGGATTTTTCTTTGTCCTTGGCGACCCTGCTGTCCCTTTGTCCCTGTTTGGCTTTTCTGGCGCGCAGGCTCCTGGCGCGGCCTTTCAGGCCGCCTCGGGATTGATCTCCCGCCTCAATCCCAGGGCGATGCCCTGGGCTGAGGGAGAGCGGCCCTTTGGGCCTCAATCCAGATCTCACGCCGGAACCCTGTGCGAGGGCTGGAGCTACCCGATCTGAAGCCCTCGCGGGCCCTCCGGGCCAACGGCCCGGGCTCCCTCAGCCCAGCCCAACGGGCTGGGTTGCGATCCGTCCACACCATCCTCAGCGCCCCAACGGGGTGCGATAATCGACGTCGCAGCCATGCCGGACACAGCCCCGCGCAAAGCCGAAGGATCGTCAAGCCATTCCTTCGCGACCCATCTCCTTGTAGAGCCCCGCCAAGCCTGAAGCTCCATCCGCCCACTTGCTTATGCGACACTCCGCATGGCATTGACGCGAATACGATTCAGCGGTAGCCTATAGCTAAGTTGTATCAAAGAAGGGGAAAAAGATCCCATCACCGCTCGTCGTAATGCTCAAGGTCGGAAAGTTTGTCGTGATGGCTGACCAGATGGGCGATTAGATGGTGACTCCAAGGTTGGGCGATGAGATGGCAGGGCCTGAGTCGCCAAGAAACGAGAAAGGATAAACGTATCTTCAGCTAGTCGGGAGCAATTGACCAATGGATGACGTCGCAAAGATTTTCCTTGGTGCGCTCATCTCAATCGTGGTCACGTTTCTTTCCGAGGAATTGAAGAAGAGACGCAGGCTTTGGGCGTCCGCTCGGGTTCTACTTCATGAGCTTCAGCGCGCGTACAACTCCGCGGGACAGCGTAGTCCCGACGAAATTCTAAGCTCGAAGGGCCTTTCGGCTGCAGTTGATGAATACCGCTCAGCACTATTCGCTGTAGATAGTGCCGCCTTTAAGCGGCATTTCCCGGTCTATGCCAAGTTGACAGAGCTATTAGATTCGGACCTCACGCCGGATCACAAAGAGACGCTACTGGTTCTAGACATTCGGAGACAGCTTGGCGAACTGCTCGGGTATGAGAAACCAGGTGCTGCTGAGTTAATCGGTGTACCTGAGACAGGCTCACCTGTCTCTTACGGAAGACCGGATGATAAACAGGAGCCGGACTAAAAAGCGCCCAGCCCCGCCGATCGAACGGACGGAACCGACCGCTTCGCGCCCGGCCCGCCGCTCATCGGCCACAACGCTAGGCAACCGGAGCTGCGACCGTGAAAGATGCAGCGCTCTTCTTCCTCGACGAGTCCACCAACGACGACCTCCCAACACCCGCTTCTGCCCTCACGGGGATAGTCGTTCCGACCGCTTCGTACCCCAAAGTTCGTGCCGCGTTCTACCAAGCGATCATCAGCGAGATTCGCCCGCAGCCGCAGCATGTAAACCTCGATCCGCCGCCGCTGCACTTCAGCAACTTTCTCCGGCATCGAAGCGATGACGAGCACTTTGAGATCTTCGAAGCCCTCGCCTCGATTCTCCTCACCAACGACCTTCGAATCATCCGAGTCGGCTTCTACCGAACTCCGGCCACGCTTTCGGCATTCTCCTCGGATTCTCAGCTCATCGGACTGTGTTGGCTCGCGCTCACCTCGCTCCTGGATCCGATTCTCTCGAACACCGTCCTCATACCTGTCCTCGACGCGGCGTTTGTCGCAAGCTTTCAGCCCGTTGTGCATGCGATGTCTAGCCGCGTCCACAACGCGGACCTCTTCCGAGCCTCCGGCCTTCCTGCCTGGCCGAACCCCAACTTTCAGAATCTTGGCGAGGTGTTCTACTGCGACGACAAGTACTCGGCACTGATCCAACTCGTCGATCAGGTCGCTGGTCTCCGTCGCGTGCTCGAGACTGAAAGGCTGACGGGAGCACCTCATCGATCTCCGTACAAACGCCGCCTCGCACAGATCGCCTCCTCTCTCGATTCGTTGATCATCCATGAAGAACTCTTTGACATGGCGGAGGGCTAAATGGCCGGTCGCCTAACCATCAGGCGCGGTCCCGCCGCTAGGCCCGAAATCGTTCGGCGGCCTGTATCTTCGCGGGCAAGGATGGCACGGACATGAGCTTGTTGAGCACACCCGAACGTCAAGGCCAACGTTTGCTGCAACTGGGCATCTTGCTCATGCTGTATTCGTCCTTCGATGGTTTTGCGATTCCGTACCTCCGCTCTCAGCGCGTTGGGCTCTCGGTGCACGCTCTCAGCGCGCTGCAAGGCGTCTTCCTGCTTGCCCAAGGATTGCTGTGGCCCAGGCTGAGACTGGGTGTCACTTCGTTGCGGGTGGCATTCTGGTGCTCGATCTATGGGACGCTCGCAATCCTGGGCGCTTATACGATCGCTGCCATCTTGGGCGTCGGCAACGGGACGCTGAGACTTGTAGGCGAGCTCCCGCATGGCCTGTCTCATGGAACTGCTTTTCAGGAGACCTTGCTTGCGGTCCTGGCCTATTCATCGGCTCCGGCCGGCCTGGTTGCCTTCGCGTTGATTCTCTGGGGCCTCCGCATTGCCAAACCTGATTAGCGCGGCAGGGCTGCGGCGCCGGTTATCGCGCCCCGTTGGGGCGCGGAGAAAAGCCTGGCCGCCTCGCAACCCAGCCCGTTGGGCTGGGCTGAGGGAGCCCGGGCCTTTGGCCCGGAGAAGATTGAGGCCCAAGGGGCCGCTCTTCCTCAGCCCAGGGCATCGCCCTGGGATCTCGGCTCCGTGGCTTGCGGCGGTTATCATGGACGGGTTGGAACGTCTACGGGTACCTTCAGGCCACGGCCTGTTAAACTCTCCGTTAAGGCAGCCTCAGCCTCAGCCGCCGCCTTGAAAGGATGCGACTCACGTTGAAACGGATCCGTGAATCACCCTACGCAGGTATCGAAAGGAGAGAGACATGAAGAAAGTCCCGGTCGTCCTAGCCCTGGTCCTTCTCAGCGTCGCGTCCGCTTTCGGAGATTGCAGTACCCTCACGAACATCACTGAGGTCGTGCCGTTGCTCCACGTAGGAGAGACCGTGCACTTCAACTTCGAGTTCATCGGCGGGACGGAGCCGTACCACTTCGCGCTCGTCGACGGCGCGCTACCGCCGGGCGTCAACCTCACCGGCGCCGGCGGTCTGCACGGCAAGCCGACGCAGGCCGGCAGTTTCGTCGCCTTCATCCAGGTGACCGACGCCGCTGGCTGCACGCTCACCGTCGCCTACGATATCCAGGTGGAATGACGTCCGCCGGCGCAGCGTCTGAAAATCGACAGCAAGGACAAGAAAGAAGAGCTGAGATCGGCGCTTTCCTGTCCTTGTGGTCCTTGCAGCTTTCAGGTCTTTGAGAATTTCCTCGCCAGCCCTACCCCGCCGCCAACCCGTACTTCTGCATCCGCGAATAGAGCTGTGAGCGCGTGATGCCAAGGAGGCGAGCGGCGCGCGAGCGGTTGTTGTCCGCTTCGCGGAGGGCTTTGACGACCAGATCGCGCTCGACCGCGTCCAGTTGGATGCCGCCCAGCGGGAAGGCGTCCGCCGTCTCCGGCTGCGATGCGGCGGTACCGTTCGGGCGACCGACGCTGATCGGCAGGTGCTCGAGGGTGATCAGGCCGCCGTCGCAGAGGATGGTCGCCCGCTCCAGGGCGTTGCGCAGCTCGCGGACGTTGCCCGGCCAAGGGTAGGAGAGCAGGGCTTCGTGGGCCTGGCGCGAGATGCCCGCCGCCGGCCGGCCGACCGCCGGGCCGATCTCCTCCAGGAAGGCCTCGGCCATGGGCAGGATGTCCTCGCGCCGCTCGCGCAGGGGCGGCAGACGGATCTCGAAGACGCTCAGGCGGTAGTAGAGGTCCTCGCGGAATACGCCGCGGGAGAGGGCCGCCGTGAGGTCGCGGTTGGTGGCTGCCACCACGCGCACGTCCGCCTTGATCGGCCGCGTCCCGCCCAGACGCTGGAATTCGCGCTCTTGCAGCACGCGCAGGAGCTTGGCCTGCACGGCCGGGCTCATCTCGCCGACCTCGTCGAGGAAGAGCAGGCCTCCGGCGGCCTGCTCGATGCGGCCGGGCCGCGAGGTGACCGCGCCGGTGAAGGCCCCTTTCTCATGGCCGAACAGCTCGGACTCCAGCAGCGTCTCCGGCAGGGCGGCGCAGTTGAGCGCCACGAAGGGACCGTCCGCGCGCGGGGAGCCGCGATGGAGGAAGCGCGCGACGACCTCTTTGCCGGTACCGGATTCTCCGGTGAGGAGCACCGTGGTCTCGGTCGGCGCCACTTTCGCGGCCTGGGTGAGGACGTCATTCCATTGCTTCGATTCGCCGAGCACGCGGTGGTAGCCCCGCGTCGCCGCCAGCTCGTCGCGGAGGGCCTGGACGCGCTCTTCGAGAAGGGAGGCGCGCTCGCGCGCCTCCGCCGCCCGCCGCTCCTCCTGGGCCAGGCGCTGATGCGAGAGGGCCAGGCTGACGTGGTCGGCCACCCAGCGGGCAAGCCCGACGTCTTCCTCGGAGTATTGGCCCGGAGTCTTGGAGAGGAAGATCAGCGAGCCGATATACCCGCCGTCGAGCCGCAGGGGGATCTTGAGCAGCGAGCGGACGCCGAGGAGGCGGCACTTGTGGCACTTCTCGGGCTCGACGTCCTCCAGCGCCTCCGTGTCGGGGATCAGCACGGGCTCCACGGCCTGCTTCAGGTCGAGCTCGCGCACCGGCATCGGAGCCCACAGCTCGGGCGCCGGCTCGCCGGAGAGGGCGTCGACGTTCATCACGCTCCGGTCTTCGCTCAGCGACGAGAGGACCAGCAGGTCGTGCGGCAGGACGGGCTTCACCACCGCCGACACCTGGTTGAAGATCTCGCGGATGTCGAGCACGTTGGCCAGCATCGGCAGCAGGGCGTTGATGGCGTCGAGGCGGCGGCGGCGCGCCGCGTCCCGGCTCCACAGCCGCTCGTGCTCCAAGGCCAGCGCCAGCAGGTCGGCGATCGGCTGCAGGGCCGCCTCGTGCCGGGCCGTGAAGGCGCCCGGACGGAGGGATTCCACCATCACGTAACCGGCGAGGTGCTCTCCCTGCCACAGCGGCACCGTGAGGCTGGAGCGCATGCCGGCCTGCCGGATCTTGCGGTCCACGGCAAAGCCGGGGTCCAACCGTTCCTCCAGGTCGTCGATCCGCAGAGCACGGCCGGGACGGGGCCGGACCGCGGGGGAGAAATCCCCGAGTTGGATGGTGACCGGCGGCTCCCCCAGCTTCCCGGAGATCGAGTACAGCTCGAGGGCCTCCGACTCCTGGACGCGCATCACCACCATGAAGTCGAAGGGCAAGACGGTGGCCGCGGCTTCGGCCACGCGCGCGAAGACCTCCCGCAGCTCCAGGCTCTCGGAGATGACCCGCGTGATCCGGCGCAGGACGTCGATCAGCGGATCGGGCGGCGCGGCTGCATCCACCTCCGGCGGCCAGGCAGCCGTCCCGGCTTCTGTCGTCATGGCAAGCAACCCCATTTCAAGGCGGGACCAGCCCGCGGCGTTCGAGCCCATCATATCGCGCAGTGGCTTCCCTGTACCTATGGATCTAGAGGCGAGCGCTGGCATTCAACCCTCCTGGTTTGTTCCCTCCCTTTACTCCTTCTCCCACATCGCGTGCCAGCGGGGCGAGCATCGGCCGTCTGGCCGGTAAGACCCTGACCGAGCTTTAGTTATGAGCCGGAGGCCGCGCGGCGGTGCGAGCGACGGAGGTGTCTGGATTTCGACAGGTGTCGAAAAATGGGCAGTGGTGGTCGTCCGGGACGTTCGTGGCCTGCGGCCTCGCCGCCCGGGATTGAAATCCCGGGCTACCGACGACCGTCCCATCCGGGACAGAGCCCCGGCAAGGGGCGACCGTTGGTAGCCCGGGATTTCAATCCCGGGCGGCCCGGCCAACGTCATGGTCACCGACAAACTCCCAGAACGGTCCGAACCCCGATCCGAACCACGACGGCAACGCCGGCGACAACGACGACCCGACGGTGTTCATCCTGCCGCTGAGCATCATCGAGGTCCCGACGCTGGGGACCTGGGGCCTGCTAGCGCTGGCCCTGCTGCTGGGAGGGTGGCGGTGTGGCGGCGGGCGGCTATGTAGTCAGATGTTCGTAGGGGCGGGGCTCGTCCCCGCCCCATCCTCTACCTGGATGAACCCTAAAGCCGCTTCAAAAGATCGTCGTATTCGGCGTGCGAGCCGATCCAGAACCAGAGGATCTGCTCGTCTTTCCTCAAACCCAGAGCCCGGTATCCAATGCCGATGCGGACGGAATATACCGGTTGGTTCGGACTGACTCTCTTAAACTGAAGACTGGGATGATAAGGATCCGAGCGCCACAGCGCATAGGCTCGCGCCGCTTGTTCCTGAACGGCCGCGGGAAGTTGGCCCAGTTTTTTCCAAAACTCCTTCGAGACGCTCGATTTCAATCGCCGGACACCTTCGGAGGAAAGATCTCCTCCAGCGGAACCGTCTCTCCGGCCGCGATCTCCTGGTGAGCCAAGGCAGCCAGACGATCCCATTGTCCGGCAGAGGTGGCTTCAAAACGTTCCGTCCAGGCTCGGTCATCCGCCAGATCCGCAAGGATGCGCGCGGCAACGGCATCCTGGGTCTCCGCGGGGAGCTTCTCGATTTCCGCGAGGGCCTGCTGTAATCGCTGTGTCATGGCTCCCTATTATATCTCTATCTTGCCGTGCTACTGTTTTCCTCATGGACCCCCACCGGCTGGCGAAGGAACGGAGCATCGCATACCACACCGCCATCGCCGAGCGCCTGCAACGCCAGCCGGAGATCCTCGCCAACGCGCGCCAGCGAGTCCAGAGCTGGCTGTCTTCCGCCCCCCAGGCGCCGTTCTACGCGACGAAGTGGTCGGAGATCCTCGCGGGCGATCCTTCCTCGATCGCCGCATTCCTCACCGAGCGAAGCGAGCTCGCGGAAGAGCTCCGGTCCTCGAGCCCGTTCGCCGGAGCCCTGAGCCCCAAGGAGCGCTGGCGGATCTTCAACGAGACCCGGGAGCGCTTCGCGCAACAGCCGTGACCCGCGAGCAACTGGAGCACCTGATCCGTGCAGCTTCGGTCATCGCCGATGATCCGGAGATCGTCGTCATCGGGAGTCAGGCCATCTTGGGACAGTTCCCTCAAGCCCCTGATCCCATGCGTGTCTCCATGGAGGCCGACCTCTTCCCCTTGAACTATCCGGAACGCGGTCAAGCGGGATAAGGATGAGTAGGGTCAGCCCCGCAGGGGCGTCAGGGAGTGACCTTGCCCTCGTCGCCTGAGCCGATCAGGGCATGCTCCTCGTAGACCTTGCCTCCCCCACCGAATTCCCAGCGGGCTTCGAGCCGGATGTAGGAGCCTCCGAGGACCGGCTCGAAAGAGCGCGCACAGCGGACAGGCCCCATCTCGGATTTGGCCTCCGCCGTCCAGCGCCCGAGCAGGGGTTGCAGGAAGCCGAGCTTGCCGCGGCCTTTCTCCCAGGTCTTGCCCATGGACGTCCTCCTGAAGAATTGCGACATCATAACCCTTGCGGCCATCGCTCCGCCGTCGTAGAGTCCCCCCGCCGCCATGTCCGACAGAGACCTCCTCCAACTCCGGCAGGTGCTCCGCGAGGCCGTGTACGCGAGCGGCATACCCATCCGGGAGATGGAGCGCCGGCTCGGCATCGGCCATGGCAATCTCTACCGCATGCTCGACGGCTCTCTCGACCTGCGGGTCCGGCACCTGATCGGCCTCGCCGACCTCCTCGGCGTGCCGCCCACGGACTTCCTGGAGATGGGCTGTCCCGACGCCGTCCAGCGCGCCAAGAGGCGGCTGAGCGACCTGATCGGCGCTCCCACGCGGAAAAACGCGGCTGAGCCGACCGCGGCGTCGCTTTCGCTCGCGGATCTCAAAGAGCTGATCCGCGATGCCGTGCGCGAAGAGATGGACAGGGAAGATCCGGCCGGCAAACGCCGCTCTCGCCGTTGAAAGCCTCCCATGCTGTCCTGACTCGCGGTAGTTACGTCCCAGGTTTACGGGATTCCGTCCTGGAATGTGAGGATTCCGTCCGCGGTTGTATGACTTCCGTCCTGAACGGATGGAATCCGGCTTCCGAAGGCCCAGCAACGGCTTCCGAAAGAGGCTTAGTGGGATTCGAATCTGGAGCTTCTGTCCTGGATTGCGAGAGTCGGGTCCGGAGTGGAGGCATTTCCGTCCTGGGGTTACACCCTCAGTGTTTGAGTGCGGCGCTTCCGCCCCGTAACGCCATTCCCACTCCCAGAAGCACCAGCGCCGTGCCCGCGATGATCCGGGGCGTGACCGGCTCGCTCAGAAAGAGGGCGCCGACCGCGACCGCCACGACCGGAGTCGCGTAGTTGATCATCGACATGCCCGTGGCGGACTCATTTCTGAGCAGCCAGAAGTAGAGGGTGAAGGGGACCGCCGAGCCGATCAGGGCCAGGTACAGCAGGGAGAGGACGGTCGGGGTGTCGAAGGTGACCGGCCGGCCGGCTTCCACGAGCCGGGAGAAGGCCCCCATCAGCACGGCGGTGATCGCCATCGGCACGGCCGCGGTCGAGAGGGGGTGGACGCCGCTCCCCCAGCGCTTGACGGCCACGCCCGACGCTCCCGCGCAGAGCGGGGCGATCAGCATCAGCGCGGCGACCTTCGCCACCCGGGCGCCGCCCAGGGCCTGGAGATCCCCGGAGAAGATCACCGCGATGCCGGCGAAGCCCACCAGGATGCCCGTGAGGCTCCAGGCGGTCAGCCGCTCCGAGGGCAGGAGGAAGTGCGCCACGAGCGCCGTCTGCAGCGGCATGGTGGCGAAGATGACCGAGGTCAGCCCCGACGGCAGCCACTGCTCCGACCAGTAGACGATGCCGTAGGGGATGCAGAAGGTCAGGAAGGCGTTGACCCACCAGATGCGCCGCTCGTTCGGAACGCGCCCCAGCTTCACGCCGAGGACCGGCGCGAGGGCCAGCAGCGCCGCCGAGGCGATGGCGAAGCGCAGCGCCACGCCGGTGAACGGCGGCAGGCCCCGCAGCCCCACCCGGATCACCGCCCAGGTGGTGCCCCAGATGAGGATCATGAGGCCAAGGATGGCCCAGGTGAGAGCGCGGGACGGTTTCACGATGGATCTTGTGGGGCGGCCCCACGGGGCCGCCCTTGCAGTGACGCTGAGGATACTAAGGATATATCTTGTAGAGCATCCGCGGATAGGGGATGGTCTCGCGCAGGTGGGTGACGCCCGTCATCCAGGCCACGAAGCGCTCGATCCCCATGCCGAAGCCGCTGTGCGGGAAGGCGCCGTACTTGCGGACGTCGAGGTACCACTGGAAGGCCTCGACCGGCAGGCCGTGCTGCTGGATGCGCCGCAGCAGCAGGTCGTGGTCGTGGATGCGCTGGCTGCCGCCGATGATCTCGCCGTACCCCTCGGGCGCGATCAGGTCGAGGCCGAGCACCACCTCCGGGTTCTCCGGGTCGGGCTGCATGTAGAAGGCCTTGAACGACGCCGGGAACTTGGTGACCATCACCGGGCGGTCGAATCTGGCCGCGACCAGGGTCTCCTCGTCCGCGCCGAAGTCGTCCCCCCACTGGATGGGGTTCCCCTGCTCGTTGAGGATCTTCACCGCCTCGGTGTAGGTGATGCGCGGGAACGGCGGCACCACGGCCTCGAGCTTCGACGTGTCGCGCTCCAGGATCTTCAGCTCCTCGCGGGCGCGGTCGAGGACGCGCGAGACGAGGTAGGCGACGAATTCCTGGGCGAGCTCGCAGAGCCCCGCGAATTCCAGGAAGGCGACCTCGGGCTCCACCATCCAGAACTCCATCAGGTGGCGGCGGGTCTTCGACTTCTCGGCGCGGAAGGTGGGGCCGAAGCAGTAGACCTTGCCGAGGGCCGCCGCGGCCGGCTCCAGGTAGAGCTGGCCGGACTGCGAGAGGTAGGCCTTGTCGCCGAAGTAGTCGGTCTCGAAGAGGGTCGAGGTCCCCTCGCAGGCGGCGGGGGTGAGGATGGGCGAGTCGATGAGGGTGAAGTCGCGCTCGTAGAAGAAGTCGCGGATCGCCTGCTCGACCTCGCTGCGCACCCGCAGGGCGGAGCGCTGGCGGCTGGAGCGCAGCCAGAGGTGGCGGTGCTCCATGAGGAACGCCGTGCCGTGCTCCTTGGGGGTGATCGGGTAGTCCTGGGTCAGGGAGAGGACCTCGAACCCGGAGCACTGGATCTCGACGCCGCTCGGCGCCCGCTGGTCCTCCTTGACGGTGCCGGTGACGCGGACGGTCGACTCCTGGGTGGCGCGCTCGATGTTCTCCCAGTCCTGCTCGGAGACGTCCTTGCGGCCGGCCACGGCCTGCACGGTGCCGCCGGTGGCGCGCACCTGGAGGAAGGCGATCTTGCCGCTGGAGCGCTTGTTATCGATCCAACCGCGCAGCTCGACCCTCTCGCCGAGGTGGCGGCTCAGCTCGCGGATAGAGGTGACGGGGATGGGCCTGCTTTCGCTCTCGCTCATGGGGGCGGGATTGTACTCCAGAACAGCCGTACCCCTCTCCCGGAGCCGGGAGAGGGGCAGGGGTGAGGGCTTAGAAGTCGACCCGGCGCGCCGAGATGCCCGGCGAGTCGGGGTTGGAGGTGAAACCCTCCCAGGGGATCAGCACGCCGCCCAGCGGGCTGACGGCGATCGAGGTCCGGCTGATGGCGTTGATCGGCGCGGAGTTGATCTCCACCTCGGAGCCGATGGCGCCGCCGAGCTTGTCGATCTCGACGCTGAAGACGCCCACCGGGAAGATGTCCGCGTAGTCGGCCCAGGCCACCAGGAAGTGGTCGCCGACGCCCGCCACCGACGGCGAGATCTGCCCCTGGGCGACGCCCTGGCTGACCCGGATCTCAGGACCGATGAAGTTGCCGCCGGCGCCCAGGAACTGCCCGTAGATGTGGGAGTCCTTGATGGTGCCCGCCTGGCCCTGCCAGACCACCAGGTAGCCGCCGGTGTTGGGATCGGCGGTGATCGCCGGCCGCCGCTGGAGGCCGTTCACCGTCGAGTTGACGCGGAGCTCGGCGCCGCGCGGCGAGGCCGAGCGGTCGAACAGGCGGACGAAGACGCCCTGCGAGCTGGCGTCCGCGGCCTCCCAGGCCACCGCGAAGCTGCCGTTGGAGCCGGCGGCCAGGGCCGCGTTGCCCGCGAAGCCGGGCACCGAGCTGAGCTTCAGCTCGCCGCCGCTCGCCTGCAGGGTCGAGGAGCGCACCAGCCGCGCGAAGACGCCGTCGCCCAGCTTGGACGCCGTGCGGTCGTCGCTCTGCCAGGCCACCACGACGTCGGCGCCGTTGCGGACGAGGAGCCGGGGGTTGCTCTGGAAGCCGTTGGTGGTGGCGTTCACGCGCACCGGCGAGCCCAGCGGGGCGCCGGCGGCCGAGAACTTCTGCACGTAGACGTCACGGTCCAGCACGACGCGGTTCTCGAGGAAGAGGTCGACGCTGACGTTGTCCCGCTCCTCCGTCCAGGCGAGGAGAAACTCACCCGAGGAGAGGAAGGCGGCCGCGGGCTCCCTGCGGATGACCTCCAGGCCCTGGGCCGGGATGCGGGGGAGAATCTGGTTGGCCACCAGGCCGAGCTCGGCCGAGGCGGGGGCGCCGTCGCGGCCGTAGAGGCGGCCCCGCAGGCCGGTCCGCTCGTTCTCCCAGACGACGAGCGCCGAGCCGGCGGCATTGAAGGCGGCGACCGGGTTGTGCTGCTTGAATTCGGTGTTGGCGTTGACGCGGAATTCGTCCCCCACCGGCCGCGGCTGGCCCAGGACAGGGGCAGCGAGGGCGGGCAGCAGGGCGAGCGTGAGCCACAGCGACGGCTTCGATCTCATTCCCTTCTCCTCCAAAAAAGTCGGACGGAACGGCTCGTACAGCGGGCTGACTCCCCATCACTCTATGTCAGAGCAACATAGCTGTCAATCGTCCATCCGCGACCAGCCTGCTCTCAGAGGAACAGGAGCGCCACTCCGGCCACGGCGACCAGCGCGCCCAGGACGCCGCCGGCCCCGACCCGCTCGCGGTGGAGGACCACCACCAGGGGGATGATCAGGACCGGCTGGAGCGCCATGATGCTGGCCGCCACCCCGGCCACGGTGTGGCGGATGGCGAACAGGGAGAGCGAGACCCCCAGGAAAGGGCCGAAGAAGGCGCCGGTGGCGGAGAAGGCGAGGCCCCGCCGGTCCGCCATCGCCGCCGCCACCCGCGGCCAGACGCGCGCGGCGGAGATCAGGAGGGCGTAGCCGGCGATGGCGGCGATCACCCGCACCTCGGTGGCGGCCACAGGGTCGTAGCTCCCCATCCCCAGCTTGCTGAGCACCAGCCCTCCCGCCTGGCCGAGGGCGCCGCAGAAGCCGAGGGCGAGCCCGGCGATCCAGGCGCGGGGCTCGTGGGGGGGCCCCTCCGCCGGCTGCTTCCTTTCGAGGACGGCCCAGGCGATGCCGCCGACGGTGAGCGCCACCCCCAGGGCGTCGCGGCCGCTGAGCGTCTCGCGGAGCACCAGCCAGCCGATGAGCGCCGTGAGCAGGGGCGCCAGCGACATCATCAGGGAGGCGATGCGGGGGCCGATCAGCATGTAGGCCTGGAACAGGCAGAGGTCGCCGAAGACGAAGCCGACCAGGCCGGAGACGGCGAGCCACCCCCAGGCGCGGGGGGTGGCGTCGACGGGCAGCGGCGAGCCCCGCAGGGCCCAGGCGGCGAGCGCCAGGAAGCCGAGCGCCATCACCAGCCGGATCAGGTTGAGCGGCAGCACCCCCATCCGCCGCCCGGCGGCGGAGAAGGCGAGCGCCGAGAAAGCCCAGCAGACGGCGGTGCCGAGCGCGGCGAGCTGGCCGAGGTGGGTGGCGGGAAAGGCGGGCACGGGGGCGGAGCTTAGCGGAAAAGGCGCCGTTCATGCCTCTTCTTTATCGGAGCGGCCTGCCCTTCGAAGCCTCACCCCCTGGCCCCCTCTCCACTTCGTGGAGAGGGGGAACGTAGCTGAGTCGACCTTGCCGAATCAGGAAGACTTCGATCTCTGGGCCCTCCCTCTCCACGAAGTGGAGTGGGACCGAGGGTGAGGCTTCGGAGGGCAGGCCGCCCCGAGGAGCAGAGAGGCCTTTACGAGACCGTCAACCCTCGCACGAACCCCACCACCGCCGCCACCGCCGACTCCAGGTGCTGCTTCTCCTTGAATCCCGACGAGGCCCGCGGCTTGAAGGAGTGGTCGCCGTCCTCCAGCCAGACGACGCGGATGGCCGGCGAGAGCTCGTAGCCCGCGACGTCCTCGGGAGTGCCGAAGGGATCGCGGGTCCCCTGGACGATCAGGGTGGGGGTGCGGAGCTCGCGGAGGTGGGCGGTGCGCGGGCGCTCCGGCTTGTCCGGCGGGTGGAAGGGGTAGCCGAGGCAGACCAGGCCGCGGGCTCCCGTCTCGTCCGCCACCAGGCTGGCCATGCGGCCGCCGAGCGACTTGCCGCCGATCACCAGCCGCTCCCCTCCCCCGAGCGCGTCGATCGCCTCCTTCCAAGCCGCGCGCAGGGCCGGCTCGCGGTCGGGCGCCCCCCTCCGCCCCTCCTCGCGGCGGCGCCGCATGTAGGGGAATTCGAAGCGGGCCACCCGCAGGCCGGCCGCGCCGAGGCCGGCGGCCACGATGTTCAGGAAGGGGGAGTCCATCGGCGCTCCCGCCCCGTGGGCCAGCACCACCGTGGGGCCGCCCGCGGGCCCGTCGAAGATCAATCCGCTCTTATCCATCGCGCCTCCTCGTCCTATACTCTCTACAGCTCGATGAAAGAAATCTCCCAGTGGCGCCGTGGCCTCCTCCTCGCCGCCGGCCTCGCCTGCGCCAGCCTGGCGCGCGGCGGCGCCCCACCCGGGGCACCCGCCGTCACCACCGGCGCCGCCCCCGGCTACGTGCCCGACCAGGTCTGCCGCGGTTGCCACGAGCGGCTGTACACCTCCTACCAGGAGGTAGGGATGGCGCGGTCCTTCTATCGCCCCAGCGCGGCGCGGCGCAGCGAGGACCTCACCGCTCCCCCCTACTACCACGCCCCCTCCCGCCAGTACCTGCAGATCGTGCCGCGCGGCGACGGCCTGGTCTTCCGCCGCTGGCAGGCGGGGACATGGGGCGAGCCGGTCCACCTCTTCGAGCAGCCGGTCGACTGGATCCTCGGCTCCGGCCACCATGCTCGCACCTATCTCTACCACACCCCGGACGGCGCCCTGTTCCAACTGCCGCTCGCCTGGTACACCCAGGAACGGCGCTGGGGGATGGCGCCGGGCTACGACCGCCCCGACCACGAGGGGGTGCTGCGGCGGGTGCGCCGGGAGTGCATGTTCTGTCACAACGGCTACCCGGACGTGCCGGCGGGGAGCGACGCCGCGGGGCAGCCGCAGCTCTTTCCGGACGCGCTGCCGGAGGGGACCGGCTGCCAGCGCTGCCACGGCCCGGGGGCCGAGCACGTACGCCGGGCGCTCGGCGGCATCGAGGGGCCGGCGAGCCTCCGGGCGGCGATCGTCAATCCGGCCCGCCTGCCGCCGGAGCGCCGCGACGACGTCTGCTTCCAATGCCACCTGCAGCCGGTGGTGGCCCTGGCGGGGAGCCGGCGGCTGGGGCGCGGCGACTACTCCTTCCGCCCCGGCGAGGCGCTCCCCGACTACCAGGCTCACGTCGACGTCACGGAGGAAGGCACCGCGCCCGGCGAGCGATTCGAGATCAACCATCAGGCCTACCGCCTGCGCCAGAGCCGCTGCTTTCAGGCGAGCGCCGGCCGGCTGTCCTGCCTCACCTGCCACGATCCCCACCGCCGGGTTGCCGAAGATGAGCGGGCGGCCCATTTCCGTGCCGCCTGCCAGAGCTGCCACCCCGGCGCCGCCTGCCGCCGGCCCCGTCCCGCCCCGGCGAGCGACCCCCAGGGTGTCGACACCGCCGACTGCGTCTCCTGCCACATGCCCAAGCGCCGCCCGCGCGACGTGGTACACGTGGTGATGACCGACCATCGCATTCGCCGCCGGCCGGGCGGGCCCGAGCTGCTGGCGCCGCTCGCCGAGAGTGAGCCGGTGCTGACCGGCGTCGCGGTGCTGGAGCCGGCGCGCCTGGCCAGCCAGCCCCTCGCCGAGATCTACCGCACCCTGCCGCTGGTGCGCGGCGGCCTCTCGGACGCCGCCGTCGACCACTTCGCGAAGCTGGTCAGCACCGGGGCGGCGAAGGACGACCGCGCCCTCCAGCTCGAGCTCAGCCTCGGGCTCCTGCGCCGCCGCCGCTACGCCGAGGCGGCGCGCCGGCTCGCCGCCCTGCGCGACGCGGGGGACGAGAGCGGCCGCCTGCTCGAAGCCCTGGCCACCGCGCGCGAAGGCCTGGGGGAGGACGCCGCGGCCGAGGCGCTCTACGCCCAGGCTCTGGCGCGCGGCGGCGTCGAACGGCCCGAGGTCGAGACCCGGCTCGGCCAGCTCCTCGCCCGCCACGGCCGGACCGAGGAGGCCGCGGCCCTGTTTCGCCAAGCGCTCGCGCAGCGCCCCAACCTGCTGCTCGCCTGGCTGCGCCTCGGCCAGCTCCAGGCCGCCGCGCACCAGCGGGACGGCGCGATCGCGAGCTTCGCGCGGGCGTTGGCGATCGACCCCTCGCAGGCCGCGGCCGCGCGGGAGCTCGACCGGCTTCGCGGCGCGGCCCCTGCCGCGCCGGGGAAGCGCTGATATACTCCCCCGCAGCTTCTCGAATCCGACGATGATCCCGACTTCCGAGCAACTGGAGGAGATCGCCCGCCTGCGGGAAGGCTCCCTCGCCGAGGTGCCCTTCGCGCCCCTGCTCCTCGCCCATTCCCTGCGCCAGAGCTCGCTGGTCCTGGAGGTCCGGCGCCGGCAGGTCTGGAAGCGCATCCTGATCGAGGACGGCGTCCCCGTCGACTGCCGCTCGAACCTGGCGCACGAGACCCTGGGGCGCTTCATGGTGGCCGAGGGGAAGCTCGGCGGCGAGGACTTCACCGCCTGCCTCTCGCGCTCGGCCGCGCGCGGCGTCCCCTTCGGCGAGATCCTGATCGAGAACGGGCTGGTGACCCCCGCCGACCTCTTCCGGCTGCTGCAGCAGAACCTGGCCAAGAAGCTGCTCGACCTCTTCACCTGGAACGAGGGGGAGCTCCGCTGGCTCGACGAGGCGCCGGCCTCCGAGTCCTCGCTCAAGGTGAAGGTGCCGCAGCTCATCCTCACCGGCGTCACCCGCTTCGCCCCCCAGGAGGAGGTCGACATGTCGGTGGCGCCGCTGGTGGGCAAGAAGCTGGTCCTTCACCCCCGGCCCCCCTTCCCTTTCGACGACCTGCGCCTGAGCCGCCACCAGAGCCAGATCGCGGAGGCCCTGCGCCCGCCGGGCCGGCGGATGGGCGAGCTGGCGGAGCTGACCCAGCTCTCCGTCGACGAGATCACCCGCGTGCTCTACGCGCTGTCGATCCTCGGGGTGGTGGCGACGTCCGACGCGGTGCCGAGGGACCTCACCGCCACCGGCTCGTTCCCCCGCCCCACCGTGGCGCCGCCCGCGCCGCCGCCGGTGGCGACCGTCCCCGTGCCGGTGCCGGCGCCGCCGGCCGATCCGGAGCTGGAGCGGCGGCGCAACGAGATCATGCAGGCCTACCTCTCCTACCGCCGGCAGGACGCCTTCGACCTGCTCGGCGCGCCCGAGGAGGGCACGCCGGACCTGCTCGAGGAGAGGTTCCTCGACTTCGCCCGCCGCTTCTCGCCGTGGGCGCTGCCGCCCGGAGACCTCGCCGAGAAGGCGCGCGACCTCTTCCTCACCGGCGCCCGCGCCTACGCCGAGCTCGCCGACAGCGAGCAGCGCAACACCCTGCTCTTCCGGCGCAAGACGCTGCGCGAGGAGCGGGCGAAGCGCCCCACGGCGAGCTTCGCCATCAAGACCGACCTGCTCGACTCGGAGTCGCAGTACAAGAAGGGCAAGACGCTGATGGACACCGGCAAGCACCGCGAGGCGCTGCTGCTGCTGGAGTTCGCCGCCGACTGCGACCCCCAGAACAGCCTCTACGCCGCCGAGATGGCCTACTGCCGCTTCCTGGTCACCCCGGCGCACGCCTCCCGGGCGCTCAAGGAGCTCAACGAGACGCTGCGCCGCGACCCCAACTGCGGGCTGGCGGCCTTCTACGCCGGGGAGATCGAAGCCCAGGCGGGCAACACCGCCGAGGCCGAGGCCCACCTGCGCCGGGCGATCAAGCTGATGAGCCCCGACCGCCGCCCGATCGAGGCGCTGAAGGCGCTGCCGGCCCGGCGCTGACCGTCCTGCTGTCCCGCCCGGTCACGGCCCGCGCACCCCTAGAACGGAAGCGCGCGACACCGGATCGGGCATAATGGCCCCGCGAGCGAGGAGGAAACGTGAAACAAGGTGAGGTCCTGATGAAGGAGAGAGAGCGCAGGAAGATCCCGGCCGAGGAGATGGCCGGGAAGCTGGGCGTTCCCGTGGAAAGATATCTCGCGATCGAGGCCGGCGATTCGCCGGCCGAGCGCTGGGGGCCCGCCATCCGCGACCTGGCGGTGGCGCTCCAGGTCCCCACCAGCCGGATGTTCGCCACCAGCGGCAAATCCCAGGACACGCGTCCGGGCCAGGCCGCCGAGCTGATCCGCGGGCACCGCGAGGCGCGCAAGCTCAGCGCCGAGGAGGTGGCCGGCAAGATGGGGTTCTCGCCGGAGGAGTACGCCCAGATCGAATCCGGAAGCTCGGAGATCGAGGAGTGGGGGCCGTTCTTCCTCCGCTTCGCCGAGGCGCTGGAGAACGGCTTCCCCGTCTTCAACCTCTTCCATCCGTTCGGCCTGCCCTTCGAGAAGCTGAGCCTCGAAGACTACCGGTAGGCTCAGGCAGCCCCGCGGGCGGCCCACGCGGCCGCCCGCCCATCTGTGGTAGAAAGCGGCGAATGACTAGGGAGCCTGCCGACCTATGGTGAAATCCATTGTCTTCCGATCCGCTTTCCCCCTCGCCCTTCTCCTGACCGTCATCCTTCCAACCTGCGTCCCCAGCGCCCAGGCCGCGAAGCCGAAGCAGGGTGCCCCCGCGGCCGCCCCCACGGCGGCGGGCAAGCCGGCGGTCGACCCCGCCCTGTTCTCCGGCCTCAAGTGGCGCGAGATCGGCCCCTTCCGGGGCGGGCGCGTGGCCACCGTCACCGGCCTGCCCGGCGACCGCAACACCTACTACTTCGGCGGCACCGGCGGGGGCGTCTGGAAGACGGCCGACGGCGGCCGGACCTGGAAGAACGTCTCGGACGGCTTCTTCGGCGGCTCGATCGGCGCCGTCGCCGTCTCCGAGTGGGACCCCAACGTGGTCTACGCGGGCGGCGGCGAGGTGACGGTGCGCGGCAACGTCTCCCACGGCGACGGCCTGTGGAAGTCGACCGACGCGGGACGGAGCTGGACCTTCGCCGGCCTCGCCGACTCCCGGCAGATCTCCCGCATCCGCATCCACCCGAAGGACCCGGACCTCGTCTACGCCGCCGTGCTGGGACACGTCTTCGGCTCCAACGAGATGCGCGGCGTCTACCGCACGAAGGACGGCGGCGGCCACTGGGAGCGCGTCCTCTACGTCAGTGACCGGGTGGGCGCGGTCGACCTCGCCATGGACCCGACCAACCCGCGGGTCCTCTACGCCTCGCTGTGGAATTTCCGCCGCAGCCCCTACAGCCTGGAGAGCGGCGGCCCCGGCTCCGGGATCTGGAAGAGCACCGACGGCGGCGACCACTGGACCGAGCTGACGCGCAACCCGGGGCTCCCTAAGGGGACGATCGGCATCAACGGCGTCGCCGTCTCCCCCTCCAACCCGGACAACCTCTACGCCATCGTGGAGGCGGCGGAGGGGGGCCTGTTCCGCTCGCGCGACGGCGGCAAGACCTGGGCGAAGACCAGCTCCGACCCCGAGATCCGCCAGCGCGCCTGGTACTACAGCCACGTCTACGCCGACCCCAAGGACGAGGAGGGGCTCTACGCCCCCAACGTCCTCTTCCTCCACTCCAAGGACGGCGGCAAGACGCTCACCTCGATCCGCACGCCCCACGGCGACAACCACGACCTCTGGATCGATCCCAACGATCCGCTGCGGATGATCGAGTCGAACGACGGCGGCGCCACCGTCTCGACCGACGGCGGCAAGACCTGGACCCCCGAGGACAACCAGCCCACGGCCCAGCTCTACCGCGTCTCGACCGACACCCACGTCCCCTACCGAATCCTCGGCGCGCAGCAGGACAACTCGGCGGTGCGCATCCTCTCGCGCGGCCGCGGCGCCGGCATCGGTCCCCGCGACTGGGAGCCCACGGCGGGGGGCGAGAGCGGCTACATCGTCGCCGACCCCAAGGACCCGGAGGTGGTCTACGGCGGCTCCTACGGCGGCCTGCTCACCCGGCTGAGCCATGCCACGGGGGACTTCCGCGACGTCAACCCCTGGCCGGACAACCCCATGGGCTACGGCGCGGCCGACATCAAGCAGCGCTTCCAGTGGAACTTCCCCATCGTCTTCTCGCCGAACGACCCCAACACGCTCTACGCCGCCTCCCAGGTGCTGCTCAAGAGCACGGACGGCGGGCAGAGCTGGACGGCGATCTCCCCCGACCTGACCCGCAACGAGAGGTCGCGGCAGGGCTCCTCCGGCGGCCCAATCACCAAGGACAACACCAGCGTCGAGTACTACGGCACGATCTTCTACGTCGCCGAGTCGCCGGTGGAGCCGGGGGTGATCTGGACCGGCTCGGACGACGGCCTGGTCCACGTCACCCGCGACGGCGGAAAGACCTGGAAGAACGTCACCCCGAAGGGGATCCCGGACTGGATCATGATCAACGAGATCGACGCCAGCCCGCTCGACAAGGGGACCGCCTACGTGGCGGCCACGATGTACAAGTCGGACGACCTCCGCCCCTACCTCTACAAGACCAACGACTACGGGGCGACCTGGACGCGCATCGACAGCGGCATCGATCCCACGCACTTCACCCGCGTGGTCCGCGCCGATCCCGTCCGCCGGGGGCTGCTCTACGCCGGCACCGAGCGCGGCCTGTACGTCTCCTTCGACGACGGCGCGCGCTGGCAGCCGCTGCAGCTCAACCTGCCGGTCGTGCCCATCCACGACCTCACGATCAAGGAGGGGAGCCTGATCGCCGCCACCCACGGCCGCTCCTTCTGGTCGCTCGACGACCTCACGCCGTTGCGCGAGGCGGCCGGCAACCGGGAGATCGCGGGCGCGCGGGCCCACCTCTTCCCGCCGGCTCCGGCCTACCGGTTCACGGACGCCCGCGGGGGCTTCTTCCAGCCGCCGGGGTCGGGGCAGAACCCGCCGGCCGGCGTAGTCGTCGACTACTACCTGAAGGAGGCGCCGCCGGCCGCGCAGGCCAAGGACGTCAAGCTGGAGATCCTCACCCGCGACGGCCAGGTGATCCGTACTTTCCAGGGCAAGCCGGCCGAGAAGGGGAAGGAGCCGAAGAAGGACGCCAAGGCGAAGGAGGGCGAGGAGAAAGAGAAGGAGAAGCCGGCCGCCGCCGACAAGCCGGGCGAGACCCCGCCGGGCAAGGCCGAGGCGGCCGAGAAGGAAGAGCACGCGGAGGGGGAGCCGGAAGAGCCCAAGATCCCGACCGAGGCGGGGCTCAACCGCTTCGTGTGGGACATGGACTGGCCGGCCGCCAGCTCGTTCACCGGCATGGTGCTGTGGACCGGCGATCCGGTGGCGCCCACGGCGGTACCCGGGACCTACCAGGTCCGCCTGACCGCGGCGGGGCAGACGCTCACCCAACCCTTCGAGATCCGCAAGGACCCGCGCTCCAAGGCCACCCAGGAGGACCTGGAGGCCCAGTACCGCTTCGTGGCCGAGGCACGGGACAAGCTGAACGAGACCCACGACGCCGTCCGCCGCATCCGCGACGTGCGCGCCCAGCTCCAGCAGGCCGAGAAGCGCTTGGCCAAAGAGGAGGCGATGAAGCCGGTCGTCGACGCCGCCAAGGACCTCGACAAGAAGATGACCGAGGTCGAGGAGGCGCTCTACCAGACCAGGCTCCACGCCTCCGAGGACCCGCTCAACTTCCCCATCCGGCTCGACGACAAGCTGAACGGCGTCGCCTCCTCGGCCGCGCTCGGCGACTACCGGCCCACGGCACAGGCCGTGCAAGTCAAGACGGAGCTGACCGCGGCGATCGACGCCCAGCTCGCCAAGCTGCGGGGGATCTGGGACGCCGACCTCGCCCGCTTCAACCAGCTCGCGCGGGACAAGGGGGTCGCGGCGGTCGTCGTGCCGCCCGCTCAGCTAAAATAAGCGGGACGAGATCAAAGAACCCAAACTGCCATGGACGTCATCACCAAGACCTTTCCGACCTACACCCTGAGCGGCTGGGACCTCTCGGAGCTGCTGCCGCAGCCGAGCGAGGAGGTCTTCACCGCCCGGCTCGCCGGCCTCGACGCGGCGGTGGCCGCCTTCGAGCGGCGGCGCGCGGACCTCGACCCCCGGATGGACCCGCGCGCCTTCCTCTCCACCCTCCGTCAGTACGAGGAGCTCCACGACCTGCTGCAGGTGATCAACGGCTACGCCTCGCTCTGGTTCTACTCGAACACCGGCAGCCAGGAGGCGCTCACCTTCCGCAACCGCGTGCGCCAGGCGGCGACGGCGACCGGCAACCGGGTGCTCTTCTTCACCCTCTGGTGGTGCGGCCTCTCGGACGACGAGGCCTGGCGCCTGCTGCCCAGCGAGACCGAGCACCGGGACTACCGCCAGTACCTCCAGAACCTGCGGCGTTTCAAGCCGCACACGCTCGACGAGAAGTCCGAGCAGATCATCAACCTCAAGGACCAGAACGGCGCCGAGGCGGTGACCACCCTCTACTCGATGCTCACCAACCGCCTCGAGTTCAACCTCACGGTGGACGGCGAGACCCGCAAGCTCACCCGCGACGAGCTGATGAGCCACGCCTTCTCGCCCGACGCCGGGATGCGCGAGGCCGCCTACCAGGAGCTCTACCGGGTCTACTCCCACGAGGCCAACGTCCTCGGCCAGATCTATGCCAACGTGGTGCGCAACTGGTACGACGAGCAGGTGGTGCTGCGCGGCCACCCCTCCCCCATCGCCGTGCGCAACCTCGATAATGATGTTCCTGACCGCGCCGTCCAGGTGCTGCTGGAGGTGGCGCGCGAGAACGCCGGCATCTTCCAGCGCTACTTCCGCCTGAAGGCCGGCTGGCTGGGGCTCCCGAAGCTGCGCCGCTACGACCTCTACGCCCCGCTCGCCAGCTCCGACCGCAAGGTCGACTATGCCGACGCTGCGCGCTCGGTGCTGGAGACCTTCGAGGACTTCCACCCCAAGCTCGCCGAGTACGCCCAGAGGGTGTTCGCCGAGAAGCACCTCGACGGCGAGATCCGCAAGGGCAAGCGCGGCGGCGCCTTCTGCTACACCGTGCTCCCCCGCTACACCCCGTGGGTGCTGGTCAACTTCGCCGGCCGGGTGCGCGACGTGGCGACCCTCGCCCACGAGCTCGGCCACGCCATCCACAGCATGCTGGCCAGCGGCTGCTCCAGCCTCACCCAGCACGCCTCGCTGCCGCTCGCCGAGACCGCCTCGGTGTTCGCCGAGATGCTGATGACCGACCGGCTGCTGCGCGAGGAGACCGATCCGCTGGCCCGCCGCGAGCTGCTGGCCTCGGCGGTGGACGACGTCTACGCCACCGTGCTGCGCCAGGCCTACTTCGTCCTCTTCGAGATCGAGGCCCACGAGGCCATCCGCGCCGGCCGCTCGACCGACGAGCTGTCGGAGATCTACCTGGGGAAGCTGCGCGAGCAATTCGGCGACAGCGTCGACCTGGCCCCCGAGTTCCGCTACGAGTGGCTGTCGATCCCCCACATCTACCAGACCCCGTTCTACTGTTACGCCTACAGCTTCGGCCAGCTCCTGGTGCTCGCCCTCTACCGCCGCTTCCAGGAGGAGGGGGAGGCCTTCAAGCCCGGCTACCTGCGTCTGCTCTCCTACGGCGGCTCGGCCAGTCCCGAGCAGATCCTCGCCGAGGTGGGCATCGACATGACCGACCGCTCCTTCTGGCAGGGGGGGTTCGACCTCGTGCGCGAGCAGATCGACACGCTGGAGGGGATGAAGCTGTGAAACGGAACCGCCGCCTCCTCCGTCCTGTCCATTGAAACCGGACGGAACGGTCCATCAAGGAGGAGACGATGAACGGCACGAAGATTCTCGGGAGCGCCCTGCTGGCCATGCTGGCAATAGTGCTCACGGCAGGGCAGGCGATCGCGGCGGATCTCTGGATCCACGTCAAGGTGGATGGACGCGGGAGCAAGGACGAGCGGGTCTCGATCAACATGCCGCTCTCGATGGCCCGCAACCTCTCGGGGGCGCTCTCCGACGACGGCCACGGCCGGGGGCGGATGCGCATCCACGACCATGACTACAAAGTCACGGAGCTGCGCCGGGCCTGGCGCGAGATCGAGCGCGGCCCCGACGCCAACTTCATCACCGTCAAGGACCCCGATTCTGACGTGAAGATCGCCAAGCGCGGCGACTACCTGGAGATGCACGCCGTCGACCGCAACGGCAAGCGGGAGGAGGTCGAGGCCCGGGTCCCCCTGCCGGTGGTCTCCGCCCTGTTCTCCGGCGACGGGGACGAGCTCAACCTCGACGCCGCCTTGGAGGAGCTCGCCCGCCACGGCCAGGGGGAGCTGCTCACCGTCCACAGCGACGACGAGACGGTCCGCATCTGGATCGACCACCGGCCCGAAGCCTGATCTACCCGAGCTCCGCCGCCATCGCCGCGATGCGCTCGCCGATCGGCATCGAGGCGGTGGCGCCGGGGGACGGAGCGTTCAGCACGTGGATCGCCCGCTCGCTGCGGGCGATCCGGAAGTCGTCGATCAATCCCCCCTGCGCATCCAGCGCCTGCGCCCGCACCCCGCTCCCCGCGCGGTGGACGTCGGCCGGCGCGATCGCCGGCACCAGGCGCTGGAGGTCGCGCACGAACAGCCCCTTGGAGAGCGACCGCCGCACCTCGTAGGCGCCGATCCTCCCGAAGCGGGCCGCCAGGCGCCAGAAGCCCGGCCAGGCGGCGATCGCCGCCGCGTCGCGCAGATCGACGTCCCGCCAGCGGTACCCCTCCCGCTTGAGGGCCAGCACGGCGTTGGGGCCGGCCTCGATCGAGCCGTCCACCCGCCGGGTGAGGTGGACGCCGAGGAACGGAAAGCGCGGATCGGGCACCGGATAGATCAGCCCGCGCACCAGGCTCCGCCGCCCCGGAGCCAGATCGTAGTACTCGCCGCGGAAGGGGAAGATGCGGATGTCGGGCGCCGCGCCGCAGAGGCGCGCCACGCGGTCGGACTGCAGCCCCGCGCAGTTGACCAGCAACCGGCAGGCGAGGGCGCCGCGCGAGGTCTCGGCGACCAGACCCGGACCGTCCCGCCGCACCCCGGTGAGGCGCGCCCCGGTCAGCACCCGCCCCCCCGCGCCCTCGATGCGGCGGGCGTAGGCGCGCGCCACCGCGGGATAGTCGGCGATTCCGGTCTCCGGCACGTGGAGGGCGGCGATCCCCGCCGCGTGCGGCTCGATCTCCCGGATCTCCTCAGGCCCAAGCCGCCGCACCCCCTTCAGACCGTTCGCCTCCCCCCGCCGCTCCAGCTCCGCCAGCCGCGGCAGCTCCTCCGGCGAGGTCGCCACGATCAGCTTGCCGCAGCGCTCGTGGGCGATCCCCTCCTCGGCGCAGAAGCGGTAGAGCGCCCGCGACCCGGCGGCGCACAGCTCCGCCTTGAGCGAGCCCGGCTTGTAGTAGATCCCGGAGTGGATGACGCCGCTGTTGTGGCCGCTCTGGTGGGCGGCCAGCCGCTCCTCCGCCTCCAGCACGGCCACCCGCTTGCCTTGGGAGGAGAGCGCCATGGCGGTGGCGAGCCCGATCAGGCCGCCGCCGACCACGGCGGCGTCGCAGGAGCCGTCGATCGCTTCCATGGTCAGGGGGCTAGCCGCTCGATCCGCCAGCCGCCGTCCGGGTCCAGGGAGTAGCGCAGGCGGTCGTGCAGCCGGCTGGGGCGGCCCTGCCAGAATTCGACCGTCTCCGGGCGCACCCGGTAGCCCCCCCAGCTCTCGGGGAGCGGCACCTCCTCGCCGAAGCGCTCCTCCGCCTCGCGCAGCCGGCGCTCCAGGTCCTCTCGTCCGGGGATCGGCCGGCTCTGGGGGGAGGCCCAGGCCCCCAGCCGCGAGCCGAGCGGGCGGGAGATGAAATAGGCCTCCGACTCCTCGCGCGAGGCCCTCTCGACCGTCCCCTCGATCCGCACCTGGCGGTCGAGGGCGGGCCAGTAGAAGACCAGGGCGGCGCGCGGGTTCTCCGCCAGCTCCCGCCCCTTGCGGCTCTCGTAATTGGTGTAGAAGACGAGCCCCCGCTCGTCCAGCCCCTTGAGCAGCACCACCCGCGCCGAGGGGCGCCCCTGGCGGTCGGCCGTGGCCAGCGTCATCGCGGTGAATTCCTCGGGGTAGGCGTCCCGGGCCTGGTCCAGCCAGGCGCGGAGCTGCTCGATGGGATCGGCGGCGAGGTCCTCCTCGGAGAGCCCCACGGCCCCGTACTCCCGGCGCACGTCGGAAACGTTCATCGCGGCGGAATTCTACTTCTTGAAAGCGGCGGGGAGAAGTTCGCGGCGGGAAACACAAAGCGCGCCTGGAAGGAATCAGCGCGCTCCGCGCGTCGCGAGAATCGATCAGATAACCTTTCTGAATGGATCGGGAGAGCGGCGTGATTACTCATTGCAAGTACTTGATTTGATTTGACTTACGCTTTCATTACGCTTTATATTGGCCATCGCGGGAGAGATCGATGGCCGAGCCGCTGACACAGACGATACTCGAAAAACCGATCCATGGAACGGCGGCTCTGCGCCGGCTGCGGGCGGTGCTGCCGGAAGAGCTTCGCGGCCAGATCCGCAGCGCCCGCGAGCTCGACCGGGAGCTGCGGGAGGCCGCGGGCGAGGGGGCCTTCGCCACCGCCGTCCCCGTGCTCGACCGCCTGCTGGACGGCGGCCTGCCGCGCGGCCAGCTCGTGGAGCTGGTCGGCTCCCGCACCAGCGGACGCTTCTCCACCCTGCTGGCGGCGCTCGCCGCGGCCACCAGCGTGGGCGAGGCCGCGGCCCTGGTCGACCTCGGGGACAACCTCGACCCCGAATCGGCGTCGGCCCTGGGGGTCGACCTCTCGCGCCTGCTCTGGGCGCGCCCGGCGCGGCTCAAGGAGGCCCTGGCGGCCGCCGAGATGCTGCTCGCCGGCGGCTTCCCCCTGGTGGCGCTCGACCTCGGGATGCCGCCGGTGCGCGGCGGCCGGGGGGTCGAGGCCGCCTGGCTGCGCCTGGCCCGGGCGGCCCGCGCCCACGACGCGGCGCTGCTGGTGGGCTCCCCCTACCGGGTGACCGGCACGGCCGCGGCGGCGGTGCTCCAGGCCGGCCGCGGGCATGCCGCCTGGCAGGGCGAGGCGGGCTCCCCCCGCCTGCTCGCCGGCT
Source organism: Thermoanaerobaculia bacterium (assembly GCA_045807625.1). Lineage (GTDB taxonomy): Bacteria > Acidobacteriota > Thermoanaerobaculia > Multivoradales > UBA5704 > DATARR01. The sequence goes on along the minus strand of JBJMHA010000007.1, from coordinate 108,481 downwards.
TCACCTCCCGCGTCGAGCTGGAGAAATGCCGGGGCCGGCTCCCCGGACAGAGCGAGGACCTCCGGCTGGTCGTGGAGGACCTGCCGCGCCCGGCCGCCCTGCCGCCGCGCCGGCCGGCCCTGCCGGCGGCGCCCCCGGCTGCGGCGCGCGAGTGGGCGCGGCCTCTCCTCCGGGCCTCGGCCTGACACGCCTCACCATGCCGCGCATCGCCTGCCTCAACCTCCCCCTCTTCCCCCTGGCCGCCCGGCTGCGCAGCGAGCCCGAGCTGACCCGGGAGGCGCTGGCGGTGATGGAGGGGAACGGCAACGCCGCCCGGGTGGTGGCGGCCACCCGCCTCGCCCGAGCGGCCGGCCTGCGCCCCGGCCTCACCCTCCCCCAGGCGCGCGCCCTCTGCCCCAAGCTGGTGGCCCGGCCGCGCGACGCCGACTGCGAGCGGGCCGCCCAGGAGGCGCTGCTGGAGGTGGCGGAGGGGTTCTCGCCGCGCGTGGAGGACGCGGGAGAGGGGATCGCCTACCTGGACGCCGACGGCCTGGAGCGCCACTACCCAGGCCCCACTCCGGAGCTCGAGATGGGGCGCGCGCTGATGAACGCCGCCGAGGCGGCGGGGCTGCCGGCGCGGGTGGGGATCGCCTCCAGCAAGCTCGCGGCGCGGGTGGCGTCCGGCCTTCCCGATCCGCCGGTGATCGTGCCCGACGGCGAGGAGGCGGCCTTCCTCGCCCCTCTCCCCCTCCAGCGGCTCGCCCCGGAGGTGAACGTGGCCGAGACCCTGGAGCGCTGGGGGGTGCGCTCGGTGGGAGACTTCGCCCGGCTCCCGCCGTCGCGCGTCGCCAGCCGCCTCGGCCGCCTCGGCCGCGAGCTCCACTCCACCGCCCGCGGGCTCGACCCCCGGCCGCTCATGCCGCGCGAGCCGCCGCCCACCTTCCAGGAGGGGATGAGCCTCGAATGGCCGCTGGTCGCCCTGGAGCCGTTCCTGTTCGTGGGCCGGGCGGCGCTCGACCGCCTCTGCCAGCGCCTGGAGGCGCGCGGCTTCGCCTGCCTGCGCCTGGAGCTCCAGATGCGCCTCGAGCCCGACGGCTTCCAGACGCGCTCGATCGACCTGCCGGCGCCCACCCGCGACGTCAAGACCCTGCTCACCCTGATGCGTCTGGAGCTGGAGGCCCGCCCGCCGGGGGCGCCGGTGGCCGGCTTCGCCTTCACCGCCCATCCCGACCGGCCGCGCGAGGCGCAGCTCACGATGTACGGCCCGGCGGCCCTCTCCCCCGACAAGCTGGCCACCACCCTCGCCCGCCTCTTCGCCCTGCTCGGCCCCGACCGGGTCGGCTCCCCGCGGCCGGTGGACGGCCACCGCCCGGAGCGCTTCGCCCTCGTCGACTTCTCCCCTCCCCCGCCGCCGGAGACCCGCCGCGAGCCGCGCGCCGGCCGCGGGCTCCTGGCCGTGCGGGTGCTCCGGCCGCCGGTCGAGATCGAGGTGCTGACCGCCGGGAGAGAGAGTGAAGGGAATCCGGAAGCCCCGCCGGTCGAGATCCGCTTCACCCCGCGGGCCGAGGAGGAGAAGCGGCCGCGCGTCGAGGGGGCGGTGAAGGTCGCCTCCGGCCCCTGGGGACTGGAAGAGGAGTGGTGGGCCGCCGATCCGGCGGGGCGCGACTACTGGGACGTGGAGATCGCCGGCCGCGGGCTCTACCGGATCTACCGGGAGCGCGCGACCGGCGCGTGGTACGCGGACGGGATCTACGACTGAGCTACGGGGCGGCCGGGACGAAGTGCAGCGCCTGGCAGGCGCTGTCGAGCCGGATCGCCTCGAAGCCGACGCTGAAGCGGCCGTTGGCGTCCATCTCGGTGGTGACCCACGCCTGGGCCGCGGTGGAGTCCTCGGACGGGTTGGAGACGGCCGGCGGCACCCCCACCACGGTGTTCAGGTTGAGGTAGAGCCAGCCGAAGTTGTAGGGCACCGGCAGGTCCTCGCCGCCGACCCGGGTGCGCTGCGCCTCGGCCGGGAACGGGGTCAGCCCCTCGTTCGGCGGCTGCGGCGAGACCGGGAAGGTCTGCGCCACCTGCGGATGCTCCTGCTCGTCGAAGATCACGATCCCCTCCTGGCCCAGCGGGAACCAGAGCGGCACGTTGGTGCAGGGGAAGGAATTCTGGACGATCTTGGAGTCGCGCCAGACGATCACGCTCGTGCCGCCGGAGAAGTTGCCGCCGGTGACGAAGCGGGTGGCGAAGTTGGTGGCCAGCGGCTCACGGTTGTCGGCCGCCGTCCAATTCACGTAGCGGCCATAGAAGGTGTACTGGCCGGCGACCGTAGTCTCCGGGCTGCCCGGGGCGGGGTAGGTGTTGAACGAGCTGGTGCCGCTGCCGGGGGAGGCCTCGATATGGACCAGGGTATTGCCGCTGGCGAAGCTCTGCCCCTGGTTGACGTAGAAGTAGTCCCCCCAGAGGATGTTCTGGTTGGTGGCGTCGCCCGTGCCGCCCGGACCGAAATAGCCGGGGTCGCCCGGGAAGCGGAGGGTGCAGCCGTTGACCGTGTCGACCGTGACGTAGCCGCGGGCGATGCCGTCCCCGCGCCGGAGGCCGGCGCAGCCGCCCAGGACGGCCGATTCCTGGCCGGTCAGCGAGGCCTGGAGGTGGTCGACGAAGTCGGACGGCAGGGTCGGCGGCGGCAGCAGCCCGGCGCAGCTCGCGAAGTTGATGTCCTGCGAGAAGAGCCCCTGCGGCGAGATTGTGTCGGTCGGGTCCTGCCCGTCGGAGGCGGTCTGCGGCAACTTGCCGTCGACCAGGATGTCGCGCAGGTTGATCGTCTGCACGTCGTAGCCGGTCAGGTAGATGTTGAAGTCGAGCACCGGCACCGACAGGTCCGACCACACCACCACGTGCGCCAGCGCCGCCGTGGCCGACGCGTTGTTGATCGAGAACAGCGTCGTCTGGCCGGTGCCACTCCCGAGGTCGACCTCGAAATAGGGCAGCAGCAGGGTGGCCGACGGCTGCGCTCCCATGTCGCAGATCGTGGCCCAGGCGGCTGAGCCGGCGAGCGCCAACAGGCATAGCAGGAACACACAAGCAACCCGGTGCTTCATTACCTACCCTCCTTGGCAGTGAAATAGACGTGTGACTCTGGGCGAATGGTACACCAACTCCCGGGAGCGGCAAGGCTCCCGGGAAACGAAACCGCGCGCTTCCTCAGGGGCCTGGATTGAAGTGCAGGGCCTGGCAGGCGCTGTCGAGCTGAACGGCGTCGTAGCCGACGCTGAACCGCCCCAGGGCCTTCATCTCCAGGGTCACCCAGGCCTGCGCCGCGCGGGGATCCTCGGGCGGATTGTTGCCGGCGGCCGCGACCGTGGTGTTGAGGTTCAGGTACATCCAGCCGAAGTCGTAGGGCACCGGCAGGCTCGAGCCGCCGACCGCGGTGCGCTGCGCCTCGGCGGGGAACGGCAGCAGGGTCGCCTGTGGCGGCTGCGGCGAGACCGGGAAGGTCTGCGGCACCTGCGGGTGCTCGGCCTCGTCGAAGATCACGATCCCCTCCTGGCCGAGCGGGAACCAGAGGGGGCGCCCGCCCGGCACCACCGGGCAGGTGAAGGAGCCCTGATTCACCTTTGAATCGCGCCAGACGATCATGTCGGTGCCGCCGCTGAAGGTGCCGCGGGTCAGGTAGCGGGCGGCGAAGCTCGTGGACAGCGGCTCGCGGTTGTCGGCCGCCGTCCAGCTCACGTAGCGGCCGTAGAAGGTGTACTGGCCGGGGGTCGACGTCTCGACGTCGGTGGGCCGCGCCTCGATGTGGACCAGGGGGTTGCCGTCCGCCAGGTTCTGGCTCTCGTTGACGTAGTAGTAGTCCCCCCAGAGCACGTTCTGGTCGGTGGCGTCCCCCGTGCCTCCCGGACCGAAGTAGCCGGGATCGCCCGGGAAGCGGAGGGTGCAGTTGTTGACCACGTCGACCGTGATGTAGCCGCGGCCGATGTTGTCCCCCAGGTCGCGGCCGGCGCAGAGCCCGCCGAGCACCGGCGACGGCTTGCCGGTGAGCGACCGTTGCAGGTGGGAGACGAAGTCGGCCGGCAGCGGGTTCGAAGGCGGCAGCAGCCCGTTGCAGCTCGGGAAGTCGATGTCCTGCGAGAACGCCCCCTTGGGCGAGATCGTGTCGGCCGGATCCTGCCCCGCCGAGGCGGTCTGCGGCATCCACCCGGTGAGGAGGTCGCGCAGGCTGATCGTCTGCACGTCGAAGCCCGTCAGGTAGATGTTGAAGTCGAGCACCGGCACCGACAGGTCCGACCAGACCACCACGTGCGCCAGCACCGCCGTGGCCGACGCGTTGTTGATCGAGAGCAGGGTGCTGACCCCCGCCGGGTTCCCGAAGTCCACCTCGAAGTACGGCAGCAGCAGCGTCGCCGCCGGAACCTCGTCGGCGGCGCAGCGAACGGCCCGGGCCGGCACGGACGCGAAGGCGGCCGCGATCAGCAGGATGGTCGCGAGCTTCCTCATTGAGAGCCCCTCCTTGAGTCGAGTCGATGCGGTTGGAGAATCGAGGCGTACCGCTGAAGCAGGGAAAGTATATACAGAACTACCGCCGCGGAGGACGTGGCACGCACGTCCTCCGCGGAAAGTCATCTCTGGATGGGAAAGGAAAGCCTAGAAGTGCCAGACCAGGCCGGCGTTGGCGCCGAACCCGCGGAGCTGCACGTTGACCTTGTCGGAAAGGGTGGTGCTGTTGCCGTTGTCGCGCACCGTCGTGTCGACGCTGCGGTAGATGGCCTCCAGCGTGATGCCGAAGCTGTGCTGGGTCTTGATGTCGGCCCCGGCGACCGCGAACCAGCCCAGCTCGTCGTCGATGTTCCCCCGGTTGGTGTCGAGCAGGAAGTAGCTGGCGCCGCCGCCCAGGTAGGGGGAGAAGTTGGCGTCGGGCTGGAACTTGTACTGCAGACCCGCCTCCAGCGGTACGACGCGGAGCTTGAAGTCGTTGCCGTTCGCGAACCGGTTATTGGACGTCACGTCGCCGAAGTAGCTGGCCCGCAGGGTGATGAAGCGGGCGAGGTCGAGCTTGACGCCGGCCCCGTACCCCGAGTCCGCGTCCTTGGTGTCCTGATAGGCGCCGAAGACGCCGAAGTCTACCGCCTTCGCCGGCTGGGCGAGCAGCCCGAGCCCCAGCAGGGCCGCCGCGCAGAGAGCTGTCTTTTTCAGGTTCATAGCACTACCTCCGTTTTCCACGATCGCAACCACACAGACGGAGTTGCCGATCTACTGCGGCCGGAAACGACCCGGCCGTCCGTTGTGGCGCGTGCCCACCATGGGTTTGCGCCGTGTCCTGGCGCTATGCCCATTGCAAGAGGCATTCCACAATATGTTGTTATGCGATATGAAAACGGGGATCGGCGATGCGCTCGCTGCGGCAGCGGGGGCAGCGGCTGGGGGCGTGGAGGTGGCGGGCGGCGCGCTCGCGGAAGGTGAAGCCGCAGGAGAGGCAGCGGGCGGGGTCAATGCGCAGGCGCTCCGGGCCCCGCCGGAGGCTCCGCTCGACGTGGCGGAGATCCTCCTCCAGGAGGCGGGCGGGGGCCTCGAGCTCCCGCCGCAGCTCCTCGAATCCCCACTCCCCCATCCCCAGGAGGTCGACGATCCGCTGGCGGAGCGTCGAGGTCGCTTCGAATCTAGAGTCCGGGTCGTCCACTGTCAGCGATAGGATACCACTACCCTGGGACGGTATCAGGACCGCGTCCGGTACGCCGCCAGCCTCTCCGGCTTTCCCCAGGCCGTATAGAGGTCGACGATCCGCTGCCGCGCCTCCTCGGCGTGCTTGGCACCGTCTCCCTTGTCCCGTTGTAGGAGGGGATAGCTCTTCAGGAGCAGCGACTCGGCCTCCGGAAAACGTCGGAGGGCGGCCAGGCAGCCTCCCAGAACGCTTTCGGCATCAGGGACTCGCCACGGCTCCGGAGGTTTGGCGCGAAAAATTGTGAGAGCCTCCCGCGCCCGGGTCTCGGCTTCGGCGGCTTTTCCCTCGGACACCAAGACCGAGGCGAGATTCCGCAGGAAGATCCCACGGGTCGGGTGATCCCGAGCGAGCGTCTGGTCCGCGATCGATAGGGCTTCCCGGAAGCAGCTCTCTGCACCTGTGAGGTTTCCGCGCATCTGGAGCAGAGAGCCGAGATTGTTGAGAACCGGGGCCACCTTCGGATTGGGTCCGGGAAAAAGCTTACGGCGCATAGCCAGAGCTTCCCGGTAAGCAGTCTCGGCACCTGCCAAATCTCCTCGGTCCTGTAGGAGGGACGCCAAGTTATTCAAGGCGATTGCTACATCCGGGTCCGGCAGCCCCTTAGCGAGTTTCCGGCGTATCTCTAGGGAGTCCCGGTAGTACGTTAGGGCGGCATCGTAATGACCCTGCTTCTGAGCGAGCTTCCCTAGATTGTTGAGGCTAACGGCAATATCCCGGGACTCGACGTCAGGAATTGCTTGTTTGATCGCTAATGCTTCCTTGTAGAGCTTCTCGGCTTGATCGAGCTCCCCTTTTTCCTCAAGAATTGCAGCTAAGTTGGCCAGACCTCTCGCATATTCGATGTTCCGTGTGTCTCCCCGCTGACGCTGCAACTGGAGCGCCTCGTTGATGAGAGGCTCGGCTGCAGAGTCGTTTCCCAGTTGACGCAGTGTCGTGGCCAGATTGTGAATGTCGTCTATAACACGCGGGTCATCCTCCCGGAGCGACTTTCGGTGCAGGCCGAGAGCTACCTTGAACAGCTGCTTCGCTTCATCCCATTGTCCTAGGCTCAGATAAGCTCGGCCCATCGTGCTCATCAAATCGGCCCGTACTTCCGGCTGGTCCGTGAAGCTCTGGTCCATCTTCCGGGTTCCCTGATCCAGCATCTCCCGGGCGGTGGTATCCGCTCCATGAGACTGGCTGGGATCGGGAGCTGAGAAGAGATCCTTCATGAAACCCGAGACAGCCTCAGCCCGCTCCCGCGCCCGCTCCGACCGCTGCCAGAGCAGGGTCACGGCGACGCTGAACCCCAGGATCAGCAACAAGGCGGCGGCGGCCAGGGAGACGCCCACCTTGTGCCGCCCCACGAACTTGCGCGTCTGATATCCCAGAGTGTCCTTGCGGGCGGCAACCGGCAATCCCTGGAGATAGCGCCCGATGTCGTTGGAGAGCTGGTCCGCCGAGGCGTACCGGCGTTGCGGCTCCTTCCGCATCGCCATCAGGACGATGTTGTCCAGGTCACCGGCCAGCTGGCGGCGCAGGAGCTTCGCCTCACCCTGGACCTCGCCGGCCCGGGCGATTGCGCTGCTGGGCCGCACGGGCTCCGTCTTGCAGATGGCGTCGGCCAGCGCCTGGGGGTCCGTCGTCGGCCGGTACGGACGCTGACCGGTCAGCAGGCGGTACAGGAGGACGCCCAGCGAGTAGACGTCGCTCGCCGTGGTGATGGGCTCCCCCCGGACCTGCTCGGGGCTGGCGTAGTCGGGGGTCATGGGACGCAGGTCGGTCCGGGTGAGGGCGAACGCCTCCTGCGTGGGATCGAGGAGCTTGGCGATGCCGAAGTCGAGCAGCTTGAGGACGCCGTCGGCGGTCACCAGGATGTTGCCCGGCTTGAGGTCGCGGTGGACGATCAGGTTCTGATGGGCGAAGTGGATGGCCCCGCAGACCTGCTGGAAGAGCTCCAGCCGCTCGCGGACGGAAAGCTTCCGGTCGTCGCAGAATTCGTCGATCGGTTTTCCATCGACGTACTCCATGACGAAGTAGGGACGGCCATCCCCGGTGGTGCCGGCGTCGAACAGCTTGGCGATGTTCGGGTGGCTCAGGTGGGCGAGGATCTGGCGCTCGGAGCGGAAGCGGCGGACGATCTCGTCGGTGTCCATGCCGCGCCGGACCACCTTGATCGCGACCGTCTGCTCGAGCTCCTGGTCGGCCCGCTCCGCCAGATAGACCGCGCCCATGCCCCCCCGGCCGAGCTCGCGCACGATCCGCCAGGCGCCGATCCGCTCCCCCACGGCGAGGGGCTCGAGCTCGTCCAGCCGGATGCGGAAGACGGGGGTCTCGATGAAATCGCCGATCTCCGTCTCCGAGGCGGCCAGCGATTCCACCTCCCGGCGAAGCTCGTCGTCTCCCTGGCAGGCGGCGTCGAGGAAAGTCGCCCGTTCGGGCTCCTCCCGCTCCAGGGTGCCATCCAGGACGACCTTGATCTGCTGCCAACGCTCGGGTGTCACCGTTCCCCCGGAGCCCGCCGGCTCCTCTCGTATTGTCCGTCTGTCTGAAACGCGAGAGACGGCCGAGGATCGGCTCGCCTACTTCCGGGACAGCTCCCGGAACAGCCAGAGGCGGGCCGTCCGCCACTCCCTCTTGACCGTGGTCACGGAGACGTCCAGGATCTCCGCGATCTTTTCATGGCTCAGGCCCATGAAGAACCGCATATCGACGATCTGCTCCTGGCGCGAATCGATCTCGGCGAGCCGTGTCAGGGCCTCGTCCAAGGCCACGACGTCGATGTCCCGCAGCTCGGGAACCGCAATGGTCTCGTCGAGCTGGACCTTCAGAGCGCCGCTTCCCCGTTTCGCTGCATGCTTCCCCTTGGCGTAGTCCACCAGGATGCGCCGCATCATCAGGGCCGCCACGCCGAAGAACTGCTTCCGGTTCTGCCATTGGACCTTATGCTGGTCCATCAGGCGGAGATAGACCTCGCTGACCAGCGCGGTGGGCTGGAGGGTATGACCTTCGCTCTCGCGCTGGAACAGGCGCCCGGCGATCTGGCGCAGGTCCTCGAAGACCAGAGGGATGAGCTTTTCCAAGGCCGAGGCATCGCCCTGGCTCCAGTCCTGGAGAAGCTTGGTGACGTCCGATGTGGGGGTAGACATCTGGCAAAGTGAGAGTTTAGCAAAGAGATGGGCGGTCTGGGCAGTTGGGGTGGCCCTTTTTTCCCCGCCTTCTCGCGTTCCTCCCTGGGACCGGTTTCAGGACCGGCCTCCTCACCAAGGGGGCGGCCGCGGCAGGCAGGGCAATCGATCAGGGCCAGGCTCGGCGGACCGTCCCCATTTTTAGCTCGGCGGTCCTTTTTATGATGCCCTTCACGGCGGACATCATGATGATTCTGGCGAGCCTCGGGGAAGAGTCTGGACGGCTCCCGGCCGGAGCTCAGGCCGTCCGGACGAGGATCTGAGATGGGTTGATTCAATTTTTCTCAGATCCGTCCCCGAGCTTTCGCTCATGCTGGGCGGTTTCGATCCACAACCTGCTCTCCGCCAGGGGATGGCCTCCCGCTTCCGGAACGATCCGGACGCGGTACTCGCCGTCGGGCAGCAGCGAGCGCGGCAGGACGGGCCTGAAGTCGCCGGCCGGGCTCACCCGCACGGGTTTGCTTCGCCACACTTCGCGCCCCTTGGCGTCGAGGATCTCGAAATGCCCGTCCTGCGGCGGGATCGCGGCGTCCACGAACAGGGTTAGCAGGACGTGGCCCGCCTGGGGCGGGATCTCCAGCACCGTTCGCCCGCGGGTCTTCTCGCCCAAGGTAACCTCCTGGGCGGAGAGGTCGAAGATCGGCGCCGAGAGCCGGTCCACCTCGCGGCGCAGCACGGCCACCCAGATCCCGAGGCCGACCGCCACGAACGCCAGCACCGCCGCCGCCAGCCGATTCCATTCCCAGAGACCCATCCGCGATGCGGCCGGACGGGCCGCGAGAGCGAGGGCCCGGGCCCGCTCGGGGACCTCCCGGATCCAGTCCTTGTATTCAGATTCGGCGTCGACCTCCTCCGCCAGCCCCGCGGGCTCCAGGGTGCCGTCCTCCACCCGCCGGACCCGCCGAAGCGCCTCCGCGAGTGTCTCCGGCGCCAGCGACCCCGAGCGCAGGCCGGGATCGAAGAGCCCGGCGTCGAGCCAGGCGCCGAACCGGCACCGCAGGCTGAGCGGTCCACCGGGAGCGGCCGCCGGGACCTCGACGTCCGCGCTGCCGGCGAGTGGGTTCTGGTCCGCGGGAACCGCCAGCAACTGGCCCTTCTCCGGCCAGTGGTCGAGGATCGCCCATTCGACCGGGAGATCCGCGGTGGCCTTCAGGACGAAGAGGTCCCCCGGACGCGGAGGTCCTCCTCGCACCGGACGGGCGCGCGCTCGCGCAGTCGTCGAGAACAACCGTTCACGAAGGTCTTCAGTGGGCATCGAGCTCAGCTCTTCGATCTTGTATAGATTGCTTCTATAAAGCTCTAACTGCAACCCTGCCGGAATTGGCGGCGCGGCACTTCTCGAGAAGGGAGCCCAGGGTCTCGTAGAGACCGGGCAACCGCTCCCGGGGGATGCGCAGCTGCTCCGCCAGCCATCGCTGGGAAGGGCGCTCGTCTTCGTCCACTTCCCGCAAGAGCTGCCCGAGCCGGGAGTCCGGCGCCTCCAGGCCTTCCCCTTCCGAGGCCTGAAGCCTCACGAACTGCCAGAGCGTCATCAGGTACTCCCGGGTCTTCTTCCCAGTATCCAGGCGCTTCAGAGCGGTCAGGACGCAGTCGACCAGCCGGCGGAAGAGCTCCCGCTCCTCGACCCGCCGATCGGGAGGGACGAAGCGTACCCGGCTTCTCCCCTCCTCCTCTCCGCCCTGCGGCGCGGTCTCCCCCTCGGACTGGTCGAGGATGGCCGCCCACCGCTTCCGGACGTCCGCCTTCAGGGGGTCGACCACGTCCTTGAAGCCGAAGACCGTGAAGCCCTCCCGCTCCAGCTCGGGCAGCTTCTGGCGGAGCCGCAGCACGACCTCCGCCTGCCGTTGGCCCCGCAGGGTGACCAGATCCGGCAACAGATCGTCGTTCCAAGAGGTTACCAGAGGAGCGACCCCCTCGCGCGCCGCCACCGGAGCCGCCGCGCCGGGAGAGAAGCTCAGGACGGTGTCGTTGCGGATTCCCTCATCTCCGGAGAGGACGTGCAGGGTCCCCTCGGCGACGGCCATCCGGACGGCGGACCGCAGCACCTCGAAGACCTGCGAGCCCAGGGGGTCGTGCTCCCGCTGGCGCTCGTGCAGGAAATGGCGGATGTTCAGAAAGATCAGGCCGTCGACGTTCGGCTTGACCTTGAGCTGCGCGTCGAGACCGCCCAGGCGCAGGACGAAGATGTAGGTGTAACACTCGGCGAGGAGCTCCTCCAAGGCTCCACCGGGGGCTTCCCAGCTCTCCCAGCCATAGACCCCCAGATAGGCCGGCGGGCTCTCCCAGAGACCCCGCCGCCTCAGCTCGCCGCGCAGGGCCGCGCGCAGCGCGTTCCACACGGGCGCCAGCGATCTCTCATCCGGCGGCCTCCCTCCGGCCAGCAGGCGTACGTGATCCGTGAAGACGTGCGGCTCTTGCCGGAGAGCCTGTTTTTTCCTGCCCCAGAAAGAACCGGTGACGTTCACGTGCCTCTATTTCATCACAAGGCCGACATTCCCCCTAGCCGATCCAGCCAGTTTTCAAAACGGTCCCGTTAATCCCCCCCAGGCGAAGTTGGGACGCCTCGAAAGCCGGCCGGCGAACGTACCGACCTGACCGCTTCGGCGGTGAGGACGGATCCCAGAACGCAATCAGATCAATGTTTTCCGGGGCCCGTTCGGCCTTAAAGGAGAGGTCCGTGTTTCACGATTCATCCACGTCGGCTAGCAAGGCTTTCGCACCCGCTCTCGTCGCCGGTTTCCTGATGCTGATCACTTTCGCTCCCGGCGTCTTCGCGCAGTCCGGCTGCCAGTCCGCCCTCAACGGCACCACCGGTTTCACGACCCTGGACAATGGCGATTCCACCTCCGTGACGTACTCGGTGGTCGAATGGGACGGCGAGGTCATCAAGCTTTATACCAACATACCGGGAGTGGTGAGCATCAGCGCCTCGGGCTCCCGCTCACATGGCTCGCTCTTCACGGCGGGCTCTTCCTCCACCCATCCGCTCGTCGACCGTGCCACCGTCGGCACGAGCCAGCGGCAGCTCAAGGCGGTGGTCGGCGCCGGGTACCACTGTGTCCAACTGACGCCGGGCGCCGGCGCCAGCGGAAACATCCAGGTGACGGCCGCTTTCACGGACGTCTGCCACCTGGGGACTCCGGACGATCACGGCGACAGCTTCCTCTGCGCCACTCCGGTCACGGTGGGGGGCACGTCGCCCAGCGGTGAGATCACCTCGACGAGCGCGGACGATTCCGACATGTTCGTGTTCACGCTCACGTCCTCGGCGACGGTCACCATCGCGAGCACGGGAGGGGAGCAGGCGGGGGGCAGCCTGTTCGATGCCGACGGAGAGCTGATCGCGTCGGACAACACCGGCTGGAGCGCCTCGAATTTCTCGATCACCCAGTCGCTGGCCGCGGGCACGTATTACATCCAGGTCACGGGCCCGGATACCAGCGCCTACGGCTTGAGCGTCACCTCGGCGCCGTAAGCGGCCGCGATCCTGAGATGGCCCGGGAGGGCTCCTCCCGGGCCGTTCCTTTCTACTTCCTCCGGTTCGCCGGCAGCACCCGCTTGCGCAGACGGAAGGAGTGCGGGGTTACCTCGACCATCTCGTCCTCGCGGATGAACTCCAGCGCCTGCTCCAGGTTCATGATCCGCGGCGGCACCAGGCGCACGGCGTCGTCCGACCCCGAGGCCCGCATGTTGGTGAGCTTCTTCTCCTTGGTGATGTTGACGTCGAGGTCGTTGGGGCGCGCGTTCTCCCCCACCACCATCCCCTCATAGACCTCCTCGCCCGGAGAGACGAACAGCTCGCCGCGCGGCTGCAGGCCCTCGATGGCGTAGGCGGTCGTCCTCCCGGCGCGGTCGGAGACCAGGGCGCCGTTGGTGCGATGGGCGATCTCCCCCTGCCAGACGTCCCAGCCGTCGAACAGGTGGTTCATGATCCCCGTCCCTCGCGTGTCGGTGAGGAACTCCGAGCGGAAGCCGATCAGCCCCCGCGAGGGGACGCGGAACTCGATCCGCACGCGGCCGGAGCCGTGGTTGACCATCTTGGTCATCCGCCCCTTGCGCACCCCCATCTGCTGGGTGACGACGCCGATGTACTCCTCCGGGCAGTCGATCACCAGCAGCTCCATCGGCTCGTGGAGCGGGCCGTCGTCGATCCGGCGGGTGATCACCTCGGGCTTGCCGACCGACATCTCGTATCCTTCGCGGCGCATCATCTCGATGAGGATCGCGAGCTGCAGCTCGCCGCGCCCCGAGACCTTGAAGGCATCCGGAGTGTCGGTGGGCTCGAGCCGGATCGAGACGTTGGTCAGCGCCTCCTTCTCCAGGCGCTCCTTGAGCTTGCGCGAGGTGACGTGCTTGCCGTCGCGGCCGCTGAAGGGGGAGTCGTTGATCGACAGCACCATGGAGATGGTCGGCTCATCGATCTGGATGTGCGGCAGGGCCCGCGCGTTGTCCCGCTCGGACAGAGTCTCGCCGATGCTCACCTGCTCGAGACCGGCGATGGCGACGATGTCCCCCGGCCCCGCCTCGGCGATCTCCACCCGCTTCAGCCCGTCGTAGCCGTAGAGCAGGGAGGCCTTGGCCGGCAGGAAGCTGCCGTCGAGCCGGCAGACGGCGACCTCCTGGGCCTTGCGCACCCGGCCGTTGAAGATCCTGCCGATGGCGAGCCGCCCCACGTAGTCGTCGTAGTCGAGGTTGGTGAACAGGAGCTGGAGCGGCATGGCGGGATCGAAGCGCGGCGGCGGCACCGAGCGGACGATCTCCTCGAAGAGCGGCTTGAGCGTCTCCTCCAGCCCATCCGCCGTGAGCCCGCAGCGGCCCGCCCGGGCGTTGCAGTAGAGCACGGGAAAGTCGAGCTGCTCCTCGGTCGCGTCGAGGTCGATGAACAGGTCGAAGATCTCGTTGAGCACCTCGCCGGCCCGGGCGTCGGGACGGTCGATCTTGTTGATCACCACGATCGGCGGCAGGCCGGCCTCGAGCGCCTTGCGCAGCACGAAGCGGGTCTGCGGCAGCGGGCCCTCGCTGGCATCCACCAGCAGGAGGACGCCGTCCACCATCTTCAGCGTCCGCTCCACCTCGCCCCCGAAGTCGGCGTGGCCGGGGGTGTCGATGATGTTGATCCGGGTCCCCAGGAAGTGGATCGAGGTGTTCTTGGCCATGATGGTGATGCCCTTCTCGCGCTCGAGGTCGATCGAGTCCATGACTCGCTCGGCCACGTGCTCGTGGGCGCCGAAAGTGCCGCTCTGCCAGAGCATCGCGTCCACCAGCGTGGTCTTGCCATGGTCCACGTGGGCGATGATGGCGAGGTTGCGCACGTCGTCTCGGGTCTCGGAATTCAAGGCCGTCCTCTCGTTCTTTCGGGGAAAGGTGAATCGGAAAAGTTTGCACGCTCCGCGCGGGGGGCGGGAGGATACCACAACCGCGGGGGGCGGGGATTTAATCCCGGGGGCTCAGTGCCCCGCCGGCTTCAGGGAGCGCATGGCGCGCAGCGCCTTCTGCACGGTCTCGACCTGCTCCGGCTCGAAGTAGGCGAGCTCGCAACGGGTGCAGACCCAGGCCGGGACCTGCTCCCAGGCCAGGCGGTATCCCTCCCCCTCCAGATGGACCGGCGCCGTCCCCTTCTCCACCGGCCCCTGGCAGCGCAGGCAGCGCATGGGGAGCACCTCGGGCACGGCGCGCAGGCGCGCCGTCTGGCCGGTGAGGGGGAGCGTCGCGTCGAGATCCACCGGCGGCCGCACCACTCCCAGGGGGCCGGGGCGGGGGGGCGGAACGCTCTTCACTGGAACGGGAATCCGAAAGCCAACCTTCATCAGCATCGGGACGCTCCTTCTTCGCAAGCGAATCGTACAGCGAATCAATTCATTTGCAAGCTTCTTGCCCGATCGTCCGCCTGGAGGGCCGGTGTACCATCATGCGCCGTCTGGAATGCCGCCTCCATCCAGGAACATTGATACGGACATGAAAGCCGCCCTAGCCCTCCTCCTGCTCGCCGCGCAGGCTCCGGCCCACTCTCCCGGCGCGCCGGCCGCGCCCGCCCTCCCTCGCGGCCAGGTGGTCGAGAAGGTCATCTGCGCGGCCAACCCCAAGGAGAGCTACGCCCTCTACCTGCCGGGCGGCTACACCCCGGACCGCGCCTGGCCCATCCTCTACGTGCTCGATCCGCGCTCGCGGGGGACGCTCGCCGCCGAGCGCTTCCGCCCGGGGGCCGAGAAATACGGCTACATCCTGGCCAGCTCCAACAACACGCTGAGCGACACCGCCATCGATCCCAACGTGGAGGCGATGCGGGCGATGTGGACCGACACCCACGACAAGCTCCGCGTCGACGACCGCCGGGTCTACGCCGCCGGCTTCTCGGGCACCGTCCGCTCCTGCTGCACCCTGGCGCGGGCCGTGCCCGGCACCATCGCGGGGATCATCGGCGCCGGCGCCGGCTTCCCCTTCCACGAGCCGCCGCGGAAGGGAGATCCCTTCGTCTTCTTCGGCACGCTCGGCGACAAGGACTTCAACTACTACGAGGTGATGGAGCTGGAGCCCAGGCTGCGCGAGGCCGGGATCACCCATCGCGTCGAGATCTTCGACGGCATCCACCAGTGGCCCCCCGAGGAGCTCGCCACCCGCGCCCTGGGCTGGATGGAGATCCAGGCCATGAAGGCCGGCACCCGTCCCAAGGACCCCGCGGCGGTCGAGGAGCTGTGGGGCCAGACGCTCGCCAAGGCCCGCGCCGCCGAGACGGCCGGCGACCTCTTCACGGCCCACCACTACTACTCCGGCGCGGCGGAGGACTTCGCCGGCCTGCGGCCTGCTTCGGAGATTGCCGAGGCCGCCGCCAAGGCCACGGCCCTGGCGGCCAACCCCGCCCTCCAGCGCGACTGGAAGGAGCGCGAGGCCCGGCTCAAGCGCGACCGGGAGCTGCTCGAAAGGGCGCCGGGCATCCTCGCCGCCGTCAACCCCTCGGGCGAGCCGATGACGGTCGCCCAGGTGGTGTCGGCGCTGAAGATCCCCGAGCTCCACGCGCGGGCGAAGAACGCCCCGGAGGCGGACGAGCGGCTCTCCGCCCAGCGGGTGCTCAACACGATCGGCGTGCAGACCAGCTACTACCTGCCCGAGGCCTTCAGCGAGAAGAGGCAGTGGGACCGGGCGATCTTCATCCTCTCGGTCGCCGCCGAGGTCTCGCCCGAGAGCCCCTACGTCTGGTACAGCCGCGCCGAGGCCTATGCCCGCAAGGGGGACCGCAAGCGCGCCTTCGCCGATCTCCAGCAAGCCGTCGACAAAGGATGGAAGGACCTGCCCTCCCTCCAGCGGAGCGAGGCCTTCGCCCCCCTTCGCCAGGACCCTGAATACCAGCGGCTCACCGCGGCCCTGGAACCGAGGAAGACCAATCCATGAAGAAGACCTTACCCCTCCTCCTCCTGCTGGCGTCCGGCCTGCCCGCCCTCGCCGCGGCACCGCCGGCGAAGACCTCGCCGCGGCTGTCCGCCCAGAAAGCGGAGGCCCCGGCCGCCACCGCTCCCGCGCCGGCCACGGAGACGCTCACCTACGGCCGCTTCGGCACCGTCTGGCTCTACCGGCGGACACCCCATCCGGCCCACGTGGCCCTCTTCTTCTCCGGCGACGGCGGCTGGAACCTGGGCGTGGTCGACATGGCGCAGATCCTGGCCGACCAGAACACCCTGGTGGTCGGCATCAGCGTGCCGTACTACATGCAGAAGCTCAACGCCTCGAAGGAGAGCTGCCTCTACCCGGCCTCCGATCTCGAGCTGCTCTCGAAATACGTGCAGAAGAAGCTCGTCTTCCCCGACTACGAGCCGCCGGTGCTGGTGGGCTACTCCTCGGGAGCGACCCTCGCCTACGCGGCGCTCGCGCAGGCGCCGCCCACCACCTTCAAGGGGGCGATCAGCATGGGCTTCTGCCCCGACCTGCCGCTGGCGCACCCCTTCTGCCCCGGCCACGGCATCGCCAGCGATCCCGGCCCCAAGGGGAAGGGGGTGGTCTTCCGCCCCACCTCGACCCTGGAACAGCCGTGGGTCGCCTTCCAGGGGACGATCGACCAGGTCTGCTTCAAGGACGACGTGGTCAAGTACACCGCCAAGGTGAGGAATTCGCGCACCGTCCTGCTGCCCGACGTCGGCCACGGCTTCTCCCGCACCAACAAGTGGGCGCCGCAATTCAGGGAGGCCTTCCAGAGCATCGTCGGCGACAAGGGGACCGGGAAGGCCGCCGCCGCCGCGGCTTCGTCCGCCCCTTCACCGAAGGGTGTGCCGTCGGTCGCCGGCCTGCCGCTGGTCGAGGTCCCGGCCAAGGGGAAGGAAGGGAAGACGCTCGCCGTCATCCTCTCCGGCGACGGCGGCTGGGCCAGCATCGACAAGGACGTGGCCGGGGCGCTGGCGGCGAAAGGGATCCCGGTGGTGGGCTGGAACTCGCTGCAGTACTTCTGGAGCGCCAAGCCCCCCGAGGTCGCCGCGAAGGACCTGGAGCGCATCCTCCGCCATTATCTGGCGGTGTGGGACAAGCAGGAGGTGCTGCTGGTCGGCTACTCCTTCGGCGCCGACGTGCTCCCCTTCTTCACCAACCGCCTGCCCGCCGACCTGCTGGAGAAGATCCGCCTGCTGGCGCTGCTCGGCCCCGGCAAGACGGCCGACTTCGAGTTCCACGTCACCGACTGGCTGGGCGGCGGGAGCAAGGGGAAGCCGGTGCTCCCGGAGGTGAGGAAGCTCGCCGGGCATCCGCCCGTCCTCTGCCTCTACGGCAGCAAGGAGAGCGACAGCCTCTGCCCGCAGATCGCCGTCCCCCTCGGCAAGGCCCAGGTGCTCCCGGGAGCCCACCACTTCGGCGGGGACTACGATGCGCTGGCCGCGTTGATCCTTAAGGAGGCGCAGGGGGGAGCGGTGGAGGCGAAGCGGTAGGGGCCTACCCGCCCATCCCTTCCTCCGCGCCGATCGAGAAGATCCGCTCGAGGTCGTAGCGGGAAAAGGCGCGGAACGCGAGCAGGGTCTCCGAACGGATGATGCCCTCGATCTTCAGCATCTGGCGGGTGACCGCGTCGGCGATCGCCTCGTTGTCCTTGACGCGCGCGATCGCCACCAGGTCGTACTGGCCGGCCACCGAATAGACCTCGGTGATCCCCGACAGGTCGACCAGCGCCTCGGCGACCTCGTTCACCTTCGACTTCTCCACCACCAGCAGAATGACGGCACTCACCATGGGATCGCCCTCCTCAGGGGTTGCTTCTCCGGGAACTCTATACCAGCGGTGCCGTCCGCGCCTCCGGCCGGGACGGTGTGGCTTCCTCCTTCAGAGCCGTTGCGTCTCTTTGGGGGAAGGGTCCGTCTTTTTTGGGGAGATCCGGGTTCATATGGGGAGACCCCTCGTCCTATATGGACGGGCCTCCGTCCTTTTGGGGAGACCCCTCCCCTTTTTTTGGGAGACCCCTCGTCCATATGGGGAGACCCCTCGTTCCATATGGACGAGCTTCCGCCCTTTTGGGGGAGAGGCTCGTCTTTTTGGGGAGACTCTCCGTCTTTTTCGGACGACCCCTCGTCTTTTTTGGGAGAGGCCCCGTCTTTTTCGGGGGAGGGTTCGTCTGCGATAGGCTTGCCCTCCCATGATGGAGCCGGCCGTCGCGATCCTCCCCGAGCCCCTCTTCCAGCGGGCGGTAGCCTTTCTGCGCGAGCTTACCCGTATCTCCTCGGACAGCGGCGATCCGGCGGGGCTCCGGCGCGCTGCGGAGCATCTCGCGGCGGCCCTGCGCGAGCGCGGCCTCGCCACCGAGATCCGGGAGGAATCACCGGGCGCGGATTCGCCCCTCCTCCCCGTCCTCTACGCCCGGGGGCCGGACACCGCGCGGGGGCACCTCCTGCTGATCGGACACCTCGACACCGTCCTCCCCGCGATGGAGCCCCATCTCGACGGCGGTCGGCTCGTCGCCACCGGCGCCATCGACATGAAAGGGGGGCTCGCCGCCTTCGTGGGCGCCCTGGACCTCCTCCGCCATCGCGGGCAGCCCCCCCCCACCGATCTCATGCTGGTGGTGGTGCCGGACGAGGAGGTGGGAGGGGCGCTCTCGCAGGCCGCGGTCCGCCGCTGGGGGGAGACGGCGCGGGCCCTCTGGGTGCTGGAGCCGGGGGAGCCCGCGGGGGACGCCGAGACGATCGTGGCCGGCCGCCGGGGGATGTTCGAATGGCGGCTCGACGTGCGTGGCCAGGCGGCCCACTCCGGCCTCCACTACTGGGACGGCCGCTCGGCCCTGGCCGCCGCCGCCCACTGGGTGGCCGAGGCCGAGGCGCTCTCCCGGCCGGACGGCGGCCCCACCATCAACGCCGGCCGCTTCGTGGGTGGTGACACGACCTTCGTGGAGGGCCTCGCCACCGCCCACGACCTCCTGGGGACTGACCGCCAGCTCAACGTGGTCCCCGACCGCGCGATCGTCGAGGGGGAGGCTCGCTTCCTCCGTCCCAGCGAGAGCCAGGAGCTCCAGCGCCGCCTGGAGACCCTGGCTCGGGACGTCGCCGTGGCCACCGGCACCGAGATCTCCTTCGCCGCCAGCCTCTTCATTCCCCCGGTCGACCCTCGCGGCCCGCACTGCGGTATCTGCCACCGCGCCACCGCCCTCGCCGCCGGCCGCGGCTGGCGCCTGGAGGTGGAGGAAGAGCGCGGCGGCATCTCCTTCCCCAACTTTCTCCCCGACCCCGGCCGCATCCCCATCCTCGACGGCCTCGGGCCGGTGGGAGGGGGGATGCACACGCGGGAGGAGTATGTGGAGCTGGGATCGCTGGCGCGGCGGATCGTGCTGTTGGCGGATCTGTTGGCGGAGGATGGCGGGCGCATAGAACGCGAACAGGATCTCGATGCACGTGCCACAGCCTTCAAGGAGGAAATTGGGAGGCGGCTTGCCAGCGGACCAGCAACGCCTATGGATTTTTCCGCGCTCAAGAAAAGCATTCGGGAACCTACAACGAAAACTGACCTGTAGGGGCGGCCCTACGTGGCCGCCCTAGGCGGGGGCTCTGCTCCGGCCCTACGCTCCCACCCACCCAGGGCGGCCACATAGGGCCGCCCCTACAGGGAATGCCTCATAAAGCCTCACAGCTCAATCGACTGCCCATGATGAAAGACATTGAGCGGGTCCCACCGCGCCTTCACTCTCTGTAGCCGGGGATAACTCTCCTTGTAATAGAGATACTCCCAATCCTTTAAATCCGAATCGCAATAGTTCACATAGCAGCCGTCGAAGGTGTCGTCCGGCCAGGGGCCGCGCTCGCCGTACATAGCCTGATAGAAACCGTTGATCCAGGCGAGGTTGGCGTGATCCTGGGAGGGCTCGGTCCAGTAGGTCTGGTACTGGAGCTTGAGGATCGAGGAGCGCTGGGGCACGGCGGTGGCGCCCGGGGCTATGGCGTTGACCTGGCAGCCGTAAGAATCCACCTGGAGAAGGGCTTGAGGATTTGCCGGATATTGATCGTTCTCGACGGTGAGCCATTTCCAGATCGTCTGGTACTGCGACTCGGGAAAACCTTTCTTCATGTAGGCGGCTTGTACTTCCCCCGCTGGTTGGGACCGGAGCCGTTGAGCGTCTGCGTCGCCTCCAGCCAGGGCATCCGCCGGGAATCAGGAGCGCACTCCCCATGCCCAGCTTGCCCGATGGAAACGATTGCTGCTATACTTTTTCCCCAGCGATTGCGGGAAGGAGTTTTCCGTCATGGCGACATTCAGCATCACTTTTCAGGGCAATCCAGTCTATAACGACTGGACTGGTACCATCCTCGTC
Organism: Thermoanaerobaculia bacterium; assembly: GCA_045807625.1. GTDB lineage: Bacteria > Acidobacteriota > Thermoanaerobaculia > Multivoradales > UBA5704 > DATARR01. The sequence continues at coordinate 87,861 of JBJMHA010000007.1, read as the reverse complement.
TGTTGGGGGCTGGACTGCGAAACAGCCACTTGGTGGTTCCAAGACGAGATAAGGGTTCTTACGGGTACATCCCGCTGGTGGTCGGCGGACGGTCGGGCTGCGTACACATGGGCGGGCTATCCTCTAGTGCTCCAGCCTCATGAATTTGGGATTATCCATGCAAACAACGGCTTCATCGTGCCGGCCTGGACCTTCGGCGTCCCGACCAATGAATTGAGGATTCAGGATTACGCCGCGAAGGTTCGCGACAGGGTGTATCCTGACCGGGAGGGGCTACCCCTCGATGATCCCCGCGTTCCCACGAACCTAAGCAAGACGATAGCTAATCTGCGACAGCAGTCAGAGTAGTCTCAACCGCCCGCGCCCGTTTCCATTTGGCGGCGGATCGATCCCACCCTTCTTGTAGGGTCTGCGCTTCTTCGGTTCCGGGTTGGCAAGAGCGCCACCAGACTTGATCGGCGCGAGGGCCGGAATTCAAACTAGGACACTACTCCACGGTTATGCTCCGGCCATGCTCTCTCCTGACGTCCAGCGCGCCCGCGAGCTCGTCCTCCGCTGGGGGTGGAACGCCATGGCCTACCAGATCCTCAATCCGGGGATGCGGCTCTGGTTCTCCGGCGACGGCGAGGGGGTGGTCGGCTACGTCTGCGCCAACCACTACCGGGTGGTCGCGGGGGCTCCGGTCTGCCCGCCGGAGCGGCTCGCCGGCACCGCGGAGGATTCCGCGGCGGACACCCGGCGGGCCCACAAGCGGCTCTGCTACTTCGGGGCCCAGGACCGGATGCTCGCCCTGTTGATGGAGGGGCCCCCGGGCTCCGCGCTACTCCTGGGCGCCAGCCGGTCTGGAGCCCGGCGCGCTGGCACGGCATCCTGGCGGGAAAGGCCTCGCTGCGGGCCCAGCTCGCGCGGGCGCGCAACAAGGGGGTGACCGTCCGTCTCTCTCGCCAGACTCCCGGGAGCCGGGCCTGCAACGCTGCCTCAGCGAGTGGATCGAGCGGCGGGGCCTGCCGCCGATGCACTTCCTGGTCGAATGGAACCTCCTCCCCCGCCTGCTCGACCGCCGGCTGTACGTGGCCGAGCGCGGCGGCGAGACGGTCGGCTTCCTGATCGCCTCCCCCATCCCCTTGCGGAAGGGGTGGCTGATCGAGCAGATCGTCCGCGGCCGGACGGCGCCGAACGGCACCACCGAGCTGCTGCTCGACACGGCGATCTGCGCGCTGGCGGAGGAAGGGGCCGAGTACGTGACCCTGGGGCTCTCCCCTCTCTCACGGGCCGTGCCGCAACGTCCGGCACCGCCGTGGACCGTCCGCCCGCTGCTCGCCTGGATGCGCGTCCACACCCGGCGCTTCTACAACTTCGAGGGCCTGGAGGCGTTCAAGCGCAAATTCCTGCCCGAGGAGTGGGAGCCGATCTACGCCGTCACCGATCGGCCGCGGGTCTCCTGCGCACCTTATACGCCATACGCCTTCGGCGGCGCCTCCCCCATCCTCTTCATCGGCCGCGCCCTGCTCCGCTCGCTGAAGCAGGAGGCCCTGTGGGCGGCGGTGCGGGCGCGGCGCCGTCGCTCAAGCCTCATCAATAGACTTTACTGATGGAAGATATGTTGATGGTTGTCCCTTGCTGGCAGAAGCTCACTTCGGCGATAGTTCCCTCGACCTTTACATGATCGCCATTCTTGAAGCCGGAAAGCTTGTCGCGTGGAATCAGTGTGCAGAGCTTGTTCGTCTTGTCTTCGCGCATCGCTTGACATTCGACCCCCTCATCAGTGAGGGTGCCAATGACCGTGACGCTCTTGCTGGCGGCAGTCTGGACCGGTTCACTCGCCATGGTGTCTCCTTTCATATCTACTTTCGCTCCAGCGATGGAACGTGTCAATGATATAAAGACTTACACATACTGTAAGCTCTTTTTCACAGCCGTACGACCGCGATCTCCCGCCCCTCCCACTCAATCTCCTCCATTGCGCACCGTCCCGGCAGCGGCTCCGCCGCCTTCCTGCCGTCGAAGACGACCAGGGTGCCACGGTCGAGGCCCAGGTGATCGAGATAGCTGCCGAGTTGCTTCAACCCCTGCGGCAGGGGATCGGGGCGGCCGTCGCGCCAGACTTTGAGCTCGACGGCCCAGCGCTCGACACCCTCTGCATGGGGCCAGCGGATACAGAGGTCGATCCGGCCGCTCCCCACCGCGTATTCGCGGTCGATGAAGCCCCCACCGTTGACTACCTTCTGGAGGAACGCCATGAAGACGAGCTGTGCCGCCGCCTCGCTGTAGGGGGCCTGGGCGAGGTAAGGCTCGGCGTTCTCGCACCAGAACGCGCGGAAGTCGGCAAGCAGAAGGTCGAAGCGCAACCGGCCGTCCGAGGCGATATAGGAAGGGCGCGGCAGGTACAGAGTCTGCTCCAGGAGAGAGGTCAGAGCGCGCGGAATGACCTCGCGGTAGATCGGGTTGGCGATAGCGAGGCCCTGCGGCGTCGTCACCACCAGCCCGAGGTCGAGAGCGAAGCGGACGTCGTCGTCGAGGAGGTCCGAGGGCAAGGGCTCCCCGGCTATGATCGGCTCGATCACCCGCCGTATCCGCGGCTCGCGCAGGCGCTCGATCAGAGAGTCGAGGTGGGTATCCCGGCGCTGGATGAGCATCTCCTTCGCCGCCTCGATCACACCGGCGTCGATCGGGACCGCGCGATCCGGGATCAGCTTCTCGACCGCTTGCCGGGCGAGCGCGTTGGCCAGCCAGGGCTGGCCGCGCGTCAGCTCGAAGGCGAGCGCCACAGCCTCGGGGGTGAAGGGCTGGCCGGTGTCGGCGGTGTGCTGGCCGTAGAGCTCGGCGACCTCCTCCGCCGTGAAGTTGGGAAGGGTGAGCGATTCGACCTTGATGTTGAACGGCGAGGAGGTACCGAGGCTCTGCACCTCGGGGCGGACCTGCCGCCTGTAGTCACGCACGTCGCGCAGACCGACCAGGGCCACGGATTGGGGGAACTTCCCGGGCCGGTCGGCATAGCCCGTGCGGAGCTGGTGGAGGACCGAGATCAAAAGGTTGTCGAAAAGGGCGTCGATCTCGTCGAGGAAGAGCACCACCGGCCGCGGGCACTGTCTGGACCAGCGGGTGAGGAGGTCAATCAGACGAAACTCTCCCGAAGCCGCGGGATCGGGGGCCGGGGGGCGGAGCTCCTCGGGGAGGTGGTTCTCCGCGGCGATGCGCAGGACCCCAAGCACCGCCTCGATCCCGCGCTCGACGTCGCCCCCCGCGGCCTGCCCCACCTCGCAGGAGGTGAGGAGAGCGGCATAGCGCCCCTCCGAGGTGAGAGCCTGGGCGAGGGAGCGGAAGTAGGTGGTCTTGCCGGTCTGCCGGGGCGCGTGGACGACGAAGTAGAGATGCCGGTCGATCAATCCCCTCAGCTCGGGCAGCCGGCGCTCCGGCGGCAGCATGTAGTGCAACTCGGGCTGGCATGGCCCGGCGGTATTGAAGAACCTCGCCATAGGACCTTCAGTTTGTCACAAACCCTGGAAAGCGAAATCCGCCGACTGTGGCACAATACAGCCGCATCTCTCACGAGAGAACCGACCACCGTGCACCTGCCAAGGCGTCCTCGTCTCTGGGCCCGCCCCGATCCGGCCTCGGCCCGGGTGGGACGCGAGGGGGAGCTGCTCGCCGCGCGGGCGCGGATCTGGGCGGCCGGGGTGGCGGCGCTGGGTCCGCTCGGGACCATCCTATTCCAGCCCCCCGACCGGGAGCCCTGGATCGGACTGGCCGGCTCGCTGGCGACCGTGCTGCTGGGGGTCGCGGTCCTCGCCTTCGCCCGCCGGTCCTCCCCTCCCCGGTGGCTGGGGTTTTTCACCTGCGCGCTCGACGTCAGCATCGTGAGCGCGGTGCACCTGGGTATGATCGCCTCCGGCAACCCGCTCGCGGTCACCAACGGCCGGATCCTGTTCTGCGTCTACTTCCTGGCCCTGGCGTTCACCTGCCTGCGGCAGGACGCCCGGATGTGCGTCGCCGCCGGGCTCGCCGCGATGCTTCAATATGGCGCCCTCGTCGTCTGGGTGGTGGCGCGGAGCGAGACCCTGGGCCTCCCCCTCTCCAGCCCCACATATGGCGCGTTCCGCTGGGACAACCAGATCCTCCGTCTGGTGCTCCTCGGCATCGCCACCGCGATCAACGTCGCCATCGTCCGCCAGAGCCGCGACCTGCGCCGTCAACGGGACCAGGCTGAGGAGGCCAGCCAGTCCAAGAGCGAGCTCATGGCCAACGTCAGCCATGAGCTCCGCACCCCCTTGAACGCGGTGCTGGGCATGATGAGCCTCCTCCTCGAAACCCCCCTTTCGCCGGCCCAGCGGGAGTACGTGACGACGGCCCGCGGCAGCGGCGCGGCGCTCCTGGCGGTGATCAACGACATCCTGGACATCTCAAAGATCGAGGCGGGCAAGCTGGAGATCGAGCCCGTTCCGTTCGTCCTGCGCGAATGCCTGGAGGAGGCGGTGGGGATCCTCACCGCCAAGGCGCAGAGCAAAGGGCTGGTCCTCCACTACCGGGTGGCGGACGGCGTCCCGGCGGCCATCGAGAGCGACGCGGCCCGGCTGCGCCAGATCCTGGTCAACCTGCTCGACAACGCCATCAAGTTCACGCCGCGCGGAGAGGTGAGCCTGGAGATCGAGCCCGGGCCGGAGAGGGACGGCCTCGCCGAGCTCCGCTTCGCCGTGCGCGATACCGGGATCGGCATCCCGGCGGACCGTATCGAGCGCCTGTTCAAGCCGTTCAGCCAGGCCGACTCCTCCATGTCGCGCCTCTACGGCGGCACCGGCCTGGGGCTGGTGATCAGCCAGCGCCTCGCCGAGCTCCTGGGCGGCCGCATGTGGGTGGAGAGCACGCCGGGGGACGGCTCGTCCTTCTTCTTCACCCTCCGCGGCCGCCCCGTCCTGGCGCTCCCCTCCCGGAACACGCCGGAGGTGGACGACCTCGGCGGCGCCAGGCTGGCCGAGCGCCTCCCTCTGCGGATCCTGCTGGCGGAGGACAACTCCATCAATCAGCGGGTCGGGCTGCTCCTCCTGGAGCGGATGGGGTATGTGGCCGACGTCGCCGGAAACGGGATGGAGGTCCTGGAGGCCCTGCGCCGTCAGCCGTACGACCTGATCCTGATGGACGTCCAGATGCCCGGCATGGACGGCCTGGAGGCGACGCGCCGCATCCGCGCCGAGCTTTCGGTCGAGCGCCAGCCGCGCATCGTCGCGCTGACGGCGAACGTCCTGCGCGAGCAGCGGGAGGCGTGCCTCGCCGCCGGGATGGATGACTTCGTGCAGAAGCCGGTCCTGTTCGCGGATCTCCGGGCGGCGCTCTCCCGGTGCGGCGGCCTGGAGCCGGCCACGGCGGAGCGGACCGTTCTCCCGCCGCCAGACGGCGGATCGTCCCCGCTCGACCCGGCGCGCCTCGCCAGCCTGCGGCGGCTGGGCGAGTCGAGCGGCAAGCCCCTCCTGCGGAGCCTCGTGGAGACCTACATGGCCGAGACGCCCCGCCGTCTCGCGCGGCTCCGGGAGGCGGTGCTCCGGGCCGACGCGGACGACCTGACCTTCGTGGCCCACAGCCTCAAGGGGATCAGCGCGCAGATCGGCGTGGTGCGCGTCGCCGAGCTCAGCGCCGAGATCGAGCGGATGGGGAGGGATGCCCAGCTCGACGGCGCCGCCGGCCTTCTCGCCGAGCTCGAGCGCGAGATCGGGCGCGCCCTGCCGCTCCTGGAGCGGGAGCGGTCGGCGCCGCTCCACCCGGCGCGGTGACCGGGCGGAGCGGTTTTCTCGAAAGCCTCCCCGCTCCTACTTCTTCTTCGGCATCTCGCACTCTCCGAGATGGGAGACGCTCACCCCTGCCGACGCGGCCTCGCACTCGTTGCCGTAGGTCTTGCCGTCGCAGCCGCAGACCGGATCGTAGATGTCGGGGCAGACCTGGGGCTTCGTCGCGCAGGTGCCCTTGCCCTTGCACTGCCCCACCGCCTTGGAGCAGAACTGGCCGTCCTTGCACTGGGCGTTGGTCGTGCAGGTCGTCGCGCAGGCGCCGGAGTGCTTGACGTTGGCCCCGGCCATGGCGGCGAAGCAGGCGTTGCCGTAGGTCACGCCGTCACAGCCGCAGACCGGCAGGTAGAGGAAGTAGCAGATCTGCGGCCGGACCACGCAGTGGCCGGGGCCCTCGCAATGGCCCGAGAGCTTCTGGCAATACTGCGAGCGGTCGCACTGCCCGTTGTCCTTGCACTCCGGACCGGTGGGCTTCTGTGCCGCCGCCACGAGGACGAGCGACAGGCACAGCGTCAGCAGGAGCGATAGACGCTTGAGACATCGTCCGTTCATCGACCACCTCCGTGAGAGATCGGGACCCGGAGGCCCCGGGGGTTCGCGGCGAGGATTCGGCCGTCGTCCTGGTTGTATTGTTTAGAGAATAGTACAAACCAGGGCTGCCTTCAAGGCCGGGCGCGGTACAGGAGCGCCCGCCCGCCGGGCGACCTCGCGACGAGGTCGTACCCCGCCGCGAGCTGGTCCAGCACCGCCCGGACCTTCGGCTCACCTCGCCGCCCGTCCCGCAGGCCCCAGAGCAGGACGTAGTCGACCCTTCCGCCCGTCCGCCGCGGATAGCCCAGGAGGTCGACCTCCGGCGGCGTCTTCTCGATCCCCAGGAGCCCGTTCGACAGATGGAGGTAGGGATTCAGGGCGGGCCGGAAGAGGAGGGGAAAGTAATCCTCGTTGGCCTCGTAGAGCGAGAGGTCCACCAGCCGCTTGCGCGCCGCCACGTAGCCGCCGGCATGGACGAAGGGCCAGGTCCGGAAGGCGGGCTCGCCGTCCCCGCCATCTCCTCGATGGGCGTAGGACAGATAAAGGAAGGTGTGGTCCGGCGGGATGGCCCGGCCGGCGGCGGCGATCTCGGCGAGCCCCCGGCCGAGCTCGGCGTATTTCCAGGCGAAGAGGCCCAGGAACGTGAGGGCGATCCCCGCCGCCGCGCCCTGGATCCAGCGCCGGCGGCGGACCGGGTGCTCGAAGGTGCCGAACCAGAGGATCAGCGCCAGAAAGGGGAACAGCACGAGGCGATGATTGATGAAACCGCCGCCGGCGAGCTCGCTTGGCGCGGCGAAGAAGGCCCCGGCCAGGACGGCCGCGGCGATCAGGAAGCCGTCGCCCCGCTGCGGCGGAAGCCCCCGGCGCGCCCGCAGACAGAGCAAGGCGATCCCATAGAAGAGGATGGCGAGCGCGATCGCCAGCGGGATCGTCCACTCCGACACGGAAGCGAGCGAATAGAGGCCGGCCAGATGCTTGACCTTCACCCCCAGCGGCAGCATGGTGATCCGGGCTCCCGTCCGGCGGCCCACGAAAGCGGCCATGAGCGCCAGGGCCGGCACGCAGGCGAGCGCCGGAGCGAGCAGCCGGTGCCGGAATCCCCCCTCGAGCAGCGTCCGCCAACCGGCGAGGGTCAGCAGGGTGGTGACGGTCACCGCCAGCGTCACGGGGTGGCAGAAGTAGACCCAGAGCACCAGCAGGGCGAGGACGGCCGTCCGCCCGGGCCCCATCCTCTCGGCGTGCCGCAGCCAGTAGCCGACGGCGAAGAAGAACGCCGCGAGGCTCCAGCAGAAGTTGAAGAACCCCATGTTGAACAGGTAGTTGTAGACGAAGGGGAAGACCAGGACGGCGAGGAAGCCGGCCCTGGGATCGACCGCCCGCAAGGCGTAGCGGGCGGCGAGCGGCAGCAGGAGGACGTAGGCGGTGAGGACGATCTTCTCCGCCACCGGCACGGCCATGAATCCCAGGACCCGTCCCATCAGGAAGAAGATGAGCCAGTTGGGCAGCGCCTCCCGGTTGGGCAGGTAGTACTGGCGCAGCAGGCCGGCCGCGGGGAGGTCGTACTGCCGCAGGATGGCCGTCACCGCCTGGTGGCCCGGGCCGTCCTGGGTGGGCGTATACGAGAAGATCCAGATCGGCAGGAGATGGAGAGCGAGGAGGGCCCAGAAGAGAACGGTCTCGGGAGCGGGGCGGCGGGGCACGGCGGAATCGTATCAGCCTTATGATTCCCTCCGATGAAGCTCAGCGTCGTCATCCCCTGCCTGAACGCGGCCCCCACGCTCGGCGCGCAGCTCGAGGCGCTCACCCACCAGAGCTGGCCGGACGGCTGGGAGGTGATCGTGGCCGACAACGGCTCGACCGACGGCTCGCGGGAGATCGTCGAGAGCTACCGCGGCCGCCTGCCGGGCCTGAAGCTGGTGGACGCCTCGGACCGCCGCGGACAGGCGCACGCCCGCAACCTCGGCGCCGCGGCGGCCACCGGCGACGCCCTCCTCTTCTGCGACGCCGACGACGAGGTCGCCCCCGGCTGGATGGAGGCTCTGGGACGGGCCCTCGCGGTCCACGAATTCGTCGCCTGCCGCTACGACAACGAGAAGCTCAACCCGGCCTGGGTGCGGCGCACGCATCTCAATCCGCAGAGGGACGGCCTCACCGCCTACGACTATCCCCCCTTCCTCCCCCACGCCGGCGGCGGCGGCCTCGCCGTGCGGCGGGCGGTCCACGAGGAGGTGGGCGGGTTCGACGAGACCCTCCCCGCCCTGGAGGACACCGACTACTGCTGGCGCATCCAGCTCGCCGGCCACGAATTCCACTTCGTGCCGGACGCGGTGGTCTACATCCGCCACCGGCACGACGCGGGCACCATCTTCCGGCAGGGGGTGAGCTACGGCAAGCACAACGTGCTGATCTACAGCCGCTACAAGGACCGCGGGATGCCCCGCCTCGGCTGGCTGCCCGGGCTCCTGCGCTGGGCGAAGCTCCTGCTCAAGACCCCGATGATGCTCCTCACCCGCGAGGGGCGCTCGCGCTGGCTCTGGCAGCTCGGCTGGCGGATCGGCCGCATCGAGGGGTGCTTCGAATACAGAGTCGTGGCGCCGTGATCCGCTGCAGGTGCGGGTAGTTTTCCTTGTAGTACAAAGTGTGCCAGGGCACTCCTGACATATCAAAGCTGGGTCCGCGAGGTCGGTATCCGGATGATTGATGAGCGCTGTGGCCATGTGGCGGTCGTCGAGCTTGCCCGGCGCATCGTCGTCGCGGATCGTGCCGGCGCTGATCTCCGTGTAGTACGGCAGGGTGGCCAGGGGGGCTTGGCGTCGTTTCCCGAGAGCTCGGTAGAGGTCCTCGCGGAACTCGCCGCGGGAGAGGGCCGCCCAAGGTGGGTCGCACCGCCATTCTATTTCGGACACCACACTAGAGGGCCAGATGTTTCGCTACATGCAAATGCCAGTTGAGTGCCGGAGCGTAGCGGAGGTACCAAGCAGCTAATCCGCCTATAGCTCTATGGAGAGCCTTATTCTCGAACCGGCTGGCACCTGTAGTGATCGCCCTTTCGCACGGCTGCATCCTGCTTCACGAAACGTTTCTAACGCTTGGCTCACCTCTATCTGAAGCTGACTCTCCGCAGCTCTACCGGCGCTCTCTCCAGGCAGACGCGGCGTCAATGAGTGCGAGGCAGCAGCGGGATGTCTTTCCCACTAAGAAAGGAAATTCCGATGATCAGACAATCATGGCACTCATGGATTACGATTGCAGCCTTGGCGGGTGCGCTACTCGCCTCGACGGCTCATCAGGCCTTTGCCGTTGACATCCAAGGGACCTACACCTGTCGGATCGACAACACCTCTGGCAATTTCGAGCTCATCTTCCCCACGCACAGAGCACAGGTGCCCGCCACGGGCGAGCTCGATCTCGAAGTGACCGGCAATCAGATAGAGATCTTCCGCCTCCGCTTCACCGCCGATCCGGCGCATATAGGTGGCCTCACCATCGACCCTCTCGCCGTAAAGCTCGACCCGGCGGTGCGGGCCGTCGGCCCGGTTCGGCCCTTCATATCCTCGTTCGTGGTTCCTGTGGGGCTGCTCATCGAAAACGCGGCAGGCGAGCCCGTGCGCGCCACCGCCGAACTGTTCGCCAGCTTTGTCACTGGCGGCATCTCGGGAACCTTGGGCGGCCAGCTCCCCGCCCAAGTCGTATCGCCGGCAGGCATCCGTTTCTCCTTGGGGCTAGCATGCCAGCCGGCGCCGATCGTGGTGACGATCGACAAGAGCCGCGTCTGCCCGGGCGAGGACGTGGTGATCGAGGCCCAGTCGGACACCGGCGGGCAGATCTGGATCAATGGTGTGCCCGGAGCGCGACGAATCCTCGAGTTCTTCGGGCCGCCGGGTCCGCGGCGCATCCTGGTCACTGCGCGCGATATGGCGGGTGTCTACACGCACCGCGTACGGACGGTGGAGCTTCTCGACTGCGGGCCACGCGAGAGCTTCCCTGTGCTCGTCGCAAAGCCCAGTGTCTTTCGGCCGCACGAGATGGAGCTCCTGGTCGACAACGCTGCAGCGCTAGGGCTCCACGCAGCCGACTACCTCTGGAGCTTCGGTGACGGCACCAAGGCCACCACGACGGTGCCGTTCGTGACTCACTCGTACGCCGAGCACTTGCCGGTGGATGAAGACCTGGTCACCTTCGAGGCCGAGGTGACCGTGCGGCCGCCACAGGGACCGCCGCAAGAAACACGGAAGACTATCACCCTGTGGAATCACTACGCCTTCAACCGGCATCGTGGGACCCTGCTCCTTCCTACCGAGGTCGTGCGCCCGCGTCTATTGGCGAACGCGGGGCAGTGGACGGGCGAGGCCCTCGTGCGGAACCTGGAGAGCGAGCCGGTCGCTTTCAACCGGCTCGAGATCGAGCTGCAGCCATGCGATGGCGAGCACGACCCGCAGCCCCTGCCACCGCGTGAAATCGCCCTCCCTGTGCAATCCAAGGCCGTGGCCACTCTGCCGATCTTCGTAGCCCAGCGCGATGCTCCTTCCGGCACCTGTGGCGTGGCCGTCCACCTTTTCGGATTAGGATCTGGTGGCCTGTCCGCGCAGGCCGATGCTTATTTCGATCTCCCGCAGGAGACGGTGGGAGGCGCCCCGGTCGAGCCGGAGGTCTCCGCCCAACTTAACGAGCTAGCCACCAAAGGATTGGTAGCCGATGCCAACTACGTGTCCTTCGACGAGCTACGCCGCCTTAGGCTTGAAGGTCGACTTCCACCTTCCTCCGCCGTCATCCGACGGTCTGGCGCGGCCGCCATCCGCACCGGTGCCGCCGGAGTACCGGGTGGGGACGAGGAACCGGTTCCCGGCGCGGAGTGCAATCCTTCGGCGCTCGGCCGGCCCGGGTTGACCTGCCAGGTGACTGACGAGTTCTCCGAGGATACTACACCGCCGCGGATCGCCAACGCCCTCAAGGGGGACCTGCTGCTGCACTCTGAGTGTAACCTCATCGGTCTCGTGCTGCATAAGCTCACAGTGCCTCAGAAGTATACGCACGAGGCGATCATGACCCAAAATTATTTCGAGCTCCGGCACCATACCGCTCCCTTCGGCTGGTACACCGACCACGTCTCGGGAAAGACAATCAAAGGAGACATCGTCAAATACGGCTGGCCGGGCACCCTGACGATGTCGGTCACCGACGCCTTCCTAGGACGTAACTTTGCCGACCCTGAGGGGACCAACCGCACGCTGTACGCTCTCAATCTTGAGCCGGCACGCTGCTTCGATGACGACGAGCTCTCTCCGCCACTGGTTGTCAAGCCGGATCACGAATTGTATACGCCCGAGGTGCGAGAGCGGCTCAAGCGCGCGGCGGACAAGGCCAAGGAGATCAAGGGCCACTATCGTTTCTACGGCTTCACCGACGGCTCGATGGCGCTGCCTGAGAACAGCCGTTTCAACGCGCCAGACCGCATCGACTGGGCTGCCGGCAGCCCGGCGGCCGTCTCCTCCACCTTCATTTGGACGGCGTTGTATCTCACCGGAGTGAAGCTGGAAGGCGACCTGACCGACGGGCCCGAAGACATCGAGGACATAAAGAACGGGGCGCGGCAGGATGAGCTCACTCTGGACGGCCAGTATTTCTACGACGAGGAGGAGCGCCGGGCGGGCCTCGAGGCCCTCTACAGTGATATCGAGAGACTGCAGCAGGAGAAGGCGGCTTTGGGGTTTTTCGGCCAGGTCTCCGATCAGTTGGCGAACTGCTTCGCCGCCGACCGCTGCTCCGCGAACGATACCGGCAAAGGGTGGAAGGACCCGGGTGTCGGACGCACGACGAGCCCCAGCAACTTCCTGTTCTGGGACAAGCCGAAGTACGGCGGCAGCTACGGTTTCAGTGAGCCGTTGGTCTTCCGCGACGGCGGCTATGGCCGTATCCATCGCTGGAAGGCGAGCGAAGGGACCGGACGTGTGGAAGTGACGGTGGTCTTTGACGCCGACGGGTCGGCGGTCCGTGACGCGCGCGTGGTGCTGATCGGGCTCGACCACCCCACCGACGGTTTTGGCAAGACTGTTTTCGAGGCGATTCCCCAAGGGACTTATGAGCTTGAGGCAACGAAGGCCGAAGGGCAACCACCGCAGTTCTTCTCTGCCCTTTGCCCCCGCGGCACCGACAGATGCCTCGTCACTGTGGCGGCGGGCGTGACCTCCACGATCATGCTCAGGCTGAGGCCTGAACCCAGGCACAATCGGCTGGTGACGTTCATCGGCAGGGTCAAGGCCAAGGACGACGAAATCTTGTTCGACGAGCACAAGACCTGGAAAGTGAACGAAAGCTGCGCCGTACGGCCCGAGCAGAGGGAGGACAGTTGGGAGTTTAGGGGATGCGTCGGCGATGAGGTGGTCGTCAAGCTCAAGATAACATGCAAGCTGCTCGCCGACAATGTGACGGTCAACGTCGCGGGGCACGCCGAGTTGCATGAGTCGACCGGCTGCGGCGATGAGAGGGAGGACTCAGAGGATTTCTTGCGCGATCTGGGCCCGGCAGCGTCGGATCAGATCAAGATCCACCTCGAGAACGACCCCATAGGAGGCAACGACACCTCGGATATCACCCTGACGATCGTCAACGGCGAGGGGATCTAAAAGGGGATGCAGCAGACCACGAATCGTTCTCGTACTGCTGGCGCCTCCAACTCGCCGGCCACGAATTTCACTTCGTGCCGGACGCGGTTGCTTCGAATGCAAGGTCGTGGCGCCGTGACCAGGCAGCCTCAGGCCTGCGCGCTTCGATCGAGAGCCGAATCTGAAGCATTGAAAGCAGTTTCTCCAACAACTGACTCCGTTTCTCAGGCATCCGGTCCGGTTTCTCAGGCATCCGGTCCGGTTTCTCAGGCATCCAAAGCGGTTTCTGAGGCTTTTGGACCGGCTTCTCGGGATTCCAAAGCGGTTTCTGAGGCTTCCGGAGACGTTTCTCAGGCATCCAAACCGGTTTTTGAGGCTTCCGGAACGAAATCCCCGGATTCCGGGCAGCACGCGGCGGTACGCGCCTACCGCCGCGCGTCCAGGAACCGCCGCAGCGCCTTCTGGACCAGCAGGGCGTCGCCGGCGGCCTCGGGGGCGAAGGCGACGCCGACCGTGTCCCCCTCGCGCCAGGTGACGGAGCCGCGGACGTCGAGGATGTCCGGCTCCCCCGCCAGCCCGAGGCGGAAGCGGACGGGCTGGCCGGTCTGCCAGGTGAACGGGACGCCCGAGAGCCCCACGCCGCCGAGCGAGAGGTTCTCCAGGACGACGGACAGCCGCACGCCGTCCTCCATCTCCATCACGGCGTCGACCCCCAGACGGATGCGGACGTCCCGCTGCCCGGCGAGCCCCAGCAGCGCCGAGACGTTCATGCCGTGGCGGCGGATGACCTCGGCGCGGAACTTGAGCTCCAGGCCCGGGTTGCCGGCGAGGATGTTGATCAGGTCGGGCTTGTCGACGCGCAGCAGGACGGTGGGGGCGGCGGTGCGGGCCGAGGCGTAGCGGCGGGCCTTGTCGTTGAGCAGACCCATCTCGCCGAAGAAGCCCCCCTCCTCCAGCCGCGCGAGCACCTGCTGCGGCTTGCCCTGCACGTCGCGGAAGACGGTGACCATCCCCTCGCGCACGATGTAGAAGGCGTCGACCCCGTCCCCCTCGCGGAAGATCAGCTTGTAGGCGGGATGGACCTCCTCTTTCATCACGCCCGCCAGACGGTCGAGCTGCGCGTCGTCGAGGTCGACGAAAAGCGGAATCTTGCGGAGAAAGTCTTTCATATCTTGGATTTTAGATTTTGGATTTTGGATTGGATCTCAAGACAGGCTCTCCGCCGCCCTCAATCCAAAATCGAAAATCCAAAATTCTCCTCTCTTATCCTCCCAGCTCCTTGACCAGCCCCTCCAGCTTGGCCTTCTCGCCCGGATCGGTCTCCAGGAGGAGGGCGCGGCGGAAGCAGCGCAGGGCCCCGTCCCGGTCCTCCAGGTCGTAGAGATAGATGGCCCCCTCCGTCTTCCACAGGTCGCTCCGGGTGGGCGCGATGCGCAGGAGCTGCTCGTAGAGCAGGGAGGCGTCGCGGAACCGCTTCAAGTCGTAAGCGGTGCGGGCGGCGTTCTCCAGCGGCACGGGGTTGGCCGGGGCGCGCCGCGCCGCCTCGCGGAAGTCGGCGAGGGCGCTCTCCAGGCCGCCGGACTCGGCGCGGGCCACCCCCCGCTCAAGGAAGATCTCGGGCTCGTGCGCCCCCGCCCTGAGCGCGGTGTCGAGCACCTCCAGGGCCCCCTTGCGGTCGCCCCGCTGGCGCAGCATCCGCGCCAGGCTGCTGGCCGCCGCGGCCTGCGCCGGATCGAGAGTCAGGGCGCGGCGGAATTCCTTCTCGGCTTCGGCCTTGCGCCCGAGGTCGAGCAGGCAGCCGGCGGCGTCGGCGATCGGCACGGCGTTGAGGTCGTTCTCCTTCTGGGCGCGCTGGAAGAGATTGAGGGCCGACTCCGTACGGCCGGCCTGCCGCAGGCAGAAGCCGGCGAGGCTGAGGGCCGGGAAGTTGTGGGGATCCTGCTTGACGATCGCCTGGAGCCGGGGCAGCGCCTGGTCGCAGTGCCCCTCCTGCACCGTCCGCGTGGCGGCGTGGAGGTCGCGGGCGACGCCGGTCATGGCGCGCGGATCGGGGAGGCTGCCGGTGACCGGGCCCTCCGCCACGCCGCCGAGGTAGCCGAGGCTGGCGAGTTGGCGGCGCTGCTCCTCTGAGAGGACGTTCTCGGGGCGCACCGGGGTCTCGAGCTTCTCCCCCAGGGCGCGCAGGAGCGCCACGAGCTTGCCGTCCCACCCCTGCGCCGCCTTCCCCTGGGTGGGGGCGGGGTCGTGGCTCTCGGAGGGGTCGGCCTTCAGGTCGTAGAGGCTGCTCTTCGGCGCCTTCATATAGAGGAAGCGGTCGTCCGCCAGCGAGCGCAGGGGGTACCACTTGTAGGCGAAGAAGGGCAGGAAGCTCTCGGTGTAGGTCTCGCGGGAGCAGCTCGCCCCGGCAGGGAGCGGCAGCAGGCTCCGGCCGTCGAGCCCTTCGGCCTTCTGGCCCGCCAGGGCGAGGAGGGTGGGCGTCACGTCGGCGGTGCGCACCAGGCAGTCGCTGGCCTTGCCGGCGGGGACGTCCGGGCCCGCGAGGAGGAGCGGCACCCGCCGGGCGGCCCGGTAGAGCAGCAGGCCGTGGGTGGCCTCGCCGTGCTCGCCCAGCATCTCGCCGTGGTCCCCCACCGCCAGCACGTCGGTTTCCTTGGGCAGCTTCTTCAGCAGCTCGCCGATCTGGGAGTCCATGTAGGCGATCTCGCCGTCGTAGAGGCGGTGGGGCCCCTTGGCGGCGTCGGCGAAACGGGTGGGCGGCCGGTACTCCTCGTGCGGGTCATAGTAATGCACCCAGAGGAAGAAGGGCTGCTTCAGCCCCCCCAACGCCTTCAGGGCGGCGGCCGTGGTATCCTCCGCCGTCCGTTCCGAGACCAGGCTCCCTTGAGCATAGCCCGCGCCGAGGTCGTCGTCGTAGACGCGGAAGCCTTGGTCCAGCCCCTGCCGCCGCGCCAGGACCACCGCCGAGACCACCGCCGCCGTGTCGTAGCCGCGGGCGGCCAGGCGTTCGGCGAGGGTCTCGACCTTCGGCGCCAGCACGAAGGTGCCGTTGTCGCGCACCCCGTGCCGGGGGGGAAAGAGGCCGGTGAGGAGGGTGGCGTGGCTGGGCAGGGTGACCGGGGCGGCGGTGTCGCAGCGGACGAAGCGGGTGCCGCGGGCGGCCAGGGCGTCGAGGTTGGGGGTGTGGGCCTGCGCGTACCCCCAGGCGCCGAGATGGTCGGCGCGGGTGGTGTCCAGGGTGATCAGCACGAGGTTGGGAGCGCGCCTCGCCGGCTGGGGCGCCCCCGCGACCGCGGCCGCGAGGAGGGCCGCGCCGAGGGCGAGCGCACCCAGCACGAAAAGGGAGGAGCGCTTTTTGCGCTGCCGAGCACCATGGATCTTGGTAGACATCCTCATGTCACCATCCTGCCTCTAAGAAGACGTCGAATCTCTTCCGGTCCTTGGATCGGAGGCGAGTATAGCAGTCGCGGAAGTCTGGCCTGAGATCGATTTCGGCCGGGGGAGGTCCCCCGGCCGTGCTGTGAAATGGGAGGTGTGGTGCCTCCTCTTTCGCCCCGCCCCCTAGGAGGGGGGACTATGATGGCCAAATCTCGTGTCTCGCTGTGGGTACGTCTGACGCTGTTCGTCATCGTCTGCGCCCTCGCCGCTCTCCCGGCGACGGCCCAGGTCGCGAAGCAGGGTAATGATGTTCTCTCTTCGCTGGCCTTCGTGCATGAGAAGCTCCAGGCTCCGGACGACATCGAGCCGATCGCCAACGTCCGGGCGGTCACCGACAAGGCTCTCCAGAACGGCTGGGAGGCCTACAAGATCGGCGTCGGCACCAGTGCCGACTGGAACGCCGCGATCGACAAGCGCACCGGCCTCGTCACCTTCGCCGAGGGCGGCAACGTGGCCTGGATCCCCGGCCGCGGCAACAAGCTCACCACCAAGGACCTCGGCGGCCTGCTCAAGGCCAAGCCGCAGATCGACCTGGAGGTGATGGATGCCATCGCGCGCGACTACATGCCGCGCGTCAAGTCGTTCCTCGGCGTCGATCCGGCCCAGCTCACGCTCAACCGCGCGCGGTCGGGCCAGCCGGCCGGCCACGTCTGGTTCGTGGACTACGACGTGGTCCGCGAGGGGATGCTGATCGAGGGGGCGCGCCTGGTCTTCCGCGTCAACAACGGCAACCTGATCCAGTACGGCACCGAGAACCTGCCCTCCCCCGGCGCCACCGTGCCGCCGACCCGCCTCACCAAGAAGCAGGCCCTGGACGCCGTCTCCCGCTACATCGGCGGCTTTCAGGCGGGCGACAGCTTCCGCGACAACGGCAGCCTCCACCTGCTGCCGTCCGCCGTGCCCAGCAAGAGGTTCGCCGAGGGATACGAGGTCGGCAAGGGCCGCGGCATCGCCAAGGTCTGGCAGCTCGTCTTCCATCGCGACGGCGTGATGGGCACCTGGCGGGCGCGCGTCGACGCCGCCACCGGCGACGTCCTCGAGCTGACCGACATCAACGACTACGTGTCGGCCCAGGTGACCGGCGGCACCTACCTGAACTCGCCGACCACCGGCTCCGAGGTCGTGCGGCCCGCGCCGTACGCCAACGTCTCCTCCGGCGGCTTCACCAACTCGGCCGGCATCTACAACTTCACCAGCGGCACGGTCACCTCGACCCTGTCCGGCCAGTTCGTCAAGATCACCGACACGTGCGGCGCGATCTCTCAAGGCTCCGACGCCGCGGGCAACATCGCCTTCGGGACCTCCACCGGCACCAACTGCACGACGCCGGGCCACGGCGGCGTGGGCAACACCCACTCCTCGCGCGAGCAGTTCTACCAGGTCAACCGGATCAAGGAAGTGGTCCGCGGCTGGCTGCCCAGCAACACCTGGATCAACGGCGTGCTCACCGTCAACGTCAACCTGAACCAGACCTGCAACGCCTACTGGAACGGCTCGACGCTGAACTTCTTCAAGTCGGGCGGCGGCTGCAACAACACCGGTGAGATCGCCGGCGTGTCGCTGCACGAGTTCGGCCACGGCATCGACCAGAACGACGGCACCGGCACCGCCACCGACGGCGCCACCGGCGAGTCCTACGGCGACACTACCGCGCTCATCGCGCTCCACAACTCCTGCCTGGGCGCCGGCTTCCTGGCCGGCAACTGCTCGGGCTACGGCGACGCCTGCACCTCCTGCACGGGCGTGCGCGACGCCGACTTCGCCAAGCACACCTCAAACACCCCGGCCACGGCCGACAACTTCATCCGCGTCCATTGCCCGGCGGGCTCCGGCGGCACCGGCCCGTGCGGCAAGGAGGTGCACTGCGAGTCGTACGTGCCCACCGAAACGATGTGGGACCTCGCCGCCCGCGACCTGCCGAGCCCCGGCACCGGCATCGCCTGGACGATCCTCGACCGCCTCTGGTACCTCTCCCGCAACACCGCCACCAAGTCCTTCTCCTGCACCGCCGGCACGACCTTCACGTCGAACGGCTGCAGCGCGGGCTCGCTGTGGAAGGTGTTCCGCTCGGTGGACGACGATGACGGCAACCTGAGCAACGGCACGCCGCATGGCGGCGCCCTGTTCGCCGCCTTCAATCGCCACGGCATCGCCTGCACCACCGACACCGGCGCCTCCACGACGTTCGCCGGCTGCGCGGCGCCGACCTCGCCGGCGCTCTCCGTCACCGCCGGCAACAACTCGGCCTCGCTCTCCTGGGGCGCCGTCGGCTCGGCGACCTACGATGTGTTCCGCAACGAGACCGGCTGCAACGCCGGCTTCACCAAGCTCGTCACCGGCCAGACCGGCACGACCTTCAACGATCCCAACGTCGGCAACGGCCTCACCTACTTCTACCAGGTGACCGCCTTCCCGAGCGGCAACGAGGCCTGCGCCTCGCTCCCCTCGACCTGCATCTCGGTCACCCCGACGAGCGGCGGCTGCACGCCGCCGGCGGCGCCGACCGGCGTCACCTCTTCGGGCACGACGCAGACCGGCACCACGATCTCCTGGACCGCGTCCACGGGCGCCACGTCCTACAAGATCTTCCGCGCCACCACCAGCGGCGGCCCGTACACCCAGGTCGGCACCTCGACGACGACCTCGTTCACCGATTCCGGCCTGACCTGCGGCACGTCGTTCTTCTACGTGGTCACCGCCTCGAACGGCTCCTGCGACTCGGGCAACTCGGCCCAGACCACCGTCACCACCTCGGCCTGCACCTGCACGCCGCCGGCGGTGCCGACGGGCGTCGCCACCTCGGGGGCGACCCAGACCGGCATGACGGTCTCCTGGACAGCGGTCTCCGGCGCCACCTCGTACAAGATCCTTCGCTCCACCACGAGCGGCGGCCCGTACACCCAGGTCGGCACCTCGACGACGACCTCGTTCGCCGACTCCGGCCTGACCTGCAACACGTCGTACTTCTACGTCGTCCGCTCCTCGAACGGCACGTGCGACTCGGCCAATTCGGCTCAAGGCTCGGGCACCACCTCGGCCTGCACCGGCTGCACGACCACGACCCTCTACAGCAACAATTTCGACACCGCCACGGGCCTCTCCAACTGGAGCAAGGGGACCTTCGCCTCCCTGGGCAGCACCGCCGACTGGCGCGGTGTCCAGGCCTGCACCGGCCACAGCGGCGCCAACCTCTTCCGCTTCGGCGGCAGCACGAGCTGCACCGCGGCGTACGTCAACAACGACTTCACCTTCGCCCAGCCCAACGGCTCCGGCGGCATCGCCGTTCCCGCTGGCTCCGCCACCACCCGGCTGTCGTTCTGGCACCGCTGGGGCTTCGAGACCGGCTTCGACGGCGGCGCGCTGACGGTCTCCGTCGACGGCACCAACTATGAGTTCGTGCCCGCCTCGGCGATCCTCAGCACCGGCACCGGCACCTACAACGGCACCGTCGCCAACACCGCGGCCGATTGCCCACCCTCCGGGGCCGGTGGGGCCCGGGTGTTCACCGGCTCGAATTCGACCTTCGTGAACACGATCGTCGACCTCGACGCCGCCTGCAACGTCGTCACCGGCACCACCACCGGTTGCGCCGGCCGCTCCGTCCGGATCGGCTTCACCGGGATCACGGACTGCGGCGTCACCAGCACCGGCTGGTTCCTCGATGACGTCACCGTGACGACCTGCCACTAAGCCGTTCCGGTCGCACCCTTACGCCCCTCCTCTGGGAGGGGCGTTTTTCTTTTCCACGGACGGCTCGCTTCGGCCCCCCACCCGCACTCTCCTCTTTTGAAGGTGAAACGTCTTGTTTCTCCATGTAGTTTTTTTAATTCTGCGGACGTTTTAAGGAGAACAGCTCGATGAGAAGGATGTCTCTCTGTGCCTCTGTCCTGACCCTGTTTCTCGCCGGCGCCGCCTTCGCCGCGCCCCGGCAGGCCGCCTGGCCCTCCCTCGACCAGCAGCTCAAGGTCAGCCGGGTGCAGCCCGGCACCGCGCTGGAGAAGCTGATCCAGGCCAACCAGGACTTCGGGATGCTGCGGGCCGACGAGGCCCACGACAAGCTCCCGGTGCCGCTCTGGCTGCGCGTCTACTGGCGCAAGGGGCATCCGGAGGGCAACTACTCGGCCTCCGATCCCACCGGCGGCTACCCCCTCGTGCTCAAAGAGATGGCGGAGTGGATGATGCTCCACCAGGATCTGATCGCCACCGAGGCCGACGAGTGGCGCGCCCCGGGCGTCGATCCGGACGCCGATTTCCAGGAGAAGGTCGTCGGCGAGAAGACCACCGTCGGCGGCAACCTGCGGGTCTCCGGCGCCCAGACGGTCCCCCGCAGCGAGTCGGACATCCGGATCAACTACCTGAACCCGCTCAAGGTCATCGCCGCCTCCAACAACATCGGCGGCACCGGCCAGCAGGCCCAGTATTACTCCAGCGACGGCGGCGCCACCTGGGGCCAGAGCTTCCTGCCGCTGGTCAGCACCGACTCCTTCCACTCCGACCCGACCGTCGACTGGACCTCGGACGGCACCGCCTGGTCGGCGACCATCGGCATCAAGGGGCAGACCCTCAAGCTGCGCGCCTACAAGTCGACCGACGGCGGCGCCACCTGGACCTTCGACAGCACCTTCTCGGGCAGCCAGCGGAGCACCGACAAGGAGCTGATCTGGATCGACCACAGCGCCACGTCGCCGTTCAAGGACCGCATCTACGCCTGCTGGCACAACGGCAACCCGGCCTACGCCAACGTCCGCACCAGCACCGGCTGGGGCACGCCGGTCCAGGTCAGCAAGACCGAAACCACCGGCACCGCCATCGGCTGCTCGCTGGGGAGCAACGCCAACGGCGACGCCTTCATCTTCTGGCCGACCACCGGCAACAGCCGCATCGTGGTGGCGAAGACCACCAACGGCGGCTCGACCTGGGGGACCCCGGTCGTCATCGCCACCACCAAAGACAGCTATGACATCGGCGTGCCGTCGTTCGCCAGCCGCCGCGCCCTGATCTATGTCTCCGGCGCCGCCTACCGCACGGCGACGGTGAACAACGTCTATGCCTCCTGGACCGACCTCACCGGCGCCAGCGGCTGCACCGCCCCCGCCAA
The DNA here is from genome assembly GCA_045807625.1 of Thermoanaerobaculia bacterium. Taxonomy (GTDB): domain Bacteria; phylum Acidobacteriota; class Thermoanaerobaculia; order Multivoradales; family UBA5704; genus DATARR01. Next base: position 66,421 of record JBJMHA010000007.1, on the reverse strand, counting down.
CGAGCCGGGCACCAACGCAGCCTCCACCTGCAAGACCCGCATCTGGGTCGCCAGCTCCACCGACGGCGGCGCCACCTGGGGAGCGCCGGTGATGATCAACAACCAGGCCTCGCTCAACGATCAGTTCAACCAGTGGCTGGGCGTCGACGACACCACCGGCCGCATCGCGGTCATCTACTACGACACGGTCGGCGACTCCACCCGCAAGACGACCAACGTCTGGTACCAGACCTCCAGCGACAACGGCGCCACCTGGAGCGCCGCCACCCAGCTCACCACGGGGTCGACCAACGAGACGATCGCCGGCGCCGACTCGGGCAACCAGTACGGCGACTACAACAGCCTCTCCATCTTCGCCGGCAAGATCTTCCCCTCCTGGACCGACCGCCGCAGCGGCGGCAAGGAAGAGATCTGGACCGTGCCCGTCGTCGAGCCGTAAGATCAGATTTCCGCGATCCTGAAAAGGGGCGGCGTCCGCAAGGACGCCGCCCTTTTACTTTCATTTACCGTTTTTACCCATTTTTTACGCGCGCCTTTCAGGCCGGCAGCCCGTTTTCTCGGCGACTACAACAGCCTCTCGGGGATCGCGGGCACCTTCTTCCCCTCCTGGACCGACCGCCGCAACGGCGCCAAGGAGGAGATCTGGACCGCCGCCGTCCAGGAGGGCGGCAGCGCCGGCTGCGCCGGCCAGTCGGAGCTGCCGGGAAGGTCTCTCGTCGAGGCCCCGCGTCTTCGCGGGCTCCCGGACCGCCGCGCGGGCGGCACGCCTACTTCGAGGCCAGAAGAGCGTTGAGTTTCTGCTCCATCTCCTCGTACGGCCGCACTCCGTGGATGATCTCCAGGACCTGGACCTTGTCGCCGCCCGGGATCCGGCGCGCCAGCACGTAGGCCGGAGTGCCGGTAATGCCGAGGCTGTTGGCCATTCGGACGCTGTCTCGGAGCTCTCCATCGTGGCGCCTGCCGGAGAGGCACTTCTGGAAGGCGGCCATGTCCAGACCGAGCGCCTCGGCATAGCCTGGAAGCCGGTCCGGAGTCAGAGCCCGTTGATTCTCGAACAGGACCTTGTGCATTTCCCAGAACTTGTTCTGGTCGCGCGCGCAAGCCGCCGCCTCCGCCGCCTTGAAAGCCTGGGAGTGCATCTGAAGAGGCAGGTCGAGAAAGACGAGCTCGACCTTGCCGGTGTGAACGAAATTCTCTTTGATCGAAGGAAGCACCTCACGGGCGCTTTGACCGCAGTATGGTCACTGGAAGTCCGAAACCTCGATGAGGACGAGCCCTGGCGAGCCCTCCTTCATGGACGGGTAGTCCCCCACGGAAATCTTGCGGCCGACCTGGGCATGCGCCCAGGATTGCGGTCCGAGGACCAGGACAAGCCCCGCCGCGGCCACCCATCGCGCGATTCCACGAATGTTCGTTGTCATGATGTCTACCTCCTCTCCGTCAAGGATTGAGCCCATCTGTCATTCGTCGTCCAGACTAACACCGCTACAACGCCATTGGCCCAGCCGTGCCGTCCGGGCTCGCCAACACCACCGTGTACCCATCCGGATCTCGCAGCCAGATCTCCCAGTGGTTCGGCCCCCCATTGCCGTCTGGTGGATTTCGATGCCGGGGCAAGACCACGTTTGCACAGAGCGCTCCTGCCCGACCTACTGCGTCGTCGAAGTCATCAACCTCGAACCACAGCAGGACTCCGTTGCCATATGGTCTGTCGTCCGCGTTCCCGATCGGCCCGTGGTGATGGTCGACCTCGAAGCTATGCAACTGCATCACGAGCACACCGTCCGTCTCGAGCCGCTCGTAGTCGCTGCCGCCGTGAGCGCTCGTGCAGCCAAGCAGTTGTTGATACCAGCGGCTACTCGCCTCGACATCGGAGACTGCGATCAAGGGTTGTGGACGCATCGAGAGCTCCTCTCATCAATAGGCAGCACGTAGAGCTAGGGTCGGCGGGGAGGCGAAGAGGCCGTTGTCATGATGTCTACCTCCTCTCCGTCAAGGATACAGCCAGTCGGTTCAGGTCGCACTCTCAGCCAGCACACGATAAGCGAAGGAGTCCCATCCCGTGGCGGTGAACGCGATCGGCCGGACAGCCTTGACCCTGGCGATTGCGCTTTCAACAGCGCATCCATGTTCCCGCATCAGGTAGTAGGCCAGTTGCAACGCGGTTCGATCCTTCCCGGAGTTGCAGTGGACCAGGGCGAGATGTCCGGCCTGGACGTGAGACGCGATGAACTCATGGGCTCTGGGAAGAGCGGCGAGGCAGTGCTCAAGGTCACCCGGCTCGGGTGGCGCATTGGCCGACAACGGTGAGCACAGGTAATCGATGCCCCATTGTTTGAATTCGTCGGCATGACAGCACTCGCCATCGTTGACCGACAAGACCGCACGGACACCCTGAGTCTGAAGGCTTGCAAGGTGCCAGGGCTCCCGGTTCGGTCCCGGGCGTCCCGCCAAAAGGTTCGGAATGAGCCAGAACGAGTGGCGCATGGACTAGCCGCTCTTGTTGGTCGCTATTCCGAAGCAATGGGAGTAGCCGTCATCGTCCATGACAAAAAACTCGGTCTGTCCGTAGTCGCGCTCCACGATCTCAGAAACCGGGTAACCGAGCTCCAAAAGACGCTCTCGGAGTACCTGAATGTCGTCCGTCGCCCAATAGAGTCGTATGCCCTCGTAATTCTCTGGCTGGATCGGAGAGCCAGCTCGTTGATTGAGCCAGAAACGCATCCGTTCATTATGAACCATGCATCCGACGAGGCGGCCGTCCTGCCGCATGGCACGATCCATGGACAGCCCAAGGCCGTCCACCCAGAAGCGCAGACTCTTCTCCAGATCGGCGCTGGGTATGACCGGAATGCACGAGTTAACGAGCATCTATGCCTCCGTCAGGGAGCGGTACTTGCCTGTTGCCGCGGTACGAATCGAAGAGCTCTCTGGCCTCGTCGAGGGTCATCTGTTTATCTTACACAACCCTGCACCGGCCACGGACAGGGCACGGACGGGGACAGCAAAAGTATTTTTCTTGTCCTTGCCGCCGGTGGCTGTCCGTGCCTGTCCGTGCTACAGCTTTTCGGACAGCACCGCCAGCGCCCGCTCCAGATCCGGCTGCTCCTCCAGGATCGGCAGGAGCGGATCGGCCTTCCGCTTGCGGAGCCGTTCCGGCACGGTCTTCAGGGTGAAGGCGCCGGGGTCCAGCTTGGGGCTAACCTCGCGCCAGTCGAGCGGAGTCGAGACGGTGGCGCCGGGGCGGGGGCGGACGCAGTAGGGGGCGGCCAGGAGCTTGCCGCGGCCGTTCTGGAGGGCGTCCACGTAGACCCGGCCGCGGCGGGCCGGGATCGAGCGCGCCGTGGTCGCGATGTCCGGCAGCCGCCGGACGATCACCCCCGCGAGGAGCTCGGCGAGCTGGCGCACCGGCTCGTGCGCGAGCAGCCCCCCCATCGGCAGCAGGACATGCAGGCCGCTGCCGCCGCTCGTCTTGATGAACGGTGGGATCCCGATCTCCTCGCAGAGCTCGCGGATGGCGAGGGCGATGCGGATCACGTGGGCGAAGGGGGCCGTCTTCGGATCAAGGTCCAGGATGCACCAGTCCGGACGGTCGATCGACTCCACCCGGCTCGACCAGACGTGGAACGGGATCGCCCCCAGGTTCACCAGATAGAGCAGGCCCTCGGCTTCGTCGCAGAGGATGTAGTCGATCTCCCGCTCCTCGCTCCTCAGCTTGAGCGTGCGCAACTGGGGAGGAGCCTTCTCCGGCGCGTTCTTCTGGAAGAACGATTTGCCCGTGATGCCGTTCGGATAGCGGTCGAGGATCAGGGGGCGGTCGCGCAGGAGCGGGAGCATCCAGGGGGCGATGGCGCGGTAGTACTCGACGAGATCGCCCTTGGTGTACCCCTCGTCGGGCCAGAAAACCTTGTCGAGGTTGGTGAGCTTCACCGCCGCTCCCTGCCGGACGGGGAGAGGCTCCGCTCCCGCGGCGATGTCATCGCTTTCTTCTTCGCGTTCCTCTCCTGGACGGAAACACTCGTCGGCCTTCTTGTCGTCGCGCACGCGCAGGAAGACGGGATGGCGCAGGTGCCCGCCTTCGGTCCACTCCTTGTAGCGGACCTCCACCACCAGCTCGGGCTCGACCCAGACGGCGCCCCGGACGTCGCCCACCGGCACGGGCGGAGCCTCGCGGCGGAGGGGGTCGAGGCGGGCGCGGATCTCTTTGTCGTCTTCCCGGTTGAAGCCGGTGCCCACCGTGCCGGCGTAGGCCAGCTCGCCGCCGCCGTCCCGCACCGCGAGATGGAGCCGGCGCAGCCCCGAGGGGCCCTCGAAGCCGACGACGGCGAAATCGCAGCTCTGGTCGACCCGCACCTTCAGCCAGTCCGCCGCGTAGCCGGCGCGGTAGGGGGAGTCGGCCCGCTTGGCGACGATCCCCTCCAGCCCCATGCCGGCCACGGCGGCGTAGAGGTCCTCTCCCCGTTCCGGGATCTCCTCGGAGAGGCGGATCCAGTCTCCGCCGGGCGGGATCACCCGGCGCAGGATCTCCTTCCGGGCGTGGAGCGGCAGCGGCCGGAGGTCGAAATCCTCGAAGCCCAGGAGGTCGAAGGCGAAGAGCGTGGCGGGGCTCGCCGCGGCGGCGTGCTGGACGTCGGCGAGCCGGGTGCGCAGCCCCCGCCGTTGCAGCCGCTGGAAGTGGGGCTTCCCCTGCTCGTCGAGCACCACGGTCTCGCCGTCCAGGATGACGCCCTGGAACGGCAGGGCGGCGACGGCGCGGGCGAGCTCGGGGAAGATGCGGGTGGCGTCGTGGCCGCTCTTGTAGAACAGCCGCGCCTCCCCCGCCCCGCCCGCGGCGATCATGCGGAAGCCGTCGTATTTGAGCTCGAAGACCCAGCCCGGGCGGTTGAACGGACGGCCCGCGGTCTCCGGCTTCATCGGCCGCAGGGTTTCCGGATCGAGCGCCTGGCGCGGCGCGCCGAGCCGCTCCAGCTCGGCGCGGATCTCGCGCGCTGGACCGGTAGCGGCTTTGCGTGATTTGACGTCCGCTTTCAACGCAGGAAAATCATCTGGAAACGTTAAATGGATGCCGGCGCCGAACGTTGTGATTGCGAGTGATCAATTCCTGGTAAATACGCTCCAGCACAGCGATTCGATGTTATATTACGCCTCATGAGCGCCCGACCCTTTGCCTCCGGAATGATCTCATTCGGTCTCGTCACGATCCCGGTGAAGCTTTATTCCACGGGAGAGAGCGCGGCCGGAATCCAATTTAACATGCTGCACAAGAAGTGCAGGTCCCGCTTGAAGCAGCAGTACATCTGCCCCGTCGACAACGAGGTCGTGGGAAGAGAAGATATTGTCAAGGGATACGAGTATTCCAAGGGGCAATATGTTCTCTTTACGGAAGAAGAGCTCAAGGCTCTGGTTCCGGAAGCGACCAACGCGGTGGAGATCACCGAGTTCGTGCCGCTCGAGCAGGTGGACCCGATCTATTACGAAAAGTCTTACTACATCGGCCCGGACAAGGGGGGCGACCGGCCCTACCGGCTGCTCGCCGAGGCGATGAAGCAGACGAACCGGGCGGCGCTCGCCCGCTACGTGGCCCGCGGCAAGGACCAGTTCGTGCTGCTGCGGCCGTTCGAGGAGGGGCTGATCATGCAGCAGCTCCGCTACTCGGACGAGCTGCGTCCGTTCTCCGAGGTGCCGGTCGGCGCGGCCGACCTCAAGGAGCCGGAGCTCAAGCTCGCCGTGCAGCTCATCGAGCAGATCGCCACCGACGAGTTCAAGCCTGAGTCGTACGAGGACACCCAGCGCATGCAGGTGCGGTCGCTGATCGAGCGCAAGGTCCAAGGCGAGGAGATCACCGCCGCGCCCGCTCCGGAGCCGAAGGCGCAGGTGATCGATCTGATGGCGGCGCTCAAGGCGAGCCTCGCCGCGGCCAAGCCGCAGGCCGAGCCGGTCTCGATCGCCGACCGCAAGCCGGCGAAGCGCTCCGCGCGGGCCGGAGCCGAGCCCGTGGCGGTCCTTGACGAGGCGCCGAAAAAAAAGAGCTCAAAGAGATAAGCCCGGGTTACACTGAGAGCGATGAACCGGTCTTCCGCTCTCCAGCAACCCGGCGAGCTCGACCGCCCGGCAGCGCCCAGCGGCTACTCGACCAAGGACGTCGCCGCCCTGCTCGGCCTCTCCGCCGAGCAGGTTCGCTCCTATGTCCGCGCCGGCTTCCTCTCCCCCGCGCAGGGGCCGCGCGGCGAGTACTACTTCTCCTTCCAGGATCTCATCGTCCTGCGCACCGCCAAGGGGCTGCTCGCCGCCCGCGTCCCCCGGCGGCGCGTGCGCCTGGCGCTCCAGAACCTGCGCGAGCAGCTCCCGGGGGACCGGCCGCTCACCGGGGTCCGCATCTCGGCCCAGGGGCATCACGTGGTGGTGCGCGACGGCCGCGACGTGTGGAACCCTGAATCGGGGCAGGCGGTCTTCGACTTCGAGCTCTCCGAGCTGGCGCGGGAGGCCTCGACGCTCCCCCTACGCACGGTGGAGACGGAGGCGGACGAGCCCGAGGGGGTGGAGGACTGGTTCGAGCTCGGCAACGGGCTGGAGGAGGTCTCCCCCGAGGAGGCGATGGCGGCCTACCGGCGCGCCCTGGAGATCGATCCCGGCCTGGCGGACGCCCACGTGAATCTCGGGCGGCTCCTCCACGAGAGCGGCAGGGCGGCCGAGGCCGAGCGGCATTACCGTCTGGCGCTGGCCGCCCGGCCGGAGGACGAGACCGCCGCCTTCAATCTCGGCGTGGCCCTCCAGGACCTCGGCCGGCTCCAGGAGGCCGCCGAGGCCTACGAGAGCGCCCTGGAGATCGACGTCTCGCTCGCCGACGCCCACTACAACCTCTCCGGCCTCTACGAGCGGCTCGGCCAGCCCGAGGCCGCCTTCCGGCATCTGCGGACGTACCGGACGCTGATTCAGGGGTAGGGGCCTACCCCGGATTCGGCGCTGCGGGGGGCGGGGACATCTCCAGCGACTGGACGATCTGCTTGTAGGCGGCGAGCTCGGCCGGTGTCGCGGGGTCCTTGGCCTTGGACATCCCCAGGAAGAGGGCCCAGGCATACAGCGAGCCGGGGTTCATGTAGGTCTCGTACTGGAAGAACTGCCCGGGCTGGGAGAGCGTCTTGGTGAAGGTCGGATACTTCGGGTGCTTCACGTCGAGCTCGGCGGTCTGCAGGTTCGGGTACTGCTTGCGGATGTTGTTGATGTCGCCGTTGATGAGCAGGGCGGTGTTCTCGTCGAACTTGTGCTGCACGATCAGCAGGATCTTGGCGCCGCTGCCGGAGTCCCCCTTCTGGGTGAACAGGACGTTGCCGTGGAACGGCTTCGCCGCCTCGACGTTCCCTTCCCACCCCGCGGGCGTGCGGACCGTGAGGGAGTAGTCCGGTCCCTTCACCGTGAGGAGGTCCGTCTTCTCCTCAGGCTTCGCGGTGGGCGGCGCCTCGGCGCCGAAGCTCTTCCCCGGCACGGCGGCGAAGAGCGCGGAGGCGATCCCGAAGGCCGCCAATAAGTGCTTGCTGTTCATAAAATCCTTTCGCAGTGGATCCCACAGAGCGCCACCCGACCGGGGGCGGACGGGAGATTGTAGCCGAGATCCGGCTGGGCTCGACATTCCTGCCATGTCACGGTAGCATCGCGCCGCCGTACCCGGCAGTCAGAGTCTGGACGCCGTATTCGATCCCTGGAGGTCTACGGATGCTCATCCGCCCGCAGGCTGTGTTGGCCGCTCTCGTCCTGACGGCGCTCGCCGCCGCTCCCGCCGCCACGGCGCAAACCCGTCCCGGCGTCGGCTACGACCCGCAGGCGAGAGGCCTCACGGTCTCGCGCTATGAGCTCGACGTGCTGGGAAGCCCCTTCCTGGCCTATTCGATCGACTTCTCCGCCCGGCCCGACCTCGTGGGAGCGCACCCCAATCCCTACGGCCTCGACCGCTCCGATCCGGCCGTCGTCGCCGCCTTCGAGCTGCGCTGGGGCCCCGGCACCGCCTCGACGCGCCTCAAGCGGTGGGCGGGTCCGGGCAACGAGGTCCGTTACGTGCTGCGCGACGCCCTGGTGTGGGCTTTTGCCAAGCATCCGGAGCTCCTGGGCGGCGACACCGCGAACCGCAACGGAATCCCCACCGAGGTCGAGCTCACCGACATGCAGGCGGTGGACGACACCGATCTCTATTACGCCTACTTCAAATCCGAGCTCCCCGGCTTCTCCCCGGACCGCCGGGTGGTGATCTGCGACCGCGCCAAGCCTCCGGGGGACTTCGCCGAGCCCAACGCCTTCTGGGGCGGGCTTCCGTACTACTACCACAATGATTTCAAGCCGGCCTTCTACTCGCCGCAGCCGCCGCTGACGGATAACTGCACGGGGAATTGATCAAGGACCAGAAAGTCAGGCCCGCCACTCCTCGCTCAGGATGGCCCAGCGCTCGTGGTCCCGCCAGCGCCCGCCGATCTTCAGGTATCTCGGAGAGAGCCCTTCCAGGCGAAAGCCCAGGCTTTCGACCAGCCTTTTAGAAGCCGTATTGGCCGGCTGGATGTTCGCTTCCAGGCGATGTAAACGAAGGACTTTGAACGCATGATCGAGCGCCAGCCCGAGCCCCTCGCGCATGTAGCCCTGCCGGGCGTAGGGCGCGCCGATCCAGTAGCCCAGATAGGCGCTCTGGAACACTCCGCGAACGATCTCGCTCAGGTTCACGGCACCGAGGAGGGCGCGGTCCTCACGGCGGATGAGCAGCAGGGCTTCGAAATTGATCTCCTGGCTTCGCCGCAGGTACGCCGCGAATCGCTGCGCGTCGGCAGGAGGGGAAACCCAGCCGCCGAGAAAACGCTTGCTGCTCGCGGCGAGGGCGACGAATTCCCGCTCGTCTTCCGCTCGCGGCGAGCGCAGCAGCAGGCGCGCCCCTCCCCGGGCTTTGGGATCTGGGATCATGGCTGTCAGGCTCCTCCCCTACGATACACTCCCCCCGCCATGAAATTCTCTATCGCCGCCGCATTCACCCTCGGCCTGTGGGCCGCGTCAGGAGCGTTCGCCGTGGAAGGAAAGTGGACCCCCGAGCAGGTGTTGGAGCACGATCCGCAGTGGCTCCGGGAGCTCGGCCTGGAGATCCCGCCGCAGAAGCTGTGGACCAGGGACGGCGCCGGCCTGCTCGAGGCGGCCGTGCGGATCGAGGGGTGCTCGGCCGGGTTCATCTCCACCCAGGGGCTGATGATCACCAACCATCACTGCGCGTTCTCGGTCCTCCAGCAGCACTCGACCCCGGAGCGGGACCTGATCACCCACGGCTTCCTCGCCCGCACGCCGGCCGAGGAGCTCCCCGGCTCGGGGGTCCGCGCCACCCTCCCCCATCGCATGACAGACGTCACCCGCGAGGTCGAGGCCGCGGTGCCCGCGGGCGCCGACGACCTGGCGCGCTACCACGCCATCGACCGCAAGCAGAAAGAGATGGTCGCGGCGTGCGAGAAGGCCGAGCACCACCGCTGCCAGGTGGCGGCGTTCGACGGCGGCCTGCGCTACGTGCTGATCGACAGCCTGGAGTTTCCGGACGTGCGGCTGGTCTACGCGCCGCCCCGCGCCGTGGGGGACTACGGGGGCGAGATCGACAACTGGAGCTGGCCCCGCCACGTCGGCGACTTCGCCCTGCTGCGCGTCTACGCCGGCCCGGACGGCCAGCCGGCGCCGAAGGGGGACGCCAACTTGCCCTACCGGCCGCGGCACTTCTTCCCTGTGGCGCCGCGCGGCATCGAGCCGGACGCCTTCGTGATGGTCGCCGGCTACCCCGGCCTGACCTTCCGCTCGTACACCGAGGCCGAGATGCGGGAGCGGGCGGAGCTCTTCTACCCCCGGCGGGCCGAGCTCTACCGCGTCTGGATCGACATGATGGAGGCCGCCTCGAAGAAGGACGACGCGGCGCGCATCGCGCTCGCCGATCGCCTCAAGAGCCTGGCCAACAACGAGAAGAGCTCGCGCGGGCAGGTGGCCGGCATCCGCCGCGGGCGGATCCTGGAGAAGAAGACCGCGTCGGAGAGGGAGCTCCTCGCCTGGGCGGCGAAGCGGCCGGACCAGAAGGAGGCCGTGGCGGCGCACGAGGAGCTCGCGCGCCTGATCGCCGAGCGGCGGGGGACGTGGGACCGCGACTTCCTGCTGACCCAGATGAAGTCCGGCCCCAAGCCGCTCGACCTGGCGCTGACGCTGGCGCGCTGGGCCGGGGAGAAGGCGAAGCCGGACCTGGAGCGGGAGCCGGACTATCAGGAGCGCAACCGCGAGCGGCTCGGCGAGCGGCTGGAGCGCGATCAGAAGCGGCTCGATCCGCCGACCGAGGCCGCCCTGCTCACCGACATCCTCGCCCGCTTCGCCGCCCTGCCGGAGGGGAGCCGCGTGCCGGCCGTGGAGAGCGTCCTCGGGGGCGCCCGCGACCACGCGGCGATCCGGGCCCGGGCGGACGACCTCCTGGCGCACACGAAGGTCACCGATCTGGCGGAGCGCAAGCGGATGTTCGAAGGTAGCGAGGAGCAGCTCCGCGCCCGGCGCGATCCGCTGCTCGACCTCGCCTTCGCCCTCGACCGCGAGCTGCGCGCCCTCAAGGAGCGGGACGACCGCTTCCAGGGGGCCATCTCGCGCCTGCGCCCCCGCTGGCAGCGGGCGGTGATCGCCCACGCCGGACGGCCGGTGGCGCCGGACGCCAACAGCACCCTGCGCGTCACCTTCGCCCACGTGAAGGGGTACGCCCCGCGCGACGGCGTCTGGATGACGCCGCAGACGTCCGTGGGCGGAGTGGTCGAGAAGAATACCGGCGAGGAGCCTTTCGCGGCGCCCTCCGGGCTGCTGGCCGCGGCCCCCCAGGCCCCCGCGAGCCGCTGGGCGGACCCGCGGCTCAAGGACGTGCCGGTCGACTTCCTGGCCGACGCGGACACCACGGGCGGCAACTCGGGGAGCCCGGTGGTCAACGGCCGGGGGGAGCTGGTGGGGGTGAACTTCGACCGCGTCTGGGAGAACGTGGCCAACGACTTCGGCTACAACCCGGACGTGGCGCGCAGCATCAGCGTGGACGTGCGCTACATGCTCTGGCTGATGGAGACCCTCCACGGCGAGGCGGCGGGACCGCTGCTGCGGGAGATGGGGGTCGGGGGGCGGGGGACCAAGGGATTGGCGACCTCCCCTTGAGGGGGCATCCGACGGATCGGACGGCTCAACCCGCCGAGACCGGCATCCGCGGCGCCGCCGGGGAGACCGGAGCGCTGACGGCGGGGGCGGCGGCCACGGCCAGCCGTTTGAAGCCGCGGGTCTCGGCCTCTTTGCGGACGGCGGCGAGGGTGGCGCCGGCCCCCGGGTCTCCGGTGCCGCGCTGGGCCTCGCCGAGAGCGAGCCGGGCTTCGAGGGCCGCGGCGGCGAGCCCGAGCCCCGAGGCCTCCTCCGCCGCGCGCCGGAGCTGCCGGAGCGCCTCGGCGGAGCGCCCCGTCGCCGCCTGGATCCTCGCGAGACGGATGCCGACGGAGATGCGGAGCTCGCGGTCCTCGCTGGTGTCGAGGCGGCCGCGCGCCTCGTCCGCCGCCGCCAGCGCCTCCTTGCGGCTCCCCTGGCGCAGCAGGGCTTCGGCGAGCAGGGAGAGAGCCTGGGCCTCGCCGCCCGCGACGTCGTGCCCCTGGTACCAGCCCGCGGCCTGGCGGGCGAGCAGAATGGCCTCGGAGGCCTGATTGCCGGCGAGGGCGAGCGCGGCGAGGTCGAGGCGGATCTCCATCGCCCGCAGCTCGTTCCCTACCGAGGAGCAGATCTGCAGGGCCTCCGTGAGCTGGGCGCGCGCCTTGCCCAGGTCGCCGGCGGCGAAGTCGGCGCGGCCGAGGCTCTGAAGGGCCAGGGAGTTGACCGGCCGGGCTCCCGTCTGCCGCGCGATCTGGAGCTGCTCCAGCGCGTTTTCACGGGAGGCCGCGAGGTCGCCCATCTGATAGGCCAGCCGCGCGCGCAGGCCGAGGATGCGGCCGGCGCCGAGGCGGTCCCCGGCCTGCCGCTTGGAAGCGAGCGCCTGTGCCGAGCGCTGCCAGGCGGTGTGCAGGTCGCCCAGCCGGGCCGAGACGCCGGCCGAGCCGGCGAGCGCCGCCGCCGCGGCGCTGGCGTCGCCCAGGCGGTGGAACAGGAAGAAGGCGTCCTCATGGCGGCGCCGGGACTCGGCGAGCTCCCCCTGGGCTTCGAGGATGTTCCCCAGGTTGTCGAGCGCGGTGGCCTCGTGGGCGTGGTTGCCCAGCGCCTGGCTGAGGGCGAGGGCGCGCTCGAAGCGCTGGCGCGCTCCGGCGAGGTCCCCCTGGGCGCAGAGCACCTCGCCCGCGGCGTTGAGCGCCGAGGCCTGCAACAGCCGGTCGCCGATCCGCACGTACCAGCCGTAGGCCTCGTCGAGCAGGCGGAACGCCTCGCCCAGGTCCCCCCGGGCGTGGTGGATCTCGCCCAGGGAGTGCAGCTGGGAGCCGATGGCGATGCCGCTGCCCAGCCGCTGCGCGATGTCGAGCGCCTCGGTATTGGCCTTCTCGGAGGCATCGAGGTCGCCCATCGCCTGATAGGTCGCCCCGAGATTGGCCAGGGCCATGCCGATTCCCCACTGGAAGCCGGCCTTCCTCGCCATCTCGCCGGACTCGCGGAACAGCGGGATCGCCTCCTGGGGCTTGCCCGCCTTCACCAGCGCGTCCCCCTGGTAGATGAGCGCCTGGGCGAGCACCAGGCTCTGGCCGGACCGGCGCGCCTTCGCCATCCCTTCCTGCGCGGCGCGGAGCTCGGTCGCGTAGTCGGCGATCCGGCGCGCGTTCTTGGCCTCGGCCACGTCGATCCGCGGGTCCAGGCCGGCCGGCGGCGGCAGCTTGCGGAGGGCGGCGATCGTCGCCGTCGCCTCGGCGCCCCGCCCGCCCAGGGTCAGGTCGTCGGCCAGCCGCAGGCCGTATTCGACGTCGTCCGGGTAGAAGGTCCAGAGCGAGCGGTAGGTCTCGCTCGCCTTGTTCCACTCCTTGTTGGCCCGGTAGAGCTGCCCCTGGATCATCAGCCGGTCCTCGCGTGACAGCGAGCCGGCGAGCTCGAGCGCCTTGCGGGCCTCCTCGCCCGCCCGCGCGTCATAGCCGAGGACCGTCCAGGTCTGCGACAGGGCGGAGTGGATCACCGCCGATTTGGGATCGATCTCCACCGCCTGTTGCAGGTGGCGGAGCGCCCCCGGCGGATCGAAGGTACGCAGCGCCCTGAGCCCCTCGGCGTAGAGACGGGAGGAGTCCGCGTTCGACGGCCGCAGGGCCTGCGCCTCCCGGACCTGCTCCGGCGAGAGCGCCGTGACGCCCAGCGACCGCCGCAGCGTCTCCCCGGTGCGCGACATCAGCTCGAAGAGCCCGTTCTGCGCCCCCACCTCGGCCACGGAGGTTACCGTTTCCCCGCCGGGAAGCTCGATCACCCGCAGGTCGACCCGGATCGACCCTTGGATCGGCAGGAAGGAGCCGACGACGACCCGGTCGGCGCCGAGGGCGTCGTGCAGGCGCTGCAGGTCGGCGGGCCCGAGGCTGCCGGGATCGCGCAGGGCGAGCGAGCGCACCGCCTCGGCCACCGTGTTCCCCCGGATCACCCGCATCTTGCCGCCGGCCGCGAGCTCCGTGGTCAGCATCTCGGCGATCGCGCTCTCCAGCCAGCGCGTGTCCGGGCTCGGCGAGAGGCTCTTGAGGTCGAGCACCGCGATCGCCTGGCGGACGGCGGCAGCCTGTCCCGGCGTCTTCGGGGCCTCGGGGCCCAGATGCTTGAGGATGTGGGCCGCGGTGACGATCACCAGCCCCGCCGCCAGCGCCCAGGCGGTCCAGACGAGCAGGCGCCGTCCGAGCAGGCGCCGTCCGAGCGGGGCCGGCTTCGGCGGCGCCGCCGCGGGCTCCACCACCAGCGCCAGCGCGGGGAAGGGCTCCGGCGTGACCGGCAGGGAGACCGGCGCGGGGAGGGCCGGCGCCGGGGCCTCCGGGGAGGGAGGCATCAGAAAGATCGGGATCTCGCCCGTGGAGGACGAGGAGGAGCGGTCGATCCGCCGCAGCTCGCCCGCGAACGAGTACCCCTGGCCGGGGACGGTGACGATGTAGCGGTTGTCGTTCGCCCGCTCGCCCAGGCACTTGCGCAGGGAGAAGATGTTCTGCGTCAGGTTGGCCTCGGTGACGAAGGCCCCGGGCCATACCCGTTCGAGCAGATCCGTCTTCTCCACCACCTCCCCGGACTTCTCCAGCAGCGCGACGAGGATCGAGAAGGCCTTCGGCGTGACCGCCACCGGCTCGCCGTCCCGCGACAAGAGACGGCGCACGGGATCGACGCGGAAGGCGTCAAACTCGTACAACACCCTCTCCTTCTCTTCGGGACGGGCGATCATCATCAGCTTTCGGCTCGGTTCTTGGTGCGGATTCTAGCGCAATCAGGGACGCCCGCGCTCATTTGATGGAAGGTTCCTCGCCAGGGCCACGAGCTCCAGGCGCCGCCCCTTGGAGACGTTCAGGCCGCGGGCCGCCGCGATCTCCCGCAGGGGGAGAGGGCCGTAGGCCGCGGTGATCCGGTCGAGCGCCGCGCGGGGGAGCACCAGCACGCCGTAATCGCCGGCGCGGGCCCAGGCGGCGACGGCGGCCGCGGAAGGGAGCGGCGCCACCGGGGCCCGGCCGGTGTAGAAGACCAGGCTCGGCTCGTCGAAGTCGAAGGTGGCGAGCGGAGCGTCCGGCGGGGTCAGAGCCCGGATGGCGGCCGCCACCGGCGGCACGGGCTTGATGCGGTCGAAGGCCGGGAGCGCCCACGCCGCCGCCAGGGCGAGCGCCAGCGCCGTGCCGCCGAAGAGGAGGCGGGCCCCCTGGGCGAGATCGCCCCGCAGGTGGCGGCGCAGGGCCGCGAAGGAGGTCCCCGGGATCGCCAGCGCCAGCGCCAGGCAGGGCCAGCGCAGTCCCGCGAGCGGCGGATTCCAGGCCACGGCGAGGAGCCCCGCGGCTTCGAGCAGGGCCACGGGCGCGAAGAGCCAGGTCCCGCGGCGCAGCCACCGCCGGTCGCGCTCGTCGAGCCTGCCCTCCTCGCCGGCGGCGAGCGTGCCCCCCACGGCCAGGGCCAGCGCCGGCCACACCGGCAGCAGGTAATGCGGCAGCTTCGTCGCGATCAAGGTGAACATCATAAATACCGGTGCGGCCCAGCCCACCAGGAGAGCCCGCGGCCGCGGCCCACCCACCCGGCCGCCGAGGACGGCCGAGGCCGCGCCGGGGAGATAGAGCGTCCAGGGGGAGAAGCCGATCAGCGTCACGATCAGGTAATACGGCAGGCTCAGCAGCCGGTTGCCGCCGTGCCCTTCCAGGGGGGAGAGCGAACGCTCCACCACCTGGTGGCCGATCCCCTGGCGGGCGAATTCACCGAACGTCGCGTCGTTGGCGGGGATCGCCCAGAGCAGGAAGAGGCCGGTGCCGAGCACGGCGCCGAGGACGGTCAGGAGGGCGAAGCCCGGGACGATCCGCCCCGCCTTCTCTCTCCAGGCCAGCCAGCCGAGGGCGCCGAGCATGGCCAGCACCGGCACGGCGAGCCCCACCGGCCCCTTGGCGAGCTGGGCGAGGCCGAGACAGGCGGCCAGCACCAACAAATGGCGGCCGCGGGGGCCGCGCGAGAGGGCGGCGGCGAAGGCCGCCATCGCGCCGGTGATCGCGGCGAGCATCACGGCGTCGGTGGTGGCGGCGAGCCCCTCCATCAGCGTCAGCGGCGTGGTGGCGAGCACGGCCATCGCCCACAGCCCGGCGCGCGGCGAGAGCAGGCGCTTACCCGTCCACCAGGTCAGCAGCGCGGTAAGGGCGAGCCCCACCGGCGCCCAGAGCCGCACCGCGAGCTCGGTCGCCCCCAGCAGCCGCACGGAGAGGGCCATCAGCCAATAGATCAGGATCGGCTTGTCCGGCCGCAGGTGGCCGTTGAAGGTGGGATAGAGATAGTTCCCCGACGCCAGCATCTCGACGGTCGCCTGGGCGAACCGGGGCTCGTCGCGGTCCCACAGGGTGGTCCACGGCGCCAGCGCGAGAAAGGCGAGGAGGATCGCCGCGGCGGCGGCCAGCGCGCGCGGCCAGCCGGCCTTGGCAATCTGAGCGGGGGAATCCGTCATCCGGGTCCGTCTAGAGAGGCAATGGGGTGAGGGGACGCGATCGGAAGCAATTTCACGGCCTCTCACCCTGGGCCCTTCCTACCTCCGCTGCAACGCCTCCACGAACCGGTCCTCGAGCTGCGGGAAGCGCTCCCGGTAGTCCTCGCGGCTGCGCTCGATCACCTCGCGGGCCTCGGCGGCGCCGTAGACGCGGGTGATCTCGACCGCGCCGCGCTCCGCCTCGGGCGGCCGCTTGTAGGTGAGGAAGTAGTGCTTGAGCCGGTCGATCAAAGGCTCCGGCAGATCGGCGATCTCCGTGCAGTGGCCGTAGGCGGCGTCCCCCTTGAGCACGGCGACGATCTTGTCGTCCGCCTGGCCGCGGTCGATCAGGCGCAGGCCGCCCACCGGCACCGCCTGCAAGAGGACGGCGCCGTGCGAGAGCTGGCGCTCCGACAGCACGCAGATGTCCATGGGATCGCCGTCCCCCTCGAGCGTGACCTTCTCTCCGTGCTCCGCCCCGAAGGCCGCCACCCGCGCGCCGCAGAAGGTGCGCGGGATGAGGCCGTAGAGGGTCGGGCAGACGTTCGAGAGCTGCTGCGGCCGGTCCACCTTGAGATGGCCGCTCGCCTTGTCGATCTCGTACTTGACCGTATCGGTGGGGACGATCTCGATGTAGGCCGTAACGACCCGGGGGGCCTCGGCGCCGATCGGGACGCCGTGCCAGGGGTGGGCCTGGAAGAGGAGGCCCAACAGCTCCAGGGTGCGGTCGCGGCCCGGGTCGTCGTTCATGGTGGAGGAATCCTATACGGCTTCCACCGCTCGCGCTCAATCCTCGCCCGTGCGCTCCTGTGCTGATTCCTGAAAAATGCGCCAGTCGTCGAGCCGCAGGGCGGTGAGCTCGCGCCCCCAGGAGGCGCCGGAGTCGAGCGCCGCAATCCCCCTGCCGATCTTGAGCCCCAGCGCGGCCCAGTGGCCGAAGACCACCGTGGCGCCGGCGCTCTTGCGGCCGGGGACCTCGAACCAGGGGCGGCACCCCTTGGGGGCGAGGGCCGGCGGACCGCTGAACTCGGCGCACATGCGGCCGTCCGCCTCCAGGGTGCGCAGGCGGGCGAAGCCGGCGAGGGCCACCTGCGCCCGCTCGAAGCCGGAGAGGCTCTCCTTCCACCGCAACGGCGCCTTCTGCTCGGCGGCCGCCAGCAGCTTCGCCGCCTTCTCGCCGCGCAACCGCTGCTCCACCTCGCGCGCCAGGCTCTCGGCCTGCGCCGCCGTCCACTCCGGGAACAGGCCGGCGTGGACGAGGAGGATCTCCCCCTCGCGGTGGACCAAAGGCCGGCCCTGGAGCCAGGCCAGGAGATCGTCGCGGTCCGGCGCCTCCAGCACCGCCTCCAGGTTGTCGCGCTTCTTGGCCTCGGAGACCCCGGCCGCCCGGGCCAGGAGATGGAGGTCGTGATTGCCGAGCACCACGACGATCCGGTCCCCCTGCTCCGCCGCCCAGCGCAGCATGGCGAGCGATCCCGGCCCGCGGTTGATCAGGTCCCCCACGAACCAGAGGCGGTCCCGGCCGGGGTCATACCCCACCTTCCGCAACAGGCGCTGGAGCGTCTCGAAACAGCCATGGACGTCGCCGATCGCGTAGGTCGCCATAGGGCGCTAAAGATACACGGATCGTGCCTTCGGAAGCCCGGATGGGGCCGCCCTGGAAGGGCGGATATTCACCAGCCTGGGGTTTCAACCCCAGGCGGGGGCCGGGGGCGAAAACGGTGCCGAGGCCGGGCGAGACGGCGGACGGTGTCGGCCGGGAGAAAACCACGGTCCTCCACCCACCTGGGGTTGAAACCCCAGGCTGGTGAATATCCGCCCTTCCAGGGCGGTTCTCTGGAGTTTGCCTCTGGAGATTGCGCTAGGGCCGCCCCCTACACCCCACCCAGCCACGGATACCCCTGATCCTCCCAGTACCCCCCCGGCCGCTCGCTGGTGAAGGTCATCTTGGTGAGGAATTTCGTGAGCTTGTAGCCCAGCTTGGTCGAGGAGTAGACCCGCAGGGGCGCGCCGTGCGCGGGCTCCAGGGGGCGGTCGTTGAAGGCGTAGGCGAGGATCGTCTGCGGATGGAGCACGCTCTCCAGGTCCCAGCCGTTGTAATAGTTGGCGTCGAAGCTGTCGAAGCGGATGTAGCGCGCCTCGTCCGTGGGCTCGACCAGGTGGATGACCGAGGAGAGCGGCGCCCCCGTCCAGGTGGCGATCGCCGACCACCCCTCCACGCAGTGATGCTTGATGGTGTAGCGCACGCGCGGCAGGGCCTGGAGCATCTCCATCGTCAGCCGCATCGGCTTGCGCACCTTCCCCCCTACCTCCAGCGCCCACGCCGCCGGGTTCGGAAGTTGCGGCAATGGCCGGCTGATGGCGTAGGCGGGGAAATTCCGCTCGGGGGTGCGGGCCGAGACCGGGTAGTCCTTCGCCAGATGGCGGTGCGAGAGGAACACCTTCTCCCCCACCCAGTCGTTCAGGCGGGAGGCGCCCTGCAGCGCCGGCATCAGGGGGCCCCCCTGCCAGCCGCAGGCGCCGGCGAGCGAGGCGGCGCCGGCGGTCAATCCCAGGCGGAGGAGATCGCGGCGGCTCAAACGCGGATCAGTCATGGCTCGGGAACCTCCCCCGGTACCAGCCGGTGATCATGGCCCGCAGCGAGGCGGGGTCCACCAGGAAGACCAGGGCGACGTGGACGGCGATGAAGGCGACGAAGATCCAGACGGCCCAGAAGTGCCAGTAGCGGGCGAGCTCGTAGCCGCCGAACAGAGTGGTCAGCCAGTGCAGCTCGGTCGGCTTGTAGACGGCGAAGCCGGTCAAGACCGACAATGCCCCGAGCAGCATGATCGACGTATAGGCGAGCTTCTGGAGGGCGTTGTGCTTCCCCTGCGGCGGATGCTCGCGGCGCAGGCGGAGATAATAGAGCTGCATCTGCCAGGCGCGGGGGACGTCGCGTGGCCGGAACAGGAGCGAGCGCCACTCGCCCGAGACGGCGAGGTAGACGACGTAGAGCAGCCCGGTGAGCACGAACGGCCAGGCGAGGGCGAAGTGCCAGTTGAGCCCCCCCGCCAGCCACCCCCCGAGGCGGGCCCAGGCCGGGAACGGCTTGCCGTCCCAGGGGTTCGGATAGTACGGGCCGCCGCGGATGCCGAAGTGCGTGAAGGCCATGTAGATCTGCAGCCCGCTGGCGATCATTCCCAGCAGCAGCACGGTATTGGCCCAGTGGGCGAAACGCACGATCCCGTGGTGGCGCTTCACCAGCGGCCGGCGGGCGGGAACGGCGGCTGGAGGAGGCTCCGAAGCGGCCGCCGCGGGCTCTTCAGCCTCGGGAACGGACGGAGCGGGCTCCTCCTCTTCGACGGGCTTTTCTGGGATCATCGGGTCTCGGCCTCCTCCTCAACAATACGCCCATGGCGCCGTTCTGGACTCTTCGATGCCGCCGGGCCGGGGAAGTTTCACCGAAACCCGGGCGGGACGGCTAACGTAAAGCGGAGCAGGCATCTAAGGAGACATCATGAGAAAGCTCGCCTCGCCTCTGCTCGGCCTCGCCCTGCTCGTCCCCACGCTCGCCGGAGCGCAGCCGGCGGCGCGCGCCGTCGCCCAGAAGCTCAAGCCCTGTCAGGTCGAGGGGATCAAGGAGGAGGTCCTCTGCGGCACCCTGCCGGTCTGGGAGAACCGCGCCACCCGCCAGGGGCGCAAGATCGACATCTACATGGTCGTCCTCCCCGCCCAGAGCGCCAACCCGGCGCCGGACCCGGTCTTCTACATCAACGGCGGCCCCGGCTACGGCTCGACCGGCGCCGCGGCGGGCTTCGCCGGCTTCCTCGCCGAGATCCGCAAGCAGCGGGACCTCGTCTTCGTCGACCAGCGGGGGACCGGCAGGTCCCACCCCCTCCACTGCGACCTGCCCGGGAGCGACGCCGACCTCCAGGGCTACGTGCGGACCCTCTTCCCCCAGGAGACCCTCAAGGCCTGCGAGCCCAGGCTCGCGGCCCAGGCGGACCTCACGCAATACACCACGGCGATCGCCATGGACGACCTCGACGACGCGCGCGCCTGGCTCGGCTACGACCGCATCAACGTCTTCGGCGGCTCCTACGGCACGCGGGCGGCCGAGGCCTACATGCGGCAGCACCCGGACCACGTCCGCAGCGCCATCCTCACCGGCGTCATGATCATGGACGCCAGGATGCCGTTCTACCACGCCCGCAAAGCCCAGGAATCGATCGACAAGCTGTTCGACGACTGCCTGGCCGACGAGACCTGCCGCGCGGCCTTCCCCGACGTCCGGGGGGATCTCGCGAAGGTGGTCGCCCGGCTCGACCAGGGGCCGGTGAAGCAGACGGTCCAGCACCCGAAGACGGGCAAGCCGGTCGAGCTCTCGATCGCCAAGGGGGCCTTCACCACCACCCTCCGCGCGATGCAGTACTCCCCCTTCCTCTCGGTGCGTATCCCGCTCTACGTACATATGGCGGCGCAGGGGGACTACCGCCCGATGATCCTGATGACCGTGCTCGACCGCACCGATCCGGGCTGGGACATCGGCATGTACCTCTCGATCACCTGCGCCGAGGACGTGGCGCGCATCGATCCGAAAGAGGTCCCGGCCCTGATCGCCGACACCTATCAGGGGGACGACCGCATCCGCGACCAGGTCGCCGCCTGCGCCTACTGGCCGCGCGCCCGGGTGCCGGAGTCGTTCTTCCAGCCGGTCGAGTCGACGGCGCCGGCGCTGCTCCTCACCGGCTGGCTCGACCCAGCGACACCGCCCGAATGGGCCGCCGAGGTCGCGCGCCGCCTGCCGAACAGCCTCAACGTGGTGGTCCGGGAGGGCAGCCACGGGCCCGGCGGCCTCTCCCACGTCGACTGCTACGCCAAGCTGATCAGCGACTTCGTGGCCAACGGCACCCCCTACGGCCTCGACACCTCCTGCGTGAAGGAGATGAAGCGGCCGGCCTTCCTGACCAAGGACGAGCCGTTGCCGACGGGGTCGGATTAGGTGAAACCCGCGCTCCTCCTCGCCATGCTCCTCCTCCCCTCCCCCGCTCTCGCCGACCGGGTCCGCATCCTCGCGACCGACCGGCAGGCGGCGGAGGCGCGGGTGGAGATGGTGCTGGCGGCGCGGGAGGAGATCCTCGCCTCGGCCTTCATCTTCGGGGATGACCCCTTCACCCTCACCAGCCTCGGCCTGCTGCGCGACGCCGCCCGCCGGGGGGTACGGGTCCAGTTGATCGTGGACGCCCAGTGGAACCAGATCCCGCGCGCCGTCCAGGCCCATCTCAAGGCCGAGGGGATCGAGATCCGCGAGTACCACCCCTTCCGCCTCGACCGGCCGCTCTGGCTCGTCCGGCGGATGCACGACAAGCTCACGGTGGCCGACGGCCGGGCCCTGCTGGCGGGCGGGCGCAACCTCCAGAGCACCTACTTCGGCTTCGGCCAGCAGATCCGGTCGAGCAACTACGTCGATTGCGACCTCCAGGTCGAGGGGGACGCCGCCGCCGAGGCCCGCCGCTACTTCCTCGCCCTCTGGTCGAGCCGCGAGGTCCGCCCCGTCCGCGCGCCGGCGACCGCTCCGGAGATCGTCGAGGCCGCGCGCCTCCTCGACCATCACAAGGCCTGGCTCGACGCGCGGATCGAGGAGGCCCGGAACGATCCCAACCGTCCTCCCGCCATGCTCATTGAGGCCGGCCCGGTCCGCTTCCTCCACGACCCCGTGGATCCCAAGGACCGGACACGCAAGGTGGGCTCGGAGCTCCGCGACCTGCTTGGGCTCGCCCGCGAGTCCGCGGTCATCGAGTCCCCCTACCTCGTCCCCTCCCGCGCCTTCCGGAAGGCCCTGGACGAGGCGCTCCGCCGGGGGGTCCACGTCCGCATCCTGACCAATGGACTGGGCGCCACCGACAACCTCTGGCCCCAGGCGGGCTACGTGGGCCACAAGAAGGATCTGGTCCGAAGCGGCGTCGAGCTCTGGGAGTATCAAGGCCCGGAGTGCCTCCACGCCAAGGCCGCCGTCATCGACGGCGAGACGGTGATCGTGGGCTCCTACAACCTCGATCCCCGCTCCGAAAACTTGAACACCGAGCTCGCCCTGGTCGTCCGCGACCGCCCGCTGGCCGGGGAGATGCGGACCCGGATGGACGGCCACCTCGAAAAGTCGGCGCGGATCGACGCCCGGGGTTTCCCGGAAGGAGCCGAGGAGCCCTATCCGGGGGTCCCGCGGAGGAAGGTCTGGAAGCTGCGCCTGCTGCGGTTGCTGGCGCCGGTGGTGCGGGGCCAACTCTGAGCAAGAGGTGGCCCCGGTTGTCTCACCCTCAGCCGGGGCCTATGCTCAGCGTAAGTCCCGGTCGTTCCTGATCTGCAACTGAGACCACTCGGTACACGTTGAGCCAAAGGTACCTGTATCACAACCTTGTACCATTAAAGTATAGGTCCTGCCCACGTCTGCGTTTCGCTCCCGGTAGCTCCCGTGGTTGCCTCCCCGCACCTCGACTTGACCCTCTCTACCGTCCGAAATGCGGACTCTGACATTAAAAGCGTCATAGTGGTTTGGCGGTCGGCACTGCCACGTGAAGATCAGGTCGCTCAACGACTCTGACTTGTGAACCTCTAAGGCGAAGCCATACTGGTTCCAGCCCTCCACATCGTTAGTTAGATTGTCTGCGGCAGCATCATTGACGACTAACAAGGAAAGTCCAGCAGAGGCCGCGATAAGCGCAGTGAGTATAAGTACTCTCGTAAGTCGCAAAGACGGTAATGTTATGGCTGATGCGCCTAACTTTCTCATAGCGTTTACTCCTTAGGTTGCTTCAGGATCCATACTGCGTTTGCTGAGGCCCCCACCTTTCGCGCAATTGAGATTTGGAGGCGCTCCATACTTAGGTAGGCGTCCGACAACGCATTTTGTTACACGCTCGCTGAAATAATTACGCTCGGAAAGGCATCGCGGATCGATGCTCCCGCGGGGAAGATTTGGAGCTGCGCTGGTTGCGGTTGCTGGCACCAGTGGTGCGGGAGCAGCTCTGAAGGGCGAAATTTGCTCAGCCTGGATTGAGCTGCCTGGGGCCGGCACGAAAGGGTATGATTCAGCCCTATGCCACGCTCCGCCGACAACGACAGCCGCCCGACCCCGCCGGCCGCCTTCGAGGAGGTGCTCTCCGCGCTCCCCCTGCTCCACCGGACGCCCCGGTCCTGGGCGGAGCTCGCGGCCTCGCGCCTGCCCGAGTTCCTGGCCGATCACGCGGTCTGCGAGCAGCAGGTCGCGGTGTATGCCCTGTCGCTGGCCGGCCACTACCCCGAGGACGGCGAGCTCGTGGAGCGCGCCGCGGCGCTCGCGGCCGAGGAGGTGCAGCACTTCCGGCGGGTGGTGGCGATCCTGAGAAAGCGGGGCTGGCCTCTCGGCGGACGGCGGAAGAACCCCTGGGCCCAGGCCCTGAGGTCGCAGATCGTCCCCGGCCGCGAGCCCTGGACCAAGGTCGACCGCCTGCTCTTCGGCGCCATGATCGAGGCGCGGAGCTGCGAGCGGTTCACCTGTCTCCTGGAGGTCGTCGAGGACCAGGACCGGGAGGTCGCGCACCTCCTGGCCGACCTCGGCCCCGCGGAGCGCCGCCACTGGGAGCTCTTCTACCGGCTCGCCGGCCGCGAGATCGACGCCGAGGCTCTCGCGGCCCGCTTCCAGCACTGGCGGGAATTCGAGGCCGATCTCGCCCGCGGCCTCGGGATCTCTCCGGCCGTTCACGGCTGAGGCGTGCCGCAAAATCCCTGGTCTCACAGAGGCTCTCGCCGCCGCGCGCGACGCGGGACGGACGGCTCACGCCGGGAGGGCGGGCGCCGCGGAGATTGGGGGAATCCTCCAGGAAATTGGGCGATCGCTCAGGCGGTTGGGGGGGAGGCCGGCGGGATTGGGGCAGGCGCCGCCGAATTTGGGGGAAACGCCGCTTGCGTCAGGGCGTTGGTCCAGCCGATTGGGGCTGTCCACGCTTGCATTGGGGCCTCGACGTCCGGAAATCGGGGAAACGCCCAGCGCGTTGGGGGAAACCCACGGACGAATCGAGGAGCGTCGGCTCCGGCGGCCTGAAACCCGAGCTTCAGGGTCTCCAGGAATCCTCCGGAAGACGACGTGAGCTTCGCCCAAAGCGACCCCTTACTATACGCACCTGTCGTGCTCGGTGTCCACAAGAAAGGATCAGACGGCTGTGCGGGATACTGACGAACAGCGTTGCAATTGCCAACCCAAAATCAATGCGATTATAACGAGGACCGGGGCCGTCGCAAGGCCGGGCCGATAGGCCCCCGCCGAAGCCGCCCAGGTCATGTGAGCGCACCCGTTGAGCAGCTCGAGCCCAACCCAGAACCATGCGAGCCGTCTGCACGAGCTCGATCGCGGACCATGTCCATCGCCTCGCGCGCGTAGTCGTGCATCTGGCGAAGGCTCACTCCGCTCTCACGCCTGGGCATACTGAACCTCGGCTTCCGCCAAAACCTGATCGCGGAAATACGGGCTGAGGAATCCGGGTGTATTCAGGTCCACCTTCCGGCCCAAAATCCGCGAGAGCTCCTCCTCCATCGAAAGGAACGCGAGGCCAGGCACGTGACCGGGCTCGAATTCCACCAGGACGTCGACGTCGCTCTCCGGCCCGAAATCGTTGCGGAGAACGGAGCCGAAGAACGCCAATCTGCGGATGTGGTGGTGGCGGCAGAAATCGATGATCTTCTGCCGATCGACGAAAATCCTCGCAGCCATGGCCCTCCTCCCGGATCATCGTACCATCGACGCCAGGACACCCCAAGCTCCGCACTGGGGCCTCGCGGCGGAGGAGGTGCCGAGGAGGAGGTGCCAGCCGAACCTCTCCGGACATCCATGGCCGAGGCGTTAAGTGAGCTGCGTGTCCGACGCAAACTGCTGCTCGACGATCTCATGGATCGCCGGGATCGCTGACTCCTCGACGCGACCCGCGAGCGCGTGGGGAAGCAGATCGAGGTCGACGGAGTCACGGACCACCGGCAGCCGGAGAATCACCCGGCGCGCCATCTCCGGGTCGGCGCCGGGGCCCCGGAGGCGGTAGGTGGCCGCGATGCCGCTGCCGCAGATCAGCTTGTAGAGGAGCGGGGGATCGTCCAGGTGGTCCGCCAGCCTTGGCGCGCAGCCGACGAGATCGGCGACGCTGTCGAGGAAACTGGTGAAGTCGACGAGCGTACGGATGTGCCTGGTCTGCGCGAAGGCCGCCTCCTCGCGCGCCATGTCCTCTTCGATCCGCTGCTCCATGTCCGGCCGGGCGGGGAGCTCGCGCTTGCCGCTGCACAGCAGGGCGAAATATCGTGAGATCATCTCGGAGCAGGCCGGCACGCCACCGTTGAACGGACGGGTCCAACCGATCAGGGCCAGGCGAGGGCCGACATCCGGATGGAACGCGTTCTTGAACAGCCGGCGCACGTCCTTGACCTCGAGCCCGCCCAGCCACTCCGCTGGAATCGAGCTCTCCTCGTAGCCGGTGCAGCACATGACCACGTCCGCCTCGACGTGCTCGCCGTTCGTGAAATGAACCGTGTTCCTCTCGAGACAGGCGACGCCGTGGGGGACGTGATGGATTTTTCCATTCAGCAGGCTCTCGACGAAGTCGTCATTTTTCTCGAGGGGTTTCCCGGTGAAGCCCGCCTTGATGAACCATTCGCTGACCAGCGCCCTGTGGGCATTGCCTGACTCCAGGTCTGCCTGGACGCGCTTACCGTAATACTCCTGCATGTGCTGACGCGGAGCCCACCCCAGCAGCCGGGTCGTGTAGCCATCGTTCGTGTCGCGTCCGCCATACGGATGGCGTGAGATGAGCAGCGGGTAGCTCCGCAGCGCCAGATGGCAGGCCGCGGCCACCTCGGAGATCTGGTGCGTTACGTCCGCGGAGGTCTCGCCCATTCCGATGCACACGACCCGCTTGCCGCGGAAGGGCTCCGCGCCCTTGTACCTCGCGGTGTGCGTGATCTCCCCCTGGAACGTCCCGGCGCCGGGGAGCTCCGGCATGCGCGGCGCCTCGGCACGGAACGCGCCGCGGCAGACCGCGACGGCGTCGAAGCGGTCGCGGACCCTCGTCCCCTCTTGTGTGTATTCGACGGTGAACGAGCCGTCCGCCTCGCGGCTCACCGTCTCGACCGCGCAGTTGAGACGGATGTGCGGGTCGAGCCCGAACCGCTGGCGAAAGCGCTCGAGGTAGGCGGCGTACTCCTGGCGAAACCAATGGCGGCGCTCTTCCTCCAGCGGCGGAGGAAAGGACGAATAGGCCATGAAGTATTGGGAGACCGTGAGCTGCATCGGGTCGTAGGCCACGCCCGTGGTGAACACCCCGCCGGGAGCGCTCTCGCGCTCCAGACAGACCGCGCTGTGCCCCTCCTCCAGGGCTTCCTTGAGCGCGGTGAGACCGGACACCCCGGCACCGACGACGCACACTCGCAATTTTCTTGCTTCCATGGCGATCGCTGCCCCCTGTTTCCTCAGGATCGGCGATCTATTTCAGGATGTCAAGCAGCTCGCGTGAGCTTCCGACCCAAGATCGCCGCGATTGCAACAAGGAACGGAGCCGTCACGAGGCCGGGCCGGTAAGACCCCGCCGAAGCCGCCCAGATCATGTGAGCGCACCCGTTGAGAAATTCGAGTATCACCCAGAGCCATGCGAGCCCTGGCGCTGAACGGCTGCCGCGCAGAACGGGGCCAAAAAAGCACACAAAGCCGAACGCCACGAGCAAAACGTTGAAGATTATGAAACCGGTCCTGAGGTCACTGGAAAACAGACCGCTCACGAAGCGAGCGGGGGCGAGCACGTCGTACAGCCGGTTGAAATATTCTTCGATCGAATGAGCCGCCTGGGCCAGGACCAGCGCGAGAAACGCGGCGCGGCCTGGCTTCAAGGGCCTACTCCCCCCGCAACGCGTCCAGCGGATCGACGTCCAGGGCCCGGCGGGCCGGCATATAGCTCGCCAGGGCGGCGATGGCGGCGAGCACGACCGAGATGAGGCCGAAGCTCACCGGATCGTTGGGGCTGGTGTTGTAGAGCGTGCCGGCCACCACCCGCGAGGCCCCGAACGCCAGGGGGAGCCCGAAGACGATGCCGAAGAGGGCGAGGATCATCCCCTGGCGCAGCACCAGCCCGACCACGTCCCCTTCCTGGGCCCCCAGCGCCACCCGCACCCCGATCTCCCGCACCCGCTGGCTCACCGAGTAGGAGAGCACGCCGTAGACCCCGATCGCCGCGAGGAAGAGCGCGATGCCGCCGAAGACCGTGAACATGCCGCCCAGGAAACGGAACTCCCAGATGCCGTGCTGCCGGACCTGTTCCAGGGTGTAGACGTCGAAGATCGGCAGATTGGGATCGGAGGCCCGGATCTGCCGCCGCGCGTCGGCCACGACCTGCAAGGGGTTGGAGCGGGTCCGGATCGTCAATCCCGTATTGCGCGACGCCTGGTAGGGGTAGGGCAGGAACGCGCTCGGCTGCAGATCGCTGTCGACGTCCTCGCTCTTGAAGTCGGGGACGACGCCGATCACCGAGATCCATTCCGCCTTCTTGTCTTCGATCAGTTGGAAGCGCCGTCCCACCGGGTCCTGCCCCGGCCAGATCTTGGCGGCGAGTTTCTGGTTGACCAGGGCGACGTGGGAACGCGAGGTCCCCTCGGCGTCGGTGAAGCTGCGGCCGCTGAGCGGCTTGAGGCCGATCGTCCGGAGGAAGTGCGGCCCCACTCCGGCCCAGAAGATGTTGGGCTCCTCGCCGCGCGGGAAATTCTTCCCCTCGACGGCGATCCGGCCGAATCCTCCGCCATCCCCCAGCGGGATGTTGTTCGACGCCGAGGCGGCCTCGACGCCGGGGAGGGTCTCGATCCGCCGCACCACGTCCTCCACCCGGCGGCTCATGTCCTCGTCCTTCTCATAACGGCCCGCCGGGAGGTAGATCCGCATCGTCATCATGTGGGCCGTGCTCAGGCCGCCGCCGTCGTCCTGGATCTTGAGGAAGCTGCGCACGAAGAGGGAGGCGCTGACCAGCAGGGTCAGCGACAGCGCAACCTGGGCCACCACGAGAGCGCTCCGCAGCCGGTTGCGCTGGAGGCTGCCTCCCGCGCCGCGCCCTCCCTCCTTCAAGGTCTCCTGGAGGTCGGTCTTGAGCGCCTGGAGGGCGGGAGCGATCCCGAACAGGAGGCCGGTCACCACGGCGATTCCCAAGGTATAGAGGAGCACCGTGCCGTCGATGGTGAACTTCATCCAGTAGGGGGGCGGACTGTCGGCCGGGATCGAGATCTCGATCCAGCGGATGCCCCAGTAGGCAAAGGCGACGCCCAGGGCGCCCCCGAGCAGCCCGATCACCACGCTCTCGGTGAGGAACTGGCGGAACAGGCGCAGGCGGCCGGCGCCGAAGGCGGCGCGCACCGCCACCTCCCGCTGCCGCACCGTGGCCCGCGCGAGCAGCAGGTTGGCCACGTTCGAGCAGGCGATGAGGAGGACGCAGATCACCGCTCCCAGCATGGTCAGGAGGATCAGGCGCAGCTTCGGCCCGGCGGCCTCTTCGCGCAGCAGCCGGACGCCGCCGCTCCAGCCCATGTGCGAGTCCGGCCACTGGGCCGCGATCCGCTCGACGAAGGCCTTCACCTCCACCCCGGCCCGCTCCACGCTCACCCCCGGCCGCAGCCGGGCGAGGACGGCGAGGTTGCGCTCGGAGCGCGGGTTGTCGTGGACGAACGGCTCGAGCGGGGTCCAGGCGAGCTGGTTCTCGGGATATTTGAAGCCCGGCGGCATCACGCCGACGATCGTATGGGGCGCCGCGTTGACCAGGACCGTCTTGCCGATCACCCCCGGATCGCCGTTGAAGCGGCGCATCCAGATCTCGTGGCTCAGCAGCACGGCGCCGGGCGCTCCGGCGCGGTCCTCGTCCGGCCGGAAGAGGCGGCCGCGGGCGGGATGGATGCCGAGGAATTGGAACAGGTTCCAGGAGATCGAGGCCCCCTCGACGCGCTCGGGGTCGCCGTCGCCCGAGAAGGTGATGCTCCGCTGCGTAGAGGCCGCCGTCTCGGAGAACGGCGCGGTCACCTGCTCGCGCAGGTCCCGGTAGTCGAGGTTGGAGAGGCCCGCCCTGTCGACGTTGTTCTTCGGCTGGACCTCGTGCACCCCCACGATGTGGTCGGGGTCCGCGTAGGGGAACGGCCGGATCAGGATGGCGTTGACCACGCTGAAGATCGACGTGTTGGCGCCGATGCCGATGGCGATGCAGATCACGGCGATGGCGGCGAAGCCCGGGCTCTTGAAGAGCATCCGGACGGCGAAGCGGAGATCCTGCAGCAGAGCTTCCACGGCGGTCGTCCCCCTGGAATGAGGTGGTGCCGTATGTCCCTACGCTGGAGGGGCGGGGGATGTTTCAGGGGGAAGCTGGATCAAGGGAATTTCCGGTAGATCTCCTTCCGATTGAGAACGCGTTCAAAGGTCACAGTATCCCCTTCGACTCGCATTCCTACCCTGTAGTCACCGAAGCGGGTCTTGTAATACCCTGTGTAGCCCTTCAACTTCTCGACTCTCCCTATCGCTTCGACCGATTCAATCCGAGGCATTTCTTCAAAGACGAAGCGCTCGATCTGCGGCCTCATCTTTGCCGGAACGGCTGCCAAATCCTTCAGGAACACCTTCTTGAAAAGGACTTTCACTCGGACTTGTCCAAGCCGGCGTAATACCTCCTGGCCGTGTCCAGGTCCAGGATTTCCTGGTCGCGGTTTTCTGCCATGAGCTCGAACAGCCCGCGGTCTTCCAGGAGATGCTCGATCTCCTCGAACGTCTCCAGGTCGATCTGCACCGCCACACGGCGGTTCTCCTCGTCGACCACGTACCTCTTTCTGATCTCTTTCACGGGTGATCTCCTTGCCCGATCGTAGCTTACCAGCAAACCTACCCCAGCTTCCGCAACCCCGCGTCTCCCGGAAACCGGGTCTGGGCGTAGCTGAGTAGCTTCGCGGCCGAGCCGGGGTCGTTGAGGATGCGCAGGGTCTTCACCGCCTCGGCGTAGGCCACGGGGGAGGGGTTCTTCTCCACCAGCGTCCGCAGCGTGGGAGCGACCTCGGCGGGGCGGCCGGAGAGGGCGTAGAGGATCGCCAGGCTCGAATAGGCGCGGATGCTGTCGGGGAACATCTCGATCTCCTTCTTGAAGGAGGCCTCCGCGCCCTGGACGTCCCCCTGGTCGGCCAGGATCTTGCCGTGGATCAGGGCGAGGCCGCGGATCAGCTCGGGGTCCTTGGCCTCGCGCTGGTTGTAGGTCTCCGCCGCCTTGCGGGTGAGGTCGAGCGCCCCCGCGTCGTCCTTGCGGGCGTGGAGCACCTCGGCGAGGGTGATCATCGGCCCCAGGCGCAGGCTCTTCTCGTCCATCGCCGCCCGCGCCTCCTTCTCCGCGCGGTCGAGGTCTTCGCGCTGGAGGGCGATCTGGGCGAGCAGGCCGTGGGCGAAGGAGGGGTGGGTGGCGACCGCCATCTTGGCGTGCGTCTCCGCCTCGTTCAGCCGGCCGAGGTCGTAGTAGAGCGAGGCCGCGGCGACCGCGATCTGCGGCGAGCCGTTCGAGACCGCGAGCCCTTGCCTGTAGGCGGCGAGCGCCTCCTCGCTACGGCCGCTGCGCTGGAGCGCGCGGCCCAGGTACTCCCAGGCGTCGACCATCTTGGGGTTTTCGGCGATCACCTTGCGGAAGGCGTCGGCCGCCTGCGGGAAGGACCTGGCCGCGATCAGGCGGAACCCCTCGCGCAGGTCGCCCAGCGTGCCGATCTTGCTCTTGGGGTCCGGCAGCGGCCCCGCGGACACCTCGCCGCCGGAGCCGATGTAGCCGAGCGCCATCATCGCCTGCCGCGACTCCTCGTCCACCGCGGCGGGGGGCGCGAGGCGGCGGTCGTAGGTCTCGAGGTCTTTGCGCATCGAGGCGTAGACCCGCCGCTCGCCGCGCAGGACGTTCGCCTTCTCCCCCGGGTCCTTCTGGCGGTCGTAGAGCTCGGGATCGGGGCCCTCGATGTAGTGGTCCTTCTCATCGATCAGCGAAAACAGCTCGTTCCAGCCGAAGTGGAGGCGCGGATAAAAGGTTTCCGCATAGATCCGGCGCGGCGGCACGTTGGCGGCGAGCAGCGAGACGCCGGGACACGCCCGCGGCACCTCCAGCCCCAGCAGGCCGAGCACCGTGGGGGTGACGTCGAGGAGCTGCACCGGACGCGCGGTGGCCGCGCCCGCGTTCTGGGATTTCGGCAGCTTTACGATCAGGGGAACGTGGATCGCCTCGTTGTAGAGCAGGACGCCGTGCTCCTCCTCGCCGTGATCGTTCAGCCCCTCGCCATGATCCGAAAGGAGCACCACGAGCGCGCGGTCATAGACGCCGAGCGTTTTCAATTGATCGATCAGCTCGCCCACGATGTGATCGGCGGCGGCGATCTCGCCGTCGTACTTGAGCGGATAGCGCGAGGCGTAGGGCTCGGGCGGCGCGTACGGGGTGTGCGGCTCGTAGATGTGGAAGAAGAAGAAGAACGGTTTGTCCTTGACCGACTGGAGCCAGCTTTGCGAAAGCTTGAGCGTCTCCTCCCCCGGCCGCTGGAGACCGCCGAGACCGGTGTTGGTGCGGAACTCGACCGCGTCCTCGTAGAAATCGAATCCGGTCGAGAGCCCGGTCTTCCCTTGCAGCACGTAGGCGGAGACGGCGCCGCCGGTGGCATATCCCGCCTTCTTCAGGATCTCCGGCAGGAACGGCAGCTCCCCCCGCTCGACCTTGCCTGCGTCGAGCTTGTAGCCGACGTTGTCGCGCACCCCGTGCACGGCCGGCAGCACGCCGGTCAGCAGGGTCGTGTGCGAGGGAAACGTGAGCGGTGTCGTCGAATAGGCATGCTCGTAGAGGACGCCGTCCCGCCGCACGGCGTCGATCGCCGGCGTCTCCACCCCCTTGTAGCCGTACGCCGGCAGGTGGTCGGCGCGGAGGGTGTCGATCGAGATCAGGATGACCGGAGTGCCCTTGGGGACGTCCGGGGCGGCGGGGTTGTTGGGGTGGGTGCAGGCGGCGAGGAGGAGCAACCCGATCAAAAAGCCTTTTTTTCCGCCCCGCGGGGGCGGATCCGACCGATCCGACCGATCCGACGGATCCGACGGATCGGTCGGATCCCCCGCCTTGGCATTGAGCTCACGATGATTCATCGCTTCCCCTGCCGCAGAAACGCCCGCGCCTTCTCGATGTCCTGCCCGTACCGGTCCGGCGGCGCGCCGGCCGCGAAGCGTTCCAGGGCGCGGCGGGCCTGATCGGCGCGGCCCATGGCGGCGGCCTGGGTGCCGAGGTTCCAGAGGGCGTCCCAGAGGTCGGGCTGGAAGTCGACCGCCTTCTGCCAGGCGTCGAGCGCCTCGGCCTTGCTCCCGAGCTGGAAGAGGGCGACGCCGAGATTGTTCCAGGCGAGCGGCAGCTTGGGGTTGAGCGCCAGGGCCTTGCGGGAGCGGTCGCGCGCCTGCGCCCAGTGATTGAGGCGGAGCTCGACCAGGCCGACCTGCTCGAAGGCCTTGGGGTTGTCGGGATCGTTCTCCAGGACCTTCTGGAGGACCGCGAAGGCCTCCTTCTGCCGGCCGGCTTCGGAGAGCGCGAGGGCGTAGGCGTTGAGCGACTGCGGGTCGCCCAGCTTCTCCGCCAGCGGCTTGAGGATTTCGACCGCCTCCTTCGCCCGCCCCATTTCAGAAAGAGTGAGCCCGAGCTGGCGCAGCAGGGCGTCCGAGACCGCCCCCTGGGCCCGCGCCTTGAGCATGATGTCGAGCGCCTCGGGGCTCTTCCCCGCCTGGAGGAGCCCCTGCGCCAGCAGCGAATAGCCGAGCGACATCGTGGGTCGCTCGCGCACGACCTCGCGCGCCAGGCGGATAGAGTCGTCCAGCTTGCCGCGCATATAGAAGTCGATCACGTCGTGGACCTTCTGATCGAGGCCGATCAGCCGCTTGGGATCGTCCTCGGGGCCATAGATCTCGCGCGCCGCCGCGGCGCCGGAGATGTAGCCGAGACTGGCGAGACGCGCCGCGTCCTCGGGGGTCAGGCTCTCCCGCTTCGGCGGCCAGGCCGACTCCTTGGGCAGCGCCGAGAAGACGTTGCGCGCCGCCTGGCGCTCCGCGTCGAAGCGGTTGTCCTTCTCGCGCGGGTCTTTCGGCAGGTCGTAGACCTCGGGGAGCGGCAGGGCGATGAATTTGGTGCCGCCGCGCAGCAGGCCGCGCAGAGGGGCCCACCCCCGGTTGAGCGTGGCCGAGAGCGCCTCGAAGTAGGAATCCCCGGCGTCCGGGGGCCCGAGGAGCGAGCGCCCGGGGCGGCGCGGCGGCCCGGATGGCGCCGCCACCCCGGCCGCCTGGAGCACGGTCGGGAAGATGTCCACATGCCGCGCCGAGCGGGCGTCCCGCCCCGGCGCGACGCCCCGCCCCCAGACGACGAGCGGCACCTTGAGCGTCGCCTCGTAGGCGAAGAGGCCATGGGTTTGCTCGCCGTGATCGCCCAGCGCCTCGCCGTGGTCGCCGGTGACCACGACCAGGGCCGGTTTCTCCCTGCCGTCCAGGAACGGCCCGAGGAGCGGCGCCAGGAAGGAGTCGGCGGCGGCGACCTCGCCGAGATAGGGGTTGTCCTTGAAGCGGGAGGCGAACGGCTCGGGCGGCTCGTAGGCGGCGTGGGGATCGTAGAGATGGACCCAGAGGAAGCGGGGCTTCCCCGCGTGGGACTTCCACCAGGCGAGCGCCAGGCGCACCACCTCGTCCCCCCGCCGCTCGGGGAGGACGAACTCGGTCTCGTTCGACCCCTTGGGATAGTGGTCGTCGTAGACGTCGAAGCCGTGGTCGAGCCCGAACTGCGAGTCGAGGGGGAAGGCCCCCACGAAGGCGCCGGTGGCGTAGCCCGCGCCGCGCAGCACGGTCGCCAGGGTCTGGGTCTTCGCGCCGAGCTTGAACCCGGTGTTGTCGCGCACTCCGTGCTGGAACGGGTAGAGGCCGGTGAGGATGTTGGTGTGCGAGGGGAGGGTCACCACGTTATGGGCGTGGGCGTTGGTGTAGATCCGTCCCTGGGAGGCCAGGCGGTCGAGCACGGGGGTCTGGGCCCGCCTGTTGCCGGCGAAGCCCAGGGCGTCCGCCCGCAGGGTGTCGATGGTGATGAGGACGATGTCCCGGGAAACAGGCCGGGACGCAACGGGAGCCTTGCCGGCCCGCGGCGGCGCCGCGGCGGCCAGGAGCCCCGCCAGAGTGGCGATCGCCGCGATACTCCACTTCCGCATAGCGGGGGGATTCTAGCAGGGGACGGACGGAGGCTCAGACGGCCGGAGGCCGGAGCTGAAGCCCCCGCAGCCGCTCCACCACCGGCCCCAGCCGCTCCAGCAGGCTCGGCACGTCCAGCAGCTCCAGCCCCATGCCGGCCAGCAGGTTGGGCCCGGTGTCCGACTGCGGCTCGAAGCGCTGGACCACCCGCGCCCGCAGCAGGACCGGATCCACCACGAAGCCCGGCGGGAAGAGCTCGACGTTGACCGTCTCCTGGAGGCGCGCGGGGTAGCGCGTCGAGACGAAGAGCCCCCCCTGCAGGATGTCCCGCCGGTAGACCTCCAGGAACTCCTCGATGCCGGAGAAATGCACCGTGAACGATCCGCCCGACGGCTCCACGGGGGCCGGAGGCCGGCGCGGCGGGAGCGGAGGCGGCGGCACCAGCACGACGGGCCTTGGGGGAGGAGCGGCAACGGGCTCGGGAGGCGGGGGCGCCGGCCTCGGCGCGGCGACGGGAAAGGACTCGGTCACATCCGGCGGAGGCGGGGGTGGCGATGGAGGCTCGGGTCGGGAAGCGGTGGCCTCCCGGGGGATCTCCTCGGTCCCGGCGAGCCCCGCCGGCATCAGCTCCCGCACCAGCTCCTCCACCGAGAGGAACCGGACCCCCATCCCCGACTGGTTGAGGCGCGCCAGCTCCGGCGGACTCTTCCGCGCGTGGGCGACCACCCCCTCCACCATGAACCCCCGGTCGCGGTCGACCACCTCGACGCGGATGCGGGCGCCCGACGACAGAGGGCTGTTGGTGGCGACGAACATCCCGGTGAGCGAGATGTTGGTGGTATAGCCGATGTGGGCGGTGGGATCGCCCTGCCGCCAGAAGTGGACCTGGACCCGGCGGGGACGGCGGATGGCGCGTCGACGGGACGGCATGGACATTCATTCTACCCTGCCACTACGATTCCCCCACGCAGATGGAGACCACCGCGCCCCCCCGCACCGATTCGACCCTCGTGGCCGCCTGCGCCGCGGAGGGGGCGGTGCGGATCGAGGCCCGCCCGCGGCCCGTGCCCGGCCCCGGCGAGATGCTCCTGCGCCTGCGCTGCGCCGGCCTCTGCGGTACCGACCTCTTCAAGCTGCGCCACGGCACCGCCCCGGAGGGCGCGGTGCTGGGGCACGAGATCGTCGGCACCGTCGCTGCCCTGGGCGAGGGGGTGGCCGGGTTCGCGCCCGGGGACCGCGTCGCCGTCCCCCACCACGCGGCGTGCGGCGAGTGCGCCCTCTGCCGGCGCGGCGGCGAGCCGCTCTGCCCCGCCTTCCGCGAGAACCTGCTCGTGCCGGGGGGGTTCTCCGAATGGGTGCTGGTGCGCGAGCGCGCGGTGCGGCAGGCGGCCTTCGGGCTTCCCCCCCACGTTTCGGACGAGGCCGGCGTCTTCCTGGAGCCGGCCGCCTGCGTGCTGCGCGGCATCCGGCACGCCCGCCTGGCCGAGACGGCCCCGGCGCCCGGCTGCGCCGCCATCCTGGGCGCCGGCAGCATGGGGCTCCTCCACCTCCTGGTCCTCAAGGCGGTCCATCCGGACCTGCGGGTCGCCGTCTCCGATCCCCTGGAAGACCGGCTCGGCCTCGCCCGCCGCCTGGGAGCGGACGCCGCGGCGGTCCCGGGGGACGCGATCGGGCGCGCGGTCGAGGATCTCTCGGACGGCCTCGGCGCCGACGCCGTCTTCGACACGGTCGGCGGCGCGGGCCCCCTGGAGGCGGCGCTGGCCCTCTCCCGCCCCGGTGGGGCCGTGGTGCTGTTCGCCCACGCGGACGAGGGCGAGCGCGCGGATTTCGATCTCAACCCCTTCTTCAAGAGCGAGCGCCGGCTCCTCGGCACCTATTCGAGCTCGCTCGCCGATCAGCGGGAGGTCTTCCGCCTGCTCTCGCTGCGGCGGCTCGATCCCTCCCCCCTCGTGACCCACCGGCTGCCGCTCTCCCGCTTCGCCGAGGCGGTGGGCCTCGCCCGCGAGCGGCGGGCGCTCAAGGTGCTGCTGGTGCCGGACGGCGAGGCGGCATGAGCCGGGCCAACCCCCTCGCTCCGCCCCGCGCCGCCCGCCCGCGCGCCGCCCGCCCCGTCACCCAGACCACCGCCTTCCTGATGGGCCCGGAGCGGTTGGAGCTGCGCGAGGTGCCGGTGCCGGAGCCGGGCCCGGGGGAGCTCCTGCTGCGCGTGGGCGCGGCCACCACCTGCGGCACCGACCTCAAGGTCTTCCAGCGCGGCGGCCATCCGCGCATGCTCAAGGCCCCCACCCCCTTCGGGCACGAGATGGCGGGCACCATCACCGCCGTGGGCCTGGAGGCGGGGCGCTGGCGGCCGGGCGACCGGGTGGTGGTGGCCAACTCCGCGCCGTGCGGCGCCTGCGAGTGGTGCTCGCGGGGGAGGGAGAACCTCTGCTCGAATCTCCAGTACCTGAATGGCGCCTTCTCCGAGTACCTGCTCGTCCCCCGCCGCTTCACGGAGGTGAGCACCTATCCGCTGCCGGCGAGTCTGCCGTTCGAGATCGCCGCCCTGGCCGAGCCCCTCGCCTGCGTGCTGCACGGCCTGGAGATCTCGGGGCTGGAGCGGGCCTCGGAGATCGTGATCTATGGCGGCGGCCCGATCGGGCTGCTGTTCGTGGACGTGCTGGCGAATTCCCCCGCCGACTTCCCGGCCGGCGGCGAGCATCACATCGTGCTGGCGGACCCCAACCCCTGGCGGCTGGAGGTGGGGCGGGCGCTCGGCGCCGACGCCACCATCCAGGTGAGCCGCGACGGCGGCGAGGCGGCCCGCCTCTGCCGCCGCTCGCGGACGGGGGACGGCTTCGACGTCGCCATCGAGGCCACCGGCTCCCCCGCCGCCTGGCAGGACGCCCTCGCCTCGGTCCGCCCGGGCGGGCTCGTGCAGCTCTTCGGCGGTTGCCCGCCGGGCACCACCGTCCCCCTGGACACCCACCGCCTCCACTACTCGGAGATCACGGTGAAGAGCGCCTACCACCACCGTCCCACGACCTTTCAGCGCGCCCTCGACCTCCTGGCGGGCGGCAAGCTCCACCCGGAAGCCCTCCTCTCCGCCGAGCGCCCCCTCTCCGAGCTGGAGGCGGCCCTGCGCAGTATGCGGCGGCGGGAGGCGCTCAAGGTGGTCATCCGGCCGTAGGCCCGTCCCCGCCGCGCCGCGGCTTGCCAGTCTCCAAAAACATAGCCATAATTGAATGTGATGTCTTCTTACCTCCAGGAGGTTTGCCATGAATTTTCCTGCTCCTGCGCGTCGATGGGCTCCCTGGCTGTTCGTCCTCCCTCTCCTCGCCCTGGGGTGTGACCGGGCGGGACAGAGCCCCACCGAGCCCGCCAGCTCCTCGCCCAAGATCGCCGCGGCCTCCTCCGCCGCAACCGGAAGCGCCGCTACCGACGGCGCGGTCACCAAGGCCCGCGGTGGGAACGGAGGCGGCCACGGCAACGGGGGAGGTGGCAACGGTCACGGCCACGGCGGCGACCTGAGCTTCCAGATCGATCCCGCCACCTGGAACACCAACTGGGTCAACGCCAACGGCAACGTCCAGGCGTTCGTCCGCGGCGGCGACGCGGGCAAGATCGACCTCGGCTCGGTCGTGCTCGTGGGCGACGGCGGCAAGACCCTCGATCCGCGCTCGACCCGCTACGCCGGCGGCCAGATGGTGGCGACCTTCTCCAAGTCCGACGCCTTCAAGCTGCTGGACAGCCCCAAGCCCGGCGACCAGAAGATGGTGACCCTGCGCTTCAACCTCGGCGCGGGCGCGACCAGCACCAAGACCGAGCTCAAGGACGGCGTGCGGATCGTGGGCTCCGGAGGGGGTGACGACGGGGGCGGCGGCGGCCAGGGGGAGAGCGAGCTCAGCATCCAGCCGGACGACTGGAACACCAACTGGCAGCACAGCTCGGGCCAGGTCCACGCCTTCCTCCGCGGCGGCGACCTCGCCAAGATCGACCTCACCACCGTCCGGC
Organism: Thermoanaerobaculia bacterium; assembly: GCA_045807625.1. GTDB lineage: Bacteria > Acidobacteriota > Thermoanaerobaculia > Multivoradales > UBA5704 > DATARR01. The sequence continues at coordinate 28,091 of JBJMHA010000007.1, read as the reverse complement.
TCGTGGGGGACAAGGCGGGCGCCGAGCCGGTGAAGCCCCAGGACGTGCGGCGCGTCGGCAAGCAGGTCGTGGCCCGCTTCTCCCAGAGCGAGGCCTACGCGACCCTGGACGACCCGCATACCGGGCAGCGGCACACGGTGAAGGTCACCCTCACGGCGGACGGCAAGAGCGTCGAGCTCTCCGACGTCATCCGGGTCGTCGGCCGTCCCTAGGCCTGAGGAAATCCGGGGCGGCTCCATCGGGGCCGCCCGTGCCCGCCCTACTTCGCCGCCTTCTCCGGCGACTTCAGCACCAGCCGGCAGCCAAGTCTGCTGGGTCTCGGGATCGACGGCGACGATCCCCCAGACCAGCGAGCCCTCCCCTCCCAGGGCCGTTTCGAACGCGGCGCGGGCGGGCCCCGGAGAGTCCACCGGAGCCCGGTTTCATTCCCGGAGAAGGTCACCGCCGTCCCCGAGGGAGACGCCTCGTTGTGTAGAAGCCTGAGTGCAACAACTGATTGAAACGGAAAAACTTTGGTCTCCCTGCCTTCCTATGGCATCATTGACGTCTACCCGTGTGTGTCAGAGGGAGGGGCAAAGCCTTTCGGTCTTTGTATTCCGCTTGTTGGAGGTGAGAGTATGAGCAGGATCCTCGCCTGGCTGACCTTCGTGCTGTCGGCGGCCCTTCCGGCCACCGCCGTCACCCAGGGAGTCGTGAACATGGTCGTGAACGGGAGCTCGGTCAGCGCCACGGTCGCGCTGCCGGGGGGCCTGGGCGCCGACGTCACCCTGAGCTTCGAGAACGTGACGGGGCTCAACCTCACGAGCCTCGGGGCCTCGGCCCAGGTGGTCAACCCCACCGATCCGGCCCTCCTCGCCCGCCTGCCGGCCGGCTCGGTGCCCGCCGGCTTCCCGGTGCTCCTGCGCATCGAGCCTCCGGCCGCGGGCGGGCTGTCCTTCCGCGGCATCGCGAACCTCGATGTCCACACTCACAACCTTCAGTACGCCGCCGGCTGCCCGCTGCGCATCTACTCCGCGCATGCCGGGGAGCCCTTCAAGGACATCACCGTCAGCATGGGGGCCGGCAGCTACCGGGTGCGCGGCACGGAGGGTGGCTTCTCGGACTTCCTGATCGTCGCCGACTCGCGGCCGGTGGATCAGGTCATCCAGGCCAAGCTCGGCGCGCTGGACGAGGAGCTGCACGAGTACGCCGGCTCCATGTCCGGATCCCTCTATAGCGATCTGTCCGCACGCCTGGCGGCGGTCCGTGACGACGTCGCGCTGGCTGCGACGGCCGCGGCGATCCAGGAGATCGACGGCTTTCTCGCCGCCGTGCAGCAGCACAGCGGCACGGACATCCCGGACGTCTGGCGGGCCGCCCGCGACGTGGAGAACGTGGCCGGCTACCTGCGCGCCGGCGCGATGACGCTACGCTTCAGCCTGGGCCTGAAGAACGAGCTCGGGCTCTGACGCGAGAGCGGCGATGCCGGCGCGGCTGACCGTTCACTTCCCGTCCCGCCCGGCCCGGGTCTACCTGCTGCCGGACAGCCGCGAGACGGTCGTCGGCCGCGATCCGGACTGCGGCGTGATGCTGGACGACGACCGCGTCTCCCGGCGCCACGCCATACTCGCCCCGGACCCGTCGGGCTGGTCGATCACCGACGCCGGTAGCAAGAACGGCACGTTCATCGGCGGCATGCTGGTCGAGAGCCGGCCCCTCCGGGAGCAGAGCTGGATCAGCTTCGGCGGCCTGATCGCCCGCTTCGAGACGCTGTCGCTCCCGGTCGAGCGGATGGAGGAGGAGCGGCTGCGGCGGCTGACCACGTCGCTCGATCTGCGGCGTGGCCTCGTCCCCGGATTGGGTCTGGGTGAGCTGCTGCCGCGGGTGGTGGCCTCGATGCTCGAGATGACGAACGCCGAGCGCGGCTTCCTGCTGTTGGCGAGTCCCCAGGGGGAGATGGAGGTGGCGGCCCGCTCGGGACTGGCTTGGGAGGACTTCAGGGCGAAGGAGTTCGGGGGCAGCCTCGGCGCGGTCCAGCGGGCTCTGGCCACCGGCAGCCCGGTGGTGAGCACGGACGTCCGTTCGGACGCCGAGCTGGGCGGGCGGGCGAGTGTCATCAGCACCGGCATCCGCGCCCTCCTCTGCGTGCCGGTCCACGCTCTCGACCGGCTGATCGGCGTGATGTATGCCGACAGCCGGAAGCTGGGAGCGGCGTTCACCGAGCTGGACCTGGAGATCCTGGAGGCCTTGGCCGCCCAGGCGGGGCTCGCCATCGCCGTGGCGCGCCTCGACGCGGAGCTCAAGGAGCTGGCCCACCGGATCGCGGAGACTCCAGGAGCCGACCCCGGTCTGCGCCAGCGGCTCGCCGGCGAGGTCTCCGCCGTCCTGGAGCGCTCGCTGCGGGTGGCCCGGCCTACCTCTGAGTGGGCAGGCAACCTCGCGGTGCACGCGCCTCCGTCCACAGGCGGACCGTGAGGCCCGACTCGATGGGTACCCCTCCGCCTTCGCTGCGGCAGACCCCGACCCGCACCGCCGACGGCTCGATCCAGAGGCTCGCGGCCGGGGCGCGGCTCGCCGGCCGCTACCGCATCCTGGAGTTGGTGGGCGTCGGCGGCATGGGCATGGTCTACAAGGCCTGGGACGAGCAGCTCGACCTGCCGGTAGCCGTCAAGGTCCTGCGCCCCGACCTGGCGCGCGACGAGCGGCGGCTGGAGCGTTTCAAGCAGGAGCTGGTGCTCGCTCGCCAGGTGAGCCATCCCAACGTGGTCCGCACCCACGACCTCGGCGGCGACGGCGAGATCGTCTTCCTCACCATGGACTTCGTTCCCGGCCGCTCGCTGGACGAGGTGCTCGGCGAGGAGGGACGGCTCGATCCGGAGCGGGCGGCCGGCATCGCCCGGCAGATCGCCTCGGCGCTCGCGGCGGCCCATGAGGCGGGCGTGGTGCACCGCGACCTCAAGCCCGGCAATATCCTCGTCGACGAGTCCGGCCGGGCCGCGATCACCGATTTCGGTATCGCCCGCTCGCTCGCCGCCGCCGGGCCCGGCCCGACGCTGCCCGGCACCGTCGTGGGCACGCTCGACTATCTCTCGCCGGAGCAGGCCCGGGGCGGCGTGGTGGACGGGCGGAGCGATCTCTATGCGCTGGGCATCCTGCTCTATGAGATGCTGACCGGGAAGCTCCCTTTCGCGGGCGGCTCCGACGCGGAGGTGCTCGCGCAACGGCTCACCGGCGCCACGCGGGACCTGCGCTCGACCGGGGTCGAGGTGCCGCGAGCGCTCGCCGAAATCGTCCGCCGGCTGTTGCAGCGCGACCCGGAACGGCGCTACCAGAGCGCGCGGGAGGTGCTCGCCGACCTCGGCCGCCTCCGCATCGCCAGACACCTCCCGTGGCGATGGGTTGCGCTGGCCGCCGGCGGCGTCCTCGTCCTGATCGTTGTGGGCTGGACCCTCCGGGAGCGCTCCCGCAGCGCGCCGCGCGGTCCCGCCGCGCCGCCGAAAGCCACCGCGCCGCGTCACGCCGTGGCGCTGCTGCCGCTGGCGGACGAGACCGGCCGGCAGGACCTCGCCTGGGTGGCCTCGGGCCTGCCGGAGATGCTCGCCACCTCCCTCGCCGAGGGGCACGGGCTGCGGGTGCTGGACAGCCAGCGGGTCTTCCGCACCCTGGAGAGCCTCAAGCTGCCGCCCGGTCCGCTGGGCGAAGCCGACGCGCGGCGCCTCGCCGAGCTGCTCGACGCCGACCGGCTCGTCGCCGGCCGCGTGCATACCGCGGGGGGACGGCTGCGTATCGACCTCTCGCTGGTGAAGGCGGACCTGCCGGGCCTGCCGGCGCAGCTCCTCCACGACGAAGCGGAGCCGGCGGCAGCCTTCCAGCTCGTCGACCGGCTCGGCGCGAGCCTGCGCGCTCGCCTCGACGCGCCCGCCGCCGGCGCCGGACCGGCCCCCAGCCGGTCGCCGGCGGCGCTCTCCGCCTACGCGACGGGCTCCGGCGCCCTGCGGCGCGGCGACGCCCTGGCGGCGGTGGAGCCCCTGGAGCGCGCCGTGGCGGACGACCCGCAGTACGGCGCCGCCTGGGTGCAGCTCGCCCGCGCCCGCGACGCGCTCGGCCGGCGCGAGGCGGCCCGGGAGGCGGCGCGGCGGGCCGTGGAGACCCTGGGACCGGGCGAGGGCCGGAGCGCCTACGAGGCGCGGGCCGTCGAGGCGCGCCTGTCCGGACGGCCGGAGAAGGCGCAGGAGATCCTCGCCCGGCTCGCCGAGCGCTACCCCGAGGACGCCGAGGCCCGGGTGGAGCTGGCCGAGGCCTACGGCGAGCAGGGGAGCCTCGACCGCGCCATCCCCGCCCTCGAAGGCGCGGTGCGCCTCGCGCCCCACCACCCTCGCGCCTGGTACCTCCTCGCCAAGTACTCGATCCTCGCCGGCAACGCCCGCCGGGCCGTCGACGACTACCTGGTGCACGCCCTGGTGGTGCAGAACCAGCTCGGCAGCGAGGAGGGGCGGGCCGACGTGCTCAACGCCTTCGGCGTGGCGTTCCGCAAGCTCGGGGAGATGGCGCGGGCGGCGGAGAGCTACGAGCAGGCCGCGGCCATCCGCCGGCGCATCGGCGACCAGCGGGGCTACGCCACGACCCTGCGCAACCTGGCCACCATCCACCTCGTCCGCGGCGAGTACGCGGCGGCACAGCGGCAGCTCGAAGAGGCGCTGCCCCTGCTCCAGCGGGTGGGCGACGGTCCCGGGGTCGCCGATCTCTACAACGACTTCGGCGTGCTGGCCGAGGAGCGCGGCGAGTACGAGCAGGCCCTCGGTCATTACCAGCGCGCCCTGCGCGTCCGCCGCGATCTGGGCAACGACCACGCCCTCGCCCAGAGCTTCGGCAACGTCGGCTACGCCTGCTACCAGCTCGGGCGCTACGACGACGCCCTGGTCTACTGGCGCCAAGGGCTCGACCTGGCCCGGAAGAGTGGCGATCCGAACGGTGTCGCCGTGGCCACCCAGAACCTGGGCCTGCTCCAGTTGGCGCGCGGGGACTGGGACGACGCCGTCAAGTCCTTCATCAGCTCCTTGAGCACGAGCCGCGAGCTGGATATGAAGGAAGGGATCGCCGCCTCCCTGGGCCAGCTCGGGCGGCTGGCCCAGTACCAGGGGCGCCCCGCCGCCGCCCTCTCCTCCTACGTGGAGGCCCTGGGCGTGCTGCGCGAGCTGGACGACCGGCGGGGTCTCGCCGAGTTCACCCTGGCCCAGGCCGAGGTCGAGATCGAGCTGGGGCTCGGGACGGCCGCCGACGAGCATCTGCGCGCGGCCGCTGCGCTGCTCGAGGCGGGGCAGAACCGCGAGCAGCAGGCCGAGCTGGAACGGCTCCGCGGGGACTGGCACCTGCTGCGCGGCGAGCCCGACGCAGCGCGGGAGGTGCTGCGCCGCGCCGTGGCCCACGCCGGAGAGAGCCACAGCGTCGTCGCGCTGCTCGACGCCCGGCTCTCGGCCGCCGAGGCGGACCTCGCCTCGGGACACGCACGGGCGGCGCTCCCCGGACTGGAGCGGCTCCGCGAGCAGGCCGAGGCCCTGGGCCACGCCCGGCTGCGTCTGCTCGCCGCCGAAGCCGTCTCGCGGGCGGCGCTCGAAGCCGGTAACCTGGAGCGCGCTCGCGGCGCGGCGCGGGCGGGCCTCGAAGTGGCCGCCGCCTGCGGCGGGTACTCCGGAGCCTACCGCCTGCACCTGCTGCTGGCGCGGGCCGCGGAGCGCGCGGGCCGGCGGGACGAGGCCGCGGCCGAGCGTGGCCGGGCCGCCGCGGAGATCGCCCGGGTCGGCCGCGACCTCGGGCCCGAGCCACGGAAATCCTTCAACCGCATCGCGGAGGACTGGGACCTTGCGGATCGGAATGGAAGCGGCCGGAAAGCCGCAAGAGAAGACGGAAGATCCGGGAGACGCAGCGCTGGCTAGCCCCACGGATCCCATGCACGAGATCGTCGATCGCGTGCGCCACATCACGCGGGAGAACGAGCGGCTGTTCCAGCGGCTGATCGAGGGGGAGCGCCGCTTCCGCGGCCTCGCCAAGGCGGTCTGGAAGGTGCAGGAGGACGAGCGGCGCCGGCTCGCCCGCGAGCTGCACGACGGGCTCGGCCAGACCTTGACGGCCCTGACCAACCAACTCGAGCGGCTCCAGCAGAAGCTCGGCGAACGCGACGCCGCCGAGCTGGCGTCCCGTCTCGCCGACTCGGTCGAGATGGCCCGCTTGGCCCTCAACGAGAGCCGCGAGCTCTCGCGCCTGCTCCGCCCCCCCGTCCTCGACGACCTCGGCCTGGAGGCCGCCCTCTCCTGGCTCGCCCGCACCCTGGAGCAGCGCGCCGGCCTGCGCGTCGAGCTGACTCTCTCCGGGCTGGCGGAGCGGCTCGACCCGGACCTCGAGACGCTGGTCTTCCGCCTGGTCCAGGAGGCACTGACCAACGTGCTCCGCCACGCCGGCGCCGACCGTGTCCAGGTCGCCGTATCCCGCGCCGGAGGGCTCCTCGAGCTGCGGATCTCCGACGGCGGGCGGGGATTCGATCCGGACGCCACCCTGGTGGGTGGCGAGGCGGCGACCGGCCTGGGGCTGCGCGGCATGCGCGACCGGCTCGAGCTGTTCGGCGGCCGCCTGGAGATCGTCTCGGCGCCGGGCCAGGGGACCCTCATCTCGGCCGCGGTCCCCCTGCTGGAGGCACCCTGATGGCGCGCATGCGCGTGCTGGTCGCGGACGATCACACCATCGTGCGTAAGGGGCTGGTGAGCCTGCTCGCCGAGAGCGGCGAGTGCGAGGTGGTGGCCGAAGCCGCGGACGGCCTCGAAGCCGTGGAGAAGGCCCAGGCCACGCGGCCGGACGTCGCCATCCTCGACCTCTCCATGCCCCGCCTGTCGGGCCTGGAAGCGGTGCGGCGTATCCACGAGGAGCTGCCTCAGACCCGCATCCTCGTCCTCACCGTACACGAGGAGGAGGAGTACGTCCTCCCTCTCGTGCGCGCCGGCGCCTCCGGCTACCTGATCAAGGACAGCGCCGTGGCCGAGCTGCTGGCCGCCGTGCGCGCGCTCCACGCCGGCCACGGCTACTTCGGCCCGCAGGCCGCGCGGGTCCTCGCCGAGCAGTACCGCCGTCCGGAGCGCACCGGGGACGACCCCTACGGCGCCCTCTCCCCCCGCGAGCGCGAGGTCTTCCACCTCGTGGTCGACGGCCGGACCACCAAGGAGATCGCCCGCGCCCTCGGCATCAGCGTCAAGACCGCCGACAACCACCGCTACCGCCTGATGGAAAAGCTGGACGTCCACAACACGGCGGAGCTGGTGCGCTACGCGGCGCGGCGCGGTCTGCTGGCATAAGCACCCTCGCCTGAGGGATTTCCCCCACGTCTCCTGGGGATCTCTCCTCCTGCCCACCGGGCCTCCGGCCGGCTAGGCTGCCTGCAAGAGGAGGAGAACCATGTACGCGCCCCGTTTCCTTGCCATCGCCTCAGTAGCAGCACTACTGCTCCTACTCGGCGCTCCCGTCTCCCAGGCCGCGACGCCGGCCGCGGGGACCGTGTCCGAAAGCCAGCCCACGGCGACCTGGGCCGGGAGCTACACCCCCCCGCTCGCCGCGGTAGGGTGCAGCGGCCCCAATGACTCGAATTGCGACAACTTCCGGCTGACCGTCGTCCCCCCGCCGCATCCGTTCAACGTGCAGATCACCCTGCACGTCACCACCGGCGACGACTGGGACCTCAAGGTCTACGACCCCGCAGGCAACCTCGTGGCCACCTCCGGCAACGGGGGAGGGCAGGACGAGGTCGCGGTGCTGACCGACCCCGCGGCGGGGACTTATACGGTCCAGGCGGTCAACTTCTCGGGGGTCCAGCCGACGTTCGGGGTGGCGACCCTCGCGGCGCGAAGCAACGACGCGCCGCCTCCGGGCGCGGGCCCGACGCCCACCTACTCGATCTTCACCGATCCCAACGAGCACAGCTCCGGCGAGCCCAGCGTGGGGGTGAGCTGGCGCAGCGAGATCGCCGACAACGGCGGCACCTTGATGTACATCTCCTCGACCACCACCCTGCGGCTGCGGCTCAACGACTGCACCTCTCCGGCGGTGCCGCGGCCGGGCAACAACTGGCTGGACGTCAGCCCGCCGAACGCCATCACGACGCTCGACCCGATCTTGTTCACCGACCCGGTGACCGGACGGACGTTCTCTTCGCAACTGGCCGGCAAGGCCAGCCTGATGGAGTACACCGACGACGACGGCGACAACTGGGTCCCCAGCCAGGGCTCGGGTATCAACTCCGGTGTGGACCATCAGACGATCGGCGGCGGCCCGTTCGCCTCCCCGCTCTTCGGGCCGGTCTACCCCCACTCGGTCTACTACTGCTCGCAGGACATCGCGCTCGCCGAGTGCGGTCTGTCGCTCGATGGGGGTCTCACCTTCGGGCCGGCGGTGCCGATCTACAACCAGACCGTCTGTGACGGCATCCACGGCCACGTGAAGGTGGCGCCCGACGGCACGGCGTACGTGCCCAACCGCGGCTGCGGCGGCCGGCAGGCCGTGGCGGTCTCGTCCGACAACGGCACCACCTGGGCGGTGCGCCCGATCCCCGGCAGCCTGGCCGGAACCTGGGACCCTGCCGCCGCCGTGGGCTCCGGTGGCACTCTCTACTTCACCTTCGCCAACGGCGACGGCCGGGCCATGGTGGCGGTCTCACACGACCGCGGCCTGAGCTGGTCTCAGCCGGTGGACATCGGGGCGGCCTTCGGGGTCCGCGACACCGCCTTCCCGGCCGCCATCGCCGGCGACGACAACCGCGCCGCCATCGCCTTCCTGGGCACCACCACTCCGAGCTCGGATGGTGACGATCCGGCGAGCCCGGCCGTCTGGTATCTCTACGTGGCCCACACCTATGACGGCGGCGCCACCTGGACGACCGTCAACGCCACTCCCGGCGATCCCGTCCAGCGCGGCACCATCTGCGCCGGCGGCACCCTGGGCTGCCCCAACGGCAGCCGCAACCTCCTGGACTTCATGGACATCCAGGTCGACCGCCGCGGCCGCACCGTGGTCGGTTTCGCCGACGGCTGCACCGGGCCCTGCGTCAATTCGCCCCTCAACACCCAAGGCGCCCTCTCGACCATCGCGCGCCTCAAGAATGGCAGGGGCCTCTTCGCCGCCTTCGACCGCCCCCTCGGCCCGCCGGACGAGCCCCTGGTCACGGCGCTGTTCGAGAACGGCGGCGTCCACGTCTCCTGGCTCGAGCCCGCCGACGGCGGCCGCCCGATCAAGAAATACCGCGTCTACCGCATCCAGACCGGTCAGGCGGAAAAACTGATCGGCACCGTCGGCGCCACCACCTTCAACTTCGTCGACCACGGCTTCGATCCGGCCAGGAACCCGCGCTACGAGGTGCGGGCGGTCAACGTCTACGGTGAGAGCCAGGCCAAGGCCGGCTGCGACAACCGCGTCACCCCGGTCGGACCGCCGCCGCCGGTCAACGTCTGCGCCGAGCCCGGCGCGATCGTGGTCACCGACCCCCAGGGCGACGGGCCCGCCCCGGCGTACGACATCCAGCAGATCTCCGTGGCCGAGCCCGCCGGGCCCGGCGCGGGCAAGGTCACCTTCATCCTCAAGGTGGCGAGCCTCTCCACCGTGCCCCCGAGCACCACCTGGCCGATCAACTTCAAGGGCGCCAACGGCAACGACTACTGGGTCGCGATGAAGACGGACGCCACCGGCGCCGTGAGCTTCTCCTACGGTACCGGCACCAACGCTTCGGCGGCGGGCGCGGCGGCCGATCCGGCGAGCAACTTCAGCGCCGACGGCACCATCCGCGTCGTCGTCCCCCGGAGCGGCTTCGGCAACCCCGCTCCAGGCGCGACGATCGCCGCCTTCCTGACCCGCGTCCGGGTGGAGCTCGGGCCGACCGGCTCCGCCCTGACCCCTGACAACGCTCCCGACGGCCTCACCGGGAATGGCAGCTATCGCATCGTCGGCAGCGAGAACTGCGTCAGCGGTCAGTAGCTCTCCCCTCACGGAGAGCCGCCGCCGGCCCTGCGCCCCGGCGGCTCTCCCCTTTTTCACTCCCGCGGCTCGGGATCGATCCCAAGCCCTTCGGCGAGCCGGTTGTAATAGGAGAAGAAGCCGGTGATCTGGACCACGTCGTGGACGCCCATGTCGCTGAAGCCAGCGGCCCGGAGGGCCTCGACGTCGCCGCGGGTCATGGCGCCGGGCTCGCGGGCGAGCTTGACCGCGAAGGCGAGCATGGCGCGGTCGGCCGCGGAGAGGGGCGAGCCCTCCGCCGCCCAGGCGCCGCTCCGCACGGCTGCCACCAGCGCCTCCCCCCTCTCCCCCTGATCCGCGACCTCGGCCCGGAGGTCGTCCGCGTGGGCGTCCGTTCAGTAGTGGCAGGCGTTGACCTGGGAGACGGCGGTGGCGATCATCTCCCGCTGCGCCCGGCTCAGGGGGCTGCGCGGCGAGATCATCAACTCCTTGTAGAGCTCCACGCCGGCGCGGAGCACCTCCGGCCGGAGGCTCTGGATGCGCAGCACGTTGAACACCTTCCCCCCCCGCGCCAGGGCTTGGTCATAGAGGCGCTTCAGGAGGCCGGTCGCCTCTCCCGGCGCGATGGTGCGGATCCAGGCCATGGGGAAAATCATAGCCCTCCATGAATCCAAGCGTCCACGGAAACCCGTAAATCTCTTCGATACGCCTTTCCCATACTTGCCGGGAGCTTGGAGCTCCCGGCCCTTTTTGGTCTCCCGCGATGCCGATCGTCTTCCGGAACGCCACGAGCGCTCAGCTCCGTCTGATCAAGATCTTCATCGTCCTCTTCGTCTTCTTCCCGTTCGCCGAGCTGACCGGGCTCCTCTGGGGGTTTGTCCTGGGGGCCCTGTTGAGCCTGCTCCACGTGCGGCCCCAGGGGGCCGGGGGAGCCCTCTTCGGCGGGGTGCTCCTCGCCGTCGAGCTCCTCGGCGGGTTCCTGGCCTGTTGGGCGATCTGGCCGAAAAATGCGCCCGCGACGGAGCTACAGTAGAGGGTCGATGAGACTCCACCACTCCCTGCTGATCCTCCTCCTCATCCCCTCCCCCATCCTTCACGCCGCCACCCTCGCCGACGAGGTCCAGGCCTTCCTGAGCGTCACCGCCGTCTCCGGACGGGAGCGGCCCGCCGCGGACTTCATCGCCGGGCGCCTGGCCGGCCTGCCGGTATCGCGTGACGCCCTGGGAAACCTCGTGCTCACCGTCGGCTCCGGAGAGCCGCGGCGGCTGGCGGCGTGTGCCCTGGGGGAGCCGGGATTCATCGTCAGCGCCATCCAGGAGGACGGCACCCTGCGGGCCGTGCCGGTGGGCGGACCGGTCGGGGCGCTCTGGACGCAATCGTTCGAGGGGAACACGGTCGTGATCGGCGGCGCCCAGGGTTGGCGGGCGGGCGCGGTCGTGCTCCCGTCGGTCCACCTCCGGCAGGGCGGGGCCCCCCGGGAACGGCCGTTCTCGGTGGAGGACCTCTACATCGACGCCGGGGCCGCGAGCGCGGCCGAGACCGCGGCGATGGGCATCCGCCTGATGGACCCGGTCGCCCTGATCCGCCGCCCCATGAGGCTGGCGGGCGGGCTCGCCGCCGCTCCCGCCGCCGCGCGGAAAGGAGCCTGCGCCGCCCTGGCCGACGTGGCGCGACGCTACAAGGCCGCGCCGGGCGCCGGCACCGTGGTCTTCGCCTGGACGTTCTCCGACGAGATCAACCGCTCCGGGCTCCAGCACGTCGCCCGCGAGCGCGGCCCCTTCCAGGAGGTGCTCCTGATGGATTCCGGCTTCGGCTGGGAGGCCGCCGAGGGGAAGCCGCCCGTCCCCCGGCCCCTCCCCGCGCCCGGCTCCGGACCGGTCGGCGCCGGCAAGCTCCCCGAAAGCCTCGCGGGTCTCAAGGCCGCCCCCCACCTGGAGCCGTCCCGGGGATCGGCGATCGACTGGGGGACGGCCCGCGTGGGTTACCTGGGCCTCCCCGCGCGCAATCCGGGGACGCCGGTCGAGACCCTCGTCCTCCACGACGCCGAGGCGCTCGCGGACGCCCTGCTCCGGGCGCTAGGCGGACGGGGCGCGTCCGTTCCCGGTCCCCCTCTCCCTCCCTCGCCGGCGATCGCCGAGACCGCCACCGGCCATGGCGAGGCCGCCCGGCTCCTGGCCTCGCTCGTCGCCCGCTATGGCGTGAGCGGAGCCGAGGGGCCCGTCCGCGAGGAGGTGCTGCGGAGCCTCCCGGCCTGGGCGAAGCCGGAGACCGACGCCAAGGGGAACGTCACGGTGACCCTGGGGCGCGGCGGCGATCCCCTCCTCTTCGTGGCCCACCTGGACGAGGTCGGCTTCCGCGTCGAGCAGGTGCTGCCGGACGGCCGGCTCCGCCTCCAGACCCGGGGCGGGCTCATCCCCTCCGTCTGGGAGGCCCAGGCCGCCCTGGTCCACGGCGACCGCGGGGACGTCCAGGCCATCTTCGAGCCCCGCGAGGACTGGTGGACGGCCACCAGGGGAATCCTCGCCGAGCCGCCCACGGTCTACCTGGGGGTCTCCTCCGCGCGGGAGGCGGAGGCGCTCGGCGTCCACGCCGGCAGCACGGTGACCATGCCGAAGCGGATGCTCCGCATCGGTCCGCACCGCGTCCTGGCCCGCGGCTTCGACGACCGGGTGGGCTCGGCCGCCCTGCTCCTCGCCCTGCGCCGGATCGACCCGGCCAGGCTCCGCCGCAGGGTGATCTTCGCCTGGTCGGTCGAGGAGGAGGTGGGGCTCAACGGCGCCCAGGAGCTCGCGAAGCGCCTGAAGGGGGTCGCCGAGGTTCACGCGATCGACACCTTCGTCTCCGCGGATTCACCCATCGAGTCCAAGCGCTTCGCCGACGCCCGGCTCGGCCGGGGAGCCGTGCTGCGGGCCATGGACAACGGCTATCTCGCCCCCCGCGAGTTGGTCGACCGCTTCCTCGGGGTGGCGAAACGGGCCGGGGTGCCGGTCCAGGTGGGGTTCACGGGCGGCGCGACCGACGGCATGCCCTTCCTGGCGGACGGCCCCGCCATGCTCCCCTTCTCCTGGCCGGGCCGCTATTCCCACTCCCCTATCGAGGTGGCGGACCTGCGGGACGTCGAATCGCTGGTACGGCTGATCGTGGCCGCTTCTACCCGATGACCCGAGGCTACGTCTTGATCCCGTAGCGCTCCATCTTGATCGCGAGGCCGTTGCGCGACAGTCCCAGGAGGCGCGCCGCCTGGGACTTGTTGCCGTTGGTGCGGCGCAGCGCCTCGCGGATCGCCACCTGCTCGGTGCCGCTGACCAGGCGCTCGAGCTGCAGGTCCGAGGCGGTGTCGACCCGGGAGGTGGCGGCGAGCGGGCCGTTGCGCACCCGCTCGGGCAGGAGGTTCACGTCCACCGGCCGCCCCACCGGCGCCATGTAGACGAGCTGGCGGGCGATCGTCTCGAGCTCGGCGAGGTTCCCCGGATAGTCGTAGCTCAGCAGCGCCGACATCGCCTTGACGGTGATCCCCTGGATCCGCTTGCCCAGCTCGTGGCAGAACTTGTTGATGTAGGACTGGATCAGCAGCGGCAGGTCCTCGCGCCGGTCCCGCAGCGGGGGCACCTCGATCATGAGCTGCGACAGCCGGTAGGCGAGATCGACCCGGAAGAGGTCGCGCGCCACCACCGAATCGAGCGGCGCGCGGCTCCCCACCACCAGCCGCACCTCCACGGAGTGCGCCTCGTTGCTGCCGGCCGGCTCCACCTGGCCCGAGCGCAGGAAGCGCACCAGCCGCGACTGGAGGTCCATGGGGAGCTGCTCGACCTCGTCGAGGAACAGCGTGCCGCCGTTGGCGAGCACGAGCTTCCCCTCACGCCGCACCGGCCCCCCCTTGCCCGGGATCTCGGCGCCGAAGAGATCCGCCTCGATCTGCTGCGCCTTGGCGCCCCCGCACGTCGCCGTGATGAACGGCCCGTGGCGCCGGGGCCCGGAGAGGTGGAGCGATTTGGCCAGCAGGTCCTTGCCCACCCCCGGCTCCCCCGAGAGCAGCACGTGCACCGGCGGATCGACCGCCGAGCGGAGCTGCTCGATCACCTGCTTCATCGCCTGCGACTCGCCGACCACGAGATTGGGGTCGAGCGTCAGATCCTGCTGCCCGGGGTGACCCGGCAGGATCGGCTCGTACCAGCCGACGTGGTGGACCAGGCCGAGCACCAGCAGATGGCCGAGGGCGCTGAGCGAGGCGGCCGGCGACCACTCCTCAGGGGAGAAGCGCGGGAAGGCTGCGACCAGCGTGTAGCCGCGGTCGAGGGCCAGGAACGAGCCGTAGAAAATCCAGGCCGGCGCGTCTCCCAGCTCGCCGAGGAAGGAGCCGGCCTTCTCGGCGCCATTATTAGTACCCGTACCCGCGCGGGCGGCCTCGCGCTGCCGCAGCACCTGGGCCACCAGCGGCTCGCCGCTCGCCAGCCAGGTGGAATCCGTGGTCACCACCAGCTTGAGGGCGGCCCCCTCGATCTCCCCCACCAGAAGGAAGGCGGCGCCGCCGCCGAAATCCGCCAGCACCTCGCTCAGCAGGGCCTCGGAGGTGGTGCGGCTCTCGGCGTCGCCCAACACCCACTCGCTGATGCGGTTCAGGTGCTCGATCATCCGGCACGGCGTGATCACCGGCGGCCCGTCCACCACCTTCTCCTCGACCGGCGGCGGGGCCTTCTCCGGCCCCGGGACGACGTCCTCGACGAGCAGGGTCACCCCGCCCAGCCGGATCTCGTCCAGCACCTCCAGCGCCGACTCCCGCACCTTCCGCCCGCTCACCAGCAGCCCCTTGCGCGTCCCCAGGTCCTCGATCCGCAGCTCGTTGCCGTCGTAGATCAGGCGCGCGTGCTTCTGGGCCACCCCGGCATAGGGCAGATAGATGTCGCACTCGGGCCAGCTCCCGATGATCAGCTCGCTCCGGTGGACCGGGAATCGCCGGACCCCGTCCGGCGCATAGGCGACCAGTCTCAACATCGTTTGGAGTGTACTCCACCCGGCCCCTCATCACCCGGCCCCATCCCGAACCCTCACCCCTGCCTCACCGGGAGAGGGGAACCATCCACCCCCAAAACCCCGAAGGGGTCTTTCTCCCTCTTCTCCCGGCGTGGGAGGGCGGGAGGGGTCGGGAGAAGAGGGTCGGGGTGATGAGGGCCCGGGCGGGAGGGCTCGGGCCGCCAGCCCCCCTGTGCAAGCTTCTTGCATAGAGGCCCCCCGCCACAGGGTGAGAGACACAGAGGAACCCATCAAGGAGACACCCATGACCCTCGGTTCGAAGAAAAAATCGCTGCTGGTCGCCTGCTGTATCGGCGCGCTCGTGGCGCTGGCGCCCGCGGGCGCCCAGACGGCGAATTCCCCCATCCGCGTGCTCGAGAAGGAGAGCGGGCGGGTGAAGACGGTGGACCCGTCCCGGGCCGGTAAGGCCTGTGCCCTCCAGTCCATCAGTTGCGGCCAGACCGTGAGCGGCGCCCTCTCGACCAGCGACTGCGCCCTCACCGACGGCTCTTTCGCCGACTACTACGAATTCAACGGCACCAACGGGCAGGACGTCACCGTCACCATGCGCTCGAACAGCGTCGACTCCTACCTGGCCCTTCTCGATCCCCATGACGAGGACGTGCAGGAGAACGACAACGGCGCCGGAGGCAACGACGCGCGGATCAACTTCCGGCTCGACGTCACCGGAAAGTGGGCGATCGCCGCCGGCAGCTACTTCCCCCGCGAGACGGGTCCCTACACCCTCAGCCTCACCTGCTCCGGCTCCACCGGCGGCACCGCCCCGGCGGCGCCGTCCAACCTCCAGGCCGCGGCGGTTTCCAGCACCGAGATCGACCTGAGCTGGCGGGACAACTCGAACAACGAGACCGGCTTCATCATCGAAGCCCTCATCAACGGCATCTTCCAGCAGATCGGCACGGTCAGCGCCAACGCCACCCAGGCGCGGATCGTCAACCTGACCCCGCAGACCAGCTACACCTTCCGGGTACGGGCGGTGAACGGCAACCTCGGCTCGGGACCGTCCAACCAGGTGACGGCGACGACCCCTGCAGGGGGCGGTGGCGGCGGCAACGACGGCTACCTGACCTCCTCCGCCATCCCCAACTTCCGCTTCCGGGTCCGCATCTTCAACACGTCGACCCCGACCGCGGGCGTCAAGGAGAGCGACTGCATCCCCGAGACCCTCTGCGTGAGCGGCGCCGTGCCCGGCCGCTCCGAGGTCTTCCTCCGGATCATCGGCCCCCGTCCGAACGGCTACCTCTGGCCGACCATCGTCCGCTTCACCCCCTCGCGGGTCGAGGTCGACATCCAGCAGATCAGCACGGGGATCACCAAGACCTACGTGCTCCCGGCCGTGCCGCCGGAATCGGACGTGCTGCCCGGGCTCCAGGACCGGACCGGCTTCCTGCCGTAAACCCTCACCCCTGCCCCTCTCCCGATCCCTCCCCCCTCCCTCACCGGGAGAGGGGAGAAGGACCGTTTCGCGATTTTTGGTTTTTCTCCCTCTTCTCCCCGGAAGGGTGGGTGGAGGGCCGGGCCCAATGGGGGGATCAGATGAGGGCTCTGCTATCCTCCCCTACCGTGAACGACCTCTTCCTCCGCACCTGCCGTGGTGAGGCGACCGAGCGGCGGCCCGTCTGGCTGATGCGCCAGGCCGGCCGCTACCTGCCCGAATACCGCGCCATCCGCCAGAAGGTGGACTTCCTGACCCTCTGCAAGACCCCCGAGCTCGCCGCCGAGGTGACGATCCAGCCGGTCGACATCCTGGGCGTGGACGCGGCCATCCTCTTCGCCGACATCCTGCTGCCGCTGGAGGCGATGGGGGCCGAGCTGCAATTCGTGAAGGGGGACGGCCCCAGCTTCCCCCACCCCGTGCGCACCCGCGAGGACATCGCCCGCCTGCGCGACCCCGAGGTGGACGCGACCCTGGGCTACGTCTTCGACGCCATGCGTCTGGTCCGCCGGGAGCTCGCGGGGCGGGTACCCGTCCTCGGCTTCGGCGGCACCCCCTGGACGCTCGCCGCCTATCTGGTGGAAGGAGGAGGCTCCAAGCACTTCGAGCACCTCCTGGCCTGGAGCTACGGCGACCCCGAGAGCCTCGCCGTCCTCCTCGACCGCATCGCCGACGTCTCGATCGCCTACCTCAACGGCCAGATCGCGGCCGGCGCCCAAGCCCTCCAGCTCTTCGACACCTGGGGAGGCCTCCTTGACCTCGAACGCTGGCGCTCTCTCGCCCTGCCACCGCTCCGCAAGATCGTCGACGCCCTCAAGGGGAAAGTCCCGCTCATCTACTACGTCAACGGCGGTGGGCACCTGCTCCCCGCGATGGCGGACCTGTCCGTGGACGTCCTCTCCGTCGACTGGCGCCAGCCCCTCTCCGAAGTCCGCCGCCTCGTGGGCCCGAGGGTGCTCCAGGGGAATCTCGATCCCGCAGCCCTCCTGGCCCCCATCCCCGAGATCCAGCGCCGCACCGCCGCCCTGCTCGAGCAGGGGAAGGGCGGGGGGCACATCGTGAACCTGGGTCACGGGATTCTACCGATGGTGCCGGTGGAGAACGCGAAGGCGTTCGTGGAGGCGGTGAAGGGGGCCTGACCTCCGGCACCGCCGTAAGTCGCTGCCCTCCCGGAGCTGCCCGGGCTGCTCACCTCGATGGCCTCATTAAGCGCCGTCCCGTCGTGTAGAATCGTATTCACCGTCTGCGCATGTTCGTGCTCGCGGGTAGGTGATGGAGTTATGGAGGTCCTACATGTAGAGGTCTGGAGTCGTCGGCTCCATGGCTTCAGAAGACCGAGAGGCGTTCCGTGAAACCTACCTTTGTCTACCTCCATGGGTTTGCGTCCTCGCCCTTATCGCAAAAGGCTCGTTTCTTCAAGAAACGGCTGGAAAGCTGGGAGATTCTCCTCCGCGCTCCTGACCTCAATACACCGAGCTTCGCGGATTTGACACTGACCGCAATGATTGACCGTGTGGGTCAGGAGCTCGCCGACTGCCAGGAACCTGTGTTCTTGATCAGCTCCAGCCTAGGCGCAATGGTCGCCCTGCACTCGATCGAGAAGGCCCGGAAGCAGGACGGTGCGAAGGTCAAGAAGATGATGCTCCTCGCTCCTTCCTTCGACTTTGCCCGTAACTACCTCGGAAAGCTCAGCCCGGAGGAGCGAGCGCGGTGGCAAAGCACCGGTAGGCGCAGGATATATCACTATATGTTGAGGAAGGACTTTGAGGTCAGCTATCGTCTGATCCAAGACACCTTGACTTTCGATTCAAGTCAGCTCCGGCTCGAAATACCAACTCTCATCTTCCACGGTCTCCGCGACGGCGACGTCAGTCATGAGCAGAGCATCCAGTTCGCAGACAGCCGCAGCGAGGTGCGGCTCAGGGTCCTAGATTCTGACCACCGGCTCCTCGATCAATTGAATCGCATCTGGGCGGACGCCGTGGATTTCTTCGACCTGTGTGACCTTACCGAGGACCGTCACCCCGCGATTAAGGTCCGGCCTTACTACATATCCCGAGCCGAGGACGCTGCCCGCTTCAAGCCCTACGAGTCCGGCCTTCTCGCAATCCTCAAGGCGGCTTACGGAGAGACTGCTTACGATAGAGCAGTACATCTGTCGAGGATATACGGCGAGCAGCATTTAGTGCTGCTGGCTTTTGTTGGCTCTCCCGAAAGGGAGAATATCGTAGGCTGCTCCTACATTCGGCCAGACGGGAAACGGAGCGCGCTGGCTCTTCATCCTGAGTATCAGGGGCGGGGCATAGGTCGGCGCCTGCTGTGCACCTCGCTGGCTCTGCTGCCGGAACAGTTTACCGAGATCAGTCCATCGAACCAGAGAATGAGGCATCTATTGGTGAGTTGTGGATTCCAGCAGGTCACCTCCGAGGCCGTGCTGAGGCGGCGTCTTGGCAAGGATGCCTCACTCGTGCACTCCGTCAACCATCGAGGTCATGACGTCGTCTACCGGCGCTGGAGTGCAAACCACCGGGGAATGGACCACGAGTTTGTTATGTTCGAGCGCATTCCGGAACATACTTGAGCTCTCACGATGATTCCATTGCGAAACCTTTTCCACATCGAGTTGGGCGAGTTTACGATCGGCTGGTTCCTGCTCAGCGTCGTTCTGGGTGGCCTGCTCGGGGCAGGGATCAAATACATGTTCGAGGTGCGGCTGCCGGAATCGTTCAAGCTGCGTCAGCGGATCCACGAAAATCTCCGCAAGTATTCCTATCCGTTGCTGCAGGCCGCGAGCGATGTTGAGCTGAGGATCGAAACTATCCTCAACCAGGGCGCCTGTCGCGATTGGATGAGCACTGAGGTCATCAATGAGCTGCGGCAGCGGCGAGGCTTTCTCGAGAACACTGCGGAGGGGATGGGTTATTTTTATCTGAGTACCCTGTACGTCTTCGCCAGGTATTTCGCCTGGGTAGAGATTCTAAAACGTGAGACAGGATTCCTGGATTTTCCTCATGGCGGGAAATCCCGGAGTTTCTACAAGATCCTGCACCGGATCACTAATTCATTTCGGTATAAGGAATTGTGGCCCATCTCAAAAGAGGAGATAAACCAAGGACGAGATGCGTACCATCTCTACCGCCATGCCCAGGCCGCCCTCGGAGAGATGATGATAATTGAAGAAAAAGGGACTCTCGCGTGCATTTCCTTCAAGAAGTTTGTCGATCTTTACACCTCCCCGGATATCGCGCTCGCACGTCCATGGCTCCGTAACCTTGAGAAGTACTTCGAGGGGTTGGCGAATATCGATGCCGGAGATCTGAATCAGGTTCTAGAAAAGCGCGAGTACCGCATCCTACGTCTGATCGCCATCCAGTACTGGTTCTATAAGCTGATCCAATGCCTCGACCCGAAGTTCGAGAAGGTCCAGAGCCGGGCGGCGGCACATGAGGAGCACATCCTCAGTCGTTTACCTCTCTCCTACCGAAACCGAGTCGTTGAGCTTCCGCTCAACTGAGGGATCCTGACGACCCTCGCTCAGAGCCATTCTGGAGCTCTATCCGGTGCAGAACCTCCTGGAGCAGGTGCCGGCAGGAGCAGGTGCCACCCTCGCAAACATAGGCCTGGGCACTATGAAGATGCAACTTCTGAGCAGAATTTTAAGGCTCCATCCACGAAGCTCAGTCGAGTCCCAGCCAACGCCGCAGGGCGTCTTCGGCAGCTTCGAGCTCGGCGGGGTCGCACTTGCCGATCTCGTCAGCGATGGCAGAACTGGGAACGCTGACGATCTTGTCGACCATGATCTGGGAGACGATCCGCAGCCCCGTGCGCTCGCCGGGCGGCAGAGGAATGCGGAAAAGTGGCGCGTCGACACAGTCTGAGGTGATCGGACAGATCGTGACGCTCTGGTGCGTGGGGTTGAACAGGTCCGACTGCACGACGAGCGCCGGACGGGGCTTGCCAGTGTAAGCGCCTCTCGCCGCCACTACGACGATGGCGCCCCGCTTCACTTCCAGCCCCGAGTGTCGGCGGCCTGCTCGATGAATTCGAGAGTTTCTCTCTCCGAGCGGCGACGGCTGACCAGAAGCGACTGACGCTGAGCTTCTTGGGCGATAGGATTCCCCTCCTCCGCTCCCAGGCCGGCGGCGAGAATCTCGCGAGCCACTTCACTCTTGGTCTTGCGCCGCCGCCGGGCCTCGCGCGCGAGCGAGCGGGTAAGGTCGGCGTCCATGCGAATGGTGAGCATGGCGGGAGTCTTTTCTGCTCTGCTCATTGTCATACAGTATTACACCTCGCCGGCTCGGTCAAAGCGGCAATGCTGACGGCAAGGACTTTGCTTGACGACATTATGCACCTCCTACATAATGTTCCTGGTGCATAGTTCCGATGAAGCTACCCTTCCTCAACCGCGACGAAGAAACAGCCCGCCTAACGCGGCTGGTGGGGAACCCAGAGGGCTCCCTGGGCGTGCTGTATGGTCGCCGGCGGTGCGGCAAGTCGCGGCTCCTGCGCGAGGTCCTGCCGCCGGAGCAGTCCATTTACTATGTGGGGGACGAGCGTGAGGGGGCCCTCCAGAGGACGAGCCTTGCAGCGGAGATCGCCCGTCTTCTTCCTGGATTCGACGAGGTTACCTACCCGGACTGGGACTCCCTCTTCTCCCGCCTCTGGCGTGAAGCCGCCCCTGGAACGGCTCTGGCCCTGGACGAGCTCCCCGCCTTGGCCGCCGAGGCCCGCGAGCTGCCGAGCGTGCTGCAGAAGCACGTCGACCGCTATCCCGAGCGGGGCCTCCATCTCCTCCTCGCGGGCTCGTCGCAACGGATGATGCAGGGGCTGGTGCTGGACCGCACGGCGCCGCTGTTCGGCCGTGCCCGGGAGATTCTGAAGATCGCCCCCCTCGGGGCCGGCTGGATTCAAAGCGCCCTCTCCCTGGACGATCCCGCCCAAGCGGTCGAGGCCTACGCCGTCTGGGGCGGCATCCCGCTCTACTGGGAGCTGGCCGGCGATCATCCGGACCTCGCGACGGCCGTCCGATCTCTGGTCCTGAGCCCGCTCGGGGTCCTCTACGAAGAGCCCTCTCGCCTGCTCCTCGACGACTTGCGCGACACGGCCCAGGCCACGTCGATCCTCGCTCTGATCGGCCAGGGTTGCCATCGCATCTCCGAGATCGCGGCGCGCATGGGCAAGCCGGTCACCTCCCTGGCGCGGCCGTTGGAGCGGTTGATCGAGATGGATCTCGTGGCGCGGGAAACCCCTTTCGGTACCTCGGTGCGAAGCAGCAAGCGGACCCTCTACCGGATCGCGGACCCCTTCCTGCGCTTCTGGTTCCGGTTCGTTCAACCCGATCGCTCCCGCTTGGAAGCCCGGCAGACCGCCGCCGTGGAAAGGGACATTGCAGCCCGCTTCTCCCATCACGCAGGTGAGGTTTGGGAGGAGCTGGCACGAGAAAGCGTGCCGGCGATCGACTATTTCGGCAAGACCTGGGGCCCGGCGGGCCGCTGGTGGGGGCCGGGGCTGGACCGCCAGCCGTT
This sequence comes from Thermoanaerobaculia bacterium, assembly GCA_045807625.1. Taxonomy (GTDB): domain Bacteria; phylum Acidobacteriota; class Thermoanaerobaculia; order Multivoradales; family UBA5704; genus DATARR01. The sequence goes on along the minus strand of JBJMHA010000007.1, from coordinate 6,137 downwards.
GGAGATCGACCTCGTAGCCGAAAGCCAGGCGCGGGACGCCCTCCTCATCGGTGAGGTCAAGTGGGCCTCGGAGGACGACCCGGCCCGGCTGCTCCACGAGTTGGAGCGGAAGGTGGCAAGGCTCCCGTTTGTCGAGGGACGGGAGGTCTTTCTGGCGCTATGGCTGAAGGCGCCGGTCTCGGGCTCGTTGAGCCGGCAGGTGATGACGCCGCAGCAGGTGCTCGCCGGGTCGCGTTGACGGCCGACCCGGGACAATATGCCCCGGGTCGGACGAGATCAGGCTAGCAACTGCACGTGCCGAAGCAGGCGGTTTGGGGGAGCGTGCAGGCCGGATCTTGCGTGTAGCATTCGCAGCCCGTTGCGATCAGGCACTCCATACTCGTTTGGGCCGTGCCGCCCGCGATGCCGGCGAGATTGGACGCCTGAAGGTTCCGTAAGGTTTCTTTGCTCAGATAGAGCCGCTGGATCCGCTTCTTCATCGCGTTTCCTCCTTTTCGTAGCGGAGACTTGAAATGGATCCCTCAGTGGACTCGCGTCCCATCGTTGTACTCGATCACATAGTCGTCGGACTTCTTCGCCGCGGTGGCGGGACCGCGGCCGTTCACCTTATCGGGGTTGGTGTTGCCGTCGAGGTAGGCGTCGTTCTTGGCGGCCTTGACGGTATCTCCTTGTAAAGTGATCTTGAAGGTCTTGGTCGCCACCGCCGGCGCGGTCACCGGCACGGTGAGCACGTTGCTCGCTCCCTTCTTCCACACCGGCGCCCCCAGGGTGACGCCGCCGCCTTCCGCCTTGACCTTCGGGATCTTGGTGGTGTCGCAGTTGGTGTCGAAGGTGAAGGTGATCGTGTCGCCGGCCTTGAGCGGGCTCATGCAGGGAGCCATGTCGTCCTGGACGACCGGCGCGAGGGTGGTCGCGCCGTTGCCGGTGAGGGTAAACTCGACGCGGAAGGCCGCTTCCGTCGCCGCCCCCTGGACGGCGTTGGTCCCGTCGGTCGCGGCCTTGACGGCGCGCTGCTTGACGCGGTCGGCCTCGGCCTTGCCCTTGTAGGGCTGGCCGTCCAGGGCGCTGAAGAACCGCGCGCCATATTCTAAGTAGGCGGCCCACTTTGCGGCACTGTTCCCCCCAAGGGCCACGCGGGCCAGGTTGCCGGCCGCCTGCTTCAGCCCCTTGTCGTCGGTGAAGTCGTCCGCAAGCGTTCCCCCCTCGCAGGCGGAGATGTAGACGAGCGCCTGCCCGACGTTACGGTACTTCTGGATGAATTTGTCGGTGACGCTGATCGAAAAGCCCTCGTCGTTCGACGTCTTGCTGATCTGATCCTTGGTGTACCCCGCCTTGATGTAGACGTCGTATGCATCGTCTCGCGCCTTCTCGGTCTCGAAGGCTTCGACGGAGAGGGAATCCTTGCCGCCATGCGTGGAGATCACCAGCACCCCCATGTCGTCCGCGTTCTTGCTGATCAGGTCGCGGAAGACGTTGAGCGTGCAGATCTTGGCCGGCGCCGCGACGGTCGGCTTCTTGGTCTCCACGTAGGTGACCCAATCGTATTGCTGGCCCGAGTCGGCCGCGGCCGATAGGGCCTTCTTGGCGAAGCGATCGATGTCGGAGAAGCCGAACGCCCACTTGAAGGGGGCGTAGAGATAGGCGGTGTGATTCTTCTTGGTGCCGGTGCCGGGAGTCTCGTTCTGCGCCTGGGCTCCGGCGAGGGAGATGAGGAACAGAGCGGCGAAAGCCGTCCCGCGGCGAAGCAGCCGATCAATAGGGGGCATGGCTCACCTCCTGGGTCGTGGGATTGGGACTGGCGCCGAAATTCTGCGCGATCGAGGTCGCCATCCGCTCGTCCGGCAGGATGGCGCGAAGCGCCTGATACCGGTCGTTCGCCGTGGGCAACGCCGAAATCTGCTCGATCTGGGCCACGAGGTCGGCGCTCTCCCCCGCCGCCGCCGCGAAGATGCGCCCCTCGTCCTCCACGATCAAAAGCCGGCCGAAGCTCAGGCCTTCGTCGACCTCCTGGGCGAGCTCGGAGAGGGTCTGGGCCCGGACCTGATCGACCGGCTGCGGGTCGTCCGGGATCTGGAGGGAGAGGATCTCGGGATCGACGCTGTCGGTGAAGCGCACCTGGAGATCGGCGCTCCCGGGGGCCACAAGCGCCGCGCTCATCACTCCCGGAGCCACCTGCCACCAAGCGACGGCCTGCTGGGTGGCGCTCGCCAGGTCCATGGAGGAGCACCAGCTCCGCCAAAGGCTCCAGAACTGCTGAAACTGAGCCGCGTGGCTGCCGGTGTCGAGGCTGGCGGTGGATGAGGCGGCGGGCTGGCTGAACAGGTAACCGTTGACCGCCACCGTGTCGTTGGTGACCGTGACCGTGTAGGGGCCGGGGACGAGCTGTCCATGCAGGATCAACCACCCCTGGATCGCGGGCTCCGGCTTCGGAGGCACGGTGGGATCGGTCGCCGGAGCGCCGCAGACCGGCGCCGGGCTGGGCGGCGGCGGGAGCTGGGCGCTCCCGGAGCGCACGGCCGCGGCTCCCAGGAGCAGGGCCATGGTGAAGGACAGGGCGAAACGGCTCATGAGCACCTCCTCTTCGACGGCGTCGGTCCGGAAACGGGACCGCGCCTACTAGTCCGGTGCTCACAAGACAGACAATGAGACAATTCTCAAAAGGCTCTCGGATCCCCGATCGACGATCCGCACACCTTCGTGCGGCAGCTCTTTATCGACGATTACCGGCGCGAGCCGGATCAGAGCGGTTGGGACTCTTGGACCAGCTTCATCACCGCTTGCGGCGGTGACGCCAACTGCATCAACAGCAAGAAGGGCGCCGTGGTGTCCGCCTTCTTCGACGCGAACGAGTACGCGGGCTATGGCGCCGTGCCGGAGGTGGACCTGGACTCCGAAGGGGACGAACGACTACAACCAGCTCTTCGTCAAAGCCCTCTACCGGAGCCTGCTCCGCCGCGACGCCGAGGACATCTCGCAGGCGGAAATCGACGCCTGGGTCTCCGTGCTCAACGGCTACGGCTCGCCGACGCCCCAGGCGGCCTACGACGCGGTGGCGGCGAGCTTCGTCGCCTCGGCCGAGTACCGCAACCGGTTCTACTGATCGACCGCGAGGCTCGATGCGCCGCGTCGCCCGCCTCTGGCCGCTGCTCACGGTCAAGGGTTGAGGGAATGATGACGATCGGTCTCGCATAGCATAGGATGGCTCAAACACTCTCGAAGGAGGGGACCATGGAACGGCTTGCAAGACCGCTTCTCGTCGTTCTCGGAGCTCTCATTCCTCTCGCCGGAGCCTGGGCGCAGCCCAGGCCGGCGCGGGGGGATTCTCTCCAGGCGGAGGTGGAGCGCCTGCGCGGTTACCAGGCCAGGCAAAGGATGGGCGTCCGGTTCCTGGACGGCATCTCCAGGTCCCTGCCGGAGCAACTCTGGCTCGACCGTTTGAACGTCTCGGGCGAGGCGATCGCCATCGATGGGCGCGCCATGAATACCAACGCCATCGCCAATTTCGTCGAGAGAATGGACAAGCTGCGGGATTTCGGGGAGCCCACTCTTCGTTCCACCGAGTTGGAGCCCGACAAGACCTACAGATTCTCCATCAGCCTGGGCTTCGGCGGAAGTCGTTCCACCGATCGTGCATCCTCGCAGGCTGAGCTGGATTCGCTGCTGCGCGGGCTCGCCTCCCAGGACGAGGTCCCGAAGGTCCTCCAGCGGCTTCGCTCGCTGCTCGGGCGTCCGGGGATCAAGGTGAAAAAATTCGCGCCCCTGCCTCTGAGCGAGCAGGGCAATCGCGAGCAGATACAGTCCGTGGAGATCAGGGTCGGCGCCGAATCCTACGGGGCTCTCACCCGTCTCTTCGACGGCCTCGACCGGTTCCTGCCCATCGTGGCCCTGACCTGGATGGACGCCGCCCGGGACAAGACCAAGGCCAGTTTTCTCGCGGTCGATCTCCGGCTGGCCGTCCCTGTCCTGAGGAGCCGTGCCGGGGGTCCCGGAGAGGCCCGGAAGAGTGACGGCTCTGAGCGGGTAGCCTTCGCGGACCCCCTTCGAGAGCCGTTCCAGGTCCTGACCCGTGACGAAGCGGCACGACCGCAGCGGCTTGGGCCGTCAGGTGTTCCCGGCCTCCGCATCGCCGATCTCGAGCTGCGCGGGATCTTCCGGACCTCCAAGGGGAACGTCGCTCAGGTGCGGTCCCGGGAGCAGATCAGGGACTACCTTCTGAAGGAAGGAGACGAGCTCTTCGACGGAGAGGTCGTCCATATCGGCAGGGACGAGGCCGTTTTCCGGCGGGCCCAGGGCGATGCGGAGGGTCCCCAGGAGGTGACCTTGAGACTGAAGAGCCCGTAGACCCTCCCCTACTGCTCGTACCCCTCGACCGTCTTCTTGTCGCGCACCTTCGCTTGGTTGGGATCGTCCCCGAACTCCTGCCGGGCCCGCCGCTGGCGCAGCAGGTCCCAGCACTGGTCGAGCTCGACCTGGAGAGCGCGGTGGCGCTCGTGGTCCTCGGGGGAGCGGCTCGTCTGACTGTCCAGCCGGTGCTCCTCGTCGACGAGGTGCTGAATCCGGTGGAGGATGCTCTTGTCGTCCATGGTGGCCTCCGTCGCGTGCTCCCTCGCTTCTCCCCAGGAGAGGCCGGGGCCGCGGACAGGCGAAGTCTAGCAATTCCGGCCGGGGGAGGGGCGTAAATCTCCCCCCTTTGCGACGTAAGTCTCCCTTTTGTTTTGACGCTCCGCGCTTTTCGGGAAGACGGGACCTCCTTCTTGAAAAGCGGAATCCCGCGTTTCCGCGGACCGGGATTTCATCCCAGGTGGACGGACCCGCCCTGGATCATTCCATCTGTGGAAAACTGTGCCTTCCTAAGAATTTTGTTGCCAAATCGGAATTCTCTGAGATCATTGGGAACAGATCTGGCCCATTGAAGGCGCTGGATTCTAAAAGGAGAATGGATATGCCCAACACCACCGGAGAGACCCTTAGCGGATGGCAGGAGCTGGCCTCCTCGCTGTCCGCCAACGCGGCCGAGGTCCCTCATCTGGAGGGACATCGCACCCGTCTGGCGGACCTGCTCAAGCAGGCCCAGGATCTCACCACCCAGCAGGCCGCTCTCACGGCCAGCAAACAGGAGGTTTCCAAGAAGCTTCAGGGAGTCATGGACGAAGGGAAGACGGTCGCCTCCTTCCTCCGCGCTGGCGTCCGGCAACATTTCGGTAAACGAGCCGAGAAGATGGTCGAGTTCGGGATGCGCCCGTTCCGGGGTCTTCGCCGCAAGACGGAGACCGATCCCTCCACGCCGGAGACCAAGCCCCCCGCCGTGACTCCTCCCCCCGCTGTGAATCCCGCCAAGTAGGTCCTCCCGGGAGGCGTGCCTCGGGTACGCCTCCCCCTTTTCTCCTTCTCCGAAGCACCCAAAGACCTCCAAGTCACAAGGAAAGACTTCCAAGTCATGAGGAAAGACCTCCTCGTGACAGGGAAAGATCTCCTTGTCGCAAGGAAAGGCTTTCCCTGCCAAAAGGAAAGGCTTCCTCATCGGAAGGAAAGACCTCCTTGGCACAAGGAAAGGCCTCCTTGCGACAAGGAGAGCTCTCCTTGTCGCAAGGAAGGACCTCCTTGCCGAAAGGAAAGGCTTCCTTGGCGGAAGGAAAGGGCTCCTTGTCAGAGGGAAAGGCTTCCTCATGAGAAGGAAAGGGCTCTTTGCCAGCAGGAGAGCCCTCCTTGTGGGAAGGAAAGGGCTCCCGGTCAGAAGGAAAGGCTTCCTCGCGGGAAGGAGAGCTCTCCTTCTTTCAAGGAAAGGCTTCCTTGTCTGAAGGAACGGGCTCCTTGTGAGAAGGAGAGGGCTCCTCGCGACGAGGAGATCTCTCCTTGGCTCAGGGAGAGCTCTCTTCTCCACCAGGAAGCCGCTCCGTATCTGTTTACCGTTCTGAAGCCGTCATCAGGTCATGGTAGGAAGGCGGTCTGGGGCTGCGAAGAATCGTGCTGAAAAGAGCCAGTGAGTTGAGGCCGCGTTGCTGACCTGTCCGCAGAAGGCTGGTCAAGATGGACTGGGCCTTGGCGCCGTCGGACGTGCGGTTGCCGCCACACGATTTGCGGTTGACGACGGCGGGCCGAATCGCCTGCTCGGCGGGCCAATTGGTAGCCTCGACATC
>JBJMHA010000006.1:0-21327 GCA_045807625.1 Thermoanaerobaculia bacterium | reverse complement strand
GTCCAGCCAGAGCACCTCTCCGGCCGCACCGGCGAAATCCCCGGCCAGGCGGCGCTCGCTCACCAGCAGCGGACGGCCGGCGTCCTCCAGCATGGCGGCCAGCCGCTCGGACGGGTACCGCAGGTCCAGGGGCAGGTAGGCGCCCCCCGCCTTGAGCACCCCCAGCATCGCCACCACCACCGCCACCGACCGCTCGAAGCAGAAGGCCACCGGCACCTCCGGGCCCACCCCCCGGGCCCGCAGGAGACGAGCCAGCCGGTCCGCCTCGCGGTCCAGCTCGCGGTAGGTGAGCACCTCGCCGGCGAATTCCACGGCCGGCAGGTCGGGGTGCAGCATCGCCTGGCGCTCGAAGGCGGCGTGGAGCGTCGTCTCCACGGCCACGCGGACGGTGTCGTTCCACTCCACCAGGTGCTGGGCCCGCTCCGCCTCGGTGAGCAGAGGCAGGGCGTCGGCGCGCCGGTCCGGATTGGCCAGGGCGGCTTCGAGCAGGGTCGCGAAGTGACTCAGCAGCCGCCGGGCGGCGGCCGGAGAGAGCAGCTCCGCGCCATATTCGAGCACCAGGCGAAGCCCCCCCGGCACCTCGAAACCCGCCAGGCTCAGGTCGAGCTTCGCCTCGCCGGCGTCGATCTCGATCAGGCGCGTGGCAAGACCCGGCAGAGACGGCGGCGCGATCGGCGCGCTGTGGTAGGTGAACGTAGCCTGCAGGAGCGACCGTTGAGAGAGGCCGCGGTCCGGCGCCAGATCCTGGACCAGCATCTCCAGCGGCAGCTCCTGATGGCGGAGCGCGGCGACCGTCACCTCGCGAGCCTCGCCCAGCAGCGCGCGGAAAGAGGCCTCCGGCGCGACCGTCGCCGGCATGGCCAGCAGGTTGGCGAAGAGGCCGATCAGCCCCTGGAGCTCCGGGCGCGGCCGGTTGGCGACCGGCGTGCCCACCAAGAGCTCGCCCAGGCCCGTGTAGCGCCACAGGAGCACCTCGTAGGCGGCGAGCAGTGTCATGAACAGGGTGGCGCCCTCGCGCCGGCCGAGCTCCCGGGCGGCCTCCAGCAGACGCGCCGGGAGCCGGAGGTCGGCGGAGGCCACGGCGCCTCTCCGCGTCCCCCCAGGGGGCCGGTCGACCGCCAGGTCGAGCACCGACAGATGGCCCACGAGCCGCCGCTTCCAGGCCTCCAGCGGACCGGCGAGCGCCTCCCGGCCGAGATGGAGCTGCTGCCAGAGCGCGTAGTCGCCGTACTGGACGGGCGGCGCGGACGGCGGCGGGCCGCCCGCGGTGAGCTCCGCGTAGCCAGCGCCGAGCTCCCCCAGCAGGACCTCGATCGACCAGCCGTCGCAGAGGATGTGGTGGAGGCTCAGCACCAGCCACCACAGCCCATCGTCCACGCGCAGCAGCCGCGAGCGCCACGGCGGGCCCGCCGCGAGGTCGAAGGGCCGCCGGCCCTCAGCCGCGGCGAGCTCCGCCGCCGCCCGTGCGGCCCGCTCCCGCGGCAGCGCGGAGAGGTCGACCACCGGCAGGTCCGCGCCGGGCTCGCCGATCCGTTGGAAGGGCTGCCCGGCCCGCTCCTGGAAAACGGTCCGCAGGATCTCGTGGCGCTCCTCGATCGCCCGCAGGCTGGCCCGCAGGGCGGGAGCATCGAGAGGGCCCGCCAGCTCGAGCACGAACGGGACGTTGTAGGCCGCCGATCCGGGCTCCAACTGGGCCAGGAACCAGAGGCGCCGTTGGGCGTGGGTGAGCGGCAGCTCACCGCGCGACGGGGCCCGCTCGACCGGGGGCACCGACCCACCGGGCTGGACGGGGCCGGCCTGGAGAATCCGTACCGCGAGTTGCTCCACGGTCGGCTCCTCGAACAGATGCCGGAGCTCCAGGTCGACTCCGAACGTCTTCTGAATGTGCGCGACGAGTCGCGTCGCCAGCAGCGAATGGCCGCCGAGCTCGAAGAAGCTGTCCGCCACCCCCACGGGCCGGCCCAGAACGTCCTGCCAGATCTCCACCAACGCCCCTTCCACGGGGCCTCGCGGGGCGCGGCCGCTCCGGGGCGCCATGCCGTCCGTCGCGAGCGGCAGGGCGGCGAGCGCCCGGCGGTCGAGCTTGCCGTTGGGGGTCCGCGGCAGCTCGCGCAGGAGCACGAAGGACGAAGGGATCATGTAGCCCGGCAGGCTCTCCTTGAGATGAGCGCGCAGATCCGTCTCTGAGAGGTCTCCCCCCGTTTCCACGTAGGCGACCAGACGGTTGCCGCCCAGCGGATCGGGGGCGGCCAGCACCGCCGCCTCCCATACCTGCGCATGCCGGGTCAGCGCCGCCTCGATCTCTCCCAGCTCGATGCGGAAGCCCCTCACCTTCACCTGATGGTCCAGACGCCCGAGATAGTCCAGCTCGCCCGCCGGCAGATACCGCACCAGGTCCCCGACCGTATAGAGGCGCGAGCCCGGGGCTCCGTAGGGGTTGGGGACGTAGCGCTCCGCCGTCAGGTCCGGACAATGGAGATAGCCGCGCGTCACCCCCTCGCCCCCCATGTACAGAGCGCCGGGCACCCCGATCGGCACCGGCCGCATCTCTCCGTCCAGCACGTACGCCTGCTCGCCGGTGAGCGGCCTCCCGATCAGCGGATGCCCGGTGTCCCGCGGCACCACCGCGTACGAGGTGAAGGTCGTGTCCTCCGATGGGCCGTAGAGGTTGACCACCCGCTCGACGCCGGGCAGCGTCTGGTAGATCTTCCGGGCCAGCGAGGCCTTCAGCGGCTCGCCTCCGAGGTTGACCGTCCGGATCGTGGATGGCAGCCGGCCGCTCCGCAGCAGCTCGGCCATGGCCGAGGGCACCGTGTCGATCAGGACCACCTCGTCCCTGGCCTCCAGATCCGGCAGCGCCAGGGCGTTGTCGGCCAGGATCAGCCGTCCACCGGCCGCCAGGGTGGCGAAGATCTCGAACACCGACATGTCGAAGCAGACCGAGGTGGACACCAGCACGCCCGCGTACTCCTCCGGCGAGTAGAGGGACAGGCACCAACGCACCAGGGCTACCGCGTTGCGGTGCTCGACGGCCACCCCCTTGGGCACCCCGGTCGAGCCCGAGGTGAAGATCACGTAGGCCAGGTTCTCCGGCAGGACGGCGGGGAGCGCCGCCGCCTCCGCCACCGGCTCGCTCTCCCAGCCCGGGTCGAGAAAGACGGTCCACACCCCCGCCGGCAGGTCTCCGGCGAGAGGGCGGCGGGTGACCAGCAGGTCGGCCCGCGCGGTCTCCAGCATCAGCCGCACGCGCTGCCTGGGGTAGCTCGGATCGAGCGGCACATAGGCGCCTCCCGCCTTCTGGATCGCCAGCAGCGCGACGATCAGGTCCGCGGTGCGGTCCAGCAGCACGCCCGCCACTCGCTCGGGGCCGAGCCCCAGCGCCCGCAGCCGGCGGGCCAGACGGCCGGCCCGCGCCTCCAGCTCACGGTAGGTCAGCCGCCCGTCGCGAGCGATCAGCGCCACCTGGTCCGGCACCCGCGCCGCCGCGGCCTCGAAGAGCTGGTGCAGGCAGACGTCCAGCCCCGGGGTCGAGCCCGTGTCGTTGAAGCCGCTCAGGAGCTGCTCGCGCTCCTCCTCGCTCAGCAGGGGGAGGTCCCGCCAGCGCCGCTCCGGATCGGCCGCCGCCGCCAGGAGCAGGAGCCGCAGATGCCCCAGCAGACGCTGGACCGTCGCACCCTCGTAGAGGTCGGTGTTGTGCTCGACGATCAGCCGTGGCGCCGTCTCCGATTCCACCACGAAAAGCGAGAGGTCGAATTTGGCCGAGCGGTGCTCCCCCTCGATCGGCGACAGCCTCAGACCCTCCAGGCCCGGCAGCTCCCCGGAGAAGGTCAGCAGCGAGAGCAGGACCTGGAAGAAGGGGGAGCGCGAGAGGTCCCGTTGCGGCTTCAGCTCCTCCACCAGCGTCTCGAACGGCAGATCCTGGAATCCGTAAGCCGCCAGGGTCTTCTCCCGGACCTGGAGCAGCAGCTCCCGGAAGGAGATCGCCTCGCCCAGCCTCAACCGCAGGACCAGGGTGTTGACGAAGAAGCCGATCAGCCCTTCCGTCTCGATCCGGTTGCGGTTGGCCACCGGCGAGCCGACCAGCACGTCCTCCTGCCCCGAGTAGCGCGCGAGCAGCACGTCGAGGCCCGCCAGCAGGACCATGAACAGCGTCACACCCTCCCGCCGGCAGAGCTCCCTCAGCTCGGCCAGCGGCAGCTCCGTGGAGCGGATCGCACCATTGAACGTCTGTACCACCGGACGTGGGTAATCGGTGGGCAGGTCGAGACCGGCCGGAGCCCCCGCGAGCTGAAGACGCCAGTGGTCGAGCTGGCGGGACAGGGCCTCGCCCCGCAGCCACCGCCGCTGCCAGACGGCGAAATCGGCGTACTGCACCGGCAGCTCCGGTAGCGGCGAGGGACGCCCGGCGACGAAAGCGTCGTAGAGCGCCGCCAACTCGCGCACCAGGATCTCGATCGACCAGCCGTCGGAGACGATGTGGTGCATAGCCAGCAGCAGAGCGTGGTGCTCCTCCGTGAGCTTCAGCAGAGCGGTCCGGAAGAGCGGCCCGGAGCCGAGGTCGAACGGCCGCAGCGACTCCTCGGCGGTGAGCCGGGAAGCCTCGGCGCTCCTCGCCGGCTCGGGCAGGCCCGAGAGATCGACCGCGGGCAGCGGGAACGGCGCGGCGGGCGCGATCGCCTGACAGGGCTCGCCGTCCACGCTCGGGAACGTGGTGCGCAGCGACTCGTGCCGGCCCACTAACGCAGTCAGCGCCGCCGCCAAGGCGGCCGCCTCCAGCCGCCCTTCCAGGCGCAGCGGAGCCGGCAGGTTGTAGACCGCCGAGCCCGGCGAGAGCTGATCGAGGAACCAGAGCCGCCGCTGGGCGAAGGACAGCGGCAGCGGACCGGTGCGGGGCGCCGGCTCGATGCGGGGCAGCTCCAGAGACCCTCCCGCGCCCAGCGCCGCCTCCACGCCGCGGGCGAGCCCGGCGACCGTGGGCTGCTCGAACAGCTGCCGCAGGGGCAGCTCGATCCCGAAAGCCTCCCGGATCCGGGAAACCGCCCGCGTCGCCAACAGAGAGTGGCCGCCCAGCTCGAAGAAGCTCTGCCCCACGCCCACCCGCTCGACCCCCAACACCTCCTCCCAGATGCCGGCCAGCAGCTCCTCGACCGGCGTCCGCGCCGCCCCGTCCGCAGCCGGCTCCAGCTCCGGCTCCGGCAGCGCCGCGCGGTCCAGCTTGCCGGCCGGCGTCAGCGGCCAGGCGCGCAGGACCACGCAGGCGTCCGGCACCATGTGGCCCGGCAGACGCCCGCGCAGCAGCTCCCGCAGCTCCCCCCCGGACGGCGCGGGCTCCTCGCCGCTCACCACGTAGGCCAGCAGACGCCGGTGCTCGCGGCCCTCCAGACGGCCGGCCGACACCGTCACCACCGCATCGTGCACGGCGGGGTGGGCCAGCAGCGCGGCCTCGATCTCCCCCGGCTCGATGCGGAAGCCCCGCAGCTTGATCTGGCGGTCGATCCGGCCGAGGAATTCCAGGTTGCCGTCTGGCCGGCGCCGCACCAGGTCGCCGGTGCGATACAGACGCTCGCCCCCCGCGGCGCTCCAGGGGTGCGGCACGAACCGCTCCGCGGTCGCCTCCGGCCGCCCCAGATAGCCGCGCGCCAGGCCCGCGCCCGCGACGTACAGCTCCCCCGGCACCCCCGCCGGCACCGGCTGCCCCTGGCGGTCCAGCAGGTACGCCCCGGTGCCCGCCACCGGCCGGCCGATCGGCGTCACCGGCGGGCTGCCGAAGCGCTCCCGCCGCGCATCGACGTCGTACAGCGTGGCGCAGATCGTCGCCTCGGTCGGGCCGTAGCCGTTGATCACCACAAGGCCGGAGCCGAGACGGGCGATCCGCGCCAGCAGCGGCTCGGGGATCGGCTCGACCCCCACCAGCAGCCGCCGCAGACGAACGGCGCCCGCCTCCCGCTCCATCCGCTCGCGCAAGGCCGCCAGCATGAACGGCGGCACATAGGCGCTGTCGATCCGCTCCGCGACCAGCCAGTCGACGAACCGCCCGGTCTCCTCGCGCACCGGCTCCGGCGCCAGCACCACGGCGCCCCCGGCCAGCAGCGGCGAGAAGATCTCGTACACCGACACGTCGAAGCTCAGGCTGGTCCACACGCTGCCCCGGCACCCCGGCGCCAGCGGCTGGCGCCGCGCGAAATCCGCCAGCAGGTTGAGCACGTTGCCGTGCGTGCAGGCCACCCCCTTGGGCCGGCCGGTCGAGCCCGAGGTGTAGAGCACGTAGGCGAGGCTCGCCGAATCGGCCCCGCCGGCCGCCGGAAGCTCCTCCCCCTCTGCCGGAAGATCGTCCAGCCAGAGCACCTCTCCGGCCGCACCGGCGAAATCCCCGGCCAGGCGGCGCTCGCTCACCAGCAGCGGACGGCCGGCGTCCTCCAGCATGGCGGCCAGCCGCTCGGACGGGTACCGCAGGTCCAGGGGCAGGTAGGCGCCCCCCGCCTTGAGCACCCCCAGCATCGCCACCACCACCGCCACCGACCGCTCGAAGCAGAAGGCCACCGGCACCTCCGGGCCCACCCCCCGGGCCCGCAGGAGACGGGCCAGCCGGCCGGCCTCGCGGTCCAGCTCCCGGTAGGTGAGCACCTCGCCGGTGAAGGACACGGCTGGAAGGTCGGGATGCAGAGCCGCCTGGCGCTCGAAGGCGGCGTGGAGCGTCGTCTCCACGGCCGCGCGCGCATCCGTCCGGTCCCATTCCGTGAGGACCTGCCGCAGCTCCTCGTCGCGCATCCAGGGGAGCTCCGCGAGACGCCGCGACGGATCCGCCACCAGGCCGCCCATCAGCGTCTCCAGCCAGCCGGCCAGGCGCTCCGCCGTCGCCCGGTCGAAGAGGTCCGCGGCGTGCTCGAGCTCGCCGGCGAGCCCCGTGGCCGTCTCCCGCAGCGACAGGGTTAGATCGAATTTCGCCGTGCCGTTGTGCACCGGCAGGCCGGCCGCCTCCAGGCCGCTCAGGCGCAGGGCCGACATCGGCTCCTCTTGCATCACCAGGAGGATCTGGAACAGCGGGCTGCGCGACAGCTCGCGCCCGGGCCGGATCTCTTCCACCAGACGCTCGAACGGCACGTCCTGATGGGCCCAGGCGGCCAGGGCGGTCTCGCGGGCCCGCGCCAGCAGCGCGCCGCGCTCCGGATCGCCCGCCAGGTCCAGCCGCAACGGCAGGGTGTTCACGAAAAGCCCGATCAGCCCCTCCATCTCCTCGCGCACCCGGTGGGCCACCGGCGTGCCGAGCACCAGGTCCTCCTCGCCGGAGATCCGCGAGAGCAGGGCGGCGAGTCCGGCCAGCACGGCCATGAACGGCGTCACCCCCTCCCGCCGCGCCAGCTCGCGCAGAGCGCGGGCATCGGCGCCTCTGATCGCCACGGGGACCACCCCGCCGCGGAAGCTCTGCGCCGCCGGCCGCGGCCGATCGGTGGGCAGCTCCAGGGCCGGTGGAGCGCCCGCCAGGCGCTCCCGCCACCAGGCGAGCTGCGGCTCCAGAGCCCCCGACGCCAGCCACTCCCGCTCCCAGACGGCGCAGTCGCCGTACTGCACAGGCAGCTCCGACAGAGCTGGCTCCATCTCTCCCTGGAGCAGAGCGTCATAGAAGGCCGACAGCTCCGCGGCCAGCACGCGCAACGATCCGCCGTCCGCCGCGATGTGGTGGAGGGTCAGCAGCAGCGCGTGGTCCCGCGGGGCCAGCGCCACCACGGTGGCGCGCAGCAGCGGCGCCCGACCCAGATCGAACGGCGCCGCCGCCTCGGAAGCCACCAGGCGGCCGAGCTCGGCCTCGGGATCGGCCACCCCCGTCAGGTCCACCACGGCCGGGCGCCAGTCTCCGAGGGGCACCACCCGCTGCCGCGGGGCCTCCTCGCCCACGATGATCGTGCGCAGGGCCTCGTGGCGTTCGACGATCCGCCGCAGCGCCCCCTCCAGAGCGGTGAGCGACAGGTCGCCGTACAGCCGCAGCGCGGCCGGGATGTTGTAGACGGCCAGGTCCGGCGCCAGCCGCTCCAGGAACCAGAGCCGTTCCTGAGCAGTGGAGAGGGGCAGGTCGTCCCGGATCTCCAGCCGCCGCAGCGGAGGTCCCCCGGCCAACTCCCCCTCCCGCCGCGCCTGCTCGACCACCCTCGCCAGGGCCGCCGCCGTGGGGGTGCGGAACAGAGTGGAGAGCGGCAGCTCCACCCCGGCCAACGTGCGCAGCCGCGCCACCAGGCGGGCCGCCAGCAGGGAGTGGCCGCCGAGGGCGAAGAAGTCCTCGTCCGGCCCCACGCTTTCGCGGCCCAGCAGGTCCGCCATGATCCCCGTCAGCAGATCCTCCAGCGGGGTCCGTGCCCCGCCGGCCACGCTCTCTCCGGCGCCCGGCTCCGGCAGGGAGGCCCGGTCCACCTTGCCGTTGGGCAGGCGCGGCAGGCGCTCCAGCACCGCCCAGAGGGTCGGTACCAGAGGCTCCGGCAGCATCTCCCGCAGGCGGGCGCGCAGCCTGCCGGCGTCCGGCCGGCTCCCCTCGGGACCGGCCACGTAGGCCGCCAGGTGCGGCTGACCCGCCACCGGCCGCACCAGCACCAGGGCCTCCGCCACCCCCAAGCGCAGCAGCGCCGCCTCCACCTCGCCCGGCTCGATGCGGAACCCCCGCACCTTCACCTGGTGGTCCAGACGGCCCAGGAAGGCCAGCTCTCCGCCGGCCAGGCGCCGCACCCGGTCGCCGGTGCGGTACAGCCGCGCGCCCGCCTCCCCCCCGAACGGATCGGGACGGAAGCGCTCCGCGGTCAGCGCGGGACGGCCGTGATACCCCCGCGCCAAGCCCACGCCGCCCAGCCAGAGCTCGCCGGGCACTCCCACCGGCAGGGGCTCGCCGTCGCCGTCCAGCACGTAGGCCTGGCTCCCCGGCAGGGGCAGGCCGATGGCCGGCTCCGTCTCCTCCCCCCGCGGTACCCGCAACCCGGTCGAGTAGGTGGTGTCCTCCGACGGCCCGTAGAGGTTCCAGACCGCCTCCATCCCGGGCAGGGCATACAAGCGGTCCACCAGCTCGCGCCGCAGCGGCTCGCCTGCCAGGTTCACCGTGCGCACCGAGGGCGGCACCAGCCCCGCCCGCGCCAGCTCGCTCATCGCCGAGGGGACCGTGTTGACCAGCGTCACCTCGCCGCGCGCCGGCAGCTCCGGCAGCGCCAGGGCGTTGTCCGCCAGGATCACGGTGCCCCCCACGCTCAGCGGCGCGAACAGCTCGTACACCGAAAGGTCGAAGCAGATCGAGGTGGCGGCCAGCACCCCCCGCAGCCGCTCCGGTCCGTAGGCCTCCCGCGCCCAGACGATCCGCGCCAGGGCACCGCCGTGGCGGATCTCCACCCCCTTGGGCCGGCCGGTCGAGCCCGAGGTGTAGATCACGTAGGCCACCCGGCTCTCGTGCGGCGGCTCGCCGGCCGCCGCGGGACGGTCGCCCAGCGACTCGATCTCCAGCACCTCGGCGGCGGTCTCGGGGAGACGGTCGCGCAGCGTTCCTTGCGACAGCACCAGGGCGGCGCCGCTGTCGGCCAGCAGGAAGGCCAAGCGCTCGCGCGGATAGGCCGGGTCGAGCGGCACGTAGGTGCCGCCGGCCTTGAGGATGCCGAGCAGCGCCGCCACCAGATCGGCCCGCCGCTCCAGGAACACCCCCACCCGGCTCTCCGGCGTCACGCCGCGCTCCCGCAGCCAGGCCGCGAAGGCCCCGGCGCGGCGATCCAGCTCCCGGTAGGTCAGCCGCTCGGTCTGATGGACCAGCGCCACCGCCTCCGGCGTCAGCGCCGCCTGCCGCTCGAACGGCTCGTGGAGCCCCCGGGCGCCGGCGAGGTCCGGGGCCGCCGTCCGGTTCCCCTCCGTCAATGCCTGCCGGCGCTCCTCCGGGCGCAGCCAGGGGAGGTCGCGCAGCCGCCGCGAGGGGTCCGCCGCCAGCTCCTCCAGCAGCGTCTCCTGCCAGCCCAGGAGCCTCTCCAGGGTGGCCGCGTCGAACAGGTCCGCGTCGCCCTGGAGCGCGAGGACGAGCCCGCCCGCCAGCTCGCCGGCCTGCAGCGAGAGGTCGAATTGAGCGCCCGGCGGCGCCAGCGCCAGCGATTCGAGCTCCAGGCCCCCGAGCGCCACCCGCCCTCCGGGGAGGCCGAGGGCGAACGCCGTCAGCCCTTCGAGGCCGGGCCAGGGGGCCTTCTGCAGGGTCACCAGGGTCTGGATCAGCGGCGGACGGCCGGCGCCACGGTCCGGCTGCAGCCGCTCGGCCAGCAGGGCGAGCGGGAAGTCGCCGTGCGCGAAGGCCTCCACCACCGAGCGCCGCGCGCGCGCCAGGTGCTCGCTCCCCGTGATCTCGCCGGAGAGGTCCGCCCGCAGCGCCACGGGGCTGACGAAGTACCCCACCGAGCCGGCCAGGCGCTCCGAGGAGCGGCCGGTGGTGGGGGCCCCCACCAGGAAGTCCTCCTGGCCGGCGAAGCGGGAGAGGAGGAGCTGGTACGCCGCGGTGAGCCAGGCGAACGGCGTCACCCCCTCGCGCAGCGCCGCCGCGCGGATCCGCCCGGACGCCTCCGGGGAGAGGCACCGGAAGGTGGTGACGCCGCGGAACCTCTGGCCCGCCGGGCGGGGCCGGTCGGTGGGGAGGTCCAGCGGCGGCGCCCCGTCGAGGCGCTCGCGCCACCAGGCCCACAGCTCCTCCCCCCGCGGCCCGGCCAGCCTCTCCTCCTGCCAAGCGGCGAAATCGCTCATGCCGAGAGCCGGCGCGGCGAGACCCGCCCCCTCCCCGCCTGCCACCGCCCGGGCGTAGAGGGTCCCCAGCTCCTCCGCCAGCACCGCGAGCGACCAGAAGTCGGCCGCGATGTGGTGGACCGACAGCACCAGGACGTCTCTCCCGCCACGCGCGAAGAGCGCCGCCCGGAAGAGGGGCCCGCGGACGAGGTCGAACGGGCGGAAGGCCTCCTCCCGGAGCCGCCGCTCCAGCTCCTCCCCAGACCAGAGCGAGGCCTCCTCACGGGCCAGGAGGAAGCCGGAGGGCAGGACCCGCTGCACCGGTCCCGCCGGGCCGTCGGCGAAGACCGTGCGCAGCGCCGGATGGCGCTCCACCAGGGCGGCCAGGGCCGACTCCAGCGCCCCCTCGTCGTAGCCGGCCCCCAGGGCCGCCGCCGCGGCGATCGTGTAGGCCGCGCTGTCCGGGGCGAGCCGGTGCAGGAACCAGAGCGACCGCTGCCCCCAGGAGAGCGGAGCCACCTCGGCCGGAGCGGCCGCCGGCCGCGGCCCCTCCTCACCGGCGCGGACGCCGCTCCGCGCCTCCAGCAGCCCGGCGAGCGACCGCAGCGAGGCCCCCTCCAGCAGCTCCTCGAAGCCCGGCGCGGCGCCGATCTCCTGGAGCAGCGCCTGCCGCCATTCCAGGGCCGACAGCGAGTCCAGGCCGAACGCGGTGACGGGAGCGTCGGGATCCAGGCGCGCGGGCGCCGTGCGGACGGCGCGGGCCAGCGTCCGGCGCAGGGTCTCCAGCAGATCCCCGCCGGCCGTCTCCAGGGTCTCCGGCTCCGCGGCGGCGGCCTCCGCGCCCAACGTGCTGTGCCCCACCACGGCCAGGGAGCCTTCGAGGTAGAGGCGGCGGCAGAGGCTGCGCTGCACCTTGCCGCTGGTCGTCTTCGGCAGGGTGCCGGTGCGCAGCAGCACCACGTCGTGGACCTGGATCTCGTGCTCCGCGAAGACCGCGTGGCGCAGGGCAGGCGCCACCTCGTCGCCGGGCGGCGCGTGCCGCTCCACCTCGTGCACGACGACCAGCCGCTCCCCCCCCTCACCCTCCACGGCGAAGGCCGCTCCGCACCCCGGACGCAGGGCCGGATGGCTGCGCTCGGCGGTCCGCTCGATGTCCTGGGGGTAGTGGTTGCGGCCGCGCAGGATGATCAGGTCCTTGAGGCGGCCGGTGACGAACAGCTCGCCGCCGTCCAGGAAGCCGAGGTCGCCGGTGCGGAGGAACCTCTCCCCGTCTCCGCCGGCGAGAGTGGCGTGGAAGTCGCGCGCGGTCTCCGCCGGACGCCCCCAGTAGCCGGCGGCCACGCTGGGACCGGAGACCCAGATCTCCCCCACGCTCCCCGCCGGCAGCTCCTCCCGGCTCTCGGGATCGACCACGGCCAGCCGCTGGCCGCCCCGGCCCGGGCCGCAGCAGACCAGCCGCCGGGCCGCCGCCTCCGGCACGGCCGGAGCCACCCGGTGGCGCTCCAGAGCCGCGGCGTCGACCTCCGCCAGCCGGGCCGGCCGGTCCAGGGCGCCGCTCGCCACCAGCAGGGTCCCCTCGGCCAGGCCGTAGCAGGGGACGAACGCGGAGGGCGAGAAGCCGCAGGCCCCGAACCGCGCCGCGAAACGCTCCAGGGTGTCGGCGCGCACCGGCTCGGCGCCGTTGAACGCCACCCGCCAGCTCGACAGGTCCAGCCCTTCCAGGTCGCCGACCTTCTCCAGGCAGAGCTCATAGGCGAAATTGGGCCCGCCGCTGGTCGTCGCCCGGTAGCGGCTGATCGCCTCCAGCCACCGCCGGGGGCGCTGCAGGAAGGCGGTGGGCGCCATCAGCACGCCGCGACCGCCCGACCAGAGCGGCTGCAGGAGGTTGCCGATCAGCCCCATGTCGTGATGGAAGGGGAGCCAGCCCACCACCACGCTCTCCGCGTCCTGGCCGAAGGCGCCGCGGATCATCTCCTCGTTGTGCAGGAGGCTCGCGTGGGTCACCATCACACCCTTGGGCGTCGAGGTCGAGCCCGAGGTGTACTGGAGGAAGGCGATCCCGTCGGCAGTGGGCGCGGCCTCCAGCGGCCCCCCGCCCTGCCCGGACAGCTCCTCCACGGCGAGCCAGACGGCCCGCTCGAGCCCCGGCGCTCCATCCAGGGCCTGCCGGGCCCGCGGCAGGAGCGCGGCCGAGGTCAGGACGGCCCGCGGCCCGGCGTCGGCGGCGATGGCCCGCAGGCGGGGCTCGGGCTTGCGCGGCCGAGGTGGATAGGCGGGGACCGCGATCAGGCCGGCATAGAGGCAGCCGAAGAAGGCGGTCACCAGCTCCAGGCCGGACGGCAGCAGCAGGAGCACCCGGTCGCCGCTCTCCGCGTGCGCCCGGAGGGCCGCGCCCAGCAGGCTCGCCTGGCGGTCGAGCCCGGCGAAGGTCAGCCCGCCGGCTTCGGTCTCGCCGTCCAGCAGGAAGGTGAGGACCTGGTGATCCGGCTGCCGGCGCGCGCGCGCGCGCACCACGTCGACGATCGTGCGCCGGTCCAAGGCTCGATGCTCCTGTGCCATCGTTGACTGCTTCAGCAGAGCTGCGGCTCCGGCTATTCCTTTCCCAGAGCGATCATCGGATTCACCCGGATGGCCCTCCGGGCCGGGAAATAGCTCGCCGCCAGCGCCGTCGCGATCAGCAGGAGGGAGGTCACCAGGTAGGTCGCGAGGTCGGTGGTGCTGAGCCCGAAGAGCAGGCTCTCGAGAACCTTCGTCGCCCAGAACGCCAGGGCCAGGCCGGCCACGATGCCTACCAGCGCGATGACCAGCCCTTCGCGCATCACCATGCGGAGGATGCTCCCGCGCTGGGCGCCGAGAGCCACGCGCACGCCGATCTCGCGGTTGCGCTGGGCCACCGAATAGGCGATGACGCTGTACATGCCGACCGCGGCCAGGAAGAGGGCGAACGCCGCCAGGCTCAGCAGCAGCGACATCGAGAACCGCCGCAGGGCCAGCGACTGGAGGATCCGCTCGGACATGGTCTGGACGTCGAAGATGGGCAGATCCGCGTCGAGCTTCTTCACCTGCTCGCGTACCGGGTTGGTCAGAGAGGTGGGGTCGACATTCGACTGCACGATCAGGTATGCCGTCTTGGTGGGGAGGCGCTCGTACGGAATGTAGATCTGCTCCCGCGAGGGGCCGTCCAGGCTGGTCAGCTTGACGCGGGGGACCACGCCGACCACGGTCCGCCACGGAGTATCCGGCTTCGGGTTGAACTTCAGCCGCTTGCCGATGGGGTCCTCGCCGGGCCAGGTGTGGCGGGCGAGCTCATCATCGACGATCACGACGCCTCCCTGCGCGCCCCGGCCCTCCACTCCGTCATCAAAGGTGAAGAACCTCCCTTTCAGCAGGGGGATGCTCATGGCGCGGAAGAAGTCCGGGCTGGCGTAGCGCAGGTCGGCTTCGGGAGGAGTCTCCTTGGAGGCGGGCATGTGCTGCTCGACAAAATAGGAACCGGACCGGACGCAGCCGCCCAGCGGCAGGCAGTTGATGACGGCGGCATGGCGGACCCCGGGCAGGGCCGCCACCCGGTCGATGAGCTGCTGGAAGAAGGCGATCGTCTGCGGATCCTTCGCGTATTTCTCCGGCGGCAGGGCGATCTTCAGGGTCAGGATCTTGTCCGTCTTGAAACCGGGATCGACGTTCAGGAGATGGGAGAACGTGCGGACCAACAGGCCGGCGCCGATGACCAGCACCAGGGCGAGCGCCGTCTCCACCACCACCAGCACGCGGCGCACCCGCTGGCGCTCGCGGCCGCCCACCGACTTTTCTCCCCCCTCCTTGAGCGCTCCGGTCAGGCTCAGCTTGCCGGTCTGCACCGCCGGCACCAGCCCGATGGCCAGGCCGCTGACCAGGACCAGCACGACCGCGAAGAGCAGGACGCGGGAGTCGAGCGCGATGTCGTACGCCCGCGGGATCGCCGTCGGATCGATCCGGGTCAGCGCGCGCACGGCGAGAGCGGCGACCAGCACGCCGGCGACCCCGCCGGTGGAAGTGACCACCAGGCTCTCGGCGATGAAACGGCGGACCAGGCTCCCCCGCGGCTCGCCCAGGGCCGTGCGGACGGCGATCTCGCGGCTCCGCGCCAGGGCCCGCCCGAGCAGCAGGTTGGCCACGTTGGCGCAGGCGACCAGCAGGACCAGCCCGACCGCCACGAGAAGGATGAGGAGGGCCGGCCGGGCCTTGCCGGTCAGCTCCTCCTGGAGCGGTACGAGGCTCGCCCCCCAACCGCTCTCGCGCGGATAGTTCGCCGGGAAGTCCTGCTGGAGCTGGCGGGCGACGGCGTCGATATCGGCCTGCGCCTGGCGCAGGCTGACGCCTGGCTTCAGCCGCCCGAGGGCGTTCAGGTAGTGGACGCCGCGTCCCGCGAGATTCGCCGGATCCACACCCAGCGGCACCCAGAGATCGGCCTTCTCCGGATAGCGGAAGCCGGGGGGCATGATGCCGATAATGGTGTAGCGGTTGCGGTTGATGAGGATGTCGCGGCCGATCACCTTGGGGTCCGCCCCCTGCCGCCGGCGCCAGAAGGCATCGCTGAGCACGGCGACATTCGGCGAGCTCGGCCGGTCCTCGCCGTCGACGAAGACGCGGCCGTGGCTGGGCTTGACCCCCAGGATGGAAAACAGCGCGGGGGACACCGCGGCGAGGCTGATCCGTTCCGGCTCCTCGTTGGCTCCGGTCAGGTTCCCCTCGCTGGGATAAATTGCGGCAACAGCCTGGAGCGATTTGCTCCGCTTGCGATAGTCGTAGAGCTCGGGCTCCGAGATCTGGACACGAGAAAGGTTGAGCTGTTTGAAGTGACCCCACACCGCCACCACGCGGTCCGCGCCGGGATAGGGCAGCGGCTCGAGCAGCACCGCGTTGACGACGCTGAAGATCGCCACGGCGGCGCCGATCCCGAGCGCCATCGCGACGACCGCCGCCGCGATCGTGGGGGACGGACGGCGGAAAAGAGACCTTAAGCTAAAGCGTAAATCTTGGGAGAATCCTCCGAGCATGCTCACGACTCCTCGTGCTTGGTAAGGGGACGCGAATCGTAGCATAACCATATGTTGATAGCCTGCGACCAGCATCCCTTGGATCGCCTCTCTGTCAGGAAAGGTGCATCCAAGTCGTAAAGATGAGTCAGGGCGTGCCCACAAACCAAAGCGGACGATCGAAACAGTTATTCAAGAGATCTTAAGATCTGGCCCGCGATCCGATCTCCGATTCAGCGTAGAATGCTCCGATGAAATCCGGGCGACCGCTGCGCTGGACCGTTCTCGCCGTCCTCATCCTCTCCTGCCGCAGCGCTCCGCCGGCTCCTCAGCGTCGCATGCCCTCCGTCCCGCCGGCCCGGCGGGTCGTCCTGCTGAGCCTCGACGGCGCGGGCACCGAGGTGCTGCACCGGCTCTACCGGGAGGGGGCGCTCCCGGCGGGCGGCTTCGCGCGCTTCTTCCAGGACGGCGAGGTCGCCGACCGGCTGATCCCGGTCGACCCCGCGCTCACCGCGACGAACCACATCAGCCTGGCGGCCGGCTACGCCGCCGACCGGACGGGGATCGTCGGCAACAACTTTCACGTCGCGGGCACGCCGTGGCTCGACACGGTGAGCGGCTTCGCCGCGCCGATCGGCACGGAGACCCTCTGGGAGGCGGCCCGGCGGCAAGGCAAGCGGGTCGGCGTCATCACCTGGCCCGGAGCGGACGACAAGGGCCCGCGCCGGCGGGGCGACTGGGGGATGATCTACGTCAATGATCCGGACCGCGAGCCGGCTCTGGCGGCGGTGGAGCGCGGCGCCTGGAAGCCGGCCGCCGAGACCGGGCGGGCCCGGGAGCTCGAGAGCCGCTCGCCCGTTCAGGAGGCCGTGGTCCAGGTGGGCCCGCGGGCCCGGGCGCAGAGCTTCGATCTCTGGGCGGTGGACCGCACGCCCGACGGCAAGGCCGACTATGACGCCCTGGTGGTGGCGCCGTCCGGGGGCGGCAGCGGCGCTCTCCCCGCGCCGCTGACGCCAGGCCATTGGGCGGAGATCCCCTGCCAGCTTCCGGCCCGGGACGGCGGCGCGCCGCAGAGCGCCGTATGCCCCGTCAAGCTGCTGGCGCTGGCTCCGGACCTCACCAGCGCCAGCGTCTACTTCGGCGGCGTCTACCCCCTCCAGGCCTACCCTGCCGAATTCGCCGCCGATCTCGCCGCGAAGGGTCTCTTCTGGCCCGGTCCGCCGGACGACCGCGGCCTGGGCAACGCCTGGCAGGGCCGGCCCGGCATCGACCTCGAGACCTGGAGCGAGCAGTCCGACCGCTTCACCCGTTTCTTCGGCGACTCCCTGATCGCCGCGGCGCAGCGTCCGGACTGGGACCTCCTGATGGGCTATATCCCGGTGATCGACGAGGCCGGGCATGAGCTCCTGTTGAGCGATCCGCACCAGCCGGGCTTCTCTCCCGAGCGGCGCGACGCCTTCGCGGCGGCGCAACGCCGGGTCTGGCAAGCGGTGGACCGTGAGCTCGCCCGGCTGCTCGCGGCCCTCGACCCGCGGACGACGGTCGTCGCCCTGGTCAGCGATCACGGCATGGCCCCGGTCCATACCCTTCTCGACGCCAACGTCCTGCTCCGCGATCAGGGGCTGCTCGCCGCCGATCCCCAGGGGAAGATCCTGGCGCAGGGGACCGCGGCCTACGCGGTGCCCGGCGGCGGCATGATCAACGTCTACGTGGCGCCAGGACACGAGGATCTCCTCTCCAGGCTGCGCGATCTGCTCACCGGCTGGACCGTGGAAGGCCAGCGGCCGGTCGAGCGCGTTTTCACTCGCGGAGAGGCGGCGGCGGTCCGGCTCGATCACCCCAACAGCGGTGACCTGATCGTCTTCCTTCAGGAGGGGTATACCTCGGGGAACCGTCTCCGCGAAGGGAAGATCTCCTCGTCCCCAACCACTCTCGGAGTGCATGGATATCTGACGGCACACCCGAGCATGCAGGGCATCTATCTGGCCCTGGGGCCCGGAATCGGCCACGGCACGGCCGGCACGGTGCAGAGCACCGACATCGCCGGCCGGGTCGCCCGCTGGCTGGGAATCGAGAAGCCACGGCCGGCGCCTTGAAAGGCAAAGTCCAGAAGACGCTCGAGCTAGAGTGGCTAAGCCGGGCCGGTGAGGCTCGGGCCGCGCATTCTTCGTCCTTCCCTCAGCTCCGCCTCCCCCTCCACTCGCAGAAACCCGATGCGGGCCCAGCACCAGCTGATCCACTCTTCAACTCAGCCACACATCGTATTCGTACTGCCGGCTGCTGCTCATACGGCACTTTCCGAGGACGTGCTGCGGCGGATCACCGCCGCCACTGGAGTCCTATTCGGAGGCTCATCTCAGCTCCTGCCAAGGCTTCAACGCCAAGGGTGGCGGTGCTTTATCTTAAGGAAGGCCGCACGGGAGAGGTCAAGGAGCTGGCCCGCGAGATGGCCGAGATCTTCAAGGCGCAGGGGGTCGCCCGCGAGGCCCTCGCCGCTCTGCCAGGGCAGACTGCTCCCCAAATAGGGTTCACCCTCCAACAATATCGCCTACGCGGAAATTGAGTCGAAGGGAGCATGTCGCCCTAATGGGCCTACTAAGTCGACCAGCGAAGCTGATCTTCGATGTTCAGAAACCGGCGCAGGGCTTCTCTAACCAATTCAGAGCGGGTACGACGCTCTGTAAACGCTCGCACCCTAAGCGTCTCCGCCTCATCGGAGTCGAGCCACAGCGTCATGCGGACCATACCTCTCTTGGACACTGGGCGGCCGCAGACATGGGTAACACTGTGGCCCCCCCGCGTGGCCCCCGCCGGAGAATTTCTTAGCCGCGGTTTACCATATCAGCTGCTGTTACTGTCACTTCCGGTGCCAGCCCCTTCTTACGATCAGTGATAGCTCTCGAAAGGCTCGAAGCTTAAATCGCCGCATCATCATCTCGTCCTTGAGCTGCGCCCATTTGTTGATGATGTCTTTATTTATCCTCCATTGATCTAAGACTGGATAAATGCCGTTCAAGACCTCTCCAGAGTCGAGGACCTTGCCCTGGCGCGCCAGAGACTCTGATCGAGCACAGCCAACACTAGATCAAACTCAAAGCTATTATCAGCGTAGAGATCGACCAGCTCACGAAAGAACTGCTCGGCGCGCGCAAAGTCTCCTTCCGATTTGGCAATATAGCCCTGCAAGTGCAATCTCCTTCCCCGCCAGAAACCATCATCAAATTTCCAATACAAAAACTGATACTTCTCATACGTTGCCCGCGCCTTCCAAGGATTACCAGCCTCAGACTGCCAATCAGACTTCGTGAGCTTCGGCGGCGCGGGCGGGCCGGGGAGAGCCTCGCGGCAGAGAGCCAAGGCCTGCTCCCGGTGACGGTTGGCCAGCAGGCCGTAGTAGCGGATTCGCACGAAACGCTCCGGCAGCACGTGCAGGAGGAAGCGACGGAGAAACTCCTCGCCCGAGAGCGTCATCTCCTGGAGGCGCTGCCCCCGCGCATAGTCTTTCCAGGTGAAGGTCACCTCCCCGCCTTCCAGTCGGACCAGGCGCTGGTTGGAGATCGCCACGCGGTAAGTGTAGCGAGCCAGATAGGCGAGCACCTGCTCAGGGCTGCCGAACGGAGGCTTGCAGTAGACCACCCAGGATTTGCGGTACAGCCTGCCGAAGGCCGGCAGGTGGGAGGGGGGCAACTCTCCGCTCTTGGCGGCCGCTTTGATCGCGGCCAGGACTTTGCCGCGGAAGAGCTTCTTGAGCACAGACACCGGGAGAAAGAAATCCGGTCGGCTCCCGACCCACCAGTCGCCGTCGATCGAGAGCCCACCGCCGGGCACGATGCAGTGCAGGTGTGGATGCAGAGTCAACTTCTGGCCCCAGGTGTGGAGCACGGCCAAAACGCCGATGCGAGCGCCCAAGTGCTTGGGATCGGCAGCGATCTCCAGCAAGGTCTCCGAGGCACACTGGAACAACAAGTTGTACAGCAGCCGCGGATGACTCAAGGCCAGAGGATTGAGCTCTTCCGGTAGGGTGAAGACCACATGGAAGTAGGGCACCGGCAGCAGCTCGGCGCAGCGTTCTTCCAGCCAGCGCTCTTTCTCCAGACTCTGGCACTTCGGGCAGTGACGGTTGCGGCAGGAGTTGTAGACGATCTTGCGCGCCTTGCAGTCGGCACACTCGTAGACGTGACCGCCCAGAGCGGCGGTCCGGCACCGCTCGATGGCTCCCAAGGTCCGCAGGTGGGCACGGCTGAGCTTGCCGTGATTCTTCTCACGGAAAGCCGGCCCGAAACGACGGACGATGTCAGCCACCTCCAAGCCTTTGGAGGAGGCCATTCTGGGAGCCGGCTATTTGCGCTTGATCTTTGGAGGGTTGACCGGCTCCCTGTCCGGCAGCCAATCCAGTGGGCTTACCACTGTGCTCAGCGTCCGCCGGCTGACGTGGGTATAGATCATGGTGGTCTTGATGCTACTGTGGCCGAGAAGCTCCTGGATGTAGCGCAGGTTGGTGCCTCCCTCGAGCAGGTGAGTGGCGAAGCTGTGGCGCAGGACATGCGCAGTCACCTTCTTGCGGATTCCTGCCGCCAGAGCAGCCTGCTTGATCGCTCTTTGCAGAGAGCGGGGGTGGAGGGACTCGGACTTGCTCTGACCATAAAAAAGCCAGTCTTCAGGTCGATATTGTTTGAAATAGTCTTGGAGCGTGCTCAGCAGGGTCGGGGATAGCATGACATAGCGCTCCTTGCCTCCCTTGCCGGCACGGATGCGAATTCTCATCGCCGCTTTGTCAATATCCGCCAACCGGAGCTGGAGCGCCTCCTGAAGGCGCAAGCCTCCGGAATACAAGGTCATGAGAACCACGCGATGTTTCAAGTTGGACTCCACCTTCAGCAGGGCTGCCACCTCGTTCTTCGTCAACGTGCAAGGCAGAGTCTTTGACCCTTTCATATAGGGAAGGTCATCGAGATCGAATGGGACACGGAGCACCTTGGCATAAAAGAATCGCAAGGCACAGACTACCTGGTTCACCAGGGAGCGAGAGACCTGCCTCTCCTCGATCAGGTGGAGCACATACGATCGGGCTTCACCCGCACCCATCTGCTCGGCAGGACGCCGATGATACTTGACGAATTGTGAACGGCTCGAACGTAGGTCTTCAAGGTGCGCGGGCTGTATCCCCGCAGTTTCAACTCTCTCTCCATCCGGTCGCGCATCTCTCCCATACCGTGTCTCCTTTCGGGAAGTTAGACCCGAAAGGGTATTCGGACAGCAGAACTTATGCCTTACACTGCGATAAAGAAAGGATTTCCCGGAAGGGCAACTACCGCGCAGCGGTTTTGTTCAACCTAGAGATAATCTTCTCCGTCAACCCGCCGGAATGCTTACCGACGGGGCTCAGCTCCTCGCATCGGTTTCTTTTCTTCGTCGCATGTCCTTCATTTTCAAAGCTCTTACAAGCATACGCCCGCGGTGGGAGTCCGTCAAACTTAGAGGGTGTTTGGGAAGGGTCATTTCGGGGCCAACCGTCCGAGCATTAGCCGTATCATGGCTATTCTGATCATTGCTTCGCTGGTCTCGGTAAAAGCTTCGTAGTCTTTGCTCAGCCTGC
>JBJMHA010000005.1:0-20233 GCA_045807625.1 Thermoanaerobaculia bacterium | reverse complement strand
TGCATCCCTCCCGACCGCGAAACCGGCGTGGATGCCCAGCGCCTGCTCGCCTGGCTGGCCGAGGAGGACATCCAACTCGTCCACTGCGTTCCTTCCCTGTTCCGCACGCTGCTGCACGTGGAGCCACGCCCCTTGCCGGCGCTGCGCTATGTGCTCATGTCGGGCGAGCCCCTGCTGCCGGCCGATGTCAAGCGATGGCAGGAGCGGCAGGGGACGTCCACCCGACTGGTGAACCTCTACGGTCCTTCCGAAACCACCATGACGAAATTCGTCTACTTCGTCAAACCTTCGGACGCGGACCGTCGGACGATCCCGATCGGCCAGCCCATTCCCGGGGCCCGTGCCCTGGTGCTGGACCCTCACGGCAACGTATGCCCGCCGCGCACCATCGGCGAGATCTACATTCGCACACAGTATCGGTCGCTCGGCTATCACGGGCGGCAGGACCTGACCGCCGAGGTCTTCGTCCGCAACCCCTTCACCCGCGACCCGGACGACCTGGTATACAAGACCGGGGACCTCGGGCGCATCCTTGACGATGGGAATTTCGAGTTCCTCGGCCGGAAGGACAGCCAGGTCAAGATCCGTGGTGTTCGCATCGAGCTCGCCGAGATCGAGAGCCTCCTGCTATCGCACCCCCGGGTCCGCGAGACGGCGGTGGTGGACCTCGATGACCCGGACGGCAGCAAATTCCTCTGTGCCTACGTGGCGTTGGACGACCAGGCCGGACTGGCGGGACTGCGCGACTTTCTCGCGGAGTCGCTGCCGGCGCACTCGCTCCCGTCGGTCTTCGTCGCGCTGGACGAGCTCCCCCGGACTTTGAGCGGCAAGATCGACCGGCGAGCCTTGCCGTTGCCCGAGCGGGTGCGCGAGGCCAGCAGCCTGGACCTGGACCTTCCACGCTCGCCAACGGAGGAGATCGTGGCCGGGCTGTTCGCCCAGGTTCTCGGTCTCGGTCGGATCGGCATTCACGAGAGCTTCTTCGAGCTCGGCGGCCATTCCCTGCTTGCCACTCAGATGCTGGCCCGGGTGCGGTCGGCCTTCGACGTGGAGGTCCCGTTACGCGCTCTCTTCTCTCATCCGACCATCGCGGGTCTGGCCCGCCAGGTGGAGGAGGCGCGGCGCGGTCCGGGAAGGAGAGGACCCCTCCTGGCCCCTGTTCCACGCGGTGAGCCGCTGCCGCTCTCCTTCGGCCAGCAGAGGCTCTGGTTCCTCGACCAGTTCGAGCCGGGCCGCCCGGTCTACAACATGCCGGTAGCGTTGCGCCTGCGCGGAGAGCTTTCGGTCCCCGCCCTGCGGGCGAGCCTGAGCGAGGTGGTGCGACGCCACGAGTCGCTGCGAACGACGTTCTTCGAGCTCGCAGGACAGCCGTTCCAGAAGGTCGGGCCGCCCGCGGCGGTTCCTCTGGGGTTGATCGACCTCGGCGGGCTCGATGCGCGCGCGAGCGAAGGCGAGCTGACTCGGCTGGTGCGGGAGCATGCCGTGTGGCACTTCGATCTCGCCGCCGGCCCGTTGCTGCGCAGCGCTCTGGTGCGTCTCGGCAAGGCCGAGCATGCCGTGCTGCTCAACCAGCACCACATCGTTTCGGATGGCTGGTCGACCGGGGTGCTGGTGCGGGAGGTGGTCACTCTTTATGGCGCGTTTGCCGCCGGCCGCCCGTCGCCGCTGCGGGAGCTCGCGGTCCAGTATGCGGATTTTGCGGTCTGGCAGAGGGGCTGGCTTGCCGGTGAGGAGTTGGAGCGCCAGGAGGGTTATTGGCGCGAGCGATTGACGGGCTTGGCGCCGCTGCTGGACCTGCCGACGGACCGTCCGCGTCCGGTTTTCCGCGCCCAGCGAGGAGCTAGCTGCGCTTTTCATCTTCCGGCCTCCACGCTGCGGAGGCTGAAGGACCTTGGCCGGCGTGGGGAGGCCACGGAGTTCATGACCTTACTGGCCCTGTTCCAGGCATTTCTGTGGCGTCTGTCGGGGCAGGAGGATCTAGCGGTCGGAACGGTGATCGCCAACCGTCCCCAGGCGGAGCTGGAGCCGCTGATCGGTTTTTTTGCAAATACCTTGGTGATGCGCGGGGACCTCTGCGGTCGCCCTCGCCTGCTGGACCTCGTGCTGCGGACCCGGGAGAGCGCGATGGCGGCCTACACTCATCAGGATCTGCCGTTCGAGCACCTGGTGGAGCTGCTGCAGCCGGCACGTTCCACGAGCTTCACGCCGCTGTTCCAGGTGATGCTGGTGCTGCAGAACGTCCCCGAGAAGGCGCCGTCGCTGCCCGGCCTTGGGGCGGTCTGGATCGAGGGGAGCAACCGTACAGGGGGAGCGCGTTTCGACCTGACGCTCAGTTTGACGGATTCCCCCTTCGGCCTGATCGGAAGCTTCGAGTACGCGACCGACCTCTTCGATCGTGCGACGATCGAGCGCTGGAGCGCCGGTTTCGCAGGCCTGGTGGAGGCTGCGCTCGCGTCGCCGGAAGCCGGGCTCTCGGAGCTGCCGCTGCTCGGCGCGGCCGAGCGACAGCAGCTGGTGTTGGAGTGGAACGACACGGCGGTCATTCGCGGGGCAGCGGTCGCCGGAGAGCTCTATCCGCTGACGGGCTCCCTGGCGTCGGGGTTCGAGGCGTGTGCGTCGGCGCGTCCGGAGGCAGTGGCGGCGTCGTTCGAGGGCGCGTTCCTGAGCTATGGCGAGCTGGATCGATGGGGCAACCGCCTGGCGCATCGGCTGCTGGCGGCGGGGGTGACGCCCGGCTCGCGGGTGTGCCTGGCGGTGGAACGCGGGTTGGGTCTGGTCGCTGGCATCCTGGGCATCCTGAAAGCAGGCTGCGCCTACGTGCCGCTCGATCCGTCCTACCCGCCGGAGCGTCTGGCCTGGGTGCTGGCGGACGCCGGGGCGGCGGCCCTGGTGAGCGAGGCGGAGACGCTGGCGCGCCTGCCGGTCTGGCCGGGGCGGGTACTGCTTCTGGAGGAGGCGGGGGGGCTGGAAGCGAGCCCGCGCGTAGCGGTGGGGCCGGAGTGGCCGGCGTACGTGATCTACACCTCAGGCTCGACCGGGCGTCCGAAGGGCGTCGCGGTGAGCCATGGCAACGTGCTGCGGCTGATGGCCTCGACGCAGGCGTGGTTCGGCTTCGGCGAGGCGGACGTGTGGACGCTGTTCCACTCCTTCGCTTTCGATTTCTCGGTGTGGGAGCTGTGGGGAGCGCTGCTGTACGGCGGCCGGCTGGTGGTGGTGCCGTACCTGGTGAGCCGCTCGCCGGAGGCGATGCTGGAGCTGGTGGAGCGGGAGGGTGTGACCGTGCTCAACCAGACGCCTTCGGCGTTCCAGGCCTTCCAGCAAGCCGAGGCGCAGCGGCAGGAGGTCGGAGCGCGGAGCCTGCGCTGGGTGATCTTCGGCGGCGAGGCGCTGGAGCCGCGCAGCCTGGAGGTCTGGTGGCGCCGGCGCCAGGAGCGGGGGATCGCCTCTCCCGGCCTGGTGAACATGTACGGCATCACCGAGACGACGGTTCATGTGACCTGGCGTCGGCTGGGCGAGGCCGAGATCCTGGGCGGCGGGGGGAGCGTGATCGGCGTGCCGCTGCGCGACTGGAGGGTTTACGTGCTGGACGCCTGGGGCGAGTTGGTGCCGCTGGGTGTGGCCGGGGAGCTGTACGTCGGCGGCTCGGGGGTGTCAGTGGGCTATCTGGGCCGGCCGGAGCTGACGGCGGAGCGGTTCGTGCCGGACGGTTTCGGGGAGGCGCCGGGCGCGCGGCTGTACCGGTCTGGGGACCTGGGCCGGTGGCGCACGAATGGCGAGCTGGAGTATCTGGGACGGATCGATCACCAGGTCAAGGTGCGCGGCTTCCGCATTGAGCCGGGGGAGATCGAGGCGGCGCTGACCAGCCATTTGGCGGTGCGGGAGGCAGCGGTCGTGCTGCGGACGGATCTGCCCGGTGGCGGCGGGCTGGTGGCGTACGTCGTCACCGATGGTCCCCGCGAGGAGCGGGTCCAGCAACTACGCCGCTGGCTGGAGGAGCGGCTGCCCGCTTACATGGTTCCGGCGGCGTTCGTCCATCTGGAAGCGCTGCCGCGGACCCCCAACGGCAAGGTGGACCGTCGGGCTCTGGAGCGGAGCGCGCCACCGCAGAAGGAGCGGCCGGCGGAAGCTATAGCGGCGCCGCGGACGCTGGCAGAAGAGCTGCTGGCGGGCATCTGGGAGCAGGTTCTGGGGCGCGAGCGGGTCGGAGCGGAGGAGAGCTTCTTCGATCTCGGCGGGCACTCGCTGTTGGCCACACAGGTGACGTCGCGGATCCGGGACGTCTTCGGCGTCGCCCTGCCGCTGTGGGACTTCTTCGACACGCCCACCGTGGCCGGCCTGGCGTCGCGGGTGAGCGCCGCCCTGGCCAAGGGTGAAGTTGTGCCGGCCCCCGCCATCGCGCGGGTCCCCCGCGACCGTCCCCTGCCGCTCTCCTTCGCCCAGCAGCGGCTCTGGTTCCTGGACCAGCTCCAGCCGGGCTCGCCGGTGTACAACATGCCGGCGGCGGTGCGCCTGCGCGGGCGGCTGGACGCCGGCGCCCTGCGCCGCGCCCTGCAGGTGGTGATCGACCGCCACGAATCGCTGCGCACGACCTTCGCCGTGCGCGGCGGCCGGGCCGTCCAGGTAATCGCTCCCCGGCTCGCGTTGCGGATGCCGGTGGTCGACCTGACAGCACTGCCAGACTCCGAGCCGCGCGTCGAGGCCCTGGCGGCCGAGGAGCGGGCGTGCCCGTTCGACCTGAGAGCGGGCCCGCTGTTTCGCGCCACGCTGCT
Organism: Thermoanaerobaculia bacterium; assembly: GCA_045807625.1. Classification (GTDB taxonomy): domain Bacteria; phylum Acidobacteriota; class Thermoanaerobaculia; order Multivoradales; family UBA5704; genus DATARR01. Next base: position 15,464 of record JBJMHA010000005.1, on the reverse strand, counting down.
GAAGTCCGGCGAGGAGGACCACGCCGTCCTGTTGACCTTGCACCACATCATCACGGACGGCTGGTCGATGGGGGTGCTGGTCCAGGAGATCGCGGAGCTGTACCGGGCCTTCGTGGCGGGCTCGGCGCCATCGTTGCCGGAGCTTGCCATCCAGTACGCGGACTTTGCGGTGTGGCAACGGGAGTGGATGAGCGGCGAGGTCCTGGCATCGCAGCTCGCGTACTGGCGGGGGCAGCTCGCCGGCCTGCCGCCGCTCCTGGCGCTGCCGGTCGACCATCCCCGCCCGGCGGTGCAGACCTACCGTGGCGGGCGGCACTGGAAGCCTCTGCCGTCCTCTCCGACCCAAGGTCTGCGGGCGCTCTGCCGGGCGGAGGGGGTGACGCTGTTCATGGGGTTGCTGGCAGCCTTCCAGCGGCTCCTGAGCCTCCACTCGCGGCAGGAGGACCTCGCGGTTGGCTCTCCGGTTGCCGGCAGGAGCCGGCTGGAGACCGAGCCGCTGATCGGGTTCTTCGTCAACACCCTGGTGCTGCGCGGTGACCTCGGCGGCAATCCCCATTTCCGCGGGCTCCTGGCCCAGACGCGGAAAGTGACGCTCGAGGCCTACGCACACCAGGACCTGCCGTTCGAGAAGCTGGTGGAGGAGCTTGGGGGAGAGCGCGACCTGAGCCATGCGCCGATCTTCCAGGTGGCCCTGGTGCTCCAGAACACTCCGCGGCAGACGTTGGAGCTGCCAGGCGTGACCCTGTCGCGGGTCTCCGCCGAGGGCGGGACCTCGAAGTTCGACCTCACGCTCGACGTCCTGGAGCTGGAGGACGGCCTGGGTCTGTTGTGGGCGTTCAACCGCGATCTGTTCGATCTTTCGACCATTGCGCGGATGGCGGGGTATTTCGAGGCCCTGCTGGCCGGTTTCCTGGCCGATCCGGACCAGGGCATCGAAGACTGCCCGATCCTGGAATCGGAGGAGCGCCGCCAGATCCTGTCCTGGAGCGCCGCGGAGGTGGCCGAGCCTGCAGTTCTGCTCCACGAGATCCTGGAGAGCCAGGTCGGACGCATCCCGGATCGTCCGGCCGTGGTCTCCCCGGAGGGGAGCCTGACCTACCGCGAGCTCAACGCGCGGGCCAACGGCCTGGCCCGCCGGCTGCGGCGGCTGGGGGTGGGGCCGGAGGTCCGGGTGGGCTTGCTGATGGAGCGTTCGCTGGAGATGGTGATCGGGCTCTTCGGCATCCTCAAGGCGGGCGGCGCCTATGTGCCGCTCGATCCGGCCCATCCGGAGGACCGCATCGCTTGGGTGCTGGCCGACGCTGGGATCACGCTGCTATTGACGCAGCCGTCTCTGCGCGGCCGGGTGCCCGCCGGAGTGGAGGCCCTCCTCCTGGAGGAGCTCGCTGCAGCGGCGGAGGCGCCGTGGAGCGACGTGACGGCGGACAACCTGGCCTACGTGATCTACACCTCGGGTTCGACGGGGCGGCCGAAGGGAGTGCTGGTGCCGCACCGGGGCTTGAACAACCTCTCGGTTGCCCAGGCGCGTCGGTTCCAGGTGGACGAAGAGAGCCGGATCCTCCAGTTTGCCTCACTGTCCTTCGACGCTTCGGTGGCGGAGATCGCGCTGGCGGTGCAGGCGGGGGCGGCGCTCTGCCTGCCGCCGAAGAGCGCGCTGCTGCCGGGGACCGAGCTGGCGGAGCTGCTGCGCCGGTGGGAGATCACCAAGGTGACCCTTCCCCCCTCGGTGGCCTCGGCGCTGCCGTCACGGGACTTTCCCGCCTTGCGCACCCTGGTGGTGGCGGGAGAGGCCTGCGCGCCGGAGGTGGCGGAGAGCTGGGCTGCCGGCGGCCGCCTGTTCCTCAACGCCTACGGTCCTACGGAGGCCACGGTCTGCGCCACGGTGGGCGCCTACGTGCCGGGCAGCGGGCGTCTCTCGCTCGGCACGGCGATCTCCGGCGTCGCCGTCTACGTGGTGGATTCCGGCCTCGAGCTGGCGCCCGTGGGCGTTCCCGGCGAGCTGTGCATCGGCGGCCTCGGGGTGGTCCGCGGGTATTCAGGCCGTCCGGACCTGACGGCCGAGCGTTTCGTGCCGGATCCGTTCGCGGCGGCACCGGGAGCGCGGTTCTACCGCTCCGGGGACCTCGCCCGCTTCCGGGCCGACGGCACGCTGGATTTCCTGGGCCGGATCGACCAGCAGGTCAAGATCCGGGGCTTCCGCATCGAGCCGGGGGAGATCGAGAGCGCGCTGCTGCGCCATCCGGCGGTGGCCGAGGCGGTGGTGCTGGCGCGGGAGGACGGCCAGTCGGAGCGGCGGTTGGTGGCCTACCTGGTGCTCCGGGAGGAGACCGCGGTGGATTGGCGAGGCTTCCTCGCCCAGTCGCTGCCGGACTACCTGGTCCCCGCGGCCTTCGTGGTGCTGCCGGACCTGCCGCGGACGACCAGCGGCAAGGTCGACCGGCGGGCCTTGCCCGCGCCTTCACTGCGCGGGGAGGAGGAGTTCGCCGCTCCGCGGACGCCGCTGGAGGTCTTCCTGGCGGACCTCTGGAAGGAGGTGCTGCAGGTCGAGGCGGTGGGTCTCGACGACGACTTCTTCGCCTTGGGGGGCAGCTCGATCACCGGCGCGCTGTTCGTCAACCACCTCCAGGAGAAGCTCTCCGAAATCGTCCACGTGGTGATCATGTTCGACGCGCCCACGGTGGCGCGGCTGGCGGCCTACCTGCGCGAGCACTACCGGGAGGCGGTGGTCCGGCTGTTCGGGCCGGAGGAGGCGGGGGGCGTGGAGTCCGTCTCCCTGCGGCGGGTGGACGAGGAGCGGGTGGCGGAGATGCTGCGCGTCATCGAGCCTTTGGCTCCTGTCCAGACCGGGCCGAAGAACCCGCCGGCGGTGTTCGTCCTCTCGCCGCCGCGCTCGGGCTCGACCCTGTTCCGGGTGATGCTGGCCGGCCATCCGAGTCTGTTCGCCCCGCCGGAGCTGGAGCTGCTCTCGTTCAATACCCTGGCGGAGCGGCGGGCGGCCTTCGGCGAGCGCTTCAGCTTCTGGCTGGAGGGGGCGACGCGGGCGGTGATGGCGGTCCGGGGGTGTGACGCGGAGGAGGCGGAGCGGCAGATGGCGGGCTTTGAGGCCGAGGGGTGGACCACCCAGGCCTTCTACCGGCAGCTTCAGAAGTGGATCGGCGGCCGGCTGCTGGTCGACAAGACCCCCTCCTATGCGCTGGACCTCAACGTCCTGCAACGGGCCGAGGAGAGCTTCGCGGAGGCCCGCTACGTCCACCTGCTGCGCCATCCGTACGGGATGATCCGCTCCTTCGAGGAGGCGAAGCTCGACCAGGTGTTCTTCCGCCATCCGCACGCGTTCTCACGGCGGGAGCTGGCGGAGCTGATCTGGCTGGTGAGCCAGCGCAACATCCTGCGTTTCCTGGAGGACATCCCGGCGGCGCGCCAGATGCGGCTGCGCTTCGAGGATCTGGTGGCCGATCCCGCGGCGCGCCTGGAGGAGGTCTGCGCCTTCCTGGGCATTGAATTCCGTCCGGAGATGGCGGCCCCGTACCAGGACAAGCAGCGCCGGATGACCGACGGCCTGCACGCCTGGTCGCGCATGCTGGGCGACGTCAAGTTCCACGAGCACTCGGGGGTGGACGCCTCGGTGGCCGAGAAGTGGAAGTCCGAGTATAGGGAGGACTTCCTGGGCGAGCCCACCTGGGAGACCGCGGCGGCGCTCGGCTATCCGCGCCGGGAGGCGCGGTGGGTGCCGCTGGCGGCCCACCCCCGGCGGCCGGGGGAGGCCCTGCCGCTCTCCTTCGCCCAGGAGCGTCTCTGGTTCCTGGACCAGCTCGAGCCGGGCAGTCCGGTCTACAACATGCCGGTAGCGTTGCGTCTGCGCGGAGAGCTTTCGCTCCCCGCCCTGCGGGCGAGCCTGAGCGAGGTGGCACGGCGCCAGGAGTCTCTGCGCACCACCTTCCCCCAGGTCGACGGCCAGCCGGTCCAGCGGATCCAGGCGCCTGCTGAGGTGCCGCTTCCGGTGATCGATCTCGGCGGCCTCGGTGAGGGCTTGGCGGAGAGCGAGCTGTCCAGACTGGCGGGAGAGCACGCCAGGAGGCCGTTCGATCTCGCCGCCGGCCCGCTGCTGCGGTGCGCCCTGGTGCGCCTGGGGGAGGCCGAGCATGCCGCGCTGCTCAACCAGCATCACATCGTCTCGGACGGCTGGTCGACCGGAGTGCTGGTGCACGAGATCGTCACCCTCTACGGCGCCTGCGTCACGGGGCGGCCGTCGCCGCTGCCGGAGCTGGCGGTCCAGTACGCGGACTTCGCGGTCTGGCAGCGGGGCTGGCTGGCCGGGGAGGTGCTGGAGGGCCAGGTGAGCTACTGGCGGCAGCGGCTGGCGGGCGTGCCGGCGCTGCTCGAGCTGCCGACGGACCGGCCGCGCCCGGCCTTCCGCAGCCAGCGGGGAGCGCGCCTCGCTTTCCATCCTCCCTCCGATACGTGGCGCGACCTGAAAGCCCTCGGCCGGCGCGAGGGGGTCACGGACTTCATGACGCTGCTGGCGCTGTTCCAGGCCCTTCTGGGGCGCTTGGCGGGGCAGGAGGAGCTGACCGTCGGCACGGTGGTGGCCAACCGGGGCCGCTCGGAGCTCGAGCCGCTGATCGGCTTCTTCGCCAACACCCTGGTGATGCGCGGCGACCTCGCCGGCCGGCCGAGCGCGCGCGACCTGCTGCTGCGGGCCCGGGAGAGCGCTCTGGAGGTCTACGCCCATCAGGACCTGCCGTTCGAGCAGCTGGTCGAGGCGTTGCAGCCGGTACGGGCCACGAGCTACACGCCCCTGTTCCAGGTGATGCTGGTGCTGCAGAACGCTCCGGCGAAGGCGTTCTCGCTGCCGGGTCTCCAGGCGGTCCCCCTCGGTGGCAGCCAGACGGGCGGCGCCCGGTTCGATCTGACCCTCGACCTGGCGGAGGCTCCGCCGGGGCTGGCGGGCTCTCTGGAGTACGCGACCGATCTCTTCGATCGCACGACGGTCTCCCGCCTGGCGGGGCACTTTGCGGCCCTGCTCTCCGCCGCGGTGGCGGCGCCGTCGAGCCCGGTGGCGGATCTGCCGCTGCTCGGCGCGGCCGAGCGGCAGCAGCTGTTTCTGGAGTGGAACGATACCGGCGTCGAGCGGCGGGGGACGGCGGCGCGGATCCACGAGCTGTTCGAGCGGCAGGCGGCGCGGCGGCCGCAGGCACCGGCGGTGGCCGGCCAGGGGGTGAGCCTCTCCTATGCCGAGCTGGAGGCCCGGGCCAACCGGCTGGCGCGCCTCCTGCGGCGTCTGGGGGTGGGGCCGGAGGCGCGGGTGGCCCTGTGCGTCGAGAGGTCGCCGGAGATGGTGGTGGCGCTGCTCGGCATCCTGAAGGCGGGCGGCGCCTATGTGCCGCTCGATCCGAGCCATCCGGCGGAGCGGCTGGCGATGGTGCTCGCCGACAGCGCGCCGGCGCTGCTGGTCACCGAGGAGCGCTGGCTGGAGCGGCTGGGCAGCGCGGGCCCGCGCGCGCTCTGCCTGGACCGCGACCGCGCGCTGATCGACGCCGAGGAGGCGTCGGGATTGGAAGTGCCGGCCGGCGGCGGAGCGGCGAGCCTGGCCTATGTGATCTACACCTCGGGCTCGACGGGCCGGCCGAAGGGGGTCTGCCTGCCGCACGGCGCGGTGGTGAATTTCCTGCACGCGATGGCGGAGCGACTGGGGCTGGGCGAGGACGACGTGGTCCCGGCGCTGACCACGCTGACGTTCGACATTGCCGGGCTGGAGATCTACCTGCCGCTGGCGCTGGGCGGCCGGGTGGAGGTGATCGGGAGCGAGGAGGCCGCGGACGGTCCCCGGCTGGCGGCGCGGCTGGAGGCAGCGGGAGTCACCGCGATGCAGGCGACGCCGGCGACCTGGCGTCTGCTGCTGGGCTCCGGCTGGCAGGGTCGGCCCGGGCTCAGGGCGCTGTGCGGCGGCGAGGCGCTGCCGCGGTCGCTGGCCTCGGAGCTGCTGGCCCGCATCGCCGAGCTGTGGAACCTGTACGGCCCGACGGAGACGGCGGTGTGGTCCGCGGCCGGGAGGGTGGCGCCGGAAGGGACCTCCGTGGGGCTGGGCCGTCCAATCGCCAACACGCGGCTCCACGTCGTGGACCGCGAGCTGGCGCCGGTGCCGGTGGGGGTGGCCGGAGAGCTGTGGATCGGCGGCGCCGGGCTGGCGCGCGGCTACTGGGGAAGGCCGGAGCTGACGGCGGAGCGGTTCGTGCCGGATCCCTGGAGCACGGCAGGCGCGCGGCTGTACCGGACCGGCGACCTCGTGCGCCAGCGCGCGGACGGCGAGCTGGAGTTCCTTGGCCGGATCGACCACCAGGTCAAGCTGCGGGGCTTCCGGATCGAGCTGGGGGAGATCGAGGCCCTGCTGGCCAGCCATCCGGCCGTGCGGGAGGCGGTGGCGCTGCTGCGGACCGACCTGCCCGGCGGGAGCGGGCTGGCGGCCTACGTCGTGACGGAGAGCGCCGAGGAGGTCCGGCCCCTGCGCGGCTGGCTGGAGGAGTGCCTGCCGGCCTACATGGTGCCGGCGGCCTTCGTCCACCTGGCATCCCTGCCGCGGACGCCCAACGGCAAGCTCGACCGGCGGGCCCTGGAACGGATCGTCCCGGAGCTGGAGACACGGGGGGACAGGTCCGTGGCGCCACGGACGCCCACGGAAGAGCTGCTGGCGGGCATCTGGGCGCAGGTGCTGGGACTCGAGCGGGTGGGCGTGGAGGAGAGCTTCTTCGAGCTCGGCGGACACTCGCTGCTCGCGACGCAGCTCGTCTCGCGGATCCGCGAGGTATTCCAGGTCGAGCTCGAGCTGCGCGCCGTCTTCGAGGCTCCCACCATGGCCGGCCTCGCCGAGCGCATCCTGGCCAGAAAGCGGGCGAGCGCGGGGGTGGAGACTCCGCCGATCCAGCCTGTCCCGCGCCAGGGGGACCTGCCCATGTCGTTCGCCCAGCAGCGGCTGTGGTTCCTGGACCAGTTGGATCCGGGCTATACGGCCCACAACATGGTCCAGGCGCTGCGCCTGGAGGGGGAGCTGGACGTGGCGAGCCTGGAGGGCGCCCTGCGCGAGCTGGAGCGGCGGCACGAGATCCTGCGCACCCGCTTCGTGACGCGGGGAGACGAGCCGTGCCAGGTCATCGATCCGCCGCGCCCCTGGCGCCTGTCCCGGGTGGACCTCGGCGGCCTTACGGCGGCAACTGCGGAGCGGGAGCGGCGGCGGCTGACGGCGGCAGTGGGAGGGCCGTTCGATCTGGCGCGCGGGCCGTTGTGGAGAGCGCTGCTGATCCGCTTGGGCGCGCGCGAGCACGTCCTGCTGCTGGCCCAGCATCATATCGTCTCCGATGGCTGGTCGATGCGGATCATGGCGCGGGAGGCGGCGGCGCTCTACACGGCCCTGCGGACGGGGCGGCCGTCGCCGCTCCCCGAGCTGGCGGTCCAGTACGCCGACTTCTCGCTCTGGCAGCGGCGGTGGCTGCGCGGGGAGGTGCTGGAGAGACAGCTCGACTACTGGAAGCGCCAGCTCCACGGGATGCCGCCCGTGCTGGAGCTGCCCGCCGACCGGCCGCGGCCCGCCAGGAGGAACCGCGGCGGCCTGGAGCGGTACCGCTTTACCACTCCCCTGCGCGAGCTCCGGGCGCTGGGCCGCCGGCACGACGTGACGCTGTTCATCGTCTTGATGACCGCGTTCCAGGTCCTGCTGCGCTGGCGCGTGCGCCGGGACGACATCGTGGTCGGTACCGACATCGCGAATCGTGACCAGCTCGCGATCGAGGGGAACATAGGCCTCTTCGTCAACCAGCTCGCGATCCGCTCCGACCTCTCCGGCAACCCGACCTTCGGCGAGCTGCTCGCGCGGGTCCGCGAGGTGACGCTCGGAGCGTACGCCCACCAGCAGTTGCCCTTCGACAAGCTGGTCGCGGCTCTGCAGCCGGAGCGCAGCTCCGCCCAGGCGCCGATCTTCCGGGTCAAGTGCAACCTGCTGAACCTGCCGGTGGAGAGGCCTGTGGAGCTTCCCGATCTGGTTCTGCACCCCCTGGAGAGCCTGCCGGCGCCCGGCCAGCTCGACTGGCTCCTGAGCCTCGGCGAGAACGGCGAGGAGCTCGCCGCCGACCTGCACTACCGGGCGGACCTCTTCGAGGCCGCGACCGTCCGCCACGCGCTCGCGCTCCTCGATCGCCTGCTCGCCGAAGCCGTGGCGCGCCCCGGATCCACTCTGGCCGAGCTGGACAAAGCCCTGGCACGGGCCGACGGCGAGGAGCGCGAGCGCCGGGAGAGCGAAGCCGAGCAGGCCAGCCTGAAGAAGCTGCAGAGAGCCCAGAGGCGGATACGCGTCTCCTGATGGAGCCCGGAACATGCAGGAATTGATGAGAGAGGCCATGGAATCGGAAGCCGTCGAAGGCTTCGGGCTTTCGCCCCAACAGCGGTGGCTCTGGCGGCTGCGGGAGAGCTGCGGCGGAGCGGTCGACCCGTACCGCGTGTGCGCCGTTCTCCAGGTCTCCGGAGACCTGGACGACGAGGTCTTCGACCGCGCCGTCCGCACGGTCGTCGGGCGTCACGAGATTCTGCGCACCGGCTTCGTCACTCCGTACGGGTCGAGCCTGCCGTTGCAGGTGATCCGTCCGGAGCCGGAGGGGGCTCCGTGGAGCCAGCGTCTGGACCTGCCGGATCTGCCTCCCGGCGAGCGCGCGCCCGTCGCAGAGGCGCTCTTCGAGGAGATGAGGCGGGAGCCGTTCGACCTCGAGAACGGGCCGCTCCTGTACCTGCGGCGGGTCCGCTTCGCTCCCGGCGAGCACCTGGTGCTGGCCTGCCTCCCGGTGTTGTGTGCGGATGGCATCGCCCTCGACATGCTGCTCGCCGAGGTCGCGCATTGCTATGAGGCGCTGACCCGGGGGGAGACGCCGGAGCTCGGCGAGCCGGCGCAGTACGTCGACCTTGCCGAGTGGCAGAACGATCTGCTCAAGTCCGAGGAGACGGAGGCCGGACGGGCCTTCTGGCGGAAGCTGCAGCTCCCCTCCGGCGATCCCGACCTCCCCCTGGCGGGCGGCGGCGCGCCCGGCGAGCCCTTCCAGCCTCGGAGTCTGCAGGTCGCACTCCCCTCGGAGCTCGCGAAGGGGCTCCTCCGCCCCTGGGAGCGCCTGCCGGAGCACCCCCCCGCGGTCTTCTTCCTGGTGTGCTGGCAGGTTCTGCTCTGGCGCCTCGCCGGCGACAGCGATCTCGTCGTCGCCGCGGCGTTCGACGGGCGCAAGCACGCGGAGGTAGCGAAGGCTCTCGGGACCTTCGTCCGCTACCTGCCCATGCCCTGCCGCCTGGATCCGGAGCAGCGGTTCGAGGCGGTGCTCGGCGAGACCCTGACCTCCTATCGCGCGGCCTACAAATGGCAGGAGTTCTTCGCCCAGGAGCGCTCCTTCCCGATGGCCTTCGAGCACGGGGAGAGGCCGGCGATCGCGGCCGGCGGGCTCGCTTTCGAGCCGCTGCGGCAGGAGGCCTGTGCCGACCGCTTCGAGCTGAAGCTCTCCTGTTTCCGTTCCGGCGCGACCTGGGCCGCGGAGCTCCACTACGACGCGGGCCGGATCGGGGAGGCGGATGCCCGGCGCCTGGCCGCCCGCTTCTCGACGCTGCTGGGCTGCGTGCTCCAGCACCCGTACGTTCCTCTCGGAGAGCTCGAGATCCTGCCGCCGGCGGAGCGGCAGGAGGTGCTCCACGGATTCAACGACTCGGCGCTCGACCTGCCCGCCGGCCGTTGCCTGCACGAGCTCTGCGAGGAGCAGGCGGCCCGCACGCCCGACCTGGAGGCGGTGGTCTTCGAGGGCCGCTCCCTGAGCTTCGCCGAGCTGGATTGCCGGGCCGGCCAGCTCGCGCTCCACCTGCGGGATCTGGGGGTGGCGCCCGAGGTGCGGGTCGCCATCCTCGCGGAGCGCTCCCTGGACGTGGTCGTCGCCCTGCTCGCGGTGCTCAAGGCGGGCGGCGCCTACCTCCCGCTCGATCCGGGCTACCCGCGCGAGCGCCTGGCCTTCATGATCGAGGACGCGCAGCCGCAGGTCCTGATCACGGAGCGCCGGCTCACCGGCCTCCTGCCGCCGTCCGCACGGCCGATGGTCCTGCTCGACGAGGACGGCCCGCGGATCGCCGCGCGGCCGCCGGCCCGCTTCGCGAGCGGCGCGGTGCCGGCCAACCTGGCGTACGTCATCTACACCTCCGGCTCGACCGGCCGGCCGAAGGGGGTAATGGTCCCGCACCGGGCGATCCTCAACCGCCTGCTGTGGATGCAGAGGACGCTGCCGTTGCGCGCCGGCGATCGGGTGGCGCTCAAGACGCCGCTGAGCTTCGACGCCTCGATCTGGGAGGTCTTCGTCCCCCTCCTCGCGGGCGCCACGGTCGTCGTGGCCCGGCCCGGGGGGCATCAGGAGAGCGCCTACCTGGTGGAGCTCGTCGCCCGCCAGGAGGTCACGGTCCTGCAGCTTGTCCCGTCCATGCTGCGGGTCCTCCTGGAAGAGCCCGCTCTGCCGAGTTGCAAGCGGCTGTCCCGGGTCTTCAGCGGCGGCGAGGAGCTGCCGGCCCACGTCAAGGAGCGCTTCTTCGCCCTCCTGGACGCGGAGCTGCACAACCTGTACGGCCCGACCGAGACGGCGATCGACGCCGCCCACTGGCCGTGCCGCCCCGACCCGGCGGAGAGGTCGGTGCCGGTGGGGCGGCCGATCGCCAACGTGCGGATCCATCTGCTCGACGCGCGCCTGAATCCGGTTCCGGTCGGAGCCGTGGGGGAGCTGCACATCGCGGGCGCGGGCCTGGCCCGCGGTTATCTCGGCCGTCCCGGGCTCAGCGCCGAGAGATTCATCCCCAACCCCTTCGCCCTCGACCCCGGCGAGCGGCTGTACAAGACCGGCGACCTGGCCCGCTATCGGCCGGGAGGCGCGATCGAGTATCTCGGCCGCCGGGACCACCAGGTCAAGGTCCGCGGCTTCCGGATCGAGCTGGGGGAGATCGAGGCCGCCTTGCAGAAGATCCCCGGCGTGGCGCAGGCGGTGGTGCTGGTGCGTCCGGTCGTGGACAGCGCCCAGATCGTCGCCTACGTGGTGCCTTCCGGCGAGGCCGGGCCGCAGCCGAACGGCTTGCGGGCGGCCCTGCGCGAGGTCCTGCCGGAGCCGATGATCCCCGCCGCCTTCGTGCTGCTGGCGGCGTTGCCGCTGACTCCGAACGGCAAGCTGGACCGGGCGGCCCTGCCGGAGCCGGAGCTCGTCTCCGCGGCCTCCCAAGCGGAGCTGCGCGGCCCGACCCAGGAGCTGCTGGCCAGCATCTGGGCCGACCTCCTTGGCCGGGAGCGCGTCGGGGCGAACGACAACTTCTTCGAGCTGGGGGGGCATTCGCTCCTGGCCACCCGGTTGATCTCGCGGGTGCGGGCCGCGTTCCAGGTCGAGGTCTCCCTCCGCCGCTTCTTCGACGACGCGACGATCGTCCGGCTGGCCGCTCTGATCGAGGAGGAGCGGGCGGCGGCCCGGCCCGCGGCACCGCTGATCCTCCCCGTCCGGCGCGACCGCGAGCTCCCGCTCTCCTTCGCCCAGCAGCGCCTATGGTTGATCGATCAGCTCCAGCCCGGCGGCGCCGAGTACAACCTCGCCATGCCGCTGCGGATCGCGGGGCGGCTCGACCTGGAGCTCCTCGGGCGCGTCCTGAGCGAGGTGGTGCGCCGTCACGAGGTGCTCCGCACCCGCTTCCCGGTGAACGAGGGACGGGGCACACAGGTGATCGAGCCGCCGAAGCCGGTGCGGCCGCCGCTGGTCGACCTGAGCGCCCTCCCCGCGCCGGCCGGAAGCGCCGAGGCCTTGCGCCTGGCCGGCGAGGACGCGAGACGTCCTTTCGACCTCGGCTGCGGCGAGCTGCTGCGCTTCACCCTGCTGCGCCTGGACGCCGGCGCGAACGACCATGCCGTGCTCTTCACCCTGCACCACATCGTCTCGGACGGCTGGTCGACGGGGGTCCTGGTGGGGGAGGTGACGGCGCTCTACGCAGCGTTCGCGGCGGGCCGTCCGTCGCCGCTGCCGGAGCTTGCGGTGCAGTACGCGGACTTCGCGGTGTGGCAGCGGGAGTGGCTGCGCGGGGAGGTCCTGGAGGAGCAGGTCTCGTATTGGCGGCGGCAGCTCGCGGGCGCTCCGCAGGTGCTGGCGCTGCCGCTGGACCGGCCACGGCCGGCGCGGCAGAGCTTCCGGGGGGCCGGGCGGAGCGTGGTTCTGCCGGCCGAGCTGTCCATGGCGGTGCGCGAGCTGTGCCGCCGGGAGAGCGCGACGCCGTTCATGGTGCTGCTGGCAGCCTGGGGCCTGCTGCTGGGGCGCCACGCGGGCCAGGTGGACCTGCTGGTGGGCTCTCCGATCGCCGGCCGCAACCGCCAGGAGATCGAGAGCCTGATCGGCTTTTTCGTCAACACCCTGGTGCTGCGCATCGACCTGTCGGGCTCGCCCGGCTTCGCCGATCTGCTGGTCCGGGTACGGGCGGCGGCCCTGGACGCCTACGCCCACCAGGACGTGCCCTTCGAGCGGCTGGTGGAGGAGATCGCGACCGATCGCAGCCTGGCCCTCTCGCCGCTGTTCCAGGCCGTCTTCGCGCTGCAGAACGCGCCGGTGCAGGCGCTGTCGATCGCGGGTCTGACGCTGTCTCCGCTGGCGGTGGAGAAGGGGATCGCGAAGCTCGATCTGACCCTGCGGCTGGGCGAGGGGGAGGGAGGTGCCTTCGCGGGGGACGTGGAGTACAGCACGGATCTGCTGGACCGCTCGACGGCCGACCGTCTGCTGGAGCATTTCGAGACGCTGCTGTCGGGGGTGCTGTCCGATCCCGGGGCGCGGGTCTGGGAGGTGCCGCTGCTGGGGGAGGCGGAGCGCGGCCAACTGCTGTCGTGGAGCGGCGCCGGGGAGGTCTATCCGCTGACGGGCTCGCTGCACGGGCGCTTCGAGGCGCGAGCGGCGGAGCGGCCGGAGGCGGCGGCCGTGGTGTTCGAGGGGACTTCTCTGAGCTACGGCGAGCTGGACCGCCGGGCCAACCGCCTGGCCAACCGGCTGCTGGCGTCGGGGGTGGCTCCCGGCTCGCGGGTGTGCCTGGCGGTGGAGCGCGGCCTGGGGCTGGTGGCGGGCATCGTGGGCATCCTGAAGGCGGGCTGCGCCTATGTGCCGCTCGATCCGTCCTACCCGGCGGAGCGCCTGGCCTGGGTGCTGGCGGACGCCGGCGCGGCGGCCCTGGTGAGCGAGGCGGTGATGCTGGAGCGCCTGCCGTCCTGGCCGGGGCGGGTGCTGCTGCTGGAGGAGGCCGGGGGCTTGGAGGAGAGCCCGCGGGTGGCGGTGTCTCCGGACTGGCCGGCGTACGTGATCTACACCTCGGGCTCGACCGGCCGCCCCAAGGGGGTGGTGGTCAGCCACGGCAACGTGCTGCGGCTGCTGGATTCGACGGCGGCGTGGTTCGGCTTCGGCGAGGCGGACGTCTGGACGCTGTTCCATTCCTTCGCCTTCGACTTCTCGGTGTGGGAGCTGTGGGGAGCGCTGCTGTACGGCGGCCGGCTGGTGGTGGTGCCGTACCTGGTGAGCCGCTCGCCGGAGGCGATGCTGGAGCTGGTGGAGCGGGAAGGGGTGACCGTGCTCAACCAGACGCCGTCGGCGTTCCAGGCCTTCCAGCACGCCGAGGCGCAGAGGCAGGAGGCCGGAGCGCCGAGCCTGCGCTGGGTGATCTTCGGCGGTGAGGCGCTGGAGCCGCGCGGCCTGGAGGTCTGGTGGCGCCGGCGCCAGGAGCGGGGGATCGCCTCTCCCAGCCTGGTGAACATGTACGGGATCACCGAGACGACGGTGCACGTGACCTGGCGCCTTCTGGGCGAGGCCGAGGTCCTGGGCGGCGGCGGGAGCGTGATCGGGGTGCCGCTGCCGGATCTGCGGGTGTACGCGCTGGACCCGTGGGGTGAGCCGGCGCCGGTGGGCGTGGCCGGCGAGCTGCACGTGGGCGGGGCGGGAGTGTCGCAGGGCTACCTCGGGCGTCCGGAGCTGACGGCGGAGCGGTTCGTGCCGGACGGCTTCGGAACGGAGCCGGGAGCGCGGCTCTACCGCTCGGGGGACCTGGGCCGCTGGCGCAGTACCGGGCACAGTACGGGCGAGCTGGAGTACCTGGGGCGGATCGATCACCAGGTCAAGGTGCGGGGCTTCCGCATCGAGCTGGGGGAGATCGAGGCGGCGCTGCTGCAACAGCCCGGAGTGGAGGCGGCGGTCGTGCTGGCGCGGGAGGACACGCCCGGGGACCGCCGCCTGGTGGCCTACGTGGTGGGGGCGGCGCCGTCCCTCGGAGAGCTGCGCGGGCGTTTGCAGCAGAGCCTGCCGGAGCACATGGTGCCCTCGGCCTTCATGCCCCTGGACCGCCTGCCCCTAACCGCCAACGGCAAGGTCGACCGCAAGGCCCTCCCTCCGCCGGCCGGAGAGCGGCCGGAATGGGAAGCGGAGTATGTGGCGCCGCGGACCCTGGCGGAGGAGGTGCTGGCGGCGGTCTGGGCGCGGGTGCTGGGTCTCGAGCGGGTCGGTATCCACGACAACTTCTTCGCCCTCGGGGGCGACTCGATCCTGACCCTGCGGGTGGTGGCGCTGGGCCGGGAGCGGGGGTTGGAGCTGGAGCTGGCGGACCTGTTTCAGCACCAGACTATTGCCGAGCTGGGAGCCGCGGTCCGGCTCGGCGGCGTGGAGGAGACGCGGAGCGAGCCGCTGAGCCTGATCTCGGAAGAGGACCGGCGGCAGCTGCCGGAAGACGTCGAGGACGCCTATCCGCTGACCCTCCTGCAGGCCGGCATGCTCTTCCACATGGAGCTCGCGCCCGAAGACCTTCCCTACCACAACGCCGACAGCTGGCAGGTGCGAGGCCGTCTCGAGGAGGAGCTGTTGGTGGAGGCGTTGCGCCGGGTGACAGCGCGCCATCCCGTGATGCGGACCTCGTTCGCGATGACCGGCTACAGCGAGCCGCTGCAACTGGTGCACCGGTCCGCGGAGCTGCCGCTCACGGTCGAGGACATCAGGCACTTGGGCCCGGCCGAGCAGGAAACCGCTGTCGATCGCCTGGTCGCGCGGGAGAAGCGGCGTCGGTTCGACCTGTCCCGGGCGCCCCAGTTGCGCTTCCACATTTTCGTGCGCTCGTCCGAAACCTTCCAGCTCACGCTGACCGAGAACCACGCGATCTTCGACGGCTGGAGCCTTCACTCGACGCTGGCCGAGATGTTCGAGCTTTATTTCGCCCTGTTGTCGGGAGCGGCGCCGGAGCCGGAGCCGCCGCTGACGCTGACCTATAGGGAGTACGTGCGGCTGGAACGGGAGGCACTGGCCTCGGAGGCGAGTGAGGGATATTGGCGGCGTCTGCTGCATCAGGCGGAGCCGGTGGAGCTACCGCACTGGCCTTCGGCGTGGTGCCCCCCGGGCCCGAGCCGGATGGGGGTACTGAAGACGGCG
>JBJMHA010000004.1:0-48604 GCA_045807625.1 Thermoanaerobaculia bacterium | reverse complement strand
GGCCTGGGCTACCGTCTGACGTAGGCCCCCGTTGTGAGTTGCATGAAAGAGGAGAAGGCGTAACAGATCTCCGGGCTTCTGAGTGTAGCGAACTCGCCGAAAGGCTCCTTTCTGGCAAGCCTGTTCCTCCCATCCGGTCGGAAGGAGGGCCTCAATAATTCTCCACTCGGATTGGCTGGCAGGGGTGTCCATGTCACTAGGCTACCATGGACGCCCCCTAATTAGGTTAACGCGTATGCCCCCTGGCCCCCTCTCCACTCCGTGGAGAGGGGGAACGTAGCCGCGCCGACCTTGCCGAATCTGGAAGATTTCGATCTTTGGGCCCTCCCTCTCCACGAA
Source organism: Thermoanaerobaculia bacterium (assembly GCA_045807625.1). Lineage (GTDB taxonomy): Bacteria > Acidobacteriota > Thermoanaerobaculia > Multivoradales > UBA5704 > DATARR01. The sequence goes on along the minus strand of JBJMHA010000004.1, from coordinate 48,265 downwards.
GTGGAGAGGGACCGAGGGTGAGGCTTCGGAGGGCAGGCGGCCCCAGAGGGCAAAGAGGTGTGTAATCCCCTCTCCCGCTTGACCCCTCCCTCCCCGGTGTACTACGCTAATCATACAGTCGTAGCTCACTTTTCCTCATCCAGGGAGGTCCTGGCCTTGAAGACTTCCGCCTTCTCTCGCTCCCTTCTCTCTCTTCTGGCTTTTGCGTTGCTGCTGCCGGCGCTACTCTTCTCGCAGGCCGCGCAGGCCCCGGCCCCGCTGCCGGCGCCCAAGAACCTGGACTTCGAGGAGGGGCAGCCGGGCGAGGTGCCGCCGGGGTGGCATCTGTCGTCGGTGGCGAAGAGCAACGGCTATACGGCGAAGATCGTCACCGGCAAGCCGGAGGCGGGACGGCAGGCGGCCGAGGTGGCGCTCGAGGGGGAGAAGAAGGACCCGAATTCGTTCGGCAACCTGCTGAGCTTCTTCGACGCCAAGCCCTACCGCGGCAAGAAGATCCGCTTCCGGGCGGCGGTCCGCGCCGAGATCCCCGGGACCGAGACCCAGGCCGCCGCTCTGTGGCTGCGGGTCGACCGCGAGGGGGGCACCATGGGGTTCTTCGACAACATGGAGGACCGTCCGATCCGCAGGCCCGAGTGGAAGACCTATGAGATCACCGGCACCGTGGCGCCCGACGCCAAGAACATCTTCGTGGGCGTGATGCTGCTCGGCAAGGGCAAGGTCTGGATCGACTCCGGCTCGTTCGAGGTGCTCGGCACCGTCGAGACCCGCCACGAGCCGGCGCGTCCGCTGGAGGGGCGCGGCCTGGAGAACCTGATCGCCTTCACCCGGCTGTTCGGCTACGTCCGCTATTTCCACCCCAGCGACCAAGCGGCGAAGGCGGACTGGGAGAAGCTGGCGCTCGCGGGCGTCCCGGCCGCCGAGAAGGCCGGGAGCACGCCCGAGCTCGCGAAGGCCCTGGAGGATTTCTTCCGTCCGGTGGCGCCCACGGTGCGGGTCTACCCCACCGGGAGCCCGAGCCCGAGCCCGGCGCCGCCCGCGGAGCTCAAGGCCGCCGCCGGCGCGGAGACGATCCACTGGTCGCATCTGGGGGTGAAGGTGAGCCCGCAGCCCAACCTCTACAAGAGCGAGCGGGTGAGCGCCGTCCTCGCTCCCCCGGGAGGCCAGGTCCCCCAGCTCTTCGAGGCCGCTCCCTACCGCGGCAAGCGGGTGGTGGTGCGGGCCGCGGCGCGCGCCGAGGTGCCGGCGGACAGCCCTGCGGTCCTGCGGCTCCGATCGTCTTCCCAGGGCGCCTGGGAGCCGGCCCTGATCGCCGAGGCCAAGCCGCCGATCACCGCCAATGAATGGCGCACCTATGAGATCTCCGGCGAGGTGCCCGCGGACGCCGAGCTCATCGAGGTCGACCTCGGGCTCAGCGCCGGCGGGCGCGTCTGGTGGGATGACGTCTCTCTGGAGGTGGCCGGCGGCCCGTCCGGCGCGGCGAGCCCCATCCTCAATGGGGACTTCGAGTCGGGCGGCGACGACTCCCCCGGTGCCTGGGACATTGACTGGCGGGCCCGGCGGGACGGCTATCGCGCGGTCCTCTCCACGGGGGGTCCGAAGAGCGGCCGGCGCAGCCTCCTGATCTCCTGGACGAAGCCCGATCCGTCCTCGTTCCCTAAGCCGGGGGAGCCGCTGGTGGCCGACCTCGGGGGCGGCGTCTCGGCGCTGATCCCGATGGCGCTCTACAAGGACGCTCAGGGCACGCTCCCCCACCTCCCCGCGCCGCCCGCCGCCAAGACCGAGGACCCTCTCCCCTCCGGCGGCGACCGGACCACCCGGCTGGCCGATGTGGTGCTGGCGTGGAACGTCTTCCAGCACTTCTACCCCTACTTCGACGCCGTCCAGGCGGACTGGCCGGCCGAGCTCCGGCGCGCCCTCTCCTCCGCCGCCACGGACGCCGACCAGATGGCCTTCCTCACCACGATGCGGAGGATGGTGGCGGCGCTCCACGACGGCCACGGCAGCGTCTCCGGGACCTTCCAGGGGGCCTGGGGGCGCCTCCCCCTGCTCTGGGACTGGGTGGAGGACCAGCTCGTGGTCACCCAGATCGCTCCTGCCGGGGCCGGCGGCCTGCGGGCCGGCGACGTGGTGCTCAGCCTGAACGGCAAGCCGGCCCGGGAGGCCCTGGCGGCGGCCGAGGAGCTGGTCTCCGGCGCCACCCCGCAGTGGCGGCGCTGGATCGCGCTCGGTAAGCTGGCCCAGGGGGGCCCGGACGAGGCGGCGCGGATCGAGGCGCGGCACCGGGACGGCACCGCCGTCGCCGCCTCTCTCACCCACTCGAGCGTCCCCTACGGTCCCGGGAGCCTGGAGGAGACCCGCCCCCAGAAGATCTCCGAGCCGAAGCCGGGCATCCTCTACGTCAATATCGATCAGATCACCGAGGACGACTTCAAGGGGGCTCTCGACCGCCTCGCCGCCGCCAAGGGGGTGATCTTCGATCTCCGCGGGTACCCGAGCCACATCTCGCCGGTCATCCTCGATCACCTGATCGACCGCCCGTTCACCTCGGCGCGCTGGAACGTGCCGGTGGTCACCCGGCCGGACCGCCAGGGTTGGGACTGGGACGTGTCGAGCTGGTTCGAGCAGCCGGCCGCCCCCCGGCTGAAGGGGAAGATCGCCTTCATCACCGACGGCCGGGCGATCAGCTACGCGGAGAGCTACCTGGGGATCGTCGAGGCCTATCACATGGGCGAGATCGTGGGCGCTCCCACGGCGGGGACGAACGGCAACGTCAACCCCTTCGTCCTGCCCGGCGGCTACCGGGTGGTCTGGACGGGCATGAAGGTCACCAAGCACGACGGCTCCCGGCACCACGGCGTGGGCATCCAGCCCACCGTGCCGGTGTCGCGCACGGTCAAGGGGGTGGCGGAGGGGCGGGACGAGCTGCTGGAGAAGGCGATCGAGGTGGTGAGCCGGTAGGCGGTCCTTGCCATCACGACATTTTTCCGGGAAAATCGCATTTACAGGTGTACAAAATCGGTCTCTCCCGGAAGGAGCTCTCCATGGGTTTCAGCCTTGCGCGCCGTTTCGCTCTTCTGGGCCTGCTCGCCGGCCTGCCGGCTCTCCAGGCCCAGCCCCCCTTCCTGGTCCGCGACGTCAACACCACCCACCCTCCTCTCCAGCGCTGGGACTGGGAAGACGAGATGGAGGCCGCCGAGGGCAAGGCCTTCTTCGTCCGGGACGACGGCGTCCACGGCAAGGAGCTCTGGGTGAGCGACGGCTCCCCCGAGGGGCCGCGCCTGGTCCGCGACATCCTCCCCGGGGCCCGCTCCTCGAACCCCAGCTCCCTGACCGCCGCGGGGACGGCCCTGTACTTCATCGCCGACGACGGTATCCACGGCCGCGAGCTCTGGAAGAGCGACGGCACCGAGGCCGGTACCGTGCTCGCGCTGGATTTCAATATTGGGCTCAAAGACTCTGTCCTCTCGCTGAGCCCCGCCGGCGGCTTCCAGATGCTCGCGGTGGTGGACTACCAGGGTTTCGGGCTGCAGCTGGTCCTGACGGACGGCACCGCCTTCGGCACGGGGACGATCGCGCAGTTGTATCCCGGGCTCTACGAGTCGAAGGCCCGGGTCCTCGCCTACTCCTCCCAACAGATCCTCTACTCCTACAACGACGGCGTGCACGGCGCGGAGCCCTACGTGTGGAGCAAAGCGGGCTCCTACAGCACGATGCTGGGGGACCTCAACCCGGGGACCGGCAATTCCATCGACATGCACTTCTTCCCCGGAGTCCCCCAGGGTGTGGACGCGGTTGCCGCCCCCTGGGGCGGTTTCCTCTTCGCGGCGGACGACGGCGTCCACGGGCGCGAGCTGTGGAGCACGGACGGCACCGCGGCCGGCACCCGCCTGGTCAAGGACATCCTCCCCGGCGTCGACGGCTCCTACCCGCTCGGCCTGACGGCGCTGAACGGCGCCGCCTACTTCCATGCCACCGGGCCGGAAGGGGACGAGCTCTGGCGGACCGACGGCACCGAGGCCGGCACCACGCTGGTCAAGAACATCAACCCCGGCTCCAGCGGCTCCAATCCCATCGAGATCACGCTCGTGGGCAACCAGCTCTTCTTCCTGGCCTACGGCCCCACGGCCGGGACGCCCCTCTGGCGCAGCGACGGCACCGCGGCGGGCACGGTCCCGGTACACAGCAGCGAGCCGATCAACTTCTGCTGCAACGCGCCGGGTACCAACCGCCATGGCTTCGCCGACGTGAACGGCCAGCTCATGTTCCTCGCCGGCACCAATCTCTGGAGGAGCGACGGCACTGACGCCGGCACGGTCCGGGTCGCCGACGTCGGGAGCTCCGCCGCGATTCCCATGGAGGACGGCTTCGCCGTGGCCGGCGGCGGCTTCTATCTGCGCGGAGGCCCCCAGGGGGAGGAGGTCTGGAGGAGCGACGGCACCGCCGCCGGCACGGCGCGGATCCTGAGCGGCCCGGCGCTGACCTCCTCCTTCTTCCTCGACGGCGGGACGGCCGCCAGCCACGACGGCTTCGCCGAGCTCAACGGCGAGGTCTGCTTCGCCGGCTACGACGGGAGCGCCCGGAGCGAGCTCTGGAAGAGCGACGGCACCGCCGCCGGCACCGTGAAGATCGACACCAACATGGACCCGGGGCAGCTCCGCTCCGTCAACGGCCGGGTGGTCTTCCTCACCAACGCCTATCTGTGGTCGACGGACGGCACGCCGGGCGGCGGCCAGAGCCTCTCCGCCGAGACCCTGGAGCTGACCAGGACCGGCGACGCCGTCTATTTCCGTCTCGGGGCCGTCGGCGGCATCTACGGGGAGCCGTGGAAGACCGACGGCACACCGGAAGGGACCGGCCAGCTCGCCGACATCGTCCCCGGCAGCGCCTCGTCGGATCCCCGCTTCTTCACCGCCGCGGGTGGCAAGCTCTTCCTCCAGGCGACCGACGGCGAGGGGGCCGAGCTCTGGGTCTCCGACGGCAGCGCGGGGGCTTCCCAGGTGGCCGACCTCGAGCCCGGCGCCGCCTCGTCGTCCCCGCAGGACCTCACCGGCGCCGGCGGCCTCCTCTTCTTCACCGCCGACACCAGCGGCTCCGGCCGGGAGCTGTGGAAGAGCGACGGCACCGGCGCCGGTACCGCGCTCGTCAAGGACATCCAGCCCGGCGCGCCCTCCTCGTTCCCCTCCTCCGGCATCCTGGGGACCTTCGCCGCGCCGGCGGGCGGTCCGCTCTTCTTCGCCGCCGACGACGGCACCAACGGCGAGGAGCTGTGGAAGAGCGACGGCACCGACGCCGGCTCCGTGATGCTGAAGGATATCCAGGCGGGCGGCGCCGGCTCCCAACCCCGCTCGCTGACGGCCGTGGGCAACCGGGTCTTCTTCGTCGCCGACGATTTTGATCACGGACGGGAGCTGTGGGTGAGCGACGGCACCCCGGCCGGCACGCGCCTGGTGAAGGATCTCGTGCCGGGCCCCGGCTCCTCGCTCCCCTACAATCTGACCGCCGCCGGCTCCGTGCTCGTCTTCTCGGCCTTCGACGAGGCGCACGGCGTGGAGGCTTGGCGCAGCGACGGCACCGCGCTCGGGACACGGCGGCTGGGCGACCTCGCGCACGGCACCCTCCCCTCCAGCCCCTTCGGTTATACCGTGGCGGGGAGCAACCTGTTCTTTGCCGCCAACGACAACGCCACCGGCTTCGAGCTCTGGGCGGTGCCGACCCCCTCCGTCCAGTCCATCTTCGCGGACGTGCCCACGACCTACTGGGCCTGGAGGTTCGTGGAGGCGCTCGCCCGGAGCGGCGTCTCGAGCGGCTGCGGCGACGGCGACTTCTGCCCCGGCGCCTACGTCAACCGGGCCCAGATGGCCATCTTCGTCCTCACCGCCCGCGGCACGGCGCCGCCGCCGGCCACCGGGACCCGCTTCGACGACGTGCCGCCCGGCTACTGGGCCGGACCCTGGATCGAGGAGCTGGCGCGCGAGGGGGTGGTGAGCGGCTGCTCGGCCAACCCGCCGCGCTACTGCCCCAACGACCTGCTGACCCGGGCCGAGATGGCGGTGCTGCTCACCGTCGCCCGCCACGAGACGCCGCCCCCCGCCACCGGCACCCGCTTCGCCGACGTGCCGGCCGACTACTGGGCCGCCCGCTTCATCGAGCAGCTCGCGGCGGACGGCATCACCAGCGGCTGCGGCGGCGGCAATTTCTGCCCCGACCAGCCGATCACCCGCGGCGAGATGGCGGTCTTCCTCGCCACCGCCTTCCACCTGCCGTTGCCATGACGAAATCTTTTCGCGAAAATCGCATGGACAGAGCACAGACAATCGACCTTTTCCAAGGAGCCTCCATGAGGACCAGCCCTGCGCGCCTGTTCGTGCGTTCGTTTGCGATCATCGGTCTCCTCGCCGTGCTGCCGGCCCGCGGCCAGGCGCCCGCCTTCCTGGTACGGGACATCAACCCCGACACACCCTCGCCGCGGGTCGAGGAGACCGCCGCGGAGAGCGAGGGGGTGGGCTCCCTGTTCTATTTCGTGGCCAACGACGGCACCCACGGCACCGAGATCTGGCGGACCGACGGCACCCCGGCCGGCACCTTCCTGCTGAAGGACATCTGCTCCGGCGCCTGCACCTCCGGCCCGCGCGCCCTCACCAGCTCGAACGGCCTGCTCTTCTTCTTCGCCTACGGCCCGCAGGGGCTCGGCTTGTGGAAGAGCGACGGCACCCCCGCAGGGACGTCGCCGGTGAAGGGGGACCTCAACCAACTGCAGGGCATCGAAGACTTCCTGACCCCCTCGATGGCGGACGCCGGCGGCAAGCTCCTGTTCACCGTCCTCGCCTCCGACGACGTCCTGGAGCTCTGGGTCACGGACGGGACGGCGGGCGGGACGCACGCGGTGGGGGGCGCCGCCCGCGGTTTCACCCCCTTCTTCCCCCCCCGCTTCCTGGCCGTGGACCACGGCCAGGTCCTGTTCGCGGCGCAGGACTCCTTGACGACCTGGGAGCCCTGGGTGACCGACGGCACCAACGCCGGCACCCATCGGCTGTCCGAGGTGAATCCCGGCGCCGGCAGCCCCATCCGCTTCAACAACCTGGGACCGGCCGGCCAGGAGGCCCTGGTCGCGCCCTGGGGGGGCTTCATCTTCGTGGGGGACGACGGGAGCCATGGGCTCGAGATCTGGCTGACCGACGGCACGGCGGGCGGCACCACCCTGATCAAGGACATCGCGGCCGGCTCGTCCGGCTCCTCGCCGTTGGGGCTCGCGGTATTCAACGGCAAGGTCCTCTTCAACGCTACCGATCCCGCCCACGGCAGCGAGCTCTGGGCCACGGACGGCACCGCGGCGGGGACCGCGCTGCTGCTGGACGTCTCGCCCGGTAGCCCCGGCTCGGACCCGCGGGAGATCACGGTGGTGGGCAGCCAGGCGTTCTTCCGCGCCGCGGACGGCACCCACGGGGGCGAGCTGTGGGCGACCGACGGCACCACGGCGGGGACCCGCATGGTCAAGGATCTGGTCCCGGGATCCGCGGGCGGCCTGCCTCCCACGGCCGGGGGGTACGAATTCACCGCCATCGGCGGACGCCTGGTCTTCTACGTGGCCACGAGCGTAGGGGGCCTCGGGACCTTCTGGACGAGCGACGGCACCGACGCCGGCACGCAGCCGCTGGCGCCGGCGTCCGGCTCCTGGCCCTACGTGGACGTCTTCTCGCAGGGGATCGACTCGAAGGGGGTCGACAACCACGGCGTGGCGGGCGGCCGGCTGTTCTTCCGGGGGGACTTCACCCCGTCCTTCTGGGTCACGGACGGCACCATGGCCGGCTCGTCCAAGATCCTGGACGTGCCGGTCGCGACCTCGTCCTTTTCCGCCATCAATGGGAATCTGGACCCGGGCCTGCTCGCCGCTCTCGACGGCGCTCTGTTCTTCCAGGGGACCGACGGCATCCACAACTACGAGCTGTGGCGGAGCGACGGCACGGCGGCGGGCACGTCGCAGGTGTCCGACCTGGGGAGCGCTCTTCCCAGGGACCTCCATACCGTCAACGGCCGGCTGGCCTTCATCGCCTTCTACAACAGCCGGTTGGGCTTGAGCGACGGCACCCCGGCCGGCACCGAGATCGTACCGGGCAGCTCTGTGCGGGCCTTCGCGACCAAGCCCCTGGGCAACGAGCTCTTCTTCCTCTCGCAGCCGGACAGCGCTCCCGCCGGGCTGTGGAAGACCGACGGCACCGCGGCGGGAACCGTCCTGGTGGCGACCCATGCCTCGGTGATTCCCGGCGGCAGCCCGGTGCCCTCGGGCGGCAAGATCTTCTATTCTCTCCTCAACGGCGCGAGCTACTATGACCTCTGGGTCTCGGACGGCACGGCCGGCGGAACGTCGCTCCTCGAGCCCGGATTTTCCCCCCAGAGCATGACGGACGCCGGCGGCACCTTCTTCTTCAGCGCCTTTCCGCCCGGCTCCTACTACTACACTCTGTGGAAGAGCGACGGCACCGCGGCCGGCACCGTTCAGGTCGCGGACGTCAACGTCGTCACTTCCTTCTACGAGCCCTTCGCCGTGCTCCCGGGCGGCACGATCCTCTTCCAGGCGCAGGACGGCACGCACGGCGAGGAGCTGTGGCGGAGCGACGGCACCGGCGCGGGAACGGTGCTGGTGAAGGACATCCTCCCCGGACCCATGGGCTCGCGGATCTCCGGCCTGACCGTCGCCGGCAGCCGGGCCTTCTTCGCCGCCGACGACGGCGTCCACGGCCGCGAGCTCTGGGTGAGCGACGGCACCGCGGCCGGCACCCATCTGGTGAAAGACGCCGTGCCGGGCGCGGGCTCCTCGGCCCCTTCCAGCCTGACCGCCGTCGGCTCCGTGGTGGTCTTCTCCGCCTCCGACCCGGCGCACGGCGTCGAGGCCTGGCGCAGCGACGGCACCGACGCCGGCACCTTCCAGCTGGCGGACGTCGCGCCGGGCCCCCTCTCCTCCAACCCCCTGAGGTTCACGGTCGCCGGGTCGAAGCTCTATTTCGTGGCCGACGACAACACCACCGGCGCCGAGCTCTGGGCCATCCCCAAGCTCAACGTGACCGGCACCTTCGCCGACGTGCCGCCGAATTACTGGGCCTGGCGGTTCATCGAGGCGCTCGCCGCCAGCGGCGTCACCGGCGGCTGCGGCGGCGGCGACTTCTGCCCCGGCGCCTACGTCAACCGCGCCCAGATGGCCATCTTCGTCCTCACCGCCCGCGGCACGGCGCCGCCGCCCGCCACCGGCACCCGCTTCGACGACGTGCCGCCCGGCTACTGGGCGGGGCCCTGGATCGAGGAGCTGGCGCGCGAGGGGGTGGTGAGCGGCTGCTCGGCCAATCCGCCGCTCTACTGCCCGGACAATCTGCTGACCCGGGCCGAGATGGCGGTGCTGCTCACCCTCGCCCAGGGCGAGACGCCGCCGCCGGCCACCGGCACCCGCTTCGCCGATGTGCCGGCCGATTACTGGGCCGCCCGCTTCATCGAGCAGCTCGCGGCGGACGGCGTCACCAGCGGCTGCGGCGGCGGCAACTACTGTCCCGATCAGCCGATCACCCGCGGCGAGATGGCGGTCTTCCTGGCCACGGCGTTCCATCTGCCGTTGCCGTGACGAAATCTTTTCGCGAAAATCGCATCTATCGGAAAGGGCTTTTCCAGGCGGCTCCGCTCCGGGGCCGCCTCTCTCTCGTCAGGAGGAATCTCGTGCGCTCCAGGCTCCGCGTCCCGTGTCTCGCTCTCGGCTTCCTCGCCGTGCTGCTCCTGGGTGGGAGGGCGGCTCACGCGCAGCTCGCGCACCTGGTCAAGGACCTCAACACCACGAACGCCCACGCCCTCGGCTACGGCTACATGACGACGCCCGTCACCGCCGGCACGGCCGTCTTCTTCACGGGTGACGACGGCGGGAGCGGCAACGAGCTCTGGAAGCTCGACACCCCCACCGGCACCGCCACGCGGGTCAAGGACGTCTGCCCGGGCCCCTGCTCGTCCTCCCCGCTCTGGCTCACCCCCCTCGGCAATCTGGTCCTCTTCATAGCGAACGATGCCGTCCATGGCTATGAGGTCTGGCGGAGCGACGGCACCGAAGAGGGCACGTACCTGCTTCGCGACCTCATTCCGGGAGGGTTCTCCGGGAACGCCGGTCTGGGTTTCGGGATGGCGGCCCTCGGCGGCAAGGTCCTGTTCTTCGGCAGGGATCCTCTTCTCGGGGCCGGGCTGTGGTCGACCGACGGCACCCGGGCTGGGACGCAGCTCGTCACCCAGATCTCCCCGGGGAACGTAGGGGCCATTACGCTGCTGGCCGCCGGCGGGAGGCTGCTGTTCGGCGGCGACGACGGCGTCCACGGCATGGAGCCCTGGATCAGCGACGGCACGGCGGCGGGCACGCACCTGATCCGCGATCTCAATCCGGGCTCCGGCTCGTCCCTGACCCTCAGCTCGAGCGCGATCGCCGCCACCCTGCCGGACGGGAGCTTCGTCTTCGTGGCCGACGACGGTGCTCATGGCACCGAGATCTGGCGGACGGACGGCACCGACGCGGGCACGGCCCTGGTCCAGGACCTCAACAGCGGCAGCGCCAATGCCGACCCCGAGGGCTTCGTCCTGCTGGGCGGCAAGATCTACTTCACCGCCACCACGAGCGGCGGCTGGGGACTCTGGGGCACGGACGGCACCCCGGCGGGCACCACCCAGGTCCTCGGCATCGCCTCAGGCAGGTCCCCCATCGCGAATCCGAGAATGGCGCGCGCCGGCAACCGCCTCTATTTCGCCAGCGGTACCTTCAGCACCCTGTGGACGAGCGACGGGACCGCCGCCGGCACCCAGCCGCTGAGCGTCGGCCCGGCGCTCGCGATCGGCAGCCTGGGGAATTCGGCGATGGTCCTGTCCGGAGGGGCGTTCTCCGATCAGTTGCGCCTCCGGAAAACGGACGGCACGCCGGCCGGCACCTCCGTGGTCCTGGAGCTGGGCCCGAGCGACTGTCACTACTACACGTACCCTGTGGGGCCGGAGGCCAACGGAGAGCTCTATTTCTACCAATGCCTGTCGGACCAGACCGGAGGCCCCTTCTGGAAGACCGACGGCACGCCGGCCGGCACGGTCCAGGTGCAGGCGCCGGTCCGGACCTCGTCGTTTCGCTTCAGGTTTGCTCCGACCCTTGAAGACTTCCTGTCCCCGCTCGGAGGCGGGCTCTTCTTCAGCGCCAACGACGGCGTTTCCGGTCTCCGGGTCTGGCACTCGGACGGCTCCGCGGCCGGCACGCAGCCGGTCACCGTCTCCGTGAGCCCTTCCTCCTTCGCCCGTCCCATCCCTCTGGGGAGCTCCCTGGTCCACGTCGACGGCGGCGCCTGGCGGCTTGACCCGGACGGCTCAGCCGCCGATCTGGGTGTCTCCGGAGTCCCCTACTATCCCGTGCAGCGGGCGGACAACCAGGTCTTCTTTCTGGTCTATAACGGAGGCTATGACCTCTGGAAGACCGACGGTACGGCCGCCGGGACGGCGGCCGTGCCCGGCACCCACCTCCCCTTCTCCCACACGTTCAGGGGATCGGCGGGCTCCGTGCTCCTGTTCGAGATGAGCACCGCCCAGCTCTGGCGGTCGGACGGCACCGGCCCCGGCACGTTCCCCCTCCCGCCGCCGATCCTCGGCCCCGCCGTTTCCCTGGGCAATGAGGCCTTCTTCCCCTCTTGGGACGCCAACGGCTACTGGATGCTCTGGAAGACGGACGGCACCAGCGCGGGGACCGTCCCGGTGCGGACCTTCTTCGAGGCGCCCCCCTACAACGCGGGGGGCCCGAGCCCGGTGACCTCCGCCGGAGGCCTCCTGTTCCTCACCTTCAACGATCCCACCCACGGCCACGCGCTCTGGGCGAGCGACGGCACTGGCGCCGGCACCCGCTTCCTCCAGGGCTTTGTGGCCGGCCCCGGGCTCTCGGGGATCAACTCTCCGGTCCCCGTCGGGAGCCGCCTGTTCTTCATCGCCGACGACGGCACCCACGGCGAGGAGCTCTGGGTGAGCGACGGCACCAGCGCCGGCACCCATCTCGTCAAGGACGTCGCGCCGGGGCCGCTGGCCTCGGGCATCCCGTACCTGGTGGCCGCCGGCGGCCGCATCTTCTTCACCGCCGACGACGGCGCCCACGGTATCGAGCTGTGGACGAGCGACGGCACCGACGCCGGCACCCATCTGGTCAAGGACGTCCTGCCGGGAGTGGAGTCCTCGCTCCCGGTCAACCTCGCCGCCGCGGGCCGTCACGTGGCCTTCACCGCCACCGACGGCATCCACGGCTCCGAGCCCTGGGTGAGCGACGGCACCGACGCCGGCACCTTCCTGCTCCAGGACATCGCTCCGGGCGCGGCCTCCTCCGGACCCCTGAGCTATACCATCGGCGCCTCCCAGGCGTTCTTCGTGACCGACGACGGGGCCACCGGGGCCGAGCTCTGGACCGTGCCGCGCCTGGCCCTCGATCCCACCTTCACGGACGTGCCCTCCATCTACTGGGCGTGGCGGTTCATCGAGTCGCTCGCCGCCGCCGGCGTCACCGGCGGCTGCGGCGGCGGCGACTTCTGCCCCGGCGCCTACGTCAACCGGGCCCAGATGGCCATCTTCGTCCTCACCGCCCGCGGCACGGCGCCGCCGCCGGCCACCGGGACCCGCTTCGACGACGTGCCGCCCGGCTACTGGGCGGGGCCCTGGATCGAGGAGTTGGCGCGCGAGGGGGTGGTGAGCGGCTGCTCGGCCAGCCCGCCGCGCTACTGCCCGGACAACCTGCTGACCCGGGCCGAGATGGCGGTGCTGCTGACCGTCGCCCGGGGCGAGACGCCGCCGCCGGCCACCGGCACCCGCTTCGCCGACGTGCCGGCCGATTACTGGGCCGCCCGCTTCATCGAGCAGCTCGCGGCGGACGGCGTCACCAGCGGCTGCGGCGGCGGCAATTTCTGCCCCGGCCTGCCGGTCACGCGCGGCGAGATGGCGGTCTTCCTGGCCACGGCGTTCCACCTGCCGCTGCCGTAAAAATCCGACGGATCGGACGGATCCGTCGGATGACCGGCTCTACGAAGCCCCCTCCAGCAGCCTCTCCAGGCGCCCGAGGGCGTCGTCGAGCCGGCGGGCGACCGGGTTGCTGGAGGAGAGGGCCCTCTCCCGGCGCTCGCGGAAGACGCCGATCCAGAGGCTCCGCTTCTCTTCCAGCACGTCCTTGCGCAGGGTGAGGCCGTGGCGGGCGAAGACCGGGGCGAGCTCGTCGTAGCGCGCCAGCAGGTCGCGCCGCACCGCATTGTAGGAGTGCTCGCAGACGGCCCGCCGCTCCGAGAAGCTGAAGATGTTGGTGAAGAACATCTCGTAGTCGTCGGGACGCGGCTTGAGGACCACCACGTCGGCACCCTGGAACTTGGTCGCGTAGGAGGCCAGGCCGACCTCCAGGCGGGAGTGGATCACCGTCCGGAAAGTCTGCGAGAGCACCGCCGGCAGCCCATGGTCGAACAGCTTGCCGCGGCTCATCAGCCCCGCCTCGACCGTGCCCCGGGTGTCGACCGGGACGATCGGATTGACGCAGATCACCAGGTCGGCCCCCGCCTCCAGGGCCACCGAGGCGTGCATGGTCTTGAGCAGGATGCCGTCGACGTAGTGGCGCCCCTCGATCTCCACCGGCGGATAGAGGCCGGGGAGGGCCGAGCTGGCGGCGACGGCCAGCGAGATCGGGATGTGGTCCAGCCCCGGCTCGCCGAACCGCACCGACTGGCCGGAGTCGAGGTCCGAGGCCACCACCACCAGGCGCTTGCCGAGCTTGCGGAAGTCGTCCGTCCGCCCCTTGACGTCGAAGACCTTCTCGACGTACTCGCGGATCGGCTGGTTGTCGAAGATCCCCACCGGCAGGGCCTGGCTGACGCGGGTCAGCGATTCGAGCAGGGTGAGGTCCCGGCGGTGGGTGAGCCACTCCCGGACCGACTCCCAGAGCAGACGCGGCACGGCCTTGCCGCCGCGCCTCACCTCGGCGACGGCCGGGGTGAAGAAGGTCTCCGGCACGAACGGGTGCTCCCCCGGCTCGTGCGAGACGATCGCCCGGCACATCTGGGCGGTGGTGAGGTTGTTGGCGAGGTTGGCGCCGATGATGGCACCGGCGCTCACCCCGACGTAGATGAACAGATGGTTGAGATCGAGACCGTCGACCGCCTCGTCGAGAGCCCGGAGGGCGCCGATCTCGTAGATCGCCCCCTCCGGAGCCCCCGCGGCGAGCGCCAGCCCGATCCTGGGGGAGCTGTTCGTGTCCTGCGAGTCGTCTGCGCTCGGCTCCACCAGTCTCACCCCTCCCCCTAGGCGATGATGTTGCCCGGATCGGCCGGCGTGGTGGCCGTCTCCGGCGTCACGACCGTGGGACCGGCCGGGGTCACGCGCGGCTTGAGCAGCTCGATCTTGGCGTTGAGCTCCTCGACCTTCTGCGTCAGGTTCCGGATCTCCTCGCGGGTCGGCACGCCCAGCCGGCGCAGGGTGGCCGTGAGCTTCTCGTCGAACCGGTCGCCCCAGGTCTCGAACGCGCTCTCGGCCTTGGCCTTGAACCGCTCGGCGTCGACCTTCATCTTGTCGACCTCGACCTTGCCCTTGGACTCCACGTCGCGGCCCCGCTCGACCAGGCGGCCGAAGATCTTGCCGCCCTCCTCCTCCGCCGCGGCCAGCGCGCCGAGGCCGGCGAGCCAGATGCGATGAACCGATTCCTTGATCTCTTCCTGGACGTTCTTGTCGGTGCCCGTCTGGGTGCTCGTATCCATTTCGGCTTACCTCGTCGCTTTCTTGGTACGCGGCCCGCTCACCTTCTTGGCGCGGGTGGCCGCGGTTGGGGTTTCAGGGACCACGACCGCCGCCGCCTCGCCTTCGGGGCTGACGATCTCGATGACGCCCACCGTCGCGGCCTGGCGCCGCGCGACGACCTCGTCGACCTTCTTGGACAGCGAATTGAGGCGGGACGAGAGGACCTTGACGTCCTCGCGCGTCATCACGTTCAGACGCTTCAGCATGCCCCGGCTCTCGTACTCCACCGTGTCCTGCACCAGCTTGCCCGCCTCGCGCACCGTCCGGGTGGCGCGGCCGGTCACCGCCTGCACCCTCTGCTTCTGCTGCTCCTCGACCGGCTTGCCGCGCTCGACCAGGCGGTCGAACGTCTCGCGGCCCGCCTCGCTCACCTCGGCCACGGCGCCGACGCCGGCCAGCCAGAGGCTGCGGCCCACGCCGGTCAGGCGGTCGACAGCACCGCCGATATTGATACCCGTTGGAATCAGGCTCATTTCTGGATCTCTCCCTCGGTTTCGATGATCCGCGCCACGGGCTTGCGCTCCGTGGGGCGGCCGTTGTGCGGCTCCGCTACCGCGGCCGCGTGGTCGGTCCGTTCCAGCTCGGCGAGCGACACCTCGAGCTCCTCCAGGCGTGACCGCAGGCTCGACATCTCCTCCCGGGCCCGCCGCACGGGGCCCAGGCGGTCGATCAGCTTGTCGACGCCGCTCTGCACCTGCTCCATGCCGTTGCTGACCGCGCGCTCGCCCAGGCGGACGAGGTCGTGCAGCAGCTCGCTCGGGATGAACGACGTCCCCTTGCGCCCCTCGTCGAGGATGATCTGGGTCAGGGTCTGCGAGGTGACATCGTTGTTGGTGGCGTTGTCCTGCACCCGCACCTCCTGCCCCTGGCGGATCCAGGTGGCGATCTCGTCCAGCGAGACATACCGGCTCTCCTCGGTGTCGTAGAGCTTGCGGCTTTCGTAGCGTTTGATGAGCCGGATCATGGAGCTCCTCCTCTCGACAGTCGGTCGCGGACATCCCGGGCGTCCGCGCCAAGGGTAATTTACCGCACTGCGGCAAAGGATGTCAAGAGGTTTTTGACGCGATGCGGCAAGAATCTCCGACCACGCTCCGGAGAGCCTCCCCGACCGGCCCGCCAGGGCCTCCCCTGGGACCGCCGACGTCCTCGCCGGCCAGCAAGCTCCGCTTTTCTTCTACTTACCCTCTCCCCACCTATCCGCTACCCTTCCCCGCGCGCACAACCTCAGAGAGGAAGATCATGGACCTCGACTCGCCCAGGCTCCTTCTCACCGTCGAAGACACCTTCGAGATCCGGGAGCGGGGGTTGATCGTCGTCCCGGAGCCATTTCTGGGTGACTTCAAGGGCCCGGTCGAGTTCCCCGTCGAGCTTCGCCGGCCAGACGGCTCCCGGAAAGATGCGATCTTGAGCCTCCAATACGAATTCAACATTCCGCCGCCCAAAGAGCGTTATGCCTGTATCTTCAGGGATCTCTCGAAGGCGGAGGTACCGATCGGGACGGAAATTTACTTCGATTCCAGCTCGAGGTTCTAAGCGCTCTTCGGTGCTCGGTCCACCGGCGGGCTCTCTGCCCCCAGTTCCTTCTCGGTCTCGGCAATCCGGCCGGTTAGAGCGGTGGAAACATCTCGGAACCGAGCAGGTTGCTCAGGCAAGCGACCTAGCAATTCTCGGACAACGTCTTGAGCCTCCCGATATACAACCAGTGCCTTCGCGAGTTCGCCCAGATTCCGCTCCACATCGCCGAGTTTTACCAAAGTCAGCGCCAAATCCCGTAACCATTCCGGACGGCCGGGATCCAGCTTCAGAAGACCACGAGTGACGCCCAAAGACTCTCGGTACGACGACTGTGCGCCACTTAAGTCCCCGCGCGCGCTCTGCATGTCACCGATGCGATCAAGGCTTACCGTCAAGTCCCGCAGCCACCCCGGATGTTCTGGGTCCTGCTCTAAAAGAATACGCATTAACCTTTGAGATTCCTCGTATGATGACTGTGCTCCCTCCAAATCCCCCCGGTCCCCCTGCACGTCACCGATTTTGTTTAAGCCTACCGCTAAATCTCGCAGCCACCCTGGGCGGCTAGGCTCCCGCTCCAACCGTTCTAGAAGAGGACGCATCAAGCGCAGAGATTCCTCATATGACAGCTGAGCTCCTCCTAGATCTCCTCGCGTTCTCTGCACGTCGCCGATGCGCCTTAGGCCTGTTGAGAAACGATATAGCATTTCCGGATGAGTGGGATCCCGTTTCAAAAGATGTCGCAGCACTTCAAGAGATTCCTCGTACGACGCTTGCGCTCCGTCCAAATCCCCTCTCTCGATCTGCACATCGCCAACTTTGTTCAGGATCGTCGATAGATCCCTTAGCCACTCCGGACGGTCGGGGTCCCGCTGCAAGGTGTCGCGCATTAATCCCAACGACTCCTCATACAGATGCTCAGCTCGCGTAAGATTCCCATACCCACGCTGCACGTCACCTAATCGTTCCAGACTCACCGACAGATTTGACAACGCATTTGGGTGATCGGGATGCTGCTCCACAATTCGCCGCAAAAAATCCTTCGACTCATTATAATAGCTCGCAGCATTACTAAGATCTTCTCCTAGGCTCCGCAGATCCCCAATGCTTCTCAAAATTCTAGCCAACTCTATAATGAATTCCGGGTCTTCGTTATTTATTTTTAACAATGATCGATATAAATCGAGAGCGTTCTTGTAAGACGTTTCTGCATCCCCTAATAACCCCTCTTCCCTTTCACGTCGTCCTAATCTTCTGAGCTGGACGGCTAAGGCTTCTTTGGCCCTGAAATTAGCGGGTGTTTCTTCGACATTTCGCATCATTGTCTCTGTCACAACAGGTCTATCGTTGTGCCACTCACCTTCATCTCCGCCTCTACTTGGAGGCTCGGATATTTGGTCTGCCGGAGGTGGTGGGGAAATATCCGTCGAAGGAACTCCCGGCGAAAACCTAATTAGCGTGCTGCGGATCGACCAGAAATCCGGAGCTTCATGAGCGAAGGCCACCTCCAGCCGGGGTGGTAGGCAGAGCACCAGAGGGCCGGAAAGACGATGAGCGAGGACATTCCGGAGTTCGTTCATCCTGCGGAACAGGTCACGCCAGGCAGGCTCGTCCTTTGCCGTGGCCCACGAGGCGTCAATTACGATGACGTGGTTCTCAAGCTTCGGACTTCCTCCAGACCCGACGAGCGGCTCCAGGACCGCCACGACATCCGCATAGCGAGCCGGCTCTCGCGGATTCCGGACGGGGCTCAACCGGACAATCCGTCCGGGAGCCGCCTCTTCGAGGATTGCCAGGACCGCATCGGCTACCCGGGGAGAGTCGACGACCAGGATGTGGAATTCGAAACTTTCGGCTAGGGCGAGAGCCTGGAGGAGATGATTCAGCCCCCAATCCGCGCGAAGGGCGGAGATCAGTGGCTCAAGGCCGGCATCAAGGGGTATGGCCAACGGTTTCGGCTCCAGAAGACGGTCGGGCGAGCGCCTGCTTCGCCTCCTGGACTCCGGGGATCTGCTGCACCGCCGGGTGCAGGTCGAACCAGTCGCCGCCGTTGAGATAGCGTAACACCGCGTTGTTCTGAAGCATCAGATCGGCGGCTTGCCGGTGGCCGTCACTCTGGAAGACCAAGTAGTGGTCGCGCGACACTTGCGCGAGCCACTCGTAGGCGTCGGCGGGGACGATCTTGCGGTAGGCGTCTCGGATCTCGCTGATGATCCGCTGGAGATCCTCCTCCGAAATAGGGGCCGTGGACAGCGCGAAGGCCGACCGCAGCAGGCGGATGATCTCCCGCGGATAACCGCCGGACCAGAGGATCAGCTCTTTGATCCGCGCCTCCGCGTTAGGCCCCAGAAGCTCGATCAGGATGGCGTCCGGCACCCGTTTGCGGACCAGCTCGCGCGCCGCGTCGAGGCCAGGCTTGAAATCCGCGCCGTCGCGCTCGCGCAGCTTGATCATCGGGATGAACTGCACCTGCTGATCAAACCAGCGGCGCGCCGCCAGGGCCGGGGGCACCGTATAGAGGATATGGACGGGCAGGCGCAGGTAGGGAGCGCCCGCCGCGAAGAGCTGTTCGGCGCTTTCGAGGACCTGGGTCCAGTTGGTGCTGATTCCCCGCAGCTTCTCCAACGAGTCGAAGATCACGACCAGACCGCTATATCCCAGGCCGGTAGCGCGGCTCTCCAGGAGCTTCATCTCGTCCCGGGCTTCCCGGAGAAAGGTCGTCAGATGGGCGGCGATCGTAGCGCGCACCCGCTGCCGCAAGGTGGGGCGGGTCTTCATCTCCGCAACCAGCTTCGGCCCGGAGGGGATGGTAAATTCGGCCTTGCCGAGCTCGACGTCCGTACGGTTCAACCAAGCCCAGAGGCGGGTAAGATATCCCTCCTCCATGGACTGCTTCGGGTCCCTGCCTTCTTTCTCCAGTACAACAGCTTCCGTGCATTCAAGGATGCCGGCGATGATCTCGGGTACGTCGATCGGGTTCGCCAAATCGATGACCCGCTCGGCGTCGACCAGGACCGGGAGGAGATGGGCGCCATGTGGCAGGGAAAGCCGGGCCGCCAGACGCCTCAACTCGGTCGACTTGCCGGAGCCGGGCAGTCCGGTGAACAGCTCGAAGACCGGCTTGTCGGAGAGCTCGATGCGGCTCGCCAGCCGCTGGACCCAGTTGATGCCGCGGACCGGCGTGGGACCGAGGTCGTCCAGATCGACGTTCCGGTCGTCTCCTGGATTCAGGGGCTCATTCGGGTCGCACCGGTTGTAGTACGTCTTACGGGTCTTGAGGTCCATGAGAGGCTCGTCTCCAATCGCTAGAGGTAGAGATTATCACCAGAGAAGGGGGCAAGCTTCGCCTTGTCAGTGTCCCGGAGACTTCTCGCGCCGAGATCCTCATCCACCATCTCGGTTTGCTGCGAAAACCAGTTGACATCTCCAGAAATCTGGAGCACAATAAGTCTGCCACACAAACCGGTCGTCAAAGGAGGACCGTATGGAGACCCCGGACCTGGAGCGCATCCATTTCATCACGCGGCACTTCAACGATCTGCAGGGACTGCGGTACGGGGTCCCGCTGGGGCTGATCCTCCTGGCCTGGACGGGCCCGCCGCTCCTCCGCGCCGCCGGCCTCGCGGGCGCCCTGCTGCTGGCGCTCTGGGCCGGGCGGTACTACCGGAGCACCTTCGGCGCGGTCGAACGGCAGCCGCTCGACCTCGACGCGGAGGTCTACCCGGCTCCCATCTTCAGCCCGGCCGGTCCGATCCCGCGGCTCGCGATGCCGCCGCGGGCCACGCCGGTCGCCAAACGCTTCCTCGTCACCGCCCTGCTGGCCGGGGTCGTCTTCGCCTACGTCCAGGCGCTCCCTCCCGGCAACTTCGTGGTCCAGGGGGACGAGCATCCCCGGCTGCTGCCCCAGACGGAGCCCGTCTACGCGCCACCCTTCGTCAGCCCGTGGGCGTATCCCCATGGCCGGGAGATGATGCCGCCCTCCATGTTCCAGGCCGTCCTCGCGCAGACGGTCTATCTCCTCGCCGGCTGCCTCTTCCTCACCCTCTGGCTCTGGCGGCGGCGCCACCTCTCCCAGAGCCCCCATCTGGCCCTGGCGGCGCTGCTGCTGGGGCTCGCCGCCCTCGGCACCACGCTGGGGTTCCACGTCAACCAGGAGGGAGCGATCGCTCCGCTGCTCGGCCGCCTGCTTCCGGTCCTGGTCTACCCCGGGATGGCGGCGCTGCTCTGCGGCGGCGCGCTGATCCTGGCAGGGCTTTTCGATCACTGGCAGCTCGCCCGGACGCTGCGGCCGTCCGCGCGGATGGAGGATTGAACGATGGACACCACCACCCCCTTCGAACAGCTCGCGAGCCTCGACCGCCGGGTCCACGATCCCGCCCGGCTGGCGATCCTGACCGCGCTCTCGGCCTGTGAGCGGGCCGACTTCCTGTTCCTGCAACGGATCACAGGCCTCACCAAGGGAAACCTCTCCTCCCATCTCTCGAAGCTGGAGGAGGCCGGGCTGGTCGAGATCAAAAAGCGCTTCGTGGAGAAGAAGACCCAGACCCTCGTCCGCCTGAGCGACGCCGGCCGCCAGTCGATCGAGGGCTACTGGCGGGAGATGGAGGAGCTCCGCGAGAGCGCCGCCCGCTGGCCGATACAGAACGCCGTGCCGGTGCTGGCCTAGCCCACTGTCAGTTTTGGAATGGATGTTTGTAGGGGCGGCCCTGCGTGGCCGCCCTGGGTGGGGGTGTGTCCGGACGGGGGATGTCCGGACCGGAATGTGTCCGGACGGGGATTCCCCCCGCCCAGGGCGGCCACACAGGGCCGCCCCTACGGAGGAAAGGAGTCAGACATGCGTCGCGCTTTGGTCTCGCTCTGTATGCTCGTTCTCCTAGCCACTCCGGCGGCCCGGGCCGTCTCGAACGGCGATCTCGCCCGCTACGCGGATCAGCTCTTCTCGCGCGCCTATCCGGCCGGCGGACCGGGCGCCGCGGTCCTCATCGCGAAAGACGACCAGGTCGTGCTCCGCAAGGGGTACGGCCTCGCCAGCGTCGAGCTCGGCGTGCCCATGCGGCCCGACATGGTCTTCGAGATCGCCTCGCTCACCAAGCAATTCACCGGGGCGGCCGTCCTGCTGCTCCAAGAGCGCGGCAAGCTCTCCGTGAGCGACGACATCACGAAATACCTGCCCGACTACCCCACCCACGGCAAGACGATCACGATCGAAAACCTGCTCGGCCACACGTCGGGCATCCCCGAGGTCACCGCCCTGCCGGAGTGGTGGCCGCGGCACCGCGAGGACCTGACGCCCCAGCAGCTCATCGGCCTGTTCAAGGACAGGCCGCTGGATTTCAACCCTGGCGAGAAGCAGGCCTACAGCAACTCGGGCTACATCCTCCTCGGCGCGATCGTCGAAAAAGCCTCGGGGAAGAGCTACGAGGATTTCGTCGAGCAGGAGATCTTCGCCCCCCTGGGGATGAAGCGGTCGCGCTTCGGGCATCAGAACGAGGTGGTGCCGGACCGGGCGGCCGGCTACGACCAGGAAGAGGACGGCTACAAGGCCGCCGAATACATTAGCCTGACTCAGGCCTACGCGGCCGGCGCCCTCCTCTCCACCGTGGACGACCTGGCGCTCTGGGCCGAGGCGCTGTCGAGCGAGAAGCTCCTGAAGAAGGCTTCGCTCGACCGGATGAGCATGCCGGCGAGGCTCGCCTCCGGCCAGCCCACCACCTACTCCTGCGGCCAGGGGATCCTGGACGAGGACGGGACCCTGATCTTCGAGCACAGCGGCGGCCTGCCCGGATTCAACTCCGAGCTCCTGCGCGTCCCGAGCCAGCGCCTGGTGGTGATCGTCCTCGCCAACGTCCTGGGGCATGATCCGGCCCCGTCGCCCGTGGCGTATCGCGTCACCATGAAGGCGCTGGGCAGGCCGGTCGAGGAGCGCAAGGCCGTGGCGCTCGACCCCGCCACGCTCGACGGCTATGTGGGCGTCTACCGCTTCGACGAGCGGAATTTGCGGACGGTCACCCGCGAGGGGAACAAGCTCTTCTCCCAGCGCTCGGGCGGCGGCCGGCACGAGATCCTGCCCGCCTCCCGGGACGATTTCTTCTTCCGTCCCGAGGAGTCGGAGGGGCGCATCCACTTCCAGCGGGACACCCGGGGGAAGATCACCGGGATGGGCTTCCGCGAGCTGTTCGGTCCCGACTTGGTGGGGATCAGGACGGAGGTGGGCGCCCAGCCTCCCGGCGCGGCGGAGATCCCGCGGACCCCGGCCGGCAAGGTCCTCGCGGCATGGCTCGCGGCGTTCAATTCCGGGGATCCCGCGCAATATCGCGCGTTCGACGCGGCCTACCCTCGGAAGGACGCGCCGCCGATGGAGGACCGGCTGGCGTTCCAGGACGAGACCGGCGGCTTCACCCTGCTGCGCATCGAGAAGAGCGAGCCCCTGTCCCTCACCGTCCTGCTCAAGGAGAATACTTCGGACACGGTCGGCCGGCTGGAGATGGCGGTGAGCTCCGACGATCCGCCGAAGCTCCTGGCCTCGACCATCGAGCCCATCCCCCGGCCGGCCGACCTCGCGATTCCGCGGCTGCCGGAGGCGGACGCGCTGGCGGCGCTCTCGGCCCGCGCCGAGGAGCTGGCGAAAAAGGACCGCTTCTCCGGCACCGTGCTCGTGGCGCGGCACGGCAAGATCCTGCTGCAGAAGGCCTGGGGACGCGCCGACCGGGAGACCGGCGCCTCCAATACGCTCGATACGCAGTTTCGCCTCGGATCGATGAACAAGATGTTCACCGCCATCGCCATCTTGCAGCTCGTGGAGGCGGGCAAGATCGCGCTGGATGATCCGATCGGCAAATATCTGACCGAGTATCCGAACCGGGATGTCGCCTCGAAGGTCACCGTGCGGCACCTGCTCACGCACACCGGCGCCACCGGCGACATCTTCGGCCCGGACTTCGAAAAGAACCGTCTCACCCTGCGCGAGCACGCCGACTACCTGAAGCTCTATGGATCGCGCGGGCTCGACGGGGAGCCGGGCCAGCGGTTCCGGTATTCGAACTACGGCTTCATCCTGCTCGGCGCTCTGATCGAAAAAGTAACCGGCATGTCCTACTACGACTACGTGCGCGACAGGATCTTCCTGCCGGCCGGCATGACCGCCACCGCCTCCTTCCCCGAGGCCGACAGCGTGCCGCACCGCGCCGTGGGCTACATACGCAGAAACGCCCAATGGGTGCCGAATACCGACACGCTCCCCTGGCGGGGCACCTCGGGGGGTGGCGGCTACTCGACCGTCGGCGATCTCCTGCGGTTCGTCCAGGCCCTCGAATCCGGGAAGCTGATCTCCAAGGCGCTGTTCGCGGAGGCGACCACACCGCGCCAGGGGGATTATGGATATGGCTTCGGCGTGCGGGGAGAGGGGGCGCTGCGGAGCTATGGCCACAACGGCGGAGCCCCCGGGATCAACGGCGACCTCCGCGTCTTCCCGCAGCTCGGGTACGTGGTGATCAGCCTCGGCAACCTCGATCCGCCGGCCGCCTCCCGGCTGGCGGACTTCTTCACGGCCCGGATGCCGGCGTCCTGAGGAAGAGCGTGCTTGAGATTCTACCCGGGAATAGTAGAATCGATGACGCACGAAGATGGAACCACTGAAAGGAGGATCTGATGAAGAAAGCGTCGATTCTCGCCTGTTCCCTTCTCTTCGTCTCGATCGCCGGTTTCGGCCAGACGCAGAGCCAGCCTCCTCTCTCCAGGGAGGCCCTCGCCGCGATCCTGGGCCTGCCGGCCGCCAGCTCCTGCCCCGTGCAGCCGGCCGCCGCGCGCCAGGCTGCCAAGCGGCCGGCGATCCCCACAGGAAAGGCCCTCTGCAGCGCCACAGCGACTTGCCAGTTCGGCCTCCAGGTCTCCTGCTCGAGCAACATCAGCGCGAGCAATTGCTCGGCAACCGACGCCAGTTGCCCGGGCCAGGCCGGGTCCGTCACCTGTGACGGCGTCACGACGTCCTGTCAGCCGTGCTGCACCGGCACCGGCACCCAGTTCCGGTGCTGCGAGTGCGACGTGACCGGCGACTGCTTCGCCTGCTGCCGCTGCGACGGCGGTGGCGTCGTCGCCTGCAGCAGACAGTGCGGCGGCTGAGCTCCGAGCCGCTTCTCCATTCCCCACCCCGTCCGGCGAGCCGTTCGCCGGGCGGGGGCCGTCACTCCCGGATCACCGTGATCGGGTCCACCCGGGTGGCGCGGCGGACGGGCACCAGCAGCGCCACCGTGGCGCAGGCGAGGAGCGCCAGCAGGGAGGCGCCCAGCGCCAGCGGATCGAAGGGGGGCACGCCGAACAGCAGGTTGCGCAGCAGCCGGGCGACCACCACCACGCCGAACGCGCCGAAGGCCAGACCGGCGGCCATCCAGGCGGCGCCCCCCCACAGCACCAAGCCGGCGATGGCCTGCCGGGTCGAGCCGAGCACGATCCGCAGGCCCAGCTCCCGCTCCCGCGCCGCCACCATGCTGGAGAACAGGGCGTAGACCCCCACCGAGGCGAGGAGCAGCGCCAGGGCGCCGAACGCCGTCATCAGCAGCACCGGGAGGCGGCGCCCCGCCATCCCCTCGGAGAGGTAGGAGCGCAGGGTCTCCGCCTTGTTGATCGGCACCTCCGGGTCGATCGCCGCCAGCTCGCGCCGGAAGGGGGCGATCAGCGCCAGGGGATCCCCCTTCGTCCGCAGCAGGAAGCGGTTGCCCCACAGCGCCTGCCGCATCGAGGCGTACGACATCGGCTCCGGCTCGGGCAGGGCGGGATCGTTGCGGACGTCCCCCACCACTCCGACCACCATCGACCAGGGGGACTCCAGGTCCGGGCCCAGCCGGACGTGCGCGCCGACCGCCTGCTCGAGGCCGCCTGGCCAGTACTTCCGCGCCATGCTCTCGCTGATCACGATCGACTTCGGCGCGCCCGGCCGGTCCTCGGGGCCGAAACTGCGCCCGCGCAGCAGCGGGATGCCGAGAGTGCGGAAGTAGTCGTCCGAGACCCCGACGTAGCGGATGAACGGCTGCCCCGCCTCCGCCGGCCAGGACACCCCCTCGATCGAGAGCCCGTTGCGGTTCATCGAGACGCCGGGGAGCTCGCTGGCGTGCGCCACGGCGGTCACCCCGGGGAGGGAGCGCAGGCGGCGGTTGAGCTCCTCGTAGAACCGGGTGAGCGCCGCATCCTCATCGTATTTGTGCGACGTGAGCTGGATGTCCACCATCAGCACGCCGTCCGCGTCGAGGCCGGTCGGCGCGGTGGCCATCGCCCACAGGCTGCGGGCCAGCAGCCCGGCCCCGGCGAGGAGGCTGACGCAGAGCGCGATCTGCCCCGCCACCAGGGCGCCCCGCAGGCGCCGCGTCCGCCGGCTCTCACTGGCTCCGCGCGTACCCTCGCGCAGTGTCCCCTGGGGGCTGGTGCGGCCGGCGGAGAGAGCCGGCGCCAAGCCGAAGGCGGCGCCGGTGATCAACGCGAGCAGGAAGGTCACCAGCACCGCGCCGCGGTCGAGCGACAGCGCCGCGTAGGCCGGCAGGGCCGGCAACGCCAGCCGCCGCAGGACAGCCAGCCCGAGCGAGGCGATCAGGACCCCCGCCAGCCCGCCGGCGGCCGCCAGCAGCACGCTCTCGGTGAGGAGCTGGCGGACCAGCCGCCCCCGCCGGGCGCCGAGCGCCACCCGCACGGCGAATTCCTGGCGCCGGGAGAGGGTCCGCGACAGTAGCGCCGAGGCCAGGTTCGCGCAGGTGATCAGGAGCACCAGGCCGGCGCTCGCCATCAGCAGGATCAGCGGCGTCCGCGTGTCGCCGGCCAGGGAGTCGCGCAGCGCTACCGCCGTGGCCGTGTGGCCGGCGTCCGACTCCGGATACTGGCGCGCCATCTGGGTGGCGATCGCGACGAGATCCCGCCGCGCCCCCTCGACGGTGGCGCCGGGGGCCAGGCGGCCGACCACGCCGAGCCAGTGCCGGCGCCGCGCCCGGGTGGGATCGCGCAGCGTCGGCCCCAGGTCGAGCGGGAGATAGAGGTCGGCGTCCCCCACCGGCCCCACGAAGCCGGGCGGCAGCACGCCGACCACCTGCCAGGGCCGGGCGTTGAGGCGCAGCGTCTTGCCGAGCACCTTCGGATCGCCGCCGAGCTCCCGCTGCCAGGCGGCGTAGCTGAGCATCAGCACCCGGGCGCCGGTCGCGCAGTCGTCCTCGGTCAGCGTCCGCCCGAGCCGGGCGGGCACGCCGAGGGTCTCCAAGAAGCCGGGCCCCACCAGCGTGAGCCGCAGGATCCGCGGCCCGGTCCCGCTGCTGTAGGCGGCGTCCTCCACGCCCTGGTAGAAGGGAGCGAGGCGGGAGAACGACCGCTGCAGGCGGACGAAGTCCATCAACAGGCCGGCGCTCACCCCCGAGCGCTCCAGGGAGCCGTCGGCCTGGCGGCCGTACACCCGCACCAGCCGGTCCGCATCCCTGTAGGGCAGCGCATCGAGCAGCACCGACTTCACCACTCCGAACACGGCGGCGTTGGCGCCGATGCCGAGGGCCAGAGTGAGCACGGCGAGCAGCGTGAACAGCGGCGTGCGCAGGGCGGACCGCACCCCGTAGCGGACGTCCTGGACGAAGTCCTCCAGCGGGCGGCTGCGGTACTCGTCGCGCGCCTCCTCCTTGATGCGCTCGGTGCCACCGAAGCGGACGAGCGCCGCGCGGCGGGCCTCCTCCGGGCTCATCCCGAGGCGGAGGTTCTTCTCGGTCTGCATGTCGATGTGGAACCGGATCTCCTCGTCGAGCTCCGGCTCCGCCGTCCGCCGCCGCAGCGTGCCGGAGAGCTTCTTCACCTCGTCCCTCAGGATTCCCATGGCGTCCGGCTCCTCAGGTGGTCGACATCCGCATCACGAGGTTCACGGCCTCCGAGAGCCGCTCCCAGCTCTCCTGCTCGGCGGCGAGCTGCCGGCGTCCGGCCTCGGTGAGCTCGTAGTAGCGGGCCCGCCGATTGTTCTCCGTGGTCCGCCAGAACGAGGTGATCCACCCCTGGCGTTGCAGCCGGTAGAGGGCGGGATAGAGCGATCCCTGGTTGACCTGCAGCACCTTCTGGGACCACTGCTCGATACGCTCCGTGATCCCCCAGCCGTGCATGGGCTCGAGCTGCAGCGCCTTGAGCACCAGCATGTCGAGCGTCCCCTGGAGGAGATCGCCCTTGGTCTTGTCGGTCATGCGTCCTTCCTCTCGATCATCGAGAGGAACGGTACGGCGACTTCTCTAGATTGTCAAGAGGAAGGATAGGAGAGATTGCTTCTGCTAAGACTCTTGCTTCAAGTCTCCATTTAGCCCAGGATTACGCCTCAGATACGGCCTGAAGGAGGACAGATGCCAGTACCTTGGACTGCGGAGGAGATTGAAGCTCTTGCCAGCGCTGTCTATCAACGACGACGCCCTATGTGCCCGCGGTGCTCAAAGTCTGTACGAGGAGAACTCATCCCCTTGGCCCAAAGACGGACCAGGGAAATAGAGCTTCATTGTGACGCCTGCGGTCTTCGAGCCAACTACAATCCGCTTGGTCTCGAGCAGCAAGACCTTCAGTGGACCGAGGATGAAAAGCAAGACTTGCTAAGTCAACACAGGCAATACGGGCGATCGATTCAATGCCCGGAAGACGGGGCATATCTAGTGATAATTTCGAGTACATCTGTTGTCAAGCTGCACTGTCCGCATTGTGGTCGTCATCTTGTGTCGAGCGAGACTTAGAGAGGTAAGCTCGCGCAAACGGCTCAGGAGGAAAGCGAGGGGAGGCCAGCTCGCGCGGCCTCCCCTCAGGAGAATTTTAGATAGCGTTCATGTACCTAATGGCAGCTGCGGCCGGGCTGTCGTTGATCAGACGCATCGCGGCCACCACCGGGTCGTCGTTGATGTGACGCAGAGCGGCCGTTACCACGCTGTCCTCAAAGGACTGGATCGCGGCGGCCACCACACCCTCGCTCTTGTAGGTGCGGACCGCATCCATGAACGCCTCGTCATCCCGGCTCCACTGACGGATGGCCGCCCCGACAGAGCCGAGCGCTGCGGCATCGGCATGGGACTGCCGAAGGACCGCAGCCATCGAGTCGGTGATCTGGCTGGTCGCGGCTGCCAGAGCGCTTTGTGCCTGCTTCCACTCAAACGCAGTCGGCAAGAGCGCCTCCAATTGAGAGCGCCCGCGATGCATCAAGTCGTCGAGCCTATTCAGCTCATGCATCGCCCTCAACGGGTCGACATCTCCCATGAGCTTCCGGATCTGCTCGGCCTCGACCATGACCCGCCGCAATTGCATGACCTGCGCTTGCAGAATCGCCAAGTAGTTGGTCGGAAGGGTCGACAGCGCTCGTCCCAGGCGCTCAACCTCCTCGACGCTGGGAGATTTTTCCTTGAACCGCGCGCACGCCTTCTCCATGTCACGGCCGGCCCCGATGCGGTGGAGCTCACTCCTGACCCGGGCCCAGGCACGCTCCTCTCGGGCGGCGGCGGCGCGTTCGCGATCTTCCTGGGACTTCGGGCTCTGCTCAACCAGCAAGGCTAAGGCAGTGTGCACATTGAAACGCGGCCGAGACGCCGGCTCCGGTTTCGTGACGGAGGGGGCGGAATCTAGTGACTTGGAGGAGGCCGTCCGCAGATAGTTGAGAGCAGCTCCGTAGCTCTCTCCCGTCTTCTTCATGCGCTCGCGGACACGGCGATGTAGCTTGCGATCAACACGCTTCATGTTTGGGTCTCCAAATATACGGGATGCAAGTCCCAGCCTCGGCCCAGGCAAGCTTCCCTGTTTGGAAGACCGTCGATGACGCTCCGAGGCCTGGTCACCCCTCTGTTCCGCCCTCAACTTCGAGGAGCCCCGCCGAGGTGGGCTGTTGCGGACTCTGGCTTTGAGCTAAGCGCTGAAGAGAGCGTCTCACCTCCAAAAGCTCCTGTCAAGTAGCTCCGCGCTTGGGACCAAAGACTTGCTGGGTGTAGAGAAGATCAGTGCCGTCTCACGTCGAGAATCGATGTAGAATACTCCCACGGCTTCCCGGGAAAGGGAGGGGCGTGCCTCCAACACGCCCCTCCGGGAAAGACTGCTACGACGGGTTATGCGCCTCGCTCGTGGCCTCCTGGGGAGCCGCCTTCGTTTCCGCCGGCGGCGAGGTCCCCTGGGGCGTCCCCTCCTGCGGCGGCGGCTTTACGGTGGTGCTCTTCTTCTTCCCTCCCGCGCGGAAGACCTTCAGCCCGAACTCCGTGAGCTTCTCACTGCGCTTGCCGTACCGGGACCTGATCCCCAAGCGGAGCTTGTCCGCCAAGTCGTGCCCCCGCTTGAAAGAGCCCTCGAGATCCCGGGTGGACTGCTGGGTCTCCGCCTTAGCCGCGGACTGCCGCAGGTTGGCCGCCCGGGCCGCCGCGACCTCGGCCTCGAGTTGCTGGCGGTAACTGTCGAGGGACTGGAGATCGTCCTTGTTCGCGATCACGGTCGCGAGGAGCTTCTCCCACTCGGTGATGACGTCTGCGAATGCTTTGTTTGGCATGATCGTTCCTTTCTTTTCCTTTCTCACCCCAGCCGCTTCGCGAAGTCGAGCACGGCGCGGGTGATTCCGAAGTGGCCACCGGGATGGCGGCCGGTCAATGTGACGGTGACGTACTCGAGAGTCTGCGCCACCGAGCAGAGCTGGCCCGACTCCTGGGCCAACGCCGAGACGTAGTCCGCGAACTTGGACGCCACCTCAGCCGTCGGGAACCGGCGGACGTGATCGATCGCCCTGAAGTTGACGACGCCCCGCCAGCCCGGCATCGCCATCAGCTCTTCCTGAACGCGCTCCGGCTTCAGGAAGTAGTCGTCGGGCAGACCGGGCATCCGCCGCAGCAGATCCATCAGAGTCCAGCCCGAGGACGGCAAAACCAACGCTTCGACACTTTGCAACATAGTGAACCTCCTTGGGTTCGCATCCGGACCTTAATTGGTCCGGAGTCAAGCCGAGAGCAACCAGCAATCGTACTATCAGGATGTTTTCTGCTTACGACGGCTGGATATTGCCCTATCGCGGCCGATTTTGTCAACACAAATCTGATTCCGGATCGGTCTTTCTTTCGCTTTACTTCCGGGCACGATTTTTTTCTTGTATTTGAGTCGTCGCGGGAGGATGTGATCTAATCGCGCCGACGAAAGATTCGAGCCAGTTTATGGTTGCCGAAAGGCGGGTCTCCCCATTCCTTTAGATGGGAGAGCGCGAGACTGCCTCGCTATCTGCCAGACTCGGCACATGAAATCGTGAGATGTCGCGCCCGCGGGCGCCGGAGCCATGCCGGCCCCGGCCCTGCTCCGCGGACGGGGGAGAGCAGCGAAATGGCGCAGCGAACCTTGAAACGCGTCCTGGCCGGAGGGGTCTTGTTGACGGCCCTGACCCTCACCACCCCCCCACCGGCTCACGCCGCCGGCCTGAGCATGGAGAGTGTCTGGGGTTGGCTCTCCAACTTCTGGGCAGGACCAACCCACACAACGGTGAGCGGGCATACACCTGTGCACAGGCACTCTCCTGGGAAAGCACCATGGAACAAGATCGGGCCTTGCATAGATCCCAACGGCAGTACCGGTACCCAGACCGGCTCTTCTTGCACAGCCGGGTCTACTATAGGACCCACTATCGACCCGCAGGGTTGACCCCCGGCTCACCGCCCTCTCGCCAAGAGAGGGCGGTGAGCTGGCTCTGTCGGTGCGACCAACCCGGAGACGCTTATAGACTTTTCTGCCCCATTGAGTTAGAATCCGCATAGATTTGCGGCTGCCTCAAGAGTCCCGGAAAGGGTACGGTTTTCCTGCCAAGACACTGAGCAGGATCTTGGGAAGGGAATTTCTCTTCCTCAGTGGAAACGGCGGGTTCCATTGTGAGAGAATCTATGGGTTCACAGGGAGGATCCCAGTTGAGCGAGCACCCCACCCCGTCTGACCTGGAAGCGTTCGCCAAAGGGAGCTTGCCTCCCGGGCCCTTGAAAGCCGTCGCCCGCCATCTGCTCCGGGGGTGCCGCTCGTGCAGCGCTCTCCTGGCTTCCCTCTTCGGGGGTCTGGGCCCCGCTCCCGGAGTCGAGGCCTCCCCAGAATCCTCCAAGGCTTACGACGAAGCGCTGGACCGCTTCTTCTCGGCTCTCCGCTTCCACCGGCGGTATCACCGTTCTGAGGAGATCCGCCAACGCAAGGTAGCCGCCCTGCTCGAAGCCGGGGGAGGCCTGCAGGCGCTCATCGACAGGTCGGAGATCAGCCTTCAGGGCCTGGGGGTGCTGAGGGCGCTCCTGGACCGGAGCTGGGCCGTGCGGCACGAGAGCCCCAAGGAGACGGTAGAGCTGGCCCGTTTCGCGGTGAGCCTCGCGGGTAAGCTGAATTCACGCTGGCACGACGAGAAGGATGCGGCCGATTGGCAGGCCCGCGCCTGGGGAGAGCTCGGGAACGCCCTGCGGGCCCGAGACGATTTGGACGAAGCCGAGCGGGCGTTCGGGACCGCGTTCAGCTTCCTCCTCCAGGGATCGGGTGATCTCCGGCTGAAGGCCAGGCTCTACGACCTCCATGCCTCCTATTTGGGAGCGCGGCGGAGGTTCGATCTCGCCTTCACCGCTCTCGACATCGTTCATGCGACCTATCTCGAGCTTGGAGAGGCC
This sequence comes from Thermoanaerobaculia bacterium, assembly GCA_045807625.1. Classification (GTDB taxonomy): domain Bacteria; phylum Acidobacteriota; class Thermoanaerobaculia; order Multivoradales; family UBA5704; genus DATARR01. The sequence continues at coordinate 16,340 of JBJMHA010000004.1, read as the reverse complement.
CACCTCGCCGGGCGCGCGCTTCTGGTCAAGGCGATCTATACCTTCTACAGCAATGAGCCCGAGGAGGCCATGCGGATCAACAACGCTGGAATGGCCCTGATCGAGGAGCACCAGGAGCCTGACCTGATCTTCATGGCGATCAATAACCATTTGCTGTTCCGGGTCGCCTGCGGCCAATTTACCGAAGCCAGAAGGGAGTTTTTCAGACATCTGGGAAAATTCAAGGATCTCGGGCGCGTGAACCAGTTGAAGATCCGCTGGCTTCAAGCCCAGATCAACGCGGGATTGCGGAAATGGCAGAGCGCGGAGCAGGGATTCTCGCACGTCGTCGAGGGTCTTGACCAGGAAGGGATGGGCTTCCATGCCGCATTTGCCTCCCTTGAGCTCGCGCTTGTCTGGATGCATCAAGGACGGTACAAAGAAACCCAGAAGCTCATTCCACAGGTCTACGAAGCCTTTGTATCTCTCGGGATCAAAGAGGCCTACGGGGCGATGATGGTTCTCAAGGAGGCCTTCGAGAAGGAGATGGGAACCGTTGAGCTGCTTGAAGATGTGGTGGAATTCTTGCGGCGCTGGTATATCAATCCAGATGAGCGGTTTGTGCCGCGGGGGGAGTGAAGACTCCGCCCGTAAGGGTCACTCATAGCGCCAAAAGAGCCTGCGCGAGCTCCTCTCCGGCGAGCTCCTCTTCGGGTCAAGGTGGAGCGGCGGAGTAAGGGGTCCTCATCACCCCGGCCCTAGCCACAAAGGTCCTTTGTTTGGCATGAAATAGCCTGCATAGAGCGTGGGCCGTGTCCATCCCGTGTCCTTCGCCGGGAAAGGGGCACGAGTCACACGCTTCATTAGATCTAGAGTAGGATCGGTATCCTCGTCGATTGAGCTTGTCGGAATGCCCATTCGTGATCAATTCAAGGTACTGCTGTCGGGTCTCTCCGACAAGCCTGGCTGAATTTGACTTCAAGAGCTCCGAAGACCTGGAGGTACTCCTTTAAGGGGATCAGTCCGACCTCCGCTCGCAGCGAGTCCACTTTAGAGGGATCTTCCGTGGGCAGAACGACGATCGCACCGCTTTCATCACTCGCGACTTGTGATCCATACCGTTGACGGAGACCGAGAGAGAGTTGAAGCCGATCGAACATCAGGGCATAAGTGTCTGTCTCCATCCGGCCAGCGTCGACGTCCTGCTTGAGATGAGGCAGAACGGCTAGCATCAAGGCTGGATCCCAACTGTGCTGAACCAGCAGGAAAGCCGAGTTGGAGGTAGGATAGCCAAATCTCGCCACATCGATCCAACCAACCTCCGAGATGAGCCTCCGGATGTATTCTGTGTTCTCTGTTACATTCGCCGCAAATCGAAAATCTCCTTTGGAGGGAATTGACTCTTGGACTGAGTTGGTTTGCAACCAGGATGGCGCACTACCTCCAGATAGAGAACCGCCGCTTTGGCCGTGTAAGCTCTCCTGGTCTCTCTGCTTTCGTGAGTCGATCTCCCGTCGGATCGAGGCGATCCGCTCCTCGCCCAGGACGACGCCGGCTGGCAAATGAAGATTGTTCAGCTCCAGGGCAGCAGGCTTATGTTGGAGCCGGAAGAGATGATGGGTCTCTTGGAGACTCATATCGTGGAAGACGAGTGATTGCCCATCCCCCTGCCAGGTAAAAACGCTGTCGCGCCCGAACCGACAAACCCGCTCCCATCCAGGTGAGGCGGCGAGATCGGTCATAACCTCTCGAATCCGTCCTCCATACGAGATCAATAGCGACGTGCCTTCAAAGGCGACAAGGTAGTCGCTGTTAGCGCTGTCCTGCCAATACCCCAGAGGTAGCGATCCCTGGAAGGTCTTTCCCGCCTTCGTCTTGGGCACGGTTGTTGGCCGTAAAGAAGCGCAAGCGCATAGAGGGCATAGGAGGACGACGAGGCAATGGGCTATGAGGCGAGACATGGCTAGACTATGCGGATTCCGAGAGGCGTCAGATCTCCAACCACGCCTAGATCATAAGGCCACTAACCCGGATTTTCAGCTCTTGACAGAGCAGCCGTTCCCCGATAGCATTCCCACACACAACGAAAGGAGGTTTGAGTGAAGACAAAACTGCTGTCTAAGAGAGTGCTAGCGCGTGCCTTGGCCACAGAGCTGAATGCCGCAGAGCTCCAAACGATTTGCGGTCAAGGGACGAGCTATTCGGGTACCGGAGGCTGTGACGCTGAGGGCCGAGGCGCAGACGTTCAAGCGATTGACTGCGTCTCAGGCTGCGATACTTTCAAGTGTTGAGGGGGACTCCTCGGAGAGTTGCACATACCAGTTCTCCGAGGAGGAGCAGGTTACATTACTGAAATGACACCTCATTTGTTCTCAAAGGTTCTCTGTGTAACTCATCCTGGTGACTTTCATTCCTTCGTCGTATCGGACGCTTTGCGCCGGAAGGGGGCTGAAGTCTGGGAGTGGTACACCAGCGACTTCCCGGGCCTCCAAAAGGCTTCATACTCATTGAGTGGAGCTGGGGTCGGTTGGGAGCTTTCGGGGCCTGAATTGAGTCTGAGCGGGATAACGCCCACGTCAGTGTGGATGAGAGGGCCATCCCCACCTGTACTGCCTCCCTGTGTGGCGCGACCTGATCGGCCGTTCGCGGGGCGCGAGAGTAGGGTCTTTTTGAACTGTCTGGTTCAGGGAATCGGCAACGAGTCGTTCTGGGTGAACTCTGTTACCGGCGCCACTCGGGCGAGCCTAAAGACAGAACAGCTTAAGGCAGCTCGGCGAGCGGGCCTAAAAATACCTAATACGCTTTGCAGTAATGACCCAGACAGAGTTCGGCAGTTCATTCGTGACAGCAAGGTGCCGGTAATATACAAGGCTTTCTACCCCGTTTCGTGGGAGACAGCAGATGGAGTTGCCGTCCTCTTCAGCTCCCACGTAACTGAAAGCGATCTTCCTGATGATATGATCGCGCAGGCGGTTCCCGGCATTTATCAGGCGCAAGTTAGAAAGAAATACGAGCTGAGAATCACGGCTATCGGCGAAACATTAGTAGCAGCAAAGATCGATTCGCAGGCGATTCCTAGTGCTCAGCTCGATTGGAGAAGCTCCAAAGAGCCTGTGCCGCTAGAACACGTTGAAATTCCCTCAGCGATAGCCCACGCCTGCCGAGCGATCATGGCTGATCTGGGGATCGTATTCGGGTGTTTTGACCTGATCGTCACACCAGATGGTGAAACAATTTTCCTAGAGGTCAACGAGGCGGGTGCATTTCTCTGGATCGAGGAGCAAAATCCTGAATTCAGACTCTTAGATCTTTTTTGTGAATTTCTCCTCCAGGCTACCCCAAAGTTTCGTATCTCCGATCCCTTGGCAGCCGTTCGATTTCGAGACGTTGTGTCAGGTGCCCTTCATCGAATGAAGGGCGAAGCACCCCAGGTTCATATTGCGAAGCCCGTCGAGACTTTGGCTGATGAAGGCTAAATCACTGAGCTAAGCCCCTCACACCCTCGCGACCCGCCTCCAAGGGTTCCACCCGAGTAGTGGAACCCTAATGGCAAGGATCACTCATTCCGGAGCGCCACGACGGGATCGATTCGGGCGGCGCGGCGAGCGGGAACCGTGCTGACCCAGACTGCCGCAGCGAATAGGATAAGTGGAGTAACGAGCCAAGTGATGGGATCGTCCGTCTTCACACCATAGAGCTGACTCTGGACGATCCGGCTGGCAGGCACGGCCAACGTCAGGCCGGCGACCACGCCAACCACGGCTAGGAGAGCGCTACGGTTGACCACGAGACGCCGCACTTCACCCGGAGTCGCGCCACAGGCCATCCGGACCCCGATCTCCCGCGTGCGTTCCGTCACCGCGTGAGAGACGACGCCATAGAGTCCCAATAGCGCCAACGCAATTGCAACCAGCGCGAGGCTTCCATACAACGCTGCCGCTTGCCGCTCAACGCCAATCGTGGAGGCCAGAAGCTCTTCCAGAGTGGAAACATGGAAGACCGGCAGCAAGGGGTCCATTGAGCGCACGGTTTTGCGGACCGCACCCAGCACCAGCCGCGGCTCTCCGGAGGTGCGGACGAAAAGGGTCATGTCCAAGGCCAGCAGCGAGCCGATGAACGACTTTTGAGATTGGGAGTGGTCGAGATAGAGAACCGGTACGGCCTTTTCCTTGAGGGTTGAATAGGCGGAGTCGGCGGCTACACCGACCACGGAGAACGGCGTCTCACTTTGAGCCAGTCGTAATCTTTTCCCGAGTGAGTTTTGTCCAGGCCACAGAAGGCGAGCCGCGGTCTCGTTGAGGATGACCGCGCCGGAGTCCGCGGCCCCGCCATCAGACCGGAAATCGCCGCCTTGGAGGATCTTCAGTCCGGCCGTATCGAAGAAGTGCCCACCCACCAGGACATGAAGGACGGCCGGCAGAGAGTCGTCCTTGACCGCTGAGAATGGGCCATCCTCCGGCGAGACGGAGAGATCGACCCTAAGATCGGCGCCCATGACTGGCAGGGCCGCCACCATGCTGGCCGCTCTCACGCCGGGAACCTGCCGCAGACGCTCCAGAAGGTCCTGGTAGAACAGAGCGACGCGTGGCCCCTCATACCCTGCCGAAGAGAGGTCGATCGAGAACACCAGGACATGAGCCGGATCGAATCCGGGGTCGATCGATCGCAGATTAGAGAGTGTGCGCAGCGCCAGGCCGGAGACAATCATGATCAGAAGCGCCAGGGCGACCTGTAGACCGGCCAGGAGCTCACGTAGACCGAGACTCAGCAGGATTCCTCTCGTCTTCCCTCCGCGTAGAGTCGGCGCGAGCGTGGCGCGGACCGTCTGGATTGCCGGCAGGAGAGAGAAGGCAAGGGCGCTCACCAAAGAGGCAAGGACCGCGAAAGCCAATACGGGGCCCGAAATCGCGAGGTCGTGAACGGCCAGGTTCCGCGGGAGCTCAAGATGCCCGAGGAGAGGCAGGCACAGCTTTGCCAAACCAATCCCGGCCACCATTCCCAGCAGCCCGAGAACGAGCCCTTCCACGAAAAGCTGCTGAACCAGACGCCACCGGCTCGCCCCCAAGCTCAAACGGACGGCGATCTCCCGCCTCCGGGCGAGCCCGCGAGCCAGGAGCAATCCGGCCACATTGACCACCACCACGACCAGGACCAATGCCACGGCGGCCATGAGCCGGGCGGTGAAACCAACCAACAGCGGGCGCATTCCCTCTCCAAGCGCCGCTTCGGTGAGCGGCACAGCGCGGGCTCCGCGTCCGGCATTGGATTCCGGATACGTGGCGGCCAGATTCTTCGCGACCGTATTCAAGACGCTCTGAGCCCGAGCCAAGGTGATCCCGGGGACAAGGCGTCCGATCGCGTGCAGCCATTGTTGCTTACGGTCCTGTTTACCTGTGAAAGGAACGAAGATGCCCTTTGCGATCCTGGAGTACGAGCGCAAAGGAAGCCAGATCTCTCGCCGGCCTCCAAGGTCGGTGCCCCAGAATCCGTCGGGGGCAACACCCACAACCGTGACGCTCTTGCCGTTCAACACGATCGGGGAGCCGATCACCTTGGGATTTGCGCCGAAGCGCCGGTGCCAGAGCCCAAAGCCCAGAATGACGACCGGCTCGGCTTCATCGCCAGCCGAAAGCAAACGTCCTTCTGCTGGGCGGAGGCCAAGAACGGAGAAATAACTGGGTGAAACCGCAAGGCCCGAAACACGTTCGGCAAACCCGCCAGAGGTGAGGCTCACGTCGCATTCCGCCATAGCAGCCAGTCCAGAGAGCACGTCGGTCCGGCCGGCATAGTCGAGGTAGTCACCCCACGAAAGCGATTTCAGACGCCCGGGAGAATGAGAGTCAACGCCAAAGAGGCTCACCAGCTCCGCAGGAGCGTGAACCGCCGGCAGTGGCTGAAGGAGCAGGGCATCCGCCAGGCTGAAAACAGCAGCCGCGGCACCGATCCCAATGGCGAGGGAGGCGACCATTATGGCGGTGAGGACAGGATTTTTGCCGAGGAGCCGAAAAGCGAATCGGATGTCGTGAACGAGATCGGCCATGAGATCTCCGGAAGATCAGTGCGGCGCCCACTCCTAGGCCCGTCAGCCAAGGCGAAGCCAGGAGTATTGACTCCTGTAAAGCGCAAGTGTACGATATCGTAGTTAAGGGTATTGGAAGTTTCTCTAGAAGGAGGATTTATGAGGACGAGAGAGGCCTTTGGGGTTGCCGGAACCTTGGTGGCTATGTTCTCTCAGCCGCTCTTGGCCTGTGTGGTCTGTGGGTCGGAAGGACAGTGTTTTGAGCAGCCTTCGACTCTTTCTGGCAATTGCGAGTGTTCCGTGAAAGAAAGAGCTGGGGCCTTGGTCTGCACGCCGAAGGGGGTGTGCGATCAGAATGACCCAACGTCTTGTACCAGCCATTCGCCAGGTATTCTGGTGGCCGTCAAGCAGGCGCCGGTCATTGACTCCCGGTTCTTGAAGATTGTGGAAACCAAGGTCCCCTTTCTGGCAGGCGCCGTCTGGGGGGCAGTGGAGGAAGAAACAACCGCGGATGGAGCGGTGGTCCGCACCCACCTCACGCCTGGTGAGCACACTGGTACGATGGGCACCCGTGATCACCGCAGCTATACCTACCATGTCTTCGTCCGTCAGCTTTCAGAGAAAGTGTTCACCCTTTTCGTAAGGCTGGAAGAGGAGGGCACGGGCGAGATTCAAGAATTCGATGGAGCGCTCTACGAGGGCGGTGCTCAAGGAGAACTCGCTCGGCTGGAGAACGGAAGAGGTGTTCCCGTCGTAGTCTGGGATTTTCGCCCAAGCCACCAGCGAGACCGGGGAACGAGCAACCCGCAGTGACTTGTGCTCCCAGCGCTCCAGGACATCTAGCCTGGAGCGCCCGCCCCACGCCCTCACGCCCTCTCCACCGGAACCACGCCCCTCAGTTCCTCCGCGACCAGCCGGGCGAAGAACCGCATGAACAGCAGCAGAACGGACTTCTCCGCCTCTCCCAAACCGGCCTCTCCTGAGGTCTGATCCTCGCCAGGCGAAGGGTGCCGCCAATCCCGCGGCGGCCGGTCCTCCACCGCGTCGAGGGCGTCCTGCAGATCGTGGAGATCGAAGCCCATGCCAGCCAGGGTCTTCCGGAGGACGGCGAAGCTCGGCTCGGCGATTCCCCTCTCCCAGCCGTAGAGCTGCTGCTTGCTCAGCCCCAGCTTACGGCCAAGCTCGAGCCGGTTGACGTCGAGGCGGGTCCGCAGGAGCTTCAGGGCCTGTGGCAGGTTGCCGCGGTCCGCGACTCTCGGAATCCGCCGGCTACCCAACCTTGAGCTCCCGCAGGGCCCGGCGCACGGATTCCTGGATCCTCTGGTCGATCTCCTCGGCCGTGAGACCGGCGTCCTGCCGCGCCGGCGGCTCCGGAGGCGGCTGCATGTCCCGAAGGAGCGTCCGGATCCCCCGGAAGGATTCGGACGGCGGATCGGAGCGGCGGGGGTAGGCCAGCTCGAAGAACTCCCACGGCTCGAGCCCCATGGCCCTGGCGATCGCGAGGACGTGCTCCATCTTGAGCTCGATCGTGCCGGAGAAGATGCGGCTGACGTAGCTGGGCGTGAGCCCGAGCCGCCGCTCGATCTCCCGGTTGGTCAGTCCGAGCAGGCGGATGGACGTGCGGAGGACGTTCAACAGCCGGTCGACTTCCTCTTTGTCGCTCATGCGGAAAGTGTACCCCAAACCGGAAACATAGCTCAAGGGGGCAGGTTGTATCCCATCTTGACAAGAAGAGTCACACTGGGCTAGAAATCATCCCAGAGCCCGCCGTCGCGTGTGTCCGTGATTTCCGGCCACCATGGGACGACGGGTTTTATCCAGAGAGGAGATGAGGATGAGCCAGAGCCCCGCGCAGCCTGTCACCGCGTTCTCGCCCGAGTACATCGCGGCTCTCCGGGAGCGGGACGAGCCCGTCACCGCGGCCGATCCCGACATCATCGGGCCGTGGAGGATTTGGGAGCGGGAGGACATGTTCCACATCTTCCGGGAGTGGGAGCGGTTCGAGTCGGGCCATCACCCGGTGGCCTCTTTCAAGCATCGCGAGGACGCGCTCCTGTTCACCACGACGCTGCGGGCCTGCGCCCGGCCGATGATCTTCCGCATCCAAAACCCAGGTCCGATCGCCCCGGAGGGGTACCGATTGGAGAGGGACGGGGAATTCGTGGGCTATTTGAAGACGGACCGGGCGGAGCTGCTGGCGGTCGCCCACGCGCTGTCGAACATCGCGCGCTCTCCGGTGGACCTGGCGGTCCTCTTCGAGCTGGCGGGGTCCGAGGTCCAGGAGATGGCCGGAGAGATCCTGGGGCAGGACGCCTTCGACACGGAGGACCACACTCAGGACCTTTAAGCGTCCTCTTGGGGAGACCCCTCTCCCAAAAAAGACGAGGGGGCTCCCCAAAAAGACGGGCCCTCTCCCCAAAAAGACGAGGGGTCTCCCGAAAAAGACGAGACCCCTCCCCAAAAAGACGAGGGGTTTCCCAAGAAAGACGGACCCTCTCCCTAAAAAGACGGAGGGTCTCCCGAAAAAGACGAGGCCTCTCCCCAAATGGACGAGGGGTCTCCCCAAAAGGACGGACGGCTCTCAGCCCTCGCCGTGCCCCTCGTCCGGATCGTGGGCCATCTCGTCGATCGCGACCGCGAGCGCCAGGACGAGGCCGTCGTCCTCCCCCGCAGCGACCTCGATCCCGTAGGTGTCCCGGATCGTGAACCAGTGCTTGGAGATGCGGGCCACCGTCTCGGAGCCGCGCCGGATCTCGTAGTCGTGGTCGAGGATGTTCCCCTGGGCCACGAGGTCCCCGCCCCCCTCCACGTCGATGGTGAATTTATCGCGGAAGGGGGAGATCCAGGCCTTGCGGATGGTCGCGAGGGTGTCCCCGCCGCGCAGGATCTTCATGCTGTCGCGCAGCGCGATCTTCTTCTCGCGGATCGTCGCCACCTCGTTCCCCTGCCGGTCTTCGATCACGAAGGTCTCGCGGATGCGCAGGACCTTGCCGTCCACCTTGTAGACCGGCTCCCCCCGCTCGTCCTCGATCGTGTAGTCCTCGCCCAGCGAGAGCAGGTGCTGCCGCATCTTGTAGCACGCCATATCCGATCCTCCCGCCGGGGACCCATGCAAATCCATGACCCGGGCTCTGGTTGGAAGGGTGGCAAGCCTGGCGCGGCGGATGACTCCGCCGCGCCCTGTCTCGGATTACTGAGCCCCTTCCTGCGGTCCTTTGGCCTGCTCTTTCTCCCGCTCCGTCGAGCCCGCGGTGCCCGCGCCCTCCTGGGGCCCTCGGGCCTGCTCCCGCTCCTCCGCGCTGGAGCCGGCGCCCCCCGCGCCTTCTTGAGGGCCACGCGCCTGCTCGCGCACCTCCGCGGAGGAGGGCTCAACGCCTCCTTCCCGCTCCCGGCCCGGACCCGGCTCCGCTTCGGCAGCCTCCCCCTGAGGACCGGCGGTCACGGGCTCGTGCCCTCTCCGGTGGCAGCATTCACAGAATTCCTGGGCACAACAGCACAGGTTCTCGTTCGAGGGCGGCATGTCCTTGCATTTGGCCGCGTCCTGCCGGTCGCACGGGTCGGGCCGGACGAGACACGACCTCTCGATCTGCCGGATGATCAGGCGGGCCACGCACCGGCCGAGCTTCATCCCCTCGAGATGATCGGACCGGTAGTGGATTCCCGCCCAGAGCCTCGCCAGGCCCGTGTTGTCGGCCAGCTTCCTGAGCTCTCCCGCGTAGTCGGGGAAGAAATAGGACAGGATCTCGCTGGCGGCACCGGAATAGGTGCTGTGGCCGGAAGGATAGGAAGGGTGGCGCGGCGTGCCCGGCGAGGGGTCCGGGAGGATGCGGCGCTCGCCGTCGGCCGAGTGGGTGCAGTTGACCATGCGATTGAAGAGCACGTCCACCTCGTAATCCACCTCATAGGGCCGCGGCCGCCGCGAGGTCCTGCCGTCCCGCTTGTATTGGCTCATCGGCTTGCAGGGCTCATGGAGCTCGCATCTCGCATCGGCGAGCCACTTGTAGTACCAGGCCGCCCCGAGGGCGCTGTAGATCGCCACGTCCAGGGCCGCCCAGATGAATGCCTGGTACGGCGGTGAGTAGTTGGCATCACGGAGCAGGTAATTCAAGACCTGGCGGTGCGCCAGCCCCGGTGTCTCGCTCTCGAAGTAGCGGGCCAGCTCGCGGCCCGTCCGGATCGCGGGGAAGAAGTCGTCGGCGCATCCCGTGGCGCAGGGGATCGGCCCCATGTCGGGCTGCGGCTGGGCGCAGACGTCGACCGCGGCCCGCCGGGTCTCCGGTCCGCCGTTGATCAGGAGCGAGTCGCCCCGCCGCAGCGTGTTGACCACAGCCCCCAGCGGCTGCGGGCGCAGGCGGAGGAACAGGCTGAGCCCCCTCCGCTCCCGGCCCTTTTCGTCGCTGTAGATCGCCTCGGGGTCATCCCGCAGACAGGCCAGCTCCTTGAGCTCGTCGATCTCCCTCTTCGTCACGTCCTCCCCCGGATAGGGCGGGAAGTAGCAGGGATTGGGCTTATCGCCGATCTTCGGCCGGTCGGTGATGGCGGTGATCTCCTGGAGGGACACCACGCAGGGCGCTGGGCAGAGCAGCCAGTAGCTGGCGGCGGGCTCGACCTGCGGCCCCCGCAGACCGTACTCCGTGGGGGGAGGCGGCCGGTGCAGCGGGTCGTTGTCCAGCGAAGGGGGCGGCCAGGGGCCGTACGGGTCTTTGATCGGTCGGCAAGGCGGCTTGCAAGGGTCCATAGCTGTTCCTCCTGGCCTTCAAGTAAGGCGTGGGATGTGGAAGAGATAGAAATTGATTTCTTTTACAACCTATTTGTCGAATGACTGCCCGCCGCACCTCCAAGCCGCAAAAAAGGATTAGTGGCTATAAGGCCATCCCACTCCAGCACGGCTTAGATCAGGTTATTGGGAGTGATCATATGCGTCAATCTTGAGTGCGTGGGCGCATAACGCCATGAGCCTACGCACGGCAAGACTTCCGCTTGGGAGAAGAGGGAGACGTCAGTCGTACCGCATCGCGATCAGGGGGTCCACGCGCGCCGCGCGGCGGGCGGGGATGTAGCAGGCGACCGCGGAGACGGCCGTGAGCAGCAGGGCGAGGGCCGCGAAGGCCACCGTCTCCGAGCCGCGCAGGATCTTCATGCTGTCGCGCAGCGCGATCTTCTTCTCGCGGATCGTCGCCACCTCGTTCCCCTGCCGGTCTTCGATCACGAAGGTCTCGCGGATGCGCAGGACCTTGCCGTCCATCTTGTAGACCGGCTCCCCCCGCTCGTCCTCGATCGTGTAGTCCTCGCCCAGCGAGAGCAGGTGCTGCCGCATCTTGTAGCGCGCCATATCCGATCCTCCCGCCGGGGACCCATGCAAATCCATGACCCGGGCTCAGCGGAAGTACGGCGCGACGTTCCCCGCGATGGTCCTGAATTCGTCGTCCGTGAGCGGCACGGTGGTGCGGAAGATCAGCCAGCTCTGGCGCGGCATCGGGGGCCCGAGGTCGGTGCCGAACAGGACGCGGTGGAGCCCGATCTGCCGGATGCGCCGGGCGAAGGTCTTCAGGACCTCGGCGGACTGCTCGTCGGCCACGGTCGCCACGTCGAAGTAGAGGTTCTTCGTCCGCGGGTCGTTGGCGGCGATGGCGTCCGCGTAGACCGCCAGGGCCTGGTCGGTGTAGCCGGGGCCGCCGCCGGCGAAGTGGGCGATTTGCACCGGGACGTCCGGCGCCGCCGGGAGGAGCTTGTCGAGGAAGATCTGGGCGTCCTCGCGCCCATATCTCTTGTCCAACGTCCACAGGTGGGCCACGATCGCCAGGTGGTGCCCGTTGGCGGCGGCGAAGACCTTGCGGAGCTTCTCCACGTGCTCCGGGCTCCGCACGTCCACCCCCGAGTTGCCGAAGTGCAGCTTGAGACCCTTGACCTGGGGGATCTGTGCGCAGCGGTCGATCTCCTGGAGGGCGTAGTCCTTCAGCGGATTGAAGCTGCAGAAGACCACCAGGCGGCCGGGGTAGCGCGCCGCCTGCCCGGCGGTCCAGTCGTTCTCGGCCCGGACGTTGGCGTATTCGTCCCCCTCGGCCTTGCGCATCAGGGGGCTGCCGAACCAGTAAGCCGTGGAGAGCACGGCCGCGCGCCGGATGCCGGCTTCGTCCAGTTGGGCGATGAGGTCGTCGGCCGAGCGCGGCTCCCGGACCGTGGGTCCGGGGAACGTGGGGGTCTCGGCGGCGATCCGCCAGGTGCCGTCCGTGCCCTTCCGCACCGAGAACAGGGCCTGCCCGAAATGCTTCGTGGCCGCCCCCTCGCCGCGGGTGAGGTAGGCGGCGACGTGGCCGGAGGAGCCTTCGATCCCATAGGAGACCGGCGTGACCCGGTAGGGTCGGGCGAAGAGCCCGGAGAGGAAGGTGGTGACCTCGTCGTGCCCCTTGATCCAGTGGGGATCGCGCGAATCGAGCACCACGCTGTCCGCCGTGAACAGGGGGGCGAGGGCCTGCTTGTCGTTCCACCCCTTCTCCATCGCCCGGAACAGGCGGCCGAGGTCGTCCGGCAGCTCGACCGCCGGGAGCGGCGGATCATTGGCCAGCTTCGCCGAGGCGGGGCTCAGCAGGTGCTGGTGGTGGTCCGCCAGCGGGGTCTCGCCAAGGGCAGGAAGGGCCAGGGCCGCCGCCAGGACGGCGGCCAGAGCAAGGAAGCGTTTCATGGGAATCCTCCTAGTCGTACCGCATCGCGATCAGGGGGTCCACGCGCGCCGCGTGGCGGGCGGGGATGTAACAGGCGATCCAGGAGACGGCCGTGAGCAGCAGGGCGAGGCCCAGGAACGTCAGCGGATCGGTGGCGCTCACGCCGTAGAGCAGGCTCGCCAGGACGCGGGTCAGGGCGAGCGCCCCGAGCAGCCCCAGCCCCACGCCCACGAGCACCCGCGCGAGCCCCTGCCGGATCACCAGCCAGAGCACGTCCCCCGCCCGCGCGCCCAGGGCCATGCGGACGCCGATCTCGTTCTGGCGCTGGGCCACGGAGTGGGACATCACGCCGTAGATGCCGACCGCCGCCAGGGTGAGGGCCAGCAGGGCGAAGGCGCCGAGCAGCAGGGTGCCGAAACGCGTCCGCGCCACCGACTCGGAGATCCAATCCTCCATGGTGCGGACGTCCGCCACGGGCAGATCCTTGTCGATCGCCTGGATCGCGCGGCGGGCGGGGGCCGCCAGATCCTCCGGATCGCCGGCGGTGCGCAGGAGGAGCGTCATGGAGCTGTAGGTGAGCTGCGGGGGCGTCCAGTAGACCATGGGCCGGAGATCCCCCTCCAGCCTGGCATAGCGGGCGTCGCCGACCACGCCGACGATCTCGGTCGGGGTCGGGTTGTCGCTCATGACGACAGTGATGCGCTTCCCCACCGGGTTTTCGCCCGGGAAGTAGACGCGGGCCAGCGACTGGTTGATCACGCACTTCTTGCGGTCCTCCGCCGCCTCCTGGGCCGTGAACGTGCGCCCGGCGAGGACGGGGATCCTCATGGCGCGGAAGTACTCCTCGTCGACCACGCGCACGTCGGTGTCGAGCTCCTCGCCGGGAGCCGGAGCGGGCCGGCCCTCGATGGTGAACGAGGTGGCGGAGCCGAGGGTGGCGAAGGGGAGCTCGCTGACGGCGCTGGCCGAGAGCACCCCGGGCAGCGTCCTCAAGGTGGCGACGGCCTGACCGAAGAAGGCTTTAGCCTTGGCGTCGTCCGGGTATCTCACCGAGGGCAGGGCCACGCGCAGGGTCAGGAGCCGCGAGGCGTCGAAGCCGGGATCGACGGCCTGGAGACGGACGAAGCTGCGCACCATCAGCCCGGCGCCGACCAGCAGCACGAGCGCCAGCCCGACCTCGGCGACGATGAGGGCGTCGCGCAGCCGCCGCCCCCGCGGGCTGCCCGCGTTGTCCCGACTCGACTCCTTCAGGGACTCGTTCAGCTTCACGCGCGACGCCTCCAGCGCCGGCGCCAGGCCGAAGAGGGCTCCGGTCAGGAGCGAGGCGGCCAGCGTGAACGCCAGCACCGGCAGGTCGAGGCCGACCTCGCCGTCGCCGATCAGGTGCTCGGGGCTGAGCGCGACCAGGGCCCGCACGCTCCAGAGCGAGAGCAGCAGGCCGAGCGCGCCGCCGAGCAGGGAGAGCAGGAGGCTCTCGGTCAGCAGTTGGCGGATGATGCGGCGGCGGCCCGCCCCCATGGCGGAGCGGATGGCGATCTCCTTGTGCCTCCCCGCGGCGCGCGCCAGCAGCAGGTTGGCGACGTTGACGCAGGCGATGAGGAGCACGAACCCGACCGCGCCCAGCAGCACGAGCAGCGCCGGCTTGATCTCCCCCGCCAACTGGTCGCGCAGCGGCACGAGGGTCACACCCCACCCCTTGTCGTACTCCACGTACTGGCTTTCCAGGCGGCTTGCGATGGTGTCCATCTCCGCCCTCGCCTTCTCGGCCGTGACGCCGGGCGCGAGGCGGGCGGCCGCCTGCATGAAGTGTCCCATCCTGGTCCGGTCGCGATACTGGTCCGAGAGCGCCAGCGGCAGCCAGAGCTCGGCGGGCCTGCTGGACCGCGAATTTTCCTTGATGAACCATTTGAAGCCGTCGGGCATGACTCCGATGACGCTCACGGCGCGGCCGTTGAGGGAGACGGTCCGGCCGATGACGTCCGGCGCGCCGCCGAACCGGCGTTGCCACAGGCCGTGGCTGAGAACCGCGACGCTCGGGCGCTTCCCCTCCTTCGCGTCCTCGGGCGTGAAGGCGCGGCCGAGCTCGGGGGCGGCGCCGAGCAGCGCGAAGAGGTTGGGGGTCACGAGCTGTGCCGGCACCTCCTCGGGCTCGCCCACGCCGGTCAGGCTGAGCGGCTGGTCGAGGAAGACGGCCATCTCGTCGAACGACCTCGCCTGGTCCCGCCATTCGAGGAAATTCACGGGGCTGACGACGTTGTGCCGTCCCGGGTGCGCGCGGTTGTTCTCCCACATCACGACGACCCGGCCGGCGTGGCGGTACGGCAGGGGGCGCAGCAGCACCGCCTCCACGACGCTGAAGATGGCGGTGTTGGCGCCCACGCCGAGCGCCAGCGTGAGGATCGCCACCGCCGTGAAGCCCGGGCGCTTGGCGAGCATCCGGCCGGCGTAGCGGACGTCCTGCGCGAGGGTTTCGAGCAGGCCACCGCCGCGGACCTCGTAGGCCCTCTCCCGGATGCTGTCGAAGTTGCCGAAGGTGCGGAGGGCGGCCCGGCGGGCCTCCTCGGGCGGCATGCCGCGCCCGGCGTTCGCCTCCGTTTCCATTTCGAGGTGAAGGCGGAGCTCCTCGTCGATGTCGCCGATGACGGCCTCGCGCCCGCGCAGAGCGCGCAGCCGTGCCGAGAGAACGTTGAGCAGTCTCATGGCTGTGATCCCTCTCAGGTGGCCTGCCGCACCTTGGCGATGGCGAGCGCCAGGCGGTCCCAGCTCGCCTCCTCGGCCTCGAGCTGATTCCGTCCGGCCCTGGTGAGCGTGTAGAGCTTGACGCGGCGGCCGGTCTCCCCCTTCTCCCATTGGGAGGAGACCCACCCCCGCTGCTCGATCCGGTAGAGCGCCGGGTAGAGCGACCCCTGCTCCACCTCCAGCATCTCGCCGGACATCTGGCGGATGCGCTGGATGATCCCGTAGCCATGCAAGGGGCCGAGAGCGACCGCCTTCAGGATGAGCATGTCGAGCGTCCCCTGCAGCAGGTCCGCCTTCTGATCCGTTTTCTGTCGTGCCACTCCTGACCTCCCGGGTGATACCTAGAACGTCGAGGCAATGGTAGGGGGAGGATACCTAGGATGTCAAGGCATGGGCGCAAATCCGGGGGACAGAACCGAAACCGGAAAACCGTAGAGACGTTCCCAGCCCGTTTCAGCACAACGCGGGCAGGCCACTGAAGGCGGGACGTCTCCCTCCCGAGGGCATTCACGCTTCCATCATAAGGCCCCCAACGGATCAGAGGAGTCAGATGAGAGGTGTGCTCCTTTAACGCGGAGTCTCCGGCGAGGTATGCCCTCCGAAGAGACGTCCCTCGCGCCAGGCGAAGTCTGGGAAGGGAGGAAGGAAAATGCAGTAGACAGAACCGGAAACCCTTCGTAGTGGACCCAGTAGGTCCGAATCCTACCCGGCAAGGGTTGGCCACCCACCGGAAGCGAGTCTTGCAGGCATGGGGGTAACTCCATGGCGAGAAGCGTAGACAACGAGTGTGCAGGCCGTGGTAACCAGCCTCGAGAGCCTCAATCGGGGAGCCGACGTCGTGGGACGAGCGGAAGGCAACATCCTCGGCGCTGTAAGTGGCCTGGCGTCGAGGGTCCCCCGGGGTACCCGCCCAGGGCATGCACACAAGGGGGTCCGCCCAG
>JBJMHA010000003.1:0-38054 GCA_045807625.1 Thermoanaerobaculia bacterium | reverse complement strand
GGTGGCTCTTCGGCTCCCCCTTCGAGAACGGCGCGGCTTGGCGTTTGCCGCCACGTCGCAACTCCTCGATGATCTTCTCCAACTGTCCGATCCGACGCTCCTGCTCCGCAATCCGGCCTCGGAGCTCAGAGTTCTCTTGAAGGAGTTCCTCGTAAGTCGGCATGTCTGAAAAAGATTAGACCATGCCTCCAGGGAAAGAACAAGTCTCTTCCAGACGTGCCGTCAAGGCGGAGAGTATGCTTCAGCACCCCGAAAAGGCGGTAAACAGATACTCCGGAACTTCTCTTGAAACTGAACGCGGCAAAAGAGAGCGCCAAAAAGTCTAGCTAAATCGGGCAGGGGTTCGGGCTCATCCGGCTTGAGTGGTGTGAAATTAAAGTAAAGCCCCTTGCGCCAACCTACCGAGAAAATGAAGATGAGCGCGGAATCTTTCGGCGGGATCATAGGGGTTCCGTCCACGTACAAGTGCAACTCCTCAACATCGAGGACGTCATCCTCGGTTATGCCTTCGCCCTTCTTCACGTCCCGCTTTGCGCGTATGCAAAGTCTGAAATCGAGTTCGTTGCAGTAAAGCGTACCGTTTCCTTCTTCGTCGATGCTGATTAACAGATTGTCAATCTGAGACGGCCTAATTCCAATTTCTCTTAGGGTTCCAGACAAGGCATTGGTCAACTGTTCAGCAACGGTTACGAACTGCTCGCCATCCTCTGTCGAGTAGAATCCGGATAGATAGACAGTCAGCGGTTCGTTCTCAAAGCCATAACTACCAGAAATGCCATGAATTGGCGAGATTCGGAAGCGTTGAGGCATGCGGTTCTCTCAGGGCGACTTCAGGTTACCTTGACGTTTTCTAACAAGGCTTGCGCTTGAAACTTCCCATTGAGGCCTTTCACGGGCAGGTCGAGAACGCCCCCGAATCCTGGATCGGCCGGAAGGCGGTTCCCTGCGGATTGTCGTAGGTCTTGACCGCTCCGGTTTTTGTGTCGGTCACCGTCAGCCGGACCTTTACGTTGGTCAGGCCGCCGGCGTAGACCCAGTAGCGCTGGTTGAAGCCGCAGGCGTTCAGCACCTTGATCACCACCTCGATGTTGGTTTCGGCGAAGAACCAGAAGTAGCCGGTGTCCGGGGTGAGGAACACGGCGTGGCCGGAGCCGCTGGTGCCGTTGGCGGTCCACTGCGCCTCCACCTGGAACCGGCCGCCGCTGAGGCAGAGGCGGGAGTCCCCGGCGACGCAGACGCCCGGCTGCGGGGTCGAGGAGGGCTGCCAGCCAAGTTGCACCACCTCGAAGTCGCTCGCCTTGAGGCTGGCGAAGGCGGGGTTGAGGACGTCGTTGTTCCAGCGCGCGTCATAGGCCCCGGTGATGTACATGTTAGTGCCGTTGTCGGCCACGATGAGGCCGTAGGTCTTCATCGCCTGGAAGATCTTGCGCACCTCGGGGGGATAGCCCGAGATGTCCTTGGTCGCCTTGAGGCGCAGGCGGGCCCCCATGGGCAGGGCGCCGTTCGAGCCCCCGGCGTCGTGCGAGGCGGGGAAGACGTGGCCGTTGCTCTCGTTCACCGTGAAGCGGAAGGCGTGGCGGATGGGGTCCGAGCCGAACACCTCGTCGTAGCGCACGAGGCCGGGCAGGATGGCGAGGCCGGCCGCGTCGGCGCTCGTCCACCCCTCCTGACGGCGGAGGTTCGAGCTGAGCGGGAAGACCGCGCCGGATCCCGCCTCCCAGCGGGAACGGGCGGCGTTCCAGTGGGCGTGGTAGAGCTCGAAAAGAAGGCGGTGGTCGCGGTCGACGATCAGCATGTGGCGGTCGCCGCCTGGGTTAGCGTTGCCGGGGAATCCCCCCTCGATCCACTTCGCCTGGGTCTTGGCCTCGTCCGGGATCGGGTAACCGGACGGCCGCCCCGGGGCCCCGGTGTCGCTCTCGCCGCCGTACTCGACGAAGGTGACCGGCACCAGCGGCTGGGTCCCGGGCACGGAGATGTAGACCATCCCGTAGATGTCGGGAGGCGTGTCCGCGTCCCCGCCGAAATCGGGATGAAGCCCCACGTTGTCGCCGATGAAGTGGATGTAGCTCGCACTGTGGGGATCGACCGGCGCCGAGCTGACGTCCGCGTTCCACCAGTTGTCCGCCGGAAAGAGCGGCAGCGGCGCGGGGAGGGTCCCGCCGGGTTGGGCGGTGGCCGGGGCAGTGGAGAGGAGCGCGAAGGCGAGCAGGAACGCCATCCGCATGGCACGGCCTAGCTCTGGCGAGGAGATCGGAGCCTTCTTATTCATCGTTAAGGATGAGTATACATCGTCGGCCCTGAGCGTCCCTGGCCTCGCCGCCCGGGATTTCAATCCCGGGCGGCGCGAGCGAGTAAACTCACGAGTACTTCTTCACCAGATACTCTTCGTAGTCCTTCTCCTCGATCTCGGCTCCAGCGATGAGCCCCGCCAGCTCTGCCACAACACCCGAGACCTCGTTCTCATGTCGAGGCTTGACCAGTTCCTTCCTGGATCGCTTCGAGCGGACATCTTTCATGGCAGCTTCCTCTCTGTGCTCATTCTAGCGACGTTACACCCTCGTCACCTCCCATGCTAGGATCGACCCCGCTGAAATACCCAATCCGGCCGTCCTTTCCGGGCCGGGCTCAAACTGGAGGGAGACTCGCATGGCACGGAAGATTCAACCGTTCCTCTGGCTTTTGCTTCTGGTGATCGCGGCCGCGGGCGCGGCCTTCGGGGCGGAGACGACCGGCTCGATCTCTGGCGTGGTCCGCGGGGCGGACGACGCGGGGCTCGCGGGAGTCCCGGTGACCGTCAAGGGCGAGCTCCTGCCCGCCGGCCGCACGGTGGTGACGGACAAGGACGGCGCGTTCAACGTCCTCCGCCTGCCGCCCGGCACCTATCAGGTGAGCGCCGAGGCCCAGGGGCTCGGGAACGTCCAGCGCGAGGCCGTGGTGGCGCTCGACAAGGATACCCAGGTCGAGCTCTCGCTCCGGCCCCAGGTGGAAGGGGAGATCACGGTCACCGAGGCGCTGCCGCTGATCGACGTCAAGTCCACCGAGGCGCAGGTCAACTTCACGAACCGGGAGATCGAGGACCTGCCGGTGCCTCGCAACTACAAGGGGCTCTTCGCGCTCGCTCCCGGCGTGCCCGACAACGGGCGGCAGTCCCCCAACGCCGGCGGCTCGCGGATGGACAATCTCTATCTGGTCGACGGCATCAACGTCACCAACCCGGATTTCGGGGACATCTTCCCCACCGACCTCACCGAGCTCGACATCAAGGAGGTCAGCATCGTGCGGGGCGGCATCACCGCCGAGTTCGGCCGCGCGGGAGGCATGGTGGTCAACGCCATCACCAAGTCGGGGACCAACGACCTCCGCGGCGAGGTGAGGGGTGAATACCAGCCGTCGAGCTTCGTCGCCGCGAACAAGAACGCGACCGTGCAGAACACCGAGGACAAGACCTTCGGCGGCGTCGCGCTCGGCGGCCCCATCGTGCACGACCGGCTCTGGTTCTACGGCTCGGCGAGCCGCCCCTCGAGCACCCTCACCGACCGGCGCAACAATCTCGGCTCGATCCCCGATCAGAAGACGACCACCGAGGAGTATTTCGGCAAGCTGACGCTCAACCCCAGCTCCAACCACTTCATCAACGCCTCGTTGCGCTCGCGCGACACCTCGTTCGACGGCGTCAACATTACCTCGACCTCGGCGCCGAGCGTGGGGACCAACGACGCGAAGAAGTACCTGCTGGGCACCGCCTCCTGGACGTGGAACCTGACCGCCGACAGCTTCGTGGAGGCCAAGTACAACCACGACAAGGAGGAGAACTCGACCAGCCCCTTCACCGATCTCGGCTACCGCCCCGCCTTCAACGCGGCGCGGCCGGACCTGGTGGGACAGTTCACCACCACGCCGGACTTCCTCGTCGGCGGCGCCACGGGAGTGGGGCAGTCGGTGGGCGGCTCGGTCCTGGCGATCAACAATCAGGACTACACCCGCGACGAGGCGCGGGCGACCTTCCAGACCTTCAAGACCTGGGGGAGCTCGCGCCACGACCTGCGGACCGGATTCACCTACGAGGACAGCTCCGAGCGCCTGGAGCGGCGCGCCAACGGCTGGGGATCGGTCACCTGGAACGCCACCACCCGGCAGTTCACGGCGAGCTACACCTCCCAGCAGCCGCCGCACACTGGCCGCGGCACCTCCTACGGCGTCTTCCTCCAGGACCAGATCGCGTTCAGTGAGCGGCTGACGCTCACCCTCGGCCTGCTCGACAACAAGGACGATTACTTCGGCGAGCGGCTGGGCGCCCCGGGCACCAAGACGAAGGCCAAGATCCTCACCTTCGACTGGGGCCAGGAGATCCAGCCGCGCCTGGGGCTCGCCTTCGTCCCGGCTCCTGAGCGCGGGGACAAGGTCTATTTCAACTTCGGCCGCTACTACAACACCGAGAACAAGTCGCTCGGCCGGGCCGCCTCGCCCACCCGCATCTTCACCTCCCGGGCGACCTTCGACGCGGCGGGCAACCTGATCTCCGACGTCCCGGCGGCCAACACGCAGAGCAAGACGATCGACAAAGGGCTCGATCCGCAATATACAGACGAGTACCTCCTCGGCTACGCGCGGCCGTTCGGCCTCACCTGGTCGGCCGAGATCTGGGGAATGTACCGCGACGTCGGCAACATCTATGAGGACATCAGCGCCGATGGTTTCGGCAACGGCCCCTTCCACGTCGCGCAGCTTCCGAACGCGTACCGCCGCTACAAGGCCGTCACCCTGGAGGCGAATCGCCGGCCGGCCAACGACCGCTTCTACCATCTGACGGTCAACGCCAGCTATACCTGGAGCCGGCTGTCCGGCAACTGGGACATCGACTTCGGCGGCGACTCGCCGTTCTACAACTCGTCTTTCATCGGGGACGGCCCCGGCGTGCTGATCACCGACAACCGGAACGGCATCCTGCGCGGCGACCGCACGCACGTGGCCAAGCTGTTCGCCGTCGTCCGTCCGGCCGACGCCTGGAAGATCGGGACCTTCACCTACTTCCAGAGCGGCGGCGCCTGGGAGGCCCGGGGGCTCCCCGATCCGAACGTGTCGAGCAGCTCCTACATCCGGTACCTCGAGAAGGCCGGCTCCCGGCGGATGCCCAATTTTTACGGCGTTGACCTGCTCACCTCCTATGAATTCCGGTTCGACCAATTGGGGCTGGAGATCGAGGCGCGGGTGACCAACCTCTTCGACCGCCAGGTCCCGCTCGCCGTGGACGACCGCCTGGTGCTCGGCCGGCCCGTGCCCTACGTGCCGAACAACCCGAACTTCGGCAAGGGGACGGTGTTCACCGCGCCGCGGACGCTGGTGCTGTCGGCGATCCTCCGCTACCGCTAGACGGGCTCCGATGCGATAGGGTCTCCGTATGGAGATCCGGGATTTCGCAAGGACCGTTATCACTACGGAGGACCTCGCCCGGAAGCTCGGAGCCCCGCCGGCCGGGCTGACGGACGAGGTCCCCGGCCCGCCGCTGCGGCTCGAGCGGCCGGGCCGGCCGCCGGAGCTGCGGTTCCAGCGGCGGATCGAGGTGCCGCCGAGCGAGGGGATGCCCGATCCGGCGCAGCGGCCCCGCATTCTGCACGCCCTGGCCAACCACGAATTGCAGGCGGCCGAGCTGTTCGCCTGGGCCCTGCTGGCGTTTCCGGACGCTCCGAAGGAATTCCGGCAGGGCCTGTTGCGCATCCTGGCCGACGAGCAGCGGCATACCCGCATGTACATCGCGCGAGTGGAGGACGCGGGGGCCCGCTTCGGCGACTATCCGGTGAACGGTTATTTCTGGAGCAAGATCGAATCGATCACCACGCCCCTGCAATTCCTCTGCGCCATGTCGCTCACCTTCGAGAACGCCAACCTCGACCATACGTTGGAGTACGAGGAGGCGGCGCGGCGGGCGGGGGACGCGAAAACGGCGGCGGTGATCGAGCGCGTGCATCTGGATGAGATCGAGCACGTCCGCTTCGGCTGGACCTGGCTGCAGGTCTTCAAGCGGGAGGACGAATCGGCCTGGGACGCCTACCGCGCCAACCTCACTTGGCCGCTCCGCCCGGCGAAGGCCCGGGGGCGGACCTTTCACCGGGAGGCGCGGGAGGCGGCGGGGCTCGATCCGGAGCTCATCCGGAGGCTGGAGGAGGAGGGGGACCGCTGACAGTGCGGCGCATCCTCGCCAACCTCCTCTGCGAGGACGAGCTCGCGGGCCGGCGGGCCTCTCCGCCCCGGGCGGTCCTGGAGACGGTCGCCCGGATGGCCCCCCTGCTCCGGGCCTTCGCCCGTGAAGGGGACCGGCTGTGGAGCCCGGCGCCGGGGCCGGATCTCGAATCGGGCCCACTCCGCGACCTCCCTCCCGCGGACGAGGTTCTCGCCTGGTGCGAGACACCCTCGGCCCTCGAGCACCGGGGAGGTCCGCGCCGTTTCTCCGCGATCGACTGGGACGCCCCGCTCCACGATCTCGTCTGGCAGCTCCCGACGCCCTCGCCGGCCGCCGTCGCCACGGTTCACCATCGCGCCTTCTGCCTTCAGATCGCGGAGGAGATCGGCTGGGCTCTGCCCGGAGCCCGGATGGTGGAATCCCTCGTGGAGCTCGGTCGCCTTCTCCGGACCGCCCCGCCGGCCTGGGTCGTCAAAGCGCCCCTCTCCGCCTCGGGCCGCTCCCGCTATATAGAAAGGAACGGCCCGGCCCTCGCCGATCCCAAGGCGCGGCGGACCGTGGAGCGGCTGTTCGAGCGTCATGGTCCCCTCCTTTTCGAGCCCTGGAAGGAGCGGACGCAGGACTTCGGCGTCTCCGCGCTGCTCGGCCAG
Organism: Thermoanaerobaculia bacterium; assembly: GCA_045807625.1. Classification (GTDB taxonomy): domain Bacteria; phylum Acidobacteriota; class Thermoanaerobaculia; order Multivoradales; family UBA5704; genus DATARR01. The sequence goes on along the minus strand of JBJMHA010000003.1, from coordinate 31,226 downwards.
GATCATCTCGAAATCGTGGGCATCCACGGTCAGAAAATCGATCGTAAAGGGCAGTTCGTGGGAATCGATCTCCACCCCGATCTCTCCGAGCAGGATCGGGAGCAGCTTCTGAGGACTGTGAAGGCCGTCGCGGCGGCCCTGCGCCGAGCCGGCTACGTGGGCCCCTTCGGGATCGACGCCTGGCGCTACCGGCAAGAGGATGGAGAGCTCATCCTCAATCCCCTGGGGGAGATCAACGCCCGCATGACCTTCGGGCTGGTGGCGTGGACTCTGGCCAAGCGGCTATGATGGAGGTCTCCATACAAGGAGCCCCCAAGATGAAAAGAGCCTGCATGGCCCTAGCCCTGCTCCTGACGGCGCCCTCGGCGGTCTCCGCCTGGGGCGCGAACGGGCACCGGATCGTCGGCCGGATCGCCATGAATCACCTGACGGTCGAGGCGGCCCGCGCCGTCCAGTGCCTGATCGGTCCCGAGGGGCTCGACCAGGTGAGCACCTGGCCGGACGAGATCCGCTCCGATCCCAGTTGGAAAAAGGCGGATCCCTGGCACTTCATCAGCATCGACGACAATGAGACCCTGGAGACGACCCAGCGCGATCCCAACGGCGACGTGCTCGAGGCGATCCAGCGGTTCACGGCCGTGCTGCGCGACCCGCAGGCGAGCCGGGACTCGAAGCAGGAGGCTCTCAAGTTCCTCGTCCACTTCGTGGGAGACATCCATCAGCCGCTGCACGTGGGCCGGCGCGCCGACCGCGGCGGCAACTCCATCAAGGTGACCCTGTTCAACCAGGAGACGAACCTCCACTCGGTGTGGGACGCCGGGCTGATCGACAACGAGAAGCTCAGCTACACCGAATTCGTCGCCTTCATCGATCACCCCACATTGCAGGAGATCCAGACCTGGCAGAGCGCCCCTCCGGCCGACTGGGCGAACGAGTCCAAGGCGGCGCGGGACCGGGTCTACAAGACCGGCGACGGCAAGCTGAGCTTTGAATATGACTACGTGGAGATCCCGCTGATCAAACAGCGGCTTTTGCAAGCGGGGGTGCGTCTGGCGGGGCTTCTCAATTCGATCTTCGCCCAATCGGGGCCGTCGATCCCGGACCGGACGCTACCCGCCGCTCCCCACAATCCCTAGGATGTCCCGCCCGTACTTCTGCACGATCGTGGGGCCGATGCCGGGGACATTGAGGAGGTCGCTCTCGGTGCGGGGCCGGGTGGCGGCGAGAGCGGCGACGGCGCGGTCGGTAAGGATACGGAAGGCGGGCACGCGGCGGCGCACGGCCTCGGCGCGGCGCCAGACCTTGAGCGCCTCCACGACCTCGGCCGCGACCGACTCCGGGAGGCCGCCGGGGGCCAGGCTGTCCCGCATCAGACCGGCGGCGATCTTCTTGCGGACGGCCCGCGGCTCCCCCTTATCCGGCCGCTCGCGCTTCTTGCGGGTGCGCGGCAGCTCGTCCGACATCTCCACGCGCGCTATGGACCCGCCGTCCCCCCGGTACCCCTCGGGGGTCAGCATCGCCCGCTGGAAGTGGATGGTGCGCCCCTCCTTCTCGAAGTTGTCCTCGGCGATCCGGAGCAGGCCGGCGCGGACCATGCCGCTCAGGAGGCGCTCGAAGGACTTGCGGTCGGAGAGCTCCTCGGGGCAGGTCTCGCGGTAGAGCTGCCCCGTGGATTGGCCGTCGCGCCCCCGCAGCGCGGTGAGCACCCGGTCGACGAGCTCCGTCTCCAGGGCGTTGAGCGGGCGCATGCGGCGGACCCCGCAGTCCGCGGGCGCGCAGACGTCGCAGATCCCGCACGGCTCGCCCGAGTCCTCCTGATCGCCGAAGTGGCGCACCAGGTGGAGCATGCGGCAGCCGCGGGACTCGGCGTAGCGGACCATCATCTCGAGCTGCTCGAGCTTGTGGTCCCGCTGGGCGAGATAGGGCTTCTGCCAGCCGGCGGCCCCGATTGAAACGTTTCCGTCCGCGTCGATCAGGGCGCCGCCGTGGATCCAGAGCTTCTCCAGGGAACGCTCGAACAGCTCCTCGTCCATCTTCAGGCGCTTGCGGATCTGACCGTCGATCTGGGGCTCGGGCGTAAGAGCGCGGTAGATCCGGTCGAGCTCGGCCACGTCGGGGTAGTCGCGGCCGTGGAACCACTCGTGGTTGCGGCGGTCGGCGAAGGAGTAGAGGAGGATGGCCCGCGAGGGCTTGCCGTCCCGTCCGGCGCGGCCGATCTCCTGGTAATACCCCTCGACGCTGCCGGGCAGGCCGGTGTGGATCACCGTGCGCACGTTCGGCTTGTCCACCCCCATGCCGAAGGCGATGGTGGCCACGATCACCTCCAGGCGGCCGGAGAGGAACCCCGACTGGACCCGCTCGCGCTCGGCCGGGGTCATCCCCGCGTGATAGGCGGCGGCGGGGAAGCTCTCCTGGAGCGAGGCGCCGAGACCGTCCGCCTCCTTGCGGGTGGGCGCGTAGACGATCGCCGGCCGGCGCTCCGGGTTGGAAAGGATTTTCCGCACCGCGTCCCCGCGCTCGGAGGGGCGCATCTCCACCACTTCGACGGCGATGTTGGTCCGCCGGAAGCCGTGGATAAACCGCCCCGCGTGGGCGAGGCCGAGCTGGCTGGCGATGTCGTCCTGCACCCGTGGGGTGGCGGTGGCGGTGAGACCGATCACCGGCGCCGGCCGGAGCAGGGGGAGGCGCTGGCCCAGCAGCCGGTAGTCGGGCCGGAAGTCGTGCCCCCACTGAGAGATGCAGTGGGCCTCGTCGACCGCGATCAGCACCGGCTTGCGCTTGGCGAGCATCTCGGGGAAGCCGGGGACGGAGAGGCGCTCGGGAGCGATGAACAGGTAGTCGAGCCGGCCGGCCAGGTAGTCGACGCAGACCTGCCGCGAGGCCGAGCGGTCCCGCCCCGAGTGGATGCGCTCGGCGCGCAGCCCGAGCTCGCGGAGCTTGCCGACCTGATCCTCCATGAGGGCGATCAGCGGCGAGACGACCAGCGTGGTGCCGCCGCGCGCAAGGCCGGGTAGCTGATAGCAGAGCGATTTCCCGGCTCCGGTGGGCATGACGAGCAGGACGTCCCGCCCCTCCACCACGGCCCTGCAGACCGCCTCCTGATAGGGGCGGAAGGAGGGGAGGCGGAAGGTGGTGTGGAGGAGGTGGTCGATGGAGGCCGCTCCCCCGCCCGGACCCTCACCCCCCGGCCCCCTCTCCCGTCCCCTCCCGCCCTCCCTCACCGGGAGAGGGGGAGGAGTAGGTCCGAACGGCAAAGTCGGCGTGTCTGAGTCGGGGACGTAGGGGCGAGGCTTGTCCCCGCCCCCCTTTCTTTGATCGTGGCTTCCGTTGCCGTTTCCCCCTCTCCCGGTGAGGGAGGGTGGGAGGGGGCGGGTGAGGGGGGGTGAGCGTCCGACCACCTCCCGCACATACGCCTCGATCCCGGACATGAACGCGCCGAGATCCCCCTGCCCGCGCTGGATGCGCTGGAGCTGGGCTTCCCACTGGCCGGTCATCGCCGGGCTCTTGACGTGGGGGTGGACGATCTCGATCAGCCGGATCCCCTTGTCCGTCGCCTCCAGGACCTTGCCCGTGCGGATGATGTACTCCCGGCGGAGCAGGGTCTCGATGATCTCCGCCCGGGTGGCGGGCGTGCCGAGACCCGAGTCCTTCATCGCCTCGGAGAGCTCGCGGTCGTCGAGGGTCTTGCCGGCCGTCTCCATCGCCGTCAGCAGAGTAGCCTCGGTGAAACGCTTGGGGGGGCGGGTCTGCTTGGAGACGGCCTTGACGTCCGTCACCTCCTGCGGCTGACCCTGCGCCAGGCCGGACGGCAGAGTCTGGTTCTCCTCGGGGGAGGCGGGCTCGTCCTCCTTCTCCGCCTCCCCTTCCTTGGGCTTCTCCTTCTTCTTGGCCTTCTTCTCGATGTCGAGCACCTTCCACCCCACCTGCTCGACCAGCGTGCCGGTGCTGTGGAAGCGGTCGACCAGCGGCTCTCCGACTCCAAAGAGAGGAGGATTGGAGATGGCGGTGATGACCGTGGTCACGGACCAGACGTGGTCGTCGTGCCAGGCCGAGAGGAGCCGCCGGCAGATCAGGTCGTAGATCTTCTTCTCGTCCTCTTCCAGGGCCGCCGGATCGAGCGAGGTCGTGGTGGGGATGATCGCGTGGTGGTCCGTGACCTTGGAGTCGTCCACGAAGCGGCGGCTCAGGGGGCGCTCGCCCGTGCCGGGGGCCAGCCGGTCGCGGTAGGGGCCCTCGATCACCCGGACGATCTCGCCGAGGGTGGCGGCGACGTCCGTCGAGAGGTGCCGGCTGTCCGTGCGCGGATAGCTGATGAGCTTCTTCTGCTCGTAGAGCGTCTGGGCCAGCCCCAGGGTCTTCTTGGCGCTGAAGCCGTAGAGGCGGTTGGCGTGCCGCTGGAGCTCGGTCAGATCGTAGAGGAGCGGCGGCGGCATCCGCCTGGTCTCGGCGCGGATCGACTCGACCGCCACCCTGCCCGTCCGGGCGCGCTGGACGATCTTCATCGCCTCGGCGAGGTCCTCGCCGTCCTGGCCGCCGGGCGGCGTCTTGATCCGCTTGGCCTCGGGATTGGGCGTATCGCCCCGGAACCAGGTGCCTTTGTAGCTGAGTTCCTGGCCCGGAGAAAACGTCGCCACCACCTCCAGATAGTCCTCGGGCACGAAGGCGCGGATCGCCAGCTCCCGCTCCACCACCATGGCGAGGGTCGGCGTCTGGACCCGCCCCACGGAGAACTGCTCCTGGTTGAAGTCCAGGGTGTACATCCGCGAGAGGTTCATCCCCACCAGCCAGTCGGCGCGGCTGCGCCCGCGGGCGGCGTCGGCCAGGGGATCGAGGTCGCGGCCGTCGCGCAGCTTGCGGAACCCCTGGCGGATGGCGTCGGGGGTGAGCGAGGAGATCCAGAGCCGCTGGAACGGCTTGCGGCACCCCGCCGCCTCGTAGATGTAGCGGAAGATCAGCTCCCCCTCGCGGCCGGCGTCCGTGGCGCAGACGACGCGCTCGACCTCGGGCGCGTTGATCACCCGGCGGACCGCCTCGAACTGGTGCTTGGTCTCCTCGGAGACGATCAGCGGCCAGTCCCGGGGGAGCATCGGCAGGTGGTCCCGCCGCCAGCGCTTCCACTCGGGGTTGACCTCGTGCGGCTGGGCCAGCTCGACGAGATGGCCGACGGCCCAGGTGACCACATAGCCGTTGCCGCGCAGGCAGCCCTCCCCCCGCTGGCTCGCCCCGAGGACGCGGGCGATGTCACGGGCGACGGCGGGCTTCTCCGCGAGAACGGCGATGGTGTCCGGGGGCATGCGCAGCAGAGGTTCCGACAAGTCGCTGTAATCTTACGTCAAATCGCGACGGCCGGAGCCCAGGCTGGCGGGAATTCCCCCGCCGCCGATCCCCCCTGAGGAATGGACCGGCGGCGGGGAGGTACAGCTTCAGCGCCTTTGAACGATCCGAGGACTTCAAGAGAACTTGCAATGCTGTCCAGATAGTGCGCGCTCCGCCCAGAACCGGGACAGCGTCATTTCGCCCCGCTTCGCGCGAGCATCTCGGCGTTGAATTCCCGCGTCTTGCCCCGCGGCACGGAGAGGTTCTGCCAGTGCTCGGAGGCCAGGTGCTTGGCCAGGAAGACGATCTGGCCGGTGTGGTAGGCCTGGTGCATGAGCTGGCGGTTGATCGCCCGGACCACGGTGTGGGGCTCGGCGCGGATGGTGACGGTCCGCGTCAGATCCTCCTCGGTGAGGCCGGCGAGCGCGTCGAACAGCCGGCCCCACCCCTCCTCCCAGCGGGCCAGTAGATCCGCCCGGGTCCTGCCGGCCGCCACCTCGAATTCGGAATCCCGGTCGCGGTCGGGCTTCTCGCCGTCGGTGGTCAGGAAGTCGGTCCAGCGCGAGATCAGGTTGCCCGCCATGTGCTGGATCAGCAGGGCCAGGCTGTTCGACTCCGGGTCCAGGGTCACGAAGAGGTCCTCGTCCCGCACCTGGGCCAGGGCCCGGTCGGCAAGGCGCTTGTACGAACGAAACTGGTCGGCGACGTCTTCGAGATAGAGAGCGGCGGGGGTTCGGTCCACGGCAGGGCCCTCCAGAGAAGGGTCCGACGATATCACGCCGAAAACGGGCCTGGCGGTCCGGCCGCGCCGGGGAGGGGGTCCGAGGCGGCCGGACCGGGGCCCAGGCTCGGTCCGGCATCGCCGGACAGAGCCATCATATAGATGATAACGCATATTTTATTTCTCGGCTATCCCAGGCTTCATCAGCCGGGCGTAAAGAAAGTCACAGCGCCGGGAACGATCGGCGGAGGATATAATCGGCCGTCCAATCCGTCGCTTCCAGTTTGGAGAAGGAATCGCCTCAATGCGTGCGCTTTTGCTGGAGGATGGTGCCGCGCAGCGGCTGACGCAATACCTGCTCGACCGGGCGGGGGAGGGGGCGTTCTGGGCCGATTCCGAAGGCCGCTTCTTCTACGTCAACGAGGCGGCCTGCTCCATGATGGGGTACACCCGCGAGGAGATGCTGGAAATGGGGGTGGCGGACGTCCTTCCTCCGGAGAAGGGCAATCTTTTCCAGGAGCTGTCGCGGAAGGTCCGCCAGAGCGGGCCGTACACCTTCGAGGTGATTCACGTCCGCAAGGACGGCCGGCGCTTTCCGGCCGAGGTGACCCTCAGCTTCCTCGAATACCAGGGGCTGGAGTGCTACTCTGCCTTCGCCCGCGACATCACCGCGCGCAAGGCCGCCGAGGCCGCGCTGCGCAAGTCGGAGGAGCGCTACCACGGCCTCTTCGAGGGGGTGCCGGTGGGGCTCTACCGCACCACGCCCGCGGGACGGATGCTCGACGCCAACTCGGCGCTGGTGCGCATCCTGGGATACCCCGACCTCGAATCCCTGCTGGAAACGCAGGTCGGCGACCTCTATCTCGACCCCGAGGACCGCAGCCGCTGGCAGCGGTCGTTCGCGGAGTCTGGCCCGGTGCAGAGCTTCGAGGCGCGCGTGCGCCGCCGCCTCGACGGCGCGGTGATCTGGGTGCGCTTCACCGTGCGCGCGGTCCGTGGCGAGGCGGGGGAGATCCTCCACTACGAGGGGGCCCTGGAGGACGTCACCGGCCGCCGGAACGCCGAGGAGGCCCTGCGGGCGAGCGAGGAGCGCTTCCGCTCGCTGGTGCAGAACGCCTCGGATCTGATCTCGATCCTCGACGCCGACGGCACCGTGCGCTACGAGAGCCCGTCGCACCAGCGGGTGCTCGGCCTGGAGCCGGAGACGCACGTGGGGCGGAGCCTGGTCGGCCTCGTCCATCCGGAGGACCGGCACGTCATCGAGGAGGCTCTGCGCCAGCTCCTCGACCGCCCGGACGACGTCGTCACCTTCGAGCACCGGCTCCGCCACCGCGACGGCTCCTGGCGGGTGATCGAGTCGACCGCCTCGAACCTGCTCGGCCAGCCCGCGGTCGCCGGCCTGGTGCTCAACTCCCACGACATCACCGACCGCAAGCGGGCCGAGGAGAAGCTCCTCCACGACGCCCTGCACGACGAGCTCACCGGGCTCCCCAACCGGGCGCTGTTCATGGATCGCCTGCGGCAGTCGATGGAGCGCTCGCGCCGCGAGCCGGAGCGGCTGACAGCCGTCCTCTTCCTCGACCTCGACCGCTTCAAGATCGTCAACGACAGCCTCGGCCACCTGGTGGGGGACGAGTTGCTGACCCAGATCACCAGCTCGCTCGCCGCGGCGCTGCGCCCCTCGGACACCATCGCCCGGGTCGGCGGCGACGAGTTCGCCATCCTCCTCGAAGGGGGGCGCGACGTCAGCGACGCCGTGCGGGTGGCCGACCGCATCCACGACCGGCTGGCGGCGCCGATCAACCTGCGCGGCCACGAGGTCTTCGTCACCGCGAGCATCGGCATCGCCGTCCACACCCCCGAATACCACCGGCCGGAGGACCTGCTGCGCGACGCCGACACGGCGATGTACCGCGCCAAGTCCCAGGGGCGGGCCTGCCACGTGGTCTTCAACCGGGTGATGCACCGCTTCGTGATGGCCCGGCTGCAGCTCGAGACCGACCTCCGCCGGGCGGTCGAGCGCGGCCAGCTCCGGGTCTACTACCAGCCGTTCGTGGACCTGGCGAGCGGCGAGGTGACCGGCTTCGAGGCCCTGCTGCGCTGGCTCCACCCCCGGCGCGGCCTGCTGCCGCCGGAGGAGTTCCTCTCGGTGGCGGAGGAGACGGGGCTGATCGTCCCCATCGGCCGCTTCGTGCTGCTGGAGGGGTGCCGGCAGATCCGCGAGCTCCAGATCAAGCACCCGGAGCTGGGGGCGCTCAAGCTGAGCGTCAACCTGTCGAACAAGCAGTTCTTCCAGGCCGATCTCTTCAACCAGATCGAGGAGGCGCTCACGGTCTCCGGGCTCGACCCCGCCTGCCTGGGGCTGGAGATCACCGAGGGGGTGATCATCCGCCACGCCGACTCGGCGGCGAGCCGGTTCTCGCGCCTGAAGAGCCTGGGCGTGCAGCTCTACCTGGACGACTTCGGCAAGGGGTACTCCTCGCTCAACTACCTCCACCGCTTCCCGATGGACATCCTGAAGATCGACCGCTCCTTCGTCTCCCGCATCGAGGAGGCGGAGGGGAACCTGGCGATCGTGCGCGCCATCGTGACCCTCGCCCACCAGCTCGGCATGGAGGTGGTGGCCGAGGGGATCCAGACCGAGGAGCAGCGCATCCGGCTGCGCACCCTCGGCTGCGAGTACGGCCAGGGGTTCTTCCTCTCCGAGCCTGTCCCCGCCGATCGCGCCGAGGAGCTGCTGATGCGGCGGGCACGGGTGTAGGAGGTTGCGGGAATGCGGAATATCCTGTCTTTGGTTGTTCTGAAGGCATGGAAATTGAGAACCCCCGCCCCCGCATCTTCCTCCTCTCCCCGGCCAGCACGGACGGGCTGAGGGCCCAGCAGCTCACCTCGCCGCAGGCCCGCTTCGGCGCCGCCCAGCGCTACCGCGGCCCCGAGGGGGTGGCGATCGAGGAGGCGTTCACCTTCATGAGCTCGCTCTACTTCCGGGGGAAGATCACCTACGCCCGCCACTTCGCGGACCCGCCGCCGGAGCTCTCCCTCGGCACGCCCGACGACGGCATCCTGGTGATCGCGCCCGGCTTCGGGCTGGTGCCGCCAAGCTGGCGGATCACCCCGGAGGAGATGAAGAAGCTCCGCCGCACGCCGGTCGACCTCAAGAGCCGGGCCTACTGCGTGCCGATGAAAAAACACGTGGAGCAGCTCCGGGATATCGCCCCGTCCGCCTGGGTGGTGCTCCTGGGGAGCGTGGCGACCGGCAAGTACGTGGACCTGCTCCTCCCCACCCTCGGCGACCGTCTGCTCTTCCCGCGCGATTTCGCGGGGGCCGGCGACATGAAGCGCGGCGGCATGATGCTGTGCGCCGCGCGCGAGGACCGGGAGCTGGCCTACGTCACCCTCGCCTCCCCCCGGCGCCGCGCCCGCGCCTGATTATTGGGATAGTGCCCCCGTGCGGACGAATTGCTCCCAGAGCGACCGCCACGCTTTCCAGCCGTGCCCACCCGCCGCGGTGAAGACATGCTTCGGCGGCAGCACCTCGGCCGCCATGCCGTTCGCCCTGGCGAAGCCGTCTCTCCGGCCCCAGCCCAGATAGAGCGGAAGCCGCCCCTCGGAGCCGCCCTCGTACCCTTTCAGCCAGACCCAGACCCGCCGCTGGAAATCGTCCGGCGCGAGCGGCTCCGGCGGCCTCCAGCCCCGGATGCCGCCGGCCGAGGAGACCTCCCGGATCACCTCGTCCTCTCCCAGGTAGGGCGCGAAGGTGACGAGGCCGTTCACGTCCTCCGGGTGCTGGCCGGCATAGAGGAGCGTGCCGGTGCCGCCGATCGAGATCCCCACCAGCCAGATGCGGTCGTAACGCCGCCGGGCCGGAGCGATCACGTCCTCGCGCAGCCTCTCGACGATCGTGCGGTCGTAGTAGTAGGCGAGGTGGGCGTCGACCGCGATCATGTCGGCCTTCGCCCCCGCCCGGGCCGCGATCTCGGGAAAGCGCTCGCGGCCGAAGTCCTCCGGGCTGTCCCGCCGTCCGGGGAGGAGCACCACGAGGGTCCGCGGCTGCCCGCTCCCCGGATAGCTCACCGTGCGCAATGGCACGGTCGCCGGGCGCAGGCGCACGCAGCCGGCGAGGACAAGGAGAGCGGCGGGGCGAAGAAAATATTTCCGCCAACGATGGAACGGACTTTGCACCTCTTCCTCCTCGAATCAGTAGTACCAACCCTGACGAAGGTGAGCATAGAAGACAAGGAGGCTCCCATGGCGATCAATCCCAGAAAGACGGTGGCCCTGCCGCTGTTGCTCGGCGCCGGCCTGCTGGCGGTCTCGACGGCCGGCTGCAAGGTGACCAAGACCCAGGAGGGCAAGATGCCCGAGGTCGAGGTGAGCACGAAGGGCGGACAGCTTCCGAAGTACGACGTGAAGACCCCGACGGTGGCGGTCGGCAGCGAGAAGCGGGAGGTCACCGTGCCGACCGTCAAGACCGAGAAGAAAGATGTCAAGGTTCCCACGGTGGACGTGAAACCACCGAAATGAAAACCTTCCAAGGTTGAGGCGAACGGGCGGGGAGCGATCCCCGCTTTTTGTTTGTAAACAAATTGTTTCCATAAAACGGCAACGGCGGCGCGGGCACACCCCGCGCCGCCGTTCCGGGGGGAAAGAAGAAAGGCGACTTCTCTATCTCTAAGCGGACGGGCTACTTGCCCGCCTTGCTCTTGTCCGTGACGTTGAAGTGCTGGGTGTTGACCTTCTCGTCGCCGATCCAGACCTCGGCGCGGTAGTCGCCCTTGGCCCAGGAGCTGGTCTTGGTCTGCGAGAAGCTGAGGTACTTGGCGCCCGTCGGGACCGACTTCTCCTCGTCGGAGATCTTCGCGTCGCCCGGGCCGAACCAGGCCACCTTCACCTTGGACGTGGCCGGCACGTCGGCGACCTTCATCGTGATGTAGATCGGCTGGCCGGGAGCGAAGTCGTCCCCCTGGTCCGCGTTCGGGATCGTGCCGTCGACCACCTTGTGGCCGATCGTCACGTCGTCGATCATCGTCTGCGCCTTGACCGGGTTGAGATCGTTGGCGTTACTGGTGCCCGCGATCTCCTGCTCGGTCGTCTGGGTCACCGCGCCCGCCGACGACTGGGAGGTCTGGTCGGCCGGCGCCGTTGCCGAATTCTGTGCACTGGTCGCGGTGTCGGCCGCGTTATCTGCCTCGTGCGACTTACAGGCCGCCATGGGCAGCAGGGAGACCAGGAACAACACTGCAAGCTTGGTCGGTTTCATGGTTGTTCTCCTTCGAGCCCTGCGGCTCGGATGCCGGCCCGGTATGGACCGATGAGACTGCGACACCCCCTTTACAGCAAGGTGCGTGCCAGACCGGAGTCGCAACTTCCCGGCCCGCTCTGCGTATAGTGGCCGCCCGGCGTGTCGCCGGCCGATCCCATCTGCCGTTTTTGGAGGTGCCCGTGAGAACCACGTTACCCGGCTTGCGGACCGCCGCGGCCGCCGCCGCCCTGGTGCTGCTGGCCCTGGGCGGCGGGCCGGCCCGCGCGGCCGTGAGCTATCAGGCCGATTACCAGGACTACCATTCGTTCGCCGCCGTCGAGCGGCAGCTTCAGGACTGGCGGGAGGCGCACCCGGACGCGGTGACGCTGATCGCCATCGGCAAGTCGGCCGGCGGCCGCACGCTCTGGGTAGCCCGGGTCGCCGGCCCTGGCGGCACCGATCCGGATCTCCGGCCGGCGGTCTTCGTCGGCGGCAACATCGCCGGGTTCCACAACGCCGGCACCGAGGCGGCGCTCGACCTGCTCCGCGGCCTGGTCGAGGCGCCCGCCGGCAGCCCCACGGCGAAGCTGCTCACTGCCACCACCTTCTACGTGGCCCCGGCGCTCAATCCCGACGCTCACGACGCCATCTTCGGCAAGGTCCGCGTCCGCCGGGGCGGCGACGACATGAAGGTCGATCACGACGTGGACGGCCTGACCGGTGAGGACGGGCCGGACGACCTGAACGGCGACGGCATGATCACCCGCATGCGGATCTCCGATCCGGCCGGCGGCTGGCTCCCCGATCCGGCCGACCCCCGGGTGCTCGTCAAGGCCGACGCCATGGAGCAGCGGGCCGGCGCCTATCGGATCGAGACCGAGGGGAAGGACGACGACGGCGACGGCGATCTCAACGAGGACGCCGCCGACGGCGTCTGGCCGGACAAGAATTTCCCCCACGCCTTCCCCTACTCCACCCCCGAGGCCGGCCCCTGGTCGAGCTACGCGCCCGAGACCCGCGCCCTGATGGACTTCCTCCTCGGCCGCCGCAACGTCGCCCTGGCGGTGGTCTTTGGGCCCGCGAACAACCTGCTGGCGGCGCCCCAGAGCCTGGGCGGAGGCGGCGACCTCGGCACGCAGAAATTCAAGCTGCCGCCGCGGACGGCCAAGTTCATCGGCCTGGAGGAGGACAAGGAGTACACGATCGACGAGGTCTGGGCGGTGGCCCAGAACCTCCCCTTCGTGCGCCAGAACAACGTCACCAAGGAGCAGCTCCAACTGTTCCTCGGCGCCGGCCCCGCCACCAAGGTCGATCCCGGCGATCAGGCCTATCTCGACAAATTCGCCGAGAGCTACAAGGAGCGCCTGAAGAAGGCCGGCCTCTCCGCCGACCGTCCGGGCGCGCAGTACGGCAAGGGCGGCTTCACCCCCTGGCTCTACTATCAATACGGCGCCATGGCCCTGGAGCTCGACGTCTGGGGGATTCCGAAGGCAGCCCAGAAGGCGGTCGCCGGCGGCGACGAGCTGACGCCCGACAAGGTGGCGGCGATGAGCCCCGACGAATTCGTGGCCCTGGGGGAGGAGAAGATCGAAACCTTTCTCAAGACCAACAAGGTACCGCCGCAGTTCAGCGCCAAGATGGTGATCGGCGCCATGAAGGGGGGCCAGCTCACCCCCAAGGCGATGATCGATCGCATGAAGCAGATGGGCGGCGGCGGGGCCGCGGCCGGCAAAGGGAATGAATCCGGCGCGCGCGACCGCGAGATGCTCGCCTGGGCGGACGCCAACGCTCCGGGCGCCTTCGCCCCCTGGACCCCCGTCACGCTGCCGGACGGCATCAGGGCCGAGGTGGGCGGCCTCGACCCCTTCATCGAGCTCAACCCGCCGATGCCCCTCCTCAAGCCCGCTCTCGCGGCCCACACGGAGACGGTGCTCGACATGGCCCGGAAGCTGCCGAAGGTCGAGATCCTCTCGCTCGACGTAACCGACCTCGGGGGCGGCGTCTACCGGGTCAAGGCGGTGGCGGGAAACCGCGGTTATCTCGCCACCCACACCAAGCAGGCGGAGCGCGCCAAGGTCCACATCCCGGTGCGCCTGACCCTGCAGACGGGCCAGGGGATCGACCTCGTGAGCGGCTACAACTCCGCCACTTCCGAGCGGCTCGACGGCACCACCGGCACCCTCACGGGCGAGTGGCTCGTACGGGCCCGCCCCGGCGCCCGCGTCGTCGTCGACGTGACCACCGACAACGCCGGCCGCGCCCAGAAGACCACCACCGTGGGGAAGGGAGCCTGATCGCCATGAGAGCCCTCATCTTGAAAACCTTTCTTACGACCGTGGCCCTTGCCGCCACCTCCCCGGCGCTGTGGGCGGCCGAGCCTCTGAAGCCGCAGGGAAACCCGCCGAACGCCACCTTCAACCGGCTGCACCCTTACGAGGAGATCATCGATCTGCTCAAGGGGTACGCCGCCGCCTATCCGAAATGGACCCGGCTGGAGAGCATCGGCAAGAGCATCCAGGGGCGCGACCTCTGGATGATCGCGATCACCAATCCGCAGACCGGCCCCGAGCTCTCCAAGCCCGCGATGTACATCGACGGCAACACCCACGCGAACGAGGTGCAGGGGGCCGAGACCGCCCTCTATACCGTCGAGTTTCTGCTCAAGAATTACGGCCGGCTGCCGCGGGTGACCGAGATGCTCGACCGCTCGGTCTTCTATGTCCTCCCCGTCGTCAATCCGGACGGCCGCGCCCTCTGGTTCAAGGGCCCCTCGGACTCCGACTACCCCCGCACCGTGATGGTGCCGGTGGACGACGACCGCGACGGCAAGGTGGACGAGGACGGCTTCGACGACATGAACGGCGACGGCTACATCACCACCATGCGCAAGAAGGTGCCGCTGGGCCAGGGCACCCACAGGCTCGATCCCAAGGACCCGCGCCTGCTGGTGCCCGTGCAGCCGGGAGAGCTCGGCGACTACCTCGAGCTCGGCAAGGAGGGGTACGACAACGACGGTGACGGCCGCGTCAACGAGGACACGATCGGCTACGTCGATCCCAACCGCACCTGGGGCTTCTCCTGGGAGCCGCCGTACGTGCAGACCGGCGCCGGCGCCTATCCGCTGGCGATCCCCGAGACCCGCTCGATCGCGCTCTGGGCGATGAAGCACCCGAACGTCGCCGCCGTCCAGAGCTATCACAACAACGGCCAGATGATCCTGCGCGGCCCCGGCGCCAAGTCCGATCCGATCTACCCCCCGCAGGACCTCAAGGCCTACGACCTGATCGGCAAGGAGGGGGAGAAGCTGCTGCCCGGCTATCACTACTTCATCTCGTGGAAGGACCTCTACACCGTCCACGGCGCCACGACCGATCATTTCTACAGCCTGCTGGGCGTGCTCGCCTTCACCAACGAGATGTACAACCCGCCCGCCGATTTCGACAAGAACGGCGAGGTGAGCGATCAGGAGCTGATGAAGTTCAACGACGAGCTCACCTTCGGCCGTGAATTCGTCGACTGGCACCCGTATAACCATCCGCAGTACGGCCCGATCGAGATCGGCGGCTTCAAGCGCGACGTCGGCCGCGTGCCCGAGGGCTGGGCGCTGGAGGACGAGACGCACCGCAACAACTCCTTCGCCCTCCTCAACGCCTATCATCTGCCGCGCCTGTCGATCGGCGAGGCCACCGTCAAGAAGGCCGGGGACCACCTCTGGAAGATCGAGGTGCCCGTGCTCAACGACCGGGCCATCCCATCGATGACCGCCACGGCGGCACAGAACAAGCTGCACCCGGAGGACATCGCCTCGGTCACCGGCGGCAAGGTGATCGCGAGCGGGCTGGTGGACAACCCTTATCTGGACAAGATCGAGCTCCAGGACCACCGTCCCAACCGCCTGATGGTGCCCGGTGTCGATGGCCTCTCCACCCGCATCCTCTTCTTCCTGGTGGAGGGGGACGGCGACGTCACCTTCCATTACGACAGCCTGAAGGGCGGGGAGCTCGCGAGGAAGATCGCGCTCCGCGAAACGAAGTAACCGGACCGGGGGCGGCCCCACGGCCGCCCCTTCTTTCTCGTCCGGTGTACGCCTACCGCTCGAACTGCGTCCGGAGCCCCTCGCCAACATGGCCGGGACGGTCGAGGCGGAAGAGGGGGTCGGGGGTGCCGTCTTCGAGGAGGATGCCGGCGACGTAGTCCCCGAGGGCCGGGGCGAGCTTGAAGCCGTGGCCGGAGCCGCCGCCGAGGAGCCAGACGTTGCCGGTGTGCGGATGGCGGCCGAAGAGGAGGTGGCCGTCCGGGCTGTTCTCGTATTGGCAGACGCGGGTCTCCACGACCGGCTCGCCCGCCAGGCGGGGGAAGCGGCGGGCCAGGGTCTCCCGGGCCGCTTCCAGGAGACCGGGGGTGACGAGCCGCTCGCCGAAGGTGGGATCGAACGGCGCGCCCCGCGTGTCGTCCGCCACCTTGAAGCCGCGGTGCTCGTTGCCCGGCAGGCCGTAGTAGATCCGCTCCGTGCTGAGGTCGATCCAGGTGGGACAGCGGCCCTCGTGGAACCAGGGGTCCCCCGGCGGCATGCCGAAGAAGAAGACCTCCTGGCGGGTGACGCGGAGGAGCTTCTCCCCAATCACCTCCGGGAAGAGCGCGCCCAGCCAGGGGCCGCAGGCGAAGAGATAGAGGTCCGCCTCCAGGGACGAGCCGTCCGCGAGCTCCAGGCGATCGAGCTTCCCCGCGTGCGTCCGGTCCGGGAACGCCGCGGCGATCCGCACCTCTCCCCCCTCGGCGGCGACCGCCTCGGCCACGGCCTGACAGGCGCGGCGGGCCAGGAGGTAGCCCGCCTCCGGCTCGAGCCAGACCGAGCGCACCCCGTCGAAGTCGATCTGAGGGAAGCGCGCCGGCGCATCCTCTCTGGCGATCTCCTCGATCTTCAACCCGGCATTTCGGAGCAGGGGGAGCGACTCGCGGACATAGACGTCATCCTCGCCAGCCATCCAGAGCACGCCGGTGCGGCGGTAGAGGCGCCGCCCCCAGCGCTGCTCGGCCTCCCGCCACATCCCGAACGAGCGGGCGGTCCAGTCGAGGTAGATCCGGTCCGGGCCGTAGACGCCGCGGATGATCCGCGTCTCGCCGCCGGAGCTGGAGCGGGAATTGCCCGGCCCCCAGGCGTCGAGCAGGGTCACGCGCGCCCCGCGGCGCAGGAGATG
Source organism: Thermoanaerobaculia bacterium (assembly GCA_045807625.1). Lineage (GTDB taxonomy): Bacteria > Acidobacteriota > Thermoanaerobaculia > Multivoradales > UBA5704 > DATARR01. The sequence goes on along the minus strand of JBJMHA010000003.1, from coordinate 14,749 downwards.
AAGGGCCGTCCAGCCGCCGAAGGCGCCGGCGCCGACGACGGCCACGTGGGGTTTCACGCCGCCATCCCCTGGGTCGAGAGCACCCCGTGCCGGCCCCGCACCGGCGCGTGGTGCATCGCGCAGGCCGGGAGCGGCCCCTGGCGCCGGCGCTCGGCGAGCAGCTCGCTTAAGGGGACGCAACGCAGGCCCGCCGCCTGAGCCCGGCGCAGGAAGGCCCGGAATTCCTCGTCATACGGGCCCCCCTCCAGCTCGGCGTGGAGGGTGAAGACGGGCCAGGAGGCGCGCGCCGCCTCGTCCACCATGGCGGCGAAATAGGCGGGGGCGTCCTGGAAGGTGTCCCCCAGCGCCTCGTCGAGCGTGGGCAGGGTGGCGGGCACCTGCGGGGTCTTCAGGGTCTCCCCCCGCACGATGGGGAGGAACGGCTCGGTCCCCCGGCAGTCCGAGGCGTAGCCGAGGTTGTAGGTCTCCTCGTGGAGCAGGGCGTCGTCGTTGCTCAGCCAAGCCGGCGCGGCGTAGGTGCGCGGCGGCTCGCGGAAGATCCGCTCGTAGGCGCGGAACCCCTTGTCGAGCTCGGCGGCCGTCTTCTCCGGCGAGAAGCGGAACAGGCGGTCCTGCCACTGCCGGTGGTCCCAGGCGTGGACGCCGGTCTCGTGACCCTCGTCCCGGGCGCGGCAGGCGATCTCCGGAAAGGCGACGCCGATCGGCCGTGAGGGGAGGAGGGTGCCGGAGAGGACCGTCCTCAGCCCATACACGCGGGCGGCGCTGGTGCGGGTCATCTTCCTGAGGAAACCCGGGCGCAGGGCGTTGAGCACGGCGAGGCCGCTGCGGTCCGGCCCCATGGCGAAGTAGAAGGTGGCCTTCACCCCCTCCTCTTCCATCACCTCCAGGAGGCGGGGGACGCCGTCGCGCATCCCCTCGTGGGTGTCGACGTCCACCCGCAATCCGAGCAGCCCCGAGGTCATGGCCGGTGGACCGCGACCGGACTGTGCTCCGGCTGATCCTCGCGGACGGCGGAGCGCAGCCAGTCCTCCAGGAAGGCGTCGTAGGTCCGCTCCAAGGCCTCGTCGAGCGTGGTCGTGGGGTTCCAGCCGAGGAGACGGCTGGCCTTCGCGATCGACGGCTTGCGGGCCACCACGTCCTGGTATCCCTTGCCGAAGTACCCCTCGGCGTCCACCGGCTCGATGCGGGCCGGCTTGAACCCGGGGAGGGAGCCGGAATGAGCGTCGTGGATCGCCGCGAGCTTCTTCGCGAGGTCGGTCACTGAGCACTCGTTGTGCGGATTGCCCAGGTTAAAGATCTCGCCGTCGCAGGCTCCACCGGGGTTCTCGATGATCCGCATCAGGCCGTCGATACCGTCCTCGACCCAGGTGAAGCAGCGCTTCTGCTCGCCGCCGTCCACCAGCAGGATCGGCTCGCCGGTCACCAGGTTGACGATGAACTGGGTGAGCACGCGCGAGGAGCCCTCCTTGGCGGCGTAGATGTCGTCGAGCTTGGGGCCGATCCAGTTGAACGGACGGAAGCAGGAGTATCTCAATCCCACCTGCTGGCCATAGGCGGCGATCACGCGGTCCATGAGCTGCTTGGAGCAGGCGTAGATCCAGCGCTGCTTGTTGATCGGCCCGTAGACCAGCGGGCTCGAGTCCTCGTCGAACTCCGGGTCTGGGCACATGCCGTAGACCTCGGAGGTGGAGGGGAAGACCAGACGCCGGCGATATTTGACGCAATAGCGGACGACCCGCAGGTTCTCCTCGAAGTCGAGCTCGAAGACACGCAGGGGATCCTTTACATAGGTCGCCGGGGTGGCGATGGCGACCAGCGGCAGCACCACGTCGCACTTCTTGACGTGGTATTCGATCCACTCCTTGTTGATCGTGATGTCCCCCTCCAGGAAGTGGAACTGGGGGTGGCCCAGCGAGTGCTCGAGCTTCGAGGAGGAGAGATCCATCCCGTAGACGTGCCAGTCGGTGGTGGTGGTGATGCGATGGGTCAAGGCATTGCCGATGAAGCCGTTGACGCCGAGGATAAGGACGTTCATCAAAACCTCCGTCAGGAGCCGAGGCGCTCGCCCGGCGCGATGCCGGCCGACAGCGCCAGAGAGCAGGCGGGGAGCTCCGGCTGCCCTTCGAGCTGTAAAGTGATCAGTTGTACGGAGCCCTCGCCCGCCGCGACGGTAATTCCCTCGCGGTCGACCGCGGTCACGGTGCCCGGCTCGGCCGCGGTCTGCGAGCCAAGGCCTTCAAGGCCGGCGAGGGGGAGGGCCCACCAGACCAGGAGCTTGCGTCCCCGCAGCGTGGTAAAGGCTCCGGGATAGGGATGCGTGACGCCGCGCACCAGGTCGTAGACCCGGCGCGCCGAGCCGTTCCAGTCGATCAGCCCGTCGGCCGGCTTGCGCCCGCCGCGGTAGAAGCCTTGCGAAAGGTCGAGCGGCCTGGGGGTGGCCGTGCCCGCCGCCAGCGCCGGCAGCGCGCGGTCGAGCAGCCGCCGGGCCGCCTCCTCCAGCTTGCCGTAGAGGGTGAAGGCGGTGTCGGCGAAATCGATCGCCACCGTCTCCTGGTCCACGAGATCGCCGGCGTCCGGCTTGGCCACCATGTAGTGGAGGCTCACCCCGGTCTCGCTCTCCCCCTCGACCAGCACCCAGTTGACCGGCGTCCGCCCGCGGTAGCGCGGCAACAGCGAGCCGTGGAGGTTCAGGGCGCCGCGGGCGGCAAGCTCCAGCACGGCGGCCGGGATCATGAACCGGTAATAGAAAGAAAAGAGGAAATCCGGCGCGTACGAGGCGATCAGATCGTGAAATTCCGGGCTCTTGGGATCTTCTGGGTACTGCACCGGCACCCCCCGCGCCTCCGCGCGGGCGGCGAGCGACTCCCACCAGACCTTCTCGCCCGGATCGTCGCGATGGGTGAGCACGGCCGCCACCTCGAAGCCGTGGCGCAGCAAGGCGTCCAGCCCCAGGCACCCCATGGTGTGATAGCCGAGGACGACCGCCTTCATGGAACGGACGTCCGTCCTTCCTTAGAAGCGTCGCCACGGATCACCTGCCGGATGATGTAGCGCGGCCGGTCCCGCACCTGCTGATAGATCCGCCCCACGTACTCCCCCAAGAGGCCGATGGCGAAGAGCTGCACGCCGAGGAAGAAGAAGAGCAGGGCGAACAGGGTGAACACGCCCGACACCGCCCACTCCTGCCCGAACACCAGCCGGCCAGCGATCAGGAACAGGGCGATCAGAATCGAGACGATCGACATCACCACCCCGACCCCCATGGTCACCCGCAGCGGCAGCACCGAGAAGCTCGTCATCAGGTCGAACTGCAGGCGGAAGAGCTTCCACAGGCTGTACTTGCTCTGGCCGTGCGCGCGCTCGCTGTGGGCGACCGGGATCTCGGTCACCCGGCCGGCGAAGAGATCGGCCAGCACCGGGATGAAGGTGGAGATCTCGCGCGACGAGGCGAGCACCTCGGCCACCGGCCGCCGGTAGGCCCGCAGCATGCAGCCGTAGTCGGTGAGCTGGACGCCGGTGGCCAGCGCCGTCATCCGGTTGACGATCTTCGAAGCCACCCGCCGCAGCAGGGTGTCCTGGCGCTGCACGCGGATCGACCCCACGACGTCGAACCCCTCCTCCATCTTGGCCACCAGCTTGGGGATCTCCTCCGGCGGGTTCTGGAGGTCGGCGTCGAGTGTCACCACCACCTCGCCGCGGCAGGCCTCGAACCCCGCGAACACGGCGGCGTGCTGGCCGTAGTTGCGGTTGAAATCCACCACCACCAGGTGCGGATCGCGCGCCGCGGCCTCCCGCAGCAGCCGGAGCGAGCCGTCGCGGCTGCCGTCGTTGACCAGCACGATCTCGTACGGCCGCTCCATGGGGACGAGCGTCTTCTCCAGCCGGCCGAGGAGCTCCGGCAGGTTCTCCTCCTCGTTGTAGACGGGGATCACCACCGACAGGTACGGGTCCATGAATCGATCAATCCTTGGCGTGAACCAGCACGTCCTTGATCGCGTCCACCACGTAGCGGACGTCGTCCTCGGTCATGTCGGGGAAGAGCGGCAGCGAGCAGATGCGGTCCGACGCCCATTCCGCCTTCGGCAGCGAGCCCGGCACCTGTGGGTACTTCTGCGCGTAATACGGCTGCGTGTGCACGGCCCGGAAGTGGAGACCGGTGCCGACGTTGCGCTGCCGGAGGGCCGCCATGAAGTTGTCCCGGGAGATCCCGGCCGCGTCGAGCACCTTGATCACGTAGAGGTGCCAGGTATGGAAGTGATCGTATTCGGGGACTCCCGGCCGGGCGATCTCCGGCACCTCGGCGAACAGCTCGTGATAGACTGCGGCGAGTTCCCGCCGCCTGGCGTTGAACTCGTCCACCGAGGCGAGCTGGTGGATGCCGAGCGCCGCCTGAAGGTCCATGAAGTTGTACTTGAAGCCGGGGAGCACGATCTCCACCTGCGGCGTCCCCCCCTCGGCGTAGCGGTTCCAGGCCTGCTTCTCCAGGCCGTGGAAGCGCAGGGCGCGCAGCTTCCGCGCCAGCTCGGGGTCGGTGAGGGTCAGCATCCCCCCCTCGCCGGTGGTCATGTTCTTGATCGGATGAAAAGAGAACGCCGCCAGGCGGTCGAACAGGCCGACGTGCTTCCCCTTGTAGATCGTCCCCACTCCGTGCGCCGCGTCCTCGAAGATCCAGAGCGAATGTCGGCGGGCGATCTCCAGCAGCGGGTCCATGTCGCAGGGAGCGCCGCCGAAGTGGACGGGGATGACGCCCACCGTGCGGTCCGTCACCGCCGCCGCCACCGCCTCGGGGTCGACCTGCAGGGTGTCCGGATCGATCTCCACGAACACCGACGTCCCCCCCAGCGCCTCGACCATGTTGGACGTGGCCGCCCAGGTCATGGGGGTGATGATCACCTCGTCGCCGGGCTTCACCCCGAGGGCGAGCAGGCCGATGTGGAGGCCGCCGGTGGCGGAGGAGACGGCCAGCGCCTCCGGCGCGCCCACGTAGGCGGCGAAGTCCTTTTCGAAACGCTCGGTCTTCGGTCCCGTGGTGATCCAGCCGGAGCGCAGGGTATCGACGACCTCGTCGATCTCCACCTGCCGGATGGTCGGCCGGGAGAACGGCAGGAAGGTGTCGCGCTTCACGAAAGGCCTGTTCATGGATCTCTCCAAGATCACTGAGCCCGCGCCGGTGAGGACGGCGGGTGATTGGTCATCAGAAGATACTTGTCCTGCCGCATCAGGACCGGTCCCGGCGCGAGCCCGTCGAGCCGCATCCGGGGCAGCTTCTCCGCCTCCAGGACCAGATAGACGGTCTTCCCCGAGCTCCAGACCGGCCGGAATTCCGCCGCGGTGGGGTAGCGCCGGGCCCGCTCCTCCGGCGTCAGGTGCCGGATTCCGAACTCCAGCTCACCCTGGTACTCGACGACCCCGACGAGCCGCCGGAGGTAGGCCGGCAGGGTCTGAGGATAGCAGCGATAGGTATAAACCTCGTCCTCCGGCGCCAGGCGGAGGCCGAGGAAGTGGGCGATCGGCCCGGTGCTGAGCAGGAGCGAGGCACGCGGCGCCGCCGACACCAGGCCAAGCACGAGCAGGGCCGGCGCCACCGCCAGCGCCGCCAGGCTCCGCAGCCGGCCGCTCCCCCAGAGCCAGACCGAGAGCAGCGCGGCGGCCAGGGTGGGCATGGCGAAGATCAGCACGTTCGGCAGCGGCCCCACCCCGGTGTCGATCCTGCCCAGGGCCACCAGGAGCAGCGCGGCGGCCAGGACCGACAGCAGCAGCGCTCCGAGCGCGCCGCCCACGCGGATCCACGAGCGCGTCCGCGGGTCCGTCTCGGCCTGTTGCAGCGCCAGGGCGACCAGCACGGCGAGCGGCGGGATGTCCGGCAGGATGTACGGCACCAGCTTCGACTGCGACGCCGTGAAGAACAGGAGTAGGAACACCGCCCAGCAGGCGAGGAAGATCAGCCCCGGCCGCTCGTCCCGCAGCCTTCCCTGCCCGCGCCGGTAGAGCCGGGCCGCCGCCGGCAGCACCCCCGACCAGGGGATCAGCCCGGCGGCCAGGATGGCGAAGAAGTACCAGGCCGGCGCCTGCCGCTTCGCCTCCGAGGTGGTGTAGCGCAGCCAGTGCTCGTGGACGAAGTAGAACCAGACGAAGTCCGGGTTGCGCCGCGCCGCCAGCACGTGCCAGGGCGCGGCGAGGGCCAGGAACAGCGCGACCCCGCCGATCCAGGGCACCCGCAGCAGCAGCAGCCACCGCCGGGCGAACAGGAGATAGAAGAAGATCACCGCCCCGGGGATCAGGAAGCCGATCAGCCCCTTGGTCAGGGTCGCGAGCGCCGCGGCGGCGAACATGCCATACCAGAGGAGCCGTTCCCCGCGCTCCCCCCTCTCCCTCTCCTGCGCCAGCCAGAAGCAGGTCAGGGCGGCGCTCAGGAAGAAGACCATCGCCATGTCGATGATGTTGGCGCGCGAGAGGGCGGCCCAGAGCGGCGAGCTGCCGAGGACGATCGCCGCCGTCAGCGCCACCCGCGGCCCGCCGATGGAGCGGCCGAGAAGCCAGGCGAGCCCCACCCCGCCCAGGCCGAAGAGGGCGCTGAACAGCCGGCAGAGCACCTCGGGGCGCCCCGGCAGGGAGAGGGCCGCCGCGTTCAGCCAGTAGTAGAGCGGCGGCTTCTCGAAATAGAGAACGCCGTTCAGGCGCGGCGTAACGAAATCCCCCCGCGCCAGCATCTCGCGCGGAATCTCGGCGTAGCGCCCCTCGTCCGGCTCCAGCAGCGGATAGCTCCCCAGGCCACCGAAGAAGAGCAGCAGCGCCAGGACGCCCAGGGCGAGCCGGGTGCGTGGAGCGAGCGTGTCGGAGGCCGGTTGGGGCATGAGATCGGACAGGGAACGACCGCCGGGGCGTGCTGGGCCCCGCGGGAGGGCCGGAGTCTAGCGTATCGGGTGGGCGGGATACAGCCCGGGGCCCGCCGGACGATCAGGTCGCAGTGGAACGAAACCTGCAGGCTCCGGCTGGCGTAAAATGAGGGGGCGAGGATCTCGCCAGGCATGAGCCCTTGACATCCAGATCGTTTATTTATAGGTTGTTGTCGCGATTGCAGGGAACGGGGAGGTGCTCATGTTGATGCCGGAAGCCGAACGTCTGGCCCGAGGCCACGTTCCGATGGAGAAGGAGGAGTCGATGAGCGCCAGCATAGCGATGAACGGTCAAAGCTCCAAGGGTCTGCGTGCTTGGAGAATCCTCATCTTCGGAGGGATCGGTGCGCTGTATCTGATCTCCCTCCGGGTTCCTGCCTTGCGGGAAACCCTCGCTCAGGTGTTCGCCTTCCCTCGATGACCACGCGGTCGGCGGCCACCTCCCTGGAGCGCCCCGGACAGATCGCCTGGGGTGCCATCGGCGGTCTCACTCCCTACGTGGTCGCGGGCCTGAACGCGGTCGGATACCGCACCGACTTCCCCCTCCCGGCCTTCGGTTGGGGCTCCGTCCTTGCTCTCCTCCTATCGGTGGGTCTCGGAGTGATCGGCTCGATTCTCCTTGAATCCCATACGCCGTTCACCGCCTGGTACCACGGCGGCTCCTTCCGGATCATGCTGAATTTTCTGTTCAGCGAATCCCTGCACCAGATCGGCCAGCACGTTCTGCGTTGAGCGGCCTTCGGGGGCCCCGGTCAGCCCCTGCCCACCTCGCGCCGCAACCGCGCCAGCTCCGCCTCCGCCGCCTCGAGACGGTCCGCGATCTCGCTGTCCGAGAGCACGAGCTCCCCGGTCTCGGCATCCACCATCCGCAGCCGCGAATCCGCCTCCGGCCGGAAGATCAGCCCCGTCACGAGGCTGCGCAGCGATCCGTCGGGCTCGGCGGGGATCGGCCGGTACCGCCCCTCCGCCAGCCGGTATCCCTGAAGCGGCGGCTTCAGATAGTCCTCCAGGGGATCGAGAGGAGGTACTCCTCGACCCCCAGCCGCTCGTAGATCGCCTTCTTCTTGCCGGTGTCCTCGTCGCTCGTGCTGTCCGAGGTGACCTCGATGACCAGGCTTGGCGCCTCCCCTTCCTCCCAGAGCTTGTAGATCCTCCGGCGCGGGGTCTTCGGCACCCCGCGGACCAGGAAGACGTCGGGCGACACCACCGCGCGTGGATCCCCCTGGACGCCCCCACCCTACCCGTTCGGGTATGTCGCCGGAATTTTCCTTCCTCTATCCTCGCTGGCGGATGCTAAAATGATGGTCCCCGCGTCAAGTCCACCGATCCCGCTGGATTGATCTCAGGAGGTCCCCCAATGTCCCTACCCATCGTCCGATCGCGCGTGGGCACGCGCTGGCTCTTCGCGCTCACGCTCGCGCTCCTCTCCCTGATCCCGACGGCGGCGCTGGCCAACACGCCCGCGCCGCAATTCGTGACGGTCGCCGGCGATCTCCAGTCCGAGCTCGGCTGCGGCAGCGACTGGATGCCCGACTGCGTCGCCACCCACCTGGCCTACGACCCGGCCGACGACGTCTGGCAGGGGACCTTCGACGTGCCCGCCGGCAGCTACCAGTACAAGGCGGCGCTCAACAACTCGTGGACCGAGAACTACGGCGACCACGCCCAGAACAACGGCGGGAACATCTCCCTCAACCTCGGCTCCGCCGCCAGCGTGAAGTTTTATTATTCGCACCAGACCCACTGGATCACCAGCAACAAGAATTCGGTGATCGCCACCGCCCCCGGCAGCTATCAGCACTTCCTCGGCTGCCCCGGCGACTGGCAGCCGGGCTGCCTCCGCTCCTGGCTCCAGGACCCGGACGGCGACGGCATCTGCACCTTCTCCACCACTTCCATCCCGGCCGGGAGCTACGAGGTGAAGGCCGCCATCAACGAGAGCTGGGACGAGAACTACGGCGCCGGCGGCGCCCAGAACGGGGCCAACATCCCGTTCACCGTCGCCTCCGACTGCGCCGAGACCGTCTTCACCTACAACGCCGGCACCCACGTGCTCACCGTCTCCGCGGGCTCTGGCGGCGGCGCGCCGCAGCCGGCGAGCGTCACCATCCCGGGCAGCTTCCAGTCCGAGGTGGGGTGCTCCGACGACTGGCAGCCCAACTGCGCCGCGACCCACCTGGCCTACGACTCCACCGACGGCGTCTGGCAGGGGAGCTTCAACATCCCGGCCGGGAGCTACGAATACAAGGCGGCCCTCAACGACTCGTGGGATGTCAACTACGGCGCCAACGCTCAAGCCAACGGCGGCAACCTCAGCCTCTCGCTCGCCTCCCCGTCCGCGGTCAAGTTCTATTACGATGACTCCACCCACTGGGTGACGAGCAGCAAGAACGCCGTCATCGCGACGGCGCCCGGCAGCTACCAGCACTTCCTGGGCTGCTCCGGGGACTGGCAGCCGGACTGCCTGCGCTCCTGGCTGGAAGATCCGGACGGCGACGGGATCTACACCTTCTCGACCCACGCCATCCCGGCCGGCAACTACGAGGTCAAGGTCGCGATCAATGAGAGCTGGGACGAGAACTACGGCGCCAACGGCGTCCAGAACGGCGCCAACATCTCCTTCTCCGTGCCGCAGGCCTGCACCGAGATCTTCTTCTCCTATAACTCCACGACCCACGTCCTCACCGTGAGCGCCTCCGGAGCCCCGAAGGGGAACATCGGCCGGGCCCAAGGCTACTGGGTCACCGCCGACACCATCGCCTGGAACCCGGGCGCCGTCTCCCCGGCCTGGAACGTCGCCCTCCACTACGCCCCGGACGGCGGGCTCGCGCTGGAGAGCGGCGGCGTCACTGGCGGCGCCACCATCCCGCTGACGTATGACCCGGCCGGCCTCTCCGACGCGGTCAAGGCCAAATTCCCGCAGATCGCGGGCTTCCTCGCCTTCCACGTGCCGGCCAACCGGCTGGCCGAGGTCCCGGCGGCGCTCAAGGGGCAGACCGCCATCGACGCCAAAGATGGCGGCGGCAACCTCGTGGACGCCACCGCGCTCCAGATCCAGGGCGTGCTCGACGACCTCTACACCTACAACGGCCCCCTCGGCGCCACCTTCGCCGCCGCTTCTTCCGGAAAAATCCCGACTCTTAGGGTCTGGGCGCCGACCGCGCACGGCGTCAAGCTCCACCTCTTCAACGACTCCAACCCCGCCACCACTTCGACGGTCTATCCGATGACCGCCGATCCGGCCACCGGCGTCTGGACCGTCACCGGGGACGCGAGCTGGTACGGCAAGTACTACCGCTACGAGGTGGACGTCTACGTCCGCTCCACCGGCAACGTCGAGACCAACCTGGTGACCGACCCCTACTCGGTCAGCCTGTCGCGGGACAGCCAGCGCAGCCAGATCGTCGACCTCGCCGATCCGGCCTATAAACCTTTCGGTTGGGACGCCACTCCGAAGCCGCGGCTCGACGCCCCCGAGGACATCGTCCTCTACGAGCTCCACGTCCGCGACTTCAGCGCCAGCGATCCCACCGTGCCCGCCGACCTCAAGGGGACCTTCAAGGCGTTCACCCTCCCCTTCTCGGCCGGCATGATCCACCTGCGCTCCCTGGCCCTCGCCGGCCTCACCCACGTCCACCTGCTCCCCAGCTTCGACATCACCTCCATCAAGGAAGACAAGTCGCAGTGGCAGCAGCCGGCCGGGGACCTCTCGAGCTTCCCGCCCGACTCCACCGAGCAGCAGGCGCGCGTGCGGGCGGTGGCGGACAACGATCCCTTCAACTGGGGCTACGACCCCTGGCACTACACCGTGCCCGAGGGGAGCTACTCGACCGATCCGGACGGCCCGGCGCGCGTCGTCGAGTTCCGCCAGATGGTCCAGTCCCTCAACCTCAGCGGCCTGCGCGTGGTGATGGACGTCGTCTACAACCACACCAGCGCCGCCGGGCAGAACGACCGCGCGGTGCTCGACCGCATCGTGCCGGGCTACTACCACCGCCTCAACAGCGACGGCAACATCGAGACCAGCTCCTGCTGCGAAAATACCGCCTCAGAGTTCAACATGATGGAGAAGCTGCTGATCGATTCGGTGGTGACCTGGGCCCGGCACTATAAAGTGGACGGCTTCCGCTTCGACCTCATGGGCCACCACATGAAGCGGAACATCCTCAACCTCCGCGCCGCCCTCGACGCTCTCACCCCCGCAGTTGATGGAGTAGACGGCAAAAAGATCTACCTCTATGGCGAGGGTTGGAACTTCGGCGAGGTGGCGAACAACGCCCGCGGCGTCAACGCCACCCAGGCCAACATGGCCGGCACGGGGGTCGGCACCTTCTCCGACCGCCTCCGCGACGGCGTGCGCGGCGGCGGCCCCTTCAGCGGCATCCAGGAGCAGGGCTTCCTGACCGGCCTCTACTACGACCCGAACGCCACCAACCAGGGCTCCGCGTCCGATCAGCTCAACAAGCTGCTCCAGGAGACCGACTGGGTGAAGACGGGCCTGGCCGGCGGCCTCGCCGACTACCAGCTCGTGGACCGCAACGGCAACCTCGTGGCCGCCCGGCAGATCGACTACAACGGCCAGCCCTCGGGCTACACCGCCGATCCGCAGGAAGTGATCAGTTATATCGAAGCCCACGACAACGACACCCTGTGGGACGCCATCCAGGCCAAGGCCGCGCCGTCGGACACCCTGGAGGACCGCGTGCGGACGCAGAACCTGGGGATGAGCCTCCTCGGCTTCGGCCAGGGGATCCCCTTCTATCACGCGGGCGTCGAGCTGCTGCGCTCGAAGTCCATGGACCGCAACAGCTACAACTCGGGCGACTGGTTCAACAAGCTCGACTTCACCTACAACTCGAACAACTGGGGCGCCGGCCTGCCGCCGGCCCCGGACAACCAGGCCAACTGGCCGATCCAGGCGCCGCTGCTGGCGAACCCGGCCCTGAAGGCGGGCAAGCCCCAGATCCTGGAGGCCTACGACCACTTCCTGGAGACGGTGGCGATCCGCAAGAGCACCCCGCTCTTCAGGCTCCGCACCGCCACGGACGTCGAGAACCGGCTCCGCTTCTACAACAACGCCGCGAGCGCGATCCCGGGCGTCATCGTGATGAGCCTCGCGGACGACGACGGCGGCGTGGACCGCGCCCACAAGCGGGTGGTGGTGGTCTTCAACGCCAACGACCAGACCCAGACCTTCACCACGCCGGAGCTCCAGGGGGTGCCGCTGACGCTGCATCCGTTGCAGAAGCTCTCGGCCGATCCGGTGGTCCGCTCCGCGAGCTTCAGCAAGACGCTGGGCGCCTTCTCGGTCCCGGGCCGCACGGCCGCGGTCTTCTGGGCCAACCGTCCGGCCGCGGAGCAGATCCAGCTCCTGCTCCAGGACATCGACAGCCTGATCGCCTCCGGAGCGATCTCCAGCGGCAGGGGCAACGCCCTCGAAGCGAAGCTCCAGGCGGCGCTCCAGCAGGCGCAGAACGGGAACCCCACCCCCGCCGCCAACCAGCTCGCCGCCTTCGTCACCCAGGTCACGGTCTTCGCCAACCAGGGCTTCCTGACCCAGGACACCGCCCAGGCGCTGACCGCGAACGCCGCGTTGGCGATTGCGGGGTTGCAGCCGTAACGCCGTAACGCGGGAAACCGCGTTCCTACTCGCCGCCGCCTCCCGGGAGGGGGGCGGCGGTTTTGTTTTTGGATCAACGGCGAACCTAGATAGCGGCACTTTGGGCGGAGTTCTGCGCCCAGAAGGTGCTGTTTGCCACGTTGACGAAGCTTTAGGGCACGCCTAAACTAGACGAGTTCAGTCCTTAGCTTGGGGAAGACTGTACAGACTTGGAATGCGGCAGGGTCAAACGACCACACACCGTTGCCTAAAGGGGTGAGTCAGTGGTATCAGAAATAAAATTGGCATACGTATGGTACAGACCAGCCGAGCGCGTTCTGATAGAAAACATTCTTCGAACAGAACGACCAACTTGGCATGTGGACTACATCAACTCATCTGATGCAGGGCTCCTCGAAGATATAGTCCGAATTCTCAGGCAAAAGTATGACGGAGTTATGCTGCATCTTTCAACACCTCCGTGCATGGCACTAAAGCTGGCCGAGCTGGTCCACAGAGAAAAACTTCCTACACACATAGTCCTACTCAGCAGGACAGAGGCCGACCCCAAGGCAGTCTCCGCATTGTTCAGTGGACACATAGATCCAGACAAAAACATAGCAACGTTAACAGACCGACTGGAGAAATCTCTCAAAGAAAACCCGAGGCATCTCTCAATCAGCCAGGAAATCGAAGAAGCTATCGTCACGATCATGAACACAGACGATCTATTTGCTTATCAATTCCGCGACAAGTTTCCAGTCCTCTATCGCGATCCATTCTCCATTGATGACTACCGAAAGCTAGCCGAAGCCTACCTGATGCCATCAGACGGCCCCGCTTCCAGCAGATCCAAAGTGTTTGTAAGCTATACCAAAAACGACGAGGGGCTTGCCTTAGAGCTCTGCGATCTCCTCTCGAAGTCAGGAGTAACTTCCTTCTTAGCAGCAAGAGATAGAGGGCGGGAATCTCTGGGAGAGAGAACTTCGAGATGAGATCAGGGGATGCGTCGAGATGCTTTCCCTAATCACTCCAAACTCAATCAACCGACCGTGGGTGATGATTGAGACAGGGGCGGCTTGGGCATTAGGCAAACGCATTACTCCCTGCTTGGCATTTGCCAGTCTTGATGTCTTACCAAGCCCGCTCTCACGAGCTCAAGCAAGAACAATCGTCACGTTAAAGGACAGAGAACAGCTGATAACTGAAGTTTCGAAGCGCGTGCGTGGACAAGATTAGCACTCGGCATGCGCCTGCATCACGCTCACTATTAATTAGTTACATGTCTATCAGAGCTTTGTAGCGCTCCTTCCCCGCGATTTATTGAAAGAGACTCAAACGAGCCAGAGAGGATTACGAGCAATGGGTAAGAAGCACGAGTCCGACATCCCGGTGATAACGGGCAGCGGCAATGTGTTCGCCGATCTGGGTTTCGCGGAGCCTGAGGAGGAGCTCGCCAAGGCTCAACTGGCCAGGCACATTCAGCGGATCATTCGCCGCAGGCGGCTGACCCAGGTGGCTGCCGCAGCTCTCATGGGCATCGACCAGCCGAATGTGTCGGCACTGCTCAATGGCCGCCTCGAGAGTGTCTCCACCGACCGCCTGCTGCGGCTGTTGACCGCGCTGGGGCAGGACGTCGAGATCGTCGTGAAGGAGAGGGCGAGCGACCACGAGAGGGGCGAATCTCGGTGATTGGCGAGGGCCGAGAGGCCGGTTAGCGCTCCCCGTTGGGGCGCAAAAGATGGCTTGGATCGACCGCAAACCCAGCCCGTTGGGCTGGGCTGAGGGAGCCCAGGCCGTTGGCCCGGAGGGCATGCGATTCTTTCAGGCCTGGTCGCTCCAGCATTGGCCTCAGGATTCCGGCGCCAGGTCGGGCTTGAGGCCCAAAGGGCCGCTCTCCCTCAGCCCAGGGCATCGCCCTGGGAATACGGTGGAGAACAATCCCGAGGCGGCCTGAAAGGCCGCGCTAGAGAAGGATCAGGCGGCCGGTCCGGCATACCCTCCGAAGAGACGTCCCGGCGGTGGTGGCCTGCACAGGCTGTGCTGAAAACGGACTGCCGGGTAGACCTGGGTGGTTGCCCACCCAGGCCCCCCACAGACCCGTACGTGCGGGACTACCGCATACGGTTCTTCAGGCCACGGTTTCGCTACGCGGCTTTCAGGCTGAGTGGCAGATTCTCAGGTTCGGTAGTGGGTAACGCCTCAAAAGAAGATTGAACCGATCCCAGGTCAGGTAGGAATCGCGCGTGCGGCG
>JBJMHA010000002.1:0-13591 GCA_045807625.1 Thermoanaerobaculia bacterium | reverse complement strand
TAAAGGCGCGGGAATCCCCCTTGGGCGCGTGATGAAAGGAGTCGCTGGGGTGAACTGAGGGGGGAACGAAGCGTCGCGAACCATCCTACGCCTGGATTACGACTAGCGACGCTTCTCTTAGCGAGTCAGTCTGACAAAGTAGAATTAAAGAGCTGCTGCAGAAAGCCTCGCCGCTCTGCCGCTATTTCTTAGACTCTCCCCGCCGCCAAAGGAAGAAACAGGCCCCCCGGGCCATGAAGGCAGCCAGGGAGCTTGCTTCATAAGTTAGCGCATATGCCACTCCGTGGAGAGGGGGAACATAGCTGAGCTGATCTGCCGAATCTGGAAGCTTCGATCTCTGGGCCCTCCCTCTCCACGAAGTGGAGAGGGACCGAGGGTGAGGTTTCGGAGGGCAGGAAGGACCGCGATCCTCCGTCCCCCTCTTGACAGCCTCCTCCTCCCCGGCCTACCATCTCAAAAAAACCGAACGCTCGTTCCGGATTATCCCGATGCCACGCCCCAAGACCCAGGAAGAGAAGTCCGACGCCTCGATGCGCAAGGCGCTCAAGGCGGCGCTCTCGCTGTTCTCACGCCAGGGGTACCGGGCGACCTCGATGCGGCAGATCGCGCGGCGGTGCGGGCTCTCGGTGGGCAACCTCTACCACCACTTCGGCAGCAAGGAGGCGATCTTCCAGCGGCTCATCGACCAGTACTGGGAGGTGCTGCTCGACCCCGAGCTGCCGCTCAACAAGATCTTCGCCGCCGCCCGCTTCCCCGAGGACCTGGAGGAGATGGCCGGCGCGATCGAGGCTGTGGTGGCATCCAACTCCTCGCACATCCTGCTCATCTACATCGACGTCATCGAGTTCAAGGGGCGCCACATCCGCGCCTTCTACCAGCGGATGGCGGACCGCTTCTCCGCCGCCTACTCCGAGAGCTTCGCCGCGCGGAAGGCGGCCGGCGAGCTGGGACAAGTGGACCCGCTGGTGGCGGTGATGCTCGCGACGCGATGGTTCTTCTACTTCTTCACCGTCGAGAAGTGCTTCGGCGTCCCCATGCACTTCGGCCTGGACGCCCATCAGGCCGTCCACGAGTTCTCGAACATCCTGCGCCGCGGCCTCGAGCCGCGGGATTGAGAGCCGTTCATTCGATTCAGGCGTCCCGGAGCGGACGCGAGGAGAGAGGATCATGCAGAGCAAGATGGAACTGCTGCGGCGCTGGCGGGGAGCCCTGGGAGTCGCCCTCGCCCTGGCGCTGGGAGTGCTGGGAGCGGACCGGCTGGCCGCCCAGGTGGCGACCGCCAACGTCGAGGTGCTGGCCTCGGGGACCGACGGCACGCCCCTGCCCGGCGTCACCGTGACGCTCAGGAACACGGAGACCGGCCTCGTGCGCACCGACGTGACGGGGAATCAGGGCACCGCCACCCTGACCGCCCTGCCGCCCGGCACCTACCGGGCCGAATTCGAGCTGCAGGGGTTCTCGCCCGTCAGCCAGGACGGCGTGACGCTGCGCGTCGGCCAGACCGCGCGGGTGCGGGCCACCCTGAGCCCGGCGGTCACCGAGACGATCGAGGTCAGCACCACGGTGCCGCTGGTCGACGTCTACAAGACCGACACCTCGACCAACATCGTCCCCGAGCAGATCGAGTCGCTGCCGGTGCCCGACCGCGACTTCCAGAAGCTGGCCTTCATCGCTCCGGGCGTGCAGCGCGAGCGCGGCGCCTTCCGCTTCATCAACGGCGGCCCGGTGGTGGGAGCCGGCGGCAACGCCAGCCAGGCCACCATCCTGGTCAATGGCGTCGACTTCACCGACGCCGCGCTGGGCCTCTCGAAGATCCGCTTCAGCCAGGACGCCATCGGCGAGTTCCGGGTGATCAACAACCGCTACGACACCGAGATCGGCGGCACCGCGGGCGGTGCCCTCTCGATCATCACCCGCACGGGCACCAACCGGATCCAGGGCTCGGCCTTCGGCTTCTATCGTGCCGACGCGCTGCGCTCGAAAGGGGCGCTGGAGAAGAAGAAGAACGACTTCTCGCGCGACCAGTACGGCGCCAGCCTCGGCGGCCCGATCGTCACCGACCGCTCGCACTACTTCGCCAACTTCGAGGAGATCAACGAGCGCAACGTCTCCCTGTTCCGCCCCGCGGGCGCCTACGCCTCGCGGGCGGCGGACGTCAAGCATCCGTTCGACCAGACCCTGGGCTTCCTCCGCCTCGACCAGACCCTCTCCCAGTCGAACACCCTCGGCGGGAACTTCGTCATCGAGCGTTACCGGGAGAAGAGCTTCCGCGTCGGCGGCGTCAACGACGAGTCCACCGGCCAGCGGCTCGACCGCGACAACTGGAACGTCAGCCTGGAGGACTCGGCGGTGCTCTCGAGCTCCCGCCTCAACGAGCTGCGGGCCCAGAGGGGGCACCGCAAGTTCTTCGAGCCCACCAACTCCCAGGCGGTGGGGGAGTGGTTCTCCTCGGGCAACACCCTGCAGACCGGGGCCAACATCCTGGGCAATCTGCTGGGGGAGGGAACGGAGTACGAGCTGCGCGATACCTATCACTGGAGCTTCGGGGGATCGCACGACGTCAAGGCCGGCGCCTCCTACCTCCACCACAAGGAACGCTCGCGCATCGACACCTTCCAGTACGGCCTCTTCACCTACCTGACCGACACCCGGGCGATCCCAATCGCCTATCTCTACGGCGTGGGCTCGAGCGACGTCACCTACGATACCAATCGCTATGGCGCCTTCCTCCAGGACGACTGGCGGCCGCGGCCGAACCTGACGCTCAACGCAGGCCTCCGCTACGACCTCGACGACGGCGGCAACAATCCCGGCTTCACCCATCCGCTGGTCAAGAAGCCGCGGCCGAAGGACACCAACGATTTCCAGCCCCGGGCCGGCTTCTCGTTCGATCCGGGCAACAATGGAAAGAACGTCTTCCACGGCGGCGTCGGCCTGTTCAACGGTCGCTACCTGCTGGTGCCCGCGGGCGTCGAGCGGCAGCAGAACGGGGTCACCGGCCGCGTCACCTTCACACGGATCAACGGCGCCCTGCTCGGCCTGAACACGCCGCCCTTCGTGCTCGATCCGAACCACCCGACCACGACCGGCGTCGCGCTCAAGCCGGACATCTCGATCATCGCTCCCGAGCTCGACACCCCGGAATCGACCCAGGGGAGCCTCGGCTGGGTGCGGGCGATCACGCCGCACATCTTCCTCGACACCGAGGCGGTCTATGCCAAAGGGCGCAAGGAGATCGTGATCCACGACGTCAACTTCGGCGGCAACTCGCATCCGGTGCGCCCGAACACGGCCTACAACCAGATCAACGAGTACACCAACGACGGCCGCAGCGAGTACAAGGCTCTGATCCTTCAGCTCAACGGCGCGCTGAAGCGGGGGGACCTGATCACCGCCTCGCTCACCATCTCCAGCAAGAAAAACATTTCTGACGACTTCAGCCCCGAGTTCCCCTTCGGCTACCCGAACGACCCGTCGAACCTCGACGCCGAGTACGGCCGCAGCCGCGCCGACGAGCGCTATCACTTCGTGATGACCGGCATCATCCACCTTCCCTGGCAGCTCACGCTGGCGCCGATCTACGAGTACGGCTCCGGCCAGCCGTGGAACCATCGCCTGGGCTACGACTTCAACGGCGACGGCAAGAATTCGGACCGCCCGGCCGGCGTGGCCCGCAACAACGAGGACGGCCCGCCGTTCCGCCAGCTCAGCCTGCGCCTCACCAAGAGCGTGCCGATCGGCGGCCAGCACGTGGACGTGATCGTCGAGGGGTTCAACGTCTTCAACACGGTCAACTACGACGTCACCTCGATCGACAGCGCGGAATTCCTTTCGGGTCCGACGCTGGCGAACCCGGCCCTGACGGCCGTGCGCAACCCCAATTTCGGCAGGGCCCGGGCGACCCTGCCGGGCCGGGAGATCCAGCTCGGTCTGCGGTGGGCGTTCTAACAATGCAAGAAAAGGTTGTCATCGTCACCGGCGGGGCCGCGGGGATCGGCAAGGCCACGGCCCGCCGCTTTTCTGACGCCGGTGCCCGCGTCGCCGTCTGGGACGTGAAGGAGGGGGAGGACGGCGGCGCGGGGATTTTTCAGCAAGTGGACGTTACGGACGCCGCCGCGGTGGAGGCCGCCACGGCGGAGGTGTTCGAGCGCTGGGGGCGGATCGACGTGCTGGTGAACAACGCCGGCATCACCCGCGACGCTCAGCTCGTGAAGTGGAAGGAGGGGCGGAAGACCGGGGAGATGAGCGAACGGGATTTCGACGCCGTGATCTCCGTCAACCTCAAGGGGGTCTTTCTCTGCTCCCGGGCCGTGGCGCCGCGCATGATCGCGGGGGGCGGCGGCGTGATCCTCAACGCCTCCTCCGTGGTGGGGCTCTACGGCAACTTCGGCCAGACCAACTACGCCGCCACCAAGGCCGGCGTGATCTCGATGACCCGGACCTGGGCGCGCGAGCTGGGGCGCCACAACATCCGGGTCAACGCCGTGGCTCCCGGCTTCATCGCCACCGACATGGCCCTCGCCATTCCGGAGAAGGTGCTTCAGGGGATGATCGCCCACACGCCCCTCAACCGCATGGGCAGACCCGAGGACATCGCCGAGGCTTACTACTGGCTGGCCTCGGACGCCGCCGGCTTCATCACCGGCACGGTGCTCTCGGTCGACGGCGGCCTGGTGATCGGAACGTAGATGCGGCTCGCGGGGGACCTTCTCGGAGAGCGGGCTCGCCTCACGCCGGACCGGACCGCCCTGGTCTACGTCCCCACAGGCGAGCGCTTCACCTACGCCGAGCTCGACGCCCGGGCCGCGCGCCTCGCCCGTGTCTGGCACGCCCTGGGGATCAGGAAGGGGGACCGCATCGCCCTCCTCGCCGACAGCCGGGTCGAGTACGTCGACGCCTTCTTCGCCGCGGCCAAGGCCGGGGTGATCCTGGTGCCTCTCGGTACCCGGCTCACCCCGCGCGAGCTGGCCGGCATCCTGGAGGACGCCCGCCCCAGCGCTCTGCTCTATGGCGCCGAGCACGCGGAGACCGTGCGGAGCCTGGCGGAGCTCATCTGCCTCGACCGCTGGATTTCGCTCGACGAGCTGGCCGATCTCGCGCCGGCCGATCCCTGGCAACCGGAGCGCTGCGATCCCGAGGACCTCTGGTGCCTGCTCTACACCTCCGGCACCACCGGCAAGCCCAAGGGGGTGATGCTGCCGCACCGGATGATCCTCTGGAACGGCTACAACACCGCCGCCTCCTGGCAGCTCCGGCCGGACGACGTCAGCCCCGTCTTCACGCCGCTCTACCACGCCGGTGGATTGAGCGTCTTCCTGGTGCCCCTGTTTACGATCGGCGGCACCATCGTGCTCCATCGCGGCTTCGACGCCGCCGAGGTCTGGCGGGTCGTCGAGCGGGAGCGCTGCACGGTGGTGCTCGGCGTGCCCACCATCTACAAGCTGCTGATGGAGGACCCCGGATTCCAGACCGCGGACCTCTCGTCCGTGCGCGAATTCGTCAGCGGCGGCGCGCCCCTCCCCATCTACCTGATCGAGGCCTACCAGCAACGGGGTGTCCCCCTGCGGCAGGGCTATGGCCTCACCGAGGTAGGGGTCAACTGCTTCGCCATGACCGCCGAGGACGCCGCCGTCAAGCTGGGCTCGATCGGCAAGCCCCTGCTGTTCACGGAGGCGCGGCTGGCGGGGGAGGGCGGTGAGGAGGTGGGAGAAGGGGAGGTCGGGGAGCTCTGGCTGCGCGGACCCCATGTCTGCCGGGGGTACTGGAACAACCCCGAGGCGACCGCGGCCTCCCTCGACCCCGGCGGCTGGTTCCACACCGGCGATCTGGCCCGGCGGGACGCCGAGGGGTTCTTCTACATCGCCGGCCGCAAGAAGGACATGATCATCAGCGGCGGCGTCAACGTCTATCCGGCGGAGATCGAGGGGGAGCTCCTCCTCCACCCGCAAGTGCGGGACGCGGCGGTCGCGGGCGTGCCGCACCCCACCTGGGGGGAGGTGGGGGTCGCCTTCGTGGTGCCCGGCGAGGAGCCCCCCACCGCGGAGGACCTCGCCGCGTTCCTGGAAGGGCGGCTGGCGCGGTATAAGGTGCCCCGGGACTTCGTCTTCCTGGACGCCCTGCCGCGCACGCCGTATGGGAAGGTGGTGAAGGGGGAGCTGCGGGATCGGTATCTGGGAGAGAGAAAGGGGTAATGATGGAACCGATCCTCGCCCATCGCGTCACCGGCAACCCGGACGGCCCGCCGGTCCTCCTCCTGAACGGCAGCATGATGACCATGGGCGCCTGGGAGCCGCTGGCGGCGCCGATCGGCGAGACCTGCAAGGTGATCCGCTGCGACTTCCGGGGGCAGATCTTCTCGCCGGGCGAGGCCGAGCCCCGCCTGGAAGCCCATGTGGCGGACGTGATCGCCCTTCTAGATTCCCTGGGCATGGAACGCGTCCACGCCGCCGGCACCTCCTTCGGCGGGCTGGTGGCAGTGCGGCTCGCCGCGCTCCACCCCGAGCGGGTGGCCTCGCTCGCCGCCATCACCGTCGGCCCCCAGGTCGACGCCGAATTCTGGGTGGGCTCCCTCCAGGTCCGCGATGCCGCGCTCGCCGCGGCGGCCGGAGGAGGAGACGGCGGCAGGGTGCTCGACCTCATCCTGCCGGTGACCTACAGCCCCGAATACCTCGTCGCCAACGCCGAGCTCCTGGGCGCCCACCGCCGCCAGACCGCGCTGCTGCCCGCCGCCTGGTACCGGGGGATCGCCGCCATCATCTCCTCCATCGAGAGGCTCGACCTCACGCCCGACCTGCCGCGCATCCAGTGCCCGACGCTGGTCCTGGCCGGCGAGGCGGACCAGATGTTTCCGCTGGAGCGCTCGCGGGCCCTGGCGGCCGGCATCCCCGGCGCCCGCTTCGAGGCCGTCCCCGGCGGCAGCCACGCCATCGTCATCGAGAAGCCCGCCGAGGTGGTCCGTATCCTCCTTGAATTCCTGGCGTCCGTTCCCTGATGGAGACCGCATGCCCCGTTTCGCCAACCTCGTCGCCACCGGCTGCTACCTGCCCGAGCGGGAGATCTCGAACGCCCTGCTGCGCGAGCGCTTCCCCGAGCCGGCGGACCTGATCGACAAATTCGAGGCCTCGACGGGGATCCGCCGCCGCTGGTGGGCCCCCGAAGACTGGGCCGCCTCGGACCTCGCCGTCCGCGCCGCCGCCCAGGCTCTCGAGGCGGCGGGCCGGAGCCCGGAGGACGTCGACCTCATCGTCCTCGGCACCGACTCCCCCGACTACCTGACGCCGGCCACCTCGGTGGTGGTCCAGCACAAGCTGGGCGCGAAGAACGCCGGCACCTTCGACGTCGGCTGCGCCTGCGCCTCGTTCCCCACCGGCTTCGCCTCCGCCGCCGGCCTGATCGCCGCCAATCCGGGGCTCAAGACCGTCCTGGTGATCGGCGTCTACCTGATGCACAAGCTGGCCGACCCCGCGGACCCGATGCTCTTCTTCTACGGCGACGGCGCCGGAGCGGCGGTGCTGGAGCCGGGGGATGAGCCCGGTTTCCTCAACGCCGCCTTTCAGGCCGACGGCGCCTACGCGGACTACTGGGGGATCTTCGCCGGCGCCACCGCCGAGCCGGCGAGCGAGGAGTCGGTGCGCGAGGGCCGCACCCGGGTCCGCATGCTCCAGCGCTACCCTCCGGAGATCAACCACGAGGGTTGGCCCCGTCTGGTGCGCCGCCTGGCGAAGGAGGGGGGCTTCGCCCTGGAGGAGATCGACTGCCTGATCTTCACCCAGGTCCGCAAACCCTCGATCGGCCTGGTGATGGCGGATCTGGGCCTGCCCCCCGAGCGCGCCCACACGGTGATGGAGGAGTGGGGCTACACCGGCTCCGCCTGCGTCCCCATGGCCCTCCACGACGCCCGCGAGAAGGGGAAGGTCCCGCCGGGGGGCCTGGTGGTCCTGGTGGGCTCGGGGGTTGGGTACAACCAGGCGGCGGTGGCGTTTCGAACCCTCACCCCCTAGCCCCCTCTCCCGACCCCTCCCACCCTCCCTCACCGGGAGAGGGGGAACAACAGCCCTCCGGGTTAGGATCGATCAAGGGGGATGGTTTTTCCCCTCTCCCGGTGAGGGAGGGTGGGAGGGGTCGGGAGAGGGGTAGGGGTGAGGGTTCGGGCGGGGGCCGCTGCACCGTTTGGCGATCTATTCAAGGAGGAGACATGAACAAGAAACCGCTGTCCGTTCTCCCGTTCCTGCTTCTGCTCACCCTGCCCGCCGCCGCCCTCACCTACACGGGCGGCTCCAACCAGTTCGCCGGCGGCTTCAGCCCGTCCAACGCCCCCAACGGCGGCTTCGGGGGCGGGAGCTGCGCGGCGACCCACACGCCGATCGTCTTCCTGCACGGCAACGGCGACGAGGCGAAGAACTTCGACTACCCCTCCTCGACCGGGGTGGCCTCCGTCTACGCCACCTTCAAGGCCGCCGGCTACAACGACTGCGAGATCTTCGGCCTCAACTACCTCTCCTCCTCCGAGCGGAGCACGCCGCAGCTCAACTACCACACCGCCACCAAGGCGGCGATGGTGCGCGACTTCATCAACGCCGTGAAGGCCTACACGGGCAAGTCCCAGGTGGACGTGATCGCCCACTCGATGGGGGTCACGGTCGGGATCCACGGCATCGACTACGGGAGCCTCTGGGGGAGCGTGCGCAAATTCATCGCCATTTCCGGCGGCCTGCGCGGCCTCGCCTCCTGCTACTGGGCCGGCTACGCCAACCCCTACATCACCACCTGCGGCAGCCAGAACGTCTTCGATTCCAACATCTTCGGCTTCTTCCCCCCGATCGCTCCCGGCTACAACCCCAAGCTGGACGATGGCGGCTACCGGGACAAGCCGTCGGGCAGGGCGACGCAGCTCTATTCAATCCGCGCCGGCTACAACGACCAGATCGCCTGCTCGACGAGCTCCTTCTATGTGGGTTGCGGTGATACTTCGAAATTTGACTCGTACACAAATGTCAAATCCCAGCTTAACGTGGGCCGAGGATCTACGGCGGCACAATTCGATTATAATTTCAACGATTGGAGCGTATATAACACCGCGGGAGGGGATGCCGACGGCGTCGGCCACTTCCGGGCCAAGAACAATACGGGGGTCATTCAGCGCAACATGATCACCACCACCTGCACGGGGACCGGTTGCTGCTCGGGTTACGGGTACTCGTGCCAGTGAGGTGGCGGCCGGAGATGCCGCTTTTCCGGTTCAACTGAAATGAATGTCCTCCCCGGGTCACTCCCTGTCGAAAGCGCAAACGCCCTCGACGGGGCAGGGAGGACAGCCATGGACCATCCCTCCGAAGAGACCCTGAAGCGCTTCGCCGCGGGGACCGCCTCGCGCGAGGAGAGCCGTACTGTCGTCGCGCACCTCCTCAAGGGGTGCGCCCCCTGCGCGGAGAAGCTGCGGGAGCTGTTGAAGCCGGAAGCCGTCCCCCGCAACGACTACGAAGCCGCCCTCGACCGTTTCGACCAGGGGCTGATCGAGAACCTGGAGAGTTCGATCAGCCCCCTCCAGACCCTGCGCACGGTGCTGAAAGGGGTCTTCCCCGGCCTTCCGGGAGAGGAGGGGCGGCGGAAGAAGCGGTGACGGGCTTCGTGCCCCGCGGGCCGTCCTGCCCTCCGAAGCCTCACCCTCGGTCCCTCTCCACTTCGTGGAGAGGGAGGGCCCAGAGATCAACGTCAGTCAGAACCGGGAGGTCGTTTTCCCCCTCTCCACGTGAGTGGAGAGGGGGCCAGGGGGTGAGGCCTCGGAGGGCAGGACGCCCCAGTCAGCAAGACCTGAATGGGCGGTTTTACCGCTGCGCCTGCTTCGCCACCGCCTCGGCCGCCTTGCGGGCCGCCTCGGGGTCTCCCAGATAGTAGCTCCGGAGGGGCTTGAGGTCGCCGTCCAGCTCGTAGATCAGCGGGATGCCGGTCGGGATGTTCAGCCCCACGATCTCCTCGTCCGACACGTTGTCCAGGTGCTTCACCAGCGCCCGCAGGCTGTTGCCGTGGGCGGCGATGAGCACCCTTTTGCCGGCCCGGAGATCAGGCACGATCGTGCCGTGCCAGTAGGGGAGGAACCGGGCGACCGTGTCCTTGAGCGACTCGGCCCGCGGGAGCTCGTCCGGTGACAGATCGGCGTAGCGCCGGTCGTGGCCGGGGAAGCGGGGATCGTCCACGTCGAGCGGCGGCGGCGGATCGGAGTAGCTGCGGCGCCAGATCAGCACCTGCTTGTCCCCATACTTCGCGGCCGTCTCCGCCTTGTTCAGCCCCTGCAGCGCGCCGTAGTGGCGCTCGTTCAGCCGCCAGCTCCGGTGGACTGGAATCCACATCAGGTCCATGCCGTCGAGGGTGATCCACAGGGTGCGGATGGCCCGCTTGAGCAGCGAGGTGTAGGCCACGTCGAAGGTGTAGCCCCCCTCCTGGAGCAGGCGGGCGGCCTCGCCGGCCTCCTCCAGGCCCTTCGGCGAGAGGTCCACGTCGGTCCAGCCCGTGAACCGGTTCTCCAGGTTCCAGGTGCTCTCTCCGTGCCGGAGAAGAACCAGCTTGATCATCGCGTCGACTCCCTCCATGCCATCGGGCGAGAGGATATCAGGCCTCGCCCGAGGGACAGCAGGGGCCGCGGGGACGTCAGGAGCCGGTCAGGTGCTCCCCCACCCGGGGCGGCCACACCGGGCAGCCCCCGCAACATATTCGTCGGCGTCCGGCACCTGGAGCGCCGGCCGCCTCGCCGTCTCCGCCTCGGCGCGGTCGCGGATGCCGAGCATCATCTTCCGCTCCATGATGAAGTGGACGGGATCGAAGGCCAGGAAGCGGACCAGGCCCTCGCGCGGGCCGCTGCGCGAGCGCACGACCAGCCGGGTGGTGTGGTCGTCGACCGAATCGAGGAGGATCGCCCAGGTGCCCTTGGGCGCCACGCCCGTCTCGCGGACGACGCCGTAATCCTCCGGCGAGACCATCACCAGGGCCCGGCTGGGATCGAGCCGCGCCACCCGCGAGCACCCCTTGCCGCCGAACCGCTCCTTGGGAGCCATCCAGACGGTGTCCCCCTCCTCGCGGGTCAGGCCGGGGATGATCCTGCCGGCGTTGCGCATGTGGGCTCCCACCAGGTTCTCGATCCAGGTGTAGCTGTAGAAGCCGCCGCGGTCCTGTCCGATCTGGACGATCCACGGCCAGACCACCTCCACGGGCGCGTGGATGGTGATCGCCCGGGTCGCCGCGGACGCCGGATCGGGGGACATCTCGTCGCCGGGCCAGGTCCTGGAGATCTCCGCGTCCGTCGCGCCCCAGCGCAGGAACCAAGGCCGCGCCACCAGAAAGCCCGTGGCGGCCAACGCCGCGCCGGAAGCCACGGTGCCGCCGATCGTGCCGAATTTCGCTCTCATGATCGCCTCCCGAAGCCGGAGAAGGCCCGGCTTCCCTGCGTCCAACATCGCAGACGGGACGAGGAAAGTCGCCGGTCCGGCGGGTGGGGGAGGTGTGCGCGGAGGGGTGGGGGCGGCTCCTCGGACACAGGGACATCTCTACGGCTTCCGTTCCATTTCTGAATACAGGAGTCCTGTCTTCACAACTTAGAGAAATAGGTATCAGAGTAGAAATGGGGACAGCACAACCCGGAATCCAAGACCAAGATGCGCTTGGTTTGGACGGATTAATTCACGGTATGCGCAACGAATATGCCCGAAGGGTTCGGCGAACGCTCCTCCCCGTATCACCCGGTAGACATTAGTAGGAGCCTTCAGGTTCTCTCGGCCGTCCTCCCTTACATAGGGGTAGCGGAAAGACGCTATCCACACATCTTCTCCCCACAAGGTCGATGTCCACTCCCAAACATTGCCACTCAGCTCCTCAATCCCGTAAGGGCTCGCTCCCCCGGGAAAACAGCCCACCGCGCTCCACCTGTCGACCGAGTCAGCGTAATTTGCTTTGTTAGGACTCAGTTTCATTCCCCATGGAAAGATGCGTCTAGGGGTCGGATTGATCTTTCTTGAGTTCCTGAAAACCTGACCTCCGGCTACCTTAACCACCGGCTTCAACGGAAAGACCAATCCGCCCCGCGCCGCTTTCTCCCACTCGGCCTCTGATGGTAACCGCACTTCCCATCCGGACTCGATCTTTCCGGACTTCCTCCACCTCGTCGTTAGCCAATGGCAGAATTCTAGGGCCTCAAACCAAGAGACCCCTACTAAGGGGTTATTGTCAAGCAGTTCCCAACTTCCACGATAGGATTTCTCGTTTTTAGTCTCTACCAAATACTCATCGTACTGTGCGAACGTCACTGGGTACCGCCCTACCCAAAAATCATAAGGTAGGGAGCATTCGAACTGTGGCGCCTCACGGTCTTCGGCTTTCCAGTCCCTTTTAGGGCTTCCCATCAGGAACGGACCCGCTGGCACCCAGTAAAACTCCATGCCGTCGACGGTCATGACCTCCGGGCGAGGATCCCCAATCTTGGCGAGCACCGCCCCAGCCGCAGCTCGCCGGATAGGCTTAACCTTTCTATCGTTCTTCATCACGATCAGGAGGGCGCCCACGATTTTTTCGAGGCACTCGCTCGCTATCACACCACGCCCCATATCCACTACGGCTTCTCCAGCTAGGATTGCTGCCTCTCCTACTGGCCCCGGAGACCGCTCCAACAACTCTCCGAGCACGGCTCCGGCCGCCTGATCCCGTTGCTGCACCAGACCCAAATACCCCAGAGTCAATAGGCTTACCTCCCGCCATGGAGGCTCCCCGACGTGGGGCGACAGCGCCGCCACGATCGGCTCCACCTCCTGCTGCCCTCTCTGGGCCAGCGCTGCCGCCGCCAGATACTCCTGGAACGTCAGGTGGATGAAGCCGTACTGCCGGCCGCCGCGGTCGAGGAGGAGGCTCGTGTGCTCTCGTACGTCGACTAAGAATTGGTGTGCCGCCTTCTCGGGGTCCCGCTCCTTCCGCTCAGCGAAGATATGCTGAAGCTCTCGGTGCAGATCGCCTTCCTTGACCAGCCCAACTCCGGGCGAGGTCTCGTGCATCCAGAGAGCAAGCGGTTGGAGGATACGCAGTGTGTCTATCAGGTCCAAGTCCTTCTCCGGCCGGCCCGCGAGACCCCGGGCGAGGTTCCAATGTTTGATCAGCGTTTCGATATACCGCTGATAAAGCTCGACCCGGCGCTCCGGCAGGGTCACCCCTTGGCGTTTCATAAGTGCCAGAATTGTCAGGAGCAGCGGATTGGCCGCGAGCGATCTCACCCCGGGATTGCCCTTCACGGCGGCTAGAAGCTCCTCCCGCTCCCGGCTTGCATCCTCGCGTGCGGCTTGCGTCTCGCCGGCCGCCGCCTTCTCGATCGCGGCGGTCCACTTCTCGACGAAGACCTCGATCTCCTCATCATCAAAATCGACCAGGGTGGCTTCTGCCAGACCCTCAGCCGCCGGACGTACCTCCCGGTAGCCGACTACCCGGCTCGTCATGACGAATTTATTGCCAGCGCCCCGATGGAGGCTATAGAAGTCCTTCACCCGTTCGACGACAAGGTTTCTATGCTTAAGCTCCCGTACCTCGTCGAGCCCGTCGAGCAGAAGCAGAACCTCACCAC
>JBJMHA010000001.1:0-14053 GCA_045807625.1 Thermoanaerobaculia bacterium | reverse complement strand
CAGGCGGCGGTCTGGCGAAGCGACAGGCCGCAGAAACCGTAAACCAGCGCCAAACGCAAGAGGTCATCGGCACTGCGCACCGCCCGCCATCTCTGGGCCCCCCCGGTCTCCCGAAGGCTCTTCTCCAAATCCACGGCCGGCAGCGCGGCTCGAAGGAACTCCCACTCTTCTGTAAATGCCCGAAGATCGCTCATGGGCACTAGAATACACGATTAGAACCTCACTTTAAACGATAAAGTTAGCGCCTATGCCCGAAAAAGGGGAGGGGTCTCCCCAAAAAGACGGAGGCTCGTCCATATAGGACGAGGGGTCTCCCTATATGAGCCCGGGTTCCCCAAAAAAGGGAGAGGCTCCCCCAAAAACGACGGAGCTGCCGCCCTTTCCGCCGCGCCGCGATTGAGCCGGCTCAGGGCGCCACGGCCCGGTAGGAGCTCCCGATGCGCACCTCGTCGACGAAGACGTGGTTCGTGGTGGGGATCCCCTTGCCGCGGTAGAGGCCGAGCCGCAGGTAGTTGGAGACGGGCTTGTAGAGCGTCGGGCCGTGGACCTTCCCTGGAGTGAGCGGGCGGCCGTCGAGCCAGGCCTCGACGAAGCCGTCGTTGCCGATCGACCACCGGATGTGGAAGACCAGGTCGATCCATGCCCCCTTGTGGACGGGCCGCGCGCCGAGCGTGCGGCGCGGCGCTCCGGGAGAGGGGCGGCCGATCAGGCTCAGGAGGTGCCGTCCCTCGTAGAACGTGAAGTGGAGCGTCAGCGGCGGCGGGCCCGACACGTCGCGCTGGCGGGCGCCCGGCTTCGTGGTCTCGGGAGGGCGATGGTGCCACTGGGCGAGGATCTGGAACTGGTCTCCCGGAGGGTCGGCGTAGTCGGCCGGGATGAGCACGCTCCAGCCATACCACATCTCGCCGCCCTGACCCCCGCGGAGGCGCTCGAGATCCTGGTCCCCGACCTTGAGCTCGGCGCGCTCCTTGCTGGCGGCGATGTCGCCCGGAGCCAGCGTGACGCGCGCCGCGTACCGGCCCTTGCGGACGGGATGGTCCACCACCTGGATGGAGTCGCCCCGCGGCCGGTCCCAGAGCCACCCGTCGAGCCTGCCCGTCTCGAAGTCACCGCGGAACCAGACGCCCGGGCGCGGCGGCGCGGTGCCTCCGGCCGAGGCCGCGATCAGCGCGGCCCAGGTCGCGAGAACGGCGAGAATCCTTGCGCCTTGGCTCATGAGCGATCCCTCGACAGTGGTTGCGCGGAGGATCATAGGCCGATTCGGGCCCGGACGGACTATCGAAATCTTGCGCGCTTTTCCCCCAGGGACAAACTTTGGGCGCTCTCCTGCGTAGCCTCTGAAGAACGCCCACCCATCCCCAAGGAGAGATCCTATGACCCGTTTCCCCGTCCGCCTCACCGTGCTCGCCGCGGCCGCGGCCCTCGGCCTCGTCGGATCCGCCGCGGCCCAGTTCCCCGGCGTCACCCTGCCGCCCAGCGGCGGCAACCAGCGGCAGACCGTGATCCAGCAGATCGGCCTCGTCCGCGTCAGCATCGACTACAGCAGCCCGCACGTGCACAGCCCGGCCGGCGAGGACCGGAAGGGCAAGATCTGGGGCAAGCTCGTCCCCTACGGCCTGGCCAACCTGAATTTCGGCAGTTGTGGCGACCAGTGCCCCTGGCGCGGCGGCGCCAACGAGAACACGGTCTTTACCACCTCCAACGACATCAAGGTCCAGGGGCAGCTTCTGCCCGCCGGCTCTTACGGGCTCCACCTCATCCCGGGCCAGGACGAGTGGACGGTCGTCTTCTCGAAGAACTCGACGTCCTGGGGGAGCTTCTTCTACGACGCCAAGGAGGACGCTCTGCGGGTGAAGGCGAAGCCGGAGGCGAGCGATTATCACGAGGTCCTGGCCTACGAGTTCCCCGAGCGGCAGATCGACAAGGCCACGATGGCCCTCAAGTGGGAGAACCTGTCCCTCCCCCTCGCCCTCACCATCGACAACCCCACTCAGCTCTACGTGGAGAACCTGCGCCGTGAGCTGCGCTCGAGCCCCGGTTTCAGTTGGCAGAACTGGGTCGCCGCCGCCAACTACTGCCTGGACAGCAAGACCAACCTGCAGGAGGCTCAGGGCTGGGCCCAGAGGGCGACCGATCCGGCCCAGGGCGGGCAGGAGAATTTCACCACGCTCAGCCTCCTCTCCCAGCTCCAGGCCGCCAACGGCAACGCCGCCGATTCCACCAAGACCCTGGACCGGGCGCTCAATCACCCGACGACCCAACCGATCGACATCCATCTCTACGGCCGCCAGCTCCTGGCCCAGAAGAAGGCCGACGAGGCGATGAAGGTCTTCCAGCTCAACGCCAGGCTCCACCCTGACGCCTGGCCGGTCCACGTCGGGCTCGCCCGCGGCTACGCCGCCCTGGGGCAGAAGAAAGAGGCTCTGGAAGAGGCGAAGAAGGCCCTGCCGCAGGCCCCGAACGAGCCCAGCCGCAAGAGCCTGGAAAACATGATCCAGCAGATCGACGCGGGCAAGGCGGTGGACTGAGACGAGGGACGCCCGCCTCCTGATCCGGGAGATCAGGGGGTGGCGCGCTTCTACGGACGGCCGAGGACCTCCGAGATCGCGGAGATCGACGGCGAAAAGAAGAAGCCGCCGCCGGTCGGGATCACCCATTCGCGGGCCAGCTCCAAGGTCACCGGGTGCTGGCCCGCGGCCGTGACGTCGAAGAAACGGTGCCGTTGCTGGTCTTCGGAGCTCTGGCCGATGACCGGGTCCTCTCCCCCGCTACCGTTCGGGTTGCGGGGGTCGTCGACCCAGTTTTTCTGCACAAAAGCGAACTGGTTCTCGATCGAGGTCTGATAGCTGACGAAGATGAGCCCGCGTTGAGAGGAGATCTCACCGGCCGCCAGGGTGGCGCCACCCGGGCCGGCGCCCAGCTCACCGGGATAAGGCGGACCGAACGGGATTCCTCGCCGCAGAACCAGGCGAGTCAGCACGTCGTGCTGATTTCCCTGCTCCGTGACGGTGTCGCGAGGATTCACCTTGCGGATGTGCGCCGAGAGCGGACAGACGACTCCCGTCCGGTCCCGTGCCGAGAGCGTGAACGTGTCTCCGGGATGACCAACCTCGGGCTTCAACGACAGCGGCGGCGGCGAGCTCTGGGCGAATTGAAAGTAATTGTTCGCGTATCCGTCACGACCCAGATCCTCGTCCTCGGCCGTGGCGGAGCGCGAGAGCGGAGCGCCTCCCGGCCACCGGCCGACCAGCATCGAGGCGAGCCGCTTGGGGGTGATTCCGGCGAACCCGGGCATGGCCGAGAGCCGCCCGGTTGCCGTGACGACGAAATCCTGGAAGGCCTTCACGTCCTGGCGAAGGCGCCTGAGCACGAGGAACGAGCCGTTCCTCGCCCAGGCCGGGCCGCTCATCATGACGTCCGAGAGCGGTTTTCTGGGGTCGTTCCGGTCCTGCGGCTTGTAGCCGAAGACGAACTGGCCCGGCCAGACGAGAGGCTGGCCGGGCCGGGAGAATTCGGGTGTCTTCGGGTCCGGCTGAGGAGACCGGACGGGGTCGATCAGCCGGGGCGTCAGGTACTTGGCCGGGGAACGGCGGAGCATCCCACGGGCTCCCGGTTGCGAGATGCCGTCCTTGAACCCGAAATGCTCGTGCCCGGTCAAGGGCTCCGGCAGCGTGTTGCCCTCTTCCTCCCACACGACGTGCAGGGCGGCACCGATAGGAGTGCCGGCCGCCGCGTCCGTGGCCTGCGTGAGGCTCGCCTTCAGTTGCGCCACCCTTTCGGCGAGCGCGGTGGGGCTGTCGCTCGCGATGATCACCAGAATGTCCGCCGGGTTCCGCGGCCCGCCGACGACCCATTGGTTGGGATGCCCCTCGGCGGCTTCATCCGCCGGATCTCCCAATTCGCTCGAGCGCGCGGCGAGCCCATCCTGAAAAAAAGGATCCGTGAATTGGGCGGCGTCTCCGGCCGGCACCAAGACCTCCAGGGCCGCGCCGGAGAAAGCGATGTTCATCCAGGTGGCCGAGAACCCATGAGGATCACGGCCCAGCCGCGCTCGCAACGCTCGAAACAGCTGGTTGAAGCGATGGACCTCGTTGAGCGAGCTGACCTGCGGGGCGAGGGCCCGGAGCCATGCCTTGACCGCGGCGACGACCGCCGGGCCCGGCCGGCCGCCGCCGTCCCTTTCGATCCGGAGGAACATGAAGACCTGGTGATCCTTGTTGAAACCGGCAAGGATGTTCCCCTGGATCTCGTGGCCGTCGAGCAGCTCTTCGGCCGTCGCGTCGTCAGGCTCGTCTGGCATCTCTGGAGCTCCCGGAAGGTCTGGCCCCGGCGATCTTCAATGCGTCTTGCGAGCGCGCGTCGGAAGCGGCGGAATTCCGGGCGCCGCCGCCGCCATCCCGAACGCGGGCGAAGCCGGGTGAGCCGAGGGCTGTACGCCGCACTTGAAGCCGGGATTGTGGGACTGGCCCTCGTTGCAGAAGAGCCCGAACAACCCGACACTGATCTTTTCGGCGAGCTGCCCGCCGTACTGGATCGTCCGGTTGCCGATCTTGATGTCTCCCGCCACGAAGCCCTCCGACGCAGGGACCTCGAAGACGAGGTGCAGCCCCATGGCCGGCTGGTGGGGTCCCGGCGCGGGCTTGCCCCGCAACAACTTCCAGTAATTCCCCACCGGCGAGCCGTTCGGCTTCTTCATCCCGCTGCTGTTCCAGCCGGTGATATAGAGAGCGACCGGATTGCGCAGCGAGATCGAGTCACCGTCGCGGGCCAGCCCATTCACGTCCGCGCCGATCTTCGGATCGCTCGCGCGGCCGGGCTCCCCGTAGCCGGAGCACCGGATGAGCTCGTCCGAGTCGGTGATCGCCGCCCCGTCTCCCCGCTGGCGGAGAACGCAGGCCTGGGCGGCGATCATGACCTCGGCAAAGAGATTGTTGTTGGGTTGAATCAGATGGACCGCACCGTGCTTCGTGTTCCACTGATTCTTCGGTTGGTAGTCCCCGTCGACGATCAGGTCGTCCAGCGCGACGTCGCTCTGATAAGCGGGATCGACGAGCGTCTGGTAGATCTCGAGCAGCTTGTCGGGATCCGACTTGGCCAGGAACTCGTAGTACTGCTCGGTCTCGCACGTGAAGCTGACGCGGGTGATCTTCCCGCTCTTCCGCACCACGTGCCACTCAAGGTACTCGTCCATGAAGTCCTCGCGGGAGGTCGGCCCTGTCTCGGCCGTGCGCCAGGCCTTTGCCGGGTCCGTGGGGAACTGGTCCTTGACCAGCTTCGGGAACCCGGGCCACTCGATGAGCGGCTCGGTGAAGGGCTCGGAAGTCTCGGTGAGCACCGGGTTGTAGAACTGGCTCGTCACTCCCTGAAAGCTGCGGTTGTATTTCACCCCCTGATTGAAATAACCCAGGACCTCCCCGCTCCAGTCATCGCGCTGCTGCTCGCTCGTGAAGTCGTCGAGGAAGGCAGGGGGGTCCAGTCGCTGGTATTTCATGGCTTGGCTCCCTTGGTCAGAGTTTCAAGCTTACCTCAACTGCACGCCTTAGACGGACCCCGCTCCGTTTTTCCGCACTCGGCTCCGTTGTGGTAGTCTGTTGAAAACGAAGAGCCAGCGACGCGGACAAGCATGGCCAAGCCGGCGATACCCCTGTTGGAGGACGTCTCCGTGGACACGGAGAGGCCCTTCATCCCGGCCGAGATCACTCCCCTCTTCCATACGCCCTGCTACCGGGACCTCACCGAGGCCCAGCGCCTGCGCTACAACCAGCTCCACGCGCTCTATTTCAACGAGCAGATCTCGTTCTTCGAGACCGCCCTCGGCCAGCCGGTCCTGTCGGCGCTGCTGCGCGAGCCGTGGCCGGAGGGGTTGGCGGAGGGGCTGCGGCAGTTCCAGGAGGAGGAGCGCCAGCACACGGAGATGTTCCGGCGGCTCAACCGGCTCTGCGCGCCCCGGCTGTACGAGAGCGCCGACCTCCACTTCGTGCGGGTCCCCGGCTTCTGGACCCGGGTGATGCGGTGGGCGGTGAGCCATCCCCTCTCGCTCCCCCTGTTCCTCTGGCTGATGCTCCTCCAGGAGGAGCGCTCCCTCTACTACTCCCGGGCCTACCTGCGCTCCTCCGAGCCTCTGGAGCCCCTCTTCGTCGAGACCCACCGCCACCACATGGCGGACGAGGCGCGGCACGTGCGCTGGGACGAGGAGCTCCTCGACGCGCTCTGGCTGCGCGCTTCTTCCCCCCTGCGCGCCATGAACGCGCGGCTGTTCGCCTGGATGCTGGAGGAATTCTTCGGCGCCCCCAAGCGGGCCCAGCTCAGCGTGATCGAGGAGCTGGCGCGCGAGGTCCCGGAGATCCGCGGCCGCCTGCCCGAGATGCGCCGCCAGATGCTGGCCCTGGGCCGCGACGAGGCCTACCGCGAGACCCTCTACTCGCGCGAGATCGTCCCCCGCACCTTCGCCCGTTTCGATCAATGCCCGGAATTCCGGACGCTGAGCCTCTGCGGATATTTTCCGCAAGAGAGGGAGGCACGATGATCCAGGCTCCGCCCGCCGAGGTCTTCCCCGAGTATCCCGCCTCCTGGTACCTGTTCGGCGAGAGCCGCGAGCTGAAAAAAGGACCGGTCTCCCGCCGCATCCTGGGGCGCCTGCTGGTGGCGTTCCGCACCGGGAGCGGCCGGCTGGTGGTGATGGACGGCGAGTGCGCCCACCTGGGAGCCGACCTCGGCTTCGGGGACGTGGTCGGCGAGACGATCCGCTGCCCGTTCCATCACTGGCAATACGGCTGCGACGGCGCCTGCGTGGGCGTGCCGCAGGGCCGGCCGCCGGCCTTCGCCCGCCAGCGGACCTATCCGGTCGAGGAGCGGCACGGCTACCTGTTCTTCTTCAACGGCCGCGAGCCGCTCTTCCCGCTCCCCTTCTTCTTGGGAGAGGACCCCGCGGGCTACGGGGCCTCGGAGGTCTTCCGCTACGTCGCCGACTGCACCTGGTACATGAACTCGGCGCACGCCTTCGACAGCCAGCACTTCGCGGCGGTCCACGACCGGGAGCTGATGGCGCCGTCGGTGATCGATTGCCCGGCCCCCTACGCCCGGCGCAACAGCTATCGGGCGAAGGTGGTGGGCGACACGGGATTCGACCGCGTCCTGCGGCGGACCGCGGGACGAACGGTCAGGACCACGCTGACCATCTGGGGCGGCACCTTCGCCGTGATCACCGCCGATTTCGAGCGCGTCCGCAGCGGCTTCCTGATGGCCATGGAGCCGCTGGAGGACGGTCGCACGCTGTGCCACGGGATCGTCCTCGCTCCCCGCCCGCGGGGCCCCTTGAGCCTGATGACGCCGCTCCAGCTCCGGCTCCGCCGCCTGTTCACCTTCGGATATCTCAAGGAGGAGGCGCGCCGTCTGCGCTCCACCCGTTACAAACCCGGAAGCCTCGGGCCGGCCGACCAGGACATGATCGACTTTTTCCATTGGGTGGCAGCCCTGCCCCAGAAGGGTGACCATGATTTTGATCACGAAAAAGCGGATCGCAACGCTGTCTCTGCTGTCCCTGCTGTCCCTGCTGTCCCTGTCGTCCCTGCCCCTGCCCGCGCAGGCGCCGCCGCCGGCGCCGGCCTCTGACGAGGCGGCCCACAACGAGCTGCGCGCCCTGCGGGACGGGTTGCTCGACGCTATGCGCAAGGGGGACATCGAGCGCGAGCTCACCTTCTTCCACCCCAACGCCGTGGTCACCTGGCACAACGCCGAGGTCAGCCGCGGGCGCGACGGCATCCGCAAGTACATGACCCGCATGCTGCAGGGGCCGAACAAGGTGGTCGACAGCTTCGGCGCCGACGTGGACGTGGACGAGCTCACGATCCTCTACGGCGGCGACACCGGCGTCGCCTTCGGCAGCGCCGTCGAGCACTTCAAGCTGGCCAGCGGCCGGAGCTTCGACCTCCCCGCCCGCTGGAGCGCCACGATGGTCAAGGAGGACGGCCGGTGGCTGATCGCCAACCTGCACGCGTCGGACAACCTGTTCGACAACCCGCTGCTGAACGGGGCGAAGCGGACGGTCGGATGGACGGGCGGGATCGCCCTCGCCATCGGCCTCGCCATCGGGCTCGTGCTCGGCCGGAGGCGCCGGACGGCTTGACGGCTCCCCTCCCCAGCGCCGAGGAGCTGCGGGCGCTCGCCGCTCGCGACGGCATCGACGCGGCCACGGAGCGCCTCTACCGCCGGGTGCTGGAGTCGCCGCTCCACGGGCCGTTCATCCGCCGGGTGGACGAGCTCCGCGACCAGCCCGCCGCTGTTCCGGAATGGAGCTGCGGCGCGGTCCTCGCCATCGTCCCCGGGGCCTCCTACAAAGAGACCCCCCGCACCGGCGCGGACGGCCGGCTCGTGCGGGAGCAGGCCGAGCGGATGGGCATCCCCACCGTCCTGGTGCCGCTCGCCACCACCGGGACGGTGAAGGAGAACTCCCGCATCCTCCGCGACTGGCTGGCTTCCCAGCCGGACCGGCCGGTGATCCTGGCCTCGGTCAGCAAGGGGGGCTCGGACATCAAGGTGGCGCTGGCCGAGCCGGACGCGGAGCGGGCCTTCCGGAACGTGGCCGCCTGGGTCAACCTGTGCGGCATCCTCGACGGCACGCCGCTGATCGACTGGCTGCTCTCGAAGAGCCCTGGAGCGGGGGCGGTCCGCCTCTACTACCGGCTGCGCGGGAAGGGCACGGCCTTCCTCCGCGAGCTGCAATACCGCTCCGGCGGCCCGCTGGACCAGTCGCTGCGCCTGCTCCCCCACATCCAATTGATCAGCGTCGCCGGCTTCCCCCTGCGCGAGCACCTGACCCGCCGCTCCTCCCGCAACTGCCACGAGCGCCTCACCCCTCTCGGGCCCAACGACGGCGCCCTGGTGCTGGCGGACGTCTGCGCCCTGCCCGGCCTGCTCTATCCGGTCTGGGGCGCGGACCACTACCTCCAGCCCAAGGGGGGCGCCGGCCCGCTGGTGCGCGCCATCCTGCGCTATCTGAACGAGACGCTCGGCGGATGAGGGACGAGCCCTTTCTGGCCTGGCCGGGCTGGCCCCACCTCCGCGAGGCGGCGCTGCTCTCGCTCGCCGACACCCTCTGGTTCCTGATCGTCTACGGCGGCATGGACCGGCTGACGGCCTACCGGACCTTCCGGGTGCCGGTCCATCTCTCCGCCGAGCTCGGCCTCCCCTTCGTCCCGTTGATGACCGTCTTCTACATGTCGGTCTACGGCCTCTTCCTGCTGGCGCCGTTCGCCCTGCGCACCCGCCGCGAATTCCGGGCGGCCGTGGCCACCATGGCGGTGGCGATCGCGGTGGCCGGGATTGGCTTCCTGTTCCTCCCCGCCCAGCTCGCCTTCACGCCGGCCCGCGAGGACCAGCTCGGGCCCTGGGCCGGGCTGTACCACGTCGCGGACGACCTCAATCTCACCTACAACCTGCTGCCGTCGCTGCACGTGACCTTCGCCGTGATCTGCGTGGCGATCTTCTCGCCGCGCGCTCCGCGGCCAATCCGGGCCGTGCTCTGGTTGTGGGCATTTCTGATCGCGGCCTCCACGGTGCTGACCCACCAGCATCACGTTTTGGATGCCGTAACCGGATGGCTGCTGGCCGTGGCCTGCGTCAGGTGGATCTTTCGCCGCTCTGTCCTGGCCAGACCCGCGGACCCCGCCACATCCTGAGCCAGATGCTGAGGAACGCGGGGCGCTTCTCAGTGAAGTCCACATGCCGGGGCAGGTGGATCCAGGGGATGCGCGGATCGCGGTGGTGGGCCTTGTGGTGGTGGTAGTTGAGGAACAGGTACTGCACCGGCCGGCTCACCCGCAGGTTCCAGGCGCCGTCGTGGACGTCGCGCTCGCTGAAGGCGTGGTCGGCGTACTGGAGGGAGCTCCAGTTGAAGCCGAAGGCGGCGTAGCAGGTGAGCCACCCCGCGGGGGTAAGGCCGAGCAGCCAGATGGCCGCCGCTTGGAAGGCGAACGAGAAGAGGATCTCCAGGCGGATTGTCCCCTCCGGGACCCCCTCGAAGCCGGAGAGCATGGCCGCGGTGCTCGTCTGGCGGAAATAGCGCGTCCCCTTCAACCTTTCCGGCAGGTTGAAGAAGCCAGGCCAGATCAGGTAGAGCAGGCAGCCGAGAGGCGGCAGGAGCCAGTAGAGGCCGGTGAGGATGCCGTACCACTGGGCCGTCTTCAGCAGCCGGTTTTCCCCTGGGAGGATGTAGTCGAAGACCTCCGCGTCGGTGCGGTTCCGCCGGTGGTGCCCCAGGTGGCAGATCCGCTGGAACCCGAGCCCGGTGGGAAAGAAGGCCGCCATCAGCCGGCCGGCCGTCTCATTGACCTTCGGATTCGGATGGAGATGCCCGTGCACCGCCTCGTGGAGCAGCGAGAAGATCGTGTTGTTGACGTAGGAGAAGGCCACCGCCGCGGCGATCCGCCACCCCCAGGAGGGGGTCTTGGAGGCGAACACGAGCAGCCCCAGGGCCGCGGTGGACGCGGCTCCGGCCAGCGCGAGGTTGAGAGCGCCGGGGATCGGCTCGGCGTCGGGTTTCTCGGCGATCATGGGCTCTATTCTAGAGCGGAAAACGGCGCGGCAAACGGTAGAGACGTCCCAGTCCGTTCAGCACGACGCTCGCAGGCCACCAAAGTCGGGACGTCTCTCTCCCGAGGACACCAACGCCTGGCTACCCGCGCCGATGGATCGAAGGCGGCGCGGTCCGGCGATCTGTGGTTGCCGGGAGGGTATGCCCTCCGAAGAGACGTCCCGACGTTGGTGGCCTGCCCGTGTTGTGCTGAAACGGACTGGGACGTCTCTACCGCCTTCGCCGAATGTTCACGTTTCCAGCACCTCCCCCCACCCACCGAGCGGCGAGAGCGCCAGCGGTTTGACGTCCCCCCACCGCTGGCCCCGCCGGCGGCACTCTTCGAGATAGCGGCCGTACGCGCCCGGCCCTACGAGTTGAATCCGTACCTGCGCGAGCTGGCCCAGGGCGCGGCAGAGACGGTACTGCGGATTGGCCACCAGCTCCGCGTCGATCTCACCGGCCAGGCCAGCCGGCACCGTCTCCGATTCCAGGTAGAGCACGTAATGATTCTCATCGGGCGCCAGCATCGCGAAGCGCGGGGCGATCCCGGCCCGTTCGAAGACCCGCGCCAGCGCTCCAGCCACGAAGCTCTCATGGAGCTTCTCCCCGCGGAGGTCCGAGACGTGCCCCTCCTTGCCCAGGAAGCGGAGCGACGGCGTCCTCTCCACGAAGCCCTCGACCCGCACCCGGTCCTGAAGACAGTAACGATAAAGCCCACCGCCCGTGGTGAGCGCCACGGAGTAGATCCCGCCCTCCTCGAGCTCCCAGGCGAAGCGCGGACCGCCGCCGTCCTCGGGAAGAAATTCGAAGAAATGGGATCGAATCGCCAGCGGCCATCGTCCCGCGAAGGGGATGGTGACGAAGCCTTCCGTGGCCAGCAGACCCTTGGGCTGGATCTCGACCCCCGGGAACGCCCGCGCCAGCTCCGGTAACGAAAGGGCCGCGTGGGCATCCCCCCAGCAACTGATCAGCCCGAGCCGCGGCCAGATCCGGCCCGGGGGCTCGGGAGACAGCCGCGGGAGCGCCTCCATCAGCAGCAGGAGGAAGCTCGGATGCCAGACCGAGATCACGGTCAGGTCGCGGCGCCGTAGCAGGTGCTTCAGGGTAGCCTGGCGGAAGGCATCCGGGTCCCGCAGGTGCCGCACCGATCCGGGGACGGCCAGCGTGGCGTCGACCAGGCGGCTCCAGAGCCCGCCCAGGTACTGGGAATCCTCCTCGAAGCCCACGCGCACTTGTCCCCCCGGCCGCTCCTCGTCGAACGCCGGCGGCGTGATCGACCAGTAGGAGCTCCCCAGCGCCAGCCGCGGCCGGCGGCCGTAGAGATCGACGATCCAGGGCGCGACCGCCCGCCGGATCTCCCGCTGCAGCGCCGCCGTATAGGGAATGAGCTTCGCCGCCGCCGAGGAGCCGCTGGTGGGCTCCAGGGTCCGCACGGGCGAGCGGGTGAGGACGTTCGCCTCCCCCGCCGCGATCCGATCGACCCACGGCGCCATGTCCTCCCAGAGGGCCGTGGGGACGCGCTCGCGGTACTCCTCGGCCGAGCAGATCGCGGCGAACCCGTGGGCGCGCCCGAAGGCGGTGCCGGCGTTCCTACGGAGATAGTGGCCCAGCAGGGCACGCTGAGCTCTTTCCGGATCGACGAGGGCCTGCCGGAAGCGGAGATATCCGGATAGATTGGCGGCGAGCCAGGGGAGGTTCAGGAGGGCGGTCAAAGGAAAGTCTCGAAGATGGCCCAATTTACCCCAAAGTTGTTAGATCTCCTGCCGGAGAATGCCGCCCCTTCGGGGCTGGCCCTCACTCCCCAACCCCTCTCTCCCCGCCTCCCCCCCACCTGACGGGAGAGAGGGGCTTAAAGACAAATCAAGCTAACTTCTCCCTCTTCTCCCGTCAGGAAGGGAGGGAGGCTGGGAGAAGAGGGCCGGGGTGATGAGGGCCAACCGACCGAGGACGCCAGCGCTGACAAAGAAGGACTATTCTGACTTAGGATACTGTTTCATGTCCGAAACCGACCCGAATCAGAGCGAGCCCGATGAGGCGGAATTCCGAGCCGAGGTCGAGGCCACCGGAAAGAACCGCGAGCTTCTGGCGCTCCTCGAAGAAAGATCGCGGGAGACGAAGCGGGTTCCTCTCGCCGAGGTCAGGAAGCGGCTGTGTCTGGACTGACCAGCCCCCCTCCCCGCCACATCCGCCGCCCCGCCGCCGTCAGGTTCTCTTCCGCGATCTCGGTCAGGCAGGCCAGCTCGTCGCCACCCCTCCAGTTGGGGTTTTTGGCGAGAAAAAACGTCACGTGCGGATCGGCCAACCGCCCCTCGGGCACCTCGGACAGCTCGCCGCGGAGCCTCTGCGGCTCGGGGAAGCGGACGATCCCCTGGTCCTTCACGTAGAGATCGCCGAGCTTCTCCTCCGCCAGGAAGTCGAGACGGGCTTGGAGCTCCGGAGGGGCCGGAACGTCCCAGCGCGGCCAGAAGTCCTTCCAGAAGACCGGCAGGAAGCGGTAGGTGCGGAAGCCGGAGGTCAGCAGGAGCCACCAGAGCCGGCCCTTGGGGTGCTCCTCGCGCAGACGGCGGACGGCGGCGATCCAGCAGCGCGGCAGCGCGGCGCTCCCCCAGGCGGCGGGATCGACGATCGTGTCCCCCGAATAGACCACCGTGCAGACCTCCTCGCCCGGCGGCGAGGATTCGTAGAGCAGGAGCGTCGAGAAGCCGCGCAGGCCGGTCTCGTCTTCCAGAAGCAAGGCCCAGGTCTTCTCCGCCAGGTCGGCGACGAAGCGCTCGCGCGTGACCCCCTCGAAGGAGGCGCCGAGCAGGCCGTACATGGCCTCCCGGTCGGCCTCCGTCAGCGCCTCCCGGCGGACCAGGCGCCCTCTCACAGCAGCGCGGCCTCGACGTGCGGGAGCTGGCCGTCCAGCGCCTCGATCGCCTCGGCCCCCTCCCCCCAATCCACGGTGTACAGCACGCTCTCATAGCGCCGGGGGCGGAAGCGGCGCTCCAGCCAGGGCAGCCACGGGTGCCCGGCGGCGAGGCCGATCACCACGTAGGCGTAGCCCCGGACGCGGGCCTCGGCATACGCGGCCTCCACGAGTGCTTTGAAGATCTCCGGATCGTCGTTATCGATGGCGATATGCGAGAT
Source organism: Thermoanaerobaculia bacterium (assembly GCA_045807625.1). GTDB lineage: Bacteria > Acidobacteriota > Thermoanaerobaculia > Multivoradales > UBA5704 > DATARR01. The sequence continues at coordinate 351 of JBJMHA010000001.1, read as the reverse complement.
GTAGGCGTGCGGCAGCTGCTCCCCCGGATCCGGCAGGCGCGGCGTCCCCAGGACCGGTGAGAGGCGGTTGATCCACGGCCGCCAGCGGGCCAGCCGCGGCGCATACCCCCGCACCACCACCTGCTTGAAGCCGCTCTGATCCCACAGCGCCAGACAGCCCACGACGTGGCCATCCCTCACCGCCAGCCGGAAATCCTCCGGCGTCAAGCCCCGGCTGCGCTCGGGCGACAGCAGCTCGGCAGCGCTGAAGAACGGCGCCGCCTGATAGCGCCGCCGGTTCCGCGCCAGGCAATCCGCCACCTCGGCCATGCGGTCAGCCCGGCCGGTCTCGATTTGTAGGGGCGGCCCTGT